>NZ_JBIAZI010000012.1:0-380362 GCF_042899005.1 Actinoplanes sp. NPDC000266
GCGCCACGCCTCGCAGCGGGTGAAGGCGGCCACGTCGACCGAAGGGCCCGGGCCGGGGGGGGGGGGGGGGGGGCCGCCCCCGGGGGGGGGGGGGCCCGGGGGGGGGGGGGGGGGCCTGGGGGGGGGGGGGGCCCTGGGGGGGGGGTGGGGCTATGCGAATTTGGCGGAGGCGGCGTCCAAGGCGGCGGCCTCTTCCGCGGACAGGTCGAAAGTCGCGGAGGCCAGCAGGGCCGGCAGCTGGGCGGCGGTGCTGGCGCTGGCGATCGGGGCGGCCACCTGCGGGCGCTGGCGTAGCCAGGCCAGGGCCACGGTGGCGATCTGCGCGTCGCGGTCGCGGGCGATTTTGTCCAGGGCGTCGATGACCTCCAGGCCGCCGCTCTTCAGCAGGTCGGCCGCTCCGCCGCCGCGCGGGGACTTCGAGAGGTCGCCGGTGGTGCGGTACTTGCCGGTCAGGAAGCCGCTGGCCAAGCCGTAGTACGGCATCACGGCCAGGTTCTCGTCGGCGGCCACCGGCGCGATGTCCTTCTCGTAGTTGGCCCGGACCACCAGGTTGTAGTGCGGCTGCACGGCCACCGGCAGCGCGAAACCCTCGCGGCGGGCGATCTCGAACCACTCGCGGATGCGGGCGCCGGTGTAGTTGGAGACCGCGATCGCGCGTACCTTGCCCGCCCGGACCAGCGCGTCGAACGCGGCCGCCGTCTCGATCAGCGGGGTCGCCTCGTCGTCGTAGTGGGCGTAGTAGAGGTCGATGTGCTCGATTCCCAGCCGGTCGAGCGACGCCTCCGCCGCCGCGGCGACGTTGTTCGCCGAGAGGCCGCGGAACTGCGGGTGCTGGCTGACTTTTGTCGCCACGACGATCTGGTCGCGGTTGCCGCGCGAGCGCAGCCACTCACCGATGATCGTCTCGGACTCGCCGCCCGAGTTGCCGGGCACCCAGGCCGAGTAGCCGTCGGCCGTGTCGACGAAATTGCCGCCGCCGGAGACGTACCGGTCAAGCACCTCGAACGAAGCGTCTTTGTCGCTGGTCCAGCCGAAGACGTTGCCACCCAGGGAGAGCGGGAAGACGTCGATGCCGGAGTTTCCGAGAGTCGCCATGGGGCTCCATTTTCGTGACGATGCCTTTGATCAACTCCTGAACGCTAGCGCGACCGCGGGGCACCGGCATCACACGCCGCAGAGTCCATATCCGGTATGCCCGTTAACATTGATTGATGTCGATCTGAGGGGGACGCTCGAACCACCGATTCCCCCAAGGAGGACGTCATGCTGTTACGCAGGATCGCCGCGGCCCTGTGCGCCACCGCGCTCGCCGCCGCCGGACTGCAGGCCACGAGCGCCGGACCGGCCACCGCCGCCGCCAGGGTGCTCTACTACGACGCGAGCCAGGCCCAGGAGTTCCGCTCGGTCGTCGACCAGGGCGCGCAGATCTGGAACAGCCGCGTGACCAACGTGCGCCTGGTGCCGGTCTCCGCCGGCCAGACCCCCAACATCCGGGTGTACGCCGACAACGGCTGGCCGCGCGCCATCACGACCTCGCTCGGCAACGGCCGCTGGTACATGGGCCGCGAGGCGGTGAACGACGGCTACTACCAGCCGCGGATCGCCGCACACGAGTTCGGCCACCTGCTCGGCCTGCCCGACCGCCGCACCGGCCTCTGCTCCGACCTGATGTCCGGTAGCAGCGCCCCGGTGTCGTGCACCAACGCCTACCCGAGCACCCGCGAGGCCACGACGGTCAACGGCAACTTCGCCTCAGCGGTCGCCACGGTCGCGCCTCAGGTGTACGTCTGGGCCGGATAGCGCGGGAGAGGGAGAGGGCCGGGGCCGAGCGCCGGCCCTCTCGTTCATGTCAGGCGGGAAGGCCGCCGACCTGGGTGTTGACCCACGCGCGGATCGACGAAAGGTCGCCGTAGATGGACGGGGCGGTGGCGCAGGTCGAACTGTTGTTGCCGGCCCGGCTCGTCACGCCGATCAGGGCCCAGCGGCCGCTGATCACCCGCACCTGGGGGCCGCCCGAGTCGCCGTAGCAGGCGCCGGCGTTGCCGTTCGTGTTGTTGGTGCAGATCTCGTACGCGGCGTTGATGCCCGAGCAGCGGCTGTCGGCCACGATCGACGTGTCCAGTTCGTTGGCCACCCGCGGCGTGGAGCCGCAACCGCGCGTCGGGCACGTCTGACCCCAGCCGATGATGCGGGTGGCGGTGCCCACCGCGCCCGACGCGGTCGGGATCGGGGCCGGGGCGTACGTCACCGAACTGGCCAGCTCCAGCAGCTTCACGTCGATCGACGGGTGGTTGACGGCCCTCCGCACCGCGACCACGGTGCCGCCGCTGGCCCGGTCGACGCTGCCGACCCGTACGGACGAAGGGGTCGGGCAGTGTTTGGCCGTGACCGCCCAGTTGGCCTTGATGAGCGAGCCGGTGCAACCGGACACGTAGACCATGAACGAGTAGTTCTCGCTGGCCGGGCGGCCGTTGACGACGTTCGTGCCGACCCCCGGATCGGCGCCGGCGGCGGAAGGGGCCAGCAGACCGGCCGCCACGACGGCGAGCGCGGCCAGCGTTCGGGCGAGGATGCGCATCGGTTTGTCCTCCTCGAAGCGAAATCGATGGAGGACAAACCGTAGCTACAAATAGACCTTCATCAATACATCCCAGACCCGGCCTATCGCGGGGCGATGACCTCCATGGCCGTGCGCACCTGCGCGAGCGGGTCGGGGCCGAGCGGCCGCAGCACGATCGTGTCGGCGCCCGCCGCGCGCAGGGCCTCGATCTTCCCGGGGATCTCCGACGGCGGGCCGATCAGCGAGAAGACCTCCGACGGGTCCACGCCGAGCCACGCCGCCTGGGCCTCGACCATCTCGCGGGTCACCTCGAAGTCGTCGGTCCGCAGGTACGTGAAGACGATCAGCTCGTGGGCCGGGCGGTCGCCCGACTCACGCCCGCGGGCGATGTGCGACAGGGCGGCCGTGATCTCGGCCGGGCCGGCGCCCTCGGCCAGGATCGTGCCGTCGGCGACCCGGCCCGACAGTTCGAGCGACTTCGGCTTCACCACACCCGTCACGATCGGCGGGACCACCCGGGGCGGGTGGACCAGCGAGACGCCGTCCAGGGTCACCTCCTGGCCGTGCAGGGTGACCGTCTCGCCGGCCAGCAGGCCGCGGGCGCCGACGATCGTCTCCTCCAGCAGGGCCAGCTTGCGGGTGCGCTCGGCGCCCACCTTGCGCATCCAGTCGGGCACGCCGTGGCCGACGCCCGCCACCAGCCGGCTCTCGTGCACCCGGGCCAGGTTGCCCACCTCCATGGCCAGCAGCGCCGGGTTGCGGAACGCGACCGGCGTGATGCCGATGCCCACCCGCAGGCGCGAGGTGGCGGCCAGGGCGAGCGCGGCCGAGCTGATCGCGCCGGTCCAGCCGAGGTCCTCGATCACCCACAGGTCGTCCGCGCCGAGCTGCTCGAGGTCGGCGGCGAAGCCGGTCAGCTCTTCGGGCTGCCGGTCACGGTCGAACATGAATCCGATCCTGGTCATGTCATAGATGATCACACCCAGACGGTCGCGAGCCAGACCGCCACGGCGGCGAGCACGAGAAGCACGATGTTGAAGCCGATCAGCCGGGCCTCGCCCCGCGAGAGGTGCAGCGCTATGCCGCCGATCTGGACGAGCACGAGACCGACGGCCGCGGCGAGCGCGAGACCGGGCAGGATCCCGGTCAGGGGCGGCAGGATCAGGCCGGCGGCGCCCAGGATCTCGAGCACGCCGATCGTACGGAGCAGGGGCAGCGGAACGCTGTCGACCCAGCCCATCATGGGCCGGAGCTGGTCGCGGCTCCGGAGCACCTTGAGGCCGCCCGAGTACAGGTAGACGAGAGCGAGCAGCACGGCGACGATCCAGTAGGCGATCTGCATGGTTGGATCATGCGGCACTTTTCAAGGGCCTACAAAAGGCACATCCGTGTGCCTGAGGGGGTGTCATGTCGGAGTACGAGCACACGTGCATGATCCGCGGCGACGGCGGCGAGACGCTGCGGGCGATCCTGGATCAGATCTGCAACAAGTGGACCCTGCTGATCGTGGCCACGCTCGATCAGGGCACGGTCCGTTTCACCGACCTCCATCACCAGATCCCGGGCATCTCGCAGCGGATGCTGACGCTGACCCTGCGCCATCTGGAACGCGACGGGCTGGTCTCCCGCACGGTGTACGCCGAGGTGCCGCCCCGGGTCGAATACGCGCTGACGGCGATGGGCAAGAGCCTGATCGGGCCCGCGCTGGCCCTGGCCGGATGGGCCATCGAGCACGTGCCGGCCATCGAGGCCAGCCGCGCCGCCTACGGGACAACACGCGGGACCTGACGATGGCAGGATCGACCGATGCGAATCCTCTTCGACGGTCCGCTGCCGGTCGCGTACGGCCAGGGCTACGTGACGAGCCGCGAGCTGCCCGACATGGACCGCGCTTTCGCCGGCCAGGTCAACGGGCTCTGCGGGGCCGGCGATCCCGGCACGCTCTTCCTCATGACCGGCACGCATTCGGGCCGGGTCACATTCACCATTGAGTCGTACGATGCCGAGCCCCCGCCCGCGGACGCGGCCTGGGAAGAGGTCGTCGAGGTGTCCTTCGTGCCGCGGGCGGCCACGGCCGGCCTGGTTCCCTGGGGTGACGGGACGCTGGCCGAGCTGCCCCTCCCCCGGCCGCGGTACCGGGTCCGGTACTGCGCGGCCGGCATGGACGAGGGCAGCAAGCCGTACGGCGCCTTCGATCCGGACGAGATCGAGGACGACGACTACACGTACATGGATCAGCGCCCGGATCGCTATCTGCTGTGTTTCTGGCCGGACGACCAGGCGGACGACGGCGACACGATCGTGCGGCAGACCAGCCGGTCGGCCGCCTACTGGCACGGCTGGGCCGCCGCGCTACCGGCGCCGCCGGCGCTGTGGGAGCAGGTCGAGGCCGCGGAACGCGAACGGGCGGAGCAGGCCCGCCGGGCCGAGGAATACCGGCGGCGGGAGGAGGCGCGGCTGTGGGGCGGGCGCCCGCCGAGCGACCGGCTGCGCCAGGTCAAGGGCAACGTGCACGGCATGGCCCGGCTCGACCGGGATCTGGTCGACGGGGTGGCCGAGGCGGGCGGCGAGACGCAGCGGCGGATCGCGGTCTGGGCGGCGCGGCGGGCGTTCACGTACGCCGGTGTCGGCGACCTCGACTGGATGGCCCCGGCGTGGGCCGCGCTGGAGCGGGGCGAGCCCCTGCCGGCGGAATACACCACCTCGAAGGCGTTGTGGACACGCATCCTGGGTGCGGCGCCCAAGACGTACTCGAAGGTCTCGCTCCGCCCGCTCTACGAGAGCCTGGACAAGCGACTGCCCCGCATGCTGGACGGCCCCGTCGACCGGATTGCGATGGCCGCTCCGGCACTGTGGGCCGCGGCCGCGCCCGAGCCGCTCCAGGCGGCGCTGGAGGCGCTGTGGGCTGGCGTGACGACGTACGCCCAGGAACGCTCTGTCTTTCTGAGTGACGTGCGGCGGGCCTTCCCGATCGTCGACCGGAAAGGCCCCCCACCCCGCTAGCCGTTGCAGATGGTGGTCATCTCGTCGCGGGCGACGACCTTGACGCGCTGGCGGCCGTGCGGCTCGCCGAGGGTGACCTCGTGCGCGTCGAGCTTCTGCCAGCCCTCCCACGTGGTGATGGGCAGGCCGCGGCCGCGCAGGTAGTTCGTCACGTCGTCGTGCTCGCGTGACGGCGCGGCCGGCAGCTTCTCGACGTCGGCCAGCAGGCTGGTGACCGTCTCGTTGGCGTCGCCCTTGGTGTGGCCGATGAGGCCGACCGGGCCACGCTTGATCCAGCCGGTCACGTACATGCCGGGGATGTGCTCGCCGTCGAGGTCCAGGACGCGGCCGGCCTCGTGCGGGATGGTGCCGCTCTTGGCGTCGAACGGCAGGTCCGGCAGGGCGGTGCTGAGGTAGCCGACAGCACGGTAGACGGCCTGGACGTCCCAGTCGGTGAACTCGCCGGTGCCGCGGACCCAGCCGTCGCCGGTGAGCTCCTGCGTCTCCGTACGAAGGCCCTCGACCTTGCCGTTCTCGCCCAGGACCTCGACCGGCGCCTGAAGGAAGTGCAGGTGCAGGCGGCGCGGACGGTCCTCACGGGGGTCGCGGACGGCCCAGTTCTGCAGGATGTCGACGCACATCTTGACGTGCCGGGTCTGCCGCATCGCCTCGAGGCTGCCCTCGTCGAACTCGATGCCCTCGGGGTGCACGATGACGTCGACGTTCGGCGAGTGGTCGAGCTCGCGCAGCTCCTGCGGGGTGAACTTGACCTGGGCCGGTCCGCGCCGCGAGAAGACGTGCACGTCGGTGACCGGGCTGGCCTTCAGGTGCTGGTAGACGTTGTCCGGGATCTCGGTCTCGAGCAGCTCGTCGGCCGTCTTGGCCAGGATCCGGGCCACGTCGACGGCGACGTTGCCGGCGCCGATGACGGCGACCTTCCGCGCGGTCAGCGGCCAGTCGCGGGAGACGTCGGGGTGCCCGTTGTACCAGGACGCGAAGTCGGCGGCGCCGTAGCTGCCCAGCTTGTCGATGCCGGGGATGTCGAGCTCGCGGTCCTTCTCGGCGCCGGTGGCGATGATCGTCGCGTCGTAGAAGCGGCTCATCTCCTCGGGCTTGACGTCCACGCCGTAGGCGACGTTGCCGATGAAGCGGATCCGCGGGTTGTCCATCACCCGGTGGAGAGCCTTGATGATCTCCTTGATCCGCGGGTGGTCCGGTGCGACGCCGTACCGGATCAGACCGTAGGGGGTCGGGAGCTTGTCGAAGATGTCGACGGTGACGTTCTCGACGGCCTTGATGAGGTGGTCGGCGGCGTAGATGCCGGCCGGGCCGGCGCCGATGACGGCAACCCGCAGAGGGCGATCCATAAACGCGGTTCCTTAACAAGATCGACGTTAGGCAAACCTAACTGTAAAACCTCAACCTAGGTTCAGATCAAATCAGGTCCCGCCGGGTGATATTCCGTCGCTGAGCGTGACGAGACCCACCGTGCTATTAAACCCATGGGGAATGTAGGGTTGCGATGGCAGACACCATGATCAACTAGCTGAGGCCCCTCCATGACGGCAGACGAATACGCTGCGTGGCGACAGGCGCGGGAGCGCAAGGTCACCGCACCTACCGGCAATCTCGCCCTGGTCGAGACCCGCTGGGGGGCCGACGATCCTGCGGCCGCCCTCGCCGGTCAGCCACCCACAGTAACCGCCAGCACGCTGGCCCGACGTGATTTGATCACGGGCATCGAGCAGCGCGGCGTCCGCCTCTGGGACGCCGAGTCGCCGGCCATCCGTGCTTTCGCAGGCATCGACGCCTACCCATATGCGCAGGACTGGGTGCTTGAGGGAACCTGGACCGAGGTGCCCGGGGCCCGCTATCTGCCCTTCGAGCACGCCCGCGACGAGGGCCGCACCCGCGATCTCCCGGTGCCGGGTGATATTCACCTCACCATCGCCGGTCGCGACTACAACCTGAGCGCCTTCGACGACGAGGGCACGCTGTTGCTGGTCTTCGGCGACCCGACCAACGGCGCCGAGACGTACCACTCCGGGCGTTTTCTCTTCCCCACCCTGACACCCGGCACCGACAAGATCGTCCTCGACTTCAACCGGGCCTTCGTTCCGCCGTGTGGCTTCTCCGCGGCCTACAACTGCCCGATGCCGCCACCGCAGAACCGCATCGCCGTCCCGGTCCTCGCCGGCGAGAAGCTCCCCGTTTTCAAGAATGGATTCGAAGTATGAGAAAGCTCCTGGCCTCGCTCGCGGCAGTCTCCGCACTGAGTCTGCTGGCCGCGTGCGGCGGCGGTGGCTCCTCGTCGTCGGACAAATCGGACGCGGCCGCCACCATTCAGGTCGGCTCGGTCTATGAGCCGCAGAATCTGGACAACACCGCCGGCGGCGGCCAGGGCGTCACCGAGGCGCTCAACGGCAACGTCTACGAGGGCCTGTACAAGCTCACCGACGACGGCAAGGTCGAGCCGCTGCTGGCCAAGAGCCAGAAGGTCAGCGACGACGGCCTGACCTACACGTTCACCCTCCAGCCGAACGTCAAGTTCCAGTCCGGCAAGGCGCTGACCTCGGCCGACGTCAAGGCGAGCATCGAGCGGGTCACCGCCGGGAACTCCAAGTCGGCCCGCAAGAGCAACCTCGAGGTCGTCAAGAGCATCGCCACCCCGGACGACGCGACGGTCGTGGTCACACTGTCGAAGCGCTCGATCTCGTTCGTCTACAACCTCAGCTACGTCTGGATCGTCAACTCTTCGTCTTCTGATTACACGACCAAGGCCGACGGCACCGGCCCGTACAAGCTGGGCGACTGGAAGCGCGGCTCGACGCTGTCGCTGACAAAGTTCGACGGCTACTGGGGTACGCCCGCGAAGAACGCCGGCGTGGTCTTCCACTACTACACGGACGCCACGGCGCTGAACAACGCGCTGCTGACGAACGCGGTCGACGTCGTCACCAGCGAGCAGAGCCCGGACGCGCTGGCCCAGTTCAAGGACAACTCCTCGTACAAGGTGAACGACGGCAAGTCGACGACCAAGCTGCTGCTGGCCTTCAACGACAAGGTCGCGCCGTTCAACAAGGTCGAGGTACGCCAGGCGATCACCCAGGCCATCGACAAGAAGAAGCTGCTCAACTCGATCTGGGGCGACTACGGCACGGTCATCGGCTCGATGGTCCCGCCCACCGACCCGTGGTACGAGGATCTGACCTCGGTCAACGCGTACGACGTGAACGCGGCCAAGGCCAAGCTGGCCGCCGCCGGCTTCCCGAACGGCTTCACGTTCACGCTCGACACGCCGAACTACGACCCGCACCCGACCGCGGCGACTTTCATCAAGTCGGAGCTCGCGAAGGTCGGCGTCACGGTCAACATCAACACGATCACGGCCGACCAGTGGTACACGAAGGTGTACCAGAAGCGTGACTTCCAGGCGACGATGCAGGAGCACGTCAACGATCGGGACGTGGTCTGGTACGGCGACCCCACCTTCTACTGGGGCTACGACAACAAGCAGGTCACGGCCTGGATCAACCAGGCCGAGGAGGCCAAGACCACCGACGAGCAGACCGCGCTGCTGAAGCAGGCCAACAAGCAGATCGCCACCGACGCGGCGAGTGACTGGTTGTACCTGTACCCGCAGATCGTGGTGGCCTCGTCCAAGCTGTCCGGATATCCGGTCAACGGCCTCAACGCGCAGTTCCCGGCGTACGACATCGTCAAGAGCTGATGACCCGCTACCTGCTGCGACGGGCAGCGATCCTGCTGGGATCGCTGTTCCTCGCCGCGGTGGCGCTGTTCGTGCTGCTGCGGCTCCTGCCGGGCGACCCGGCCAACGCTCTGCTCCCGGTGGGCGCGACCCCCGAGCAGATCGAGGCCGCCCGGCGGGAGCTGGGCACCAATGAACCGCTGATCACCCAGTTCCTCACCTGGCTCGGCGACCTGTTCTCGGGCGACCTCGGCACCTCGCTGATCAGCAAGCTGCCGGTGGCGCCGGAGATCGCGGCCCGGCTGCCGGTGACCGTGCCGCTGACCCTGGCCGCGTTCGTGCTCGCGGTCGTGGTGGCGGTGCCGGTGGGCACGCTGGCCGCGGTCCGGGCCGACCGGTGGTACGGGGTGGTGCTCAACGCGGTGGCCCAGTTCGGCATCGCGGTCCCCGCGTTCTGGGTCGGCCTTCTGCTCGTCACCGTTTTCGCCCTGAAGCTGCAGGTGCTTCCGGCCGGCGGCTTCCCGCCGGACGGCTGGGCCGATTTCCCGGCCGCGTTCGAGTCGCTGGTCCTGCCGGTCGTGACGGTCGCGCTGGTCATGTCGGCCTCTCTCATCCGGTACGTCCGGGCGGCCGTCCTCGAGGTCAAGGGCGCCGACTATCTCCGTACGGCCCGGTCGCTCGGCTCCTCCCCCGCCCGCGCCCTGTGGCGTCACGGGCTGCGCAACGCGGCCGTGCCGGTCATCGCGGTGCTCGCCATGGAGCTGGCCACGACGTTCCTGGGCGCGGTGGTCGTGGAGAGCGTGTTCGCGCTGCCCGGCCTCGGCGGCATGCTGGTCAAGGCGATCGGCGAGCACGACTTCCCGGTCATTCAGGGCGTGATGCTGGTCAGCACCGCGGCCGTGCTGGTGGTCGGCTTCCTCGGCGACGTGTCGCAGCGCCTGGTCGATCCCCGCCTGCTGCATCGGAGCGCCTCGTGAACCGTCGTTCACTTCACCTGGTCATCGGGCTCGTGCTGGTGCTCATCGTGGCCGGCGCGGTGCTGGTGTCGTACTTCTGGCTGCCCTTCGCCCCGGACGACACCTCGGGCGGCCGCCTGACACCGCCGGGCGGCGACCATCTGCTCGGCACCGACAAGCTCGGCCGGGACCTGTTCACCCAGTTGCTGATCGGCGGCCGCATCGCGATCGGCACGGCGCTGGGCGCGGTCGCGGTCGGCGGCGTGCTCGGGGTGAGCGCCGGCCTGCTCGCCGGTTTCGCCCAGCGCTGGCTCGACGACGCCTTCGCGGTGGTGCTGGACATCCTGATCGCCTTTCCGACCCTGCTGCTGGCGATGCTCATCGTGGCCGGCACCGGCGCCTCGCTGGGCACGGCGATCCTGGCCATCGGCCTGGCCATGGCCGCCATCGTGGCCCGGCTCGTGCGGGTGCTGGTCAAGCAGGTGCTGGCCCGCGACTACATCACGGCGGCCCGGATCGCCGGGGTGTCGTGGCCGCGGATCGTGGCCGGCCACATCCTGCCCAACATCGGGCCGGTCGTCATGGTGAACCTGGCCCTGCAGGCCGGATTGGCCGTCCTGGCCGAGGCGAGCCTGTCGTATCTGGGCCTGGGCACGCCGCCGCCGAACGCCTCGTGGGGCCGCATGCTGTACGAGGCTCAGGCCACCGTGCTGACCTCGCCGGTGGCCGCGCTGGCGCCCGGCATCGCCCTGGTGGTGCTGGTCATCGGCATGAACCTGACCGCCGACGGCCTGCGCGACCTGACCGACCCGACCCGCCGCCGGGGCCGTGCCTCCGCCTTTGATGTCGCCGACTACACCGAGGTCGTCGACCCGGCCCTCAACACCGTCGGCGCCGACTCCGCTCGCCGGGAGGACCGATGAGCCTGCTCTCCGTTTCCGGGCTGACCGTTCGCAGCGGTCGCGCCGCGCTGGTCGACGACGTCTCGTTCACGGTGGCCCCGGGTGACCGGGTCGGCCTGATCGGCGAATCCGGGTCCGGGAAGTCACTGACGGCCCTCGCGGTCACCGGCCTGCTTCCGCCAGGACTGACGGCTTCGGGAGAGGTACGCCTGGACGGCGTCGACATGATCGGCGGTCCTGAGCGGCAGCGCACGGCGGTACGGGGCCCGGTGGCGGCGATCGTCTTCCAGGAGCCGCTGACCGCGCTGAACCCGCTGATGCGGGCCGGCCGCCAGATCGCCGAGCCCCTGCGCCGCGTCCGGGGCCTGCGGGGCGCGGCGCTGCGCGACGCCGTGCACGGCGCGCTGCGGGAGGTTCTGCTCGACGACACCGACCGGATCGCCCGCTCGTACCCGCACCAGCTCTCCGGCGGCCAGCGCCAGCGGGTGGCCATCGCGATGGCGATCGCCTGCCGCCCCCGGCTGCTGATCGCCGACGAGCCCACCACCGCGCTCGACGTGACCGTCCAGGCCGAGATTCTCGACCTGCTCGACCGGCTGGCCACCGCCCACGGCACCGCGCTGGTCTTCATCACCCACGACCTGCCGGTGGCGGCCCGGGTCGCCCGCGACACCCACGTGATGCGCGGCGGCCGGATCGTCGAGTCCGGCCCGATCTCCTCGCTGATCGCCGACCCCGCACACCCTTACACCCGAACCCTCGTCGACAGCGCCCGCCGCTTCGACGCCGCCCTGGAGCGGACCGCCCGTGACTGACACACCCCTGCTCGCGGCCGAGGCCGTCGGCTTCTCCTACCGCGGCGGCGCGCCGGCGCTGACCGACGTGTCGCTGACCGTGGAGGCCGGCCGCAACGTGGCCCTCGTGGGCGAATCCGGCGCCGGAAAGAGCACGCTGCTGCGGCTGCTGCTCGGGCTGGCCAAGCCCTCGACCGGCACCATCACCTTCGGCGGGCAGCCGCTGACGCGAGGACGGCTACGGGACTACCGGCGATCCGTACAGGCGGTGTTCCAGGACCCGTACTCCTCACTGGACCCCCGCCACCGGATCGGCCGGATCGTGGCCGAGCCCTTGCGGGGCCTCGGACTGGGCGCCGACCCGGCCCGGGTGGCCGAGGCGCTGGACGCGGTGGGCCTGCCGGCCGACACCGCGAGCCGTTTTCCGCACGAGTTCTCCGGCGGTCAGCGCCAGCGGATCGCCATCGCCCGGGCCATCGTCTGCCACCCGAAGGTGCTGCTGGCCGACGAGCCGGTGAGCGCCCTCGACCTGACCACCCGGGTCCGCATCGTCGACCTGCTGTCGTCGCTGTGCGCCGAGCGGGACCTCACCATCCTGCTCGTCTCGCACGACCTCGGGGTCGTCGCCGAGCTGTGCCGGTACACGGCCGTGCTGGAGCGCGGCCGGCTGGTCGAACAGGGCGGGACGGCCCAAGTGCTGGGCGCCCCGTCCCATCCGTACACCCGGAAGCTCCTGTCCAGCGTGCCCCGGCTCCCGGCCTGAGTCTTAGTTGGACTGGCGCTCGTACGCCCCGGCGTCGACCCCGCTGCCGTAGAGGCGGGGAAGGCCGTCGAGGTCGGTCGTCACGCCGTACGCGCTGACGCCCCTGTTCTTGGCCGGTGAACCGGTCTGGAGGTGGAAGTCGGTGGCGGACACGAACAGCGGGTCGGCCGTGACCGAGGAGGGTGCGATGCCGCCGTTGGCGCTGGTGTTGGCGGTCGACGTGACGCCGTTGTAGTACTCGCCGTGGTAGACGTTGTGGCCCTCGTCGATGGGCTGGTAGGTGTAGCCGGACTGGTCGGCCTCGACGATGTTGTTGTGGAACGTCGCGTCCGCCCCGAGACCGACGACCAGCACGCCGGCGTCGGGGTTGCGCAGCACGAACGTGTTGTTCGTGATGACCGTGTTCTTGACGACGCCGAAGTCGCCCTCGCTGCCCTGGACGTTGATGCCGAGGACCTGGCCGGCGCTGAACGAGGCCGACGTGGTGACCAGGTTGTCGTGGAACCGCGTGTTCGCCGTCCGGTTGTCGCCGAGCTCGGAGAAGGTCTGGTTGTCCACGGCGACGTTGTGGTGGACCGAGGTGCCGATCCCGCCGAAGATCTCCACGGCCGAGCCGTCGAACACGAAGTCGGGTGACGGGCCGACGTTACGGCTGATCGTGTTGTGGTCGATCTCGACGTCGTCGGCGTCGAGGACCACGATGCCGCTCGCGCCGTAGTCGTCGTGGGTGCCGCCGGGGGCGATGACCGTGGTGTTGTCGGTGACCGTGCTGCCGGTGACCCGCAGCCGGTGCGCGCCGTCCATGGCCTGGACGCCGATCGCGTTGCCGGTGGCCGTCACCGCCTGCACCTTCGCGTCCGGGGCGTCCACCACAAGGCCGATCTTGTCGGCCTGGCCGGCGTTGCGGACGTGCACGTCCTTGACCGTGACGAACGGGGCGCTGATGGTGATCGGATAGCTGCTGCCGCCGCCGTCGAGGATCGGGCGGGCGCCACCGCCGTACGACCCGTAGGTGACCCCGGCGTTGTCGGCGACCAGGGCCGCGCCGGTGAACGTCTGGCCCGTCCGGAACAGGACGGTGGCGCCGGACGGGAGACTGGCCGCGTTGACGTCGCTGATCGAGTCCCACGCGGTGGCGGCCGAGGTGCCGTTGCCGCCGGCGGGAGCGGTCGGGTCGACGTAATAGACCGGGCCGGTGGCCGCCGACACGGCGGTGACCCGGTCCACCCACAGCTCGCGGGCGATGCAATTGCTGTTGTGGTAAGCGTTGGGGAAGCCCACGGCGATCGTGTGCGCTCCGGCGGCCCAGTTCCCGGTCACCGTGTAGTCGGTGTAGGTGGTGGCCGAGACGGTGAAGGTGCCGGCGGTGACGCCGTCCACCTTGACCACCATCTGGGCCGCCGCCGGCCCGCAGATCTCCTGCCGGGCGCGGACCTTGTAGGCCGAGGTGGCGTCGGCCCCGTTGGTGACGGTCAGCGCGACGCTGCTGGGGTCCCACATCTCCACGGCGGCCCCTCCGCCGGCCGCCGTCTCCGATGCCGCCTTCGCGTTCGACGTGGGCGAGATGACGCCGTTTTCGAACTCTCCGGACACGTCCGCGTAGGCCGGTGCGGCCGATACGGCCAGCAGAGCCGTGGTCGCGGCGAAGGCGGCGCCGCCGCGACGCCGCCAGGTGGTGCTGTGCACAGAAGACCTCCAAGATCGGTGATCTTCTGTGTATCAGAAAGTAGGTGAACAGAACCAGACCGTCATAGCGACAAAGATGGATCGCCAATGTGGACCACCCGGCTCGGCGACACGTCGAGATGGGTGTCGTGGGTGATGAGGATGGTGGTGCGGCCGGCCATCAGGCGGCGCAACGGCACCATGATCCGGGCCGCCGAGTCGCGGTCCAGGCCGGTGGTGGGCTCGTCCAGCACCAGGACCGGGGTGTCGCGCAGCAGGGCCCGGGCGATCGCCACGCGCTGGCGCTGGCCCCCGGAGAGCAGACGGCCCCGGTGTCCGACGTCGGTGCGGTAGCCCTCCGGCATCGCGGCGATGAAGTCGTGGGCGTCGGCGGCGCGGGCCGCCGCCTCGACCTCCCATGCGGCCGCCGACGGGCGGCCGTAGGCGATGTTGTCGTAGAGGCTGCCACCGAACAGCTGGCTCTCCTGGTGCAGCAGGGTGACGTTGGCCCGCAGCGTGCGCACCGGCATGCGCCGGATGTCGACGCCGTCGAGCAGGATCCGCCCGGCGCTCGGGTCGTAGAAGCGCAGCAGCAGCTTGGTCACCGTCGACTTGCCGGCGCCGCTCGGGCCGGCGAGCAGCACCAGGTCGCCGGGGTCGGCGGTGAACGACAGGCCGCGCAGGGCGGGCGTGCCGGCCCGGGGATAGCTGAAGGCGACGCCGGCGACGTCGACCCGGCCCGAGGCCCGCCAGGCGGCGCCAGGTTCGGCGTCGGCCACGGCGGGGCGTACGCGCAGCAGGTCGTCCAGGCGCTCCACCGCGGCCGCCGCCTCGGCGGCGCTGAGCGGGAACTGGCCCAGCGTCTGGATCGGCGGGTAGAGATAGCCGAGGTAACCGGCGAACGACAGCAGGCCGCCGAGGCTGACCCGGCCCGCCGACAGCTCCCACGCGCCCAGGCCCAGGACGGTCAGCACGCAGACGGTCTCCACGACGCCCACCAGAGGCCCGTAGAGCGAGCCCAGGCGGGTCTCGGCCATGCGGGCCCGCAGCCAGACCAGGCCCTGCCGGTGCAGGCGGTCCTGCTCGGCCTCCTGCCGGTTGTACGCCCGCACCACCGCCTGGTTGGACAGGCTCTCCTCGACCACGGTGGCGATGCCGCCGTTGCCGGCCCGCTCCTCGGCCGCGGCCGCCTGGAAACGGCCGCCGATCGCCCGCGACACCAGCCAGAACAGGGGCGCGAGAGCGAAAGAGGCAAGAGCGAGTTCCCATCGTACGAGAAGAGCGGCGGTCGCGAACGCGATGACGCTGACCCCCGCCGTGGCCGTGCGGACGAGGCCGGACACGACGAGGCCCTCGACCGATTCGAGGTCGTCGGTGAGCCTGGTCATCAGGTCGCCGAGGCGGCTCTGGTCGAGGAAATCGAGCGGAATGCGCTGCACGTGCGCGAACACGCGGTCGCGTAATCGCAACAGGAATCGTTCACCGGCCAGCGTCACCAGAATGCCCGCGAAATAGGAGGCGGCAGCGCCCGCGACGGCAATGACGAGCCACGATGTCGCCGGTGCCCAGAATGCGCGGAGATTTCCGGCGGCCAGCACCTCGTCGGTGATGACACCGAACAGATAAACGGCGACAACCTCGGCCCCGGCCGCGCCGATGGCGAGCGCCCCGCCACCGAGAACCATCTTCCGGTCGGCCGCGACCAGCGGCCAGAACCGCTTTATCGTTTTCAACGTCTCCCCCGGCCACAGGAGTGGGGGCCGGCCCGACGGGACCGGCCCCACTCCGTTCACCCGTGCGTGCGGCTCGTCACTTGCCGTCGCGGCGCGGGTCGAACTTCTTCGCCTTCTTGTTCTTCTTCTTCAGCTCGGCCGGCGGGCGGGGGAGCTCTTCGCGCTTCTTCGGGAGGATGTTCTGGAGCGGCATGGCCGATTCCTTTCGTTCGAATTCCGCCTGGCGGCGCTTGCAGAGAAAAAGCTATTTCCCGAAGTTGTCCGGCCAATGTGCGGAACCTGGGAATCGCATAAGCTCGCGACGGCGGGGTATTCACCGGGGCATGACTGTGCGATATGACGCATACGACAAGGTTGCGGTGGTGACGGGTTCCGACTCCGGAATCGGCGAGGCCATCGCGGTGGCGCTCGCGGAGGCCGGGTTCGACGTGGGCGTCACCTATCGGTCCGACGACGGCGGCGCCAAGGCCACGGCGGAGAAGGTGCGCGCGGCCGGCCGCCGGGCCGAGACGCGCCACCTCGACCTGACAAACCTGCCATCGGCGGCGGACGTGGTGGACGACCTCGCGGGGGCGCTGGGCGGGCTCGGGGTGCTCGTCAACTGCGCCGGCACCGGAATTTCGACGCCGGTCATCGACACCGGATACGAGCAGTGGCGCGAGGTCCTGGCCGTCGACCTGGACGGGCCGTTCCTCTGCGCGCAGCGGGCCGCCCGGCGGATGTCGGCCGCCGGGCGGGGCGGCCGGATCATCAACATCACGAGCGTGCACGAGCACGCCCCTCGGGTGGGCGCGGGGGCGTACTGCGCGGCCAAGGGCGGTCTGGGGCTGTTGACGAAGGTGATGGCGCAGGAGCTGGCCAGCCACGGCATCACCGTCAACGCGGTCGCCCCGGGCGAGATTGCCACGCCGATGACCGGCAACGAGGACGTCGACCCGTTCACGGTCGAGCGCCCCGGCATCCCGGCCGGCCGGCCCGGCGACGGGAACGAGGTGGCGGCCGTCGTGGCGATGCTCGCCGGCCCCCAGGGCGCCTACGTGACCGGCTCGTCCTGGGTCGTCGACGGCGGCATGCTGCTGATGGGCCCGCAGGCCGGCTCCCACCTGAGGACCGACGAGTGGCGCGAGGGTTAGAAGGCGTACCGCACGCGGCAGTAGGGGATCCGCTCGGCGATCAGGTCCGTCAGGGCCTGGACATAGCGGCCCTTGCTGCCCGTGCGGTAGCGCACGTTCCAGCTGCCGTTCTGCGACCGCTTCGGCTGCTGCAGCTCGGGGCGCCAGAGGACGTCCTCGGCCTTCGGGTGCCAGCCCAGGTTCACCTCGTGCAGGTCGCGGTTGTGGGTCAGGAAGATGACCTCGCAAGCCAGCTGCTGCTTGGCGGCCGCCCCGATGCCCGCGTCGAGCTGGTCGAAGAGCTCCGACCAGGCCTCGAGCCAGCCGTCGCGCACGACGACCGGGCTGAAGTTCACGTGAACTTCGTACCCGGCGGCCACGAAGTCGTCGATGGCGGCGATCCGGTCGGCGATGGGCGAGGTGCGAATGTCCAGTAACTTCGCGTCGGCCTGAGGCATCAGCGAGAAGCGGACCCGGGTGCGCCCCTGCGGATCCCAGCCGAGCAGGTCCCGGTTCACGTATTTGGTGGCGAACGACGCCTTGGCGGTCGGAATCCACCGGAAGAGCTCGACCAGGTCGCGCACGTTGTCGCTGAGAAGAGCGTCGACGCTGCAGTCGGAGTTCTCGCCGATGTCGTAGACCCAGGCGAGCGGGTCACACTCGTTGCCGGCCGGCTTCACACCCTGTCGGCCCGCGTGCCGCTGCACGTACCCCATGATCTTGTCGATGTTGGCGAAGACCGTGATCGGGTTGGAGTAGCCCTTGTGCCGTGGCACGTAGCAATAGGCACAGGCCATGGCGCAGCCGTTGGCCGTCGAGGGAGCGATGAAGTCGGCTGAGCGCCCGTTGGGACGGGCGCTCAGCGACTTCTTCACCCCGAGGACGAGTGCCTCTTGCTTGATACGTACCCACCGATTCACGTTCGACTCGTCCCCGTACAACTCGGGGATGCGGTTGTGACTCTCGACCTCCACCAGCGTGGCCCCGGGGAACCGGGCGAGGATCTCCTTGCCGCGCGGAAGCTCGGCCGCGGCGGCCTCGTAGTAGATCCGGCTGATGTCAATCACAAATCCCACCGTACTTGGTCGAAGTGCTCACGCCTTCGGCAGCGGCGCCCCTACGACCAGGTCGAGGGCGGCCGCGGCGGCGAGCGCGTCGTGAAGGACGGCCCGTTCGGGGCGCCCCTGCCGGGCGGCGAGGGCGGCCACGTCGGCGAACTCCGGCATGACCTGCACGATCACACCGTCCAGGTGGCCGACTTTGACCGCCACGGCGACACCGCCGACCTCGACCGGGACGAAGACGCGGGGCAGGGCGGTCTTGACCCGGGCCGATTCCCGGACGCCAAGCGTGCTCGTGTCCCGGAAGATCACCGCCCGAAGCGCGGCGGCCTGGGAGGGCGCGCAGAGCACGCTCAGGGTGTGTGCGGGCCGCCCCTTCTTCATGAGGATCGGTACGAGCCAGGCGTCCGAGGCCCCGGCGGCCATCAGCCCTCGGATGACGCCGGGCCAGAGCCGCGGGTCCAGGTCGTCGATGTTCGCTTCCAGCAGCAATGCGTCCGTTCGCTCAGAACCGCGCACATCGCCGCCCGCTTGCGCACCGCCCACCTGTCCCGCGCCCGCCTGAGCGCCGTCCGCCTCCGCAGCGCTCACCTGTCCCGCGCCCGCCTCGGAGCCGGCGGGCTGGGGATGGCCGACGAAGACTCGGACGACGTTCGGGCGTCCTGGGGTGTCGCGGCCGCCCGCGCCTACGCCGGTCACCTCGAGGTTCATCGGCGGGAGGTCTTCGCAGCGGTCGGCGAGGGCGCGGATGACGGCCATGCCGGTCGGGGTGGCCAGTTCGCCGGGGCCGCCCGCGCGGATTCGCCAGCCCCGGGACAGCTCGGCGACGGCCGGGGCGGGAACCGGCAGCTCGCCATGGGCGGTACGCACCCGACCTGAGCCGACCGCGACCTCCCCCGCCGAGACGGTGCCGATGCCGAGGTCGTCCAGGGCGGCGCACACCCCGACCACGTCGGCGATGGAGTCGAGAGCGCCGACCTCGTGGAAGTGCACGTCTTCGGCCGGGACGCCGTGCACGGCCGCTTCGGCCCCGGCCAGGCGCTCGAAGACGGCGACCGCTCGCTCACGGACACCCGGCCGCAGATCCGCGGCTGAAAGCATCTCGCGGATCCCTCGCCACGTGCGATGCGGCGGGTCATCGGTCAGCGGGCGCACGTCGGCCTTGAGAGCTCGCAGCCCGGCGCGCGAGACGCCACGAACGCCGATCTCCACCGAACCCGGGACCACCGCTTCGACGGCGGCACGAATGGCATCAAGGCCGGCCCCGGCATCGTGCAGGGCCGCGAGCAGCATGTCCCCCGCCACCCCAGCCGACGCGTCGATCCACGCGTGCCGCACGCCGCCGTCGCGCCCCTGCCCCGCGCCCACTCCGTGATCCTGGCCCTCGCCGTGGCCCTGCCGCTCGGTGTTGCCGCCGGGGCTCACGCGGGGGCCGCTATCTGGGCCGCGAGGTGGCCGGCGCCGTAGCCGTTGTCGATGTTGACGACCGCGACGCCGGGCGCGCAGGCGTTGAGCATGGCCAGCAGTGGGGCCAGGCCGCCGAAGGCCGCGCCGTAGCCGACCGAGGTCGGCAGGGCCACCACGGGCGCCGAGATCAGGCCGGCGACCACGCTGGGCAGCGCGCCGTCCATGCCCGCGGCGACCACGACGGCCCGGGCCCGGCGCAGCAGCGGCAGCTGGGCGAGTACCCGGTGCAGGCCGGCCACCCCGACGTCGACGACCAGTTCGGTCTCCCGGCCCAGATAACGCGCGGTGTGCATCGCCTCCTTGGCGACCCGCAGGTCGGAGGTTCCGGCGGCCACCACGACGACCAGCCCGCCGCCCGGCGCGGGTGGCTCCGGCGGGTGGGCCAGCAGCCCCGCGTCCGGGTCGTGGAAGGCGTCCGGCAGCGCTCTCAGCACCGCCGCGGCGTGTTCCTCGCTCGCGCGCGTGAACAACGTGACGCCCGCTCCCCCACTCGCCGCGGCGATGGCCGCGACCTGGGCTGGGGTCTTTCCTTCGCAGTACACCGCCTCGGGATATCCCCGCCGCGCATGCCGCTCCGCGTCCAGCCGGGCGAAGTCCGCAAGTCTCGCAATTCCGGCGGGATCTCCGTCGTCCACGGCCCTCACGCCCTCCCTCGCGCTGTCCACAGCCGTCGTGTCGTCCACAGGCTCTGCGCGGTCATGCATGGAGGGACGTAACCAGTGGAAGGGTGAAAGCGCCGGACTGGATGCCCGTGGCCAAGTCGAGCGCGGCGAAACGGAACCCGGCGGCCACGATCGCGGCGTGGATCTCCTCGCGCAACGTCGTGACCGCTCGGACCAGGTCGTCGGCCGGTAGTTCGACGCGGGCCACCTCGCCGTGGTGGCGTACGCGGAGATCGCCCAGGCCCAGCCGGCGCAGGGCCGACTCGGCGGCCTCGATCTGGGCCAGCTTCTCCCTGGTCACCGGGGTGAAGTGCGGGATGCGCGAGGCCAGGCACGGCGCGGCCGGCTTGTCCGCGCTGGGCAGGCCGAACTCCCGGGCCAGGTGACGTACGGCGGCCTTGTCCAAGCCCGCGTCGGCCAGGGGGCGCAGGACGCGATGGTCGGTCGCGGCTCGGCTGCCGGGGCGGTCGGGGCGGCGGGCATCGTCGGCGTTCTCGCCGTAGGCGACGGCGTCCAGCCCGTGCGCGGCCACCACCTCGTCGTCGATGCGGGTGAACAGCTCGTGCTTGCAGTGGAAGCAGCGGTCGGGGCCGTTGGCCTGGTAGGCGGCCACCTCGCCCTCGTGGGTGCGGACCTCCACCACCGGGACCCCGATGTGCCCGGCGACCGTGTGCGCTCCCGCTCGCTCGTCCGCGGCCAGGCTCGGTGAGACGCCGAGGATCGCCACCACGCGGTCGGCGCCGAGGATGCGGACGGCCAGCGCGAGCAGCACCGACGAGTCGACGCCGCCGGAGAAGGCCACCCCGAGGCGCCGGACGCCGGCCAGCAGCCCGGTGACCTGCCGAACGATGTCGTCGGCCGATGACGGCGCGGTCCCGGTAGCGGTGGGATGATCGTTCATGATCCTTATTTGATGCCCGGGGTGTGCGGGGCGGCAAGCGGTTGCCACATGTTGCGGGAGGTGTGTGGTGGCTGAGCGGGGGCCGACCATCTACGACGTGGCCCGGGCGGCGGGCGTCGCGGCCTCCACCGTGTCGCGGGCGTTCGCGCGGCCGGGGCGGGTGAACTTCGAGACCGCGGAGCGGATCCGGCGGGTCGCGGCCGAGCTCGGATACCGGTCTCATCCGCTCGTGCGGGAGCTGCCCTCCGGGCGTACCCAAATGATCGGTCTTGGGGTTGCTGACATCGGGAACCCGTTCTATACAGAGATCATCCGTGGGGCGCAGGACGCGGCCACCGAGGCCGGCTACACGCTGGTGCTGACCGATGCCCGCGAATCGGGCGTGCGGGAGCGCGAGGCGCTGGAACGGGCGCTCACGGCCGTCGACGGGCTCGTGCTGGCCACCTCGCGCATGTCGGACTCGGCCATTCGCGCGCTCGCCAAGCAGCGGCCCGTGGTGGTGCTGAACCGGGCGGTGGCCGACGTTCCCAGCGTCATTTCCGACAACCCCGATGGTGTACGCCAGGCCGTCGCTCACCTGGACGAGAAGGGGCATCGCGACATCACCTATCTGGCCGGGCCGGAGGCGTCGTGGGCGGACGGCACGCGCTGGCGTTCGCTGCGGGAGCTCGCCCCGGGCAGCCGGCGCCTGGGCCCGTACGCCCCGAGCGTGCACGGGGGTATGGAGGCGGTGGCCGACTTCGCCCGGCAGCCGGGCGGGGCCGTTCTCGTCTACAACGACGCGATGGCGATCGGCCTGATCCGGCGGCTCACGGCCATGGGCGCGCGCGTGCCCCGGGACGTGAGCGTGGTCAGCTTCGACAACATCGAGGCGGCCGAACTGGTGACGCCCGCGCTGACGACCGTGGCGGCGCCGCTGCGCGCGATGGGGCGAACGGCCGTTGACACCGTGCTCGCCATCGCGAACGGCGCGGTGCCGCGGACGACGAAGCCGATGGTTCTGCCCTCGCGGCTGGTCGTCCGGCAGTCGACGGCTCAGCGCAGCCGGAACAGCACCTCGCCGGCCTGGGGGACGACGAACGCGTCCGGATCGTCGAGGCGCACCGAGGCCGGGTCGAGATAGTCGAGATTCGCGGCCCGTACGACGTCCTCGGGAATCCCCGTCGCCAGCGTGACCGTCACGCGCAGCCGTTCGCCCGCCTCCGGGTCGTACGTGCCGGCCCCGCGCAGGTGGGTCGAGTGGGCCAGCACGCCCCAGTGGTAGCCCTTGAACCTGTCCCACTGCTTCAGGAAGTAGTCACGGCAGTGGTAGCCGATCTTCTCGATCTCGGGGTGCATGGCCGCGATCCGGGTGATGTGCGGGGCGTACAGGATCACCTGGCCGCCGTCGGCCACGACCGGCTCCACCTTGTAGAAGCCTTTCGCGCCCGTCCACATGTCGTCGTACTTCGCGGGGATGATCGACAAAACCTTTGAGACAGGGGCGTCGAGATAGCGTACGTGGGTCTGGGCCGACACCTCCGCCGCCGCCGCCCACGCCTCCTCGGGCGAGCCCAGCGCCGCCGCGTGCAGGGCGCCCGTTCCGGACTGCACCACCAGGCAGAGCGCCAGCCGGCGGCTCGGAATCAGCGCCGCGGCCTGGTTGATGAGGGCCCGCACCGGCGTCACCCCGCGCGTGCCGATGATGGAGGCGCTGGTGATGAGCGCGCCCAGCCAGTGCGAGAAGTCGATGATCTCCTGACCGGCCACGCCCGGGAAGAAGTATTTGTTGCCGCCGGAGAAGCCGACCACCTCGTGCGGGAAGACCGGCCCGATCACCAGGCACACGTCGTGCTCGACGACGGCCCGGTTGAGCACCACGTCGACGTCCTGGCTCATCCGCCCCTCGGACAGCTCGGCCACCCGGGCTGCCGGGATGACCCCGATCGAGGTCAGCGCCGACGGTTGCCACCACTCGTGATTGCGGACGTCGAAGCCCTCGTACGGGCCGCCGAGGTGGGAGGTCAACTGCTCTTCGCTCATCGGCGCGTGGGTGCCGAGCGCGACCAGAACCGTGACGTGTGAGGCGCGCCCGCGCAGGGCCTCGTGCACCGCGGACAGCAGCATCGGCAGCGGGCAGCTCCTGGTGCCGTCCGGCACGATCACGCATACGCTGCGGCCGTCGAGATCTTCCGACGCGAGGGTACGCAGGACGTAGTCGCGCACGGCCGCCTCGTCCAGGGTCGTCTCGGGGCCGCCGAGGAGCTCGATCATGACTCCACCCTGCGCCCGCGCGCCGCGACCTGGCAAGCGGACCGGGCAACACATGGCAACCGCTTGCGGAGCCCGCTCCCGCGAAGGAAACCTCGACCTCATGGTGATGCGAGAGGACCGGTTGTTTCCGGCGGATCCAGCGGTACGGCCCGTGGCCCGGCGACTTTACGAGGCGGTCCGGGGCCTGCCGATCATCTCGCCGCACGGCCACGTCGATCCGGCCATGCTGCTGGCCGACGAGCCGTTCACCGATCCCACGGCCCTGTTCATCACCCCCGACCACTACGTCACCCGGCTGCTGCACGCCGGCGGCGTCACGCTCGACCAGCTCGGCGTCGGCCAGGGCCCGCTGACGGCCGGGAAGTCGCGGGAGGCGTGGCGGCTGCTCTGCGCGAACTGGGCGCTCCTGCGCGGAACGCCCGTGCGCTACTGGCTGGAGACCGAGTTCGCCGACATCTACGGCATCACCGAGCGCCCCTCGGCCGCCAACGCGGACGACCTCTACGACCGGATCGCCGGCGCCGCCAAACGGCCACAGGACCTGCTCAACGGCTTCGGCATCGAGTTCCTGGCCACCACCGACGACCCGGCCGACGACCTCGCCCCGCACCGCGAGCTGGCCCGGACCGTGAAGACCCGCATCGCCCCCACGTTCCGCCCCGACGCCTACCTCGAGCCGGCCCGCCCCGGCTGGGCCGCGAAGGTCGAGCGGCTGGGCGCCGCCGCCGACACGGACGTCTCCCACTATCAGGGCTACCTGGCCGCGCTGGAGAACCGCCGCCGCTACTTCAAGGCGAACGGCGCCGTCTCGGCCGACCACAGCCACGCCGACGCCCGGGCCGAGCCCCTCGACAACCCGGACCGGCTCTACAAGAAGGCCCTCGCCGGGGAGATCTCGGCCGAGGAGGGCGCCAAGTTCCGCCGCCACATGATGCTGGAGATGGCCCGGATGTCGTCCGAGGACGGCCTCGTGATGACCCTGCATCCCGGCATCTTCCGCAACCATCACCCCCAGAGCTTCCAGCGGTACGGCCCGGACACCGGCCATGACATCCCCACCACCGTCGAGTTCACCCGCGCTCTCCAGCCCCTGCTGGCCCGGCACGGCACCGACCCGGGCTTCCACCTGGTGCTGTTCACCGTCGACGCCACCGTCTACAGCCGCGAGATCGCCCCGCTGGCCGGCTTCTACCCCGCGGTCTTCGCGGGCGTGCCCTGGTGGTTCCTCGACAACCCGTCGGCCATCCGGCGCTTCCAGGAGTCGGTCACCGAGATCGCCGGGTTCAGCCGCCTGTCCGGCTTCATCGACGACACCCGCGCGCTCTGCTCGATCCCGGCCCGGCACGACATGTCCCGCCGCCTCGACGCCGCCTATCTGGCCGACCTGGTGTGCACGCACCGCCTCGACGAGGACGAGGCCGTCGAGACGCTCACCGCCCTCGTCTCCGACCAGCCCCGGAAGGTCTTCAAGCTGTGATCGTCCACCTCGGACTCGGCAACTTCTTCCGCGCGCACCAGGCCTGGTACACGGCCGAGGCGAAGGACGGGTGGGGCATCGCGGCCTTCACCGGCCGTTCCGCGCAGGCCCCGGACCCCCGCTACAAGCTCGTCACGCGGGGACCGGAGACCGACGAGGTCTCCTGGCCGGACGCGATCCGCGAGACACATCCGGGCACCGACCGGGCGGCATGGGAGAGGCTGCTCGCACAGCGGGAAACGGCCATCGTCACGCTCACGGTCACGGAGAAGGCGTACGCGGGCGAGGACGTGCCCAACCGTCTGGTGGCGGGTCTGGGAGCCCGGCGGGACAGCAAGGGCGGCCCGATCGCGATCGTCCCGTGTGACAACCTGCCGGGCAACGGCGACGTGACCCGCCGCGTGGTCACCGAGGCGGCGCGCCGAGCCGATCCGGCCCTGGCCGGCTGGATCGAAGAGAACGTGTCCTTTGTGTCCACGATGGTCGACCGCATCACGCCGGCCTCGACGCCGCCCGAGGTCGTCACCGAGCCGTACCACGAGTGGGTCATCCAGGGCGACTTCCCGGCCGGCCGGCCCGCCTGGGACGCCGTGGGCGCCCGCTTCGTCGACGACGTGCTGCCGCATGAGCAGCGCAAGCTGTGGTTGCTGAACGGGGGCCATTCGCTTCTGGCGTACGTGGGAAGCGCGCGCGGACTGACGACGGTGGCCGAGGCGGTGGACGACCCGGAGTGCCGCGCCCTGTTGGAGACCTGGTGGGACGAGGCGGCCGCGGCGCTCCCGCTACCCGGCGCCGAGATCCGCGACTATCGGGCCGCGCTGGTCGAGCGCTGGGAGAACGCCCGCATCCGGCACCTGCTGGCGCAGATCGCCATGGACGGCTCCCAGAAGATCCCGATCCGCGTCCTGCCCGTGCTGAGGCACACCCGCGAGCGAGGCGGCATGCCGCTAGGCGCGATCAGCATCCTGGCCGCCTGGCGCCGTCACCTGCACGGCGCCGGCGCCCCGGTCGGCGACGCCGGCGCGGCCCGCTTCGCGGCGGCCACCACCGCGCGCGAGCTGCTCGGCCTGCTCGACCCCGCACTCGCCGCCGACGACGACCTCGCGGCCGCCCTCGACGGCGAATCGCACATCCGCGCCCGCTGATCGATCAGGCGAACGCGCGCACGTGGCCGAACGGGCACAAACGAACGCTTCAGCCCACGCTGATCGTTCCGCTGGTGGAGCGGGTGCAGCGGACCGAGTGGGACGCTGTGGTCGCGGCTCCCGACAAGCACTGGGCCAGGACGGCGTGGCCGGCCGCGTTCGGGTGCCAGGACTCCTGGCAGGTCTGGAAGTACGTTACGCAGGCGTTCGCTATCCGCTGGATGTCCAGCTTGTCGCGGCCGGCCAGGTCGGTCAGGAACACGCCGGTCGGGCCGTCCTGCAGACGGATCGGGGTCGCCAGCGCGTTGCCCGGACTTCCCGCCCGCTCGCACAACCGGGCCCCGTCGAACGCCGACTGCACGTTCAGATGGACCAGGTCTGCGCCCGGGAACTCGGCGCTGACCGTGCCGTGCACCCCCGCCACCAGCGTGCCCAGCCCTGCCGAGAACGTGTGCCCGGGGCCCAGACTCGCCCGGTGGATCGGGCAGCCCGCCCGATAGCGCTCCGCGCCCAGCGCCCGGAACTTGTCCCGGTCGTCGGCCCGGCCGTCCTCGGAGTGCAGGCTGCTCTCGAGCTCGGTCGGCAGCGGGTTCGTGTAGTCCTGGAAGACCACGCGATGGACACCGTCCGCGTCGATCTCGTCCAGCGTGCTCAGGATGGACCGGACCGCCGTGACCGTCTCCGCCTCGGCCGCCGACAGCTGGGCCGGGGTGGCCAGGTCGCCCGCCGCGCACGGCTCCTGCGGCACCGGCCCGCCCAGGTAGGCCCAGAACTCCCACCACCCGGTCCACGCGTCGGCCACGAACCGGTTGGCGCACTTGACCGCCACGTCGCCGAAGGTGAACGACGAATTGTTCGAGCCGAGCCCGATCAGCACCAGGTCGATGTCGTGGGTGCGGCCCACCGCCCGCAGCTGGTCGAGCTGGGAGGCCACTGTGCGGCCCTTCTCGCGGGCGCTCGACGCGGCCGCGATGTCGGCCGGCTGCCCGCCGGAGCAGGCCAGGTTGAAGCGGTCCTGGATGCCCGGCAGGCTCGCCTTCAGCAGCGAGGCGTTGGCCGAGCGGTGGCAGAAGAACGCGTTGCTGTTCGCCGCCGACCACCCCGGGAAGGCTTGCGCCTGCCCGGAGGCGTCGACGACGGGCTGGTAGTTTCCGGCGCCCTCACCGCTGATGAAGCTGTCGCCCAGGGCGACGGCGGCGGTGGGCAGCGCAGCCCGCGCGGGGGCTTGGATCAGCAGGAGGGGAAGGAGGGCGAGGACAGCGGGGACGGCGAATCGGCGCCACATGCCCTCGATCGGATCACGTGATTAGATGAACGTCAATCCTTGCAGGACGAGTCGCAGGCGCCGAGCGGGATGACCACGTCGGCGCTGTCGCGCTCGGCCGGCCAGAAGCCGTCGAGGCTGACCGCCACCCACGGCCCGGCCGGCGGCCGGTTCCAGTTCAGCCGGAACTCGCCGTAGTAGTCGACGTCCTTGCTGACCTCGGCCGTGTCGACCTGCGGGCTCCAGTAGCGGGTGGACAGCACGTATTTACCGTGGTCGCGGCCCGGGAAGCTCATCGTCCCGGGCGTGCGCGAGACGGTGATCATCTGGTCCAGCACGACGGTCTCGGGCTCGGGCACGTCGAGCGAGGGCACGCCCTCGTCGGGGACGACCTCGGCCAGGCGGTCGGAGAAGGCGTCGGGCTGGAAGGGCTTGCCGTCCAGGCTGAGGCCCGTGTGCCAGGCCGCGCCCTCGCGCTTGGGCGGCGGCGAGGCGGCCAGCACGCGACGGTACAGAGCGGACGGTGGATTGCTTTCCGCGATCGGCGGGGCGTACGGATAGTCGAGCGGCGAACCGAAGGCAAATCGTAGGGAGTGGACGCACGCGCCGAGGAGCTCGAAAGCGACGTCACTGAGCGGCTGACTCATGTCCGGGTCCCCTCAAGATCGACAGTGATGAAAAGGACATTGACGAAAATGTCGAAATAGACGAAATTGGCGAGACTGGCGGCACGAACAACCCAAGAACGAGCCGAGCGAACCCGACAGTAGGATCCGAAGGGTGGCGGCACAAGGCGTGACCGAGGAGCCCCCGGTTACCCCATCGTCACAGATCGTGAGCGAACTGGCCGCGACCTGGCGTTCCTACCTGCCCGACTACGCCCTCGCGCTCCATCTGGCAACCGAGAGTGTCAGCAATCCGCCAGTCACCCAGCGTACCGAGGCCGTCGTTCTGTTCGCCGACGTGGTGGGCTTCACGGCGATGACGGAGAGTTTCGCCGGATCCGGCGCGTACGGCACCGAGCAGCTCACCCGGATCATCAACCGCTGGTTCGAGCTGACCGCCGACACCATCGCCCGCTCCGGCGGCAGCGTGGTCGACTTCGCCGGCGACGCCCTCGTCGGTACCTTCCTGCACACGCCCGGCGACGCCGCCGAGGTCGCCCGCCGGGCCATCGAGTGCGCCGAGCTGATCCGGGCCGCCACGGCCGCGGTGGCGCCGGTCGACACCCCGGACGGGCCGCGCTCGCTGACCATCCGCGTCGGGCTGGCCGGCGGCCCACTTCAGGTGATGCTGGTCGGCGATCCCGCGATCCGCCTCCAGCACCTGATCGCCGGCCCCGCGCTGGACGACGCGATCGTCGCGCTGCACCGGGCCGGCCAGGGCGAGATCGTCGCCGACGAGGCATTGCAAAAGACGGCCGGCCTGGCCGCCGGACGGGCCACCGTCGACGGCACGCCACGGCCGACGCTGGCCGGCGCCGAACTCGAACGGCTGCTGAAACCCTTCCTGCATCCGGCGATCCGGCAACGGCTGCGCTCGGGCCGCCACGAGCTGGTCAACGAACACCGCAAGGTCACCACGGCCTTCGTACGCCTTCCCGACCTCTCGGCCGACGACCCCGGCACGGTCCAGGCCCTCCAGGACTACCTGGCGGCCGGGGTCGCGATCATCGACCAGTACGAAGGCCACCTGCGCCACCTGATGGCCGACGACAAGGGCACCGTGCTGGTCGCCGTCTTCGGCACCCCGGTCAGCCACGAGGACGACGAAGAACGCGCGCTGCGCTGCTGCCTGGAACTGCTGGCGCTGCCCGGCGGCCCGTACCGGGGCGGGGTGACCACCGGGCCGGTCTACTGCGGCGAGGTCGGCTCGGACGTGCGCCGCGAGTACGCGGTCGTGGGCGACGCGGTCAACCTGGCCGCCCGGCTGATGCAGGCGGCGCCGAACCGCCGCCTGCTGATCGACCAGGCGACGTACGAGCGGACCCGCGATCTTCTCATCGCCGACGGACCCCGGTTCGTGACCGCCAAGGGCAAGGCCGAGCCGGTGCCGGCCTGGACCGTCGTCGAGGTGTACGAGGCGCCGGCCCCGCTGCCGTCGCCCGCGCCCGGCCCGGTGGTCGGCCGGTCGCGCGAGCTGGCCGTGCTCGACCGGGTGGTCCGGCAGGTGCACAGCGGCGCCGGACGGGTGGTGTGGCTGCACGGCGAGGCCGGCATCGGCAAGTCCCGGCTCGCCGCCGAGACCTGCCGGCTCACCGGCGAGCTCGGCTTCACCGGCTACGGCGACAGCTGCCGCTCGCACGGCACCAGCGCCAGCTATCTGGTCTGGCGCTCGATCTGGCGCGAGCTGCTCGACATCGCCCCCGAGCTGCCGATCGACGAGCAGCGCCGGCTGCTCACCGAGCGCAGCACCCGCTACGACGGCAACGGCCAGAGGGCGCCGCTGCTGGCCGCGGTCATCAATCTGCCGATGCCGGACACCGAGCTCACCGCCCAGCTCGACGCGGCCGGCCGCGACCATCTGCTGCGCTCGACCCTGCTGGCCTGCCTGTACGACCGGGCCACGGCCGAGCCTCTGATTCTGCTGCTGGAGGACTGCCACTGGATCGACCCGGCTTCACTGACCCTGCTCGACCTCATCTCCCGGCACATCGCCGATGTGCCGGTGCTGATCCTGGCCACCTCGCGGGAGCCGCTGCCGTACCGGCTGAGCGGGCGCGACCAGGTGGTCGATCTGCCTCTGACGTCGATGACCGACGACGACGCCGACCGGCTGACCCGGCTGCGGCTGCGGGAGCGCTACGGGCCGGGCACGCTGATCTCGCCCAGCCTGGTCCGCAGACTGCGCGAGCAGACCGGCGGCAACGCCTTCTACATCGAGGAGCTGGTCAGCTACCTGCACCTCAACGGCGTCGACCCAGGCGATCCGGGCGCCCTGGCCGAGCTGCACCCGCCGGGCAGCCTGCAACGGCTCGTGATGGCCCGCATCGACCAGCTCACCGACGCCGAGAAGGCGGCCATCAAGGTGGCCAGCGTGATCGGGCGGCGATTCCGGCCGCCGTGGATCCACTCGGTCTACCCGCCCGCCGGCACCCGGCGCCAGGTCACCAACAGCCTGCGGCGGCTGCACAACCTCGACCTGACTCCGCAGGTCGAGCCCGAGCCGGAGCCGGAGTACGAGTTCAAGCACCCGATCACTCAGGAGACGGCCTACCAGAGCATCACGTACGACACCCGATCCACCCTGCACGAGCGGGTCGGCCTGTTCATCGAGCAGTCTTTCCCCGACCGGCTTCCGCAGTACGTGGACGTGCTGGCTTTCCACTACGCGCGCACCGGCCGGGTCGACAAACAGCGGTTCTGGTACCGCGCGGCGGGCGACCGGGCCAAGGCCATCTTCGCCAACGAGGCCGCGACGTACTACTACGGCCGTCTGCTGCCTCTACTGCCCCGGGCCGAGCAGGCCGAGCTGCACATCGAGATCGGCGCCGTGCACCAGCACACCGGGGAGTGGGCCGAGGCCGAGGACCACTACCGGCGGGCGATGCTGGTCGCGGGGGCCACCGGCCGGGCCGACATCGTCGCGGCCGGCCAGCGCCAGCTGGGCGACCTGCTGATGTACACGCATTCGTACGCCGAGTCGGTGACCTGGCTGGAGCGGGCGATCGCCGGCTTCGAGAAGCTGGGCGACGAGGCCGGCCTGTCCCGCACGATGGACCGGCTGACCTTCGCGCTCTACCGCCAGGGCGCCTATCCGGAGGCCCTGGCGATGGCCGAGCGCCACCTCACGCTGGCCACCCGGCACCGAGATCTGTCGGCCATGAGCGCCGCGCTCGGCCACATCGGCCTCGTTCACCTCAACAGTGGCCGCCTCGAGGAGGCGCTCGACAACCTGCGCCGCTCGCTCACCGAGGCCGACCGGGCCGGCGACCGGCACCGCATCCTGCACACCGCCGGCAACCTCGGCTGGGCCGCGATGCGCGCCCGCGACCACGCCCAGGCCATCGCCTCCTATCGGCAGGCCATGGAGGTGGCCCGCGAGATCGGCGCTCGGCACGAGGCCAACGTCATCGTCGGCAACATCGGCGAGATCTACCGCAAGGAGGGTGACTACGCCCGGGCCCGCAAGTGCTCGATGCGCTCGCTGCGGGTGGCGGTCGAGCTGCGCGACACCTCCAGCATGGCCGACCAGGTGGCCGAACTGGCCGCGATCACCGCCGGCGAGGGCCGGCCGGGCGAGGCGCAACGGCTGCTGGAACGGGCCATCGAGATGGCCCGGGAGCTGGACGCGCCGTACTTCCTTTGCGACTGGCTGCACCGCCTGGCCCGCCTGCACCTGGCCGAGGACCGCCTGGCGGTGGCCGAGCGGCTCAACAGTGAGGCGCTGCGGATCGCCGAGGAACACGGCGAGCAGGACACGCTGGTGAGCGCCTTCATCATGTCGGTACGCCTGCGGGCCGTGGCCGGCGAGATCGACGCCGCCCGCGCGGCGGAGACGCTGCGCGAGGCGGCCGCCGAGTGGACCGAGCCGCACGAGCGGGCGGCCGTGCTCGACGCGGTGTGGCAGGCCGATCCCGAGGACTCGGAGGCCCGCGACACCGCAGCCGAGATCTACCGCACGCTGTACCGGCGGGCGCCCAGCGTCGACTACCGCGAGGCATACCGCCGGCTCACCGGCACGCTCCTGCCGCCCGGCCCGATCCTGCCCGAGCTGCCGGACTGGATCGCGGCCGACGACGGCGCCGACCTCGACGCGTTGCTGCGCCAGGCCGAACGGGCCTGACTAACCGACCGGCGCCTCCCCCGCGAGCTGCTTGAGCGCGGGCAGGGAGGGCGCGAAGGCGTACACACAACCGGTCGTTGTCACGAAGCCACCGAACGCCTGTCGCGGAATGCGGTCGACCACCTCCTGCGGCAGGCGCTCGCGTGCCTGCTCCTCGCTCAGGCCCACGACCGGGTCGAGGCCGTCGATCCGGTCCTTGTCGGCGAGGCCGCGCCCGTACGCGTTGAGGGCGCTGGTCGGGAACTTCGGCTCGTTCGCCCAGTGGCGCAGCAGGAACTCGAACTGGTCCTCGATGCTGGCCACGTAGGCGTTGAAGAGGATGCCGCGCTCCTGGTCGTCGGGACGCTCCCGGTCGAAGGCCGGCCCGAACGTGATGCCCCGGCGCAGCATCTTGTGGCCACGGTCGCGGAACACGTCGTCCTCACGCGGGTTCATCTTGCGGATGTGCGCGTAGAGCGGGGTGTGCCGGCCCGCCTCGTCGTCGCCGTACGTGAAGCCGTTCTGGTTCTCCGGCGTGGCGCCCGGCTCGAGCGGGGCGCCGTCGAGGGACCGGCCCAGCGCCTTGGCCGCGGCCGAGTCGGCCTCGGCGCCGCTGCCGCCCATCCGGCGCCACCAGCCGGCCGCGTCCTGGTTCATCCGGCGGAACACCTGGAAGGAGCCGCCGCGCATCCAGGACGCCGGATTCGGCCGGGGCGCCCAGTTCTGCGGGCGGCGCTCGCCCGGGTAGCCCAGCACGAACTCGCCGGGCGCGATGACCGCGCCGCTCTGCTCGGGGTCGCTGAAGCCGCGCACGCCGGGCTGCGAGATGCCGTCGGCGAACCCGAAGTGCTCGACCCGCCGGTTGCCCTCGTTGCGGCGCACCTCGCCCTGCTCGGACCAGAGGACCTCCAGGCCCGCGTCCTCGGCCATCCGCCGCTCGTCGCGCAGCGCGTCACGGATCGTCCCGGCGTCGTCGGCGGCCAGGGTCAGCAGCGCGTCGACCGGCGCGCCGGAGGGACGGCCGACGACCCAGTTCGCGGGATCGCTGTCGCCGATGTCGCCGAGCAGGGCCGGCGCCGTCGTGAGCCGCCCGTCGGCGTCGAGCCGGGTGCCGAGCGGGCCGCGCCAGAACGCGTCGAACGGCGCCAGGTCGGCCGCCACCTCCTGGTGCAGCAGGGTCAGGCCGGTGGCGGTCAGCCCGACGTTGAGCAGCACGGCCGACTGCTTGAGGCGCCGGCCGCGGCGGGACCGCCCTCGGCCCTCGTCGTCGCCGTCCAGCGCCTGCTCGACGTCGTCGGTGCCCGCCACCCGGCCGGCGGCCTCGCGCAGCCAGGCGCGGGCGCCGTGCCGGTCGTTGCGGAAGGACAGGGTCACAAAGGCCTGGTACCGGCCGCCGAAGGGCAGAAGGATGTTGCCCTGGATCTTCGGTGCATCGGCAAGGATCGCCACGGTCGTCCCCTCCTCAGAGATCTGCACACCGGAGGATGCCGCAGATGATCGCCGTTTCCGCCCCGGTGTCCTAAATCTGCCAGCGGTTTCTCGACGCCCATCGTCCGTTCGGCCGAGGTGGGGTCATCCTTTTTCCGGTGGAGTGCGGGCACCGCACGGCCGATCGACAACGCCGTGGCCTACCGAATGAAGACTGCAGCTGCCGCGGCCCTCGCGACCGCCTCGCTGACCGCCGTCACCGCCGCGCCGGCTCTCGCCGCCGCGCCCGCTGACCCGAACCCGTCCTCACTGGTAGTCGGCCTGCGCAGCGACAGCGCCGCCGCCACCACGGTGAGCGCCCTCGACGCCGAGCCCGGCGTCGACGTGCTGAGCAGCTCCGCCACCCCCGCCCTGGACAGCCTGACCGTGACGGTGCCGGCCGGCGACCGGGCCGAGGCCGTCGAGGCGCTGCGCGACGACCCGAACGTCACCTACGTCGAGTCCAAGGCCGTCGCCTCGGTCGTCTCCACCGCCGCCCCGAACGACCCCAGCTACCCGAACCAGTGGGGCCTCTCGAAGATCAAGGCGCCCGGCGCCTGGGCCTACACCACCGGCGACGACGTCGTGGTGGCCGTGGTCGACACCGGCGTCAGCGCGATCAGCGAGCTCTCCGGGCGGCTGCTGCCCGGCTACGACTTCGTCAACAACGACTCCAGCCCGGCCGACGACAACGGGCACGGCACGAAGGCCGCCTCGGTCATCGCGGCCAAGGGCGACAACGCCACCGGCGTCGCCGGCGTGTGCTGGACCTGCAAGATCCTGCCGGTCAAGGCGATGGGCGCCGACGGCAAGGGCACCACCGACGTCATCGCCAAGGGCATCGTGTACGCCGTCGACCACAACGCCGACGTCATCAACCTCTCGCTCGGCACGGCCACCGACACCCAGGTGGTGCGCGACGCCGTGGCGTACGCCGCCTCGAAGGACGTCGTCGTCATCGCGTCCGCCGGCAACGACGGCGTGACCAGCCCGTTCTACCCGGCCGCGGTGCCGTCCGCGATCGCCGTGGCCGGCTCGGACACCAGCGACCTGCGCTACAGCTGGTCGAACTACAACGGCGCGAGCAACCCGTGGGTCGACGTGGCCGCCCCGGGCCAGAACTACGCGCAGGGCACCGACAACAAGTTCTACTGGTACGCGGGCACCAGCTCGGCCGGCCCGGTCGTCGCCGGCGTCGCCGCGCTGGCCCGCGCGGCCAAGCCGTCGGCCACCGCCGAGCAGATCCGCGCCGCCGTCGAGGGGACCACCGACTCGGTCGGTTCGTGGGTGGCCCACGGTCGCGTCAACGCCGAGAACGCCCTGAAGGCCATCACGGGCGGCGTCGTGCCCACGCCGGCCGTCAAGGACACCATCGCCCCGTCGGCCGCCTTCAGCGTCGCCTCCACGGCCTCCGGCGTCATCCCGGTCGCCCTGACCGCGCCGTCCGACGACACCGCCCGCATGGAGCTGTTCGTCGCCGACAAGCTGGCCGGCACCGCCACCTCGGCGCCGTGGAGCATCGACTGGGACACGGCCGGGCTCACCGGCCAGAAGGCGGTGAAGGTGCGCGTCACCGACACCTCCGGCAACGTGACCACGGCGGCCAGCGTCCCCGTCAAGATCGACAACCTCGGCCCGGCCCTCAAGTGGGTCACCCCGGCCGCCAAGGGCAGCATGCGCGGCACCGTCGTGGTGACCGCGACCGCCTCCGACCCCAGCGGGGTCACCTCGGTCGAGGTGCTGGCCGGGGGCCAGGTCATCGGCGCCGACGACACCGCGCCGTACGCCATCGCCGTCGACACCACCGCCCTGTCCAGCGGTGACACCGTGACGCTGCGGTCCACCGACACGCTGGGCAACGAGAGCGCCATCGCCCGCGCCTTCACCGTGGACAACACCGCGCCCACCGTCGAGATCTCGGTGCCGGACATCCTCAAGGGCGCCGTGAAGATCACCCCCACCGTCGACGACGACGTGGCGGTCAAGCAGGTCAAGGGCGTCGTCACCGACGACAACGGCAAGGTGCTGACCACCGTCGTCTCCAACAAGGCCCCGTGGACGCTGGCCTGGACCACCGGCAAGCTCGCCGGCGACTACAAGCTCGACGTGACGGCGTTCGACACCACCGGCAACACCACGACCGCCTCGACCACGGTGACCGTGGACAACGCGGCCCCGTCGGCCGCCGCCGACGTGCCCGTCGCGATCAGCGGCCCGGTCACGGTCGCGCTGAGCGACCCGTCGGACGACACCGCCAGGATGGAGCTGCTCCTCAACGGCAAGGTGATCCAGACGATCGAGTCGGCGCCGTGGTCGATCGAGTGGACGCCGGCCGTCTCCACCACGTACGCCCTGGGCGTGCGCACCACCGACGCCGTCGGCAACAGCGCCACCACCACCCGCAAGGTCGTCGCCGACCTGGCCGGCCCGCGGATCGCCTGGCCCACCCCGATCGCGTCGGCCCCGCTGCGCGGCACGGTGACGGCGAACGCCACCGCCACCGACCCGTCCGGGGTGGCGTCGGTCGAGCTGCTCGCCGGCGACCAGGTCATCGGCGAGGACACCAGCGGCCCGTACGCCATCGAGGTCGACACCACCACGCTGGAGGCCACCCAGGTCCTGACCCTGCGGGCGACCGACAAGCTGGGCAATGTCAGCACGCTGAGCCGCGTCTTCACCGTCGACAACGAGGCGCCGGTCATCGACATCGCGCTGCCGGGCACCGTGACCGGCCTGGTCAAGCTCACGCCGACGGCCGAGGACAACGGCGGTGTCAAGCAGGTCAAGCTGGTCGTCACCCAGGACGGCAAGGTCATCAACACGGTGGCGGCGACCAAGGCGCCGTGGACCCTGCTCTGGAACGCCACCCGCCTCGACGGCACCTACACCCTGACGGCGACCGCCACCGACAAGGCCGGCAACACGGCCACCTGGACCGGCGACGCCACCGTCACCAAACGCTGACCATCAGCAGTGATGCGGCCCGGGAGGTTCTCCCGGGCCGCATCATTTTTCGGTATTCACCGATAAAGTAGGGAAATGCGCGTCCTCGCCGGCCTGTGTGGCCTGCTGCTGGTGGCCGGATGCGGCAACGGTGATGAAGCGGCCTCGCCCACGCCGAGCGTCTCGGTCACCGGGAACCATCGGGTCTCGCCATATCTGGACATCGAGAGCGGGACGGCGGACGTCACGGCGATCGCCGAGGCGACCGGGCAGGCCGACTACACCGTGGCCTTCGCGGTCGCGAACAGCGCCGGGGACTGCACGGCCACGTGGGGCGGCTCGACCGCGCTGGACGACGCCGACGTGAAGGACGACCTCGACGCGATCGCCGATCTGGGCGGGCAGATCACCGTGGCCACGGGCGGGGCGGACGGGACCTATCTCGAGGCCGTCTGCACCGCCACGGAGCTCGCCACGGCGTACGAGAAAGCCCTCGACGCCGCCGGCAGCAACCGGCTCGACGTCGACATCCTGATCGGCGACGGCCAGCAGTTCAGCGCCGGCACGGTGGCCACGGCGCTCGAAGCGGTGCAGGCCGCGCGGGACACGGTCGTCTCGGTCACCGTGCCGGTGGCCGAGGACGGCGACGGCCTGACCGACGACGCCACCGAGCTGCTGACAAGCGTGAAGAGCGCCGGCCTCGACGTCACCGTCAACGTGATGACGATGAACTTCGAGGCGTCCGGTGACTGGGGCACGGCCATGACGAAGGCGGCCGAGGCGGTCCGCGACGACGTGGCCGCGATCTGGCCGGACGTCGCCGACGCCGACCTGTACGAGATGCTCGGCGTCACCCCGATGATCGGCGTCAACGACAGCGGCGCCACCACCACGGTCGCGAACGCGCGGACCCTGCTCGACTACGCCGAGGAGAAGAAGCTGGGCTTTGTCCGCTTCTGGTCGGCCGACCGCGACAACGACGGCTGCGCCGACGGCACCGTCAGCAGCTCGTGCAGCGGCATCGCGCAGAGCGACTACGCGTTCACTTCGCTCTTCGCGGGCTTCCGGTCCTAGTACTTCAGGTACTGCCTCGTCAGTTTCGCGACCTTCTCCACGAGAGCGATGCCATCCTCGTACGTCTGATTGTTGTGGGAAAGCACGGCCACGGAGACGTCGGTCTTGCGGTCGGCCGAGGTGATGCGGCCGATCGAGTTGACCGCCCACAGGCCGTTGTCGGCGTCGCGGGTGTCCCAGCCGTTCTTGACGGTGGCCGTCTCGCCGGCCTTGGCCGCGGCCGGCACACCCCAGTCCTGGTCCTCCTGGACGCTGGTCATCAGCGAGAAGGCGTACTGCCGGGAAGGCACCGACAGCGGGCTCTTCGGATCGACGAACTCGGCCAGCAGGCGCACCTGGTCGTCGGCGGTGGTGCGGGTCAAGCCCCAGGCGCTGTTCACGGCCGTCTGGGTCAGGCCGAGGCGCTTGTTGCACGCGGTCAGCCCCTGTACCTTGCCCAGGTCACCGAAGAGCGCGGTGGTGGCGTCGTTGTCGCTGTTGCGGATCGACCGGGCGGTCAGGTCGCGCTGGTTGGTCGTGAGCTTGCGGTCGTCGTCCTGGGCCTGCAGCAGCGTGCAGGCGAGGATGGAGGCCTTGACGACGCTGGCGGTGTCGAATTTCTCGGTGCCCTTGAACTCGAACCGCTCCCCCGTCTTGCGGTCGAGGACCGCGACCGAGAACTCGGGAACGGTCGGGGCGAGCTTGGTGAGCGCCGCGGTGAGCTGCTGGCGGCGCTGGGCGCGCAGGGCGATCGCCGGATCGACGGTGGTGCGGGTCGGTGACGGTCCGCCCGAGGCCGACGACCCTCCGGAGTCGTCGCCGCTCTGGAGGCCCTGAACGATCAGCGCGCCACCTCCGACTGCCACCACCGCTGCGACGATCAACGAGACGAGTTGGATTCGTTGCACCCGAGCATGGTGCCGTACGGGGTCAAAAATGGCGAGACCGTGAGGGATTGTTCAAAGTGAGCAACTATTCGCGCGTCAGATGCGTACTGCCGAGCTGAGCCTCCCGAACGGCGGCCGTCTGTGCCTGCACCAGCATGAAGAGGGCCGACCGGGCGTGCAGCTGCGCCGTGTCGTCCAGCGCCAGCCCTCGCCCGGCCCGCGCCACGACGAGGGACCGGGTCAGCGTCGACAGCGCCTCGCCGATCTCCACCCGCAGCCGCAGCCGCTCGGCCACCTCGCCGTCGGCGTCGGTCAGCGCGTACGCCTGACGCCGCAACCGCTCGACCCGAGGCGCCCACGTCTCGGCCACGTGCCGCGCCACGGGCTCGCCGGCCAACTCCCGCAGCACGGTCCGGGCCAGTCCGAAGTGGTGCGGTTTGGCGTCGGCCGTCCCGGCGGCGTCGGCGCGCAGCCAATCCTCCAGCGGAGTCACGTCGAGGACCTCCTGGGCCCGTACGCGGTCGAGCCGCACCCGGGCGGTCCGGCTGCCGCCGGCCGCGGCCAGCGGCAGCGGCGTGCCGGTCATCCCCGGCCCGGCCGGCACGAGCCCGGTCACCACGGCCCGTTTCCCGCTCATACCGGCCCGTTCCTTGGTCACCCCGGCTATCACCAGCGCCTCGTTCAGTCCCCAGCCGCTGACCCAGCTCACCGTGCCGTCGAAGACCCATCCGTCGCCGTCCCGCTCGGCGGCGACGTGGCCCCGGGGAAAGCGCCGCACATCGCTGAGGGCCACCCCGAGCAGCATCTCGCCGGGCGGCGCCAGCTTCACGGCGCGCGCGTGCTGCGCCCACACCAGCCAGGTGTTGAGGCAGGCGCCGGCCAGGATCTCGTGAACCCGCCGCTCCTCGTCCTTCGCGAGGGGCTCGAGCAGGCCGAGCTCGCGAAGGTCACTCACGGTTCTTTCCGGTACGCCGTCACGGTCGGTTCCCAGGGCCGCGGGCCGCAAGACCCGCTCGGCGTACTCCTCGACCAGCATCGTCACACCCTAGTGACGCTCAGCAGCACGGCCATCAACAAGACCGGGATCAGGACGAAGTTCTTGACCGCGAACAGCACGGCGTCCGCGGCCGGGCCCTCACCGACGACGGCCCCGGTCAGCACGCTCAGGGCGATCACGACCAGCAGGACGACGGCGAGCCGGATGGCGATCGGCACCCAGCCGGCGCCGACCGCGCGGCTCACGTCGTCGCCCAACTCCCGCCACCGGGCCCGGTCGAAGAGGGCGGCCACGCTCCAGCCCCGGACGACGGCGATCATCGCGGCCACCAGCACCACCCGCAGCAGCTCCACGAGCAGCTCCAGCAGCCCGTTGTCGTCGCGGCTGAACAGTTGGTACGCGCGGAGGACGGCGGGCACGAGCGCGATGCCCAGCAACAGCGGGCTGCCGAAGTACGCCATCACCGACGCGCCGAGCAGCCGCATGACCCCTCCTGATTTACTAAGCCGGATCGTAGTAATTACTACGCCGAATCTAAGTATTGGCGGTTCGCATGTCAACCGGTGAAACCCTGGGCCGCGACCTCAGCACCGCGGTGGTGCTCTTCCATCAGGCGGTCGCGGCGCGGCTGGGCCTCTCGGCGGGCGACTTCAAGACGCTCGAGCTGATCGCGGCCCACGGCCCGTTCAGCGCGAGCGAGCTGGCCGAGCAGACCGGCCTGACCGCGGCCGGCATCACCAGCGTCATCGCCCGGCTGGCCACCGGGGGCCACGTCGTCCGCGAGACCGATCCGGCCGACCGCAGGCGCGCCGTCATCCGCGCCGCGCCGGGGGATCATCCGCGGCTGTCCGGCGCGTTCGCCGGGCTGGGCCGGGCCCTGGGCAGCGCCATGGGCGAATACACGCCGGCCGAGCAGGCGGCGATCGTCAGCTATCTGCGGCGCATGGTCGACGTGCTCCGTGCGGAGACCGTGCGGCTCGGGCAAGAATGACGGCATGTCGCTGGCCGAGCACGCACGCGCGATCGTCGAGTCCAACCTGTATCTGACGCTGAGCACCGCCGGCCCGGACGGGCGGCCGTGGGCCTCGCCCGTCTATTTCGCCCCCGTGGGTGAGCGCGAGGTCCTCTGGTGCTCCGAGACGACCGCGCGCCACTCGGAGAACCTGAGGGACCGTCCGCAGGTCGCCTTCACCGTCTTCGACTCCACAGTAGAGCCCTATCACGGGCGCGCCGTCTACGCCGACGCCGAGGCCTTCGAGGTGCCGGCCGGCGACGTCGGCGAGGCGCTCTCGCTCTATCCCCGGAGCGACGGCCACGACGTCACGATGCTGGACCGCGACGACGTGACCGCCCCGTCGGAGTACCGCCTCTACCGGGCCTCGGTGAGCGCCCTGTGGGTCCTCTGCCCGCGCGCGCCGCGCACCGCCTGCGAGGTGCACGGGCTGGCCAAGGACCACCGGGCCCGGGTCTTCTGACTCACGCGGCCGGCCGGTGCAGGCGCTCGTAGGCGCCGTTGAAGTACAGCAGCGGATGACGGTCCGGGTCGCTCTCCAGCGCCACCACCCGGCCGATCGTCAGGTAGTGGTCGCCGGTCTCGTGCTCCTGCTCCAGCGTGCAGTCGATGGAGGCCAGGACCCCTTGCAGGATCGGGCTTCCGGTGCTGCCGGGCCGCCAGCTCACGTCCCGCCACTTGTCGGTTCCGGTACGGGCGAACTGGTTGCACAACTGCTCCTGACCGGCCTCCAGGATGTTCACGCAGAACGCGCCGGCGCCGCGGATCAGCGGGTAGGACGCCGAGGCCCGCGACGGCGAGAACGCGATGAGCGGCGGATCGAGCGACAGGCTGAAGAACGACTGGCAGGTCATGCCGACCGGCACCCCGTCGACGACGGCGGTGACCACGGTGATGCCCGAGGCGAAACCGCCCAGGACGCGGCGGAACTCGCGGCTCGCGACGGCGGTGTCAGTCACGGCCCACCAGCCCCACGTTCGCCTTGCCCCACTCCTCGACGATGTCGGCGAGCGCGTCCATCCGGGACATCACCATGTAGAGACCCCGGGTGGGCACGCTCGCGCCCAGCTCCACCAGCAGGGGACGCAGGTACGCCTCCACGGCCAGCGCGTGGTCGGGCGCCGCGCCGGTCATCACGGGGACGGCGGTGACCCCGGCCAGCCCGTTCGAGCCGTACCGGTCGAGGAAGGCCTTGAGCAGACCGGTGTAGGTGGCCTTGTAGGTCGGCGAGGCGACGATCAGCAGATCGGAACCGGCGACCCGGGCCGTGAGCTCGTCGATCTCGGGCTCGGGCCAGGTGAACAGGCGGCCCGCGTAGTCGGCGAGGTCGACCACGAGCCGATCCTCACCGCTTTCCGCGCCGAACAGATCGGCGACGGCCTCGGCGGCCGACCTCGTACGGGAAAGGGGTTTGGGGTTGCCCACGAGAACAGTGATCTTCATGGCGGAGGCGTACTCCTTCTCTAGCTCGGAACATCAGCCACCGCGGAGCAGTCGGAATGGTCGCCAGGCACAGAGGGATGAGACCGGCCGTCTGCGGAGTTTCTTCTTGCTCAGGACCGCTGGACGAGGGTTTCCAGCTTGCCGTCGGCGTTGTAGAGCAGGACCTCGATGCCGAGGTCGCGGGCGGCGCGGGTGGTCCAGCCGGCCGGGCTGAAGACCTGGGCCACGGTCGCGCTGACGCAGAGCACGATGCGGCTCTCGGGGAACATCGACGACCGCAGCCAGGTCAGCTTGAACATGTCGGCCATCACCTTGTTGCGGTGAAGGGAACGGAACGTCCCCTGGTTGCCGACCATCTGCACGAGCAGCCCGCACGCCTCGTCGGCGCCCTCGATCTCGAGCCGGGTGCCGTCGCCGAGGTCGATCGACCGCGGCCGCAGATCGACGCCGAGCTCCTCGCCGAGGGCGAGCAGCATGGCACGCTCGATGCTGTCCGGGCCGAACCGGCGCCAGCCCCGCTCCTCGGCGTCCTCACCCATGGTCAACAGCCTACGGGCGGCCCGTTCGTCCGAGGCCATCGCCTCGACAAGCGCCTCGGCCGAATCGAACCGCTCCTGCTCCCGGATGAGCGTCAGGATGCGCAATTCCGCCCTCCTTCCGTACATGTCCTCATCCCGGTCCAGGACGTACGCCTCGACGGTCCGCACCTCACCGCCGAAGGTGGGGTTGGCCCCGATCGACACCAGCGCCGGCGCGGCCGGGCCGCCGTCGAGCGCGAACATGCCGAGATAGACGCCGTCGCCCGGCAGGGCGGCGGGATCCTCGACGGCCAGGTTCGCCGTCGGGAACCCGAGAGGACGGCCACGGCCGGCCCCATGCACCACCTCACCGCGAATCACGGGGCACCCACCAGGATCGGGGCCGCCACCGTGGCCTGGGACGCTCGGTGGCGCAGCAGCGCCGTCACCAGGCCCGCCGCCGCGACCAGGAACAGCGCGGCCAGCACCGCGCAGGCCGCCTGGTAACCGGCGAACCCGGCCACCGCGAAGACCGCGAGCGGCCCGATGGCGGCGCCGATGTCACCGGCGGTGCGGGTGAGGCCGATGACTCCCCCGGCCGCCGACGCCGGAAAGGCGTCACCGGTGATGACGCCGGGCAGGACGCCGATGACGCTCGTGGCCAGGGAGTACGCCACGATGGCCACGGCGAACCCGGCCGGCACGTGCAACAGCGGCAGGCAGAGCATCGCCACCGCGCCGGCGATGCCCGCCGGCACCAGCAGGGCGATCCGGGCGCCGCGGTCGACCCAGCGGGCGATCAGCGGCATGGCGGCCAGGCTGGCCACGGTCCCGGCGGCGGTGGCCAGGCCGAGCGTGAACGGCTTCAGGCCACCGCTGTCGTACGCCAGGACCGGCACCAGGCCCTGCTCGCCGGCGAACCGCACGAAGAACGTGGCGAACGCCTCCGCGCAGAGCGCGACGAGCAGCCAGGTCCGCTTCGGCACCTTCACCCGCGCCGGCCCGCCCGCCCGAACGCCGCCGCGCCGCGGGGCCGGTGCGGCGAACGACCAGTAGTGCGCCGCCGGCCGCGCCAGATCCCACAGCAGCACGGCCAGGACCGGCAGGGCCGCCACGGCGAAGGTCCAGGCCGGCCCGGCGAGGCCCACCACGGCCCCGCCGAGCAGCGCCCCGGCCCCGGCCGTGCTCATCTGCACCACCGTGGCCGTGGCCATCACCGCGCCCCGGCGGGCCGGCGGCGCCCCGGCCACGAGCAGGGCGAACCCCACCGTGACGGCGGCACCGCCGAGCACACCGGCGAACAGCCGGAAGCCGATCAGCGGACCGGCCGCGCCGGCCAGCCCGGTCAGCGCCGTGACCGCCGCCAGCGCCAGCAGCACGACCCGGAGATAAGTGCGGGCCGGGAATCGGCGCAGGGCCAGGCCGGCCGGGATGTTGGCGATGATGCGCCCCACGGCGAAGGCCGCCACGAGCGGGCCGATCAGCCCGACCGCGATGCCGTACGAGTCCAGGTAGACCGGCAGCACCGGGACCGTGACGCCCCACGTCATCTGGGCCGTGCCGATCAGCGCGCACACCAGCACCGTCTGCTCGGCGCGCGACGAAACAGGAGCGCCCATCAGATCGCGAGGTTCTCGCGGAGGGTGCGGCCCGGATAGCGCGGCGCCAGCGCTCCCCGGCGGCGCAGCTCCGGCGCGAGCAGCTCGGCCAGGTCGGCCAGGCCGGACGGCATCGCGAGCGGGCTCGACAACATGTAGCCGCCGCGGGCGCCGGTGGCCGCGAAGTTCTCCTCCAGCGCGTCGGCGACCGTGGCCGGGTCGCCCAGGACCGTGTGGTCCATGCCGGTGGCGCTGCGCCAGCCGTGCTCGAAGAACTCCGTACGGCTCATCTCGTAGTCCTCGCCGTGCTCGGCCAGCAACGTGCCGATCAGGCCGCCCGGCGTGGCCCGCGCCTCCGCCGCCTGCCGCTTCAGCTCGCCGAGCGGGAACGACGACGGCAGCTTCGAGAAGTCGACGCCGGCGTTGTGGGAGAGGAACGCGCCGACCGCGTCCTCGCTCCAGAACGTCAGCACCTCGTCGCGCCGGGCCCGGGCCTCGTCCATGGTGCGGCCGACGATGACCTGTGTGGCCCACAGGATGCCGACCGCCGACGGGTCGCGCCCCTCCTCCTTCAGGGCCTCGTCGAGCATCGTGCGGTGCCGCTGCTGCGACGGCAGGCTGCCGCCGAAACCGAAGACCAGGTCGGCGAAGCGGGCCGACGCCGCGATCCCGCGCGGCGAATTGCCGGCCTGCACCAGCATCGGCGCCACCTGCGGGCTCGGCACGCTCGGCAGCGGGCCCTGGACGTCGAAGAACTTGCCGTGGTGGTGGATGGCCCGCACCTGGGCCGGGTCGGCGAAGCGGCCCGTCTCCCGGTCCCGGACGATGGCGCCGGCGCCGACCGACCGCCAGAGCGCCTGACAGACGTCGATGAACTCCTCCATCCGCTCGTAGCGCATGTCGTGGGCCATCAGCTGGTCGAAGCCGTAGTTGGCGGCGTCCGCGCTCCGCGTCGAGGCGACCACGTTGAACGCGATCCGCCCGCCGGTGACGTGGTCGAGCGAGTTGAGCAGCCGGGCCACGTAGAACGGGTGCATGAAGGTCGACGAGTACGTCAGCCCGAAGCCGATGTGCTCGGTGACCGTCGACATGGCCGCGATGATCGGGCTCATGTCGTGCCGGGGCCACTGCACGCCCCACTCGACCGCGGCGTCGATCGAACCGCGCCACGTGTCGGGGATGCCGGTGCCGTCGCCGAAGAACAGCATGCCGATCCCGGCCCGCTCGGCCGTCTGGGCGAGCTCCATGTACATCCGGGGATCCGGGAAGTCGCGACCGACCCACGAGCCGCGCCGGGCCCAGCGCCCCTCGGTGTGCGTGAACGACAGGTCGAAGGCGAGGTGCATGCCGCTCATGCCGTCACCCACAGATCCGCGAGCTCGTCGCTGTCGCTGAGCACCGCGACGTTCATCGCCAGTTCGGCCAGCGAAGCTTCGTTCACTTCTTTGTCGTACGCGGCGACGCCGTCGACTGGCAGCAGGACAGGCCAGTCGAGCTGGAACGCGTCGGTGGCGGTCGCCGCCACACAGCATTCGGTGGTCAGCCCGCAGACCGCGACCCACTCGACACCCGCCGCGCGCAGCTGGGCCTCGAGGCTGGTGCCCAGGAAGCCGCTGTAGCCGCGCTTGACCACCCGGATCTCGCCCTCCGCGGGCCCGGTTCCGTACCACTCGGCGCCCGGACTGCCCAGAACACAAGGCTCCTCCGGGCCGTACGGCGCGCCGGGGTCACCCGAGCGCAACCACTGGCTCGCCCGCCACGGGTTGCGGGGATCGCTGCCCAGCTCGACCCAGGCCACCGTGACGCCGGCCGCGCGGGCGGCCCGCACGAGCTCGCCCGTGGCGGCGACCGCGTCGGCGACGACGGAGAGGTCGGCCCCGTAGCCCGCGATCATCGAAGGGTCGGCGAACGACCGCTGCACGTCGACGACGATGAGCGCCGCCTTGCGCCCGGCCAACGCCGCGAGCTGTGACTCGCGAAGGCCGCTCATGAGTCGCCTCGCAGGGCCGGCAGGACGGCCTCGCCGAACGGCAGCATGTCCGCGTGGTAGTCCGGGAAGATCAGCATCAGGCCGTCGAGCTCGGCCTTGGCCGTGATCTGCTCGATGTGCTCGATGACCTTCTGGGGGCCACCGGTGACGTACGGCGTCTGGAACGCCTCCGATCCCGTCGCCCCCTCGGCCCACTGCCGCGCCGTGTCGGCCGGGATGCCCCACGACGTGCGCATCCCGATCAGCGCCTCCTTGTCGAGCCCTTCCCCGTAGCGCGCGGCCTTCGCCTCGGCCTTGGCGTCGGTCTCGTCGAGAACGACCGTCAACATCGAGTACGTCTTGACCTGGCGCCCGTGCGAGGCGCCCTTGTCGTGGACGTACCGCGAGAACTCGCGCATCTGGTCGAGGTTGTCGGCGCTCAGGAATGCCCCGTCGGCGTACTTGGCCTGGAAATCGCGGCCCGCCGCCGAGCGCCCGGCGCTGATGATGGTCGGCCGCACCGCCGGATGCGGGCGCGACTCGCAGGCGTCGAGCGTGAAGAAGTCGCTCTTCATCGTCACCACGTCCTCGGTCCACAGCCGGCCGACCGCCTGCGTCCACTCCTCGGTCATCCGGTAGCGGTCGGCGTGCGACAGCTCGGCGTCCCAGAGCCCCATCTGCTGGAACTCGTCGGCGTACGAGCCGTTGACGATGTTCATGCCGGCCCGCCCGCCCGAGACGTCCTGCAGCGTGGTGAACATCTTCGCCGCCACCGCCGGGTGGTGGATGTTCGCGTGCATGGTGGCCCAGATCTTCACCGTCGAGGTGGCCTCGGCCAGCGCCGACATCATCGTCATCGACTCGAGCGTCTGGCCCCAGTGGTCCGTGGTGCCGCCGAATCCCTTCCACTTGGCCATCGACATGATGAAGTCGAGGCCGATCTGCTCCGCTTCCACCGCCACGCGCCGGTTGTAGGCGTAGGTCGCCTCCGGGTGCGGTGCCGTCGACGAGATCATCCAACCGCCGTTGCCGATCGGCAGGAACACGCCATATTCCTTGCTGGACATACCGTTCCTCTTTCCGATGACGCTTACGGTGCGGGCCAGATCAGCTTGTCACCCTGGTAGATCGCGGAGACGTACGAAGAGTCGAATTCGCTCGCCGCCTGTTCCGGGGTGATCGAGGTCTTCGTGTACTTGTTCAGCATCTCGGCCAGCGCGGTGACGTTCGCGGTGTCGATCGCGCCCAGCGCCGCGCCCGGCTTGAGGCTGTCCCGCACGACCTTGTCCTCGGTCTGCCAGACGGCGAGGTTCTGCTTCTCGTCGTAGCCGGCGCCGGTCAGCTCGGCCGCCGCCTTCACGCACTCCTCGGCGTTGTCCTCGCAGTATTCGAAGGCGTGCAGGCCGGCCCGGAGGAAGTCCTGCACGGCCTCCGGGTTCTTGGCGGCGAAATCGGGGTTCACGGCCATCGCGCCGAGCGAGCCGGGCACCTTGTAGTCGTACGGCCGCCAGACGGTCACCGGCGTGCCGGCCGCCTTGAGCTGGTTGGGCTCGTTGGAGATGAAGCCGGTGAGCGACTTGACCTGCCCGCGGGTCAGCACCGACGGGTCGTAGCCGACCGTCACCTGCTTGACCGAGCCGAAGTCGGCGCCCGTCTGCACCAGCATCGCCTGAACGCCGATCGGCATGGCGCCCTTCTGGCCCAGCGTCGTGCCGTCCAGCTGCTTGAGGTCGGTGACGTCGTTCTTCGTCATCAGGACCTCGAGACCCACGTTCGAGTACGACGAGACGCCGGTGACCTTGATGCCGTTGGCGTTGGCCGAGAGCACGTCCTGCTGGCTCACCGGGCTGACGGTGACCTTGCCGCTGGCCAGGAGCTTGGTGTTCTGGCTGGTGTCCCCGGTGCCGGGCTGCATGGTGACGTCGAGGCAGACCGCGTCGAAGTAGCCGAGCTTCTTGGCCGCGGCGTACTCCAGGATCGAGGCGGACGCCTGCCATTGGTAACCGGACAGGTAGGTGATCTTCCCGGCCGCCTTGTTCTTCGCGCAGCGGTCGGCCGAGATCGCGGTGCCGGCCGAGGCGGCGGCGACTTCGTCGTCCGAGGAGCCACAAGCGGCGGTGGATATCAGGAGGGCGGCGGCGGAAAAAGCCGCAAAAAGGGTACGACTACGCATGGAAAGTTCCCGTCAGAGAGAGCGTTGACTTATTTGGTGCCGGCGCGGGTCTCGTGCCAGTGCAGGAGACGGCGCTCCAGCAGCGTCACGACCAGCAGCAGCAGGGAGCCGAGCACGGCCAGGATGGCGATCGACGCGTAGACGGCGGCCAGCCGGTTCATGGACGAGGCGAGGCTGATCGCCGTGCCCAGTCCCTTGGACGACCCCGCGGCCGACAGCTCCGCGACCACCGCTCCCACCACCGAGAGCGGGAAGACGATCCGCAGCGCCGCGAACAGGTACGGCAGCGAGCTGGGGACCCGGATGTACCAGAGCGTCTCGAGCCGCGAGGCGTGCATGGTCCGGTAGACCTGCAGCACCGGCAGCGGCACCGCCCGCAGGCCCATCGACATGTTGATGAGCACCGGGAAGAAGCAGATCAGCCCGGTCACGATGAGCTTGGGCGCGGCCCCGAAACCGAAGGCCACGACCAGCGCGGGCGCGATCGCCACCAGCGGGGTGACGTTGAGGATGACCGCGACCGGCATGATGGCCCGCCGGGCCAGCGTGAACTCACTGACCACGACCGCCAGCACGAAGGCCACCACCGTGCCGATGGCGAGGCCGCCGACGGCCTCCCGCAGCGTCACGAGGGCGTTCTCGAGGTAGTAGCCGGCGTCCTGGGCCAGGGTCTGCCCGATGTCGCCGAGCGGTGGCAGCAGGTACGGCATGCGGCTCGCGCCCCACTGCCAGAGCCCGCCGAGCACGGCCAGCATGAGCACCAGCGGCAGCCATTTCGCCGGATGCAGGAAATGGAGCGTGAGGCGCTTGCGTGGTTCCACAATTACCGCGGGGGCGGGCTCGGCGAGGGTCATGAGGCGATCGCATTCGCATAGTGGAACGCCCCGCGGAGCCGGTCACGCACGAGGTCCTCGTACGCATGGAACTCAGGGGTTTTCAGAAGGGCCTGGCCGCGCGGGCGAGGCAGATCGATGTCGATGACGTCGGTGATCCGGCCGGGCCGGGGCGCCATCACGACGATCCGGTCGGAGAGCCGGACGGCCTCGCTGACCGAGTGCGTGATGAACAGGACCGTGGCCTTGAGCTCGTCCCACAGGTCGAGCAGCTGCTCCTGGAGGGCCTCACGGGTGAACTCGTCGAGCGCCGAGAACGGCTCGTCCATGAGCAGGACGTCGGGGTGCAGGCCGAAGGCGCGCACGATGGCCGCCCGCTGCTGCATGCCGCCGGAGATCTGCGACGGCAGTTTGTGCATGACGTCGGCCAGCCCGGCCTTGCTCAGCAGGTCGACCATGTCGGCCGTGCGGCGGCCCTTCCTGCGGTTCACCTTCTTCGGCAGCGACACGTTCTTGAGGACCGACAGCCACGGCAGCAGGGCCGGGGTCTGCGGCACCAGGCCGAGCATCTTGTCGGCCGCCGCCCGCTCCGGCGTGAGCCCGCCGACGGTGATCTGGCCGGCGTCCGGCGTCTCGAGCCCGGCCACGGCCCGCAGCAGCGTCGACTTGCCGCAGCCGCTGGGCCCGATCACGCTGACGAAGGTGCCGGTCTCCACGGTGAGATCGACGTCGTCGAGGGCGGTCAGCGAGCCGCCGGCGCCGATGTCGTAGACCCGGCGCACTCCGGTCACGCGGATCTCTCCGCTCATGCGGAATTTCCGAACATAGCGGTCTCCAGACAGATAGAAATCGTCAATGGAGCCGGAGAAGCGTGCGAGGCGAATACGAGGATATGACTCGCGAGACTCAAGCTGAGAAAGAAGTTAGGGACGCGGTGCTTCGGCCAGAAGTATCGGAGGTTTCTACGCCGTTAACTCGGCTTTCTCCAGTACGGCGAACTGCCGCTCGGCGTCCTCGCCGCGCGGCCACAGCACGGCGACGCGGGTCGCGCCGAGCTCGGTGTAGCGGCCCACGCAGTCGTGGAAAGCCTCGGCCGAGGCGAGCGGCTGCTCACCGCCGTAACCGAGCACGACCACCGTCGACGGCATCGCCCGCCCGGCGAGCGCGCACGCCTCACGCAGCCGGTCGAACTGCCGGGCCACCTCGGCCTGTGGTGTGGCCGACCGCTTGCGGATGTCCTGGGTGACGAACCAGTCGGCCCGTTCGGCGGCGAGCGCGATGCCCCGCGGCCCGGTCGCGGCCACCGCGAGAGGCGGCCGCCGCGGCAGTCCCCCGCCGATGTCGGCCGCGCGGGCGGTGAACCACTCCCCCTCGAGCGTCGGCGCCGGCTCGGTCAGCAGCGTGTGGACGTGCTCGGTGAACTCCACGAACCGCCGTCCCCGCTCGGCCGCGCTCAGCGGCGGCGTGCCCAGCGCCTCGGCGTCGTCGCCGGGGCCGCCGGCGCCCAGCCCGAGCACGAACCGGCCGCCGCTGACGTCGTCGAGGGCGAGCGCCGCCTTGGCCGTGGTGACGGGATGACGGAAGTTCGGCGCGGTCACCATCGTGCCGACCCCGATGGTGTCCGTGGTGGCCGCGGCGGCGGCGAGCACGGCGTACGCGTCGTGCCAGACCGGCCGCCCACCGAGAACGAGATGGTCCCAGAGCCACCCCCGCCCGATGCCGAGCCGCTCGGCCCGCTCCCACTCGCCCCGCAGCTCCCGCCACGGACGGTCCGGCCACATCACCGCGTCGATCGTCGTCCCCACGGGCCGCAGCCTACCCAGGCCGTACCTCCAGCCGGGCCAGGGCGCCGATCTCCAGGGCGGCCCAGACCGCCCCGTCCGGGCCGAGCGCGATGCCGTGCGGCTCGCTGTTCGGGGTCGGCAGGTCGTACGACTCGATCGTGCCGTCGGGGGTTATCGAGCCGATCCGGTTGCCGGCCCACTCGGTGAACCACAACCGGTCGTCCGGGCCGCTGGTGATGGCGTGCGGGCGCCCGGCCCGGTCGGGCAGCGGGAACTCGGTGATGCCGCCGTCCGGGGTGATGCGGCCGATCTGCCCGGCGCCGATCTCCACGAACCACAGGGCGCCGTCGCGGCCCGCGGTGATGCCGACCGGGGCCGCGCCCTCGGCCGGCAGCGGATGAACCGCCGTCGCGCCGTTCATGTCGATCCGGCCGATCGCGTTGCCCTGGTTCAGGGTGAACCACATCGCGCCGTCGGGCCCGGCCGTGATGGCGGACGGGAAGGAGCCGGTGGGGAACTCCGTCACCGTGCCGTCGGCCGTCACCCGCCCGATCCGGTCGGCCGCGCTCTCGGTGAACCACATCGCCCCGTCCGGGCCGGCCGCGATGCCGAACGGACCCGCCTCCGGCGTCGGCAGCACGACGTCGCTCAGCTCGCCGGCGGCCGTGATCCGGCCGAGGCGGTGCGTTCCGTAGGACGTGAACCAGAGCGCTCCGTCCGGCCCGGCCGTGATGATCGTCGGCCGGGAGGCGGAACCGGCGTCGAACGTCGCCGCGGGCGTCAGCCGCCCGATCTGCCCGAGCGACACCAGCGTGTACCAGAGGGCGCCGTCGGCGCCGGTCGCCAGGGCGTACGGGCCGCCGGGCACCGGGAACTCCTCGATCCGTGTCACCCGCCCGATCCTGCCCGACGCGGAGAAAAGCTCAAGTCGGGGGCCGCGTGGGCGATGGGCGCGTCATGCCCCGGGGACCCCTGCTCGCGTACGCCGTGGTGGCTCTCCTGGCGGCCTCGGCCTATCCGATGGCGCCGGAAGGCGCCCATCCCCTGCTGTACTTCCTGATCGGCTCGGCGTCCCTGGTGCCGGCCGCGCTCGCCCTGCGGAAGCGGCGCGGGCCGTCGGTGCTCATCGTCGCCGGGCTCGCCGTCATCAACGCCGGCGGGCTGTGGGCGGCGGTCCAGCTCGGCCTGACCGACAACCGCGACCTGACCTCGCTGGTCTTCATCGTGGCGGGCCATCTGCTGCTGCTCGCGGCGGCCGTGTGGATCGTTCTGCGGCACGGGCGCGGCGACATCGGCGGCATCCTCGACGCGGCGGTGATGGCCGTGGGCCTGGTCGGGCTGCTCTGGACCGTGCTGGTGCAGCCGCGGCTGGACGCCACCGCGATGTCCACCGGCTCGCGGGCCGGCCTGCTCGTGATGGCCCTGTGCCTGGCCGGCATGCTCGGCGCCCTGCTGCGCGTGGAGAGCGCGGGCCGCGAGTCCCTGCTCGCCCTGCGCGCCTTCATCGTGGTCCTGCCGCTGGCCCTCGTGGGCAACCTGAGCCTGCTCTGGTACGCCGCCGACACCCCGCTGACCCGGCCGGGCTGGGTCGACACGCTCTTCCTGGCCGGCTACATCGTGGCCGGGACCGGCGTCGCCGACCGCTCGATGGACCAGTTGCAGCGCCCCGGCCCGGTCTCGGTGGACCGGCTCGGCCCGGGACGGCTCGCCTTTCTGGGCGGCGCGCTCGCGCTCAACCCGATCGTCGCCGCCGTCCAGCAGCTGGCCGGCCGGCCGATCGACGCCGTGCTGCTCGCGGTCGGCACCGCGGTGATCGTGCCGATGGTGATGATCCGCATCGGCATGCTGTCGGCTCAGCGGTCCCGGGCCGAGCGGGCGCTGGCCCACGAGGCCACCCACGACGCGCTGACCGGCCTGGCCAACCGCAAGAAGTTCCTGGACGGCCGGGACGCCGAGCTGGCCGCCGGCGGGGCCCCGCTCATCCTGTTCTGCGACCTCGACGGCTTCAAGGCGGTCAACGACGGCCTGGGTCACGTCGCCGGAGATCAACTGCTGCGACAGGTCGCCGTACGCCTGACGGGCTGCGTCCGTGGGACCGACCTGCTCGCCCGGTACGGCGGCGACGAGTTCGTCGTCCTCTGCCGCGACGCCTCGGCCGAGGTGGTGCCGCGGATCGAGGCCGCCTTCACCGCGCCGTTCGTGGTCACCGGCGAGCACGCCGCCGTCGGCGTGAGCGTCGGCGCGGTCCGGGCCGCCCCCGGCGACGACGCCGTCTCGGTGCTGCGCCGCGCCGACGGCGCCATGTACGAGGTGAAGTCCCGCCGCGTCACCGCCGCCTGAGTCAGCTCCAGGCCAGGGCCGAGCGGTGTGACCAGTATTTCTCGGGTGGCTCGGCCAGGTCGGCCAGCGCGTCGATGTCGACGTCGAGGGTCGGGGCGCGCAGGTTCGAGTCGAGCTGTTCGCGGGTGGCCGCGCCGGAGAGCACCACGTTGGCCCACGGCTGTCGCAAGGCCGCGGCCAAGGCGACCGCGTCCGGCGAGGCACCCAGGGAAGGCATGGCGGCCAAGCGGCCGTTGGCCATCGCCTCCTTGACGATGACCAGGCAGCCCGCCTCGTGGGCCTCGGCCAGGGCCGGGCCGGCCGAGGTCTCGAGGAGGTTCCACGTGGCCTGGATGCTGCGGAACAGGGGTTCGCCGTCGATGCGTACGGCCAAAGCCTCTCGAATCGCCGTCGCCTGGGCCGGACCGCTCGTGGAGACGCCGACGATGATGCCCTGGGCGGCCAGACCGGCCAGGCGGCGGTGCAGCACCTTGTCGGTCAGCGCCGTGCTGTGCGGCGTGACCGAGTGGACGTGGTAGATGTCGAGGTGCTCGCCGAGCAGGTCCTGGGTCTCCTCGATCTGCCGGTCGAAGGTGGCCACGCTGTGGTCCTTGACCTCGTGCACGTCGGCGTCGACCCGCCAGCCGGCGGTGTAGGTGTAACCCCACTTGCTGCCCACGACGACGCCCACCGGATCGCGGGCGACCAGCCACGCGGCCAGGAACTCCTCGGCGCGGCCGTAGGAACGGGCGGCGTCGAAATAGCGGACCCCCTGGGCGTACGCCTCGTCGAGCAGCGTGAACACCAGCGAGCGCATCGCGTCGACCGTGCGGTCGGCCGGCAGGTCGGCGTCGCGGCCCAGGTTGATGTATCCCGGGCGGGCGACGGCGGCGAGGCCCAGGCCGATGCCCCGAACCGAGATCAACGGCTGGAGGCCGTGCGGGCGGCGATCATCTGCGAGGCCGTCAGGCGATCGGCCGGCACCGAGGCGGTCGGCCGGCGACCGGCGCGGCGGAAGCCGTCGTCGGTGCGCGGCGCGATCAGCTCGGCCGTCGGGACCTTGGTCTCGGAGGCCGGCGCGGGCGCGGTGAGATCGGGGTAGCGGTTTTCCCACGCCTGCCGGACGCGGTCGGGAATGTGCAGGTGGCGCCAGAGGCGGCGCAGCACGCCGGGATGCAGGAGATCGTTGATCTCGCAGCAGTCCGCGGCCTGGCACAGCACGGTCTGATAGGCCAGACGCTGCTGGGCCGGGTCCTCCAGATCGAACCGGCGGCGGGACTTGTGACCGGCGGCCATGTGGTGCGGGAGCTCCAGCACCCCCACGCTGTGGCCACGCAGGTCGTCGAGTCGTTCGGGGACGGAGGGTGCCCGATCCTGAGGGCCGCGTTGCCGGCGGCCGTCGCGGGCGGCGACGTACGGCATGGGCCCAGGCTATGCCCGGCGGCGCGCCCCGGGTACCCGGTCGGCCGGATCGGTTACGCGGGTGCCGAAAGTGACCGAGTCGCGCAGCCGTCGCTTCATGCCGCGCAGCCGGGTCAGCGGGCCCGGCGGGCGCTTCTCCAGCGGCTGGTCGAGCGAGGCGGCGTGGCCGAGCATGCCGACGATGGTGTCGATCGCCGCCTCCAGCACCTGCGTGTCCGGCAGCTGGTCGGGGGTGGGCCCGGTCACCGGCACGGCCACCGGCCGCAGCTCGTCCAGGTCGCCCACGATGTCGCACGGATAGTCGCGCAGGGTCGCGATCTGCTCCTCGGCCACCGAGAGGACCCAGGCCGCCCGGTCGGCGCCGATGCCGAAGCGCAGCGTGTTGGCCCGCTGTTTGAGGACCGCGTCGACCAGGTGCCGCTGGACGACCCGCTGGTAGGGAACCCGGTGCGGGTACAGGTCGCCCAGGGCCTGGTTGACCCGGCGCAGGAGCTCGATCTCGGCCGCGCCGAGCGAGACGTTCGCGGTGGGCGCGGCGAGCTCGCAGAGGTCCGCGGGCACCCCGATGACACCGGCGAAGCGCTGCCACAACAGGTCGTACGGCGCTCCCGCGGGCGGCACGGTGATCAGATGCCGTTGCCCGGGCGGCAGCAGGTCGCCCCAGCGGCGCAGCATCCGGTCGGCCGTGTGCTCGTCCCAGAAGGCCTGGTAGCGGCCCTTCTCGACGGCCGACAGGAAGTCCTCGAAGCGCCAGGTGCTGCGGCCCCGGATGCTCTGCTGCCACATCGACGGCAGCGTGCGCCACAGGTCGCGCCCGGCCACGACGACGTGCACCTCGGCCGCGCCGAAGCTCTCCAGGGCCCGCGCGGCTTGGGTCTGCGTCGCCGCGCCCAGACCTTCGCTGCTGATCACCGCGTCGCCCGGCCACGCGTTGGCCAGCCCGGCCAGGCGGTCCCAGGTCCAGCCCGACGACGGGTCGTACCAGGGCACCTCACGCAGGTCGGCCATGCCCTGGTCGTGGGCGTAGAGGGTGTGCGGGACCAGAACACCGGCGCGGTCGCGGAGGGTGTCCGCGTTGCCCCACAGGACGTTCTGGATGTAGGTGCTGCCGGTTTTCGGCGCACCGATGTGCAGAAAGACTCGCCGGGCCACGCGGCCATCTGATCAAAGTCGACTGGGAAAGTCGTAAAACACTCCCAAGAGTTCCCTCAAGAGGCGTAATTGCCGCAACTCGGGATGAAGTTCCGGCGTTCAGCGGACGGCTGCCTTCAAAGCGGGTACCCGCCGCAGGTTCATCGCGAGCACGCCGCCGGCGCCGACGAAGACCGAGGCGAGCGCGACCACCGCCGGCCACCCGCCGAGCGACCAGGCCGTGCCGGCCAGGCTGCCGAAGATCGACGAGCCCGCGTAGTAGGCGAACAGGTAGAACGACGCCGCCTGCCCGGCCGGCACTCCCCCGGCGTGCGCCCGCACCGGCACCCAGCCGCTGGCCACGCCGTGCACGCAGAAGAACCCGGCGGTCATCACGGCCAGCCCGGCCACCATCAGCGGGAGGTTGTCCGGCAGCGTGAGAAGCAGGCCCACCGCGGTCAGGACGCATCCGAACGGCATGACCGCGCGCCGCCCGTACCGATCGGCCAATCGGCCCGAGACGGCCGAGCTGAGCGTGCCCACCGGGTAGACGAGGAAGACCGCGCCGGCCGCACCCGCGCCGAGCAGGAAGGGAGCGCTGGTCAGCCGGAAGCCCATGGCGTTGTAGACCGAGACGAACGCGCCCATCGCGCAGGCGCCGATCGCGTAGAGGCTGAGCAGCGCCGGATCGCTGAGCGCACGCCGGGTCATGGCCGCCGTCGGCCGGGGCACGAAGTTGCGCGACTTCGGCAGCAGCACGGCCACCACCACGGCACAGGCCACCCCGACCAGGGCCACCGAGGCCAAGGCCCACCTCCAGGTGTACGCCTCGGCGACCGACCCGGTGACGAGACGGCCGGCCATGCCACCGAGCGCGGTGCCGCCGATGTAGAGCCCCGCCGCCCGCGCGTGCGTGTCGGCGTGCAGCTCCTCCCGGAGATAGGCAGTGGCCACGGCGGGCAGCCCGGCCAGCGTGACGCCCTGCAGAAGTCGCAGGACGAGCAGAACGTGCCAGCTCGGCGCTACCGCGCAGGCGAGCCCGACCACCGCCGAGAGCGCGAGCGACAGGTGAATGAGCCGGGTGCGGCCGACCTTCTCCGACAGCGGCCCGGTGATCAGCAGCGCCACGCCCAGGCCGACCGTGGCCAGCGACAGCGACCAGGAGCTCTGCGCCGGCGTCACATCGAACGCGCCGGCCAGGTCCGGCAGCAGGGCCTGCGTGCTGTAGAGCAGGGCGAAGGTGGCCACTCCGGCCGCGAACAGGGCCAGGCAGATCCGGCGGTAGCCGGGCGTCCCGGCACGATAGGGGCTCACCCGGCCGACTGTTCGCCCCCACCCCGCCATGCGTCCAATGCATTAGATCAATAGCTTTGATGCGTACGGCGTATGATCCGAGCCGTGCTCATCGAGGACCTCCGCGCGCTGCTCGCCCTGGGTGAGCACCGCCACGTCACCGAGGCCGCGACCGCGCTCGGCACCACCCAGCCGACCCTGTCCCGGCTCCTGAAGCGGCTCGAGGACGAGGTCGGGGCCCGCCTGTTCGAGCGCGACGCCCGCGGCGTACACCCGAACCCGCTCGGCGAGCTGACCCTGGCCGCCGCCCGCGACATCGTCGACCGCCACGACCGCCTGCGCCGCGACCTGGCCGGCCTGCTCGACCCGTCGTCGGGCACGGTGCGGCTGGCGTTCCTCGACTCGATGGCCACCTCGCTCGTCCCGCGCATCCTGCGCGACGTCCGCCGGCAGGCGCCGCACATGCGGGTCGAGCTGCGCCAGGAGCCCGGCCACGAGATGCTGCGCGACCTCGACGCGGGCCTCTCGGAGCTCGCTCTCATCTCGCCGCGCCCACCCGGGCCGTACGGCTGGATCGCCTTGCAGACGCAGAGCCTGGCCTTGATCGTCCCGCCGGACCACCGATGGGCCTCGAGGACCAGGGCCGTGCCGCTGGCCGAGGTGGCGAAACAGGATTTCGTGACGATCCCGCCCGGCTTCGGCTTCCGGCAGTTGGTGGACGACCTGTTCGCGGCGGCCGGGGTGACGCCGCGGGTGGCCTTCGAGATCGGCGACCTGGCCACGATCGAGGGCCTGGTCGGCGCGGGCCTGGGCGTGGCGCTGGTCCCGGAGCAGTTCGTCGGCGCCTCGGGCACGATCGGGCTCTCCTTGGCCGCGCCCGCAGCGGAACGGGTCGTCGGCCTCACCTGGCGAACCGACCGCCGGCTGGGACCGGCGGCGTCGAGGTTCCGCGACTTCGTCGAGCGCGAGGCCCCGTACGGGTTAACGGAGGATTAACGAGAAATGGCCCCCCGTTGATGATCGTTTAACGGAAGGTCATGTACGGTTGTTCGAGTGAGTTCGCGACCTTCTATGTGGGGATTCTGGCAACCGCCGTCGGATCAGGCCGATGACCTGCGGGTTATTTCCCGTCAGGCCGACCTGGTGGAGCTGAAGCTCCTCATTCCGGACGGTGGTTTCGTCGGCGGCCAGGCCCGGAAGGTCTACTTCTTGGACACCCCGTCGCTGGCCCTGAAACAGGACGGCATCGTCGTGCGGGTCCGCGAGCGGGCGGGCCGCCCCGACGACATCGTGGTGAAGCTGCGCCCGATGCACACGCGCAACGTGCCCGGCTGGTTGCGCCGCTCCCCCGGCTTCCACGTGGAGGTCGACGCGATGCCCGGCAGTTACGTCTGCTCGGGCGCGCTGAAGCAGCAGCTGGCCAAGGGCAGCGTGGGCCAGGCGCTGAAGGCGGGCAAACCCCTGACGTCGTTGCTCTCGGCGCGTCAGCGGCGGGTGCTTTCGGCGTACGCGCCGTGCGCGCTCGACGACCTCACGACGTTCGGCCCCGTGAAGGCCCGCAAGCGCCGCGTCAAGGTGCGGGGCCTGGCCCTGACGGCGGAACGCTGGGTCTACCCCGACGGTTCGGCTTTGCTGGAGCTCTCCACGAAGTGCCCGGTCGACGAGGCCGCGGCGGTGTCGGCGCGGGTGTCCAGGGCGCTGCGCAAGGACGGCATAGCCCCCGCCGAGTTCCAGCACACCAAGACAGAGCTGGCCTTGGCCCAGACAGCAGCCTGACCGCTCTCCCCGCCCGGCCGCTCAGGCGGCGCGCACGCCGGCCGGGAGGGACAGCCGTGAGACCACGCGCTGCACGGCGGCGCGCAACATCGGCGCGCGGCGGGAGTGCACGGCCGCGTTCGGCGAGCCGGGACCGTGCCGGCGCAGCATGTCGGCCATCCGGTCCTCGAAGTCCATGCTCCGCCCGTAGGGCCCCACAGTCTGGTCGGCATACGTCAGCCCGTCGCTGACCGCCGTGTTCTCCTGTGGGAACTCGGCGAGCGCGCCCTCAAGCCCGTTGACGTGCGCCACACAGATCGCACCCGAGTGGTGGGCGACCAGCCCGGCGATCCGCATCGGCCACGCGAGCCGCTGAAGATGACGCGCCCCGTCGAGCGGATGGAACCCGGTGTCCAGCAACGCTTCCGCGTAGCCGATGTCATGCAGCCAGGCGGCCGCCACGAGAACGTCGGCTTCCCCGGCGCTCACGGTCGCGCTGATCTGCGTGGCCCGCTCAGCCACTCCGACCGAGTGCTGCCATCGCTCCGGCAGATCGGCCAGCAGCCGTTCGGCAAGGTCACGAGCGTCGGCAACGAGCGGGCGGATCATGCCGTAACGGTAACTCCGTAAACATGAACAGAAGGTGTACAAAACTTATACGTTAGTTGTGCACAGCCGACCACCGCTCAGCTGTGTCCACCACCTCAGCCGTGGACAGCCCGCCGGCGGGCGCGGTCGGCCGGTACCACCATCGGCGTGCCCGTCTCCGGGTCGTCCATCACCCGGCACGGCACCCGGAACACCTCCTCCACCAGGGCCGGCGTCATCACCTCGGCCGGCGGCCCCTGCGCCACGACCCGGCCCTCCTTCATCACGATCAGGTCGGTGGCGTAGCGGCACGCGTGATTGAGATCGTGCAGAACGGCCACAATCGTGCGTCCCTGTTCGTGCAGATCGGCGCAGATGTCCAGCACGTCGAACTGATGGGCCAGATCGAGGAAGGTCGTAGGTTCGTCGAGCAGCAGGATGCCGGTCTGCTGAGCGAGCACCATCGCCAGCCACACCCGCTGCCGCTGCCCGCCGGACAGCTCCTCGGCGAACCGGTCGGCCAGCTCGCTCACCTCGGTCAGCCGCATGGCCTCGGCCACCGCCGCCTCGTCCGCGGCCGACCACTGCCGCAGCATCCGCTGATGCGCGTACCGCCCCCGCCCCACCAGATCCTCGACCACGATGCCGTTGGGCACGACCGGACTCTGAGGGAGCATCCCGAGCCGCCGGGCAACTTCCTTGGAGGCGTACGAGGTGATGCCGTTCCCGTCCAGAAGAACAGTCCCCGACACCGGCTTGAGCACACGCGCGAGCGCCTTGAGCAGCGTCGATTTGCCACAGGCGTTGGGCCCCACGATCACCGTGAACGACCCGTCGGCGATGCCCACGTTCAGCCCTTCGGCGACCACCCGCTCCTCGTACGCGAGGGTCAGCTCCTCGCCCCGCAACCGAACGCTCATCAGCCCTCGCCCTTCTCGCCCCGCCACCACAAAGCCACCGGCCCCACGTCCGCCAGCCCCACGTCCGCCAGCCCCTCCGCCGCCGGCCGCGCATTCGCCGGCCGCGCATTCGCGCTCATTCGCTCAAGAACAGTCACGCTCGTGCTCGTCCTCGGCGCCATTCGTGCACCAGGAGCCAGGTCAGATAGGCGCCGCCCAGGGCGGCGGTCACCACTCCGACCGGCAGGTCCTGTTCCGGCAGCACCCGCTGGGCCAGCCAGTCGCCGGCGGTCATCAGAACGGCGCCCATCGCGGCCGCGGGCAGCACTCCGGGACCCGCGCCACGCGTCAAGCGGGCCGCGAGGTGGGGCGCGGCCAGGGCCACGAAGCCGATCGGGCCGGCCGCGGCCACGGCGGCCGCGGTGAGCAGGACACCGGCCAGGGCCAGGGTGATCCGGCTGCGTTCGACGGGCACGCCCTGGAGCGCGGCCGTCTCGTCGCCCAGGCGCAGCATCGACATGTCACGGCCGAGGCTGACGACGAGAGGCAGGATCACCAGCAGCGGAAGGCCGACCATGGCCACGTCCAGCATCGAACGGCCGCCGACGCTGCCGATCTGCCAGTGCTGGGCCTCCAGGGCGTCGGTCAGCCGAGCACGCAGCACCAGGTAGGAGTTGAACGCCTCGAGCAGCGCCGACACGCCGATGCCCATGAGCACCAGGCGGAACGGCTGGGCGCCGCGCTTGAAGGCCAGCAGGTAGATCACGACGGACGTGGCCAGGCAGCCGACGACCGAGGCCACGGCGACGGGCACACCCCGTACGTGGAAGACCAGAATGGCCAGAAGCGCGCCGGTCGCCGCGCCCACCGTCAAGCCGACGAAATCGGGGCTGCCGAGCGCGTTGCGCGTGAGGCTCTGGAAGATGGCGCCGCTCGCGCCGAGGGCCGCGCCCGCGAGCAGCGCGACCAGCACACGCGGCAGGCGCAGGGTGAGCACGATGAACTCGGTGCCGGCGTCGCCCCGGCCGATCAGCGTCTTGAAGACCTCGCCGACCGGCACCGGGAAGTCGCCCGAGGCCAGGTTCACCAAGCCGATCGCGAGCGCCGTCACGGCCAGAACGGCGCTGACGACCAGAGGGCGTACGGGCAAGCGCAGCCGCACTGGCCCTTTGTCGATGAGAAGCCGGGTCGTCATAGCGTTCCCAGGCGTCGCCGGCGGCAGAGGGCCAGGAAGATCGGGGCGCCGGCGAACGCGGTGACGACGCCGGCCTGAAGCTCGGACGGGGCCACCGCGACGCGGCCGATGATGTCGGCCGCCAGCAGCACCGTCGGGCCCACCACCAGCGAATAGATCAGGACCCAGCGGTGGTCGGGGCCGGTGAGGAGGCGGGCGACGTACGGCACCGCGAGGCCCAGGAACCAGATCGGGCCGACCGCGGCCGTGGCGGCGCCGCAGAGCAGGGTGATGGCGGCGATGCCGAGCAGGCGGATGACTTTCGGGTTCGCGCCGAGCGCCACCGCGGCCTCGTCGCCCAGGCCGAGCGCGTTGAGGCGGCGGCCGAGGGCCAGGGCGAGCACGATGCCGATCAGCATGAACGGCGCGACCTGGTTGACCGTGCTCGCGTCGCGGTCGGCGAGCGAGCCCACATCCCAGTAGCGGTAACGGTTGAACGCCTCGGGCTGGGTGACGAGTACGGCCCAGACGAAGGCACCGAGCACCGCGGTGATGGACACGCCGGCCAGGACTTGGCGTTCCGGCGTGGGATTGCGGCCGGTGCCACCGACCGCGAAGACGGCGGCGGCGGTGAGCGCCGCGCCGGCGAACGCGAACCACACGTACCCACCGGCGTTGCCGACGCCGAGGAAGGCGATGGCGACGACCACGGCGGTGGACGCGCCGAGGTTGACGCCGAGCAGGCCGGGCTCGGCGAGCGGGTTGCGGGTCAGCGCCTGCATGAGCGCGCCGGCCAGGCCCAGCGACGCGCCCACGCCGATGCCGAGCAGGGTGCGGGGAACGCGAAGGCCTCTGACCACATCGGACGCCACCGAGCCGTCGGCATGCCAGAGCACTCGCCACACGTCGGCCAGGGGAACCGACCTGGTTCCGATCGCGAGGCTCAGCGCCGCGGTGACGAGAAGCACGACGATGGCAAACGCTAAAACCACAGTTCGTTTCTTGCGCGTAGGCACATTCGCGCGCAGGACTGTGGCCATCCGACCCTCTCTCGACTAGTTAGGCGAGGCTAACCTACTATGCCGCTCGTAGGTCTTTTGAGAGGGGTTTCCATGCGCCGATCTGTCAGCGTGCTCGCTGCGGCCGTCTTGATGCTCGGGGCATGCGGCAGCGGCGACTCCGGCGAGTCGCCGTCGCCGGCCGCCGCTTCGGGCGCCACCGACACCTTCCCGGTGTCCATCGAGCACAAGTACGGCACCACCGAGATCAAGGCCGAGCCGAAGCGCATCGTCGTGGCCGGCCTGACCGAGCAGGACTCGCTGCTCGCACTCGGCGTCGTCCCGGTCGCCACCACCGAATGGTTCGGCGAACATCCGGGCGCCATCTGGCCGTGGGCGCAGGACGACCTGGGCTCGAACGCCAAGCCGGCTGTCCTGTCGAACACCGACGGCTACCAGTTCGAGAAGATCGCGGCCCAGCGCCCCGATCTGATCATCGGGCTCTACTCGGGCATCACCCAGTCCGACTACGACACGCTCTCGAAGATCGCGCCGGTCGTGGCCCAGCCCAAGGGCGGCATCGACTACGGCATCAGCTGGCAGGACACCCTGCGTACGGTGGCCAAGTCCGTAGGCCGCACCGCGCAGGGTGAGAAGATCGTCACCGACGTCGAGGGCAAGATCGCGGCCGCCAAGTCGGCGCATCCCGAGTTCGCCGGCAAGAGCGCCCTGATGGCGACGACGTGGGAGGGCTACTACGTCTACGGCACGAAGGACCCGCGCGGCCGCCTGCTGACCGACCTCGGTTTCACCCTGCCGGCCGACCTGGACGCGCTGACCGGCAAGGAGTTCGGCGTCAGCATCAGCCGCGAGCGCACCGACCTCCTCGACGTGGACGCCATGGTGTGGCTGGTCCCCAACTACGAGACGGACAAGGCGAAAATCCATGCCGACGCCCTGTACGCCAAGCTGAAAGTGAAGACCGAGGCCCGCGACGTCTTCCTCGAGGACGAGGAGCTCCTCGGCGGCGCGACGTCGTTCATCAGCCCGCTGAGCCTGCCGTTCCTGCTGGACGGCCTGGTCCCCCAGCTGGCCGCCGCCGTCGACGGCAACCCGTCCACTCCGGTGGTCCGCTCGACGGCCTCCCCGGCCCCGGCTCCGTCCACCTCCTGACCCACCGAGAAGGCCCCGCCGCGGCGGGGCCTTCCTTCATTGCTCCGCCAGGACCTTTTCCAAGGCCTTGGCGACTGTACGGGCTTCGGCGGCGCTCATCCGGGACGTGAAGTGCCGGGCGATGCCGTCCAGGTAGACCGGAGCCGCCTCGCGCAGGCGCCGGCGCCCGTCCTCGGTGATGGTGGCGTAGGCCGAGCGCTTGTCGTCGGGATTGCTCTCGCGGGCGACCAGCCCCGCGGCGACCAGGCTGTCGACCACCCGGCTGGCCCGGGTGCGGCTGACGACCGCGACCTCGCCCAGCTCGCTCATGCTGAGCTTGCGACCCGGCGCGGAGTTCAGCTCCAGCAACACGTCGTACCAGGTCAACGGCAGATTGCAGGCCGCCTGGAGCTCCTTGTCGAGCCGCGGGACCAGGGCGGCGTGCACCCGCAACAGGGCCGCCCACGCGGCCACATCGGTGTCGCTCATCACCGCAGCCTAGCCAACTCTTGTGCGTGCGCACGCATCAGAGTAAGAATGTGCGTGCGCACGCATTCTTAAGTCAGGGGATCATCATGAAGCTGCTGCACCTGTCCGCCTCGCCGCGCGGCCCCCGCTCGGAGTCGCTCGCCCTCGCCGCCACATTCCTGGAAGTAATCCGCGATTCGGAGGACGCCGCGTCGCTGGACGTGGAGGAGCACGACCTCTGGGACGGAACGCTGCCGGCGTTCGGCCCGGACGCGGCCGCGGCCAAGATGGCCGTCTTCGCCGGTGAGGAGCCACGCGGCGCGGAGGCGGACGCCTGGAACGCGGCCATCGCCACGTTCCGCCGGTTCGACGCGGCCGACCGCTATCTGTTCAGCGTCCCCATGTGGAACGCCGGAATCCCGTACATCCTCAAGCAGTTCATCGACGTCGTCAGCCAGCCCGGCCTGGTCTTCGGCTTCGACGCCGAGGCGGGCTATCGCGGCCTGCTGCGCGGCAAGCGGGCCGCCGTCCTCTACACGAGCGCTGTCTACGGACCCGACCGCGGCCCGGCCTTCGGCGCCGATTTCCAGGCGCCGTACCTCGAGGACTGGCTGCGCTGGGCCGGCGTGGACGACATCCGCACGGTCCACTTCCGCCCCAACCTGGTCACCGCCGACGCCGCCTCCGCCCGCCGCCTCGCTCACGAGCAGGCGCGCGACCTGGCGAAAGGATTCCTGGAATGAAGATCTTCCTCTGGGCCCTTCCCGCCTACGGCGCCCTGCTCGGCCTGAGCACGCTCACCCACCAGCCGCCGGTCTCCGATTTCGGCGCGTACGCCGAGTACGTCACCACCGGCACCTTCCTGATCAGCCACCTCGGCGCCAGCATCTTCGGCGCCGCGCTCGCCATCCTCGGTGCCACCGGCCTGGCCTTCGCCCTGGCAAGTAAGCCGGCGTTCGCAGGGCTGGCGCTCACCACGATCGCCAACGTCTTCCTGGCCGCCACTTTCGGCAGCGCCGCCTTCGTACAGCCGGGCATCGGCCGCGCACACCTGGCCGGCGTCCCAGGCATGGCAACATTGAACGGCGACACCGCGTACGGCCCGGCTTTGTTCGCCACTGCCCTGTCCGCCTCTTTCCTGCTCGTCGCAGCAGCCGTGCTGATGGGGGTGGCGATCAGCCGCGCGGGCCTACGGCCGTACGGCATCGCCTACGCCGCGCTGATGACACTCTTCGTCGCCGGGATCGCCGTGCCGGTGGTGCAGCCGTTCGCCGGCTTCGGCTTCGCCCTGGCAACCGCCCTCCTCGCCTACCGCAGCACCCGACAAGGGGCTCGAAAGAACTCGCATAACCTGCGCGGAGACGCCACTGCGACGAGGCCGGCCCTGACCAGGTAGGCATCATCTCGCCGGTCGGCGGTGGCGATGGGCGGGTGCCGATTGGCAGCCGCCGATCGCCGGAGGCAGGCCGTCCGGGCAGCACGGGTTTCCGCTCGGGCGGGCGGGGGCGCTCGCCGCGTTCCACACTTGAACAGTGACGCCCGTAACGGTCACGTATGGGGGTCGGCACGGATGGACGCGCAGGTCACCGACCCGGCAGGCTTGACGTGGACCTGAAACCCGATCGGATTGGTGGCCCTGTGTCGTTGTTCTGGCGAATCTTCTCGTTGAACGCGGCCGTGCTCACCGTGGCGGCATTGGTGCTGCTCTTCGCGCCGGTGACGGTCTCGGCGACGGCGCGTCTGACCGAGGCCGTGATCATCTTCGCGGGCACGGTCGCGACGCTGATCGCCAACGCGGCGTTGCTCCGGGTGGGCCTGCGGCCGCTGGCCCGGGTGACACGCGTCATGACGACGATCGACCTGCTTCGGCCCGGCACGCGCCTCGCCGCCGAGGGGCAGGGCGAGATCAGCGCGCTCATGCACGCTTTCAACACCATGCTTGAGCGTTTGGAGCACGAACGCGCATCAAGCGCCGGCCGGGCGCTCGCCGCGCAGGAGGAGGAGCGGCACCGCATCGCTCAGGAACTGCACGACGAGATCGGTCAGACACTCACCGCCGTGCTGCTGGACCTCAAGCGCGTCGCCGACTCCTCCCCCGGCCCCGTGCGCGATCAGCTGCGGCAGGCCCAGGAGAGCACCCGCAACAGCCTCGACGAGATCCGCCGGATCGCCCGCCGCCTGCGTCCTGGCGTGCTCGAGGAGCTGGGCCTGTCCAGTGCCCTCCGTGCGCTGGCCACCGAGTTCACCACCGCCGGGATGACCGTCCGCCGCCAGGTGGCGTCCGATCTGCCCCCGCTCGGCAAGGATGTCGAGCTGGTCGTCTACCGCGTGGCCCAGGAGGGCCTGACCAACGCGGCCCGCCACTCCGACGCCCACCACGTCGAGCTGTCGCTGCAGAACCAGGCCGACGGTGTACGCCTGCGCGTGCGCGACGACGGCCGGGGCCTGGGCGCCGCCACCGAGGGCGCCGGCATCCGGGGCATGCGCGAACGCGCACTTCTGATCGGCGCCACGCTCACCGTCGAGCCGGCCCCCGGCGGCGGCACAGCGGTCTCACTGCACATACCCGCCGCCGCATCCGTCATCAATGCGCGCACCGATACGGCGTACCGCTCGCAAACGCTCACGGGAGGGACCGCATGAGCACACCCACCAACGGGAGCCGCCCGAACGCGCCCACCCGCATCCTTCTGGCCGACGACCACGCGCTCGTCCGCCGGGGCGTACGGCTGATTCTCGACAACGAGCCCGACCTGAAAGTGATCGCCGAGGCCGCCGACGGCGCCGAGGCCGTGGCCCTGGCCGCGGCCGAACCGCCGGACCTGGCCGTTCTGGACATCGCGATGCCGCGCATGACCGGGCTCCAAGCCGCGCGCGAGCTGACCCGCCGCCAGCCCGGGCTGCGGATCCTGATCCTGACCATGTACGACAACGAGCAGTACTTCTTCGAGGCGCTCCGGGTCGGGGCGGCCGGATTCGTCCCCAAGTCCGTGGCCGACCGCGACCTGGTCGAGGCCTGCCACGCCGCCATGCGTGACGAGTCCTTCCTCTATCCCGGTGCCGAGACCGCTCTCGTGCGCGACTACCTCGAACGCGCCCGCACCGGCGAGATCCCGGCGCGGCCCGTGACCGAGCGCGAGGAGGAGGTCCTCAAGCTGGTCGCCGAGGGGCATTCGACGCGCGAGATCGCCGAGCTGCTCTTCATCAGCGTCAAGACGGTGGAACGTCACCGGTCCAACATCCTGGCCAAGCTGGGCCTGAAGGACCGGCAGGAACTGACCCGGTACGCGATCCGCTCCGGTCTGATCGAGCCCTGACATGCTCGCGATCCTGCTTCTCCACGCCTTTGCCGCCCTCTTGGCGCCCCTTTTGATCAGGTTTGTTGGCAACCGCGGCCTCTACGTGCTCGCGCTCGTTCCGGCTTCGGCGGCCGTCTGGGCCGTCCTGAACCCCGGGCCGGTCGCGGCGTCGTACCGCTGGGTGCCGCACCTGGACATGGACATCGCCCTGCGCTCGGGCCCGCTGCCCTGGCTGATGCTGCTGATCGTCGGCGGCGTCGGCGCGGTCGTCCTGGCGTACTGCGCCTCGTACTTCCCGACCGGCGATCCCGGCCTCGGCCGGTTCGCCGCCGTCTTCCTCGGCTTCGCCGGCGCGATGACCGGGCTCGTGCTCTCCGACGACCTGCTTCTGATGTACGTCTTCTGGGAGCTCACCACCGTCTTCTCGTACCTGCTGATCGGCCACAAGCCCGAGCAGGCGGCCGGCCGGCGCGCCGCGATGCAGGCCCTGGTCGTCACCACGGCCGGCGGCCTGGCGATGCTCGCGGGCTTCGTCATCCTGGGGCACGGCGCCGGCACCTACCGCTGGTCCGAGATCGCCGCCGGCCCGCTGCCGGCCGCCAGCACGACAGCGGCGGTGCTGATCCTGGCCGGGGCGCTGTCCAAGTCGGCCATCTTCCCGTTCAGCTTCTGGCTTCCGGCCGCGATGGCCGCGCCGACGCCCGCGTCGGCCTATCTGCACGCGGCCTCGATGGTGAAGGCCGGCGTCTTCCTCGTCGGTCTGCTCGGCCCGGTTCTGGCCGCCACGCCGGCCTGGTCGCCGATCACGGTGGTCGCGGGCACGGTCACGTTGGTGCTCGGCGGCTGGGCCGCGCTGCGCCAGAACGACCTCAAACTGCTTCTGGCGTACGGAACCGTGAGTCAGCTCGGCCTGCTGACCGTGGCGTTCGGCGCCGCCTCGAAGGCCGCCGCCCTGGCCGGTGTGGCCCTTTTGCTGGCGCACGCCCTGTTCAAAGCCACCCTGTTCATGGTGGTCGGCATCATCGACAAGTCAACGGGCACTCGCGATCTGCGTGAGCTGAGCGGGCTGGGCCGCCGCATGCCGGTCCTGGCCACCGTGGCCGCCCTGGCCGTGGCGTCCATGGCCGGCGTGCCCCCGCTCGCGGGCTTCGTCGGCAAGGAGGCCTTGTTCGCCGCCTTCGAGCACGACCCGCTCGTCCTCACGGCCTTGGCCGCCGGATCGGTGCTGACTGTCGCCTATGGACTTCGTTTCCTATGGGTCACATTCGCCACCAAGCCCCTGGCCGCCAACGCCGTTTCCGGCCCCTCCCCCGCTTTCGTCGCGCCGGCCGCTTTGCTCGCGGTCGCTGGAATCGCGGCCGGGGTGGGCGCACCTGCGCTTGATGGCGTGCTCACCCCGTACATCAATCTCTGGAGAGGGACCACCGAACACCTCGCGCTGTGGCACGGGCTGGGATTGCCGGTGCTGCTGTCGGTGGTGGTGCTGCTCGGCGGCGCGGCGATTTTCCTTGCCCAGCAACGCGGGCTGCGGTGGCCGGAGCAGCGGCTGCCGGCGGCGGACGGCGTCTATCGGCGGCTCATGGCGGCGATCGACCGGGCCGCGGTCGAGGTCACCGGGGCCACGCAGCGCGGGTCGCTGCCATTCTCGCTCGGCGTGATCCTGCTGGTTCTCGTCGTGATGGGCGCGGCGACGCTCCTGCTGTCCGGGTTCCGGCCCGAAGGGGTTCGGCTCTGGGACACGCCGCTGCAACTGGTGGTCGGCGCTGTTGTGGTGGCGGCGGCGCTGGTCGCGGCGCGGGCGCGACGGCGGCTCACGGCGATGATCCTGGTCGGGGTCTGCGGGTACGGGGTGGCCGTCCTCTTCGTGCTGCACGGCGCGCCGGATCTCGCGCTCACCCAGTTCCTGGTCGAGACGGTCACCATCGTCATGTTCGTGCTGGTGCTGCGGCGACTCCCGCGCCGGTTCTCGGAGCGGCCGCTGCGCGCCACGCGGTGGATCCGCATGGCCGTCGCGGTGGCGACCGGCGCCGTCACCTCGGCCATGGCCTACGTGGCGGTCAGCGGGCGGATCGCGGTGCCGATCTCCGTTGACTTCCCGGAGCCCGCGGTGTCCTTCGGCGGCGGCCACAACGTTGTCAACGTCGCCCTGGTCGACATCCGCGCCTGGGACACGATGGGCGAGATCTCGGTGCTCGTGGTGGCCGCCACCGGCGTGGCCAGCCTCATCTACCAGCGAAGCGCGGCCCTGCAACGCCGCCGGGCGGAGCAGACCGTGCCGCCGCGGCAGGCCGGCTGGCTGCTCGCCGGCGAGAGCCGTGAGTCGATCATCTTGCAGGTCGTGGCACGGCTGCTGTTCCACACCATCGTGCTGTTCTCCGTCTACCTGCTCTTCTCCGGCCACAACGCGCCGGGCGGTGGCTTCGCCGGTGGCCTGGTGGCGGGTCTGGCCCTGACCATCCGCTATCTGGCCGGCGGGCGCCGCGAGCTCAACGCCGCGGCGCCGGTCGACGCGGGGCTGGTGCTCGGCGCCGGCCTGCTGATCGCGGTCGGCACCGGAGCGGCGGCCCTCATCGCGGGCGGGCAGGTCCTGCAGAGCGCGCTGGTCGACGTGACGCTGCCGTTGATAGGACACGTTCACTTCGCCACATCCGCCTGTTTCGACGTCGGCGTCTACCTCGTCGTCGTCGGGCTCGTGCTGGAGATCCTGCGCAGCCTCGGCGGCGAGCTGGACCGCCAGCACGCCGCCTCGGCCGAGGCCTCCGAGACCAGTGACGCGCCGGAAGAGCGACGAGAGAAGGAGCTGGTATGACCCCGAACCTGGTCTACGTCGTCATCGTCGGCGTCCTCTTCGCGGCCGGCGTCGCGATGCTCCTGGAGCGCAGCCTCACCCGGGTGCTGATGGGGATGATCCTGCTCGGCAACGGCGTCAACCTGCTCATCCTGCTCGGCGGCAAGGCCGGGGCGCCGCCGATCGTCGGCGCCGCGAACGAGGAGGACATGGCCGACCCCCTCCCCCAGATCATGATCCTGACCGCGATCGTCATCACGCTCGGGATGACCGCCTTCCTGCTGGCCCTGGCCTATCGGAGCTGGGCCATGGCCGGGCACGACGAGGTGCAGGACGACGTGGAGGACCGCCGCATCATGCGCCTGGCCGAGACCGACCAGGGCTCCGGAACCGAGGACGACCGATGACCTGGCTCGTGCCCCTGCCCGTCGTCATGCCGCTGATCGGCGCGGCGCTGACGCTGATGATGGCCGGCCGGCCGCGCGCTCAGCGGACCGTGAGCCTCACCGTCCTCACGGCCACCGTGCTCGTCTCGGGCGCCCTGCTCTGGTTCACCACCACCGGCGGCTCGATGGTCGTGACCGTCGGCGGCTGGGCGGCGCCGCTCGGCATCGTGCTCGTGGCCGACCAGCTGGCGGCACTGATGTTGGTGGTCTCTTCCACCATGACGGTGTGCGTGCTCGTCTATTCGATCGGCCAGGGCATGGCCGACGGGCACGAGGAGACGCCGCTTTCGGTCTATCACCCGACGTATCTGGTCCTCACGGCCGGTGTGACGAACGCCTTCCTGGCCGGCGACCTCTTCAACCTGTACGTCGGTTTCGAGATCCTGCTGGTCGCCAGCTATGTCCTGTTGACGCTCGGTGGCACCGAGAACCGGATCCGGGCCGGCATCACGTACGTCGTCGTCAGCCTCCTGTCGTCGGTCATCTTCCTGACCGCGATCGGCCTCATCTACGCCGCCACCGGCACGCTCACGATGGCCCACCTCGTCGAGCGCCTGGACGAACTGCCGGACGGCCTGCGCCTGATGCTCCAGGGCATGCTGCTGCTCGCCTTCGGCATCAAGGCCGCGGTCTTCCCGTTGTCGTCGTGGCTGCCGGACAGCTATCCGACCGCGCCCGCGCCGGTCACGGCCGTCTTCGCCGGCCTTCTCACCAAGGTCGGGGTGTACGCCATCATCCGCACCGAGACGCTGCTGTTCCCCGGTGGGCGCGCAGCCGTCGTACTGCTGATCCTGGCTCTGCTGACGATGGTCATCGGCATCCTCGGCGCGGTCGCGCAGTCCGACATCAAGCGGCTGCTGTCGTTCACTCTGGTCAGCCACATCGGCTATCTGCTGTTCGGGGTCGGCCTGACCACACAGCTGGGCCTGTCCAGCGCCATCTTCTACGTGGTCCACCACATCACCATCCAGACCACGCTGTTCCTGGCCACCGGCCTCATCGAGAAACGCGGCGGCAGCACAGCTCTGGACCGGCTCGGCGGGCTGGCGAAGCTTTCTCCCGTGCTGGCCGTCCTGTTCCTGGTGCCCGCGCTCAACCTCGCCGGGATCCCGCCGTTCTCCGGGTTCATCGGCAAGCTCGGGCTGGTCCAGGCCGGAGCGGCCGACGGTGGGGTGCTGGCCTGGCTCCTCATCACGGGCGGCCTGGCCACGAGCCTGCTGACGCTCTACGCGGTCGCCCGCGTCTGGAACCTGGCCTTCTGGCGGGTCCCACCCGCGTCGGCGCCCGACCGGACCCCGTTGCCGCCGCTGATGGTCGGCCCGACGATGGCGCTGGTCGCGCTGGGCGTGGGTCTCACGGTCGTGGCGGGCCCGCTCTTCGAGATCGGCGACCAGGCCGCCGGCGGTCTGCTCGAACGGTCGGGCTACGTCGAGGCCGTCTTCGGGGGTGCACGATGAGGGGCCGATGGCGGGACAGGGCCGTCGCCGCGCTCGGGCTGACCGCGATCTGGGTGCTGCTGTGGGGCTCGTTCACTCCACTGACGATGGTGGGCGGGGCCGCCGTGGCCGCCGTGGTCCTTGCCGTCTTCCCGCTTCCGCCGGTGACCTACGCCGGGCGGATGCATCCGCTCGGGGTGCTGCGTTTCGCCGTGCGCTTCGTCAAGGACCTCGTCCTGGCGAGCGCCCAGGTGGCCTCGCTCGCCTTCCGGTTCGGGCATGTTCCGCGGAGCGCCGTCATCGCCGTGCCCCTGAAGGTCCCCTCCGATCTCGGCCTGACGCTGACCGCCGAGGCCCTGTCGCTGGTGCCCGGAAGCCTCATCGTCGAGGCGGACCGGGAACGCGGGGTTCTCTACGTGCATGTGCTCGGCGTGAAGGACGCGGCCGACGCCGACCGTTTCCGTCGCGACGTGCTCGACCTGGAACACCGGATCGTCCAGGCGTTCGGCTCACCGGCCGAGCGCCGCGTCATCAAGGAGCCGCCGACATGACCGTCATCGCCGTGCTGGTCACTTCCCTGCTCGCGCTCGGCGCCGTCCTGGCCCTGGTCCGGGTCGTCCGCGGGCCTTCCGTCCTCGACCGCATCGTGGCCACCGACGTGCTGCTGGCGGTCATCGTGATGGCCATCGCCGCCGAGGCCGCGTTCTCCCGCGACGCGACCGGCCTGCCCATCCTGGTCGTCCTGTCCATTCTGGGCTTCACGGGCGCCGTCAGCGTCGCCCGCTTCACCTCCGCGGCGGCCCGTCCCGAGGCCGAGCCCGTCGCTCCGGGCGGCACGGAGCCGGCCTCGAGGAGGCGGCGATGAGCGGCGTTCTCGACGTCGTGGCGGCGGTCTGCCTGGTGGTCGGCGCGCTGCTCAGCCTCTCGGCCGGCGTGGCGCTGCTGCGCTTCCCCGACCTGCTCTCGCGGATGCACGCCGCCACCAAGCCTCAGGTCCTCGGTCTGCTGCTCGTGCTGCTCGGCTGCGGTCTGCGGCTGCGCGACGTCGTCGACGTCACCACGCTCATCCTCGTCGGCGTCTTCCAGATGGCGACCGCCCCGGTGGCCGCCCACATGGTCGGCCGCGCCGGCTACCGCGCCGGGATGGCCCGCGCCGACCTGTTGGTCACCGACGAGCTCGGCTCCGCCGACGGATCCGGCGAGCGGCCATGACGGGCTTCTTCCCCGAACCGCCGCCGGAGGATCCGGCACCGGCCGACGCCCGGCTGGCCCGCCGGATCGCCGCCGCGCTGGGCGGGCACGAGGGTGTGCGCGCCGGGGTGCAGAACGGCGTCGTCATCCTGACCGGGGTGGTGCCCGACGCGCCCAGCCATGATGCCGTGCTCCGGCACGTCCGGGAGACAGGCGGGGCGCGTGACCTCTGCGACGGCCTGACCGTGCGCGGCGGTGGAAGTGGCCCCGGCCGCGAGGCCGAGCTCTTCGGTGAGCTGGCGGCGCGCCTGGCCCTTCGTCCCGCGCCGCGCGGCCCGGGGCGTGGGGTCCTCGCTCTGATCGCCGGTCTGGTGCTGCGCGGCCGCCGGCGGTGACACGCCTCAGGACTGGCGCACGCGGTTCCACAGGTCGGCGCCGTGGCTCGTCGCCTCCGGTTCGGCTCCCCGCAGCCGGAAGGACCGATCGCGTTCGGCCCGCAGGAACAGCGCCGGGTAGCGCTCGCGGCCGCGATAACAGCCCTGCGCCAGCTCGTTGAGATGGGTGACGAACACCATCGTCACGCCGGCCCCGGTCATCGCGTCGATGACGCGGCGCGCGATGTCGGAGCCCTCCCGCTCGTTCGTCGACTGGAACGACTCGTTGCACAGCAGCAGACCGTGCGGCGCGACCACGTCGGCGACCCGCGACATGCGCCGGAGCTCCTCGTCGAACTTGCCGCTGGTGAGCGAATCGTCCTCGTCGGTGGTGAAGTGGGTGAACACACCGGTACCGGCGGTCGTGGTGAAGGCGGTGGCCGGGACGAACGCGCCCGCGGCCGCGAGCAGCTGGGCCAGGCCGACGCTGCGCAGGAAGGTGGACTTGCCGCCCCGGTTGGCGCCGGTGACCATGATGAGCGACCGGCCGTCGGCGTCGAAGTCGTTGGCCGTGGCCGGTTCGCCGAGACGCAGTTGCAGGCCCGGGTCGTAGAGGCCGCGGGCGCTGAACGAACGCGACGCCACGTCGCGGACCACCGGCCGGCAGACCGGCGCGCCGCGCTCGGTCAGCGCCCGGCGCAGGGCCAGACATCCGACGTAGAACGCCATTTCCGTCCGCAGTGACGCGAAGAACGACAGCACGTGCTGGGCGGACCGGACGGCGCTGTCGGCGAGACCGGCCAGGGCCTGGTCACGCAGGGAGCTCAGCGCCCGGTGCCCGGCCTCGTCGCCGTAGGGAACCTTGTAGGCTGCGGTGGGCGGTTTCGGCGCGGAGCCGCGGCGGAACAGGGACCGGGACGAACGCGGCGGGCGGCGCACCACGAACTGCTCGCTCTGGTTGCCCGAGCCGAGCTGGGCCGACACGAGCAGGTTCCCGCGCAGCCCGAGTTGGCCGATCGACTCGGCCGCCGACCCCAGGTACTCCTCGTTCAGCTGGTCGCCCACCATGGTGAAGAACTGCCGGAAACCGGCCGACGAGACGCGCGGTTCGTACCGCGCGGCCAGCGATCGCAACTCGCGCAGCAGATCCACGAAGGACGACAAGGTGGCCGTCGCCTGGTTCAGCAGCGTTTCCGGTGTGTCGAAGAAGACGGCGCGGGCCGCGGCGCGCTGAGCCTCCAGGGCCCGCCCGGCGAGCTCGTACAGCTCCCGGCCGAGTTCCGGCTCGCGCACGCAGTCGTCGAGGATGTCCTGCCGATAGGCGACGCCCGCGGGGTCGATCGGCCCGGACAGCAGGACGCGCCGCGCGGCGCCGGCGATGTCGGGGTCGCCGGCGGCCATCGCGTCGATCACCGTGGACAGCCCCAGGTCCTCGGCGACGCTCTCCGCGAGGCGGTGCGCCGGCTTCTCCTCCGGCGCACCGGCGAACAGCAGGCCCGGCCTCATGTGTGTGCCTCGATCCGGGCCCGCAGCTGCTCGGTGGTGAGGCCGTATTTCGCGGCGAGGGCCAGGGCGTGCGCCTCGCCGTCGGCGCGGCCCCGGGTGACCTCGAAGGTGCGCCTGGTCGCGTCGTGGGCGTCGATTCCCGTGACCAGGGAGACGATCCGGGGATCGAGCCGGGAGAGCTCGTCGATGAAGGTGACGCACACGCCCACCGCGCCCGCGTCGAGGACCGCCCGCAGCACGTCGCCGCTCATCGCCCGCGCGTCGACCCACGTGGTGGAGCTGAACATCTCGTTGAGAATCACCACCGAGCGCTCGCCGGCCGCCGCCAGCAGGGCGGCCATGCGCTCCACCTCGTCCTCGAGCCGGCTCGTCAGGTCGCCGGCGCGGTCACCCCGGTCGAAGTGGGTCAGGATCGCGTCCGGGGCGTGCAGCGCGGCGGAACGGCCCGGCACGGGCAGGCCCAGCGCGGCCAGGTGACAGAGCTGCCCGACGGTGCGGGCGAAGGTCGTCTTGCCGCCCTGGTTGGGCCCGGTCACCACCAGCATCGATTCGCCCTCGCCGAGCGCGACGTCGTTGGTGACCGGCCGCCGCCCGGCGGCGACGAGCGTGCGGGCCAGCAGCACATCGAAGGTCTCCGTGACCTCAAGCCCACGATCCGGCCGGGTCTCCGGCACGCAGAACGGCAGGCCCGCCTCGCGCATCGGGGAGGTGAAGTCCCACCAGGACAGTGCGAACTGAAGCTCTCGCTCCACCTCGTCGATCACCGGATGCCGGACGGCGGGATGGTGGTCCACGAAACGCGCGACCCGGTCGAACACCTCGGGGAAGAGCTGCGCGACGAGGTCGAGGACGGCCGCGTGCAACTGGTTCATCTCGGCCCCGGCGCGCAGGTCGAACTCGGGCGACGGCACGTCCCCGCTGTGGAACCGCTCGAAGGCCGCGAGGGTGGCCGCGTTCAGGTCGTCCTGCCCGGCGAAGGGACTGGCGACGATCTCGTCACCCGAGATCGACAGGGTGTAGCGCAGCTCGCCGAGTTCGGCCAGCAGGTCCCTCGCGCCCGCCGACATCGCGGCGAACTCGGGGCCCGCCCGGTACTCCCGCAGCCACGTCAGCCACTCGCGCAGGGCGGCCGAGGCCGGCGCGGCCTCGTCGAGGGCAAGGGCGATGACTTCGACGACTTCGGTGTACGACGCGACGGCGTTCAGCCTCCATCGATACGCCTGGTGCTGATGCCGTACCCGTTCCGCCGCTTCGAACTGCCGCCGGCAGCGGCTGAGGCCATCGCAGAACGCGCGCGCCGCCGTACGCAAGCTCTGGTCCTCGAGGTCGGCGAAGACCGCCTGCCTTCGCCGGATGGCCGGAGTGTCGGTGAGGCGGGCGTGGAAGGCCGGCCGCAGATGGTGTCCCTCCCGGCCGGCCACCACGGCGTCGACGATCTGGCCGAGCTGGAGGTCCGGGAAGTAGGCGGGCTCGGGCGCCTCACGAGGCAACGCGAACAGGCCGCCGAACGGAGAGGAGGACATGTCACCCCGGATGCTACGCGAGCGGGGTGACACGTCGCCCTCGGTTCCGCTTCGTTCAGCGGACGAAGACCTCGTCCAGGAAGTTGACCAGCTCGCGCCAGCTGCGCCTGTCGGCCTTCTCGTGGTACGGAGGGATGCCGGGCAGCGTGTACGCGTGCTGGGCCCCCGAGTAGAGGGTGATCTGCCAGTCGAGGTCGCCCCGGGTGCGCAGCTCGTCGGCGAACTTCTGCACCGCCGAGTCGGGAACCACGGGGTCGTCGGCGCCGGTGAGGATGAGCAGCGGGCCGGTGATGGCGGCGACGTCCGCGGGCTCGTGCGTGACGAGGCTGCCGTGGAAGGAGACCGCGCCGGCGAGCGGGGCGCCGGTGCGGGCGAACTCCAGGGCGGCGCTGCCGCCGAAGCAGTAGCCGAGGACCACGATGCGGTCGGGGTCGACGCGCGGGTCCTGGGCGACGACGTCGTACGCGGCCCGCACGCGCGCCCGCATCAGCGCCAGGTCGCCGTAGTACTTGCCGGCCTCGGCGGCTGACTGCTCGTCGTTGTCGAAGGTGACGCCGGCGCCGTAGATGTCGGCCGCGAACGCGAAGTAGCCGAGGCGGGCGAGCATCTGCGCGCGGGCCTTCGGATACTCCCGCAGCCCCGTCCAGTCGTGGACGACGATGACCGCGGGCTTGCGGTCGGTGACGGCGGTGTCGTGCACGGCGTACCCCTGAAGGGGTTGACCCTCGTGCTCGTAGGCGACGGTCTCGTCCTCGATGCGGGCGCCCGCGCCGGCCGGCACGGTGTCGACGAGGTTCTGGTGAAGGTCGGACAGCTCGGTCATGCTTCCGATCTTCGTACTTCCGGGTGAGGGGACGTCAGGCGGCCCCGGAGGAAGCCGAGGATCTGGGCGCGGGCGGCCCGGGCCTGCCGTACGAGGCCGGGCGTGCTGACGAACGCGTGCGGCGCGCCAGGGTGCTCGGCGACCTCGACGGGGACACCGGCTTCGCGGAGCCGGTGTGCGTACGCCCGGCCCTGATCGGCGACCGGGTCGAGCGTCGGCACCACGACGAGCGCCGGGGCGAGCCCGCTGTGATCCCCGGCGTACAGCGGGGACACGGCGAGGGGATCGGCCCCGGCCGGGACCGCCAGCCGCAGGAAGAACTTCATCTGCGTGACGGTGAGGGTCGGGCTGTCGGCGTGCTCCCGCATCGAGGGATAGCCGAGTGCGGTGTCGGTGAGGTCGGTGCACGGGTTGACCAGCACCTGGGCCCGGATGGTGGGGCCCGCACGCAAAGCGGTCATCGCGGCCACGACACCGCCCGCGCTCTCGCCGAGGAGAGCGACCCGCTCCGGGTCGACCTCGGCCCAGGTGCGCACCTGACGCAGCACATCCCACCCGTCCTCGACGGCCGCCGCCAGCGGGGTGGTGAACGAGACGAGGCGATGCTCGACCGACACGACCACGGCCGGCAGGCGGGCCGCGAGGTGGCTGGTGATCCAGTCGCTCTGCACGGCCGTGCCGACGAAGCCGCCACCGTGCACATGAAGCACCAGCGGCAAGGGTGTGGCCGCGCCGGGCGGCCGGTGAACGCGGATTCGCACCACGCGATCGGGCAGCGTGACGTCCTGCCAGCGGATCGCGACCCCGCGCGCCGGAAAGCCGGTCACGATCCGCGACAGCGGCGAGGAGCGCCGCCGGTTCTCGGCCTCACTAAGTGAGCGAAGGTTCGCAGGTGTCATCGCCGGCCAGTCCGGCTCCTTGCGCAGCGCGGACAGAACACGAATGCCGAGCATGTCTCCTCCAGCCAATAACGCTACCTCTGGTATCGAAACTACAAGTAGCGTAACTGCTAGAGTGGCGGCGTGGCCAGACCCCGTACCGGCATCGACGCCGAAGTCTTCGCGGCGACGCTCAAGACGGTCCACGAGCTCGGGTACGCCCGGGCCACCGTCGACCGGATCGCCGCCGAGGCCGGGATCGCGAAGACGACGATCTATCGCCGCTGGCCCACCAAGGGCGCGCTGCTGACCGCCTGCCTGGTCGACGCGTTCGGCCCGGCGCCGCTGACCGGCGCGAGCCGCGAGGAGATCCTGGCCGGCGCCGTCCGCTGGATCGCCGGGAAGATCGGCGAGCCGGGCATCGGGGCCGCGTTCGCCGGCGTCTTCACCGACGCCGTGAACGACCCTTCCCTGCGGGCCATCTTGTCGGCCCAGCTCCAGGACCCGTACCGGATCGCCATCGAGGAGACGCTCGGCCTGGCCGAGCGGGAGGTGCTTTTCATCATCGACGTCGTGGTCGGCACGCTCCTGCATCGCATGGGCATGACCGGGGAGCCGATGGACGGCGACGACGTCGAGGCGCTGATCACGCTCGTCACGAAACAGGGGGCTGGCCGGTCTCAGGGGGCATGACCCTTCCCACCCGCGATCACTGCCTCAGCCTCGTCCGCGCCGTGGACCGCCCGACCGGCGCGGCCCGCTACGGCCGCATGTTCCCCGGTCTGCAACCGCTCGGCGCCGATCCGAAGCTGCTGATGCGTGCCGGCGACACCGGCGGCATCTGCGACGCGGCGCCGTTGCTGGACCGGCTGAACCCGGGCGGCGACGACGCGGCCGGGGCCGCCGGCTGGCCGTTCTTCGGCCAGCTGATCGCACACGACATCACCGCCGACCGCTCACCCCTGGCCGGCGGCATCGATCCCGAGGCGCTCAAGAACGCCCGCGCGCCCAAGCTGAACCTGGAGATGCTCTACTCCGACGGCCCGATCGGCTCGCCGTACCTGTTCGACGTGAACGATCCGGCGAAGTTCCTCGTCGTCGACGGCGACGTCCCGCGCAATCCCCAGGGCGTCGCCCTGATCGGCGATCCGCGCAACGACGTGCACAGGTTCGCGCTCACTCTGCACGTCGCGCTCGTAAGCGCGCACAACCGCATCGTCGATTGGCTGCGCGACGGCGGCGTTTCCGAGGCGGATGTGTACGAACGCGCGCGCATCACGCTCACGTGGCACTACCAGTGGATCATCGTGCACGACTTCCTGCCGCGCCTCGTCGGCGCGCCGCTCGTCGAGGACGTCCTGACCAACGGCGGCCGCTGGTTCGCTCCGGAGCCGATGCGGGCGTACATCCCGTTGGAGTTCGCCGACGCCGCCTTCCGCTACGGGCACGGGCAGATCCGGCACACCTACCGGCTCGTCGAGGGCGGGCCGGAGGTGCCGCTCTTCCCCGACCTGGTCGGCTTCGGCCCGCTGGAGGCCGACCGCCACATCGACCTGGCACAGGTCTTCGACGTGCCCGGCCGCCCGCCGGCGCAGCGCGCCAAACGCCTCGACGGCCGTCTCGCGTCCAGCCTCATCGGCCTGCCCGTGCAGGTCACCGGGGCGGTCGACGCCGATGCCTACCACTCCCTGGCCGTGCGGGACCTGCTGCGGGGCGAGACGACCGGCCTGCCCAGCGGCGAGGCCGTGGCCCGCGAGATCGGGGCCGAACCGCTCGTCCTTCAGGACTGGCCGCACGGCGTCCCGCTGTGGTTCTACATCCTCAAGGAGTCCGAGCTGCTGGGCGACGGCGACCGCCTGGGCCCGGTCGGCGGCCGGATCGTCGCCGAGGTGCTGATCGGCCTGCTCCGCGCCGACCCGGCGAGCTATCTGAGCCTGGAGCCCGGCTGGACGCCGCTGCTGCCCGCCCGCGGCGACAGCTTCACCCTGGCCGACCTGCTCATCAAGTAAACGATCCTTCGCCCCTGGTCATCGAGAGCAGCAACTCCCGCGTCCGCTCCAGGGCCGCGGGGTTGCTGCCACCCTCGTAAAGGGTCGCCAGCGAGGCGCCGTCGGCGGCCTTCGTGATGATCAGAACCCGGTCCGGGTGCAGGCCGTCGGAAGTGAACGCTGATTCCCACTGCCGCGCGTCCTCCTGGAGGATCTCGGCCACGCCCGGCACCGTCGACAGGGCGGCCGAGAGCAGCAGGTGCTCCGAGATCGCCGTCTCATCGCCCAGGCTGTCGAAAATCACCCGGACGTACGCCCGGACGAGGCGTCCCGCCGCGTGATCGGCCGGGTCGACCGCCGCGCGGACCTCGGCCGCGAACGTGTCGACCTGGTCCTGCGCGAGCGCGAGGAGCAGCTGGTCGCGGCTCCGGAAGTGGTGCAGGAGCCCGCTCTTGGAGACTCCCGCCTCTCGTGCGATGACGTCCAGGCTCACACCGGCGCCCTGCTTACCCACGGTGCGCGCGGCGGCGTCGAGCACCGTGCGCCGGGTGCGGGCGGTGTCCCGTTCACGAGGAGGCATACGGATCACAGTAGTAGCCGACCATTTGGTCTGTACTACCGACCAGATGGTCGGCTACTGTCGAAGCATGACTTCGAACGGACGCCGCTGGGGCGCGCTCGCCGCCCTCACGCTGGCGGTGACGCTGCTGGCGGTGGACGGCACGGTTCTGGCGCTGGCCGTGCCCGCGCTCACGGCGGACCTCGCGCCGACCAGCAACCAACTGCTCTGGATCGGCGACGTCTACTCGTTCGCGCTCGCCGGGCTCCTCATCAGCATGGGCACGCTCGCCGACCGCATCGGGCGCAAGCGCCTGCTCCTGCTCGGCGTGGCCGGCTTCGGCGCGGCCTCCCTGCTCGCCGCCTTCGCCCCCACTCCCGAGTGGCTCATCGCCGCCCGGGCGCTGCTCGGCGTGGCCGGGGCGACGCTCATGCCGTCCACGCTGTCGCTGGTCCGCAACATCTTCCCGGAGCCGCGGCTGCGCACCCGCGCCATCGCGATCTGGTCGGCCGGCGCCTCCGGCGGCGCGGCGCTCGGCCCGCTGGTCGGCGGCCTGCTGCTGGAACACTTCTGGTGGGGCTCGGTCTTCGTCATCAACGTGCCCATCATGCTGCTGGTGCTGGCGGCCGTGGCCATGCTGGTGCCGGAGTCCCGCGATCCCGCGCCGGGCCGTTTCGACCCGCTGAGCGCGCTGTTGTCGGTCGCCGCGATCGTCCCGCTGGTGTGGGCGGTCAAGGACGCCGCCCACTCGGGTGTAAATGCCTCTTCACTTACGGCGGCGTTGATCGGCCTGGCCGCCGGCACGTGGTTCGTACGGCGTCAAAAGCGGCTCACCTCACCGCTGATCGACGTCACGCTCTTCGCCCGTCCCGCGTTCAGCGGCACGGTCGCGGCCAGCGTGATCGCCATCTTCGCGTTCAGCGGCCTGCTGTTCTTCTTCTCGCAGTACCTGCAACTCGTCCGCGGTTACTCGCCGCTCCAGGCCGGCCTGCGCGAACTTCCGTTGACCCTGGCGTCGATCGCGGTGGTCGTCGTGGCGGTCCGCGTCATGAACCGCCTCGGCGTCGGCCGCTCCCTCGGCCTGTCCCTGCTGGTCGCGGCGGCCGGTTTCGCGGTGCTGACGGCCGGAGAGGGCGCGCCCGGCTACGGTGTGCTGGCGGTGGGCCTGGTCGTCATCGGGCTCGGCGTGGGCATCGCCTTCACGGCTTCGACGGACGCGATCCTGGCCTCGGTCCCGCCGCAGCGGGCGGGTTCCGCGTCGGCGGTCTCCGAGATGGCGTACGAGCTGGGCGTGGCCACGGGAATCGCGCTGCTGGGCACGTTGCACACGGTGCTGTACCGAGCGTCGCTGCCCGACCTGTCGGCCCTGCCGGACACGGTGCGGACGGCGGTCGACGAGTCGCTGGCGTCGGCCACCCAGGCCCTGAACGGCAACGCGCTGCTGGACGCGGCCCGCGACGCCTTCTCCCACGCCATGCAGGCGACCTCACTCGTCGCGGCCGCCCTGCTGCTCATCGCCGGCCTCCTGGCCTGGAAGCTGGTCCCGTCCGGCCCCGCCCCCGCCGAGGAGTCCGTCCATGACGAGCCCACGTTCCACGAGCCCGCCGCAAACGAGCCTTCCCCTCGCGAGCTCCCCGCCCACGAGCGCGCCTCTCATGAGCCCACGGCGCCAGCTCACCCCTCTCAAGCCCACCTCTCATGAGCCCACGGCGCCAGCTCACCCCTCGCGAGCCCACCTCTCATGAGCCTCCGGAGGCGGCTTCACTTCGGCGGCAGAAGTGACGCGACGCCGGGCGGCTTCGTGAGTGGCGAGCCGGGCGACAAGGTCGCGACGCCGCCCTCCCCATGTCCCCACTCGCGGCTTCGGCTCGGGCCGGGCAAACGTTGGATCACCTAATGGTCATGGCCCGCTGACGCGGTGTGGCCGCCGGTCGCACGGTTACGGCAATCGCGGGAAACGGGCAGCGTCGTGAGCCTTTGCCGCTCGCGTTCATGCGTTACGGTTCCTGCTCAACGACGCTAGGGGGCATGGACGATGGTCGACGTCATCGAGACGACGGAGCTGGCGGGCGCGCGCCGCCGGATGGACAAGGTGACCAGCGCCGCCGTCATGGTCACGATCGACGCCGTCCTGTTCCTCGCGATCGCCGTCGTCGGCGTGCCGTTCCTGATGTTCGTCTTCGCCGACGAGACCGGAACGTGGGGCCGCCTCTGGCCGTACGTCGGAAGCTGGGTCCTCGCCGGCGTGGGCGGCGCCGCCTGCGCGGCGGCGGCGTACGGCCTGACCCGCAGCGGCGCGCAACTCGCCCGCCACGCCGGCGCGGCCGCCGCCCTGGGCGCCGCCGTCGTCGCGGTGCTCATCTCCGCGCTGCTGTGGCGTTCCCTGATGCTCGGCCCGGTGACGGCGGTCTTCGTCATCGCCAACCTGCTCGCGGCTGTCACGCTCTTCAACGCCAAAGAGCCTTCCTTCGTACGCTTCCAGCCCGCCTCCCTGCCGCCGGAGCCCTCGGCGATCCCCCACATGCCCGGCTTCGCCACCGAGGACGCCCCCACGCCCGATGCGGTCGACGACCTGTACCGCCGCCCCGGCGCCGGCACGGAGGGCGAGACCAGGTCGACCATCGATCTGCAGATCCGCCCCCGCCCCAGAACCGACCGCCGGCGCCCTCGCACCCAACCCGCCCTCCGCACACTCACGGGCATCCAGCTACCGCCACGCGCCCGCCGCACCCGCCCTGCGAACCGCGGCTGACTTCCACGGCCGGCGCCAAGAGCAGTTCGCGGCTCCACCGCTCGAAGACACGTGAAGCCTGGAAGCCGGAACGCGGCAAACAGGGACGGCAGCGGGAAACGGCGGCGTGAGGTCCGCCGAACCGGCGCGGAGCACCGGCGGAATGCGTGGACGAGCGCGGAAATGGCTGGCCGGCGGGTCCGCCATTGCGTCATCGTGTGGCGGTGATTGTCGTTCAGCGGGTTCGGGTGCGGTGGGGTGCTGCTTCGCGCGGTGCGCCGCACGCTGATCTGCGCCGCGGGCTCGAGCGGCCGTTCCCGTTGCCGCCGTCGGGTGGGGCATCCGATGTGGTCGTCCACGATGTTCTTCTCGACGAGGTGGACGGCTACGCTCCGTGCGAGCGGCTGCGGAGCGGCGGAACCGAGATCGCGGCCGAAGGCGGCGTCTGCGTGCGGGTCGAGGGAGACGCCGTCACGGTGCGAGGCGGCCGGTCCTGGGTCGCGTTTCCGCGCCGCGGTGGCGCCACGCGGCTGTTCACCCTCCAGCCGGGTCAGGTGGGCCGGTACAGGGCGAACTTCCGGATCACCGGCTGTGCCTGCAATCCCTGCTGGTACTACGAGAGTCAGCTGGTGCACGTCAGCAACGGCCGGGTCGAGCAGGACGCGTTCCTGAGCGGGGCGCCCAGTCACGACGTCGACGATCGCGTCCACCTCTACGGCGGCCGCCGCCGATCGCCGGCCGAAAAGCGCGGAAGGTAGACCGCCGCCGGACCGGAACCCGAGTCCTTCCTGGGCGCCCAAGTCCCAGGACGACGGAACGCCGTGACGTCTGAGCCCCCGGAACGGCTGAAGGCCCGGAACGGCTGAGGGCCCGCGACGACTGAAGGGCCGCCTCGATGCCGTGGCTTCCGTGTCCGGACAGCGCGCCGGGATCTGGCGTATCCATCAAGGGCTATTGACGTCATTGATGACGGCATATTAGCGTGATCGTTACCACCGTGTTAAAACGTTTCACAATCGCGCTCCCCCGCGGTTGTCGCTGGTCACCGTTCATCCGTGACTTTTAGCGGTTCTTTAGTTGAACCGCTGAATCGTTGTGGGTTGAAACGATTTCGCGACAGGAGCCGCTTTGCGACGTACTCTCCTCACCGCACTCACCACCGCTGCACTGCTCGTCTCCGGCGCGCCGGGTACTCCCGCGCAGGCCTCGGTCCTTGCCGGAGCGCCGACGGCACTTCGGGCCAACGGGCAGGTCCAGCCCCTCGGCATCGACGCCGCGCCGCCGGATCTGAGCTGGCGGGACACGCGTACGGGACACATCGCGTACCAGATCCAGGCCGCCACCTCCGCCGCCAAGCTGAACCACCCGGATCTCTGGGACTCGGGGCGTGTCCGCGGCAGCGCCGTCACCACCGCCTACGCCGGGCGGGCGCTCGGTGAGCGAACACGCGTCTACTGGCGTGTCCGCACCTGGGCCGGCGACCGGGCCGTCACCGGCTGGAGCGCGCCCTCCTGGTTCGAGACCGGGCTGCGCGACTGGAAGGCGCAGTGGATCGGCAACCAGGACTGGCAGCTCAGCACCAAGCCCGTCCAGCCCGTCGTCGTCGCACTGCCGAAGCAGAACGCTCGCTTCGTACGCCTCGACGTCACCAAGCTGGGCCTTCCGCTGGCCGAACAGCCCCTGGACAGCAAGAACCGCATGGTGACCACCGGCGACGTGCGGCGCTTCCCGGCGCTGACCTACCGGCTGCAGCTGGCCGAGCTCGAAGTGCGCGACTCCGCCGCCCCCGCCACCAACCTGGCCGAGGGGCGCGGCAAGTTCATCACCGCCTCCGAGACCGAGACCGTCCGCAAGGAGTGGGAGCCGGCTCTGCTGGCCGACGGCCTGGCTCTCGGCTATCAGAGCGCGGCCCACGCCACCCCGGACGCGAGCATCCAGCTCACCCTCGATCTGGGCGAGGCCAAGTCCTTCGACCAGGTGGTCCTCAAGCCGCGCAGCGACACGCTGACCGCCGAGCGAACGACCGCCAACTTCCCGGTCGACTACAGCGTCCAGACCGCGCAAACCGACGACTGGACCACCGCCGCCACCGTCACCGGCCAGGCCCCGCCCCAGCCGTGGCTCCCGGCCGCGCTGCCGGTGTTCAGGAAGGACTTCGCCGTTCGCGGCAAGGTGGCCAAGGCTCGCCTCTACATCAGCGGCCTCGGCGTCTACGAGCCCACGCTGAACGGGCGCAAGGTCGGCGACGCCGTTCTGGAGCCGGGCGACACCGACTACGCCGACCGGGTGCCGTACGCGGCGTACGACGTGACCAAGGGTTTGAACCAGAGCGGCAACAAGCTGGAAGTCGCCCTCGGCAACGGCACGGCCAACGCGCTCGACACCAAGGGCCGGTACCGGAAGTTCGCACGGCAGGTCAGCGACCCGCAGGTGATCGCCCAGCTCGAGATCACCTACGCGGACGGGCGGCGGCAGACCGTCGCCACCGACACCAGCTGGCGCACCGCGCTCGGTCCCACCACGGTCTCCTCGTGGTACGGCGGAGAGGACTACGACGCCCGCCGCGAGAACCCGAGGACCTGGGCCGCCGCCGTCGCCGCCCCGGCCAAGGGCCCGCTCACGGCCCGGATCGGCGAACCCGTCCGGGTCGTCGAGCGCCTGAAGGGGACCGAGGTCCGAGCCGGGGTCTTCGACGTCGGCCGCAACATCGCCGGCCTACCGGAGATCACCCTCACCGCGCCGGCCGGCACCACGGTCCGCGTCTATCCGGCCGAGTCGCTGAGCGGCGACCACGTGGACCAGTCGATCAGCAACGTGGGCACGCCGATCTGGGACCAGTTCACCAGCAAGGGCGGCACCCAGACCTGGCACCCGCGGTTCAACTACCACGGCTTCCGCTACCTCGAAGTCGCCGGCCTGCCCGAGGGAGCGCGCATCAGCGTCGCCGGGCTGCGCACGATGGGCGACTACGACCCGGCCGGCAGCTTCGACACCTCGGACGACGTGCTCGACGGCATCCACCGGCTGACCCGGCGCGCCGTCGAGAACAACATGCAGAGCATCCTCACCGACTGCCCGAGCCGCGAGAAGCTGGGCTGGCTGGAGCAGGACCATCTGGCGTACGACGCGATCGCCCGCAGCTACGACGTCCGCCCGCTGATGGACAAGATCGTGCAGGACATGGTGGACGGGCAGGAGGTCTCGGGGCTGGTGCCGAGCACCGTGCCCGACCACACCTCGCTCGCCGGCGCCTATCGCGACGACCCGAACTGGGGCGGCGCGCTCGTTCTCGTGCCCTGGCAGACCTACCGGACGTACGGGGACCGGGAGATCCTCGAGCGCAACTACCCGGCGATGCGGCGGTACCTCGCTTATCTGCAGGGCCAGACCACACGCTGGGTCGACGGCGTCTACGACTACAGCCTGGGCGACTGGATCACCACCGAGAAACCCGCGATGCCGAAGGCGATCCCCGGCAGCACCGGCGTCTGGAAGATCGCCGCCGGTCTGGCCCAGATCGCCACGGTGCTCGGCCACGACGCCGACGCGGCCGCCTATCGGGCCACCGCCGACAACCTCGCGAAGGCGTTGTGGGCCAAGTACTACGACCCTGCCACCGGCCTCTTCGGCGGCGGCGGTCAGGGCGCGACCGCCCTCGCGCTCGACGTCGGCGCCGTGCCGGCCGAGCTGAAGGCGGGCCAGCTGCAGCATCTGATCGACGCCATCGCGGCCAAGGGCGACCACCTCGTCATGGGCGAGATCTCGTTCCCGTCGGTGCTGCGGGTGCTCACCGACGCCGGGCGCGACGACGTCGTCTACCGGATCGCCACCCGGACCACCAGCCCGAGCCTCGGCTATCAGGTCCAGGCGGGCCTGACCGCGCTCGGCGAGACGTGGGACGGCGGCAGCGGCCAGTCGCAGGACCACTTCATGCTGGGCGCGCTCGACGCCTGGATGCTGCGCCGGGTCACCGGCATCGACCAGGAGCCCGGCTCGGCCGGGTTTCGCGAGCTGGTCATCGCCCCGGCCGTCAGCGGCGGCCCGGCCTCGGCGTCGGGGAGCTATCTGACGCCGTACGGCAAGGTCGCCACCGCCTGGACCCGGACCGCCGAGACCGTACGCCTGCGGGTGACCGTGCCGCCCGGCGCGACCGCCCAGATCCGCTTGCCCGGCCTGACCCGCACCGTCGGAACCGGCGAATGGACGTTCACTTCGAGGAGCGCCGATGCGTAGAGCACTGACCGCCCTGCTCGCCGCCACGCTGGTCGTCACCGGCCTGCAGAACCCGGCCGCGGCGGCAAGGGAGAGCACCCCGCCGGACGACAGCCTGCCGAGCATCTACTGGTACTGGAACAACACCATCACCCCGGAGATCACCGACCGGCAGATGGCCGAGATGCGGGCCAAGGGCGTCCACTCGTTCGTCCTTTTCCCGTACGGCGGCGCGAGCCAGCAGCCCGCGTTCTTCACCGAGGCCTGGTTCGACCTGGTCGAGCACGTCCTGCGCGAGGCCAGACGGACCGATATGAAGGTCTGGCTCTTCAACGACAACAACTTCCCGAGCGGCCGGGCCGGCGGCCTGGTCGCCGACGGCGGCACGGTCGGCGACCGCACCTGGCCGGCCCGGCCGGACCTTCGGCTCAAGGCCGTGCTGCGTTCGAGCCGGGTCGTCACCGGACCGGCCACGGTGAAGCTGGACAGCACCTCGGGCCTGTCGGTCAGCGCCGGCAAGCTCGTCGTCGACCCGGCCCTGAGCACCGGGCCGGCCCCGCTCGCGCCCGGCGAAGACTGGACGGACTACACCGTCAGCGGCAAGGCCACGCTGACCACAGGCGGTGTGCAGCTGTGGGTGCGGGCCGATCAGGTGAAACAGAACGGCTATCTGGTCGACGTCGATGTCAAGGGCGTCGCCAGCGTCTACCGGGTCGACGACGGCGTCCGGACCCGGCTCACCACCGGCGTTCCCACGCCGGGCTTCTCGGCGAGCCGGGCGCAGACCATCAACGTCACCGTTGCCGGCGGCACGATCACGCCGAAGATCAACAGCACCGTGCAGCCGGCCGCGACCGACAGCTCGTACGGCCAAGGCTCGGTCGCCGTGGCCGCGGAGGGCACCCAGCGCACGCAATGGGACAACCTGACTGTCGCCGGGCCCGGCGGGAACGCGCTCTTCAACGATGACTTCGCCGACGCGCGAGGGTTGGTCAACTTCCCGGCTGACCGGGTCACCCTGACCGGCCGGACCGCGGCCGCCGCGAGGCCGGCCGGGACGGACAAGCCGATCGAGCTCACCGGCACGACCTGGAAGGTCCCGGCCGGTCAGTGGCAACTGGACGTCTACGCGGGCAAGACGCTGATCGACGACTCCAGCGGCTACGTGCGCGACTATCTCGACCTGCTCGACCCGGCCGCGACCGACGCGTTCCTGGAGCGGGTCCCGGGCGAGTACGTGCGCCGCTTCCGCTGGGCGATGGGCTCGACGGTGCTGGGTTTCTGGGACGACGAGCCGTTCATCGCCTCGGCCCAGCCGCACCCGTTCAAGCAGCTCCCCTGGTCGCCCGGACTGGCCAGGGCGGTCACCGAGGCCGGCGGCAGTCCCGGCGTGGCCTACACGGCGGCGTCCGACCTGCTCGACCCGGCGGCCGGCCTCTACTGGCGCGCGGTGAACAACCTCTTCGCCACGAACTATTACAAGCGCCAGGCCGACTGGATGGGCCGGCACGGGCTGAAGCTCATCACCAACCCGCTGCTCGACGAGGAGAGCCCGCAGGACCGGATGCACAGCACCGGCGACCTGACCAAGGTGAACCAGTGGGCGCAGGTGCCGGGCAGCGACGAGATCACCACCGACTACGTGGCCGGCCAGCAGACCATGCTCGGCCGCAACGCCGCCTCGGTCGCGCATCAGAGCGGCGCGCCGCGCGTGGTGATGGAGACCTTCGGCAACGGCGGCTGGCAGATCGCGCCGGACTACATGCGCGCCACCGTGGGCGCGCTCGCCACCCGCGGCGTCAACCTCACGTTCCTGCACGCGATGTGGACCGACGAGACTTCCGTCAACTTCCCGCCGCCGTTCGGGCCGCGCAGCACGTTCTGGGAGGACATGCCGGAGGTCGACACCTGGATCGGCCGGGTGATGGACCTGGGCCGGGGCACGAGCCTGGCCCGCACCGCCCTCATCCAGCCCCAGCGGGCGGCCGAGATGACCCGTTCCACCGACACCGAGCACACGCTCGACGAGGCCTTCACCGAGGCGTCGTACGCCCTCGAACGCGATCAGGTCGACTTCGACCTGCTGAGCGACTCGTCGTTGAGCGGCGACCCGGTGGCCCGCTTCCAGGGCGTGGTACGAGGCCAGCGACTCCAGGTCGGCAAGGCGTCGTACGACCAGCTCGTGCTCCCGCCGACGCCGATCCTCGATCTGGCCGCCGCCAAGCGCCTCGGGGAATTCAACGCGGCGGGCGGCAAACTCGTCGTGGTCGGCGCGCTGCCCACCAAGGAAGCCTTCGGGCGCGATGCCGAACTGGCGAAGGTGTTCGCCGGGATGAGGTTCACCAGAACCGTGGAGCTGCGGGCGGCGCGGTTGTCGCCGAAGGCCCCGGCTGTCCGCGTGATCCGGGTGCAGCGCGGCCAGGACACTGTCTTCGTCCTCAACAACGAGAGCGACGCGACCGTCACCACGACCGCGACGTTCCCGGCGGCCGGCATCCCGTGGATCAGCGACCCACGCACCGGAATCACCGCCCCGGCAACGGTTCACCGCGGCTCCGCCGTGCCGCTGACCCTCAAGCCGTACGAGACGGTCGGCGTCATCTTCAAGAAGGGGAAGGAACAGCCGCACCTGACCGACAGCCCGCTGCCGGCGTCGAAGGTGAGCACGCGGGCCGCCACGGTCACGGCGGCCGCGCCGGGGACCTACAACCTGACGGGTACGGCCAACGGCCGCACCTACAAGGGCACGGCGGTCGTCACCGACCCGCTCGCGCCGATCGCGCTCGACAAGCCGTGGACCGTTCAGCTGGAGAAGGACGGCTCGGCGCCACAGGAGCGGCCGCTGGGCTCGTGGACGGCGTTCGACCCGACGTTCTCCGGCAGCGCCACCTACGCCACGAGGCTCGACCTCACCGCGGCCGACCTGAAGGGCCGCAGTCTGGCCTTGGACCTCGGCGAGGTGCACGACCTGGCGACGGTCACCGTCAACGGCGTCACGCTGCCGTCGGCGCTGTGGCACCCGTACACGGTCGATGTCACGAAGGCGTTGAAGCCCGGCGCCAACACCGTGAGCGTGCGGGTGACCAACACGCTCGCCAACTCCCGCAACAAGATCCTGCCGTCCGGCCTGGCCGGTCCCGTCACCCTGCGGCCGAGCGCCGTCGTCACCGCGAAGCTGGAGCCCACCCGATGAAACGCCGTACCGTTATCGCCCTGGGCGCGGCCGCCGCGCTCCCCTGGCCCGCGGCCGCCGCCGAGGCCACCCCGGCCAAGGTTCCCGCCACCGGCGCCAAGTTCCGCTGGTGGTGGCCGCACGGCCTGGTCGACCCGGCCGAGATCGCCCGTGAGATCGACCAGATGGCCGACGCCGGTTTCGCCGGCGCCGAGATCCAGGACGTGCACCACAGCGTCCGCGTGGACCTCGACGCGGCCGGCCACGGCTGGGGCACCCGGCCGTGGCGCGACGCCGTCGAGTCGGCGCTGCGCCAGGCCAAGCGGCGCGGCCTGACCATCGACCTGGCCGTCGGCCCGAGCTGGCCGGCCGCCGTGCCCGGCATCACGCCGGACGACCCGGCCGCGGCCAAGGAACTCGTGCACACCGTCACCGCGTTCACCGGCGGCATCACGGCGCCGGTCGAGGCGGACGTCTTCGCCGTGCAGATCGCCCGGCTGGTCTCGGCCGGCGTGCTCGACCCGGCGTCGGTCCGGACGCTGACTCCCGCCGGCGGGCAGGTCGAGGTGACCGTGCCCGACGGATCGTGGCTGCTGTTCACCTACAAGGTGCGCGGCTCCGGGCAGCAACCCGAGGGCGGGCCGCACACCGTTCCGCCGTCCTATGTGGTCGACCATTTCAGCGCGGCCGGCACCCGGGCCGTCATCGACACCTGGAACGAGCTCGTGCTGACCAAGCCGATCCGGCAGCTCCTGCGCCAGGCCGGCGGCGACCTCTTCGAGGACTCCCTCGAACTGGAGACCGACTGGACGCTCTGGACGCCCGCGATGCCGGCCGAATTCGCCCGGCGCACCGGCACCGAGCTGCTCCCCTACCTGCCGATTCTGTTGAACCCGAAGGGGAAATATCTCTACGCGTTCGACTCCGACACCTCCAACCACGTGCGGGACGCGTTCAACCAGGTGCTGTCCGACCTCTACCACGAACATCACCTGATCCCGCTCCGCGACTTCGCTCACAAGCTCGGCCTTCAACTGCGGGCCCAGCCGTACGGCCTGTCGACCGACGCCATCCGCAGCGCCACCCTGCTCGACGTGGCCGAGAGCGAGTCGCTCGGCTTCAAGAACCTGGACGACTACCGGGTGCTCGCCTCGGCCCGCGACATGGCCGGCAAACGGATCCTCTCGTGCGAGTCGGCCGCGTACGCCAACGGGGCCTACAGCACGACGTGGAACAAGGTGCTGCAGACGATGGGCAGCGTCTTCGCCGGCGGCGTGAACCAGGCGGTGCTGCACGGCTTCGCCTACAAGGACGCGCCGGGCGCGGCCTGGCCCGGTTTCGCGGCGTTCTCGCCCTACAACGGCAACGGGATCGGCTATGCCGAGGCGTGGGGACCACGCCAGCCGACGTGGCGGCACGCGCGCGACGTGGCCGGCTGGTTCGCCCGCACCCAGGAGCTCCTGCAGAGCGGAACCGCCCGGGCCGACCTCGTCTTCTTCCGGCAGAAGGGGTGGACGGCGACCGGGATCGGCGCGCCCTGGGCCACCAACGACGGCATCCCGATCGGCTGGACGCACGGCTTCGCCGACGAGGCGTCGCTGGCCCTGCCGGCGGCGAAGGTGCGCAACGGACGGCTCGGGCCGCCCCGCTACAAGGCTCTGATCCTGGACGGCGACGCCTTCCGGGGCAAGGACCACACCCTTTCCGTACGGGCGGCGCGCCAGCTGCTGGCACTCGCGAAGGACGGGTTGCCGATCATCGTGATCGGCAACTGGGCCGACGTGCACCCGGCCCCGCTCCAGCCGATCTTCGCCGAACTGCTGGCCCGGCCGGGCGTGCACGTGGTCGCCGACCAGACCGGCGTGCCGGCCGCGCTGGAGGCGGCCGGGGTGAAGCGGGACGTGGAGTACGAGCGGTCGTCGCTGATGACCGTGCACCGGGTCGACGGCGACAAGGACTTCTACTACCTGGCCAACGCCCGGCACGCCGAGAACCGGGCCATCACGGCGATCGACCAGGACGTGTGGCTCACCACGACGTCCCGCTCGTCCGTTCCGGTCGAGATCGACGCGTGGACCGGCGAGAAGCGCGGCGTCGCCCACACGCGCGAAGGCAACCGGGTCCGGGTGCGGGCCGGCTTGCAGCCGGGCCAGTCGATGTTGCTCGTCTTCGAGCGAACCCGCGTCGACATTCCGGCCCGCACCTTCGTCGAGCCCGCGGTCGCCCTCACCGGGTGGGAGCTGTCGGTCGAGGACTGGCAGCCGAGCGGCGTCACCCGGCATCAGGTCACGCTCACCGATCTCCTGCCGTGGTCGTCGATCCCGGAGCTGGCCGACGTCTCCGGCATCGGCACCTACCGCACGACCATCACCGCCGAGCGGGCCGGCCGGGCTCTGCTGTCGCTGGGCAAGGTGGTCGACACATGCCGGGTGCGCGTCAACGGCCGCCTGCTGCCCCCGATCGACGTCCTGGAACCGGTCGCTGACCTGCCACTGCGCAAGGGCGCCAACACCATCGAGGTCGAGGTGGCCACGACCCTGCTCAACCGCCTGCGCACGACCAGCCCGGCCGTTTTCGGCATCGCCGCCCGGCAGGCATACGGCCTGCTCGGCCCGGTCTCCCTGAGGTGGTACCGATGAAACGGCGCACAGTCATCGCGGCCGGTGTGGCCATCGCCGCCGCTCCCCGGCCGGCATTCGCCGCGCCTGAGAAAGACGCGCTCGAGAAAGACGCGCCTAGGAAAGACGCCAAACCGCGGCTGCTCCCGGGCCGCTATCTCGACAACATGAACCGCACGGTGGCCTACCTGCGGTTCGTGGACCTCGACCGGCTGCTGCACATGTTCCGGGTCACCGCCGGGCTTCCCAGCTCGGCCGAGCCCCTCGGCGGCTGGGAGGCCCCGAACGTCCAGCTGCGCGGGCACACCACCGGCCACCTGCTCTCCGGCCTGGCCCAGGCCGCCTATCACCTCGACGACCCCGAACTGGCCGCGAAGAGCGCCTCACTTGTCGACGCGCTCGCCGCGTGCCAGGCCCCGAACGGCTATCTGTCGGCGTTCCCGGAGACCGTCTTCGACGATCTCGAGGCCGGCCGGAACCCGTGGGCGCCGTACTACACCATCCACAAGATCCTGGCCGGCCTGCTCGACCAGCACCGGCTGCTGGGCAACGCCACCGCACTGCGAACGGCGGTCAACATCGCCGGCTGGGCCGCCTCCCGGGTGGCCGAGCTGACCCGCGAGCAGATGCAAAAGGCTCTGCACGTCGAGTTCGGCGGCATGAACGAGTCCTTCGTCAACCTGTACGAGGTGACCCGCGACCCGGCGCACCTCGACCTGGCCCGCGCCTTCGACCACGACGAGATCTACGTGCCCCTCGCCGAGAAGCGCGACACCCTCGCCGGCCGGCACGCCAACACCGACATCGCCAAAATCGTCGGCGCGGCCGCCTCCTACAAGGCGACCCGGGAGGAGAAGTACCGCACCATCGCCACGTACTTCTGGGACCAGGTGGTACGGCACCACAGCTACGTCATCGGCGGCAACTCCAACGCCGAGTTCTTCGGGCCGCCCGGCCAGGTGGTCAGCCAGCTCGGCGAGAACACGTGCGAGAACTGCAACACCTACAACATGCTCAAGCTGACCCGGCGACTGTACGAGCTGAACCCGAAGCGCACCGACTACCTCGACTACTACGAGTGGGCGCTGCTCAACCAGATGCTCGGCGAGCAGGACCCGGACTCGGCCCATGGCAACGTCACCTACTACACCGGGCTCTCCAACACGGCCTCCCGCAAGGGAAAGGAGGGCCTCGTCTCCGATCCGGGCTCGTACAGCAGCGACTACGGCAACTTCAGCTGCGACCACGGCACCGGCCTGGAAACCCACACCAAGTTCGCCGAGCCCATTTACGACACCGCCGGCGACGAGCTCTCGGTCAACCTGTTCATCCCCTCCGAGGTCACCTTCCGCGGGGCGTCGGTCCGGCTGACGACCTCTTTCCCGTACGCCGGCAAGGTGCGTATCGCGGTGACGGGCACCGGTAAGGCGTTCACTCTGCGGGTCCGCATCCCCGGCTGGGCCCGCGACGCGGAGATCCGAGTCAATGGATCTTCACAACACGCGCGACCCGGGTCGTTCGCCGAGATCCGGCGCGCCTGGCGGCGCGGCGACGTGGTCGAGCTGACCCTGCCGCTGCGGACCCGCTGGCTGGCCGCGCCGGACAACCCGGCCGTGCACGCCCTCGCCTACGGCCCCCTGGTGCTGGCCGGCCGCTACGGCGACACCCCGCCCGCGGCCCTGCCCACCGCCGACCCGCGCACCCTGAGAAAGGAGGCCGGCGCGGCCGAGTTCAGCGTCGTGGCCGGCGGCGCCAGGGTGCGGCTGAGCCCGTTCCTCGACGTCCACCACGAGCACTACAACGTGTATTTCGCGCTGCCACCCACGCGCCCGCGCACGGGAGTCGTGGCGGCGTACCCCCTGAAGGGTTTGAAGGAACGCACCCGCAAGTGGCCGGACGCCGTGCTGGCCGGTGGGGCAACGCCCGGCGAACGCGGCATCGAGCTCAACGGGACCGGCGCCCACGTGGTCCTCCCGGCCGGACTGCCCGCGAATCTCGCCGAACTCAGTGTCTCGGCCTGGGTGCGGCTGGACAGCATCACCAACTCGGCCCGCGTGTTCGACCTCGGCTTCAACACCCAGAGCTACATGTTCCTGACGCCGCGGACCGGCAACGGGACGGCCCGCTTCGCCATGAAGCTGGGCGGCATGGACGGCGAGGACTTCGTCGACGCCGCGGTGGCGCTGCCGATCGGCGTCTGGACCCATGTCGAGGTCCGGGTCGCCGACACGCTCACCTTCCTCATCGACGGGGAGGTCAGCGGCGTCAACCCGAACCCGCGGATGGGCGCGCTGCTGCTCGGAGCGACGCAGTTCAACTATCTGGGGCGCTCGCAGAACCCGAAACACCCGTTCCTGCACGGCGCGGTCGCCGACTTCGTCCTGTCGGCGCCTGTCACGTAAGGCGGGACCCCCGTGGTCCTAGGGGCGAACGCAGTCGCCAGGACCACGGAGGACCGAACTATGAAGATCGCTGTCATCGGCGGCACCGGGCTCATCGGCTCGCAGGTCGTCAAGCGCCTCAACGCCGAGGGCCACGAGGCCGCGCCGTACTCGCTGTCGAACGGGGTCGACCTGGCCGGGAACAAGGGGGTCGCGGAGGCCATCAAGGGCGCCGAGGTCGTCGTCAACCTGACGAACTCGCCGACCTTCGACGAGGCCTCCGCGGTCTTCTTCCGCGAGACCATGGAGAACCTGCTCGACGAGGCCGAGGACGCCGGCACCCAGCACATCGTCATCCTGTCGATCGTCGGCGTCGACCAGGTGCCGGACCTCGCCTACTACCAGGCGAAGGTGTTGCAGGAGAACCTCCTCGGGCAGCAGGAGAAGATCCCGTACTCGGTCGTGCGGGCGACCCAGTTCTTCGAGTTCGTCAGCGCGGCCATGGCGTGGACCTCGGACGAGAACGCGGTGCGCCTGCCCTCGACGCTCGTGCAGCCGATGGCCTCGGCCGAGGTGGCCAAGGCGGTGGCCGGCGTCGCGGTGGGCGATCCCCTCATGGGGGTACGGAACTTCGCCGGTCCGGAGGTCTTCTCGCTCGACGAGCTGGGCCGCGTCACCCTGGCCTTCCAGGGCGACCGGCGCCCCGTCGTCGTCGACGAGAGCGCCGGCCTGTTCGCGGCGGTGTCCGGCGACGCCATCATCGCCAAGGACGACGCCGTCATCACCACGACGCGCTACCAGGACTGGCTGCTGTCCCGATGACCGACAGCAGCCGGAGCCGTTCCTGCGAAAGTGAACCGGGGTTCGCGGTGTAGACGACGAGCTGCTGCGACCGGTCCGGGTCGACGAGCCGCTGGCAGTCCAGCTCCAGCGGCCCGACCTCCGGGTGCAGCAGCCGCACCGGCCCGCAGTACGGGCCGGCCACCGGGTGTCCCCGCCACAGCCCGGCGAACGACGGGCTGGCGGCCAGGAGGGCGTCGACGATCGCTCCGGCCCGGGAGTCACGGCCGTCGCGGGTGTACGAGGCGTGCAGGTCGGCGACGATGAGGCGGCTCTGCTCGTCCCACTCGTCGCGGGGGTGGAGCGAGCGGGTGGCCGCATCGGTGAACCACCGGTAGTGCTTGCTGCGCTCGAGTCCGGTGTAGATGCTCTCGTCGCCGACCAGGGCCACCGCCAGGCGTGTCTGCAGCAGCGTCTCCCCCAGATGGGAGACCACCATCGCGGCCGAGTCCTGAAGGCCGTCGAAGACGCGCATCATGCCCGGGTTGACGTGCTCACTGTCGACCGCGCGGCGCGGCGTCGCGTAACCGGCCAGCTCGAAGAGATGGTCGCGCTCCTCCAGCGAGAGGCGCAGGCCGCGGGCGATCGCGGCCAGCATCTGCTCGGACGGGTGCGGGCCACGCGGCTGCTCCAACCGGCTGTAGTAGTCGATCGACATGTCGCTGAGCACCGCGACCTCCTCGCGGCGCAGGCCGCGGGTGCGCCGCCGCTGACCGCGGGGCAGCCCCACGTCCTCGGGTTGCAGGGCCTCCCGGCGGGTGCGCAGATATTCGGCGAGTCGGGCGCGGTCCATGTCACTGCCTTTCAGACGCTCACACCGAGGGCGTAGTCCCACAGACGGGCTGCCGCGCCCTCGTCGCGCGCGGACTTGTAGATGTCGAGCTCGGCCGGCCCGCCTTTGAACTGCCCGAAACCGTCCGGGCCGTAGAGCCGGCCGCCCTTCGCCTCGGGGCTCGTGGCGGCGTACTGGATCGGAAGGACCCCGTGGGCGACGTCCTGGACCAGGATTCCCCAGCGGGCCAGGCGGGCCATGATGGCCTCGTGCGGCGCCGGCTTGGCACGGCCCAGGTTGGGCCCGGCCGCGTAGAGACCCGTCAGTGTGGTGCCCGGATGGGCGGCGTTGCTGACGATGCCCCACCCCTCGGCCGTGCTGCGGCGGTCGAGTTCGAGGGCGAACATCAGATCCGCCAGCTTGGAGTTGTTGTACGCCTTGACGGCGGAGTACGACCGCGAGGCCTGGAGGTCGTCGAAGTCGAGGCGGCCCTGCCGGGCGGCGCTGCTGGTCACCGTGGTCACCCGGGCCTCGCCGGCCCGCAGCAGCGGCAGCAGGCGGTGAGTGAGGACGGCGTGGCCGGCGAAGTTGGTGCCGAACTGGAGTTCGAGGCCGTCGGCGGTGGTGTGCCGGGTGGCCGGGGCCATCACACCGGCGTTGTTGACCAGGATGTCGATCGGCCGTCCCTCGTCGAGCAGGTCGCCGGCGAGGGTGCCGACCGACTTCAGCGAGGCCAGGTCGAGCGTGCGCAGCGAGACGTCCGCCCCGGGCACCTCGTCGCGGATGGTGCTGAGGGCGGCGGCGCCCTTCTTGGTGTCGCGGACGGCGAGCAGGACCTCGGCCCCGCTCGATGCCAGCCGGGTGGCCAGGGCCAGGCCCACGCCGCTGTTGGCGCCGGTGACGACGGCCCGCTGGCCGGTGAGATCCTGCGAACGCAGACTAACTTTCTTCATGACGACAAGGCTCACGCGGCGACCGATCGTCAACCATGTTCTGTGGTGACATGCCACCGGGCCAGCTTCGCCGGGTTGAGCACGATCCACAGGGCCGACACGAGACCGCCGTCGGATTCGGCCGCGACCACCGCCTCGGCCCGGCCGGCCCGGCGCAGGGCCAGGCCGGACCGGCCGTTCACGGACTCGACGGTCAGGACGCCGCCGGGGCGGCACAGGAGCACGGAGACGAGCCCCGCCACGTTCTCCGAGCCCCGGACAGGGTTGAGCGCCGCGAGGACCGCCCCGCCGCCGTCGCACATCGCGACGGCGTCGTCGTGCAGGGCGGCTCGCAGCGCCGCGATCTCCCCCGTCCGGCAGGCGGCTAGAAACCCGCGCACGACGTCGTCATGCGGAGGGCGCATGTTCGAGCGCCGCCGGCGCCTCGGGGGACGCCAGGGCGGGCACCTCGCCGCCGGTGACGAAGGCCTGCCGCGGATGCTGCACCGAGGCCAGCGAGACGATGTCGCGGCCGAACAGCGCGGCGGTGATCCAGACGAACAGGACCCGCACCTTGCGCTCCCAGCTGGGCACGGCCAGCACGTGGTAGCCGCGGTGCATCACCCAGGCCGGGAAGCCCTTGATGACGATGCCCCGCCACTGGAAGATGCCCCGCCCCAGGCCCAGGGTGGCCACGACACCGAGGCTGTGGTGCAGGTACTCCTTCGGCGCCCGCCCGCGCAGCGAGGCCACCAGGTTCCTGGCCAGCAGCTTGCCCTGGCGCACGGCGTGCTGAGCATTCGGCACGGTGGCCGAGCCGGGCAGGGCCAGGTCGGGAATGGCGGCGTCGTCACCCGCGCCCCACGCGTCCGGCACGAACGCCTCATCGGTGCCGACGCGCAGATCGGGCCGGACCATGAGCATGCCGCGCCCGTCGACCGGCAGGTCGGTGTGGTTGCGCACGAGCGGGCTCACCGCGTTCCCGACGGTCCACACGATCAGGTCGGAGTCGAACTCCTCGCCCGTCGACAGGACCACGTGGCCGCCGTCGGCCGACTGGAGCACCGAGTTGAGGTGGATGTGGGCGCCCCGCTTCTCCAGCGAGCGCACCACCCACTCGCCGGGCTTGTCGGTCACCTCGGGCAGGATCCGGTCGCGGGCCTCGACCAGGTGGAACGAGATCTCGGCCGGGTCGAGCTCCGGATACTTCCGGGCCAGCGCGGTGGCCAGCGACAGCAGCTCGCCGAAGCCCTCGACACCGGAGAATCCGCCGCCGACGAACGTGACGGTCAGCAGCCGGCGGCGCTCCGGGCCCGGCTCGAGCGTCGACGCGCGGTCGAAGTTGGTCAGCATCCGGTCGCGGATCGCCACGGCCTCTTCGACGTGCTTCATGCCGATCGCCTGCTCGGCCACGCCCGCGATGTCGAGCTTGCGCGTCACGGCGCCGGCGGTCACGGCGATGATGTCGTACGGGAAAGCGAATTCCGGCCCCTCGGCCGGCCGGATCGTGGCGGTCTTGTGCTCGTGGTCGACCTTCACCACCGTACCCGAAATGATCTTGGTCTTCTTGAGGTGACGGCGGATCGAGACGGCGGCGTGCCGGGCCTCGACGGAGCCGGCCACGACCTCCGGGAGGAAGGGCTGGTACGTCATGTACGGGCGCGGGTCGACCACGACGACCTTCGCCTCGCCGCGCCGGAGCTTCTTCTCCAGCTTCCAGGCCGTGTAGAAGCCGGCATAGCCGCCGCCCACCACCAGGATCGTCCGCATGGGGTCCTCTGTTTCTCTCGCAGTCACCCCCTAAGACCGGACAGGCCCGGCACTTGTGACAACTTTTGCGGAACCATTTGCCAGAACACCCCGTCGATGCCCTCCGGCGTGACGCTGACGGTCAGATAGGCCGGTGTGCCGTCGGCCAGCCACAGCAGCACGGCCGTCTGGCCGTTCATCTCCAGCCACTCCAGGCGCGCGCCCTCCCACATCCAGGCCGAGAGCGCCATGAAGAACTTGGCCACCGGCAGCGGGCCCTCGACCACCCGGCGGGCGACCTTGGGGGCGCCGTTGCCGTCGGAGAGGCTGAGCACGCCCGGCGCGAGAAGCTTCTCCAGCGCCGTCATGTCACCGGAACGCGACGCGGCGAGGAAGGTGGCCAGCAGCTTCTTCTGTTCGGCGGCGGCCACCGGCGCCCGCCGCTCGTCGGCCAGGTGCTTGCGGGCGCGGCTGACCAGCTGGCGCACGGCGGGCTCGGTGGTGTCGAGGATGTCGGCGATCTGGCCGTACGGATAGTCGAAGGCCTCCCGGAGCACGTACGCCGCCCGCTCGTTCGGTTTGAGCTTCTCCATCAGCAGCAGCGTCGCGTATTCGAGGGCCTCGCCGCGCTCGGCGCCCAGATAGGGGTCGGCGCTCGTGTCGACCGGCTCGGGCAACCAGGGCCCGATGTACGTCTCGCGGCGCGCCCGCGCCGACTGGAGCTCGTTGATGGCCAGCCGGGTCGTGGTAGTGGCCAGGAAGGCGCCCGGATTGGCGACCTTGTCGCGGTCGTAGGCCTGCCAGCGCAGCCATACCTCCTGGAGCAGGTCCTCGGCCTCGCTCGCGCTGCCCAGCATGCGATAGGCGATGCCGAACAGGCGCGGGCGCACGCCGAGGAAGACCGCCGTGGCATCGTCGAGATCCGTCGTCACCTGCTCATCGTCATCCGTGCCGGAGCAATCACCAAGTTTCTGTCACAAGAACCACGGCTGCCCTGTCTGTGCTGGCATGATGCTTGTCCCCCTCGATCCGGACCGCAGGAAGCTAGAGGAGTCGCAGGCCGCGCCGGTGCCCAGGCCCGACGTCGACGAGTCGTGGGTGACGGTGGGCGACGTCGCCGTACGCCTGGTGCGGCCGCCCGGCGCCGTCCGGGTGCTGCCGGCCGTGCTGTACCTGCACGGCGGCGGATTCACGGTGGGCAACTCGGGCACGCACGACCGGCTCGTGCGGGAGATCGCGGTGGGCGCGTCGGTCGCGGTGGCGTTCGCCGAGTTCGACGGCTCGTGCTGGGCGGCGCTGGAGCAGACGTACGCGGTGGCGCAATGGATCCGGGAGAGGGGCCGTTTCTCGGGGCTGGACGGCAAGCGGCTCGCCGTGGCCGGCGACGAGACCGGCGGAGCCCTGGCCGCGGTGCTGTCGGCGACCCGTTTCCGGTTCAGCCACCAGTCGCTTTATTACCCGCGCGGACTTCCCGAGTTTGCCCTTCCGGGCACCTCGCCGGACACGTTCATCGTGGCTCGCGGCCACGACGACGAAGCCTCGGCCCTCGGGCAGAGGCTGACGACCGCGGGCGTACGGACGCGGACCGTGACCTTCGACGACGCGCCGCCCCATTTCATGATGCTCAACGCCCTGCGCTCCAGCCCCGCGGCGGACACCGCCGTGCGAACGGCGATCGACGTCCTGCGCCGGGCCTCCTATCCGGAAAGGACCGGACCATGACACCGACCGTCGTCCTCGTGCACGGCGCCTTCGCCGAGTCGGCGAGCTGGAACGGCGTCGTCGAGCTCCTGACCGCCCGGGACGTGCCGGTGGCCGCCGTGGCCAACCCGCTGCGCGGCCTGCCGGGCGACGCCGCCTACGTCCGCGACGTGGTGGCCTCCCTCGGCACGCCGGTGGTGCTGGCCGCGCAGTCGTACGGCGGCATGGTGGTCACCGAGGCCGCCACCCGGCTGCCCGCCGCGGCCGCGCTCGTCTATGTCGCGGCCTTCGCCCCGGACCAGGGCGAGTCGGCGCTCGGCCTGACCGCCAAGTTCCCCGGCCGCGCCCTGGAACCGGCGCTGACCTCGTGCACGCTGACCGCCGGCGGCACCGAGCACACCGTCCGGCCGGAGGCGTTCCACGACCGGATCGCCGCCGACCTGCCCGCGGCGACGGCCGCCGCGATGGCCGCGACCCAGCGCCCGATCACGCGGTCGGCCCTGACCGCGGGCCTGCCGTCGCCGACGCCGGCGTGGCGCTCGCTGCCGTCCTGGTTCGTCTTCGGCGACGCCGACGTCACGATTCCCCCGGCCCTGCACCGTTTCATGGCCGACCGCGCCGGCGCCAAGGGCGTCCGCGAGGTCCCCGGCGCCTCGCACTCCGTCGGCGTCTCCCGGCCGGCCGAGGTGGCCGGCGCGATCCTCGACGCGGTGGCCGCGGTCGCCGGATGATCGTCGTCCTCGTCGTCCTGGTCGCCGCCGCCGCGAACGCCTACGCGGCCGTGGCCGACTTCACCGGCTCGGGCTTCGCCACCGGAAACTCGGCCCGGGTCGGCGTCCCCGCGTCGTGGCTGCCGGTCCTGGGCGGGCTCAAGGCGGCCGGCGTGCTCGGCCTGCTGCTGGGCCTGGCCGGCGTGCCGCTGATCGGCGCCGCCGCCGCGACCGGCCTGGTCCTGTTCTTCGTGGGCGCGATCAGCTTTCATCTGCGCGCCCACGAGCACCGGTTCCTGCGCGTGACGGTCGCGTTTCTTCTCCTCAACATCGCGGCATTGACTCTCCCCCTGGTCGATGGCCGAGGATGAGGCGGTGAAGCGAGCCCACCGTGAGTTGTTCACCGCGAAGGCCGCGCCGGCCTTCGTCGACGTGCCCGCCCTGCCCTATCTGATGGTCGACGGCGCGGGCGATCCCAACGGCCCCGGCTATGAGGACGCGGTGCAGCGCCTCTACCGCACGGCCTACCGCATCCGGGCCGTGTTCAAGGCGCGCGGCGAGGTCTACTCGGTGCCACCGCTGGAGGGGCTGTGGACCGGCGTCGGCGACGGCCTCGGCGACCGGAGCGGCTGGAAGTGGACCATGATCCTGCTCCAGCCGGCCGGGGCCACGGCCGACATGATCGAGGCGCCCGGGGTGCGGCTGGAGACCTTCGAGGAGGGGCCGTCCGTCCAGGTGCTGCACGTGGGCCCGTACAAGGAGGAGACCGAGGCGATCCACCGGTTGCTCGCGTTCGCGGCGGAGCACGGCCGTGAGGTGACCGGGCGGCACCACGAAATTTATCTGAGCGACCCGCGCCGCACGGCCGGGGAGAGGCTCAAGACCATTCTGCGGTACGGCGTCAGTCCGGGTACCTGACGCCGGGAGGCGCCGCGATCAGCACGCCGGCCACCGCGCGCCAGCCGAGCTTCGCGTACAGGGCCTGACCGTCCTCGCTGGCCACCAGGATCCCGTGCTTGGCCGGCGCAACCTCGGCCAGGGCGCTCATCACGGCGCTGCCCAGCCCTCGGCGCCGATGGCCGGGCATCGTCTGGATCTTGTCGGCGATGCCGTCGGCGCCGGCGATCCCCATCGTTCCGCGGGCGCCCACCTCGCCCTCGCGGTCCAGCAGCTCGACGCGTACCACCGGGCCCTCGATCGTCGTCTCGGTCCGATAGCCGGCCGGGACCGGGACCCGCGGCTGCTCGCTCAACTCGGTCACCATGAGCTTCTCGGAGGCCTTGAGCACGACCAGCCCGGCCGCCTCGACGGCCGCGGCGGCCCGCTCCGGCTCCACGGTCGGCACGGTCAGCCAGGTGACCTCGTCCTCGCGCTTGACCAGGCCGGCCAGCCCGGCCACCGAGGCGGCCCCGTCGAGGGCGAAGTATTCGACGTCGCGCCCGAGCTGCCCGCACCGCACCCGCAGCCCCGCTCCCAGATCAGCCGCCTCGGGCAGCCCCCGGGCGACACCCCAGCCGCGCTGCCACCGAACCACCAGCTCACGAAGATCACTCACACCTCCCAGTAGATCCCGTCCGGCCGCTTCGGCGCCGCCCCGGAACGGACCGGAGACGTACCAACGAGACTTTTATGAAGTCCTATATTGACTATCATTAGTTAACCTTCCTAAGATTTGGCCGCCCGTAGTCATCCCCACGGCGCATCCCCCGCGCCGGACACGAAGGGTCGCCATCCCCATGGCCATCAGGAAAAGAAGCAGGTGGGCGGCCTCGGCCGCCGCATTCACCGTCGCCGCGGTCGGCACGATCACCGCGCTCGCCGTGCAGGGCACCTCGGAGGCCGCCGTCCTGCCGAACGGATTCAAGAGCGTCGGCTACATGCCGTCCTGGGCCGGCAGCGTCACGAGCATCCAGTACTCGAAGCTCACCCACATCAACTACTCGTTCGCGCTGCCGAACGCGAACGGCACCCTCCAGCCGATCGAGAACACCTCGAAGCTCCAGCAGCTGGTCACCCTCGGGCACCAGAACAACACCAAGATCTCGCTGGCCATCGGCGGCTGGAACGACGGCAACGACTCGGCGTTCGAGTCGCTCGCGGCCAACTCCGGCACGCGGACGACGTTCGTCAACACCGTGATGAACACCGTCCGTCAGTACAACCTGGACGGTGTCGACATCGACTGGGAGTACCCCGACCCGGGCACCTCCGGCAACAACTACACGGCGCTGATGCAGCAGCTCAGCACGGCCCTGCACAACGAGGGCAAGCTGCTCACGGCCGCGGTCGTCAGCGAGGGCAACACCGCCAACGGCGTCCAGCCGGCCGTCTTCGGCTACGTCGACTGGCTCAACATCATGGCGTACGACGGCGGCAGCCCGCACGCGAACTACGACTGGTCGATCGCGAGCGCCAACTTCTGGAAGAACCGGGGCCTGCCGAAGGCCAAGACCGTGCTGGGCGTGCCGTTCTACAGCCGGCCGGGTTATTTGACGTACGCCCAACTGGTCGCCCAGGACCCGGCCAACGCCAACCGCGACTGCACCGCCTCCGGTGAGTGCTACAACGGCCTGCCCACGATCCGGCGCAAGACCCAGTGGGCCCTGGCCAACGCCGGCGGCATCATGAACTGGGAGCTGTCGCAGGACGCCACCGGTTCGAACTCGCTGGTCAGCGCCATCTACGAGACCGTCATGGGTGGCGGTGGCCCGACCACCCCGCCGCCGTCGGGCCGCACGGGCCGCATCACCGGGATCGCCGGCAAGTGCGTCGACATCGCCTCGGCCAGCAGCGCCAACGGCACAGCGGTTCAGCTGTACGACTGCAACGGCACCACCGCGCAGAACTGGACCATCGGCACCGACGGCACCATCCGCGGCCTGGGCAAGTGCCTCGACGTGAACGCCGCCGGCACGGCGAACGGCTCGCTGGTGCAGATCTACGACTGCAACGGCACCGGCGCCCAGCGCTGGACGGCCCAGTCCAACGGCACGCTGCTCAACGCCGGCAGCAACAAGTGCCTGGACGCGTCGAACAACAGCTCGGCCAACGGCACCCGCCTGCAGATCTGGGACTGCTTCGCCGGCGCGAACCAGCGCTGGGTCCTGCCGTAGAAGAACAGTCGTGGCGCGGCCCGCTTTCGCCGCGGCGGGCCGCGCCGCACACTTGGTACATGTATGTGATCAAGGAACGCTTCTTCTCCATCGGCGACGACTTCGACGTCGAGGACGAGAACGGCAACCGGGTCTACCACGTCGACGGCAAGGTCCTCAGCGTCCGCAACCGGGTCGTCATCGAGGACACCAACGGCGACGAGGTCGCGTCGGTCCATCGCCATCTCGTCGCGCTGCGCCCCACGTACGAGATCCGGATCGGCGGCGAGAAGGCGGCCGAGGTCCGGAAGAAGCTGTTCACCCCGTTCCGCGAGAAGTTCACCATCGACGTGCCCGGACCGGACGACCTGGAGATGAAGGGCGACCTGCTCGACCACGAGTACGTCATCGAGCAGGACGGCCGCGAGGTGGCCGCCGTCTCCAAGCGCTGGCTGACCATCCGCGACACGTACGCGGTGCAGGTCTCCGAGGGTGTGGATCCGCTCCTGATCCTGGGCAGCGTGCTCGCGCTGGACCTGGCGCTCGAACGCTCGAAGGCCGGCGAGTCGGATGACTGACAACGGCAGCGCGGCGGCTCTTTAAGTGGCCGTTAGGCCGGCGGAAGGCGGCCGGGGGCACGGTGCCGGCATGAACAACGAACCGACCGGGCTTCTGCTGGCCCACCGCGCCATGCTGAAGGACCTCGACCGCCTCGCCGGCCTGACCGCCTCCCTGGCCACCTCGGGCACCCGGCTCGACCGCAAGCGGGCCACGGCGATCGCCGATTACCTGAACGACTTCTGCGACAGCATCCACCACCATCACAGCGCCGAGGACGACGTGCTGTGGCCGGTCCTGGAACGTTCGGCCGGGGCCCATGTGGACCTCACCGAGCTCACCGACGACCACGCGGTGCTCGACCCGAAGTTAGCGCGCGTTCGCACCGGCGCGACGGCGTTGCGGGACGTACGGATCGTGCCGGCCGAGTTGGCGGCCGACATGAAGGACCTCCGCGACACCCTGCACGAGCACATCGCCGACGAGGAGCGGACGATCGTGCCACTGATCAAGCAGTACGTCACGGACGACGAGTGGAACCGGGTCGAGGCGTCGATCCGGAAGCGGGGCGCCAAGATGACGTTCGAGGTGCCCCGGATCCTGGCCGTCAGCACGCCGGCCGAGCTGGCCGAGGCGAGGAAGGACGGCGGCCTGCCGGTCGCTGTCATGATCAAGGTCTTCCCGTTGACGTTCCGCAAGCGCGAACGGCTGGTCTTCAGCCCCGCAGGGACCTGATCAGCGCCTCCGACGAGACCGCGTACGCCGGGTCACCGGTCAGCGCGTGCAGCGCGGCGTCGACCGGCCCGGCGTAGAGGGTGCCGGAGTCGAGGCCGGCGACGCGGCCCGCGAACGGCAGCAGATCGGCGGCGATCCGGCGGCCGGTCTCCTCGTCACCGAGGCGGGCCGCCGCCAGCCCGCGCAGGGTGGTGAAGCCGAGCCAGTAGTAGTTCCGGTCGATCTGCTGCCGGCCCTGCCAGACCAGCCGGGCGGCGGCGACGTCACCGGCGTCGAGCAGGGCCAGGACCAGCGCGTCGGTGACCCGGCCCGGATAGACGGCCTCGATCGCGGTCAGCTCGTCGCGCAGCGGCGCCAGATCGCCGCGCGCCATGCCGGCGCCGATCCGGCCGACGGTGGCCATGGCGGCCCCGTTGAGCGCCCCGTGCTCGGCGAGGCGGCGGCTGACCTCGGCGTAGCGCTCCTGCGAGGCGCCGATCCGCCCGGCCAGCAACTCCAGCAGGGCTTCGAAGATCCCGACGACCGCGAGCAGCCCGCTGAGCTGCCCGGTCGTCGACCGCGCGACGGCCAGCCCCATCTCGGCCCGCGCGACGGCGAGATCGGTGCGGGCGGCCGAGTCGAGGAAGAGCAGCCAGTGCGCCACCGCCTCGTGGTCGATCTCCCCGGCCGCGACCGCCGTCGCCAGATACTCCCCGGCCACGGCCCGGCGCTCGTCGCGCAGATCGGGGCCGAGCGCCGCGTACGCCCGGACGTTCAACGCCGCGCACAGAAGCCGAGCGCCGCCCGGCGCCGTCGCCCGCTCCACCGCGTCGTGCGACGTCGCCGCATGCCTTGCCCCGCGGCGGGCCAGAGCCAGCGCCTCCTCGCTCACCTCGGTCGCGGCCGCGTCGTCGTAGCCCTCCCACTCCCGGAAGAGCGCGAGCATGAGACGCACCCGGACCGCGTCGGGATGCCGGCCGGCCAGCTCGCGCCGGATCGCCGCGACCTTGGCGGCGGACGGCTCGCGGCCGTCGCGCGTGGTCCAGATCAGCGGGGCGTCCCACGCGATGAGGGTGGCGAGGTCGTCCCCGCCGTCCAGATAGATCGCCCGCGCGCGGACGATGTCGCCGGCGCGGGCGTGGGCGGTCACCGCTCTCGCCACCAGCGCGGGCTTCCCCATGGTGGCGCGGGTGCCGCCCAGCTCGTACAGCCGGAGCGCCTCACGCCACTGCGCAGCCGCCTCCCGCCACGATCCGGCGCGCTCGGCGCCGGTCGCCGCGTTGATCGCGTACGGAACGGCCTCACCCGCCGTAGCCGGATTGGCGGCGGCCCCGGCATGGCGTGACAAGGTGGCGGCATCGGCCGTCCCGTCGAGCACCTCCAGGGCCCGGCTGTGCAGCCGGGCCCGCCGCAGCAGCGGGGTGTCCTCGTAGAGGGTGTCCCGCACCAGGGCGTGGGTGAACCGCACGCGCCCCGGCACGGGTTCGTCGAGCAGCCCGGCCAGGATCGCCGTCTCCAGCGCGTCGAACAGCTCGTCCGGTTCCCGTCCGGCGACCTCGGCCAGCACGTCCACGTCCGCTTCCCGCCCGAGAACCGCCGCCTGCCGCAACGCGCTGGTCACCGTGTCCGGCAGCCGCGCCACCCGCCGCCGCAGCACTTCCCGCACCCCTTTGGGCACCGCCGTCTCGGCCGCCCGAGCCCCCTCGGACGCGATCAGCCGCGCGAGCTCACGAACGAAGAGCGGGTTTCCCTCCGTACGCTCCGCGACCAGCGCCAACAGCTCCGGCCCCGCTTCCTCGAGCCCGTAGCGCCGCGCGAGCTCGGCCACCGCGCCCGCGTCGAGCCCACCGAGAGTGAGGTGGGCCGCCGTGACGGAGAGAAGCGCCCCGATCGTCGCCTCCAGCTCGTCACCGAGGTCGCCCGTGCGGTAGGTCAGTAACACGAGGACCTGCGTACCCTGCGCCACCACCTGCCGTACGAGTTGAAGGGTGAGGTCGTCGGCCCGGTGCACATCGTCGAGGAGCACCACGGCCCGCGCCCCGGCCAGCTCCGCCGCGATCCACCGCCCGAGACGGAACGGGTTGGGCGGCTCGTCCGCGTGCAGGAGGTCGACACCGAGCGCCTCCGACCACGCCCATCCCGGAGGCGCCCCGTCCACCTCCGGGCACCGGCCCGACCGCCCCTGCCAGCCGGCCTCGACGAGCCCCGCCACGGCCGCCTCGGCCAGCGTCGTCTTCCCCGCCCCGGCGTCACCACCGACCAGGACGACCCGCGCCCCACCCCGCGTCACCTCCCCGGCGGCCAGGGCGATCGCCGCGAGTTCCGCTTCCCTCCCCCACGCGGCCGGAGAACCGCCCACTGCCACGCCGGTCGCCGCCGGCGCTCCGCCGACCGATGGTGCCGCGCGGGCCGTGTCCGGCGCGGGCGCGGGCTCCGTCGCGGCGGGTGTGATGATCAGGGGAGCCGGGCCGGCGAGGGTGGCGGCGTGGGACAGGATGCCGGACTCCAAGGCCCGTAGCTCCGGGCCCGGGTCGACGCCCAGCTCGCCGGCCAGGTGATCCCGGGCGCGGCGCAGGACGGACAGGGCGTCGCCCTGCCGGCCGCTGCGGTAGAGGGCGAGCGCCAGCAAGGAGACCGCGCCTTCGCGGGCGGGGTGGTCGCGCACGTGGCGTTCCAGCTCGGCCACCACCAGCGCCGGGCGGCCCAGGTCCAGGTCGGCCCCGGCTCGGGACTCGATGGCCAGCAGGCGCAGTTCAGCGAGGCGGGCGGCCTCGGGGGCGGCCCAGGGCTCGTGGGCCACTTCGGCGTACGCCTCGCCCTGCCAACAGGACAGCGCCTCGGTGAGGAGCGCGTGCCGTCCGGGCGGCGGGGCCGTGGCGGCCCGGCGCACCAGGGCGGTGAAGTGCCAGGCGTCGACGGCCTCCGGCGGAAGGCGCAGCGCGTATCCGGGAGGGGCACTGACCAGGACCGAAGCGGGGCTACGGCGGGGGCGGCCGGGTTCGAGCGCGCGGCGCAGATGGGAGATGTGGACCTGAAGGGTGGCGAGGCCACGGGCCGGCACGTCGGCGCCGCTCCACAGGTCGTCGACGAGCCGGTCGGCCGACACGACCTCGCCGCCGGCCACCGCGAGCCGCGCGAGCACGGCCCGTGGCCGAGGGCCGCCGAGATCCGCGGCGGGCGGTGGTGTGAGGCCGCCCACGGCGGATGACCGATTTATGGGCACATAGTTCACGGTCGCGCGCAGGGGGCCGAGCACGAAGAGCCTTACGGCCGGCGCCAGGTCTGCCACGTCTCCCTCTCCGCGGGGCCATGCCTACCAGGCACAAACTACCCGGGGCGCGGCCCTCGGCGGCCCACCGATCGGGTGGATCGGCGCTCGGCGGGACGGCCGGGACGTTCGTGGAGTCGGGCCGGGCGTCCGAGGGGTGCCGTTAGCATCGGGGAATGTCCGGGGGACGGCGGGTCGCGCTGGCGCTGGGGTCCGGAGGGGCCCGGGGCTTCGCGCACATCGGGGTCGTGCAGGTGCTCGAGGAGCGCGGCTTCGAGGTGTGCTCGGTGGCCGGGTCGTCGATGGGCGCGCTGGTCGGCGGGGTGATGGCGGCCGGGCGGCTCAACGAGTTCACGGACTGGGCGGTCAAGCTCAAGCAGCGGGACATCCTGCGCCTCATCGACCCGAAGTGGGCGCTGCCGGGCGCGATGGCGGCCGACCGGCTGATCAACCACCTGAACGACTTCCTGGGCGACGCCGAGATCGAGAAGCTGCCGATCCCGTACACGGCGGTGGCGACCGACATCAACGCGCGCCGCGAGGTGTGGTTCCAGCGGGGACTGCTGCGGTCGGCCATCCGGGCCTCGATCGCCATCCCCGGCCTGATCACCCCGGTCGTCATCAACGGCCGCCTGCTCGCCGACGGCGGCCTGCTCAACCCGGTGCCGATCGAGCCGACGGCGGCGTCCGGGGCCGACCTGACCGTGGCGGTCTCCCTGCAGGCGCCGCGACCTCAGGGCGAGCCGGCGTCCCCGGTGCGGGCGGCGGCGGCCCCACACTGGTACGAGGACTGGCGCGACCGCCTCCGCCAGGTCTTCCACACCCGCAACGGCGCCGCCGCTCCCGGCACCGGCAGTAGTGCCGGCCCCGGCCCCGGCGACACCTTGGCCGCTTCCGCTTTGGGCGACATTTCGGAAATGTCGGAAGCGCTGGCCCTGACCGAGGTCCCGCGCGCCTCGAGCCCGGGTCAGTCCGGCGAGGGCGGGTCCAGCGCAGGCGGACCGAACGCGGGCGGATCGAGCGCAGGTGGGCCGAACGCAGGCGGACCGAGCGCGGGCGGCGGCGGGATGGTGCCCTCCGGGGCGCACGCCGCCCATCCGGTGCCGCTGCCGGGCGGGCTGCGCATCGCGGATGTGCTGGCCTCCTCGCTCGACGCCATGCAGGACATGATCGCGCGCTATCGGATGGCCGGGCTCCCGCCCGACGTGCACATCGCCGTGCCGGTCAACGCCTGCCGCGTCATGGACTTCCACCGCGCCGGCGACATGGTCGTGCTCGGGCGCCAGCTGGCCACGAAAGCCCTGGACGACGCCGGCCTCTGAGCCCCGATCCGGGGCCCGCCACCGCCTCAGGCCGCCGCGAGCATCGCCTCGACCGTGCGGTCCACGTCGTCCTCGTCGGTCGACCAGTTCGACACCGAGATGCGGATCGCGGCCGCCCCGTTCCAGGTCGTGCCGCTCATCCAGGCCGTGCCCTCCTCCTGGAGGCGGCGCAGAGCCTGCTGGGTCGTGTGATCGTCGCCGAGGCGTACCAGAACCTGGTTGAGAACGACCTCGTTCAACACCTGCGCGCCCCCGGCCGTCAGCCGCTCGGCGAAGCGCCGGGCCAGCGCACACGAGCGGTCGACCAGCGCGGCTATGCCCTCGCGGCCCAGCTGGCGCATCGCCGCGTACACCGCGAAACCCCGCGCCCGCCGCGAATGCTCCGGGTTGTAGTCCAGGGCGTCACGTTCGCCCGACGCGGCGTGCTGGAGATAGCTGGCCCGCACTCCCATGGCCGCCCGGTGCGCCTCCGGATGGGCACAGATCACCAGACCCGAGTCGTACGGCACGTTGAGCCACTTGTGCGCGTCGGTCGCCCACGAGTCGGCCCGTTCGATCCCGGCCACCAGGGGACGGAGGGACGGGCTGGCCGCCGCCCACAACCCGAACGCCCCGTCCACGTGCAGCCACGCGTCGCCCACCAGATCGGCGATCTCGGCCAGCGGGTCGACCGCTCCCGTGTTCACGTTGCCCGCCTGGGCGCAGACGATCGCCGGCCCCGCACCGGACCTGAGCGCTTGCGCCAGCGACGACGGCACGAGACGCCCCTGATCGTCCATCGCCACCGTGACCAGAGAGTTCGTACCCATGCCGAGGTGTCTCAGGGCCCGGTCGATCGTGCCGTGCCGCCCCTCCCCCACAATCACCCGGACCCTTGGCGCTCCCCACAGCCCGTCCGCGTCGACGTCCCACCCCTCGCGGCGCAGCACTTCCCGGACCGCGATGGCCAGGGCCGTGAAGTTGGCCATCTGCCCACCGGTGACGTATCCGACCGAGGCCCGCGACGGCAGCCCGAACAGCTCGACCAGCCACCCCGCCGCCGTCTCCTCGACCACGCTCGCGGCCGGCCCCAGCACGTACAGACCGGCGTTCTGGTCCCACGTCGAGGTGAGCCAGTCCGCCGCCAGCGCGGCCGGCGTGGCCCCGCCGATCACGAAGCCGAAGAACCGCCCGCTCGACGACGCCATCACGCCCGGCGCGGCCGCCGCGACCAGGTCGGCCACCACCTTCTCCGGTGGCAGCGACCCGGCCGGCAACGGCCCGCCGAGCGCTGCTCGCATCTGCTCCAGCGAGGCCGTCGGGCGCACCGGCCGGTCCGGCAGCCCGCCCAGATATGCCGTCGCGTGGTCGAAGGCCACACCCAGCGGCCCTTTCCAGTCGGGACGATCCATCCCGCCAGGCTAGGCGCGCGCCGCCTCGAGATCGGCCGTCGCGCGGATGTCCGACACCTCGGGCGGCTCCGGCGAGGAGCGGTCGATGAACAGCAGGACCAGGGCGCCGCCGATGAGGAAGACGATGGCGCCCAGCGCGTAGCTGATCCGGAACGCGCTCTCGGTCGGCAGGGCGGCCGTGCCCACGGTCTTCGTCTGCCCGGCCAGGATGGTGATGACCAGGGCGCTGCCGATGGTGCCGCCGACCGTGCGCATGATGCTGTTCACCGAGTTGGCGATGCCCGTCTCGGCCGGCTGCACGTGGCTGACCAGCAGGGCCGGCATCGACGCGTAGGCCATGGCGATGGCGCAGCTGGCGACGACGAACGCCGCGATGGTCTCGACCTTGTTGTCGTGCAGGAAGGCCAGCGAGGTCAGGCCGACCGCGCCGATGCCGCAGGCCAGGGCCAGCACGATCCGCGGGCCGACCTTGCCCACGAGCATGCCGGCGATCGGGCCGACCACGACGCTGGCCGCCGCGCCCGGCAGCAGATAGATGACGCTGGTCTCGAGGACGGTCGCGCTGAAACCGAAGCCGGTGTACGCGCTCGGGCTCTGCACGAAGTAGCTGGTCGCGAGCTGGAGCGCGAACATCGCGAAGCCGACCGCCATGGCGGCCAGGTTGGTCACCAGGATCGGGCGGTGGCGCAGCATCTCGACCGAGACGAGCGGTGCGGCCGTACGGCGTTGCAGGAAGTAGAAGCCCACGAGAATGATCACGGCCGCCGCGAACAGGATGATGACCCGGGCCGAGCCCCAGCCCCAGGTGTGCCCCTGCGAGATCGGCAGCAGGAGGCTGACCAGCCCGGCCGAGAGGACCGCGGCGCCGAGGTAGTCGACGCGGCCACCCGCGCCGGCCCGCTTGGGCAGGGTCAGCGCGAGGGCCAGGGTGACGGCGCTCATCACCACGGTGAGCCAGAAGATCCGGCGGTAGTCGGCGTCGCCCTGGGTGAGCAGTCCGGCCGCGACCAGCGCGACACCGCCGCCGACGCCGAGCGTGGAGGCGACGATGGCCATGCTGTGGGTGAGCTTGGCCGGCGGCAGCTCGTGGCGCAGCAGGCTGATGCCGAGCGGGAACAGGGCGAAGCTGCTGCCCTGCAGGACCCGGGCCACGATCAGCCAGGTGATGTCGTGCGCCGTGGCCGCGAGGAGGCTGCCGGCCAGGGTGACGGCGAGGGTGGCGACGAAGACCGGCTTGACGCCGAGGACGTGCCCGAGCCGGCCCAGCAGCGGGGTGAAGGAGGAGGCGGCGAGCAGCGTCGCCGTGGACACCCACCCGACCGTGGTGGCGTCCGCGCCGAGCTGCGCGGCGATCTGCGGCAGCACCGGCACCGGGATGGACTGGATCAGCGCCAGCAGGAAGCTGGCGGCCGCGGCGGCGAGCAGGAGCAGCCGCGGGCGGGCAACGCGTTCGGGTGTGGTCACGTTCGACTATGCTATCGACACTGTGTCGATTTTTGTCGGCACGGCGTTGATGATCACATAGGGAATGATCGGAAATATGAGTCAGGTAACGCGCCGCCGGACCGGCCCGTCGAAAGGCGATCTCCGCGAGGCGGCGATCCTCGAGGCCGCGCGGGCCCTGTTCTCCGAGCGGCCGTACGAGTCGGTGACCATCGACGACCTCGCGAGCGGCGCCGGCATCTCCCGGACGAGCTTCTACTTCTACTTCCCGACCAAGACGGCCGTGCTGACCGCGCTGATGACGAACGTGGGGCAGGACCTGGCCGCCGGGCATGTCTGGTTCGATGCCGACGGGCCCGCCCGCGACCTGCTGCGCACCCAGTTGGAGACGTCGGCCACACTCTGGCGGGCCAACGCCGGCATCCTCTCCTGCGCCGCGACCGCGATGGCCACGTCGGAGGAGCTGCGCGACTTCGTCGGCCGGGTCCGGCGGCGCTACGACGAGCGCGCGGCCGAGAAGATCCGCCGTGACCAGGCCTCCGGCACCGCCACCACGACCATCCCGGCCCACCGGCTGGCCGAGATGATCTCGGCGATCCGCGACGCCCGATACGAGCAGCTCGCCGGCGCCACCGACGCCGAGCTGCGCGAAGCCGTCGACGATCTCACCGAGGCGATTCACCGGCTGATCTACGGACGGGCATAAAATACCGGCGTGACGAGCATGATCGGGAGAGAGGCCGAGCTGCGCCTCACCCGGGGACTGCTCGCCGACGCCATCGCGGGCAACGGCACTGCCCTGCTGATCCACGGCCCGGCCGGGGTCGGCAAGACGGCCCTGCTGCGGGCCGCGGCCGACGAGGCCGCCGAGCAGGGCTTCACCGTCCTGCGGACGGCCGGCGTCGAGACCGAGCGCTGGTTCCCGTTCGCCGCGCTCAACATGCTGCTCCAGCCCGTGATCCGCGACATCGACCGGCTGCCGGCCGCGCACCGGACGGTGCTGCGCTCCGCGTTCGGCGCCGACGACACCGAGCCCGACGTCTACCGGGTCGGGCTGGCCGTGCTGGAGCTGCTGGCCGACGCCGCCACCCGCCATCCGGTGCTGGTGGCCGCCGACGACATCCAGTGGATCGACCCGTCCACCCGGGACGCGATGCTCTTCGTGGCCCGGCGCGCCCACGGGCACGCCCTGCTCGTGCTCGGCGCCAGCCGGCCCGACGGCAGCGGGCGGATCGGCGCCGGCTACACCCCCGAGCTGCACCTGGCCCCGCTCGACGACGCCGCCTCGGCCGAGCTGCTCGACACCCTCGCGCCCGCCCTGCCGTCGCAGCTGCGGTCCCGGATCCTCGATCGGGCCGCCGGCAACCCGCTGGCCCTGATCGAGCTGCCCAAGGCCGCCCTCGACGCGCCGGCCGGCGCCGACGACCTGCCGCTGACGCAGCGCCTCGAGACGGCGTTCGCCGCCCGCACCGACTCGATCAGCCCGTCCAGCCGCGCGCTGCTGCTCGTGCTGGCGGCCGAGCCGAACGCTCCTCTGGACCGGTTGCTGGAGGCGGCGGCCCAGGTCACCGGGTCGATCGTCACCGTCGACGCACTCCAGGAGGCGGCCGACGCCGGCCTGATCACGATCACCGCCCACGGCCCCGAGTTCCGCCATCCGCTGATGCGCTCGGCCGTCTACAACCGGGCCCGGGTCACCCATCGGCTGGCCGGCCACCGCGCGCTGGCCGCCGTCCTGGCCGACCAGACCGACCGCCGGCTCTTCCACCAGGCGGCGGCCACGATCGGCCCCGACGAGGAGCTGGCCGGCCGGCTCGAACAGTTCGCCGACGCCTCCCAGGCGCGCGGCAAGGTCGCCGCGGCAGTCCCGGCACTGCAACAGGCGGCTTCGCTCGTACGGGATCCGCGCCGTCGCACGGGCATTCTGGTCCGCGCCGCTGAGCTGTCCGGGCAGCTCAGCCACCGGGGCCGGACCCGCGCTCTGCTGGCCGGGGCCGATCCGGCCCTGATGGGACCGGTCGAGCGGGCCCGCCTGCTCCTGGTGTCCGACAACGCCGCCTTCGAGCCGGACGAGCCCCAGCGGCGCATCCACGACATGCTGGGCGCGGCGTCCGAGGCGGCCGCGGCCGGGGCCCGCGACGTCGCCGACAACCTGCTGTGGCGGGCCGCCTCACGATGCTTCTTCCAGGACGGCGACGCCACCACCCGGGCCGAGCTGGCCGCCGTGGCCGACCGCTGGGACGCCGGGCCGGACGATCCGCTGATCCTGGCCGTCCGCGCCTACGCCGAGCCGTACCGCTACGGCGCGGACGTGCTGGAACGGCTGAACCTGCTCGACCTGGACCGGCACGACGGCCGCGCCGTGCACTACCTGGGCAGCGGCGCCATGGGCTTCGGCGACTTCACCCACAGCAGCCGGCTGTTGGCCCGGGCGGCCACGAACTGGCGGGCGCAGGGCCGGCTCGGGCTGCTCGCGCGCTCGCTGGCCGGCGCCTGGCCCCGCTATTACCTGGGGCAGCTCGACCAGGCCCGCACCGACGCGGCCGAGGGAGTGGCGCTGGCCAAGGAGACCGGCGAGGCGATCGTGCTGCTCGGCGTGCAGTCGGTGGCGGGGCTGGTCGCGGTCACCCGCGGCGAGCCGGCCGAGGCCGAGGACATGGTGCGCGCGCTGCGGGCCGACCCCCTGCTGATGGGCATGCCGTTCGCGTCGTCGATCACGCTGCAGGTCGAGGGGTTGCTCGCTCTGCTCGGCGGGCGCGTCGAGGAGGCGTACGACCTCCTGGCCCGGCTCTTCGATCGTCACGACCCGCACTTCCACTCGGTGAGCCGCTGGCTGGTGGCGCCCGACCTGGCCGACGCGGCGCTGGCCGCGGGCACGGTGGAGCAGGCCCGGGAACTGCTGGCGGAGCTGCCCGAGCTGGCCCGCCGCCTGCCGACGGAGATGATGACGACGGCGTACGCCTACACGAGCGCTGTGCTCGCACCGGACGACGAGGCCTTGGAGCGCTACGCCGCCTCGTTCGCCATGCTGCCGTCCGGAGTGCAGCTGGTCCGGGCCCGGCTGCACCTCAACCACGGCCGCTGGCTGCGCCGGCAGCGCCGCCAGGTCGACGCCCGGGTGCCGTTGCGCACCGCCCGCGACGAGTTCGACCGCCTCGGCGCCCGCCCGTGGGCCGAGCTGGCCCGTGACCAGCTGCGCGCCACCGGTGAATCGAGCGGCCGCCGCCACGAGAATTTGAGCGACCAGCTGTCGGCGCAGGAGATGCAGATCGCCACGCTGGCCGCCGAGGGCCTGACCAACCGCGAGATCGGGCAGCGGCTGTTCATCTCGCACCGCACGGTCGGCGCCCACCTCTACCGCATCTATCCCCGTCTGGGAGTCAGTGGCCGCCGTCACCTCGCGGCGGCCCTGGGAGCCGCGGCGCAGTCATCGTACTGATGTTTTCGCCGTCACCGGCCGACAGGCTGGGGACATGATTCGGTTCGCGATCCTCGGCCCGGTCAGCCTCCGCGAAGGCGACCGGGAACTGCACGCGGGCGCCGGCCGTCAGCGCACGGTCCTGGCCCTGCTGCTGGCCCGCGCCGGCTCGGTGCTCGGCCAGAACGACCTGGTCGAGCTGGTCTGGGGCGAAGAGCCGCCGGCCAGCGCGGCGAACGTGCTGCACCGCTCGATCGGTCAGCTCCGCCGCCTCATGGAGCCCCACCTGCCGGTCCGCTCGGCCGGCTCGCTGCTGTCCCGGGTCGGCGACGGCTATCTGCTGCGGGCCGGCGCGGCCAGCCTCGACCTGCTCGCGTTCCGCGAACTGGTGGCGTCGGCGATCACGTCCGACGATCCGGTCGGCCACTATCTGCGGGCGCTGGCGTTGTGGCGCGGCCCGTGCGCGGAAGGACTCGGCCCCAGCCCGGTGTTCGACAGCGTCGACGCCGAACGCACCCAGGCGGCCCGCGACGCGGCCGACACCGCCCTGCGCGCCGGTCAGGCGGCGCGGGTGCTGCCCGCGCTGCGCGAGGTGGCCCGCGCCCAGCCCCTGGACGAGCCGTTGCAGAGCCGCCTGATGCTGGCCCTGGCCGCGGACGGACAGCGCGACCGGGCCCTCGGCATCTTCCACGCGGTCAGCGAACGCCTCGGCGACGAACTCGGCATCGACCCGGGCGCCGAGCTGCGCGCGGCCCGCGACAAACTGCGCCGCCGCCCGGCCGTCCGCCCGGCCCAGCTCCCGTCGGACCACCCGTTCCTGGTCCCGCGCCTGGCCGGCCCGGCCCTGGCCGAGATCGAGCGCCGGCGAGCCGACGGCCCGGCGGTCCTGGCCATCGACGGCGTGGAAGGGGTGGGAAAGTCCACCCTGGCCATCCACCTGGCCCACCGGCTGGCCGCGTCGTGCCCGGACGGCCAGCTCTACGCGGACCTGCGCGGGGTCGGGCCGGTTCCGGCGCTGCGAGGTTTCCTCACGGCGCTGGGCGAGCCCGCACGCGACCTGCCGGACGACCTGGAATCACTGACCGACCGCTGGCGGGCCGTGCTGACGGGCCGCCGCATCCTGCTCCTGCTCGACAATTGCGACCCGCTCGACCCACACCTGCTACCCGGCACGCCGGGCAGCGTCGTGATCACCACCAGCCGGGGCGGCGGCGCCTTCCCGGTCCCGTTGCCCACCCCGTCCGAGGCCACCGCCATGCTGCGCTCGCGCCTCGGCCCCGCCCGCGTGACCGCCGAGCCCGCCGCCACTGCCGAGATCGTCGAACGCTGCGGCCGTCTCCCGTTGTCCCTGGCCCGAGCCGCCGCCCAGGCCGCGGTCGAGCCCGATCTGCCCCTGTCGTTCATCGCCGCCAGCCTCGCGGCGGAGCACTTCGCCGGCGCCGCGGTAGGTTGAGCGCGCGGGAGGTCGCCTCCAAGCGCCACAACCGCCTGGCCCGGCTTCTGGCCAACGCCCTGGACGACGCCACCGGTCCGGACTGGAATGCCGGCACCGGCTTCGATGTACGGCTTCAGGACGAACCGCTGAACAAATGCCGCCCCGGCGTGACGGTCTATCGGGCCGAGACCATCGACGTCACCCCGACCCGGCCCGCACACGTGCTTCTGGTGGTCGAGGTGGTCTCCCCCGGGTCGGAGACGACCGACCGCATCGTCAAGGCCGACCAGTACGCGAGGGCCGGCATCCCGTTCTACTGGCGCGTCGAGCCGGCCGCCACCGGCGCTCCCCTGGTCCATACCCATGTTATCGACCCGGCGACGCGGCGCTACCGCGACGGTGAGGTGTTCGCCTTCGGGGTCTCGCTGTTGGGCTGAGGGTGGCCCGTATGCTGGCCGGCTGCCTCTGGAGCCGTGGCCGTAGCCGACGGCGGCGAACGACGACGTGAGCACCACCCGGCGTACACCCGAAGAGCTCGCCGCCCGCAGAACCCGCAGCGTGCCCTCCCGGGCCGGGATGATCAGGTCGTTCTCGTCCTCGGGCTGGACGGCCGGGAAGGGCGAGGCCACGTGCAGGACGTGCGAGGCGCCGGCCACCGCCTCGTCCCAGCCCTCGTCGGACCAGTTCTCGCTATGTGGCGTCGATTACCAGCTCGATGAACTCGGAGACCGCGCCGGTGAAGGCCACCGGCTGCGACAGGTGTGCCTGGCTGCCGCTGTCGGGCAGCACCAGCAGGGCCGATCCGCTGATCCGGCCGTGCAGCCGGGCCGCTCGCGACGGGCTGCAGATGGCGTCGTGGGCGCCGGTGACGATCAGCGTCGGCACGCTCAGGGCGGTCAGGTCCTCGTCGTCGGCGGCCGGTGAGTAGAGCACCAGCCCGGCCACCATGGCCGGGTTTTCGAGGGCGAACCGCAGGACGACCGGGCCGGCCGCCGCGTGGCCCAGCAGGATCACCGGGTGGCACCGCAGGCCGGACACCGCCTCGGGCAGCGGTCGCGAAGGCTCGACGTAGACGACCCGTACGTGCTGCTCGACCCCGCCCAGGCTCAGCTGCTCCCGGCCGGGATGCACGACGCACACAGGCTCGTGGTTTCTCATGTCCTGCTGCCCTTCGATCGGTCGGCCGGTGGGGGAACGGCCAACCGCCCACAACGACGAACGGGGGCGCCGGTTCACCGTCACTCTTTAGTCACCGATCCCGCACCCGTTCTCCCTAGCTTCGGTTCCGACGACAACGACGAAGGAGTGGACATGAAGATCGTGGTCATCGGTGGCACCGGGCTGATCGGCTCGAACGTGGTCAAGCGCCTGGCCAACCAGGGGCACGAGGCCGTCGCGGCCGCCCCCAACACCGGCGTCAACACCCTCACCGGCGAGGGTCTGGCCGCCGCGCTCGACGGCGCGCAAGTGGTCGTCGACGTCTCCAACTCGCCGAGCTTCGCCGACGACGCGGTGATGAGCTTCTTCAAGACCTCGACCGGCAACGTGCTCGACGCCGAGGCCGCGGCGGGCGTACGCCACCACGTCGCGCTCTCCATCGTCGGCGCCGAGAAGCTGCGCGACAGCGGCTACATGCGGGCCAAGGTCGTGCAGGAGGAGATGATCCGGGACGGCCACACGCCGTACACCATCGTGAAAGCCACCCAGTTCTACGAGTTCGTCAAGGCGATCGCGGAGACCGGCGCCGACGGCGACACGGTCCGGCTCACCCCGGCCAAGCTGCGGCCGATGGCCGCCGACGACGTGGCCGCCCTGGTCGCCGAGGTCGCGCTGGCCGAGCCGGTCAACGGCCTGGTCGAGGTGGCCGGCCCCGAGGCGATCCCGCTGGACGAGCTGGGCCGGCAGATCCTCGCGGTCGACGGCGACCCGCGTACGGTCGTGGCCGACCCGGACACCGCCTACTTCGGCGCGGTGCTCGACGACGACTCGCTCACCCCGGACGCCGGCTTCCGCACGGCCCCGACGCGGTTCGCCGACTGGCTGGCCGCCCGCGCCGCCGGCAAGTAGCCAGTCGCCGGATAGTCATCCGACTGATGTTTTCGCCCGCCGGTCGGACGAGAGTTGGGAGCGCTCCAAGGTTTCCGACGCGGCAGAGGGTTATAACGATGGTCATGGCACCGGTGCGATTCACCATCCTCGGCCCCGTCCGGGCGTGGCGGGGCGACACCGACCTCGACCTGGGCGGCCGGCAGCAGCGCCTCGTGCTCGCGCTGCTGCTGGCCCGGGCGGGTTCGGTGGTCGGTCTCGGCGAGCTGGTCGACGCCGTGTGGGAGCAGGACCCGCCGACCAGCGCGGTCAACGTCGTGCACCGCTACATCGGCACGCTGCGCCGGCTCATCGAGCCGGACCTGCCGGTGCGCGCGGTCGGCGACCACCTCGTGCGGCACGCCGCCGGATATCAGCTCAAGGTCGGCGAGGACATGCTCGACCTGCTGCGGTTCCGGCGGCTCGCCGGCCGGGCCCGCCAGGAGCCCGATCCGGGCCGGGCCGTGCCGATGTGGACCGAGGCCCTCGGGCTGTGGCACGGGCCGTGCGCGGCCGGTCTGGAGCGCGGCCATCCGACTTTCGTGGCCATCGACGGCGAGCGGTCGCAGGCCGCGCGCGACGCCGCCGACACCGCCCTGGCCCACGGGCAGGCCCGCGCGGTCATCCCGGCGCTGCGCCAGGCCGTCGGCTGGTCGCCGCTGGACGAGCCGCTGCAGGCCCGGCTGATCGCCGCGCTCACCGCCGACGGACGGCAGGCCGAGGCGGTCGAGGCCTATCAGGAGGTACGCCACCGGCTCGCCGACGAGCTCGGCATCGACCCCGGCCCGGAGCTCGCGGAGGCGTACGACCGGCTGCTGCACCAGAAGGGCGGGCCCGTCGCGGCGCCCAAGGAGCAGGGCCTCGTCCCCGCCCAGCTTCCCCCCGACCAGCCCTTCTTCACCGGGCGCGAATCGGTGCTGGCCCGGGCCACCGGCCTGATCGACGAGGGGCACCGGCAGGGGCGGGCGGCGGTGACGCTGGCCGTGGACGGGATGCCGGGCATCGGCAAGACCACCTTCGCGGTGCACCTCGGGCACCGGATCGCCGAGTCCTATCCGGACGGTCAGCTCTTCGCCGACCTGCGGGGCTTCGCCGCCCAGGGCACCGCCATGACGCCGGACGAGGCGCTGCGCGGCTTCCTGGGCTCGCTCGGGGTGCCGCAGGAGACGCTGCCGGCCGAGCTGCACGCGCTGGCCGGGCTCTACCGCAGCATCCTGGCCGGCCGCCGGGTGCTGGTGGTCCTCGACAACGCCCGCGACTTCGAGCAGGTGCGGCACCTGCTGCCCTCGGCGCCGGGCAGCCTGGCCGTCGTCACCAGCCGGGTGCGGATCACCGGCCTGATCACCACCGGCGGCGCCCATCCGGTGCCGCTGGACCTGCCGTCGCCCCACGAGGTGCGCGAGGGCCTGGTCAACCGTCTCGGCGCCCGGCGGGTCGAGGCCGAGCCGGAGGCGGTCGACGAGATCATCGCGCGCACCGGCCGGCTGCCGCTGGCGGCCTCGGTGGTGGTGGCCCGGGCGGCCGCCCTGCCCGACACCCCGCTGGCCGACATCGCCGAGGAGCTGGCCGAGGCCGGCGCCGGGCTGGACGCGTTCGGCGCCGACGAGGACACCGACCTGAGCGCGGTCTTCTCGTGGTCGTACCGGGCGCTGAGCCCGGGCGCGGCCCGGATGTTCCGGCTGCTGTCGCTGCACCCGGGCCCCGACGTGACGGTCACCGCCGCGGCCTCGCTGGCCGCGGTCGAGCACCGGGCGGCCCGGATGCTGCTGGGCGAGCTGGCCACCCACCTGCTGACCCAGTCCCGGGCCGGCCGCCACCACATGCACGATCTGCTCCGGCAGTACGCGGCCGACCTGAGCGCCCGCCACGACGGGCCCGGGGACCGCCGGGAGGCGCTGGGCCGGATCCACGACTTCTACCGGTCGGGCGCCTACGAGGCGCAGGAGCTGCTCGCCCGCGCGCTGCCACCGCCGCGGCCGCCGGCGCCCCGGGCCGGGGTGACCGTGCCCGCCTTCGCCGGGCCCGAGGACGCGATGGCCTGGTTCGACGCGGAGCGGCGGGTGCTGGACGCGATCGTCGAGTACGGGCCACCCGGCGTGGCCTGGCACGTGGCCCTGACCCTGCAGACCCACCTGCACTTCACCGGCCGCCTGCCGGCCTGGGAGACGACCATGCGCCGCGGCCTGGCCGCCGCGGTGGCCGACGGCGACCTGGCCGGGCAGGCGCACCTGCACCGCAGCCTGGCCGGGGCGCTGTTCAACGCCGAACGGGACGACGAGGCGCCGGAGCACCTGACCCGCGCCGCGGCGCTGTTCGAGCGGCTCGGCGACCGGCCGGGCCTGGCCATGGTCGAGCTGAACTGGGCCTACGTGCGGGCCGAGCACGACGAGCACCAGGAGGCCGTGCGGCACAGCGAGCGCGCCCTGGAGATCTTCCGGTCGACCGGCAACCGGGTCAACGAGGCCCGGGCGCTGCGCACGCTGGCCGGCAGCCGGGCCCGGCTCGGGCACACCCGCGACGCCCAGGACCTGCTGCGCGAGACGCTGTCGCTGTCGTGGGACATCGGCGACGAGCTCGGCGCCGGGCACAGCTGGGACCTGCTGGCCAACCTCTACCGCGAGATGGGCCGCCCCGAGGAGGCGATGGCCCGCTGGGAGGAGGCGGCCGGCGCCTACAAGCGGGCGGGCAGCCCGGCCGCCCTGGCCGAAGTGCAGCTGGCCATGGGCGACGCCTGCCGGGAGGCGGGCGACCCGCGAGCGGCCCGGCAGCACTGGCGCGAGGCGCTGGACGCCCTCGCCGAGCCGGTCGGCCCGGTCGCGGCCCAGTTGCGCGACCGCCTGGGTGAGCGCTGACACAGATCTCGAACGGAGATCCGCGCCGGTCGTTGGGTGCGGGCATGACGACGATCGGTGTGGTGACCCACGGCGAGCGGGGCGCGGCCTTCGTGCGCAATCTGACCGGGCACGGCTATCGCGTCGCGGTCGCCGATCGGCACGGCGCGGCCGGGATGGCGAAATCGCTGAGCGCGCCGCGCGTGCTGATCCTGCTGGACGGCTCGGAACTGGACGACCTGCTGGCCGAACTGCTGCCCGTGCTCGAGCCGGGTGACGTGGTGGCCGACGGCTGCGCGTCGCGGTTCTCCGACACGGGACGGCGGGCGGCCTGGCTGCGCGGCTCCGGCGTGCTGTTCGCCGGATGCGGGATCGCCGGCCGGCCACGCACCATCGAACACGGGCCCTCCTATGTGATCGGCGGTGATCGGGGCGCCTACCAACGGCTTCTCCCCCTGCTGAACGCCACCGCGGCGCGATTTCAGAACGTCCCGTGCGTGGCCTACGCCGGCGCGGGCAGCGCGGGTCACTTCGCGGGCCAGGTGTACGAGGAACTGGCCGCGGCCGAGGCCTCACTGGCCGCCGAGGCGTACGCCCTGGTCGGAGACCGCAGGATCCTGGCCGCCTGGCAGGCCGACGAGATGATCACCGAGGCCGCCGTGCCCAAGGATCAGCCACCGCCGATCGGCGCCCTCACGGTCACCGTTCCCGAGATCCGCGCGGCGTGGAACGCGGCCCGCGCGGTCGCGTACGCGCGGGCCTTCGAACGGCTGCGGGCGGCCGGCGCGGCCTACGGCTGGGGAATGGACCTGGCCGCGGTCGCCGGGGCCTGGCGCGGCGGCACGGCGCTGGCCGGGCGCTTGCTGACGTACGCCCGGGAGGCGCTGACCGCGGCGCCGGACGAGGGACTGCTCGACGACCCGTACTTCACGCTCGCGCTGCGCGACTGGTGCCCGCGGTGGCGGCGGGTCGTCTGCGCGGCGACCAGGGCCGGTGTCCCGGCGCCGGCCCTCGCGACGGCGGCCGAGCCGCCTGTCACCGCATCGTCAGTCGATGCGCACCCCCGGCTCCTACGGTGACCGCGACACCGCAGGAGCAACGGAGGGAAACCCCATGTCACACCACCTGGACTCGCCCCAGGCCCGCCAGGATCCGCGCCTGAACATCACCGACCAGTACGTCTTCGACGACCTGGACGCGACCGTCTTCGTGATGAACGTACGGACCTCGCTGGCCGGTGACGCCGTCGCCGACGGGTTCCACGAGGAGGGCCGCTACGAGTTCCGGATCCACCTGGACGATTCGCCGGCCGAGAACCTGGTCTTCGGCTTCACCTTCACCGAGGGCGCGGTGCGGATCACCCGCGACGGCGCCGAGATCGCGTCGGGCCCGGCCGGCCAGCCGGTCGACGGCCCGGACGGCCTGCGGGCCTGGACCGGCCGCGCGCTCGATCCGTTCTATCTGGACCTGTCACAGCTGGCCGCGGTCGACCGGCTGGTCATCCACGGCGAGGACGCCGAGATCACCGGCTATCTGCCGGGCAAGGCCACCAACACGTTCGAGGGCTCCTCGGTATGGAGCATCGTGCTGCGGGTGCCGCACCGCGACGGGCAGCTCTTTCCGGACCGCATGATCCGGGTGTGGAGTGCCTCGCTGCTCGCCACCGACGCCGGCGGCTGGCACCAGACCGGCCGGGCCGGCCTGCCGATGATCTGGCCGATCTTCCGCGACGCCGGCGGCGACGAGGCGAGCGCGGCCAACGGCACCCACCCGGGCGAGGACTGGGCCCGCTACGGCGGTCAGGTGCGCGGCCTGGTCGCGGCGGCCGTGCGGCGCCTGGGCACATCGGCCCGGCCCGAGGCGTACGCCCTGGCCGTCGCCCAGCGGATCCTGCCCGACACCCTGCCCTATCAGGTCGGCACGGCCGCGATCTTCGGCTTCACCGACTTCAACGGGCGGCACCTGAGTGACAACGCCCCCGAGGTGATGTTCTCGCTGGCCACCAACTCGGCCGTGAGCACCGGGCTGACCGCGGTCCGCACCAGCGGCGAGTTCCCGTACGTCACTGCATCGGCACTCGACCAACACTGAGAATTCCTAGCGTTCCTGCCATGCGAGGAACCATGACGATCGACGACGGCCTGCACGACTTTCTCGGCGTACGTGATCGGCTGCTCCGCATCGCCCGGGGCATCGCGGGCCCGGACGGCGAGGACGTCGTGCAGGACGCGTGGCTGCGCTGGAACGGCACGGACCGCTCGGTGGTCCGCGACGCCCCCGCGTTCCTGAGCCGCACCACGACCCGCCTGTCCCTGACCCGGACCACTACCGCGTACGCCCGGCACCAGAGCCCGGTCGGGCTCTGGCCGGCCGATCAGGCCCGCCCCGGCGACGACCCGGCGGCCATGGTGGTGGAGGCCGACGAACTGCGGGGCGCGATGGCGCTGCTGCTGTCGCGCCTCGGCCCCCGCGAACGCGTCGCCTTCCTGCTGCGGGAGGCGTTCGCGCTCCCCTACCGCCAGATCGCCGGCCTGCTCGGCGTCACCGAGGCCCACGCGCGCCAGCTGACCCGCCGGGCCCGGACCCGGCTCGCGACCTCCAATGACAGCCGGGTGTCGTCGGCGGAGCAACGCGACCTGCTCACCGCCTTCACCGAGGTGTCCCGGACGGGCGACCCGGCGCCGCTGGTGAGCCTGGCCGCGTAGGCCGTCACCGCGACGTCACTGGTTCTCCACTGCGACTTCCTAGCTTCATCCCATGCCCGAGGAACGGAGAACAGAAGTGTCCGACATCGTTCTGGAGCCGGCCGCACAGGCGTTCGGCGAGGCGGCCGCCCAGCCGCCGTTCGTCTATCAGGTCACGCCGGTCGAGGCCCGCAAGATTCTCGACGGTGTTCAGGCCGGCCTGACCGACCTGCCCGAGGTCGACGACAAGTGGATCACCGTGCCGGCTGACGCCGGCGACGTGCGGGTCCGCATCGTCAAGCCGGTCGGCGCGACCGGCCCGCTGCCGGCCGTGCTCTACATCCACGGCGGCGGCTGGGTTCTCGGCAACAACGGCACCCACGACCGGCTGGTCCGCCAGCTCACCATCGGCACCGGCTTCGCGTTCGTCTTCGTCGAGTACACTCCGTCCCCGGACGCCCACTACCCGGTGGCCATCGAGCAGGCGTACGCCACCGCGCAGTGGATCGTCAAAGAGGGCGCCGCCGAGGGCCTGGACGCGTCGCGCCTGGCCGTGGCCGGCGACTCGGTCGGCGGCAACATGACCGCCGCCGTCAGCCTGCTCGCCAAGCAGCGCGGCGACGTCGCCTTCAAGCACGTCTCGATGTACTACCCGGTGACCGACGCCCGGATGGACACCGAGAGCTACAAGCAGTTCGCCAACGGACCGCACCTGACCGCCGCGGCCATGGCGTGGTTCTGGGACCAGTACGCGCCGGACAAGTCGGTGCGCTCGGAGATCACCGCCTCGCCGAACCAGGCGTCGCTGGAGGACCTCAAGGGCCTGCCGCCGACCTTCCTGCTCGTCGACGAGGCGGACGTGCTGCGCGACGAGGGCGAGGCGTACGCGGCCAAGCTGCGCGCGGCCGGCGTGCCGATCACGACCGTCCGCTACGACGGCACCATCCACGACTTCATGATGCTCAACCCGCTCAAGGACACCCGCGCCTCGCGGGCCGCCACCGCCCAGGCGATCGCGGCCATCAAATTCGGTCTCGCATAAGGAGAAACGATGAAGCCCACCGTAGTTCTCGTCCACGGCGCGTTCGCCGACTCCACCGCCTGGAACCCGGTCATCTCCGAGCTGGCCAAGCAGGGCCTCGACGCCATCGCCGTGGCCAATCCGCTGCGCAGCCTCGCCGGTGACGCCCAGTACGTCCGCGACGTCGTCAACGGCGTCGGCGGCCCGGTCGTCCTGGTCGGCCACTCGTACGGCGGCCTGGTCATCACCGAGGCGGCGACCGGCCTCGACCCGGTGCGGGCGCTGGTCTACGTGGCCGCGTTCGTGCCCGACCACGGCGAGTCCGCGTTCTCGCTGTCCGGCAAGTTCCCCGGCGGCACGCTGGGCGAGGCGCTGGTGACCTTTCCGCTGTCCGACGGCAACACCGAGCTGAAGATCGACCCGGCCAAGTTCCCCGAGCAGTTCGGCGCCGACCTCGAACTGGAGGACGCCATCCTGCTCGGCCGCACCCAGCGCTCGGTGACCCAGAAGGCGCTCACCGACGAGCTCTCCACCGACAAGCCGGCCTGGAAGACCCTGCCGACGTGGGAGGTCTTCGGCGACAGCGACCGCAACATCCCGGTCGAGGTCTACCGCTGGCAGGCGCAGCGGTCCTCGCCGCAGGGCGTCCGCGAGGTGGCCGGCGCGTCGCACGCCATCGCGACCTCCCGGCCCGACGAGGTCACCGCGGCGATCCTCGAAGCGGTCGCCTTCACCAGCTGAGCCGCGGCTGCCCGCCGGCAACGGCGCCGGCGGGCGCCGCTCTTTTCCAAGCGAGGAGACTCCCATGCCTGGGTTCGACGGGTACGACCTGGAGCAGATCACGGTCGGCGACCAGACGCTCCGGGTCCGCAGGGGTGGTTCCGGGCCGCCGCTGCTGTTGCTGCACGGATATCCGGAGACCCATCTCTGCTGGTCGGCCGTGGCCGGGGAACTCGCCCGCGACTTCACCGTGGTGGCGCCGGATCTGCGCGGCTATGGCGGCAGCTCCAAGCCGGCGCCGGACGCGCGGCACCACGCCTACAGCAAGCGGGCCATGGCGGCCGACGTCCTGGGGTTGATGGCCAAGCTCGGCTACGACCGGTTCGACGTGGCCGGGCACGACCGGGGCGGGCGGGTCGGTTACCGGCTCGCTCTGGACAGTCCCTCGGCCGTACGGCGCCTCACCGTCCTCGATGTGGTGCCGACCGGCGAGGTGTGGGCGCGCGCGGACGACCGCTTCGCCCTGGTCTACTGGCACTGGGCGATGCTGGCGCAGCCGTACCCGGTCCCGGAGATCCTGATCGTCCACGACCCGGACTGGTTCTTCTTCGACGTCCAGTTCGGCGGATCGCTGCGACGGATCGATGAGCGGAAGCTGGCCGAGTACTCGCATTTCGTCAACGACCCCGATGTCGTCCGGGCCATCTGCGAGGACTACCGGGCGGGCGCGACCACCGACCGCGCCGCCGACGACGAGGACCAGGCGAACGGGCGCCGGATCGCCTGCCCGGTGCAGGTGCTGTGGAGCGCGGCCGGTCCGGTCGGCACGTGGTACGACCCGATGGAGGTCTGGCGCGGCTGGGCGGATGACGTGGTGGGCGAAGGCCTGGCCGGTGGCCATTTCCTGCCCGAGGAGAACCCGGCCGCGGTTCAGGAGAAGCTGCGCCGATTCCACACGGCCGGGTGAGTCGTGGACGCCACCGCACGCATGACGGCCCTGCACGCCGCGCACTCGCGCGACGTCTACTACTTCATCCTCCACCTCACGCGGGGCGCGCGGCAGACGTCCGAGGACCTCACGCAGGAGACGATGGTGCGGGCCTGGCGGCACGTGAACGGGCTGCCGCCCAACTCGGAGGAGGAGCGCCGCTGGCTGTTCACGGTGGCGCGCCGGCTGGTCATCGACTCGGTGCGCTCGCGGCGCTACCGGCCGGTCGAGGTGGGCGTGGCCGACCTGACCTGGGTGGCCACCGGCACCGACGAGACCGGTGACACGGCGCTCGCGTCCAAGGCCGTGCGCTCGGCGTTCGCCCAGCTCAGCGAGGCCCACCGGAGGTTGCTGAGCGACGTCTACCTGCGCGGCGAGCCGCTCGAGCGGATCGCCGACCGGCTCGGCGTGCCGATCGGGACGGTCAAGTCGCGCACCCACTACGCCCGCAAGGCCCTGCGGGAGGCGCTGGCCTGAGCTTTCACCCCGCGGGCCCGGATCTCGTGCGCTGGCACGGGCGTGATCCGGGCCCGCCCCTTCTACGAGAGCCCGAAGGCCCGGATGACGGTCTGGGTGACCGCGGAGCGCGTCGCCTTGTCCTCGGCGGTCGCCCGCACGCTGACATACTTGGCCGACCGCGGGGCGTCGAGCTTGCCGCGCAGCGTCCGCCAGGTGCGGCCGTCGTCGTACGACACCTCGACCTTGACCGCCGCCCGCAGCGCGGTGCCGTCGAGGCGGCTTGCGGTCACGCCGAGCCTGGCCCGCCGGGAGGCCCGGCCGGACAGGTCGGTCGCCACCGTGTAGTCGAGCTGCACGAGGTCGAGCGGCTCGACGGTGACGTCCTGGCTCAGATCGACGGCGGGCGCGACGAACGTCCAGTCGGTCGTCGTCTTCGTGCTGTACGGCGTGACCGTGCCGGCGTGCGCCGTCTCGGTGACCAGCCGCAGCGGGGTGGCCTCGGCGCCGACGCCGACGTCGAAGAAGGCCCCGTCGACCCGGGCCAGCTCGGTGCCGCCCTGATAGAGGGCCGTGGTCTGGGTCAGCCCTTCCTCCAGGCTGCCCTGGTGGTGCGGATCGCCGTCGCCGAACGGCGCCAGCCCGAAGAAGGCGACCACCTCGCCGATGCGGGCCGGGCCGCCCCGCTCGAACAGACGGGGCCGGGCGATCGGGGCGAACCAGCTCGTGTGGCTGGTCCGGCCGGCCGGATAGGAGTGCCCGTCCGAGACCTGGATGATCGGGGCGACGCCGGCCTGCTCCATCCACGAGCCGGCCGAGACCCAGTCGGTGCGCCGGCCCTGGGCGGGGACGGTCAGCGCCGGGCCGAACAGATAGGCGTCGAGGTCGGCGTTCAGGTCGCCGCGGGCCATCAGGCCGGTGCCGGCGGTACGGCTGCGGAAGTCCTGCTCGACCCGGGCCAGGTCACGCTTCTGGGGCTGCCAGGTCAGACTGGACGGCACGGTGCCGGAGAACCATTTGCTCAGGTCGTAGACGTAGTGGGGCGCGGGGTGCGCCTCCACGGTCACGTCACCCCGGCCGAGCCGGGCGATCAGCTGCTCGCCCTCGTCGCGGGCGATGGCGGCGACGGGCAGCGGGGTGAGCGGGTCGCCCACCTCCCACCAGGCGTCCAGCCGGCCCGTGCCGGAGTTGACGATGACCAGCAGGGTGGCGCCGGCCTTGGCCGCCGCCGCGGCCTGGGTGATCGCCGTGTCGACGTCGACGAAGCGTACGACCGCGACCTTGCCCTTGGCCGCCGCGAAGGAACCGCCCGGCTTGACCAGCACGGCCTGGCCCCGTTTGACGCCGTCGGCCAGTTTGGGCGAGCCGGACTGCCACAGCAGATCGTCGAAGACCTGACCGCCCACGGTCAGCGCCAGCGGAGGCTGGACGGCGCTCCAGCGGGTGCCGAAGGTGAACGTGCCCTGGGTGACCTTCTTGCCGGTCGGGGTGGCCCAGACGCTGTCGTACCTGGGGCCCACCACGTAGTCGTCGCCGAACGGGTGCTTGCCCGGGTACGAGCGGAACACGTCGGCCCGCAGCTGGGCCATGCTGGTGCGTTCCGGAGTGGTCACCTTGGCCGGTACCAGCTTGGTGCCGTCGAGCGTGACCTCACGGTCGGCGGCGAGGACGACCTCGGGCGCGGCCAGCACGGCCATGCCCAGCGAGTGCGGGCCGCGGAGGCCCGGCACGTCGGCGTACTGCCACAGCGCCCAGGTGCTGACCGGCAGGCGCAGGGTCAGCGAGCCGGTGGCGCCCACCTCGTAGGCGCGCGGTGCGGTGTCGTGCTTGATGTCCTTGACAATGAGCACGCCGGGCAGCGGCTTGCCGTCGGGACCCTTGGTGTTGACGGTCAGGTCGGCGCGCTCGCCCTCGCGGTTGAGGCCCACAGTCGTACGCAGGCTCTGGCCCTCGCTCGTCGCCGTGACCGAGCCGATGGCGTACGTGTCGTCGGGCATCGGGTCGAGCGGAGCGACCACTTCGGCCGTCGCGGTGCCGTGGGCGGGGACGGTGACCTGCGGCCGCGGCAGGGTGAAGGCCTCGTTGGCCGACGCCAGGTCGAGGGTGACGGCCTCGTCGCCGATGTTGGTGTAGGTGATGGTCCGGGTGTCCCGCTGGCCGGGCGAGTACGGGAACTTCAGCTCGTGGAACGTCGTGCCGGTGGCGAACAGCGTGCCCTTCACCGCCGCGGCGGCGTCGAGGCGGCCGGTGCCGCCGAACTCGACCGGTGACCACGGCGTCGCCTTGGACGTGCTCATCAGCGCGTCCTTGAGCCGGGTGCCGGTCCAGTCCGGGTGCTGGGCGGCGAGCAGCGCGGCCGCGCCGGCCACGTGCGGCGTGGCCATCGAGGTGCCGCTCATCGTCTGGTAGGAGCCCTCGCCCTCCGGGGCGTACTGCGAGCGGGCGGCCAGGATGTCCACGCCCGGCGCGGTGATGTCCGGCTTCGGGGCGTTGTCCTCGACGCGCGGGCCCCGGCTGGAGAAGACGGCGAGCCGGTCGCGGCTGTCGGACGCGCCCACGGTGAGCGCGGCGTCGGCCGCGCCGGGGGCGCTGACCGTCTGCGCGTCCGGGCCGCTGTTGCCGGCCGCGATGACGAACAGGGCGCCGGTCTCCGCGCTGAGCTGGTCGACCGCGACGCTCAGCGGGTCGCTGCCGTCGCTCGGGCCGCCGCCCAGGCTCATGCTGATGACCTTGGCCTTGGCGGTGCGGGCGGCCCATTCCATGCCGCCGATGATCCAGGAGTCCTGTCCCTCGCCGGCGTCGTCGAGCACCTTGCCGATGTGCAGCTCGGCGCCGGGGGCGACGCCGCGCTCCTTGCCGTCGGAGGCGGCGCCGGTGCCGGCGATCGTGGAGGCCACGTGGGTGCCGTGCCCGTGCCGGTCGGTGACCTCCTGGCCGGGCACGAAGCTGGCCGTCCCGGCGATCCGCCCGGCCAGGTCGGGGTGCCCGGTGTCGACGCCGGTGTCGAGGACGGCGACGTCGACGCCCTGCCCGGTGTCGCCGCCGGCCCAGACCTCGGGGGCGCCGATCTTCGCGACGCTGTCGGCCAGGTCGGCGTGGGCCTTGCCGTCCAGCCAGACGCGCGAGATGCCGCCCTTCATCGAGGTTCCCTTGCGGGCGGTCAGTGAGCCGAAGAAGCCGGCGGCAGCGTCGTGGTCGACGGTCAGCGCGGCGCCGCCGATGCTGCCGAGGGTCCGCACCGGTGTCACTCCGGCCGGCTGCTTGCCGGCCGGAGCGGTCCCACCGGCGTACTGGACGATGACGGGCGTCGCGCCGGTGTGCGCGTCGTCGTAGCCGTCGGCGATCAGCTGGGTGACGTTGAACAGGTCCTCGTCGAGCAGGCCCGAGGTCACGTACGGCATCGCGGCGTCGGGATAGGCGTACGTGTCGCCCTTGAAGGTGCTGAAGCGGACGCCACCCGAGGCGCGGGCGACGCCGACGGCAGTGCCGGTAACGGTGATCCGGTCGCCGGTGATGAGGGTGACGGTTCTCGCTTGACCTTCAGGCGCGGCGGCGGGCGCCGGCGCGGGTTGACCGGCCGGCACCGTCGCCAGGGCGGCGGTCGTGACGACCGCCAGGACTGAGTGGAACAAGGCGCAACTCCTGTGGATCGAGGGGTTGCGGTGAAGCATGTGGATATTTGGTTACGCCGTTGTGAAAAATCGCCTGGCCACAAGGCGACATGGCGCCTGTGCGTCAGTCGCCGCGATGCCGGCCCATCTCCGCGTAGAGCCCCGGGTTCCGCCCCCGCAGCACGAGGGCCGAGGCCACCCCGACCACCGCCGCCACCACGATCAGGGCCGGCAAGGCCCAGCTCAGCGGGCTGTCCGGGTCGCCGATCAGCAGGCCGAACTGCGAGGCGGCGTAGATCGCCACGGCGGACAGGGCGAGGCCGCCGGCCAGCGGGGCGGCGAAGGTCCGCAGGCGGTTGCGGTCGAGATCCGGATGGCGCAGGAAGAACGCGATGACGGCGAACGAGGCGAGGGCCATCAGCGTCATGACGGCCAGGGTGCCGAGCTGGGTCAGCCAGGTGAACAGGGCCAGCACCGGGTCCTGTCCGGCCAGGGCGAAGACGCCGACCACGACCGCGGCCAGCACGGACTGGCTGAGCGAGCCGGCGTGCGGGCTCAGGTGCACGGCGTGGGTACGGCCCAGTCGTTCGGGGACCAGCCCTTCGCGGCCCAGGGCGTACAGATAGCGGGACACCGCGTTGTGGAAGGCCAGCAGCGCCGCGAAGACGCTGGTGGCGAAGAGCAGCGTCATGACCGTGGTCAGCGTCCCGCCGAGATAGGTGTCGCTGAGCACGAACAGGAAGGCCGTCGGGTCGGGCTGCAGGCCGCCCAGGAAGCCGACGAGCCCGTCCGGGCCTTGGGCGTTCACCATCAACCACGTCGTGACCGTGTAGAACAGTCCGATGGTGAGCACCGCGACGTAGGTGGCCCGTGGAACCGTACGCCTGGGGTCCTTGGCTTCTTCGCTGTAGATGGTCGTCGCCTCGAAGCCGACGAAGGAGGCGGTGTTGAACAGCAGCGCGACGGCGAGCGAGCCCGAGGTCAGCGCGCCCCAGCTGAACGGCTCGAGGGTGAGCGGGGCGCCGCCGCCCTCACCGCCCTTGGCCAGGATGACCACGTCGAGGATCAGCACGACCAGGAACTCGGCCAGCACGAGGACGGCGAGCACCTTGACCGACAGGTCGACCTGCCGGAAGCCGAGCACCGCGATGACGGCGAGCGCGATGAGCGACAACACCCACCACGGGACGTCCCACCCGAACTGGTCGGAGAGGAAGCCGGCCGCGGCCGAGCCGAACAGGCCGTAGAGGCCGATCTGCATGGCGTTGTAGCCGAGCAGGGCGATCCAGGCCGCGGCGCCGCCGGCCGGCTGGCGCAGGCCGCGGGTGACGTAGCTGTAGAAGGCGCCGGTGCTGGTGTGGTGGCGCGCCATCGCGGTGTAGCCGACGGAGAACACCAGCAGCAGGACGCTGACCACGACGTAGGCGGCCGGGATGCCCGGCCCGTTGCCCAGCAGCATGGCGACCGGCGCGCCGCCGGCCATGGCGGTCAGCGGCGCGGCCGCCGAGATGACGAAGAAGGAGATGCCGATGACGCCGAGGCTGCCCCGGCGAAGGTGGTGGGTCTGGCGGTCGACTGTGCTCATGACGCCTGCCTCTCGATCCGATGATCGTTAGCGTCCGAACGATTCTGTGAGGCGAGACCATAGGACCTCGTCTCAGCGCGGCGCAATACCCGGCACTCTTGCCCCGGTCGCCGACCCGTGGTTATCGTTTGGGTCCGAATGAGTTTGGAGTCGCGATGCACGTACCCCTCGACGAGGTCGACCTCTCCGACTACGACCGGTTCCAGAGCAACCTCGGCTGGGCCCAGTTCGACACGCTGCGCCGGGAGGACCCGGTGCACTGGAACCCCGAGGCCGCCCCGAACAAGGGGTTCTGGGCCGTGACGCGCTATCAGGACATCTGGGCGGTCGGCCGCGACCCGGAGACGTTCACCTCCGAGAAGTTCGTCAACCTCGAGGAGGTCGACGACGACCTGATGGACATCCGGCGCTCCATCCTCGAGACCGACGGTGACCGGCACCGGGTGCTGCGCCAGCTGATCGCGCGCGAGTTCAGCCCGCGCAATCTCATGAAGAACTACGAGAGCTTCCTGCGCGGTCTCACGAAGAAAACCGTCGACGAGGCGCTGTCGTCGGCCGAGTTCGACTTCGTCGAGAAGATCAGCGCCGACTTCCCGATCCAGGTGCTGGCGAGGCTGCTCGACGTGCCGCTGTCCGACACCGGGCAGCTCATCGCCTGGGGCAACGAGATGGTCGGCAACACCGACCCCGACTACACCGACCACCAGTTCGACTCGCCGGAGAGCGAGAAGTACAAGCACCTGCCGTTCCGGTCGCCGACCACACAGGACGTCTTCGACTACGGCCGGGCGCTGCGCGACCGCCGCCGGGGCGGCGACGGCACCGACCTGATCAGCCTGCTGGCCAACAAGATGCCGGGCGACGGCGTGCCGATGAGCGACCGGGACTTCGACAACTACTTCCTGCTGCTGGTCATCGCCGGCAACGAGACCACCCGGCACGCGATCAGCCAGGCCATGCTCGGCCTCCTGGAGCAGCCCGATCAGCTCCGGCTGCTCCAGGACGACCCGGGCCTGATCGCCTCGGGGCTGGAGGAGTTGCTGCGCTGGGCCTCACCGGTCTACCACTTCCGGCGTACGGCCACCCGCGACGTCGAACTAGGCGGCAAAACGATCCACGAGGGCGACAAGGTCGTCATGTGGTTCGCCTCGGGCAACCGGGACGAGGAGGTCTTCGGGGACCCGTACAGGATCGACGTCACGCGGCCCAACGTCGATCACCTGACCTTCGGCAAGGGAAGCCCGCATCTGTGCATGGGCAACAGCCTGGCCCGCATGGAGGTGCGGCTCATGCTGGAGGAGCTGCTGCCGCGGCTGCGCTCGATCGAGCCGGCCGGCGAGGTGACCCGGGTGCGGTCCAACTTCGTCAACGGCATCAAGAGGTTCCCCGTCGCGGTGACGAGCCGCTGAGCCATGCCGACAGTGGATCTCGTCGTGCGCGACGCCCGGCCGGTGGCCGACGGCGTGGTCGCGCTGGAGCTGGCCCGCGAGGACGGTGGCGAGCTGCCGCGGTGGACTCCGGGCGCGCACATCGACCTGGACCTGGGCGAGGGCCTCACCCGGCAGTACTCGCTCTGCGGCCGCACCGAGGACACCAGATCCTGGCGGGTCGCCGTGCTCCGGGCGCCGGACAGCCGGGGCGGATCGGAGCGCGCGCACCGGCTCGCCGCGGGCAGCCGGGTCCGGGCCCTCGGCCCCCGCAACCACTTCCCGGTCGCGAGTTCGCCGCGCTACCTCTTCCTGGCCGGCGGCATCGGCATCACCCCGCTGCTGCCGATGATCGACCAGGTGTCGGCGGCCGGCGCCGATTGGGAGCTGCACTACGGCGGCCGCTCCCTCGCGTCGATGGCGTTCGTCGGCGAGCTCGCCCGCTTCGGCGACCGCGTGCACCTCGTACCCTCCGGTCTGCTCGATCTGCCGGTCATTCTGGGGACGCCACGACCGGGCACATTGGTGTACGCCTGTGGGCCCGAGCCCATGCTCAACTCGGTCGAACGGCACTGCTCGGCCTGGCCTCCCGGCAGCCTTCGACTGGAGCGCTTCACCGGTGTCTCCCCTTCCGGCGGCTCCGCCTTCGAAGTGGTGCTTCAACGCTCGGGCCGGACCATTCCGGTGGCCGCCGACAAGTCCATCTTCGAAACCGTGCGCGCGGCCGGGGTGAGCGTGCTCGGCTCCTGCCTCGAGGGCACCTGCGGCACCTGCGAGACCGAGGTGGTCGACGGCGAGGTCGACCACCGCGACTCGGTCCTCGACGAGGACGAGCGCGCCTCGAACGAAGTCATGATGATCTGCGTGTCCCGCTGCAAGGGGCCGCGCCTCACGCTCGATCTCTGAGGAGCACGTGTGCCGGGATTCTTCTATCCACGGTCGGCGACCGGACAGTCGTCGCTGATCCCCTCACCGCCCTGGTTCTACTCCGGTGACCTGCTCACCGTCGAGTACCGCACCGATCCGGCCCGGGTCGCCGAGTTGCTGCCGCCGCCGCTGTCACCGGCGCCGGACGATCCGGGCGCGGTCGCGCTGATCTGGGCCGACTGGCAGTCCTGCTCGTCCTCGCGGGCCGAACTGCTCGATCCGGTGCGGTCGCAGTACCGGGAGGCGTTCGTGGTGGTGCGGTGCTCGTTCGAGGGCCGGGTCTTCTCGCGCTGCGTCTACATCTGGGTCGACAAGGACTTCGCGATCGCGCGCGGGCTGCATCAGGGCTATCCGAAGAAGCTCGGCTCGATCTGGCAGACCCGGCCGCATCCGTTCGGGCAGGCGGCGCCCACGCTCGGGCCCGGCGGCGTGTTCGGGGCGACGCTGGCCGCCGGCGACCGCCGGCTGGCCGAGGCGGTGCTGACCCTGCGGTCCACGGCCGGGAGCAACGGCTTCGTCAACGCCCATCCGATGGCCCACCACCGCGTGCTGCCCGGGATCGCCGGTGGCGGCGACGCCTTCGCCGAGCTCATCTCGTCCGGGGCCGCCTCGTTCGAGGGCGGGCCGGTGTGGTCGGGCGACGTCTCCCTCGCACTGTTCGAGTCGCCGACCGAGGAACTGGCCCGGCTGCGGGTCGACGAGATCATCGGCGGCTACCACCAGCAGGTCGGCGTCGTCTGGGACGGCGGCTCGACCCTGGCCCGTCTGGGAGGCGAGGCATGATCGAGGTCGATCCCCGTCATTGGATCGGCGGGAAGCGGGTCGCGTCGGCCCGGACGTTCACCGACATCTCCCCCATCGACGAGACAGTGCTCGCTGAGATCTCGGCCGGCGGTGCGCCCGAGGTGGACGCCGCAGTCGCCGCCGCCCGCGACGCGTTTCCCGCGTGGGCGGGCCTGCCGGCTGCTTCTCGCGCGGCGATCCTGCGGCGGGTCGCCGACGGCGTCGAAGCTCGCATCGAGGATCTGGCCGCGGTCGAGACGCGGGACAACGGGTCGCTGCTGCGCTCGCATCGCCGTGGAGTGATGCCGCGGGTGGCGATGAACTTCCGCTACTTCGCGGACCTGTCGGTGGAGCTCGCGCATCCCGACCGCGAGATAAGGGGCCACCGCGAGCGCATCACCTACGACCCGTCAGGGGTCACAGCCGTCATCACGCCCTGGAACGCGCCGCTCATGCTGGCCTCGTGGCGGATCGGGCCGGCCCTCGCGGCCGGCAACACGGTCGTGCTCAAGCCGCCGGAGTGGGCCCCGCTGACCGCCTCGCTCCTGGCCGACATCACACGCGACGCCGGTGTGCCTCCCGGTGTCTTCAATGTGGTGCAGGGGATCGGGACTTCGGCGGGGGCCGCCCTCGCCGGGCACCCCGGGATCAACCGGCTGTCGTTCACCGGGTCGGTGCCCACGGCCGGGGCGGTCGCGGCGGCGGCGGCGCCGAACATCGTGCCGCTCTCCTTCGAGCTGGGCGGCAAGTCGCCGCTGCTGGTCTTCGAGGACTGTGACCTCGACCTGGCCGTGAGCCTGGCCGTCGAGCAGTTCGACAACGCCGGGCAGGTGTGCCTGGGCGCGTTCCGCATGCTGATTCAGGAGTCGATCTTCACGGAGTTCCGCGATCGTGTTGTCGAGCGCGCCCGATCGCTCGTGCTGGGCGACCCGCGCGACGAGAGGACCGACGTCAGCGCGCTCGTGAGCCGGCCACACCTCGAGCGGGTCAGCGGCTTCGTCTCCCGCGCCCTGGCCGACGGTGCGACCGCGATCCTCGGCGGCGGGCCCGGCACCGGCCTCTACTTCTCCCCCACGATCCTTCTCGACGCCAAGCCGGGCAGCGAGATCCTGACCCAAGAGGTCTTCGGGCCGGTCCTCACGATGCAGACCTTCTCCGGCGAGGAGGAGGGCGTCCGCATGGCGAATGACACCCGCTTCGGCCTGGCCGCGACCGTCGTCACCGGTTCGCCGTCGCGCGCGGAGCGGGTCAGCGCGGCCCTGAACGCCGGAACGGTCTGGGTCAACTGCTTCTTCGTCCGGGATCTGGGCGCGCCCTTCGGCGGCAACGGCCGGTCCGGGATCGGCCGTGAGGGCGGCACCTGGTCGTTCGACTTCTACTGCGACGTCAAGAACACCGTCTTCAGCCCGAGCGGCTGGAAGGAGGCCTGATGGGCGAGGTGGTCGGGGCGGGGCTCATCGCCCACGTGCCCACGATCGTGCTGCCGGAACAGACCCGCCGGGAGCTGAACCACGGCGAGGACTCCACTCTCGTCTCCGGGCTGCACCAGCTCCGTAAGGAGGTCTTCGACGTCGCCGACTACGACACCGTCGTGGTCCTCGACTCACACTGGGCGACCACCGTCGAGTTCGTCGTCACCGCCCAGTCCCGCCGCGCGGGCCTGTTCACCTCCGAGGAGCTGCCCCGGGGCATGGCACAGCGGCCGTACGACTTCGCGGGCGACCCTCCACTCGCCCATCTGATCGCGGGCAAGGCCCGGGACCACTGCACCTGGATCACGCCCATCGAGGACGACCACCTGCCGATCTTCTACGCGACCACCAACGTGTGGGAGTTCCTCGGACAGGGCCGGCCGGACAAGCGGTGGATCTCCATCGGCGTCTGCCAGACCGCCGACACCGAGGACAGCCTGCGGCTCGGCCGGGCGCTCGGCGACGCGATAGCCGCGTCCGACCGCAAGGTCATGCTCATCGCCTCGGGCGCGATGTCGCACACGTTCTGGCCGCTGCGGCAGTTGCGCGACCACGAGGCGGCCGGGGTGGAGCACATCTTTACGCCCGAGGCGGCCGCCGCCGACGCCGAGCGGCTGCGGTGGTTCGCCGACGGGGACCACGCGCGGGTGCTCGAAACCATGCCCGCGTTCCTGGCCCACAAGCCCGAGGCCCGGTTCGCGCACTACCTCATGATGATTGGCGCCCTCGGCGAGGGTGACTGCACAGCACCCTCCCGGCAGTACGGCCAGTACGAGAACTCGGTCGGCACCGGCCAGGTGCACCTCTGGTTCGACCGGCCCGCCGGCGGTTTCCCCCGGCCGCGCCGCACCGCCCCGGACGCCGGCTACCTCCGTCAGGAAGGCCTCGCATGAGAGAGTTCCGCCGCATCCTGCTCGACGGCACCGTCACCGATGTCGAACGGCACGGCGACACCCTGGTCGCCCACGACGGCCGCGAGGTCGCCGCCGGCACCGCCGTCCACCTGCCGCCGGTCGTCCCCTCGAAAATCATCTGCGTCCACCTCAACTACCGGTCGCGGGTGGCCGAGATGCAGGCGACGCTGCCGCCGGCGCCGACCTACTTCCACAAGCCGGTCTCCGCGCTCAACGCACACGACGCTGCCGTGGTCCGCCCGGCCGGATGCAAGTGGCTCAACTACGAGGGCGAGATCGGCATCGTCATCGGCCGGACCGCCCGCAACATCTCCCCTTCGTCGGCCGGCGACTACATCCGCGGCTACACGGTCGCCAACGACTACGGGCTGCACGACTTCCGGGACACCGACGCCGGATCGATGCTGCGGGTCAAGGGATCCGACACGCTCTGCCCGCTCGGGCCCGGGCTGGTCGAGGGCTGGGACTTCCGGGGCAAGGCCATCCGGACGCTCGTGAACGGCCAGGTCCGCCAGGACGGCACCACCGACGAGATGAACTGGGACATGCACTACCTGGTGGCCGACATCGCGCGGACCATCACGCTCCAGCCGGGCGACGTGCTGCTGTCGGGCACCCCGGCCATCTCCCGCACGGTCTATCCGGGCGACGTGGTCGAGGTGGAGGTCGAAGGGCTCGGCACGCTGCGCAACCACATCGTCGAGGGGCCGGCGGCCATCCGGACGGACGTGGGAGCGCAGCCGACCGAGAGCGAGGAGGTCCTGTCCACGGCCAAGGGCGGCGACTGGGAATTCCGCGGCATCCGGAAGCCGCGCCCGTGAAGGACTTCGTCGCGCTGGCGCGCGCTCTCGACCTGCCGCAAGGGTTGTGGATCGGCGGGGAACAGCGCGCGCCCTTGTCCGGCCGGTTCCGGCCGGTCGTCACACCGAGGGACTCCACGACCCTGACCTCGCTGGCCTGGGCCGGCACGGAAGACGCGGACGCGGCGGTGGCGGCGGCCCGGGAGGCCTTCGACTCCGGGCCGTGGCCCCGGATGCCGGCCCGGGAACGCGGCGAGACCCTGCTGCGCTTCGCCGAGCTGGTCGAGGAGCACCGCGACGAGCTGGCTGTGCTGGTGTCGCTGGAGATGGGCAAGCCGATCCGGCACTCGTGGGAGATCGAGCTGCGGGCGCTGATCCGGTGCCTGCGGTTCTACGGCGGGCTCGCCGACAAGACCGCGGGCGAGATCCCGTCCACCGGTGACGGCGAGCTGGCCCTGGTGACCCGCGAACCGGCCGGGGTGGTGGCGGCGGTGGTGCCGTGGAACTTCCCGCTCACGATCGGCGGGTGGAAGCTCGCGCCGGCGCTCGCCGTGGGCTGCACGGTGGTGCTCAAGACGGCCGAGCAGTCGCCGCTGTCCATGCAGCGGGTAGCGGCGCTCGGGGTACGGGCGGGCCTGCCGCCGGGGGTGCTCAACGTGCTCTCCGGCGACGGCACGGTCGTCGGCCGGCGCCTCGGCGAGCATCCCGATGTCGACGTGCTCACCTTCACCGGGTCGACCGAGGTGGGGCGGCATTTCCTGCGGTACGCGGCCGACAGCAACCTCAAGCGGGTGCACCTCGAACTCGGTGGCAAGTCGCCGAGCATCGTCTTCCCCGACGCGCCCGACCCGGAGGCGGCGGCCGCCACCACGGCCTGGGCCGCCTTCTTCAACTCCGGCCAGATGTGCACGGCCGGCTCACGGCTCGTGGTCCACCGCGACATCGCCGCCTCCTTCGTCGACCGGATCGTGGCGGCGGACTGGCGACCGGGTGACCCCCTGCTGTGGGAGACGACGATGGGGCCGATGGTCTCCGGGGCCGCCGTGCGGCGGGTGCTGGACCTGGTTCCGCGCGCCCGGGCCGACGGGCTCTACATGGAACCGGCCGTCGTCACCGGCGGGACCATCCGCGAGGAGCTCTTCGCACCGGTGCTCGCGGTGCAGGAGTTCTCCTCGGAGGAGGAGGCCGTGCGCCTGGCCAACGACACCGAGTACGGGCTCGCGGCGGCGGTCTGGACCTCGGACCTCGGCCGGGCCCATCGAACCTCTAACCGGCTCCGCGCGGGCACGGTGTGGGTGAACTGCTACGAGGAAGGCGACATGGCCGTGCCGTTCGGCGGGGTCAAGCTCTCCGGCAACGGCCGGGACAAGTCACGGCATGCCCTCGACCAGTACACCGATCTGAAGACGACCTGGATCGCCCATGGCTGACCGGCGGCCGCTCATCGTGATACCGGCCCGTTTCTCGCGGTCGGCCTCGGCCCTGCGCTTCCGGGCCTCGGTGGCGGCCACCCGGCTGCTGGAGGCCGTGTTCGAGGCCGGCGGCGAGCCGCTGGTGCTCCATCCGGCCGACGGCCCGGTCCGCGAGCGGATCTGGATGGCCGGCGGCGTGCTGCTGCCCGGCGGCGGCGACCTGGCCGCGCATTGGTCCGGGCAGGCGGAGCACGCCAGCCAGTACGACGTCGACGAGGTGCAGGACGCGTTCGATCTGGCCCTGGCCCGGGTGGCGCTGGAGGACCGCCGCCCGCTGCTGGCGATCTGCCGCGGCGTCCAGGTCGTGAACGTCGCCCGCGGCGGCGACCTGATCCAGGATCTCGGCGCCGCCCACCGCGGCGTGCACGACGTCACCCTCCCCGGCAAGCCGCCGCTGACCGTCTCCTGCTATCACCATCAAGGCATCGGCCGTCTCGGAGAAGGGCTGCGCGCCGCCGCCCACGCCCGGGACGGCACCATCGAGGCGGTCACCCTCGACGGCCACGACGGCTGGTTCGCGGGGGTCCAGTGGCATCCCGAGGACACGTACGAGAAGGACCTCCGCCTTTTCACCGCCTTGGTGGAGGCTGCTTCCGCTCGAGGTCCTCGATCGTGGTGACGATGTCGCGCAGCCCCCGGGTGAGCTCCTTCTTGCGGTTGCTGGTGAGGCGGGCGGCGACCCGGGTCTCGGCGGCGTTGAACTTGGGGTAGATCTCTTCCATCAGCTCGCGGCCGGACTCGGTGAGGTGAAGCTCGACGAGCCGCTTGTCGTCGGTGCGGCCGGTGCGGGTGATCCAGCCCCGGGACTCCAGGGTCTTGGCCACGCCGGTCAGGGTCGCCTTGGAGATGGCGGCGGCCTCGGCGGCGTGCCGGGTCTCCATGCCGTCGTAGATCCAGACCACCCAGAGCACCACGAAACCGGTCCAGCTCAGGTCGTACGGGCGCAGGACCTCGTTCCACACGTAGCCGCGCATCGCGTTGGCGGCCCGGTAGATGCTGGAGACGGCGTGCGCCGACTCGAAGTCCAGGGCGAGCGACTCGACGTGCTCGCGCATGGCCCTTTCGGTCTCGACAAGGGTGGGATGGTCGCTCATGGCACCGATCGTACGTCCCTTGACAGGCTCGTTCGGGTCCGTACGATTCTCACCACATCACGCCCCCGAAGGAGTTCCCATGCTCTCGGTTGATGTCCCCGCCCTGGAAGCCGCCGAGGCCGAGCTGCGCCACCAGGACGTCGACGTGGTGCGGCTCGGCTACAGCGATCTCATCGGCACCGAGCGCGGCCGCGACATCCTGGTCCACCGCTTCGCCCGCACCGTCGGGCACGGCGTCGCCTTCTGCCGCTCCGTCTACGGCACCTCACCGATGGGCGACGTCGTGCCGATCGAGGGCGGGCTGGCCGACGGCCTGCCCGACGTGGTCGCGCTGCCCGATCTGAGCACGCTGCGGCCGGTGCCGTGGGAACCGGGCGTCGCCCACGCCATCGCCGACGTCTTCAACCCCGACGGCACCCCGTCGCAGGAGAGCCCGCGCCACGTCCTCAAGCGGGTGGCCGAACGCTTCGCCGAGCTCGGCATGGTGCCGTCGATCGGCCCCGAGCTCGAGTTCTACGTGCTGGAGCCGGACGACTCGGTCCCCAACGGCTGGAAGCGGTACGGCGAGGGCACCGGCAACGTCTACGTCGCAGGCTACAAGGGCGACCCGGAGAACACGCTGCTCTCGGCGCTGCGGCGGCTCTCGGCGTACGGGCTCGACGTGGTCGCGGCCAACCACGAGTTCTGCTCCGGCCAGTTCGAGATCAACCTCTGGCACTCGGGCGCGCTCGACGCGGCCGACCGCGCCTTCCGCTTCAAGACCGCCATCCAGGAGCTGGCCCGGATGCGGGGCAAGCTCGCCACCTTCATGGCCAAGCCCTTCAACGACGAGGGCGGCTCCGGCTTCCATCTGCACTTCTCGGCCACCTCCCTCGACGGGGAGCCGCTGTTCGACGATCCGCGGGGCGAGGACGGGCTGTCGGACGTGGCCCGCTCGGCCATCGCCGGGGTGCTCGCGCACGCGCCCGCCCTGACCGCGCTGCTCAACCCGACCATCAACTCGTACAAGCGCTTCGGGCCCGACACGCTGGCGCCGTGGCTGGTCGACTGGGGCCTGGACAACCGCAGCGCCATGGTGCGCGTCCCGCCCGAGCGCGGCGCGGCGGCCCGCCTGGAGCTGCGGCTCGGCGACGCGTCGGCCAACCCGTACCTGGGCACCGCGGCGCTGATGGCCGCCGCCTATCTCGGCATCCGCGACAAGCTCGAGCCGCCGGCCAAGCTGGAGGGGTACGGCTACGACGTCACCAAGGCGCCACGGTTGCCGGGCGACCTCTCCAGCGCCCTTCTTTGCCTGGAAGGGGATTCTGCGCTCGCGGAACTGCTCGGACCACGCTTCGTGGAGACCTTCCTGGCGTACAAGCGCAACGAGCTCGAACGCTTCTCCCAGTGGGTGACCGACTGGGAGTTCCGCGAGTACAGCTACCACCTCTGATGAGACTCCTCGTCGTCCAGCACGACCATCTGTCGCCGCTCGGCCCGGTCGCCGCGCGGCTGGCCGGGCACGGCTTCGCGGTGGAGTCGTACTTGACGGTGCCGGCGTCCCGGTTCCGCACGCCGGGCGTCGAGGCGAACTTCCCCGACTTCACGGAGTACGACGCGGTGGTCGTGATGGGCGCGCCCTGGTCGACCTACGACGAGGCGCTGATCGGCCGCTGGGTCGGCGCGGAGATCACGCAGCTGCGGCGGGCGCCGCCGGCGTACCCGTGCTGGGAATCTGCTTCGGCGGCCAGCTGCTCGCGGCCGCGCACGGCGGATCGGTGGCCGCGTCACCGTCGCCCGAGATCGGCTGGGCGACCGTGGAGAGCGACGACGAATCCGTCGTGCCGGGCGGGCCGTGGTTCGAGTGGCACTACGACCGTTGGACGCTGCCGCCCGGTGCGGTCGAGGTGGCCCGCAACGGGGCGGCCTCGCAGGCGTACGTGCTGCGGCGCAACCTGGCCGTGCAGTTCCACCCGGAGGTGACGCCCTCGCTGCTGGCCGGCTGGCTCGCCAACGGCGGCGCCGAGCAGGTCAGCGACCCGGCGGCCCTGCTGTCCCGCACGTGGGCCGAGATGCCGAGGGCCGCGGAACGGACCCGGCGCCTCATCGATGGCTTTGCGGCTTCAGCCATCCGAGATAGAGACCCTTACCGACGGCCGCGGTCCCGCCGATGAAGCGCTCCTGGGCCAGGGCCAGGAGATCGGCGACCTCGCCCGGATGCGAGAGCACGTTGTCGACGGCCAGCACCCCGCCGGGGCGGAGGACCCGCGCCGGGTGGGGCCACCAGGAGGCGTACTCGGTCCGCTCGGCGTCGAGGAACAGCAGGTCGATCTCGCCGTCGTTCTGCCGGGCGAGGTAGTCGCCGCCGTCGGCCACGACCCGCTCGACGCCGGCGCCGGCCAGATTCTCCGCGGCGCCGGGCCACTCCGCGACGTCGACGGTGGTCACGCGCCCGCCGGTGTCGCGGGCGGCCTCGGCCAGCCAGAGCGCCGACCAGCCGTTCGAGGTGCCGATCTCGACGATGTCCCGCGCCTTGGCGATGCGCACCACCGTGGCCAGCAGCTCGGCGGTGACCGGCTCGAGGTTGCGCAGGCGCCGCCGCCGGTCCGGCTCGGCCGCGTCGTGATCGAGGCCCGACTGATAAAGCTTCTCCAGGAACGGATTCACGGCGCTACCGTACCTGTGTGGACGGTGCATCGATCGCCGGGCTGTTCGGGCTGGGCCGCTTCCTCGGGCTGTCCGACGGGCCGGTGGCGAGCGGCAAGCAGGGCGAGGTGTGGCGGCTCGACACCTCGGACGGGCGGTGGGCGGTCAAAGTGCCGTTCCATCCCGTCGCCGCCGGCGGAGCGGCCTTCCAGGAGAAGGCGCGGGCGGCGGGGGTCCGGGCGCCCGCGGTCCGGCTCGCCGGCGAACAGGTCATTCGGGTGTACGAGTGGGTCGAGCTCGGCGCGCCCGATCCGCTGGTCGACCCGGAGCTGGTCGGCGCGACGGTGGCCGCGATCCACCAGGTCTTCATGCCCGCCGAGGGGCCGGTCGATCAATGGCACACGGCGCCCGTCGGCGCGGCCCGGTGGGACGAGCTGATCGACGAACTCCGTGAGGCCCCCTTCGCCGGGCGGCTGGCGGAGCTGCGGGACGAGTTGGTGGCGCTGGAGGAATGGCTCACGCCGCCCGCGAACCCGCGGATGTGCCATCGCGATCTGTGGGCCGACAACGTGCTGCCCACGCCGGACGGCGGGTTGTGCGTCATCGACTGGGAGAACAGCGGGCCGGCCGATCCCGCACAGGAGCTGGCCTGCGTGCTGTTCGAGTTCGGGCGCACCGACCCCGGTCGCGCGCGGGCCCTGATGTCGTCCTACATCTCAGCCGGCGGTCCGGCTCGTCTCTCCCGGCCCGGCGACTTCTCGATGCTGATCGCGCAGCTCGGTCACATCACGGAACTGGCCGGCGAGAGCTGGCTGCGAGCCGACGAACGTCTGAATCCAGCGGCCTGGATCGGCGAAGTGCTGGACGACTTTCATTATCGGGAGCGGCTTCAGCGTCTCCTCCGCGCGATCCGGCCCCACGGCTTGTAGACCGACAGGACGGTGGCGAGGCTCAGCGCGGTGAGCGAGACGATCGGCGGAAAGGCCAGGGCGCCCGGGTCGAAACCCGTGGCGGCGCCCTCGGCGTACGCCCGCACCTCGGGCATCATCGGCCGCAACAGGACCAGGATCAAAGTGCAGAGGACCAGATTGAGTACGAGCTTGACGGCCACCCACCAGTAGCGGACCAGACCCCACCTCGTCTCCAGGCCGAGCAGCACGCCGGTGATCAGGCAGACCAGGGCGGAGGTCAGCATCGGCCAGACCACGAAGGTGCCGAGCGCCTGATAGGCCAGCACCCGGTCCTCGCCCCACGCGCCGACCGCGACGAGCACGGCGACCATCACGTCGACGCCGATCCACACGCCGGCGGAGAGGAGGTGCAACAGCAGCCAGAGCTTGCGGCGTCTCATGCCTTCACAGTGCGGGCTCCGGGAGGCGCGGGCGTCCGTTCAAGAGCGGCTTCGGACGTACGCCCGTGAACGTACGACCGTGGGTTGATGTGCTCCCGGCCCCCCCTACGGCAAGGTGGACGCATGCCACCACTCCAGCAGCTCCGCGTCGCGGCCGTGCCGGTCGCGCTGCTGGTCGTGGGCCTGGGCACGCTGCCGTTGTTCAGCCGCTTCGCCGAGGTCACCTGGGTGACAGCGCTGCTGGTGGCCGTCGCCGCCGGGGCGACCGCGCTGCGCCGGGCCCTGCCCGGTCCGGCCCTGATCGTCGCCGCGGCCGCCACTTCGGCCTACCTGATCGCCGGTTTCCCGTACGGCCCGATCCTGCTGTCCTTCGGCGTCTGCGTCTATTCGGTGGGCCGCCGTCGCACACTCCGCCAGGCCCTGCCGTGGGCCGTCGCGGCGCTGGCCATCGTGCTGATCCACACGTTCACCGGCCCGCCCGGCCTGGTCGGCCTGGCCCCCGGCACGGCGTGGGTGATCGTGCCGTTCACGCTGGGCGGCGCCCGCCGCCTGGTCGTGGAGGCCCAGGCGAGGGAGCGCGCGGAGACCGAGCGGCGGATAGCCGACGCCGAACGCCTGCGCCTGTCCCAGGAGGTCCACGACGTGGTCGGCCATGGCCTGGCCGCGATCCAGATGCAGGCCGACATAGCCCTGCACCTGCGCGACACGCGCCCGGCCCAGGCCCACGAAGCCCTGACCGCGATCTCGGCCGCGGCGTACGAGGCCCTGGAGGAGTTACGCGCCACCCTGGCCGGAGTCCCACCGTCACCGGGCCTGTCCGGCGCGCAGGAGCTGTGCGACCGCCTGCGGGCCGCCGGTGTGTCAGTGACGCTCACCGTGGACGGTCCCGCAGCCGCCCTGCCCGCCACCGTCGACGCGGCCGCCTTCCGAATACTCCAGGAGTCCTTGACCAACGTCCTCAAACACGCCACGCAACGCCAGGCCACGGTCACGATCCATCACGGCCCCACATCCGTCGACCTGCGCATAACCAACCCGGCCCCGCCTTTCCCCCACAACGACGGCTTCGGCATAACCGGCATGCGACGCCGAGCCGAACACCTGAACGGCACCCTGACCGCCACCCCCACCCCCAGCTCCACCTTCACCGTCCACGCCGTCCTCCCCCACACCACCACCCACCCGCCGTTGTCCGCCCCGGCGCTCGTGGCGCCGCATCCGCGTCGGGAGGCGCCGTGATCTCCGTGCTGATCGCCGACGATCAGGACCTGGTGCGCATGGGCCTGAGGGTGCTCTTCGAGAGCGAGGACGGCTTCGCCGTGGCCGGAGAGGCCGCCGACGGGCTGGCCGCGGTCGAGGAGGCTCGGCGCGCCCAGCCGGACGTGATCCTCATGGACATCCGGATGCCCGGGATCGACGGCCTGGAGGCGACGCGCCGCATCGTCGCCGATCCTTCACTGCCCGGCACGCGGGTGATAGTGCTGACGACCTTCGAGCGCGACGAGTACGTCTTCGACGCCCTGCGCTTCGGCGCCAGCGGTTTCCTGCTGAAGAACACCAAGCCGGCCGCCCTGCTCGACGCAGTCCGCACGGTCGTCGACGGCGGCGCGCTGCTGGCCCCGTCGGTCACCAAGACTCTCATCCGCGAGTTCACCGGCCGAGCGATCCGCCCGGTAGCCCCACACCCCCAGCTCGACCGCCTGACCGACCGCGAACGCGAGATCGTCACCCTCGTGGGCCGCGGCCTGACCAACCACGAGATAGCCGAGGAACTGGTCGTAAGCCCAGCCACCGCACGCACCCACGTAAGCCGCTCAATGATCAAACTAGGCGCCCGAGACCGAGCCCAACTGGTCGTCTTCGCCTACCAGTCAGGCCTCGTCTGACAGCCGCCCAGCCACCGCCCTCACACCACAGCGCCCGGACCAGCACCCCAGGACACCGCACTCGGACCGCCGCCCCCAGCCCGCGCGCCCAGGCCAGCGCCTTCGGGCAGCCGCCCCCAGGCCACGCGCCCAGGCCAGCGCCTTCGGGCAGCCGCCCCCAGGCCGCGCGCCCAGGCCAGCGCCTTCGGGCAGCCGCGCCCGGCCGCCGCCCTCGGGCCGCCGCGCCTGAACCGCCGGACCCGGGCTGCCACCTCCCACGCCACCACGCCCGGACGCCACGCCCGGGCCACCGCACCCAGCTGCCACGCCCGGGCCGCCACCCCGAGCCGTCCGCCTCCGGATCACCGGTTTGGCGGTCGCGCTGTGTTCCGGCCGGACGGTTACTCGCCGTTGGAGGTCACCCAGCGGCCGTGGGAGTCGGCGGTCACCTGGTAGGACTGGCGGAGGCCGTTCTCGAACTCGATCAGGCACTGATAGGTGCCGGCGCCACGCGAGTCCACCGAGGCGGCGACGCAGGTGGCGTCGGTCGCGTTGACGGCGAAGCCGTTGTCGTCGGTGAGCGCGGCCTCGGCCACGAGGGACTTCTCCAGCTGGGCCCGGGTCAGCCGGCCGTCCACGCCGCCGAAGGTGAAGTAGCAGACGATGCTCAGCACCCAGGTCAGGCCGAGCGTCACGCCGAACGCGACCCAGTACCGCGTCGCGGCGACGCCGACGGCGGCCGCCTTCTTGGCCTTGTTGGACGCGATGAAGGCGCCCAGGCCGCCGATCACCGCAGTGCCCACGATGACCCAGCCCAGGCCCGGCGGCTTCCCCGCCGACATCAGCGAACGGGTCGCACCGTAGCCCGAGTTGTACGGCATTGTCTGCTGGTAGCCGGGCGGCGCATACCCGGGATAGGCCGGCCCCGCATACCCACCCGGCGGAGCCGCCGCCTGCGTGTAGCCGCGCTCTACCCCGCCCGGCGCACCGTGGCCGTATGCGGGCGCGCCCGGACCGCCATGGCCGTATGCGGGCGCCCCCGGCGTCGGATAGCCGTATGACGGCACACCCGGCTGCGCCGGGCCGTACGACGCCGCGCCCGGCTCGGCGTGACCGTACGACGACCCGCCCGGCTCCGCGTGACCGTACGACGACCCGCCCGGCTCCGCGTGACCGTACGACGACCCGCCCGGCTCCGCGTGACCGTACGACGACCCGCCCGGCTCCGCGTGGCCGTAGGACGGCGCGCCCGGCTGCGGGGGTGGGAGTGGTGGGGCGTAGGCGTGTGACGAGGCCGTGGGGGCGGACGTCGGTGGCACGTATCCGTGTGTGGGCAGGCCGGAGGGGGTCTCGCTTCCATCCGGGTTCCACGGGGTGCCGGTCTGTGGTTCGGCTGTCATGGTCTCCGTCCACGGGGCCTCGGCTGCTACGTCGAGGCAACCGATCGGCGACCGGTGGGGCTACCTGAGGGTTCCGTGATCAGGACAGGTGGATCGGGTTCACCAGGTCGGCCGTCACCGTCAGCAGCATGACCGCGCCTCCTACCAGCAACGCGGCCATCGTTACCGGGAACAGCCTCGTGTAGTCGACCGGGCCCGCGGCTCCCCGGCCCCGGAGGCGGCGGATCGTGTCGCGGGCGCGCTCGTACCACACGACGGCGATGTGGCCCCCGTCCAGTGGGAGCAACGGCAGCAGGTTGAACACCGCCATGAACAGGTTCAGGCTTGCCAACAGCAACACGAAGACCTCCCACAGGCCCCGCTCGACCGCCTCACCTCCCAGGCGGCTCGCGCCGACCATGCTGATCGGGGTGTCGGGGTGGCGTTCGCCTCCGGTGATCGCGTCGATCACCGCGGGCAGGCGCTGGGGGAAGGCGGCCAGTTGGGCGGCCGTGTTCGAGACCATGTCGCCGGTGAAGGACAGGGTCGCTCCGGTCGCCGGCAGTGGGTCGTAGCTCAGGTAGGCCGGAGGCTCCTGCGCCGTTGCGCCCATCATGCCGATCTCGCCCGACGGCGTCGTCACCCGGGCCACGTCCACCGACAGGGTCAGGGTCTCGGCTCCCCTCCGCACGGTCAGCGGGGTCGGGCCGGTGGCGGCCCGGACCGCGGTCAGCACGTCGGCCCACTGTGGGGTGGGCGTGCCGGCCACCGACACGATCCGGTCGCCGGGGCGCAGGCCGGCCTCGGCGGCGGGGCAGGACGCGGCGGTGGTCACGCATGTCGTCGACGCGACGATCGGGTCGTCGGACGGGTGCAGGTTGGGCAGGCCGCTGGTGATCGCCATGACGTACAGGACGACCAGGGCGATCAGCACATGCACGACCGAGCCCGACGCCATCACCACCGTGCGCTTCCACGCCGGGAAGCGCCACATGGCCCGTGACCTTTCGCCGGGGGCCAGCTCGTCCAGGGCGGTCAGGCCCGCGATGTCGCAGAAGCCGCCGATCGGGAGGGCCTTCACCCCGTACTCGATCTCGCCTCGGGAGAACGAGAAGACCGTGGGGCCCCGGCCGACGAAGAAGCGCCGCACCTTCATGCCGAAGGCACGCGCCGTGACCATGTGGCCCGCCTCGTGCAGGGCGACCGAGAGGGTCAGCGCGAGCAGGAACAGCACCACTCCGACGAGATAAGCCGTCACGGATGGGCATCTTACGGGGCCGAGGCGCGCCCGGCGGGGGGACGAGGCGCGCCTCGGCGGGAGGAAAGCCAAGCCGGCGGGAGGAGCTGAGCCGGTGGGGGAAAGCTGAGCCGGCGGGGATAGCTAAGCCGGCGGAGGAAAGAGCGGGCGGGCCGTGCTGCCGCGCACGACCAGGCGCGGCGTCTCCGTGCGGACGCTCTCCCGGGACGACGGGTCGGCGATGGCCTGCAGCAGCGTCGTGGCGACCTGGGCGCCCAGCGCGTGCGTGTCGCGGGACAGGCAGGTCAGGGCCGGGTGGACGATGCGGGTCAGCACCGAGTCGTCGAAGGACACTATCGACAGCTGGCGGGGCACCTCGATGCCCATCTCCAGGGCCACGCCGAGGCCGGCCGCCGCCATCAGGTCGCTGTCGTAGACGATCGCCGTCGGGCGGTCGGCCCGGGACAGCAGGGCCCGGGTGGCCGCCGCGCCCTGGGCGTCGCTGAAGTCGGTCGGCACCGACTCGCCCGCGTGCAGGCCGCGCTCGGTGACCTGGGCCCGCAGCGCGGCCGTGCGCCGGACCGTGTGCAGATAGACCGGCGGGCCGGCCACGTGGGCGATGCGCCGGTGGTCGAGGGCGGCCAGGTAGTCGACGATTGTGATCATCGCCTCGGCGTCGTCGGCCCACACGCTGGGCAGCTGGTCGGGCTCGCCGGGCAGGCCCAGGGTGACCGCGGGCAGGCCGAGCTCGCGCACGACCGCGATGCGCGGGTCGTCGAGCTGCAGGTCGACCAGGACCAGGCCGTCGACGCGATGCTCGGACGCCCAGTGCCGGTACAGGTCGATCTCGGCGCCGGTGTCGCGGACCAGCTGCATCTGCACGGCCGACGAGTGGGCCGAGAGCATGTCCTGCATGCCGTAGAGGATCTGGGTGTAGAACTGCTCGGAGCCCAGCGTGCGCGGGTCGCGGGCCAGCACCAGGCCGACCACGCCGGCCTGCGCGCCGCCGAGTGCCCGGGCGGCCCGGTGGGGCCGCCAGTTCATCTCGCGGGCCACCTCGAGGATGCGCGCGCGGGTCTGCTCGCTGACGCCCGGCCGCCCGTTGAGCGCGAACGAGACGGCGCCCGGCGAGACGCCCACGCGCTTGGCGATGTCCGCGATGGTCGGCCTGTTACCCACGGCGCGCACGTTACCTCAGCTATAGCGGTTTAGCCAGCAGGCGTACAAGAAAACAAAAAGAACTAGAGGCGTTGACTATAGCGCTTTAGTTACTCACGATGTTGTTTCGCCGACGTTTCCTGGTCGACGCCGAACTATGGCTCAGGAGCTTTGAGAAACCATGCGAATCACGAAAGCAGCCGTCGCCACCGTGGCGGCTCTGTCCCTCGGTCTGACCGCCGCCTGCGGTGGCGGCGACGGCGACAGCGCCAAGAGCGACGAGATCACCGGCAGCATCACGCTGCAGACCTGGGCCCTGACGCCCAAGTTCACCGACTACCTCAACGAGGTCATCGCCGGCTTCCAGGCGAAATACCCGGGCACCAGCGTCAAGCTGCTCGACCAGCCGGGCGACGGCTATTCGGAGAAGGTCCTCGCCCAGGCCTCCTCCAACACGCTGCCCGACGTGGTCAACCTGCCACCGGATTTCGCGCTCCCCCTCGCCCGCCAGGACCTCCTGGTCGACGTCAGCAAGGACGAAGACCTTTCCCAGACGTACGTCCAGGGCGCCATCGACGCGTACAAGTTCAAGGGTGTGGACGGCGTCTACGGCTACCCCTGGTATCTGAACACCGACCTCGACTACTGGAACGCCAAGCAGTTCAAGGCGTGCGGCCTCGACGCCGACAAGCCCCCGGCCACCACCCAGGAGCTGTTCACCCAGGCCGCGACCATGAAGGCCAAGTGCCCGGACGACTACCTGATGAGCCGTAAGCCCGACGTGTCGGACTTCGTGCGCGCGGGCATCCCGATCGTCGCCGACGACGGCAAGAGCTTCGTCTTCAACACCGACCAGGCGGCCGCGCTGGTCGACCAGTACCGCGACGCGTACGCCAAGGGCTACATGCCGCCGAGCGTGCTCAACAGCGACTACCAGGGCAACTCGAAGCTGTTCACCCAGGGCAAGGTGGCCTGGACGACCGGCGGCGCGACCGGCCTGGCCGACTTCGAGAAGGACAACCCGAGCCTCAAGGGCCAGATCGCGGTCAGCAAGGCCCTGGACACCCCGCCGCTGTACGTGCAGGGCGTGAGCGTCTCAGCCAAGAGCAAGCACCCGGCGACGGCCAAGGCGTTCGCCGAGTGGATCACCAACGCCGACAACCAGAACAAGTTCGGCCACATCGTGAACGTCTTCCCGTCGACCAAGGCGTCGGCCGAGGACAGCTACTTCGGCAAGGACGACGGCACGCCGGGCGGCAAGGCCCGCTCGCTCGCGTTCAGCGAGCTCAAGGACGCCAAGAACCTCATCCCGTACGAGGTCAACTCGGACATGCAGACGCTGCTCGACCAGCAGATCGCGCTGGCGGTCAAGGGCGACGAGACGAGCAAGAAGGCGCTCGACGACGCCGTGGGCCGGATGAACCAGCTGCTGAGCAAGCAGTAGCGAGCCGGTGGCGGCCGGCAGGTCCCCCCGATAGGCCGGCCGCCACCCCCCGAGGAGAACTTGTGAAGACACATCGTTGGTTCACGCCGTGGGTGCTCACCCTCCCGGCGCTGGCCTTTCTGCTGGTGTTCAGCGTCTGGCCCTCCATCAACACCCTGCGGCTGTCGTTCACCGACGCCAAGCCGCTGGGCGGGAACTCCGACTTCGTCGGCGTCGACAACTACACCGAGCTGCTGCATGACGGCCAGGTATGGACCGCCCTGCTCAACAGCGCGATCTACATGGCGATCTGCCTGCCGCTGCTGACCATCCTGCCGCTGCTGCTGGCCGTGCTGGTCGAGCGCAAGCTGCCGTTCATCGCGTTCTTCCGGACCGCCTTCTACGTGCCCGTCATCGCCAGCGCGGTGGTGGTCGGCCTGATGTGGACCTGGTTGCTCGACGACCGCGGCCTGATCAACAACCTGGCCCGATGGCTGCACGTCATTCAGGGACCGGTGCCGTTTCTGACCGACCGCTGGCTGGTGCTGATCAGCGCGATCAGCCTGACCGTGTGGAAGGGGCTCGGCTACTACATGATCGTCTATCTGGCCGCGCTCGGTAACGTCCGCAAGGACCTGCACGAAGCGGCCGCCATCGACGGCGCCGGCCCGGTGCGCCGCTTCCTGACGGTCACGGTCCCGGGCGTACGCGGAACCATGTTTCTGGTTGCCGTTCTGGTCAGCGTCGCCGCGCTGCGCGTGTTCTCCGAGCTCTACATCCTCACCGGCGGCAAGGGCGGCCCGGGCGGCAAGGACCAGTCGCTGGTCATGCTGATCCAGCAGTACGCGGGCGGTTTCTACGGCAACCTCGGGTACGCCTCCGCGCTGAGCGTGCTGCTGTTCGTCGTCACCGTGGTCCCGATGGTGGTCCTCGCGCGCCTCAACAACCGGAGTGACTCGTGAAGAAGATCGGCGAGCCCTCGACCGGCGAGAAGGTCCTGCGCTACGTCCTGCTGCTGTTCGTCCTGCTCATCACGGTGGGCCCGTTCCTGTGGCAGCTGTCCACCTCGCTCAAGGGCGCCGGCGAGGACATCTACACGCGGACGCCGAGCTTCATCCCGCACGAGCCGACGCTGAACAACTACAGCCAGGTGGCCGAGGCCATCCCGGTCTGGCGTTACATCGGCAACTCGCTGCTGGTGGCCTTCCTGACCGTCGGCGGCAACATCCTGTTCGCCACCACCGCCGGTTACGCCATCGCCCGCCTGCGGTTCCGCGGCCGCAAGATCGTGCTGGGCCTGTTCCTGGCCACGCTGATCCTGCCGGGCGAGGTCACGATCATCTCGCAGTACGTGACGGTCCGCGACCTGGGCCTGGCCGACACCCTGATCGGCGTCGCGCTGCCGGGCATGGTGGCCGCGCTCAACGTGCTGCTGATGTTCAACGCGTTCCGCTCGCTCCCGCAGGAGATCGACGAGGCCGCGATCATGGACGGCGCCACCGTCGCGCAGCGACTGCTGAGGGTCTCACTTCCGGCCGTACGAGGAACCCTCGCGGTCGTGGCCATCTTCTCCTTCATCCAGGCGTGGGACGACTTCCTGTGGCCGCTGATCGTGCTGACCTCGCCCGAGAAGTACACACTGACGGTGGGCCTGCAGTATCTGTCCGGCACCTTCACGCAGGACCAGCGCCTGATCGCGGCCGGCACGATGATCGCCTTCATCCCGATCGCCATCCTGTTCAGCGCCTTGCAGCGCTACTTCTTCAAGGGCGTCGAGGAGGGCGGGGTGAAGGGCTGACCCCGCCGTCCATGGAAAATACCGAGAGAAAGCGCACCATGAGATACGGCGTCAACTACACCCCTTCGGCCGGCTGGTTCCACTCCTGGCTCGACTTCGACCCGGCCTCGGTCAAGAACGACCTCGAGGCGATCGCCGGGCTGGGCGTCGACCACATCCGGCTCATGCCGCTGTGGCCGCACGTGCAGCCCAACCGGGGCCTGATCCGCCCGCGCGCGCTGGCCGACGTGGTCACGGTCGTCGACCTGGCCGCCGACTGCGGCCTGGACGTCAACGTCGACGGCCTGCAGGGCCACCTGTCCAGCTTCGACTTCGTGCCGGCCTGGCTGTCGAGCTGGCACCGCCGCAACATGTTCACCGACCCCGACGTGGTCACCTCGACCGCGCACTACCTGCGCCGGCTGACCTCGGCCCTGGCCGGCCGGCCCAATCTGCTCGGCGTGACCGTCGGCAACGAGACCAACCAGTTCGCGGCCGCGCCCCACCCGTTCCCGCACCCGGTCACCGAGGAGGGCGCCGGCGTGTGGCTGGCCCGCCTGACCGGGGCCATCCGGGACGAGGCCCGCCCGGGCACGCTGGTCACCCACGCCATGTACGACGCCGCCTGGTACGACGATACCCAGCCGTTCGGCCCGGCCCACGCGGTCGCGCACGGCGACGAGACGATCGTGCACTCGTGGGTGTTCAACGGCGCCGCGCAGACCCACGGCGGGATGGGCGCCGGCTCCGTACGGCATGCCGAATATCTCTGCCGGCTGGCCGCCGCCTGGCACACCGACCCGGGCCGCCCGGTGTGGCTGCAGGAGGTCGGCGCGCCGACCAACGTGGTGGCCGAGGCCGACGCCCCGGACTTCCTCGAGGCGACCCTGCGGCACGTCGCGCGGATCCCCGAGCTGTCCGGCATCACCTGGTGGTGCTCGCACGACGTGTCGCGTGACCTGCTCGACTTCCCCGAGCTCGAGTACGACCTGGGGCTGATCACCAGCGACGGCCGGGTCAAGCCGACCGGTGAGCGTTTCGCGGAGACGATCGCACAGATTCGCAAAGAATCCCACACGGTGGAACAATCGGTGGCACTGATCCTCGACGACACCGTGCCCGGATACCGTGCCGCCTCCGGGCCCTCCCGCGAGTTCTACCGCTCGTGGCTGGACCTCGCGGGTGACGGCGCCGGCCCGCAGATCGTCCTCGCGTCCACGGCCGGCGACGCCGAACTGCTCTCCGCCCGCGGCATCACCGAACTCCGCCGTCCTCTCGAAAGGCGCTGACATGCACGACGACATCCCGCTCACCGTGGGACGCGCGACCCGCGTCCTGGCCGAGCGCATCCGGCCCGCCGTCCACACCGGCAGCGTGCCGCTCGAGGCCGAGTTCCATTCCCTGCCCGGCGAGCCCATCCCGCCCGCCGAGGGCCTCGCCCTGTCGTACGAGCCCTACACGGTCGGCACCCCCTGGGGCCCGGCCTGGAACACCACCTGGTTCCGGCTGCGCGGCGCCGTTCCCGCCGAGTGGCGCGGCCGCCACGTCGAGGTCGTGGTCGACCTCGGCTTCGACGGCAACATGCCGGGCTTCCAGTGCGAGGCGCTGGTCTACCGCCCCGACGGCAGCCCGGTGAAGTCTCTCAACCCGCGCAACCAGTGGATCCCGGTCGGCGACGACGAGACCGTCGACTTCTACCTGGAGGCGGCGGCCAACCCGGTCCTGCTCGACTACCACCCCTTCCTGCCGACCCAGGAGGGTGACATCCAGACCTCGTCGCCGCGGCCGCTCTACACGACCAAGCGCATGGATCTGGCCCTGTTCGACGAGCAGACGTACGAGCTCGCCCTCGATGTCGAGGTCCTGCTCGAGTTGCAGGCGGTCCTGCCGGCCACCGCGCCGCGCCGGATGCGCATCCTGCAGGCCCTCGACGACGCCCTGGACGTGCTCGACCTGCAGGACATCTCCGGCACGGCGGCCGCGGCCCGCGCCCAGCTCGAGGGGGTCCTCGCCGCGCCGGCCGAGCAGAGCGCGCACCACCTGTCGGCTATCGGGCACGCCCACATCGACTCGGCCTGGCTGTGGCCGGTCCGCGAGACCATCCGCAAGGTGGCCCGGACCGCGGCCGGCATGACCGAGCTGATCGGGCTCGACCCCGATTTCAAGTACGGCATGTCGAGCGCCCAGCAGTACGCGTGGCTCAAGCAGCACCGCCCCGAGGTGTTCGAGCGGGTCGTCAAAGCTGTCCAGGAGGGACGGTTCATCCCGCTGGGCGGCATGTGGGTCGAGAGCGACACCGTCATGCCGACCGGTGAGGCGCTGGTCCGCCAGTTCACGTACGGCCAGCGGTTCTTCCGCGAGGAGTTCGGCGTCGAGTCGCAGGGTGTGTGGCTGCCGGACAGCTTCGGCTACTCCCCCGCGCTGCCGCAGCTGATCCGCCGGGCCGGCTTCCAGTGGTTCTTCACCCAGAAGATCTCCTGGAACCAGGTGAACCGGTTCCCGCACCACTCCTTCCTGTGGGAGGGCATCGACGGTTCGCGAATCTTCACTCACTTCCCGCCGATGGACACTTACAACTCGCAGCTGTCGGGGGCCGAGCTGTCCAAGGCCACCAACCAGTTCCGGGAGAGCCGGCTCGCGTCGCGTTCGCTGGCGCCGGTCGGCTGGGGCGACGGCGGCGGCGGCACGACCCGCGAGATGGCCGGCCGGGCCCGCCGGCTGCGCTCCCTCGAGGGCAGCGCCACCGTGAAGTGGGAGCACCCGAACGAGTTCTTCGACAAGGCCCGGGCCGAGCTGCCGAACCCGGCCGTGTGGGTGGGCGAGCTCTACCTGGAGCTGCACCGGGCGACGCTGACCAGCCAGCACAAGACCAAGCAGGGCAACCGGCGCAGCGAGCACCTGCTCATCGAGGCCGAGCTGTGGGCGGCGACGGCCGCTGTGCGGGCGGGCGCTCCCTACCCGTACGAGCAGATCGACGCGCTGTGGCAGGAGGTGCTCCTGCACCAGTTCCACGACATCCTGCCCGGCACCTCGATCGCGTGGGTGCACCGGGAGGCCGTGGCGACGTACGAGCGGATCCGGGTTGCCGCTCTTGAACTGATCGCCGCCTCGCAGGCCGCCCTGGTCGGTGACGGCAACTCCACCATCGTCCTGAACCCGGCGCCGTTCGCTCGCGACGGCGTCCCGGCTCTCGCTGCCGCCGCGCCCTCTTCTTCCGCCGGCGCGGTGTCGGTCGAGGGCAACGTGCTGTCCAACGGCATCGTGGCGGTGACGGTCTCCGACGAGGGACTCATCACCTCGGCCGTGGACCTGGCGACCGGGCGCGAGACCATCGCGGCCGGGCAGGAGGCCAATCTCCTTCAGCTCCACCAGGATTTCCCGAACCAGTGGGACGCCTGGGACGTGGACCGCTTCTATCGCAACAAGGTCACCGACCTGCGCGCGGTGTCGTCCATCGACTTCAGCCAGGACTCGCGCGGCGCGCACGTCACGATCGTGCGGGAGTTCTCGAAGTCGAAGGTCAAGCAGACGCTGACGCTGGCGCCGGGCAGCCGGACGCTGCGGATCGACCAGGAGGCCGACTGGCAGGAGACGGAGAAGTTCCTGAAGGTCGCGTTCCCGTTCGCCATCCAGGCCGAGCACGTCGCCGCTGAGACCCAGTTCGGCTATCAGAAGCGGGTCACGCACACGAACACGAGCTGGGAGGCGGCCAAGTTCGAGGCCTCCATGCACCGCTACGTGCTCGTCGAGGAGCCCGGCTTCGGCGCCGCGCTGATCACCGATTCGACGTACGGCTACGACCAGACCCGCGACTCGACCGAGGAGCACGGCGTCACCACGACGGTGCGGCTGTCGCTGCTGCGGGCGCCGCGCTTCCCCGACCCAGAGACCGACCAGGGCGCGCAGACCTGCTCGTACGGCCTGGTGATCGGGGCCGGGGTCGCGGAGGCCACCGAGGCCGGCATCGCGATGAACCTGCCCGCCCGCGTGGTGACCGGCGACCACGGCTTCGAGCCGCTGGTCTCGGTGTCGGGCGAGGGCATCGTGATCTCGGGCGTGAAGCTGGCCGACGACCGCAGCGGCGACCTGATCGTGCGCGTCTACGAGTCGCTCGGCCGTCGCGCCACCGGCACGCTGAACGCACACACCGCCGTGCGTTCGGTCCAGGAGGTCACGCTCCTGGAGAAGCCCCTGGGTGAGGGCTCGCTGGACCTGAAGCTGACCCCCTTCGAGGTACGGACTCTTCGCCTGTCCCGGTAATCACACGCGGAAGTGGCCCACCAGCGTCTGCGGCCGGTGGGCCGTTTCGCTCAGTTCGCTGACGGCGGCCGCCGCCACCCCGGTTCATCTCCGAGGTGGTGGCGTGCCGGCCTGGATCTGCCGCAACCGCGAGGAGATGTCCCCGGTGGCGATCTCGGCGCTGGAGTCGCCGAGCTTGCCGACCTGTTCGGTGGTGCGCTCCGCGAGACCATGTTGTCGCCGTCGGCGATCCAGCGCGCGCTGTCATCGGTCGGCCGGTGCGCCGTCGGCCTGAGCCGCTCTCAGCCGCTCAACGCTTTTTGCGCGTCTGCTCCCAGACGACGTCGACGCCGGTCTCGCCCGGGGCCTCGGGCTCGCGCGCCACCCGCTCGATCTCGGTGTAGCCGGCCTTGGCGGCGACGGCCCCGGAAGCGCCGTTGGCCGCGTCGTGCAGGATGACCACCCGCTCGACGCCGGGCAGGCCGAGCCCGGCCTCGCTGACGGCCCGGACCGCCGTGGTCATGTGGCCGCGGCCGGCGAACCGCGTCCGCATCCAGTAGCCGACCTCCAACTGGCCCGGCCCGCGCCGGGTCATCAGCCCGATCGACCCCGCGAGCTCGCCGGCCGCGGTGAAGATGGCGTAGTTGAACTCGGTGGCCGATTCCCATTTCTCGGCCGACCTCTTGATGAAGTCGTGGGAGGCGTCGAGGTCGTAGGCGCCCGACGCCCACGGCATGAACGGCGCGAGCTCGGGCAGCGACTCTTGGACGGCGGCGGTGGCCTCGACGGCGAACTCGGGCGCCCAGCGCCGGAGCACGAGATCGCCGGCCTCGATGGTCTCAGGTGGCAGCATGGCGGACAGCTTCCTCGGCCGCCCTATTTCCGGCAACCGGTTTTCTTCAAAATTGCGTGGGAAATCGCTGTGCGCCACCTATGAAAAACAGCACTTGATTTTTCCGGTCCTCATTGTCGATGATTCCGGGAGAACTCTTCTTTCCCATGATTGCGTTGCCGGACATGTTGTTCCTCCTTGTTCTCCTTCTGCCGGCGCCGATGCTCGCCGGGGGCGGGCGCTGGCGTCAGCCGGCCGGTGCGCGCACGGCCCTGAAACGGATGGGGCCGACCACCATCGCGTTCGCGGCGGCGGTGGCCTTCGGCGCCCTCTCACCCGTCCATCCGCCGGCCCGGCTGGCCGGGGCGATCATCGCGGCCGGCGTCCTCGCCGGGTCCGCGCACGCGATCCGGCCGATCTTTCCCGGGCGGGAGCCCTTCGTAGCCGCCGTCTTCGGCCTCGCGCTGACGCCCTCGTCCCTGCCGCGCACCGAATTGCTCCTGCTGCTGACCGCCGGTCTGGCCGTGCCGACGCTGATCGTGGCGTCCCGGCTGCCCATGGCGTCCGCGATCCGCGTCACCGGCGCCACGATCGCCGCCATCCTGGGCGGGTGCCTGCTGCTCGGCCACCTCGGCGTCACCAACCCGATCGCCACCGCCGTGGACGGCCTCGGCGCGCACCCGGCGCCGCTGCTCGTCACCCTCGCCGTGCTGGCCGACGCCGCCGGCCTCTACGCCCTGATCGACCGGCGCCGTACGGCCGCTCTCGAGGCCCGACTCAGGCGGTCGGCCAGAGACGTCGCGAGGCACCCGTCCCCTCGTACACCTCAAGATCCGTTGTTAGCAGCCCGTCCTCACGGAGAGTGCCGATGACCCGCTGCCGGTCCTGAGCGGTCACCTCTCCGTAAAGGCGGACCTGAAGGTGCGGCCCGGTGCGCCGCCGCAACACCCACGCCTCCGGCACAGCGCCGAACCTCTCGGCCGCCACCAGCAACGACTCGGGCAGCGCCTCGGTGCCGTCGCTCTCCACACGCAGCTGCTCGGTGGGTGCGGCGCTCACCCCGATATCGGTCAGGCGGAGCCCGGCGCTTGCGCTGAGTTCCACCATTTCCCTGTACGCGGCGGAAGCGGTGGGCCGCCTCGCCGCGTCCCCCGCCCAGCCTTGCGCGAAGATCAGGAACCGGGTGGACGGCTGCGCCATCACGCCCACCCGCCGGTAGTCGCCGCTCTCGATGGTCCGGCCCCACAGATCAGCCTGCCGGTCGAACTCGCCGGAGGAGGCGGTCCCGTCGTACCAGCGCCCGTCGTGCTCGTTCTGCCCCCGTTTGACGAAAAGCTTCAGCGACACGCCGCCGACCTCATCCGGTTCCATCAGCACGGCCCGCACCCGCTTGACGGTCTCGGCGACCTGCCCCGCGGCCGGGGTCACGGTGACCTCGGCATCGACACCGACACCGTCGTCACCGGCCCGGGCCTCGACCGCGGAGCGCTGCACGCCGGGCACCGATTTCATCGCGGCGAAGATCTCGGCCCGGACAGCGGCCTCCTTGTCCTCGTCACTCTGACAACCGGTCAGAGCCGCCAACACGATCAACAGGACCAACACTCGTCGCACCACGCGGACCACGGTATAGATCGTGACCTAACACCAGGGGAACGGTGCCGGGCCGTTCCCCTGGCCACGCGGTTCTAGTACCACTGCTGGTTGGCGCCGCCCCAGCAGTCCCAGGTCACGACCTTGGCGCCGTTGTTGGCGTTGAAGGCGTAGATCTCCAGGCACTTGTGGTTCATCACGCTGCGGATCTGCTTGCCGTCGCGGTACCACTTCTGGTTGGCGCCACCCCAGCAGTCCCACAGCACGACCTTCGCGCCGTTGGCGCCGTTGAAGCCGTAGATCTCCAGGCATTTGTTGTTCATCGCGTTACGAATGTATTGGCCGTCCCAATACCAGCCTTGATTCGCGCCACCCCAGCATTCCCAGGTGACGACGTCGGCGCCGTTCGCGTTGTTGAAGTTGTAGAGCTCCAGGCATTTGTGGTTGAGCTCGCTGCGATAGGTGATGGTCGCGGCCTGGGCCGCTGTGGTCGGCGCGATCACGAGGACGGCGGCCGAGACCACCACGGCGAGACGGCGCAGAATGGAATGAGTTTTCATGGCGTTTCCCGATCTGGAGAAAGGACAGGTTCCGCCGCGGCTTGTTTCTTCCCGGGATTGCCGACCAAACATATTCCCGATGGCAGCCGGAAACCGCCGAACGCCCCCGATGTCGGATGGCGGACAGCCGCCTAGGGAAGCTCCGCCACCGGCCGCCCGAAAAGATAGCCCTGCCCGTGATCACAGCCGGCTTCACGGAGCGCCCGCTCCTGAGCGCCGCTCTCGATCCCCTCAGCGGTGACGGTCACCCCAAGCGAATGGCAAAGCCCGACAACGTGCCGAAGAGCCTCCACCCGCTCCCGCCCTACGTCCCGCCCGACTCCCCGCTCGGCCGCCACCCGCTCGCCCTCGCCGCGCCTGGCCACCGGGCCCACCGTCTCGGCGCCCCCGCTTTCCTTCCCGCCTTCACCACGCGCGCCCGGCGGGGCCGGCACATCGGCGCCCTCACCACGCGCGCCCAGCCGGGCCGGCACATCGGCGCCCTCGCCGCGCGTGGCCCGCGCGGCGGCCTCGCTCGGCGCGGTGAGGAACTCGGCGGCCAGCTTCACTTCGGCGAACGGCAGCGTGGCGAGCTCGGCCAGGCTGGAGTAGCCGGTTCCGAAATCGTCCAGGGCCAGCCGCACGCCGAGACCGGCGAGCCGTTCCAGGACCGCGCGGTGCTCGATGACCGCCGCCGTCTCAGTGATCTCCAATTGCAGGCGCCCGGCCGGCATCCCGGTGCGGTGCAGGATGTCCGCGACGCCGGCGACCAACCCCGGCGCGGCCAGCTGGACCGGCGACATGTTAACGCTCATTCGCAGATCGGCCCGCGCGGCTCCCGCCCGGCACGCCTGCTCGAGAAGGTTCCGGCCGAGTTCGTGGATAACGCCCGTCCGTTCCGCCATCGCGATGAACTGTCGCGGCTCGAGCCGATGCCACCGGGCCAGGGCTTCAACCCCGATCACCGCCCGGTCGGCCAGCCGCACCAACGGCTGATAGTGCAGCGTGAACTCCCCCGCCGCGAGCGCCGCCGGAACAGCCGCCGCCAGCCGTTGCCGCCGCCGATCGCTCTCGGCCCGTCCCGCCTCGAAGACACCCGGGCTCTGCTCGTCCTGAGCTGCCCAGCGCAGCGCGAGCCGGCCGTCGTGGAGCCAGCCGTCCGGGTCGGTGCCCGCGGCTGGCCGTTCCACCACCCCGATGGTCACCGCCACGTCCTGGGCCAACAGTCTCGACGCGCGGTCGGCGACCTTGATGACGTCGTCCACGCCGGCCGTTCCCGCGAGCAGGATCGCGAACTGGTCGTCGGCCAGATGGGCGAGGAACCCCAACGGGCGCAGCCGGCGGGCCACCTCGGTCAGCAGCAGCACCCCGTTCTCGTGGCCCAGGGTGTCCGTCACCTCGTCGTAACGGTCGAGGCTGACCAGGCAGAGCCCCAGCCGCTCGTCGCCCCGGGCCGCGACGACCTCGGCCAGATGTTTCCGCAGGTGCTGTTCGTTGGGCAGTCCAGTGTCGGGCCGGTGCAACAGGGCCCGCTGCAACCGCTGCTGAAGATCGACCTGCACCCCGCGCCAATGGATCTTCTCGGCCCGGTTCATCTCCTCCGCGGCCCGCAGCGCGGCATCCCGTTGCGCCGCGACGAAACCGATGGTCAAAGTTTCGAGCAGAGCGAGAATCCGCGCCCGGGTCTCCTCGCCGTCCGGGCCGGCGATCACGGAGGGCAGCCGGCCGGCGAACAAGTTAACGGTCGTTCCCAGTACGGGCGGCGCGGACATGCGCAGGTCGACGAGCTCGGCTCCGATGCGGGCGCCCGGCCCCGGATCGAAGGGTTCCGCCCGCACGGCCGCGACGAACTCCTCCAGCAGGTCGCTCAGGGCGGCGCGGGCCCGGGACCGTACGCCGGGAACGAAGCCGGCGGCGACCACCCCGCGCAACCAATCGTCAGTGATCCCCGCCAGGGGATCCCGCGTGGTCATTTCTTCCGGGCGAGCGCGACGAGCGCGGTGTGCTGCGGCGGGTCACCGGACTCGTCCGGGTCGGCGTGCCATGCGGTGGCGCTGACCACGCCCGGCTCGACGATCTCGAAGTCGTCGCCGATCAGCGCGGCGATCTCCTCCCTGGTGCGGATCACGACCGGGGTGGGCGTCTTCTCGTACAGCTTGCGGGCCCGCTCCTGAGCCTCGCGGCCCTCCGGGGTGACCTCCGGCCCGAGGTGTGAGACGACCAGATAACTTCCGGAGACGAGCGGCTCGCCGAGCCGCCGCAGGATGCCGGCCGGATCGGCCTCGCCCGGCACGAAGTGCAGCACGGCCACGGTGAGCACGGCGACCGGCTCGGAGAAGTCGAAAAGGTCGAGAACCTCGGGGTGGTACAGGATTCCGTCCGGCTTGCGCAGATCGGCTTCGATGACCTTGGCGTACGGATTCCCGGCGAGCAGACTGCGGCTCTGCTGCACGGCGATCGGGTCGATATCGACGTACATGACGCGGCCCTCCGGGTCGGCGTCCTGCGCCACCTCGTGCACGTTGCCGAGCGTCGGAATGCCCGACCCGATGTCGAGGAACTGCCGCACACCCCGCGCGCTCAGCCACCGCACGGCCCGCCCGAGGAACGCCCGGTTGGCCCGCGCCACCAGCCGGGCCTCGGGGAACATCTTCTCCACCCGGCCCCAGAACTCCCGGTCGACCGCGAAGTTGTGCACCCCGCCGAGCGTGTAGTCGTAGACCCGCGAGGCATCCGGCACCGTGATGTCCACGCCTTCCGGCACCCATCCGTACGACTCGGTCATGCTCGCTCCCACGCTCGGCTCCGGGACACCGACCATTGAAGTACGCGGATGCCTACAAAGCCAGACCGGAAGTCCGATTAAGACAGATGGTCACATACGTTGTCCCGCCGCCCGTGCAGCATGGTGACGGTCCGGTAACCGGAGGCCGAGATCTCCAGCCGGTACACCCCGTCGATCACCCACAGCCCGCGCGGAATGTTCCCGCCGCCGTCGCGAACCCCGAGCAACACCGGCCCAACCACATTCCACGTCTCACCCCCGTCGGCGGCGTGCTCGACAACGGCACTGCCACTCACATCAGCGTCGTACGACTGTCCAGTCCCACTGCTGGTGACCCGTACGACGAGCGCGCCCTTGTAGGCATCCCACTGGACAGCCCCATCGGGATAGCGCCGCAGCACCTTCGTCACCACTTCGTCCACCACCGGTTCCGCCCGAATCGCGAAGTCACAGGTAAGCCCCGCCACCTGCGAGAACGGCGGAGTAGGAGCCGGTACCCGCCCCTCCCCCGCACTCTTGGCGGGCCCGGTCGGAGCGGCGGCCGCCGGCGAAGCCATCCCGGCCAGGAAAGAAACGGCCAGCACGGCCGCAAGCAATGTTCGACGCATCGCTCCACCTTGAGCGGCGCCACTCACCACCCGCTCACCAGTCCGAGCGGCATTCACCGCAAAGACGACGAGAACGCGCACCCAGGTGTTCGTACTTGCTCCTCCGGGCAGAAATGCGCACTGCCGCGTTCACAGTCCGTGCGCATCCTAGGAGGCTAGGCTCTTGATGTCGGCGGTTGGTCGGAGCACTGCGGCAGGCCTACAGCGGCAGCGCGAGCTGCGGCGGCCAGCAGGCAGCAGCGGCGCGGGCAGCAGCGGCGCGGGCAGCAGCGGCGCGGGCAGCAGCGGCGCGGGCAGCAGCTCTTGGCCGGGGGCAAAACCGCCGGCAAGGCGCGCTGAGCCCATCAAGGCAGACTTCATGGCGAAGCGTTGGGCCCTCAGGGCGGAACCGGCGACGAAGATCGGGGCACCAGCGGCGTGCCGGCCGCACGCGCTGGGCGCCAACGGCAGGACCGACGGTCGGGCGGTGGCCGTCCCGGGCACAACCAGCAGCGAGACCGGCCGCAACGCCCTGGTCGCCAACGGCACGACCGACGGTCGGGCGCTGGGTCTCCCGCGCACAACCAGCAGCGAGACCGGCCGCAACGCCCCTGGTCGCCAGCGGTGGGGCCGGCGGCGAGGTTCTGGGCGCCGAGAGCCGTGAAAGCTGTCGAGTGGTCTTGGGTGGCGGTGGTTATAGGGTTCGATGTGATGGAGTTTTGGCTGTTGGGGCCGTTCGAAGCCTGGGACGGCGGGTGTCGGGTCGCGGTGGGCAATCGCCGGCAGGAGCGGTGCCTGCTGGGGATTCTGTTGCTTGCTCGCGGGGGTGTCGTCGGCGCCGAGCGGATCGCTGACCTGCTCTGGGACGGGGCGCCGCCGGCTTCGGCTCGGGGTGCCGTTCAGACGTATGTGGGGCGGCTGCGCCGCGCGCTCGCTCACCATGGGCTGACCATCGAGACCCGGCACGACGGCTACCGGATCGACCCGGCCGGGTATCGGCTCGATGTGGACGACTTCGCCGAGCGGAGCCGTGTCGCGGCCGAGGGCACCGACGCGGTGGAGCGGGTGCGTCTCTGGGACGAAGCGCTCGGTCTGTGGCGGGGGCCGCTGCTCGCGGACGTCGCGAGCGACCCGCTGCGGGAAAGGCTCGGGGCCTCGTTGCATCGACAGTGGCTCGGCGCCGCCGGGAAGCGGGCCGAGGATCTCCTGGCCATCGGCGGACACGAAGGCGTTGTGTCCACTCTGGAACCACTGGTCGAGCGGCACCCGGGCGAGGAGAGCCTCGTCGTGCTGCTCATGACGGCGCTTCACCGGCTGGGGCGTACGACCGAGGCCCTGCACCGCTACGACCTGACCGCGAAGGCCTTGCGGGCCGACCTCGACATCGCCCCCGGGGACGCCCTCCGCGAGCTCCGCCACCGGATCGCCCGGCGGGATCCCCGGCTCGAGCGGCCTCCGGCGCCGGCCTACGCCGTGCGGGTGCGGGACGAATGGCTTCCCTGGAACGTCGGCGGCCATCCGGCCCTCGAGTTCTGCAACACCTACGCGGGCTGGGGGCGGCCGCCGAGCTCTCGCGGGGAATGGCTGGGCGGCTATCCGGCTCTGGCCGCGTGGTCCGAGCAGGTGGGCCTGGTCGACGCGGGCACGGTTTCGGCGCTGCTGCGGCTGGCCCGCCGCGGCCCGGGCGCCGCGGCGTCGGTTCTCGGCAAGGCCAAGAGACTGCGTTCACTTCTGTACGCCCTACTGACCGATCCCGGCGACGAACGGGCGTTCACCGCGGTCGCCGGCTTCGCCCAGGCGGCCCGATCGGCGTCCGTCCTGACCCGGGACGGCTCGGGGCTCGCGCGCTGGATGTTGTCGCCCTCCGCCGGTCTGGAGACACCACTTCACGCGGCCGCGAACGCCGCTGCCGAACTCCTCGCCGACCCCCGACGGTTCACCGTGTGCGCGTGCCCCGGCGCGAACTGCGGCTGGCTCTTCCTCGACGACACCGGCCGCCGCCGCTTCTGCAGCATCGCCACCTGCGCCCATTGACCACAGCGGCCCGGGATCTCACCCGGCCGGGTGACGGGAGCGGCCGATCGAAAAGCTGCGATTCAAGAGGTGAGCTGGAACGGATCGCCCGTTCAGCCGGGCGACTCCCACGCATGGATACCCGTCACGTCCGGTCGGCGGGTTATGCGGTGAACGAGCATTCACCATGCTCACGCGGGTGAACCCGCCTCCAGCACAGGATCCGTGGCAAGGCCACGGCGCCGTCCCTCCGGACCGGCAGCCACCGGCGCCGCCCGGTCAGACCGGTAGCGAACCGCCGTTCACTTCACCTCCGCCGGTCCCCGGCTACGTCCAACCTGGACAGCCGTACGGACAGCCGCCGAACCCGTACGTCCGTCCCGAAGGCGCCCACGGCCGGGCCATGGACGCGTACGGACAGCCCGTGAACGCGCATGGGCAACCCATGGACGCGTACGGACAGCCGGTCGATGCCTACGGCCAGCCCGTGGAAGGCACGCCCGGTCACGGCGGGCCGCCCACCAGGCCGTACATCGCCGCGCCGGGCCTCCCGCCTCCGAAGCCGCCGTCGCGGTGGAAGGCCTGGCACAAGGTCACGCTCGGAGTGATCGGCGCTCTGGCTCTCTGCCTCTGTGGAGTCGCCGTCTTCGCCCCCGACTCGAACACCGGCAACCCCACCGACAAGGAGCAGACCGCAGCCGCCCAGCAACTGGCGGACGTGCCGAGCACTCCGGCCGACGACCCCACGACGGCACCCGCCACGACGGCCCCCGCGGCGACAACTCCCGTGACCACCGCACCCGCGGCGGTGGCGCCGGCCACGAAACCACCGGCCACCAAGACCAGCAAGCCGACCGCGAAGCCCACCACGACGAAGGCCGTCTACTACGCCACCTGCGCCGACGCGCCGGGCCCGCTGAGCAAGGGCAAACCCGGCTATCGCAAGGCCCTCGACCGCGACAACGACGGCGTCGCCTGCGAGCGGAGCGGCGACGACGACGAGGACCCGCCGGCTGATGAGCCCGACGACAGCGGCGGCGGCACCGACCCACGCTATTCCTCGTGCACCAAAGCCAAGGCGGACGGCTACGGGCCGTACTACCAGGGCCAGGACCCCGAGTACGACTGGTACCAGGACCGCGACAACGACGGAGTCGTCTGCGAGTAACACCACACTATTGCAAGTAGTTTGTAATTGCAGGTTTGCGGCGCTTAACGTGCGGCAGTGGAGATCTCGAAGGGGACGCTGACACCCGCCGCGCGGATGCTGGTCGTCAACCAGTTCGGGCTGTGTCTCGGCTTCTACATGGTGCTGCCGTTCCTGGCCACCTACCTGCGCGACGACCTCGGCTTCGCGGCCGCGCTGGCCGGAACCGTCCTCGGCATCCGCACGCTGTGCCAGCAAGGCCTCTACATCCTCGGCGGCACCGCCGCCGACCGGGTCGACCCGCGGGCACTCATCATGCTCGGCTGCGGCCTGCGGGTCGTTTCCTTCGGACTGCTCGCCACGGTCACCTCCCCGGCCGGGATCATCGCGGCGACCGCGCTCACCGGTGTCGCCGGCGCCATCTTCAGCCCGGCCGTGGAGACGTACCTCATGCATGAATCTCCCGGCCGAAGGGCCGAGACGTTCACGCTGCTGAACCTGTGGGGCAACGCCGGCACGCTCCTCGGCCCGGTCATCGGCGCGCTGCTGCTCGGCGTCGACTTCCGGATCGTCGCGGCCACCGCCTGCGTCATCTTCGGCATCCTCACGGTGGCGCAGGCCCTCGTCCTGCCCGGCGTGCGGCGTCCGGCGCCCGAGCACGGCGTGTGGCAGGCCTGGCGGCGGGTCTTCACCAACCGGCGCTTCCTCGGTTTCACCCTGGCCGGCGCCGCCTACTTCGCGCTCTTCAACCAGCTCTACCTGGCGATCCCGCTGGAGGCCCAGCGGGTCACCGGTCATCCGGCCGCCGTGAGCGCGGTCTTCATCGTCTCCACGGTCGTCGGCCTGATTGCGGGTGTACGTCTGACGAAGGCCTGCAAGCGCCGCTGGTCCACCGGAACGTCGATGGCCCTGGGCCTGACCCTGATCGGCGCCGGTTTCCTGCCGATCGCCGCGGCCGCGCCGCTGACCCTGAGCGCCGGCGAGCCCCTCTCCCCGCTGCCGGCGCTGGTGGCCGGCCTGCCGGCCCTGCTCGGCACCGCGGTCTTCAGCGTGGGCATCACCATCGCGAACCCGTTCATGATGGAGCTGATCCCGGCGGTCGGCAGCGAGCGCCTGGTCGGCACCTACTACGGCTTCTTCTACCTGGTGTCGTCACTGCTGGCGGCCGTCATCAGCACCCTGACCGGCAGCCTGCTCGACCTCGGCCCGGCCGGCCTGCGCTGGGCGCCGTTCGCCCTGCTGGCCGCGGTGGGCGCCGCCGGCGCCCTCGGCATCGCCGTCATGCAGCGCCGCGGCGCCCTGAAGGTCCCCGCCGACCCCGCGGTCTCCCTCGCCCTTTGAGCAAGCCCAAGATCGCCCGCGCCCGACAAAAGCGACAGCCGCGATAAGTTAGCGAGCGTTCGCACGACCGGCCGAAGCATAAACGGCCGAAGGTAGCGCGACCAGCATCGTCGTGGCTCGGGTCGAACGGCGGGAGACGATGCCCGCTTCAGTTAACACTCCTGAAACTGGGGTATACCGCTGGACGGCTTCGTCTGTTAGCGTTCACACGACCCAAGGCGCTCCCCTTTTCGCGCCGCGTCGTCGCGTGATGTTATCGCTAACAGAGCGCGCCTCGTGGAGGTGCTCCCCCTCATGCCTGATCAACCGCGTTACACCGTCGGGGTCGACTTCGGCACGCTGTCCGGCCGGGCGGTCGTCGTCCGCGTGCCGGATGGGGCCGAGCTCGGCTCCGCCGTCCACGACTACAAGCACGCCGTGCTCACCGAGGCTCTGCCCGACGGCACCCCCCTTGGCCCGGACTGGGCTCTTCAGGTGCCCTCCGACTACGTCGACGTCCTCAAGCACGCCGTGCCCGCCGCCATCGAGGCCGCCGGCGTCGACCCGGCCCACGTCGTCGGCATCGGCACCGACTTCACCGCCTGCACGATGGTTCCCACGCTCGACGACGGCACGCCGCTCAACGAGCTCCCCGAGTGGGTGAGCCGCCCACACGCGTACGTCAAGCTCTGGAAGCACCACGCCGCCCAGCCGCAAGCGGACCGCATCAACGCTCTCGCCGCGGAACGCGGCGAGGCGTGGCTCCCCCGCTACGGCGGCCTCATCTCCTCCGAGTGGGAGTTCGCCAAGGCCCTGCAGATCCTCGAGGAGGACCCGCAGGCGTACGCCACGATGACCCGCTGGGTCGAGGCCGCCGACTGGATCGTCTGGCAGCTCACCGGCAGCTACGTCCGCAACGCCTGCACGGCCGGCTACAAGGGCATCCGCCAGGACGGCGCCTACCCTTCGGCCGACTTCCTCGGCGCCCTCAACCCCGGCTTCGCCGGCTTTGTCGGCGACAAGCTCGACCAGCCCATCGGCGAGCTGGGTCAGCGGGCCGGCGTGCTCTCCGAGCAGGCCGCCGAGTGGACCGGACTGAAAGCCGGCATCGCCGTGGCCGTCGGCAACGTCGACGCTCACGTCACCAGCGCCGCCGCCCGCGCGCTCGACCCGGGCCAGATGGTCGCCATCATGGGCACCTCGACCTGCCACGTCATGAACGGCGACGAGATCCGCGAGGTCCCCGGCATGTGCGGGGTCGTCGACGGCGGCATCGTGGCCGGGCTGTGGGGCTACGAGGCCGGGCAGAGCGGCGTCGGCGACATCTTCGGCCACTACGTCGACCGGCTCGGCGACGAGTGGACCCACGCGCTCCTCACCGAGCGCGCCGCCGCCCAGCGGCCGGGCCAGCACGGCCTGATCGCGCTCGACTGGCACAACGGCAACCGGTCCGTCCTGGTCGACCACGAGCTGTCCGGCCTGCTGATCGGCGAGACCCTCGCGACCAAGCCCGAGGACATCTACCGGGCGCTCATCGAGGCCACCGCCTTCGGCACCCGCAAGATCGTGGAGACGTTCACCGGGGCCGGTGTGCCGGTCCGGGAGTTCATCGCGGCCGGCGGCCTGCTCAAGAACCGGCTGCTCATGCAGATCTACGCCGACGTGCTCAACATGCCGCTGTCGGTCATCGGCTCCGATCAGGGGCCGGCGCTCGGCTCGGCCATCCACGCCGCCACCGCCGCCGGCTGCTTCCCCGACGTGCGCACGGCCGCCGAGTCGATGGGCCGCGTGGAAAGCGCGGTCTACCAACCGGATCCGGCCGCCGCGGCGGTGTACGACGAGCTGTACGCCGAATATTCGGCCCTGCACGACTACTTCGGCCGCGGCGGCAGCAAGGTGATGCGCCGCCTGCGGGCCATCCAGCGGAAGGCGTGGGACCACCGATGACCGTCACGACCGACGTCCGCGACACGATCGCGGAGCTGCGCGCGCAGGTCGCCGAGCTGCACGCCGAGCTGCCTCGCAACCAGCTCGTGGTGTGGACCGCGGGCAACGTCTCGGCCCGCGTGCCGGGCCGCGATCTGCTCGTCATCAAGCCGTCCGGGGTCTCGTACGACAAGATCACGCCGGAGGCGATGGTCGTCACCGACCTCGAGGGCGAGCTGGTCGACGGCGAGCTCAGCCCCTCCTCGGACACGGCCGCGCACGCGTACGTCTACAAGCACATGCCGCATGTGCGAGGCGTCGTTCACACCCATTCGACGTACGCCACGGCCTGGGCCGCCCGCGGTGAGGCGATCCCCTGCGTCCTCACGATGATCGCCGACGAGTTCGGCGGCGAGATCCCGGTCGGCCCGTTCGCGCTCATCGGCGACGACTCGATCGGGCGCGGCATCGTCGAGACGCTGCGCGGCCACCGCTCCCCCGCCGTCCTCATGCGCAACCACGGCGTGTTCACCATCGGCTCGTCCGCCCGCAACGCGGTCAAGGCCGCGGTGATGTGCGAGGACGTCGCGCGGACCGTGCACCTCTCCCGGCAGTTGGGCACACCCCTGCCCATCGAGCAGCACCACATCGACTCGCTCTACGAGCGCTACCAGAACGTCTACGGACAGGAGCCCGTCAAGTGAAACCCCAGATCTGGTTTTTGACGGGCAGCCAGCACCTCTACGGCCCGGAGACCCTCGATCAGGTCGCCGCCCAGTCGGCCGACATCCAGCAGCTGCTGGTGGCCGGCGGGCTGACGGCCGAGATCGTCGGCAAGCCGGTCCTGACCGACTCGGCCGCCATCCGCCAGACCATGCTCGAGGCCAACGCCGACCCCTCGGTCATCGGCGTCATCGCCTGGATGCACACGTTCTCCCCGGCCAAGATGTGGATCACCGGGCTGGACACGCTGCGCAAGCCGCTGCTGCACCTGCACACGCAGCACAACCGGTCGCTGCCGTGGGCCACCATCGACATGGACTTCATGAACCTGAACCAGGCCGCGCACGGCGACCGCGAGTTCGGTTTCATCCAGGCCCGCCTCGGCGTACCGCGCAAGACGGTCGCCGGTTACGCCGGCGACCCCTCGGTGGTCGAGCGGGTCGACGCCTGGATCCGGGCCGCCGCCGGCTATCAGCACCTGCGGACGCTGCGGCTGGCCCGGTTCGGCGACAACATGCGGGACGTCGCGGTCACCGAGGGCGACAAGGTCGAGGCCGAGCTGCGCTTCGGGGTCTCGGTCAACACGTACGGGGTGAACGACCTGGTCGCTGTGGTGGACGCCGTGGCCGACGAGGCGATCGACGCCCTGGTGGCCGAGTACGCCGACGCCTACGAGCTGGCGCCGGAGCTGGCCCGCGGCGGCGAGCGGCACGAGTCGCTGCGGTACGCGGCGCGGATCGAGGCCGGGCTGCGGCAGTTCCTCACCGAGGGCGGGTTCGGCGCGTTCACGACGAACTTCGAGGACCTCGGCGGGTTGCGGCAGCTGCCCGGGCTCGCGGTCCAGCGGCTGATGGCCGACGGGTACGGCTTCGGCGGTGAGGGCGACTGGAAGACCTCCGCGCTCCTGGCCGCGGTGAAGGCCATGGGCGGCGCCGCCTCCTTCATGGAGGACTACACCTATCACTTCGGGCCGGGCGAGCCGAAGATCCTCGGCGCGCACATGCTCGAGGTCTGCCCGTCGATCGCCGCCGCCCGCCCGCGCGTCGAGATCCACCCGCTGGGCATCGGCGGCCGCGAGGACCCCGTACGCCTGGTCTTCGACGCCGCCGAAGGCCCCGCCACCGTCATCGGCCTGGTCGACATGGGCGACCGGTTCCGCCTGGTGGCCAACGCGGTCGAGGTGACCGCGCCCGACGAGCCGCTGCCGGCGCTGCCGGTGGCGCGGGCCGTGTGGAAGCCCGCGCCGTCGCTCTCCACGTCGGCCGAGTGCTGGCTGACCGCGGGCGGCCCGCACCACACCGTGCTGACGCAGTCGGCCTCGGCCGAGACCCTGCGCGACTTCGCGACCATGCTCCAGACGGAGCTGCTGCTGATCGACGAGAACACCACGGCGCACGACTTCACCGACCGCGTCCGCTGGAACTCGGCCTACTACCGTCTGTCCCGTCCCTTGTAGACCTACAGCCCGTACGTCTTGCCGATGATGTCGCGCTGAATCTCGCTCGTGCCGCCGTACACGGTCGAGATCAGCGTGGCCCGGACGTGTTTCTCCATGTCGTACTCCGTGGCGTAGCCGTAGCCACCCATCATCTGCATGCCGGCCAGCGCCATCTCCCGGGCCACCTCGGTCGTCTTGAGCTTCACCATCGAGCTCTCCCGCGGCAGCACCCGATCGGGCTCGCGGTCGACCTTCGCCGCGGTGTCGTAGACGAGCAGCCGGCTGCACTCGATCTCGGTGGCCAGGTCGGCGATGCGGTGGCGCATCACCTGGAAGGTGCCGATCGGGCGGCCGAACTGCTTGCGTTCACGGATGTAGGCCAGGGTGTCGTCGAACGCGCGGCGGGCGGTGCCGAGCATGAGCGCGGCCAGAATGAGCCGTTCCAGGTTGAGCCCGGCCATGAGCTGTCCCCAGCCCGCGCCGGCCTGGCCCACGACCGCGTCGGCCGGCAGGTGGCAGTCGGTGAAGTAGAGGTCGTTGACCTCCCGGCCGCCCATCGTGTCGATGCCGCTGATCCGTAGCCCCTCGGCGCCGGCCGGAACCAGGAACATGGTGAGCCCGTCGTGGTCGCCGGCGCTGCCGCCGGTGCGGGCCACGAGCAGGATGGCGTCGGCGATGTGGGCGTTCGAGCACCACGTCTTCTGGCCCTCGACGACAAATCCGCCGTCGGGCGCGGCCATGGCCCGGCAGGAGACGGCGGCGACGTCGGAGCCGGCGCCGGGCTCGGACATGGCGATCGAGAAGACGCGCCCGCCCGCCGTGCCGCCGAGGATCGTCTTCTTCTGCGACTCGCTGCCGAAACGCTGAACCGCGCCGGCCACGATGGCCGAGGTGGCGAAGCCGCCGGCCGGAACCATGCCGTAGCCGAGCTGCTCCAAGAAAAGGCACGTGTCGACCATGCCGCCGCCCGCGCCGCCGTACGTCTCCGGGATGGACACGCCGAGCCAGCCGAGGTCGGCCATGCGGTCGTAAAGGGCCTGGTTGTGCGGGGCCGGGCCGCGCTGCTCGCGGGTGCCGGCCTCGCGGCGGGCGAACTCGGCCAGGGCCGCCGTGAAGGCTCGTTGTTCCTCAGTGAGATCAATGGCCATGTCCGACCTTTCGCAGGTGGTGGCGGGCATTGACAGCGAACGTAACATATCAAATATCAAATCTGAGGGGGCCACCATGACGGCGACGCTCGGTGAACAAGAAACGGTACAAACCGCGGTCCGGCAGGCCCGGGAGGCCGCCGCGTGGTGGGCGGGGCTAGGGTTCCGGGGGCGTCGCGCGCGCCTGCTCGCCTGGAAGCACGCGATCGCCGGCGGCCTGGACGACCTGGCCGCCGTCATCTCGGCCGAGACCGGCAAACCCACGGCCGACGCCGTCCTCGAGGTGATGCTCGCCGTCGAGAATCTGGACTGGGCCGCCCGGCACGCCGAGAAGGTCCTGCGCCGCCGCCGCGTCGGCAGCGGCATCCTCGCGGCCAACCAGGCTTCCACCGTGGAATACCACCCCCTCGGCGTGGTGGCCGCGATCGGCCCGTGGAACTACCCGGTCTACACGCCGCTCGGCGCCATCGCGTCGGCGCTGGCCGCGGGCAACACCGTCGTCTTCAAGCCGAGCGAGTTCACGCCGCGGACCGGTGAGTGGCTCGCCGCCGCGTGGCCGGGGCCGCAACCGGTTCTGCAGACCGTGACCGGGGACGGCTCGGTGGGTGCGGCGCTGTGCCGGGCCGGGGCCGACAAGGTGACGTTCACCGGGTCGGCCGCCACCGGCCGGCGGGTGATGGCCGCGTGCGCCGAGACGCTGACCCCGGTCGTCATCGAGGGCGGCGGCAAGGACGCGATGATCGTGGCCGCCGACGCCGACCTCGACGCCGCCGTGCGGGCGGCCGCGTTCGGCGGTTTCGGCAACGCGGGCCAGACCTGCGCCGGCGTGGAGCGGGTTTACGTCGTCCGCGAGGTCTATCAGGACTTCCTGGCCCGGCTGGGCGCGCTGGCCGAGACCTTGCGCCCGGGCGAGCCGGACGGGCCGTACGGGCGCATGACGACCGGCGCCCAGGTCGAGATCGTGCGCCGGCACATCGGCGCCGCCGTCGAGGCGGGCGCGCGGACGGTCGTCGGCGGCCCGGAATCGGTGACTCCGCCGTACATCTCACCGGTCGTGCTGGCCGAGGTGCCGGAGGACAACGCCGCCGTGACCGAGGAGACGTTCGGGCCCACGCTCGTCGTCAACCCGGTCGACAGCCTGGACGAGGCGATCGCGCGGGCCAACGCCACCCGCTACGGGCTGGCCGCCTCGGTCTTCGCGCACGACCAGCGGAAGGCGGTCTCGGTGGCCCGGCGGCTGCGCACCGGCGCCGTCTCCATCAACTCGGTGCTGGGCTTCGCGGCCGTGCCGGCGCTGCCGTTCGGCGGGGTCGGCGACTCCGGCTTCGGCCGGGTGCACGGCGCCGACGGGCTGCGCGAGTTCAGCCGGGCCCAATCGATGACGCGGCAACGGTTCGCGCCGCCGATCGACCTGATGCGGCTCGACCGCGGCGCCACGGCATTGCACCGTGCCCGTGCGGCCTTCAGGCTGAGACACACTAGCCGGGGGCACGCTCCCAGACGCCGCGCTTCTCCAGATGCGTGACGAGTCGCGAGGCGCCGTCGGTGAAGTGGCGGGTCATGACGGTCCGCGCCTTGTCGGCGTCGCGCGACTCGAAGGCGGCGAGCAGCTCGTCGTGGTCGGTCCGCATGCCCGCCCGCCAGCCGGGGTCGGCCGCGTAGAAGCGCGCCGGCGTATATCGGGTGGCCGTGTGCAGGAACCAGCTGAGCTTGCGGGCCTCGGCCATCCGGTTGACGGTGCGGTGGAACTCGTACTCCAGCCGCTCGATGTCGGCCGTGCGGCGCGCGCGGATCAGCTTGCGGTGGGCCAGCGTCAGCTGTTCGAGGCCCTCCTCGGTGATGTGAAAGGCGACCCGGGCCGCGAGCTCGCCCGCGATGTGACCCTGGAGCTGGAAGAGGTCGAGCACGTCCTGCCGCTCCAGCGGCGCCACGACGTAGCCCTTGCGGGGCAACAACTCGACCATGTCCTCACCGCGCAGGGTGAGCAGAGCCTCGCGGACCGGCGTTATGCTGACGCCGAGCTGCCCCGCGACCTCTTCGAGCCGGACCCGCGCGCCGGGCCGCAGATCCCCCGACATGATGCGCTCGCGCAAAGTGGCCGCAACCTCGTCGGCCAGCTGAGGTCTCTCCACCGCCGGATCATATCAAATATCAAATCGGAGGTAGGCTCGTGAGCCGCCGTTACCAGCGGGCGCACCGGATCGCCGCGCTCGACCCCGAGCGCGACCACCTCGAGATCTACCAGATCTCGGCCGGCCTGGAATTCCCCTGGGACTATACGAGGGCGCTGGAGTTCGCGCTGTTCCGCACGTACTGCGTGCCCAGCATCTCGCGCCTGCTGGCGGCCACCGGCGAATTCCGCGACCGGCCCCAGCGCCGCTACGACGACACCGCGCTGCTGATGGCCGAGATGGCCGCCCACGGCTACGACTCGCCGCGCGGCAAGGAAGCGCTGCGGGTCGTCAACCGGGCCCACGGCCGCTACGCCATCACCAACGACGACATGCTCTACGTGCTGTCCACCTTCGTCTACGACCCGATCGACTGGCTCGACCGCTACGGCTGGCGCCCGCTGCACGACCACGAGCGCCTGGCCGCCTACTTCTACTACCGCGAGGTCGGCCGGCGCATGGGCATCCGCGACATCCCGCCGGCCTTCGACGAATTCAAGAGCTTCAAACGGTCGTACGAGGACGAGCACTTCCGCTACACCGGCACCAACCGCGAGATCGGCGAATACACGGTGAACCTGTTCGCCGCCTGGTTCCCACCCTTCCTGCGCCCGGCCGCCCGCCTCGGCGTCCGCGGCATGCTCGACGAGCCGATGCTGCGCGCGTTCGGCTTCGACCCGGCCCCGCGCTGGGTCACCACCGTCGCGGGCGCCGGCCTGCGAGCGCGGGCCGGCGCCTTACGTTTCCTTCCGCCGCGCCGGGAGTCGGTGCTGGGCGTGTCCCGCCACAACCGCACCTATCCCGGCTATCCGCGGGGCTACGAAATCTCGGGCCTGGGCCCCTCGTAGAGCTCCTCGATGGTGCCCGCGTGGCGTTCCGACACGACCCGGCGGCGCAGCTTCAGGGTCGGGGTCAGCTCGCCGCTCTCGGGCGTCCACGCCGAGGACACGATGCGGAACGTCTTCACCTGCTCGGGCCGGGACAGCTTGCTGTTGGCGGCTTCCACGGCCGCCGTGATCTGCGCGAGCACGCCCGGGTCGGCCGCCGCCGTCGGGAGCCGCTGCGGTGTGACGACGGGCAGGGTCTCCTCGTCGAGCACGATCAGCGCGGTGACGTACGGGCGGCGGTCGCCGATCGCCACCGCCTGCGCGATCAGCGGGTGCGCCCGCAGCAGGCTCTCGATGCGGGCCGGGGAGATGTTCTTCCCGCTCGAGGTGATGATGAGCTCCTTCTTGCGGTCGGTGATCGTCAGGTAGCCCTCGTCGTCCAGCGTGCCGACGTCGCCGGTGGCCAGCCAGCCGTCCACGTCGGTGATCGGCTCGACCCCGCCGTCGGCGCCGAGATATCCGAGGCACACCAGCGGTCCCCGAACGAGGATCTCGCCGTCGGTGGCCAGCCGCACCTCCATTCCCGGATTGGGGCGCCCGACCGTGCCCGTACGGAAATGGCCCGGGGTGTTGATCGTCGCCGTCCCGGTCGTCTCGGTCATCCCCCACACCTCGAGGACGTCGACGCCGATGCCGGCCAGGCTGTGCAGGACGGCGACCGGGATCGGGGCCGCACCGCTGCCCGCCCAGATCATGTTGTCCAGGCCCAGGCGGGCCCGGATCGGCTTCAGCACGGCGGCGTCGACCGCCGCCAGCTTGGCGGCGAGGTCGTCCGGCACTGGCTTCTCAGCGGCTCTGAGGTGGTACGCCTGCAGGGCCACCTCCCGCGCGGCGGCGACCGCCGCCCGCACCTCGGGCGGCGCCTGCGCGAGCTGGGCCTCGACACCGGCCGCCATCTTCTCCCAGATGCGCGGCACCCCGAAGAAGGTGACCGGCCGCAGCGCCACGAGCCCGGCCAGCAGCTGCGCCGGATCGGGGCAGATGGTCACGTGCCCAGCGCGGTAGATCGGGTTGTAGACGCCGAGCATCCGCTCGGCGATGTGGGCCAGCGGCAGGTAGGCCAGCGAGGGCGAGTGCGGTGGCGTCTCGACCGTCTGCTCCAGCACGACCGCCTGATAGATGACGTTGTGATGGCTGAGCAGCACGCCTTTCGGGTCGCCGGTGGTGCCCGAGGTGTAGAGCAGGGTGACCGGCTGTTCCGGGCGCACCTCGCGCCAGGCCTCCTCGAAAGCTTGCGGATCGGCCCGGTGCAGGGCGGCGCCGCGCTCGGCGACACCGCGCAGCGACACGTGGGAGGTGCCCTCGACGACGATGACGTGCTTCACGCCCGGCAGCCGGGGCAGGATCGGCTCCCAGCGCTGAAGTTCCTGTGCCCCTTCGAGCACCAGGACGGTGGCCTGGCTGTGCCGGGCGAGATATTCGAGCTGCGACGGCGGCAGCGTGGCGTACACGGTGGAGGGCACGGCGCCGAGGTGGACGGCGGCCAGGTCGACCAGCCAGTGCTCCGGCCGGCTGGACATCATGATGAGCATGCGCTCGCCCGGCCGCAGGCCGAGGTCGGCCAGGCCGCGGGACAGGGCCGCCACCTCGTCGCGCAACTGCCGCCAGGTCAGGGTCTCCGGCTTGCCGAGGACGCTGAGCGCCGGCCGGTCGCCGTGTTCGGTCGCGTTGCGGTGCAGCAGAGCTGGAACGGTAAGGGACGGATCCATGGGATGGCTCCTTCAGCCGTTGGCCGCAAGGGGATGCCGCACTGTAAACGCCGGTTAACTTATTACGGAAGACCCACGGCCCTTCTCTGCGAATCCTGACTAACTTATTTACGCCTTCAGGATGGTCAGGACGGTGTTCGCGAGGTGTTCGTCCATGCGCGAGCGCCGGTCGAACCGCACCCATCGGCTCAGGTCGGTGACCACGTTGAGGGCCGCGTGCACCATCACCCGGGCCTCGGCCGCGGGCAGGTGCGGGCGCACGGCCAGTAACAGCCGCACCCACTCCTCGACGTGCAGGCGCTGCACCTTGCGCAGCTCGTGCCGGTCGGCCTCGGGCAGGTTGTTGAACTCGGCCAGGTAGACCGACACCAGGTCGGCCCGCTCGAAGGCCAGGTCCACGTACGACTCGGCCATCCGCCACAGGGCGTCCTGGTCGCCGGTGGCGCCGTTGAGGGCGGTCATGGTCGCCTCGGCCACCCGGGCCGAGGCGCGGTAGAAGGCGGCGGCCAGGATCTCGGCCTTGCCCGGGAAGTAGCGGTAGACGCTGGAGGCGTTGATGCCGGACTGCTGGCCGATCTGCTCGATGCTCACCCCGTGATAGCCGAACTTGCGGAAGAGCCGCACCGACCCGGCCAGGATGATCTCCCGGCGGTCGCCGACCCGGATGGGCGGGTCGAAGGTGAACGTGACGTAGGCCGGCGTCGGCGGCTGGCCGTGCGCGACCGCCATGGCCAGCGCCGGCAGGACCTGCTCGGCCCGGCCCTTGGCGATGGCCGAGCGGTGGGTGCCGATGCTGCCGATCACGCTGAGGGCGGCCCGGACCAGGGCGCCGACGTCCGCCTCGGACAGGCCGGGGCGCTTCGCCGCCAGCCGCTCGCCGAGCCGCCGGAACAGCATGTCGAGGTCGGCCTGGAACAGGCGCCGGTCGTCATCGGACAGGTAGCGCCACTCCCACTGGTAGAGACCGGCCACCCGGCGGTTTTCCACGGCCACCCGGGCCAGCGCCTTGAACAGGCCGAGCAGATCATCGCCGGGCTCGTCGGTGGCGGACAGGGCGGCGTCGACCAGCCGCCTGGTGGCGTGGACGAGGATCGCGTATTTGCTGTCGAAATGACGGTAGATCGCCGGCCCGCTGATGCCGACCGCGGACGCGATGTCGTCGAGCCCCACGCCGTGATAGCCGCGCTCGCGGAACAGCTCGGCCGCAGTGGTGGCGAGCTGGGCCTTGCGATCCTTCGGCCGCTTGCGGGCGGGCTGATCCATGGCTGCGGTGCGCATCGGCACAGCCTACCGGTGAGGCTGCATTCGCATCGAGATGAGAAATTACGGCCTTGACACCATGCGGAAACGTGCCAGAAAGTTAACGGCGATTCGCAGAGAGGACGGGCGATGACCATCGACGCTTTCCTGTACGAAGCCCTGCGCACCCCGCGCGGCCGGGGCAAGAGATCCGGCGCCCTGTACGGCACGAAACCGATATCCCTGGTCACCGGGCTGATCGGCGAGATGCTGCGCCGCCATCCCGGCGTCGACCCGGCCGACATCGAGGACGTGGTGCTCGGCGTCGTCTCCCCGCTGGGCGACCAGGGCTCGGTCATCGCCAAGACGGCGGCGATCGCGGCCGGCCTGCCCCACACCGTCTCCGGCGTGCAGCTCAACCGCTTCTGCGGCTCCGGCCTGGAAGCGGTGAACAACGCCGCCCAGAAGGTCCGCTCCGGCTGGGGCGATCTCGTGCTGGCGGGCGGGGTCGAGTCGATGTCGCGGGTGCCGATGGGCTCCGACGGCGGCGCCTGGTCGATGGACCCGGAGACCAACCTGGTCGCGGACTTCGTGCCCCAGGGCATCGGCGCCGATCTGATCGCCACGCTCGACGGCTTCGACCGGGAGCGGGTCGACGCGTTCGCGCTGCGCTCGCAGCAACGGGCCGCCCAGGCCTGGGCCAACGGCTGGTTCGACCGCTCGGTGGTGCCGGTGCGCGACCGCAACGGCCTGCTGGTGCTCGACCGCGACGAGCACGTGCGGGCCGGCTCCACCCCGGACGGGCTGGGCGCGCTCAAGCCGTCCTTCGGCGACATGGCCTTCTTCGACGCGGTGGCGCTGCAGAAATACCACTGGGTCGAGCGGATCGAGCACGTGCACACGGCCGGCAACTCGTCCGGCATCGTCGACGGGGCCGCGCTCACGCTGATCGGCTCGGCCGCCGCGGGCGAGCGGGCCGGTCTGACCCCGCGGGCCCGCATAGCCGGGGCCGCGCTCAGCGGCGACGACCCGACCATCATGCTGACCGGTCCCGCGCCGGCCAGCCGCAAGGCCCTGGAACGGGCCGGCATCGGCGTCGGCGACCTCGACCTCGTCGAGATCAACGAGGCCTTCGCGGCCGTGGTGCTGCACTACATCGACGATCTCAAGCTCGATCCCGAGATCGTGAACGTCAACGGGGGCGCCATCGCGATGGGCCACCCGCTCGGCGCGACCGGCGCCATGATCCTGGGCACCCTGGTCGACGAGCTCGAGCGCCGCGGCGGCCGGTACGGCCTCGCCACGCTCTGCATCGGCGGCGGCATGGGTGTCGCGACCGTCGTCGAGCGACTCTGAGGAGGCTGCGCATGGCCATCGACTATCAGCGCGAAGAGGACGGCATCGTCGTGCTCACGTTCGACGACCCGGGCCGGGCCGTGAACACGATGAACGAGGCGTACGTCCGGGCCATGGAGGAGGCGGTCTCCCGCCTGGAGCGCGAGCGCGACGACATCAGCGGCGTCATCCTCGCGTCGGCCAAGAAGTCGTGGTTCGCCGGCGGCGACCTGGACAGCCTGCGGGCGTACGACAGCGCTCAGGCGGCCTTCGACCGGGCCACCCTCGTGAAGGCGCAACTGCGGCGGCTGGAACTGCTCGGGCGGCCGGTGGTGGCCGCCATCAACGGGGCCGCGCTCGGCGGCGGCCTGGAGATCGCCCTGGCCTGCCACCGGCGCGTCGCGCTACCGGACGCCCAGCTCGGCTGCCCGGAGGTCACTCTCGGCCTGCTCCCGGCCGGCGGCGGGGTCGTGCGGACCGTGCGGCTGCTCGGTCTGGCCGAGGCGCTCACCCACGTACTGCTGAAAGGAACCCGTCACAAGGCGCGGGCCGCTCTGGAGATCGGCCTGCTCGACCAGATCGTGGCGACGCCGGAGGAGCTGATGAGCGCGGCCCGGGAGTGGATCCGGGCCAACCCGGGCGCCACGCAGCCGTGGGACACCGTCAAGGTGGACCGCCGGACTCTGCCGGCCCTCCCGGCCGTCCTGCGCCGGCAGCTGAAGGGCGCGCCCTATCCGGCGCCGCGGCACATCCTCGCCGCCGCGGTCGAGAGCACCCAGGTCGATGTGGACACCGCGTTCGTCATCGAGAGCCGCTATTTCGCGGGCCTCGTGACCGGGCCGGTCGCCAAGAACATGATCAAGGCCTTCTTCTTCGACCGGAACGCCGCGAACGCGCGTGACAGCGGCTCCTTCCCCAAGCCCCGCAAGGCGGCCGTGCTCGGCGCGGGCATGATGGGCGCCGGCATCGCCCAGGTGCTCGCCCGGGCCGGCGTGCCGGTCGTGCTCCGCGACGTCGACTACGAGCGGGCGGCCGAGCACGCGTCCGATCTGATCACCCCGACCGCCGACGTCGCCGACCTGGCCGGGGCCGACCTGGTCATCGAGGCGGTCTTCGAGGACCCCGCCCTCAAGCACAAGGTCTTCGCCGAGATCGAGGGCGTCGTCGCCCCGGACGCGCTGCTCTGCTCCAACACGTCCACCCTGCCCATCACGATGCTCGCCGAGGGTGTGCGCCGCGACGCCGACTTCATCGGGCTGCACTTCTTCTCCCCGGTGCCGAAGATGCCGCTGGTCGAGGTGATCCGCGGCGAGAGGACGAGCGACGAGGCTCTGGGACGGGCCCTGGCGGTGGTACGCCTGCTGCGCAAGACGCCGATCGTGGTCAACGACAGCCGCGGCTTCTTCACCAGCCGGGTCATCGGCACGTTCACCAACGAAGGGGTGGCGATGCTGGCCGAGGGCGTTCCCCCGGCCAGCATCGAGCAGGCGTCGAGCCAGGCCGGCTATCCCGCGCCCGTGCTGGCGCTGATGGACGAGCTGACCCTCACCCTCCCCCGCAAGATCCGGGAGGAGGCGCTGGCCGCCGGGGCCGGCACCCCGCACCCGGCCGACGCCGTCATCGATCGGATGATCGACGAGTTCGGGCGGCCGGGCCGGTCGTCCGGCGCCGGCTTCTACGAATACGCGGACGGGCGCCGGGTCCGGCTCTGGCCGGGCCTGTCGGCCTTCGGCGGCACGGCCCGCCCGCCGTTCGACGATCTGAAGGAGCGCATGCTCTTCATCGAGGCCATCGAGACGGTGAAGTGCCTCGACGAGGGCGTGCTCACCTCGGTGGCCGAGGCCAACATCGGCTCGATCCTCGGCATCGGCTATCCGGGCTGGACCGGCGGCGTCCTGCAGTACATCAACCAGTACGAGGGCGGGCTGGCCGGCTTCGTCGCGCGGGCGCGGCAGCTGGCCGGCCGCTACGGCGACCGCTTCGACCCGCCGCCCCTGCTGCTGGCCAAGGCGGCCGAGGGCACGACCTTCGATTGACCCGTGTGCTTCCGCCACAGGACGACCTCGTCGTACCGCCAGTAGGCGGGCACGTCGTCGCGGCCCCCGGCGAGCTCCAGCAGCTCGGCGAGGGCCGTGTCGTCGCCGGCCCGGGCCAGCCCGGCCAGCGACGGAATGCGGGCGTCCAGGTTGTCGTCGTCCCGGTGGGCGGCGAACGCCGCGGCGATCGCGGGCGCGAAGTCGTAGAGGCGGAACAGCCAGGCCAGGGCGGTGGCGCGGACATCGCCGTCGGGGTCGCCGGCCAGCGCCAGCAACGTCTCGGGCTCGCCGACGCCGTCGGCCACCGCCGCCCGCACGCGCGGGTCGCGATGACCCGCCAACTTCTTCAGCTCCGGCCGCGCGTGCGGATGATGATATTGGGTGTACGCGATCACGACGCTCGCAAGCGCGCAGCCGTCCCCTTCCGCGTCGAGGCGTTCCGTCAACGCCGCGATCGCCTCGGCCGGCGACGGCTTCGGGTCGAAGCTGAGCTCCTCCACGACGCCGGCCGCGAACCGCCGTACGAGCATGTCCGGGTCCGCGAGGCGGGCGACGGCCCAGCCGAAGGCCTCCCGCTCGGCCACTTCCCGCACCGCCTCGCCCCATTCGGCCTCGCCGTCGAGAGCCCGGGCGAGCCACATGTCCTCGGTCACACGCTCATTGTGCCCGGTCGATCGCGGGCCCCCGTCGGCCCGCTCGCCGTCATGGCTCCCCACCGGCTCGTCCGTTACCTCACGAATGCCCTGCGGGCGATCCCGCTCGGCTGAGTTCTCTCAGTCAACCGACGGATGCCCCGGCTCCCCCGCGCCCGCAGGATCGAGAGGTCGTTCAACGAGCTCTTCATCTGGGGGAAACATGAGCAAGCCCACCATCGTGCTGGTGCACGGCGCGTTCGCCGAGTCGGCGAGCTGGAACGGCGTCATCGAGGGGCTGCGCGAGGCCGGCTTCCCGGCGATCGCCCTGGCCAACCCGCTGCGCGGCGTCAGCAACGACGCCGGATATCTCAAGGCCACCCTCGCCTCCGTCTCCGGCGACGTCGTGCTGGTCGGCCACTCCTACGGCGGCATGGTCATCACCAACGCCGCCGAGGGCAACCCCAACATCAAGGCTCTGGTGTACGTCGGCGCGTTCGCCCCGGACGCGGGCGAGAGCGCCGGCGACCTCGCCGGCAAGTACCCGGGCAGCTCGCTGGGCGAGACCCTGAACCCGGTCGCCCTGCCCGGCGGCGGCACCGACCTCTACATCAAGCAGGACCTGTACCACCACCAGTTCGCCGCCGACTCCCCGGCCGAGGACGCCGCCGTCTGGGCCGTGACCCAGCGTCCCATCACCGACGCCGCCCTGGGCGAGAAGTCGGCCCAGGCCGCCTGGAAGACGATCCCGTCCTGGTTCCTGTTCGGCAGCGACGATCTCAACATCCCGGTCGCCGCGCACCGCTTCATGGCCGAGCGCGCCGGCTCCAAGCGGACCGTCGAGCTGGCCGGCGGCTCGCACACCGTGGCCATCCCCGAGGCGGCCCAGCTGGTCGAGCTCATCAAGGAAGCCGCGGCCGCGTAAGCACCGAGGCATATGTAAGGCGACTGGCTGCAACTGGGTTGCGGTCCGGTGCGACCCTGCCGGGCCGCCGCCTCCCGGCCGATCAGGCCGGGCATGTCAGCAGAGCCGATCCTCCACCCCCGCGACACCCAGGCCGCCGGAACGCGGGATGCCTGGTGGCGCGACGCCGTCGTCTACCAGGTCTACCTGCGGTCGTTCGCCGACGGGAACGGCGACGGGATCGGCGATTTCGCGGGCCTGCGCTCGCGGCTCGGCTATCTGAAGTCGCTCGGCGTCGACGCGGTGTGGGTGACCCCGCACTACCCGTCGGGCGGGGCCGACGGCGGCTACGACGTCATCGACTACAAGGCCGTCGACCCGGTCTACGGCGACGTCGAGGAGGTCCGCGGTCTCGTCGAGGACGCGCACGGCCTCGGCCTGAAGGTGCTGCTCGACATCGTCCCCAACCACACCAGCGACCAGCACGCCTGGTTCCGCACGGCGCTGGCCGACCCGGACAGCCCGGAGGCGAGGCGCTACCACTTCCTGCCGCCGAGCGAGGAGCCGCCCAACAACTGGCAGAGCATGTTCGGCGGGCCGGCCTGGTCCCGTACGCCCGACGGCCGCTGGTACCTGCACCTGTTCACGCCCGAGCAGCCGGACCTGAACTGGGACAACCCGGAGGTCGCGGCGGACTTCGACGACACGTTGCGGTTCTGGTACGACCTGGGTGTCGACGGGTTCCGGGTCGACGTCGCGTACGGCCTGTTCAAGGACCCGGAGTACCGCGACAACCCGGGCGTCTACTCCCCCACCCTGTTCGGGCACGGGCCCGAGCAGGTCATGACCACCAACCAGCCGCGGATCCACGAGATCTGGCGTCGCTGGCGTGCGGTCGGCGACTCGTACGAGAACGGGCGGATGCTGGTCGGCGAGGTCTCCCTGGCCGATCTGAACCAGGTCGGGCTGTACGCGCGGCCCGACGAGCTCCAGCACGCCTTCCAGTTCCGGCTGCTCAAGAGCAAGTGGGACGCGTCCGCCTTCGCCGACACGATCGCCGAGGCGCTCGCGGTCTTCGAGTCGGTCGGCGCGCCGGCGCCCTGGGTGCTCGGCAACCACGACAAGGCGCGGCAGGTCACCCGGTACGGCTCGGAGCGCCGGGCCCGCGCCGCGGCGCTGCTGATGCTCGCGCTTCCGGGCTCGGCCTATCTCTACGCGGGCGAGGAGCTGGGCCTGCCCGAGGCCGAGGTCCCCGACGCCGCCAAGCGGGACCCCATCTTCTTCCGCTCCGGCGGCAAGCGGGCCGGCCGCGACGGCTGCCGGGTGCCGATGCCGTGGGACGACCACGACGCCCGGGCCGGCTTCTCCGCGGCGGGCAGCGCCGAGCCGTGGCTGCCGATCCCGGACGGCTGGCGGGAGCACGCCGTGAACCGCCAGGCGGCCGACCCGTCCTCGGCGCTGTCGCTCTACCGGCAGGCCATCTCGATGCGGTCGCTCTATCCGGCGCTGGGCTCCGGGCTGGCCGCGGTGTCGCGCGTCGGCGACGTCGTCCGGATCGACCTGGTGGCCCGCGACGGCGACCCCGACCCGGTCACCTGCTGGATCAACATGAGCTCGTCGACCGCCTTCGTGCCCGCGCGGCGGGTGCTTCTCGCCTCGGACCGTGCCGGCGTCGTGGAGAGCAACGGAATCGTGGCGCTGCCGGCCGATACGGCGATCTGGGTGACACCGAACCCCGTCGATCTGAGGTAGCGTCCTGACCCATGGCTCAGCGCAGCCTGAGGTTCGACGTGGAAGCGGGCCCTCAGGCACCCGGCGACGCGCGTCACCGTGTCGTGACGTGCCTGCGCGAGTGGGGTTTCGGCGACGGCGGCTGGCTCGACGCGGTCGCCGTCGTCGTGAGCGAGGTGGTCACGAACGCGGTGCAGCACGGTGGCGGCCATCTCATCGCGGTCGCCGTCGACGCGTACGCCGCGCGGGTGACCCTGTCGGTCGCCGACGCCTCGGCGGTCGTCCCCCGGCGCCGTGAGCCGGACGACCGCGGCGGGCGCGGACTGCTGCTGCTCGACGCGCTGACCGATCGGTGGTATGTGGCGGACGAGGGCGACGGCAAGCGCGTCCACGTCGAGTTCCGCCCGGCCGAGGCCGGACCGTGGCAGGAGAACGCGACGTGAAGATCGTCAGACGGCGGGACGGTGACGCGGTCCGGGTCGCGCTCACCGGCGAGCTCGACCTGGCCAGCAGCGACGAGGTCCGCTCGTTCATCGAGCAGGCGCTGGTCGAGACCCGGCCGGCCCGGGTGCTCGTCGACATGGACGGCGTCGCGTTCTGCGACTCGACGGGCATCGAGGCGCTGATCCGGGCCCGCGCGGCCGCGGTCGCTCAGGGCGCGAAGATCGAGCTGGTGAACGTCCACGGCATCGCCCGGACCACTCTGGAGATCACGGGCGTGCTTTCTCTGTTCTCATGACGCGGCTCCGCCTGCTGCTGACCGTCGCCGTCGCGTACACGATCGGCGCTCAGCTGGCGTTCGTCGTCTTCGACGCCGACTCGATCGTGGTGCTCTTCCTCCCCGCCGGTGTCACCCTGTCGGCCCTGCTGCTGAGCCCGCGCCGCGACTGGCCGTGGATCCTCGCCCTCGTCGCGGCCCTCGAGCTGTTCATCGACGTCGGGCACGACCTCGATCCGGTGTACGCCCTGGGCTTCGCCGCCGCCAACACGATGGAACCCCTGGTCGGCGCGTTGCTGCTGCGCCGGGCCGTGCCCGGGCGCGTCGACCTGGCGCAGCGCCGGCACCTGCTGGCCTTCCTGGCCTTCGGTGTGGTCGCCGGCCCGGCCGTGGGCGCCCTGATCGGCGGCACCACCATCGCTCTCGCCCAGGACCGGGGCTGGTTCTCCTCGTTCCTGCCGTTCTGGGCCGGCGACGCCACCGGCGCCCTGACCGTCGCCGGCACCGTTCTGGCCTGGCGGCGGTCGCTGCTGACCCGGTGCGTGCCGGCCGTCCTGGTCACCGTGGCCGTCACCGCGGCCGGCTTCTGGCCCCAGCATCTGCCGCTGTTCTACCTGCCGATCCCGCTGCTGTTCGGGCTCGGCTTCACCCAGCCGCTGGCCGTGACGATGACGTCCGGCCTGGCCATGACCGTCACCGCCAACGCCCTGACCGGGGCCGGCCGGGGCCCGTGGGCGGCCCTCGACGGCCCGCTCGAGCTCAAGACGGCCACCCTTCAGCTGTTCCTGGCGGTGGCCGTCCTGGGCGCCTGCTTCCTCACGGTCGGAGTGACCGAGCGCGACCGGGCGGTCGGCGCCGCCCACCAGTTGCAGCAGGCCCTGCTGCCCGCCGTCCCCCCGGCGCGGCCCGGCATGACGGTGAGCGCCGGCTACCGCCCGGCCGACCTGACCCACCACGTCGGTGGCGACTGGTACGACGTGTTCGACGTCCCCGGCGACCGCGTCGGCTTCGCCGTCGGCGACGTGGTCGGCCACAACCTGGCCGCCGCGGCGGCCATGGCCCGCCTCCAGTCCACCCTGCGCCTGCTGGCACAGACCGCCGCCGGCCCGGCCGAGGTGCTGGCCGGCCTGGACCGGGCCAGCGAGGTCATCGACGGCGCGCACATGTGCACGGTGGCCTACGCCGACTACCACCCCGCCACGCGGCGGCTCCGCTACGCCTGCGCCGGGCACCCACCGCCCCTGCTGGTCACCGCCGGCGGCGGCGAGTTCCTCTGGGAGGGCCGCTCCATGCCGCTGGCCGTCGAGCCCGGCCCCCGCCCGCACGCCGAACGCGACGTTCCGCCCGGTGCCCACCTGATCCTCTACACCGACGGGCTCGTGGAACGCCGTACCGAGCCCCTGCTCGCCGGCCTCGACCGCCTGGCCGTCACGGTCGCCCGTGAGACCGGCGCCGGCCTGGCCGAGACCCTGCTCGGCCGGATCCCCCACGACGGCCCGGCCATCGACGACGCCGTCGTCCTGCACGTCACTTTCGGGCCCTGAAACCGTGATGTAGGTCATAGGCCCCGGCTCGGCGGATGGTCAAGACTGGTGCGTCATCGCGTTCGGCCTGCTCAGCCCGGGGGGAGCTAGTGCGGCAAAGGCGGTACGGAGCAGCCGGGCCGCTCGTGGGGCGGCGGGCGGAGTGTGCCGCCCTCGACCGGGCGATCAAGGCGGCCCGCGACGGGGAGAGCCACGTCCTCGTGCTGCACGGCGTGCCCGGGGTCGGCAAGTCGGCGCTGCTGCGGCACGCGGAGCGGCAGGCGACCGGTCTGCGGGTGCTGCGCGCGGCCGGCGTCGAGTCCGAGATGGAGTTGCCGTACGCGACGCTGCACCAGCTCTGCGCGCCGCTGCTCGGCGAGGACCACGCCCGTCGGCTGCCCGCCCTGCAACGGGAGGCGCTCGAGACGGTCTTCGGGCTGCGCGCCGGCACGCCGCCGGAGCGGTTCCTGGTCGGGCTGGCCGTGCTCAACCTGCTGTCCGAGGCGAGCGAGGCGCAGCCTCTGCTCTGCCTGCTCGACGACGCCCACTGGATGGACCAGGCGTCGGCCCAGGTCGTCGGCTTCGTCGCGCGGCGGCTGCTGGCCGAGCCGGTCGCCCTGCTCCTGGGCGCGCGGCAGCGCGGGCCGGTGCTGCTCGGGCTGCCCGATCTGGAGGTTCAGGGGCTGCGGGACGCCGACTCGCACGCCCTGCTCGACACGGTCACCCCGTTCGGCCTGGACCAGCACGTCCGCGACCGCATCGTGGCCGAGACCCGCGGCAACCCGCTGGCCCTGCTCGAGCTGCCGCACGGGCTGAGCCGCACCGAGATGGCCGGCGGCTTCGGGCTGATCAGCGCCGCGGCTCTGCCCCAGCGCATCGAGGAGAGCTTCCTGGCCCGGGTGAGCGGCCTGCCCGCGCCGACCCGGTCGCTGCTGCTGATCGCCGCGGCCGAGCCGGTCGGCGACCCGGTGCTGGTGTGGCGGGCCGCCGAGCGGCTCGGCATTGCCGTTGGGAGCGCTCTCAGCGACGGCACCGACGGGCTGCTGACGATCGAGGAGCGGGCGACCTTCCGCCATCCGCTGGTGCGATCGGCCGTCTATCAGGCCGCCGGCATGGACGACCGCCGTGCCGTACATCTGGCCCTGGCCGAGGTGACCGACGCCGCGACCGATCCCGACCGCCGGGCCTGGCATCTGGCGGCGGCCGCCGCGGGCCCGGACGAGACCGTCGCGGCCGAGCTCGAAAGCTCGGCGGTGCGCGCGCAGGCCCGTGGCGGGCTCGCCGCCGCGGCCACCCTGTTGCAGCGGGCCGTCGCGCTCACCAACGATGCCGGTCTGCGGGCCGACCGCGCGGTCACCGCCGCCGGCGCCACCCTCCAGGCCGGCGACCTGGAGGCCGCCCGCCGCTACGCGGGCATCGCCGAGCGCGAGGCGCGCTCGGAGCCGCAGAGGGCAAAGGCTCATCTCGTACGCAGTCAGGTCGCCTTCGCCGCGGGTCTCAACCAGGAGGCGCCGCCGCTGCTGCTGGCCGCCGCCCGCCGACTCGAGCCGTTCGACATGGACCTCGCCCGCGAGACGTACCTGGTCGCCTGGGGCGCGACCGCGCTGCTCGCGGCCGACGCCGACAGCCTCATGGCGATCTCCCAGGCGATCAAGGCTCTGCCTCCGCGCGACGGCGAGCAGCATGTGCTCGACCTCGTGTCGCGCGGCTGCGCGCTGCTGGTCACCGACGGGCGCGGGGCCGCGGTCCCGGTGCTCCAGCGAGCCCTGCCCGGCCTGCTGGAGCTGCCCGTGGCCGACGTGCTCAAGTGGGGCTGGGTGGCCAACGGGGTCAGCTCGGCGGTCTGGGACGACCAGGCCATGCGTGCGATCTACGAGCGGTCGGCCGACGTGATCCGGGCCGCCGGCGCCCTGGCCGAGCTGCCGTTCTGCCTCTCCTCGCTCGGCACCGCGACCACCTGGACCGGTGACTTCGCCGGCTCCGCGACCATCGCCGACGAGGCGGATACCGTCGCCGCCGCGACCGGGGTGCCCCTGGCCCCGTACGTCCGGCTCCGGATGACCGCCCTGCAAGGGCATAAGGAAGAGGCCCTGGAGCTGATCGACGCGACGGTTCGCGACGCCGGCGCGAGCGGCCAGCTGATGGGTGTGACAGTCGCGCAGTGGGCGTCGGCCGTGCTCCACAACGGACTCGGCGACTACGAACGGGCGATGGCCGCGGCCCGGGCCAGCACCGAGATCGCCGAGCTGTGGGTCTCGGTCTGGGCGCTGCCCGAGCTCATCGAGGCCGCCACCCGCACCGGAGACGAGAAAGCGGCCCGCGAGGCGCTCGACCGCCTGACCGAGGCCGCCGCCCCCTGCGACACCGACTGGGCACAGGGCGTCCTGTCCCGGTCGCGGGCGTTGCTGGACGGCGGCGACGAGCTCCATCTCGACGCGATCGACCGGCTCAGCCACACCCCGCTGCGGCCGGAGCTGGCCCGCGCCCACCTTCTCTACGGCGAGTGGCTGCGCCGCGAGCAGCGCGTCGCCGAGGCCCGCGACAACCTCACCACGGCGTACGAGATGTTCCGGTCGACCGGCATGGAGGCGTTCGCCGAGCGCGCCCGCCGCGAGCTGCTGGGCGCGGGGACGGCCGTGCGCAGGCAGCGGGCCGAGATGCCGGTGAGCGATGAACTGACGACTCAGGAGCGCCAGATCGCGATGCTCGTGCGCGACGGCTTCTCCAACCCGGAGATCGGCACCCGGCTGTTCCTGAGCCCCCGCACCGTCGAATGGCACCTGCGCAAGGTCTTCACCAAACTCGGTGTCGCCTCGCGCCGGCAGCTGCGCGACACCCTTCCCCGCACACAGAACGAGGTCACCGTATGACCAGTAGCCGGCTCGTCGGTCGCGAGACGGAGCGCGCCACCATCGACGAGATGGTCAAGGCGGCCGGCGCCGGTGAGAGCCGGGTGCTGGTCCTGCGCGGCCCCGCCGGGATCGGCAAGTCCGCCCTCCTGGAGTACGCGACGCGCACGGCGCCCGGGCTGCGGGTCGTGCGCGCGACCGGCATCGAGTCCGAGATGGAGCTGCCGTTCGCGGCCCTGCACCAGCTCCTGCTCCCTCTGCTCGACGGCCTGCCGGCGCTGACCGGGCCCCGCCGCGACGCGCTCGAGATCGTCTTCCGGATGCGCGAGGGCGTGGCGCCCGACCCGTTCCTGGTCGGCGTGGCCGTTCTGAACCTGCTGTCGGACACCTCGGAGCGCGGCCCCCTGCTCTGCCTGGTCGACGACGGACAATGGCTCGACCAGGCGTCGGCCCAGGTGCTCGGCTTCGTGGCCCGGCGGCTGCTGGCCGAGTCGATCCTGCTGCTGTTCTCGGCCCGCGTTCCCGGGCCGGAGTTGCGTGGTCTGCCCGAGCTGGAAGTCACCGGCCTGAGCGCGGCCGACGCGGGCGCCCTGCTCGGCTCGGTCACCCACGTGCCGCTCGACCGCGATGTCCGCGACCGTATCGTGGCCGAGACCCACGGCAACCCGCTCGCCCTCATCGAGCTGCCGCGCGGGCTCTCCACGGTCCAGCTGGCCGGTGGGCTGGGCATGCTGGGCGCCGAGACGCTGCCCGGCCAGATCGAGGAGAGCTTCCTCGGCCGCGTCGGCCGGCTGCCCGCGCCGGCCCGCCTGCTCCTGCTCGTGGCGGCCGCCGAACCGGCCGGTGACCCCGGCCTGGTGCGCGGCGCCGCCGAGCGGCTCGGCATCCCCCTCACCACCGGCCAGTTGGACGGGCTGCTCACCATCGGCGACCGGGTCACCTTCCGGCATCCGCTGGTGCGCTCGGCGGTGTACCGCGCGGCCGGCGCCGAGCAGCGGCGCGCCGTCCACCGGGCCCTGGCCGAGGTCACCGACCCCGCGGCCGCCCCGGACCGGCGGGCGTGGCATCTCGCCGCGGCCGCGAACGGGCCGGACGAGGAAGTCGCGGCCGAGCTGGAGCGCTCGGCCGGCCGGGCCCAGGCGCGCGGCGGCGCGGCCGCGGCGGCCTCTTTCCTCCAGCGCGCGCTGGCTCTCACCGCCGACTCGCCGCGGCGTACGGGCCGAATGCTGGCCGCCGCCGAGGCCGCGCTGCGGGCCGGCGCCTTCGACGACGCCCGCCGGCTGGTGGCCGCCCTGCGGGCCCGAGGCCTGGACTCGGTGGAGGAGGGCCGCGCCGGCGTCGTGGACGCCCAGCTCACCTACGCCTCCGGCCGCGGGCCGGCCGCCGCGGCCCCATTGCTGCTGACCGCCGCCGAGCGGTTCGCCGGGCCGGAGCCTCGGCTGGCGCGGCAAACCTTCCTGCACGCGTGGGCGATGGCGAACGTGGCCGCCGACCGGGACCTTCTGCTGGGCGTCTCGCGGGCCATGCGCGACGCCCTGCCGCCCGGCGGCGACGGGCCGCTGGACCTCATCGTCGACGCTGTGTCGCGGATGGTCGTCGAGGGCCGCGCGGCCGCCGCCCCGGCCCTGCACCGATCAGCCCGCGCCATCCTCGGCATGCCCGTGGCCGAGGTGATCGGGTGGGGACGGGTCTCGACCGCCGCGTTCGTCGGTGTCTGGGACATGGAGGGCCTGGGCACGATGGCGGCCCGGCAGGTCCGGCTCGTACGCGAGGCGGGGGCGTTGCAGAGCCTGCCGGAGAACCTCATCGCCCTCGGCCACGCCCTGCTCTGGGCGGGCGACTTCGACGAGGCCGCCGCCACGTACGAGGAGGGCCGGACCATCTCGGAGGCGACCCGCCGGACGGCACCTCCGCCGTACATCATCATGCGGCTGCGGGCCCTGCAGGGACGTGAGGAGGAGACCGGCGCCCTGGTCACCGCGACGATGAGCGCCTCGGCGAGGGCCGGGGTCGGCACCGGGCTGACCGCTGCCCGCTGGTCGGCCGCGATCCTCTACAACGGTCTGGCCCGCTACCCGGAGGCGATGCGGGCCGCCTTGGAGGCCGAGGAGAAGTACGACCCCTGGCACTCCACATGGATCCTGCCGGAGCTCATCGAGGCGGCCAGCCGCAGTGGTGAGGACGCCGTCGCCCGTGACGCCCTGGAGCGGCTGGTCGAGACCACCGCTCCGTTCAGCGGTGACTTCCCGCGGGGCCTGCAGGCCCGTAATCAAGCCCTGATCGCCGATGGCGCCGAGGCCGACGGCCTCTACCGTGAGGCGATCGAACGCCTGGGCCGCACCAGGCTGCGCATCGAGCTGGCTCGCGCCCACCTGCTCTACGGCGAGTGGCTGCGCCGCCGCCGCAGGCGGGTCGAGGCCCGCCAGGAGCTGCGCACGGCGTACGACATGTTCGTGGCGATCGGCATGACCGCGTTCGCCGAGCGCGCCCGCCGCGAGCTGCTGGCCACCGGCGAGACCGTCCGCCCGCGCCCGGCGGCGGCCCCACTGGGCGGGGACCTGACCGGCCAGGAACGGCAGATCGCCGTCCTGGTCCGCGACGGCCTCTCCAACCCGGAGGTCGGCGAGCGGCTGTTCCTGAGTCCCCGCACCGTTGAATGGCATCTGCGCAAGGTCTTCGCCAAGCTCGGCATCGACTCCCGCCGCCAGCTCCGCGACGTGCTGCCCCGCGCCGAGAGTGAGCCCACCACATGATCAACCGAACCGCCGAGCGCGGCGCCCTCGAGGAGATGGTCGCCGCCGTGCGCGAAGGCGAGAGCCGCGTGCTCGTCTTCCGCGGACCGGCCGGCATCGGCAAGACGGCCATCCTCCAGCACGCGGAGACGGCCGCCGCCGGGTTCCGCGTGCTGCGTGCCGTCGGCATCGAGTCGGAGATGGAGCTCGCCTTCGCCGCTCTGCACCAACTCGTGCTGCCGTTGCTCGACCGGCTGCACCAGTTGCGGGCGCCACGGCGGGAGGCGTTGGAGACCGTCTTCCGCATACGCGAGGGCGTCCCGCCCGATCCGTTCCTGGTCGGCCTGGCCGTCCTCGACCTGCTCTCCGTCGCCTCCGAGGAACAGCCCCTGCTCTGCCTGGTCGACGACGCCCAGTGGCTCGACCGGGCCTCGGCTCAGGTCCTCGGCTTCGTCGCCCGCCGGCTGCTGGCGGAGTCGATCGCCGTCCTGTTCGCCGCCCGCCGGCCCGGCCCGGAGCTGCGCGGGCTGCCCGAGCAGGAGGTGCCGCCGCTGACCGACGCCGACGCCCACGAACTGCTCGACTCGGTCACCCCGGCGCCGCTCGACCGGAGCATCCGCGAGAGGATCATCGCCGAGACGCACGGCAACCCGCTCGCCCTGATCGAGCTGCCGCGCGGCCTGAGCACGACCCGGATCGCCGGCGGGCTGGGGCTGCTCGACCCCCGCACACTGCCCGGGCAGATCGAGGAGAGCTTCCTCGACCGGATCCGCGGGCTGCCGGCCCGGGTCCGCACCCTGCTGCTGGTCGCCGCGGCCGAGCCGGCGGGCGACCCGGAGCTGGTACGGGACGCGGCCGGCCGGCTCGGCGTGAGCCTGGACATCGACGGCACCGACGGGCTGCTGACGTTCGACCACCGCGTGACGTTCCGGCATCCGCTCGTGCGCTCCGCGGTCTACCGTGCGGCGACCGCCGCCGAGCGGCAGGCCGTGCACCTCGCCCTGGCCGAGGTCACCGATCCCACGACCGCCCCCGACCGGCGGGCCTGGCACCTCGCTTCCGCCGCCGCCGGGCCGGACGAGGCCGTCGCCGAGGAACTGGAGCGTTCGGCCGGGCGCGCACTGGCGCGCGGCGGCGTCGCCGCGGCCGCCGCCTTCCTCAAACGCTCCGTCGCCCTGACCGCCGATCCGGCTCGGCGCACCGACCGGATCCTGGCCGCCGCGGACATGAGCTTCCAGGCCGGCGACCTCGACGACGTCGGCCGCCTGCTGAGCACGCTGAGCGGCCGGCCGCTCGACAGCCGGCAGAGGGGCCGAACCGGCCTCCTGCGCGGCCAGCTCATGTTCGCCACGGGCGGCGGCGCCGGTGCCGTCCGCGAGACCATGGAGGCCGCACGGCAGCTCGAAGCCGTCGATCCCCGGCTCGCCCGCGAGACGTACCTCACCGCTTGGGGCATGGCCGTCAACGTCAACGAACGTGACGCCCTCCTCGCCGTCGGCAATGCGATCCGCGCCCTTCCACCTGCGACCGAACCCAGCCTGATGGGCCTCCTCCTCGACGGTTACGCCACGCTCACGACCGACGGGCGGGCAGCCGCCGCCGACAAGTTGCGGCAGGCGGCCGACGCGCTCACCGGCGAACCGGCCGAGGATCTGCCGTTGCGGCTGGGCTGGGTCGCGACCGTCGCGAGCGCGGCGTTGTGGGACACCGAGGGCATGCGGGCCGTTTACACCCGCCAGGTGCGGATCGTGCGGGATGCGCATGCGCTCCAGTTGTTGCCGCACTGCCTCGCGGCGCTGAGCTACTCGCTTCTCTGGTCAGGCGATTTCGACCAGGCGGCACACACCATCGAGGAGAGCGACGTCGTCGCCGCCGCGATCGGGCACACCCTGCCGCCCTACGCCAAGCTGCGGCTCCTCTCCCTCCGGGGTCACGAGGCCGAGACCTCGGCCCTGGTCGCGTCGGTTGTCGAGCAATCCACGACGAGCGGCCTCGGATCCGGCCGCTTGACCGCCTACTGGGCGGCGGCCGTGCTGTACAACGGCCTGGCCCGGTACCCGGAGGCCGTGCGTTCCGCCGTCCTGGCCGAACAGACATGGGATCCGTTCAGCTCGGCCTGGGTTCTGCCCGAACTGGTCGAGGCGGCCAGCCGCACCGGCGAGGTCGCCCTCGCCCGGGACGCCCTGGACCGGCTCATCGAGGCGACCCACGCGTTCCGCGACGACTTTCCCGCCGGCGTCGAGGCCCGTGCGCGGGCGCTGCTCGCCGAGGGTGCGGACGCCGACGCCCTCTACCGCGAGGCCGTCGAGCGGCTGAGCCGGACCCGCATGCGCCCCGACCTGGCCCGGGCCCACCTCGCGTACGGCGAGTGGTTGCGCCGCGAGCGGCGGCGGGTCGAGGCGCGCGAGCATCTGCGCACCGCGTACGACATGCTGGTGGACATCGGCATGGAGGCCTTCGCCGAGCGGGCGCGGCGTGAGCTGCTGGCCACCGGCGACACCGTCCGGCGGCGTAAGGTCGAAGCGGCGCCCGGAAACGGGCTCACCCCGCAGGAGCGCCAGATCGCCCTGCTCGTCCGGGACGGCTTCTCCAACCCGGAGGTCGGCGAACGGCTGTTCCTCTCCCCCCGTACGGTCGAATGGCACCTGCGGAAGGTCTTCACCAAGCTCGGCATCGACTCGCGCCGCCAGTTGCGGGACGTACTGCCGGCCCGCGACGTCACGGAATGAGCTGCTGGCCGCCGTCCACGTCATACGTGGCACCGGTCAGGGCGTCGTTCGCCATCAGCTGCAGGATCAGCGCGGCCACGTCCTGCGGGCCGACCACCCGGCCGATCGGCAGGCTCGCTCGCAGCTCGGCCCGCCGGTTGTCCAACTGGTCGCCGAGCAGGCGCGCCGAGAGCGGTGTGTCGACGAAGCCGGCGGCGACCGCGTTCACCCGCAACGGCGCCAGCTCGAGGGCGGCGTTGGCGGTGATGGCCGACAGCGCCGCGGTGCCGATGGCGGCCAGGATCAGGCCTTTACCGGGGCGGCGGGCGCCCGTACCCGTGATCAGCGTGAGGGAGCCGCCGGGCCGGGCCCGGGCCGCGGTCTCGCGGGCTACCCGCAGGGCGCCGATCAGGTGCTGGTCGATCTGCTCGCGGGCGACGTCGAAGTCCATGTCGGCGATCGGCGCGTAGGCCGGGCCGGGACCGCTGAGCAGCACGTGGTCGAGGGGTGAGGGCAGCGCGTCGAAGAACCCGCTGAGATCGGCCAGGTCCAGCCGGACGGTCGTCACGCCGAGCTCGTCACCGACCTCCTTCAGGCGGCCCTCGTCGCGGCCGGTGACGACGACGTTCGCGCCGGCCGCGCGGGCCTGGCGGGCGGTCTCCAGCCCGATGCCGGAGGTGCCTCCGATGACGGCGACAGTGCTCTGTTCGAGAGTTCTCATGATGGTCTCCTAGACGGCGCAGGCTTGCAGGCGCGGATTGGGGGCGAGCGGTTGCGGGGTGGCCCGGCGGCTCGGCACGAAGACGGCGGTGATGATCGCGGCCACGGCGGTCACCCCGGCCAGCACGAGCATCGCGAACCGGTAGTTGTCGGCCAGCGGCTGCGTGAGGTCGGTGGCGCCGCGGGCCCCCAGCAGCAGCGGCACGAGCGCGACCAGCACGACCCCGCCGACCCGCGACGCGGCGTCGTTGACGGCCGAGGCCTCGCCCAGGTCGCTGTCGTCCACGGCGGCCAGCACTCCCGCCGTGAGCGGCGCGACGGCCAGCCCGAGCCCGAGGCCGAACAGCAGCGCGCCGGGCAGGATCGCCTGGGCGTACGGCTGCCCGGGGCTCGCGCCGGAGAGCCAGGCGAAGCCGGCCGCGACGATGAGGATGCCGCCGGCCATCGGCCAGCGGGTGCCGACTCGGGCCACCAGGCCACCGGCGAACGGCGACATGAGCAGGAAGACGGCCGACTCGGGGATGAGGGCGGCCCCGGCCTCCGTGGCGCTGTAGCCGAGCCGGAGCTGGCATTGCAGGATCACCAGATAGCTCACCGCGCCCAGGGCGCCGTAGAAGAGCACGGTGGCCGCGTTGATGGCGTCGAACGGCCGCGACCGGAACAGCTCCGGCCGCAGCATCGGCCGGCTCCGCCGCCGCTCGACCGGCACCAGCGCGGCCAGGCAGGCCACCCCGAGCACGGCCGAGGCCAGCACCGGCCCGCTCGCCCAGCCCTTGTCGGCGCCGGCGGTGAGGGCGTAGATGACGCCGCCCAGGCCGACCACCGCCAGCAGCGCGCCGGCGACGTCCACGCTGAGCGGCCGCCGGACGGTGTCCACGTCGGGCACGAAGCGCAGCAGCACGAGAGCGGCCAGGATCAGCGGCACGTTGAGCAGGAAGACGTAGCGCCACGACGCGTGGTCGACGAGCCAGCCGCCGCCGTACGGGCCCAGGGTGGTGCCGAGCGTGGAGATGCCGGCCCAGATCCCGATGCCGCGGGCCCGGTCCGGGCCGCGCAGGGTGCCGTTGAGCAGCGCCAGGCTGCTCGGCACGACCAGCGCCCCGCCCGCGCCCTGCACGACTCGGGCCGCGATCAGCGCGCCCACGTTCGGGGCGACCGCGCAGGCGAGCGAGGCGGCCAGCATCACCAGCAGCCCGGCCGCGAGCACCCGGCGGCGGCCGAAGTGGTCGGCCAGCGCCCCGGACAGCAGCAGCAACGAGGCCACCGTGACCAGATAGCCGGTCAGGACCCACTGGAGCTGGCTCACGCTCGCGCCCAGATCCCGCCCGATGGCGGGAATCGCCACATTGATCATGTACGCGTCGATGAAGCCGACCGCCGAGGCGAGCACGGTCGCCGCGATCAGCGCCCGGCCGGCCGGGGTGCGCAGCGCGATCACCGGGCCGCCGCCGCCAGGGTGGCCGGGTCGCTCGGATGCGGGGTGAGCGGCACCGTCTCGGTGGTCAGCCAGTCGGCCAGCGGCAGCGACCGCAGAATGTGCCGCGTCTGGTCATCGCCGGTGGTCTGCCACAGTCCCGCGCCCCGTCCGCCGGGAACGGTCCACAGCCTTACCAGCCGCCCCTCGCCGGCCAGCCGCCGTGTCTGGGCCGCCTCCTGCTCGAAACGCTCCTCGGCCTCCTCACGACGCGTACCCTCGGGAACCTTGACCTTGAAATGGACCAGGAACTCGCGGGCGTCCGGCTCGAACGGCACCCGGTCCGCCCCCGGATCGTTGGGGAACGCCCCCAGCGGCGTCACCTCGTCGGAACGCCACACCCGCAACGGCATCGTGGCCAGCACGGCCTCGAGCTCGTCCGGATCGCCGGCCGCGAACAGGCCGATCGAGCGCCACTCCCCCGGGCCCAACGGCGGCCGCCACAGCCGCCGCACCTGCCCCTTGGCGGCCAGATTGCCGGTGTTCAGCGCCTCTCGGGCGCGCATGTCGGCCACCTCGTCCGGTGTCGTACCCGCCGGCACCGTGGTGGTCATCGTGACCAGGAATTCCATGTGTTCCACCCTCCGGCAGGCAAGCACTCCGTGGGACCCGTGGCACTCCCTGGCCCGGGTCGCCCAGGGAGTCTCACCGGTGTGTCCCGGCACAGCGGGACGGCAGGCTCGGTCCATGGACATGAAGCTGGAAGTCGTCGTGATTCCCGTGTCGGACGTCGACCGGGCCAAGGCGTTCTACACCGGCCTGGGCTGGCGTCTCGACGCCGACCTGGCCACAAGCGAGACCTTCCGGGTGGTGCAGGTGACGCCGCCGGGCTCGCCGGCCTCGGTCATCTTCGGCACGTCGGTGACCGCGCAGGAGCCGGGCACCGCGCAGGGCCTGCACCTGATCGTCGATGACATCGCCGCCGCGCACGACGAGCTCAAGCGGGCCGGCGCCGAGCCGAGCGAGGTCTTCCACGACACCGGCGGCGTCTTCCACCACGGCGGCGCCGATGAGCGGGTGCCCGGCCCGGCCGAGGGCAACGCCAGCTACGGCTCGTTCCTGTCGTTCAGCGACCCGGACGGCAACGGCTGGCTCCTCCAGGAGATCACCACCCGGCTGCCGGGCCGGCTCGACCCTGTCACCGCGTTCTCGTCCGCCGGCGATCTGGCCGCCGCGCTGCGCCGGGCCGCCGCCGCGCACGGCGAGCACGAGGCCCGTACCGGCGCCGAGGATCCGGACTGGCCGTCCTGGTACGCCGACTACATGGTCAAGGAGCAGTCCGGTCAGGAGCTCCCCCGGTGAGTGACAGCTACCGCGCGGTCGTCGCCACCGGCCACCGCCGCTTCGAGATGGTGGAGCGTGAGCGCCACGACCCGCCGCCGGGCCAGGTGCTCGTCGAGGTGGAGGCGTGCGGGGTCTGCCACACCGACGCGCTGGCCGTCGAGGGCGAGCGGGCCGGGCCGATCGTGCCCGGCCACGAGATCATCGGCCGGATCGGCGCGGTCGGCGAGGGCGTCGACCCGTCGTGGAAAGTGGGCGACCCGGTCGGCGTCGGCTTCCTCGGCGGCACGGACACCACCTGCGAGGCGTGCCGCTGGGGCGACTTCCTCAACTGCGCCGACCAGCCGCTGACCGGGACGACGATCGACGGCGGCTACGCCGAGGTGACGTACGCCCGGTCGACCGGCCTGGTCCGGATTCCGCCCGGAACCGAGACGGTGAACGACGCGCCGCTGCTCTGCGCCGGGCTGACCATGTACAGCGCGCTGCTGGCCGGCAAGGCCCGGCCCGGCTCGCTGGTCGCGGTGCAGGGCATCGGCGGGCTGGGCCATCTGGGTATCCAGTACGCCCGGGCGCTCGGTCACCGGGTCGTGGCGATCGGCCGCGGGACGGCGAAGCAGGAGCTGGCCGCCGAGCTCGGCGCCGACGACTACATCGACAGCCTGGCCCAGGATCCCGGCGAGGCGCTGCAACGGCTCGGCGGCGCCGCGGTCGTCATCGCCACGGCGGCCGCCGGGGCGGCCATGTCGGGGCTGATCTCCGGTCTCGGCCGCAACGGCGAGCTGGTCGTGGTCGGCGCCGATCCCGAGCCGATCCAGGTCCGCCCGGCCCAGCTGATCTTCGGTGGTCACCGCATCCGGGGCAGCCTGACCGGCACGGCGATCGAGAACGAGGACAACCTGCGGTTCACGCTGCGCCACGCGATCCGTTCCTACAACGAGGTGTTCCCGCTCGGCGAGGCCGCCAAGGCGTACGAACGGATGATCTCCGGCGACGTGCGCTTCCGCGCCGTGCTCGATGTGAGGGGATGAACGGCCATGGTGGACACACTCCTGGACGGGACGGTCGCGCTGGTCACGGGGGCGAGCAGCGGCATCGGCGCCGCGACCGCGCGCCGTCTCGCCCGGGAGGGTGCGGCGGTGGCGGCGGTGGCCCGCCCCGGCCGGCTCGCCGGCGTCGTCGAGGACGTGACGGCGCTGGGCGGGCACGCGGTCGCGGTGGAGGCCGACCTGACCGACCCGGCGCAGGCCGAACGGGCCGTCCAGGACGCGCTCGACCGGTTCGGGCGCATCGACATCCTGGTCAACAACGCCGGGGTGATGCTGCTCGGCACGGCGCTGCACACCACGCTCGAGGAGTGGGACCGGATGGTCGGGCTCAACGTGTCGGCGCTGCTGCACGTCACCCACGCGGCGGTTCCGCATCTGATCGACGCGGCGGCCACCTCGCCGCGCGAGGTGGCCGACATCGTCAATGTGGGCTCCACGGCCGGCCGGGTCGCCCGGCCGGGCCGCAGCGTCTACAACCTCACCCGGTTCGGCCTCGCCGGCTTCTCCGAGTCGCTGCGCCAGGAGCTGTTGGAGGAGCGGGTGCGGGTCGGCCTGGTGGAGCCCGGCGGGCCGGGCCGGGAGGTCGAGCCGCTGCTGGCCGAGGACGTCGCGGACGCGATCCTCTACATCGTCAGCCGCGAGCGCCGGGTCGCGGTCAGCGAGATGCTGGTCCGCGCGGAAGGCCAGGCCTAGGCGAACCAGGCCTAGGCGAACTCCGCCGAGACCTGACGCAGGTTGGCGCCGGCGACCTCCAGCACGTCGTCGCCGGCCCCGCCGAGGACCGAGCGGGTCGCCCACAGGGCGAAGCCCGATGCCTGGGCCACGCTCACCTTGGGCGGGATGGCCAGCTCGTGCCGCACCGTCCGGACGTCGATGACGGCCGGGCCGTCGTGCGCGAACGCCTTCTCCAGCGCGCCGTCGAGCTCGCCGGCGCTCTCCACCCGTACGCCGAACAGGCCGACCGACCGCGCCACCTCGGCGAAGTTCGGGTTGTCGAGATCGGTGCCGTAGTTGACGATGCCGTCGGCCTTCATCTCGAGCTCGACGAAGGCCAGCGCCTCGTTGTTGAGCACCACGACCTTGACCGGGAGCCGCTGCTGGCGCAGCGTGAGCAGCTCGCCGAGCAGCATGGCGAGACCGCCGTCACCGGAGAACGTGACGACCTGCCGGCCCGGCTGCGCGGCCTGCACGCCGATGGCCTGCGGGAGCGCGTTGGCCATGGTGCCGTGGTTGAACGAGCCGATCAGCCGGCGCCGCCCGTTCATCCGCAGGTAACGCGCCGACCAGAGCGTCGGGGTGCCCACATCGGCCAGGAAGACGGCGTCGTCCGACGCGAGCCGGTCCACCGCGGCGACGAGGGCCTGCGGGTGCGTCGTGCGGCCGGCACGGCCCTCGTGGGCGAGGGCGTCGAACCGGCGCCGGGTCCGCCGGTAGTGCTTGACCATCCGGTCCAGGTGCCCGCCGTCGCGGCCGTCCTTCAGGCGCGGCAGCAGCGCGGCCACAGTGTCCTTGACCGTGCCGACCAGCGGCGCATCGACCGGCACCCGGCGGCCGATGCGCTCGCCCCGCACGTCGACCTGCACGACCTTGGCGTGCGCCGGATAGAACGGCCGGTACGGGAAGTCGGTGCCCAGCATGAGGAGCACGTCGCAGTGCTCCATCGCGCGGTAGCCGGACGGGAAGCCCAGCAGGCCGGTCATGCCGACGTCGTACGGGTTGTCGTACTCCACGAACTCCTTGCCCCGCAGCGCGTGCACGATCGGCGCCTGGAGCCGCCCGGCGATCGCGGTCAGCTCGTCGTGCGCGCCCTCGCAGCCGGCCCCGGCCAGGATGGTGACCCGCTCGGCGCCGTTGAGCACCTCGGCCGCGGCGGCCAGATCGTCCTCGGCCGGCCGGTGCACCGACCGCGCGGGCCGGATGGGGGTCACCTCGGCCTCGACCGCCGCCCCGAACACCTCGCCCGGCACGACGATCACGGCGACGCCGCGGCGCTCGACCGCCGCCCGCATGGCGATGCGCAGGACACCGGGCAGCTGCTCGGGAACGCTGACCATCTCGCTGTAGACGCTGCACTCGCGGAACAGGTCCTGCGGGTGGGTCTCCTGAAAATACCCGGTGCCGATCTCCTCCCGCGGGATGTGCGCGGCGATGGCGAGCACCGGCACGCCGCTGCGCTGGGCGTCGAACAGCCCGTTGATCAGGTGCAGGTTGCCGGGGCCGCAGCTGGCCGCGCAGACCGCGAGCTCGCCGGTGACGGCGGCCTCGCCGGCCGCGGCGAAGGCGGCGGCCTCCTCGTGACGTACGTGCTGCCAGCTGATGCCGCCGTCGCGGCGCAGCGCGTCGGTCAGGCCGTTGAGCGAGTCGCCGGGCAGGCCGTAGATGCGGCTGACGCCGGACGCCTTCAGCGTGGCAACGATGTGGTCGGCGATGGTCATCGCGTCTCTCCTGTGCGGTTGAAGATGCCCCGGGGGAAGGTCATGGTCACCGTCAACCGTCGCCCGCCGGGCACTGGTTCCGCGCCCGTGTAAGTCCCCGGGATGGCGGACACCAGGGTCTTCGACCGGTACCGGTGACCCGGGACATCGGACAGGGTGAGGGGCAGCACATCCATCTGGGGAGGCATCGGACATGAGCGATTACGACGTCATCGTGGTCGGCGGCGGATCGCCGGGCGAGCACTGCGCCGGGGCGCTGGCCGAGGGCGGGCTGCGCGTGGCGCTGGTCGAGCGGGAGCTGGTCGGCGGCGAGTGCTCGTACTACGCGTGCATCCCGTCGAAGACGCTGCTGCGGCCGGGCGAGGCGGTGCAGGCGGCCCGCGACGCCGAGTCGACGGCCGAGGTCGACGTGAAGCGGGCGTTGGCCTGGCGCGACTTCATGGTCTCGGACTACTCGGACGCGGGGCAGGAGCGCTGGCTGGCCGGGGCGGGCATCGCGCTGATCCGGGGCAGCGCGCGGCTGGCCGGGCCGGGAGCGGTCGAGGTGTCCGGGGTCCGCTACACGGCCGAGCACGTGGTGCTGGCCAACGGGGCGTCGCCGATCATCCCGCCCGTTCCGGGCCTGCGCGAGCTCGAGGGGGTGTGGACCAACCGCGAGGTCACCGGCATGAAGGAGGTGCCGCGACGGCTGGTGATTCTCGGCGCCGGGCCGGTGGGGGTGGAGATGGCCCAGGCCGTACGCCGTCTCGGCGGCTCCGTGGTGCTGTCAGCCGCCGGTTCCCGGGTCCTTCCCCGGGAGCCGGAGCAGTTGGGCACCGCCCTGACCGCCGCCCTGCGCGCCGATGGCGTTTCGCTCGCCCTGGGCCCGCGCGCCGTCCGCGCCCACCGCGACGACGCGGACTATGTGCTGACCCTGGATGACGGGCAGGAGCTGCGGGGTGATCGGCTTCTGGTCGCCACCGGGCGGGCACCCCGGGTCGACGGGATCGGCCTGGAGACAGTGGGCATCACGCCCGGCAGGAAGGGCATCCCGGTCGACGAGTATCTGCGGGCGGGGCCGAACCTCTGGGCCGTCGGCGATGTCACCGGCCAGTTCATGCTGACGCACGTCGGGAAATATCAGGGCGAAGTGGTGGCGGACAACATCTACGGCCGCCCGCGCAAGGTCGACTACACCGCCGTACCCCGCGTGGTCTTCACCGATCCTCAAGCAGCGGCGGTGGGCGCCACGTCGGGGGCGATCAGCTCCACCGTGGCCCTCAAGGAGGTCGCCAAGACCGCCGCCTACACCCGCCAGTACGCGGAGTCCCACGGCTTCCTGACGCTGTTCAGCGACGGTTCGGTGCTCACCGGCGCCTGCGCGCTCGGGCCGGAGGCCGGCGAGTGGCTCCAGCAGGCGACGCTGGCCATCCGGGCCAGGGTGCCGCTGGAGATCCTGCGCGACACGATCCAGCCCTTCCCCACCTTCTCGGAGATCTACGTGCAGGCCCTGCACGGCCTCGGCAAATGACCGTCTGCTGTTCACCGGCACGTCACCGCGGGTTGGGCGCCGTGTCCGGTCGCGACCGGCAGGCTGTGCCGATGTTCGGCTTCGTTCTCGGCGCCCTGGCGCTCTCGTGGGGCGTGCTGGCGGCGTACCTGGATCAGCCCGGCGCCGCCGACCATCAGCGCGCCAAGCGGCTGTGCACGGCGTTGCTGACCGCCTGCACGGCCGCGACCGCGGTCGGCGGTGTCGCCGCGCTGTCCGGGGCGTGGTGAGCCGGTAGCGTTCGCCCCATGGCGATGACGTTGGAGCAGGCGTGGGGGCTGAGCCGGGCCGACAGCGGGCTGGCCGTCGTGTCCACGCTGCGCGCGGACCAGACCATTCAGAGCTCGCTGGTCAACACCGGGATCATCCAGCGCGGTGAGCCGGTGCTGGCTTTCGTGACGTACGGCAAAATCAAGCTGGCCAACCTCCGAGCGCGACCGCAGCTGACGGTGACGTTCCGGGACGGCTGGCAGTGGGCGGCGGTCGAGGGCCGGGCCGAGCTGACCGGCCCCGACGACCCGCCGTCCGACCCCGAGGCGCTCCGGCTCCTGCTGCGCGAGATCTTCACGTCGGCCGGCGGCACCCACGACGACTGGGACGAGTACGACCGCGTCATGCGCGACCAGCGCCGCACGGCAGTCCTGATCAAGCCGTCCCGCATCTACGCCAACTGACCGTCGTCGTCCGGAACCTCCCGCACGTCGCTGACCGGCCAGGCCGGAACCCGCAGCTCGCCGCCCACGCGGACCGCGCACCAGGCGCCGGGCCGGGGATCGCCGTAGAGCGTCGCCGGCACCACGCGAACCGGCTCGCCGGCGTCGCCCTCGACGTCGACCACCACCCGGCGGGCCAGGCCCCGGCCGTCGGGCAGGAGGACGGTGACGATGTCCCCGCCGTCCAGCGCCCGCACGGCCCGCGCCGGTTGCGGCTCGGCGAAGAAGCGAAGCCGGCCTCGCCGCAGCTCTCCCGCGCGCAGCAGCCGGGCGATCCCCTGCCCGATCATCGCCACGAAGAGCACATACCAGACCGTCAGGTCGTACGGCTCGGCCCGCACCTGGCGTAACCCCGCGTCATCGACAAGGAACTCCACCTCGCTGCCCACCGGGTAGTCGGTGGCGTCCAGCACCTCGCTCTTCCACTGGTCGCCGTCCAGGGCGACCACGATCGCCCCGTCGTCGTCGGCGTGCTCGCGCACCACCGCGACGACCACCCGGGCCCGCTCCTCCTGCCCGGCCACCTGATGCTGCCGCCACGCCGTCCACCCACCGGCGGCCAGCCCGGCGACGATCAGCGCCACCCCGAAGGCGATCCCCGGCCGGGCGAGGTCGGTCCGCTCCAGCCGCTCGACGGGGGCGCCGTCCAGCTCCGGGCCGCGCGGCCACCGAAGGAGAGCCACCGTGACCGTGACCACGAGCAGCAGCAGCGGCAGCCAGGACCGCCAGCCCAGGCCGGTCTCCTCCAGCCGGCCGCCCAGCGGCCACAGGACCGCGCACACGGCCGCGGCGGCGACCGCGGCCCAGCGATGCACGTACGACATCGCCACCACCGCCGCCAGCGCGCCCAGGCCGAGCGAACTGACCGGCTCGGGCTCGCACGGCGCGGCGGCGGTGCACTTGGCGATCGGGATCGAGAACAGGGTCACCAGGAAGATCGCGACCGCGGTCGCGGCCACCGCGAGATCGGCCCTCGGCTTCGTTCGCATCGGATGATCATGGACTACGCGCCGATCAGCCGGAGCAGCACCGCCCCCTGGTCCGGACCGTATTTGGCGGCGTAGAGGGCGCCCACCCGCTCCCGGGTCGCCGGGCTCGCCTCGGCCAGCACCCACCGCCGCTCGCCCTCACCGACCACCTCGTGATCGGGGTGGAACGCCTGCGCCAGCGCCGACGGGTTCACGTTCACCCAGTGCTCGCCCTCGTGCAGCACGTACCGCAGGTCGTGCTCGGCCGAATGACCGTTCACTTCCAGCCGCAGCCGCATGCGGTCGTGCTCGGCCACCGTCACCAGCCCCGGCCCCTTCCAACGGTTCTCGAAGGCCTCCAGCGCCAACTCACCCAGGTCGCCGCGCACCCGCACCTCGCGCTGCGAACTCTCACTGACCCGGCGGTCACCGAACACGCCGTACGACAGCCAGTCGTCGACCCGGTAGAGCGCGTGCGCCGGCCCGGTCCGGCTGATCCGCACGGTGAACAGGTCGTGGTGCGCGGCCGGGATCCGGTCGAGCAGCGCGCCCAGCCGCTCGATGTTCTGCCGCATCAGCCCGAGCGCGTCCGTCGGCGCCACCTGCCGGGCCCGCTCGGCCGCGGCCGGGCTCGACGGATCGGTGAGCACGATGCGGAAGCGCACTCCCCGCTCCAGCGCCCGCACGACCGCGTTCGTGAAGTTCCGCTCGTGCCGGCCCTCCAGCAGCCCCGTCCAGTGTTTCCAGATGTCGACCTGGCCGTCGGCGTCCTCGATGCGCTTGATGACCGCCCGGTAGTCGAGCCGGTGCCGCCGCTTCACCGCGTTGCGGCTCAGGAACAGGATCAGCGGTTGCAGCACGAGCGCCGCCAGCACCAGATCGAGCAGATTGGCCCCGATGTTGATCCGCAGGTCGGTCGCGAACCCGTCCACATGCCGCACCGGGTAGAGCAACACGAACGCGCCCACGAGCAGCAGGACGCCGATACCCGCGTACACATAGGACAGCCAGTTGCCGCGCCACATGGCCCCCATGGTCGCAGATCGATGGCTTATCCTCCGCCCATGGGACGACAGGCGATCATCTTCCACGGCACCGGCGGCAACCCCGAGGTCGCCTGGTACCCCTGGCTGGCCGGGCGGCTGACCGCCCGCGGCTACGCCGTCGAGGTGCCGCACTACCCCGCCGTCAACGTGGAGCCGATCGACACCTTCCTGCCGAAGGTCCTCGACGCGCACACCTTCGGCCCCGAGACGGTGCTGATCGGCCACTCCGGCGGCGCCGCCCTCCTGCTGGCGATCCTGGAGCGGGTGACCGTCGACAAGGCGTTCCTGGTGGCCGGCTACTGCACGCCGCCCAACACCGGCGACGAGCCGGTCCTGCGCCCGTCGTACGACTGGCACGCCATCCGGGCCAACGTCCGGGACCCGTACTTCATCAATTCCCTCACCGACCCGTACGGCTGCGACGCCGCACAGGGCCGGGCCATGTTCGAGCGCGTCGGCGGCACCCAGATCGTCCGCAACGACGGCCACTTCGGCGACTACAACCAGGTCTACGACGAGTTCCCGCTGCTCGACAGCCTGATCCAGCCGTAAGCACCGCTGCTGACAGCGGGCGTTACATTCGTCGCACTTTCGTCCACGGACTTCCGCCGGCGCCCCGCCTGCCTCAATGGTGGACCGGGACCGTCGCCGCGCGCCGAGGAGGAGAAACGCCATGGACCTGGGTACCGCTTTGCTGTCCTTCGCCGCCGTGGGCGCCCTGCTCACCATCACCCCCGGCCTGGACACGGCCCTGGTGCTGCGCTCAGCCCTGAACGGCGGCCGCCGCCCCGCCTTCTTCACCGCCGCGGGCATCTGCCTGGGCGCCCTCACCTGGGGCGCGGCCGCCGCCGTGGGCGTATCCGCCCTGCTGGCCGCCTCGACGCTCGCCTACACGATCCTGCGAATAGCCGGCGCGGCGTACATGCTCTGGCTGGGCGCGCGCATGCTCATCGCCGCCCGGCGCGGCCACGCAGCCCACCCTTCCGCCACCGGCACACCACCCCAGTCGGCTCGGAGCGCCCTGACCCGCGGCGCCCTCACGAACCTCCTGAACCCCAAGGTGGGCGCCTTCTACCTGGCCGTCCTCCCCCAGTTCATCCCCGCCGGCGCTTCCCACCTGACGGCCGGCCTCTTGCTGGCCTCGGTGCACGTTGCGGAGAGCATGCTCTGGTTCACGGCCCTGATCCTCAGCGCCGCCGCCCTCAACCGCTTCCTGCGAACCCGCCGAGCCCAGCGCACGGTAGACGCCACCACGGGCACCGCCTTGATCGGCTTCGGCCTCAAGCTGGGCCTCTCCCGCTGACCGCCCCCGTCGCTCCACCTCCCGCTGACCCCAACGCCCGCCGGCCGCAGTGTCCCACCGCGCCGGCCCGGCCATCGCTCCGCCGCCGCAGGCACAGCCACTGCCCCACCGCGCGCCACCGGCGTAGGCCTGGCGCCGCGGTCAAGAGCTGGCCCGGATCGCTCGCCGGGCGGGGCCGGGCGGGGCGAGCAGTGCGGAGGGGTCCGAGCGAGGCCGAGGGGCCGAGCGAGACAGGGCTGAAGGGCCGGGCAGGAGTCGGACCGAGAAGCCGGGCCGGGCCGCCCCCCACGAATGCGAATCTTCGTTAACTTGCTATCGAGTGGGAGGAACTGGGATCTTGTTGGCGGGACGCCAACAAGGAGGCCGGGATGGATGCGATCGAGGCTCGGGAGCGGCTCGCAGCCGTTCAGGCTGCGGGCGGGGAAGTGACGATCGACGAGCTTGACGCGATCTGGGCGGCGCTGGCGCCGGTGCGGGTCGAGGAACTGCTCGGGAGTTGGGCCGGGAGCGAGTTCGTCAGCGGGCACAGCTTCGAGGGGCGGTTGGAGCGGGCCCGGTGGTACGGCAAGACGTTCACTTCCGTGACCGACGTGGCGCCGCTGGTGTGCTGGAACGAGGACGGGCAGCTCGACGCCAACGTGGCCATGGCCAAGGGCGGGGCCAGCCTCTGGATGGTCGAGTTCCGGGGCGAGGTGACGGCGACGATGGTCTACGACGGGCGGCCGGTGCTCGATCACTTCAAGCGCGTGGACGACACCACCCTGCTCGGTGTGATGAACGGCAAAGGGGTTCTCGACGAGAACGGGCGACACTACTACTTCCGGCTGGACAAGGCGTGAAGATCCGGGCCGCCCTGGTCGAGGAGGCCGGCGGGCCGTTCGTGATCCGCGAGGTCGAGCTGGAGGAGCCGCGGGCCGACGAGGTGCTGGTGCGGATCACCGCGGCCGGGATCTGTCACACCGATCTGGCCCTGCGGCGGGGCTGGAGCCGGCTGCCCATGGTCTTCGGGCACGAGGGCGCGGGCGTGGTCGAGGCGGTCGGCGACGACGTCGAGGGGCTCTCGCCGGGCGACACCGTCTGCCTGACCTTCCGCAGCTGCGGCGCCTGCGGGCAGTGCCGGGACGGGCATCCCGCGTACTGCCGGCACAGTGACCTGAACGCCCGCGGGACCCGGGCCGACGGCAGCACGCCGCTGTCCCGGAACGGGCAGAATGTCTATGGCAACTTCTTCGGGCAGTCGAGCTTCGCCACCCATGCCCTGGCCTACGCGTCGAACACGGTCAAGGTCCCGGACGACCTGCCCCCGGCGCTGGCCGCCCCTCTGGGCTGCAGCGTGCAGACCGGCGCCGGAACGATCTTCAACGTCCTCCGGCCGCGGGAGGGCGAGACCGTCGCCGTGCTGGGTGCGGGCGCGGTCGGGCTGAGCGCGGTGATGGCCGCCGTCGCCGCGGGCTGCGAGGTGCTGGCGGTCGATCCCGTGCCGGAGCGGCGGGCCCTGGCCCTCGAGCTGGGCGCCGTCGACCGGGAGTTGACCGGCGTTCACCACGCGATCGACACCACCGGCCGGGCCGACGTGATCAACCAGGCGATTCGCGCCCTGCGCCGGCGGGGCACCCTGGCCCTGGTGGGGCTGGTCGGGCGGGCCGAGCTCGACCTCGCCACGGTCCTCTACAACGGCCTCGAGCTGCGAGGCGTCATCGAGGGCGACGCCACACCGGCCGGCTTCATCCCCCACCTCGCCGATCTGCACCGCGAGGGCCGCCTGCCGGTCGAGCGGCTCGTCGCCGAGTTCCCGTTCGAGGAGATCGAGCTCGCCACCCGGGCGGGAACTATCAAGCCCGTTCTGACGTTCAGGTGAGCGACATGACAGTGCCCCGGCGGTGCCGAAGGGTAATGCTGGGGGACAAACTACGAATGAGGTGTGCGCCATGGCCACGGAGAAGGCGATTCTTGCCGGAGGCTGTTTCTGGGGGATGCAGGATCTGATCCGCAAGCGCCCCGGAGTGATCTCGACCCGGGTCGGCTACACGGGCGGCGCGGTCCAGAACGCGACGTACTACAACCACGACGGCCACGCCGAGGCGATCGAGATCGAGTTCGACCCGTCCGCCACGTCGTACCGGGATCTGCTGGAGTTCTTCTTCCAGATCCACGACCCGACGACCCTGAACCGTCAGGGCAACGACGTCGGCACCAGCTACCGCTCGGCGATCTTCTACGAGACCGACGAGCAGAAGCGGGTCGCCGAGGACACCATCGCCGACGTCGAGGCGTCGGGGCTGTGGCCGGGCAAGGTGGTCACCGAGGTGACCGCGGCCGGCCCGTTCTGGGAGGCCGAGCCGGAGCACCAGGACTACCTGGAGCGCATCCCGAACGGCTACACCTGCCACTTCCCGCGTCCCGACTGGAAGCTGCCGCGCCGCGCCAGCTGACCGGAAGCTAGGCGCGGGCGCCGATGCTGAGAGCCCGTAGCAGGAATCGCGGGCTCGTCAGCGCGCTCGGATGGGCGAGCATGGTCGTCACCTGCCCCAGGCGGTGGTTCACCGCCTGGTCGCGCATCGACGCCTTGAAAATGAGGCCGCTCGCCCAGCGAATCACCGCATAACCCTTGGGATAGGGGCCGTCGACGTGCGGCAGGGCCAGGTCGGCCATGGTGGAGACCTGCCAGGCGGCGTCGACGACCACCTTCACGTCGGCGAAGTACGAGCGGGCGGGCCGGCTCAGGTCGGGGTCGCCGCGCAGATATTCCGACAGGCACGACGCGTGCAGCATGGCCGAGGTCATCCCCTGCCCGTAGACCGGGTTGAACGACGCCACGGCGTCGCCCGCCGCGACCAGCCGGGCGGGAAAGCGGCGCAACTGGTGGAACTCGCGGCGCCGGCTGTCCGCCTGGTGATAGGTGGCGACCTCGCTCACCCGAGCGGCACCCGTGGCCACCTCGCCGAACTCGGACGGGAAGTCGCGCACGCACCGCTCGCGGAACTCGTCGGCGTCGCGCCCGGGACGGTCCCCGTCGTAGCCGGAGACCAGAAGCGTCCAGCGTTCCCCTTCGATCGGCGTGAAGCCGCCGATGCGCGCCGTCTTACCCGGACCGGGATTCGCGATCGAGATGCACGTCCACACCCGCGCGTCCGCCGGCCGCTGATAGAGGGCGGTCGCGTAGTTCAGCTTGATGGCCATGCGCCGCATCGGCGGCTTCGGGAAGTCGTACGCCTCGAGCCAGTCCCCGAGCCGGCTCGACCGCCCGGTGCCGTCCACCACGAAGTCCGCCTTCTGCCCGGTCACCGCGGTCTCGCCGCCGGCCACGTACCGCACCCCGGTCACCGTGTCGCCGTCCATCAGCAGACCCTCGGCCCGCCCGGCCACCGCGCGCACGTTGGGGATCGCGAGCACCCGGCGGCGGATCAGCCCCTCCAGGAACGGGCGGCTGGAGATGAGGCCCTGCGAGGCGCCGGCCGCTTCCTCGCGCAGCTCACCGTCCATATAGAAGCGGTTGCTCCCCGGCGGCGGCGACACCGCGCCCTCGGCGAGCGCCTGCTCGACGAAACCGGGGAACCAGCGCTCCAGCTGCTGCTGTCCGGACAGGAGCAGCGCGTGCACCTGGCTGCCCTGCGGCACGCCGGGCCGCACGCTCGCGCCCAGGCCGCTGAGGTCGTCGCGCTCGATGACGACGACGTCCTCGGCGTGGTCGCTCAGGACCCGGGCCGCCATCAGCCCGGCGACGCTGCCACCGAGCACCACGGCCCGTTTGAAGAGGGTCTTCTGCCCTTTCGGCGGCTCAGGCGTGGAGATGGCGGCAAAGCGGCGCGCGGCAGGCATGCCGATCACGATAGCCGTAAATATTCATAAACATTAGAGCAGTTCGTCGTTGGTCCGGCCGCTGAGCACCGAGCGCGGGTGGTCCTCGGCGTCCCAGCCCTCGACCGCGTACTCGTCACGCTTGTGCAGCAGGAGCCATTCCCACTTGCCGTTCGCCCCTTGGCGGGTGCGCACCAGGACGAAGCGGCCGCGCAGCTTCTCCCCGTACACATCGAAGTGGATCTCGCCGTCCTTGACGGCCTGCCCCGGATCGCCCTGCGGCTCGAAGGTTCCGGCGTCCCAGACGATGACATCGCCGGCGCCGTACCGCCCGGCCGGAAGGACACCCTCGAAGTCGTAGTACGACAGCTCGTGGTCCTCGACCTGGAAGGCCGCCCGCCGCACCTTCGGGTCGAGCGTCGGGCCCTTGGGCACGGCCCAGCTGGCCAGCACCCCGCCGATCTCGAGCCGGAAGTCGTAGTGCAGCCGCCGCGCACGATGCCGTTGCACCACGAAACGCATGCCTGTCACCTACCCAGATCGAGGCGCCACGACTCCCAGGCCGACGAGACCGCCTCCTCCAGCGAACGACGGGGCCCCAGCCCTCTGCGCCGCGCCCGGCGCACGTCGGCCACGGATTCGGCGGCGTCGCCGGGCCGCCGCTCCCCCACCCGGAACGGCACTTCGGCGCCGGCCACCTTCCCCGCGAGCCGCACCAGCTCCAGCACGGACGTGCCCTGGCCGCTTCCCACGTTCACCACCGAGTGCCGCCGCATCGGCCTTCGGCCCGACAGGAGCGAGACCCCTTTGACGTACGCCCGGGCGACGTCCTCGACGTGCACGTAGTCACGGATGGCGCTGCCGTCGCGCGTGGGATAGTCGTCACCCCGTACAACAAGCTTGGATCCTTCGGTCAGAGCCCGGAAAACGGCCGGCAGCAGGCTCGCGGGGCCGGTGTCGGCGGCGTACGCGTGTGTGCCCGCGCCCACGACGTTGAACTGCCGCAGCGCCATCGTCCGCAGGCGGGACCGGCCCATGATCTGCTCGCCCTCGAGCTTGGTGAGGCCGTACGGGTTCACCGGCTCCGTGCGCCGCCCCTCGTGGGCCCGGCGGTGGCCCGTGTCGCCGTACACCGCGGCCGAGGAGGCAAAGAGCAACCGGCCCGCACCGGCCCGGGCCATCGCCTCGACCAGCATGCGCACGCCGCCGACGTTGCTGAGCCAGAACGGGTCGCCGTCGGTCATCGACTCCGGCGCCGTCTTCGAGGCCGCGAGATGGATGACCCCGTCCACGGGACCACGGTCGAACAGCCGCGCCAGGTCGTCCGGATCGGTCACCGAGCCCTTGACGACGGCGATGTCGCCCGGCAGGCGCTCGGGACGGCCGGTGGAGAAGTCGTCGAAGACCACCACTTCGCACCGGCCGCTCAGCCGGTGGACGACGTGCGCGCCGATGTAGCCGGCGCCACCGGTCACGATCCAGGTCAAGGTCGTCCTATCTGGGGCAGTCGTTCCAGGTGCTTGACGAAGACGAGACAGACGTCGTCGCTACGCTCGGTGCTGTCGTCGTCGAGCACTTCTACATGGAACGTGGGGAGACTCTCCTCTCGCCACGCCGTGAAGGATAGGCCTTTGTACAGGCTGATGGCCCGCTCATTCGAGGGATGGACGCCGAGCGCGACCCGGTGGTAACCGCGCAGGGTGAGCTGTCGTTCAGCTTCGCTGAGTAGTCTCCGGGCGACTCCGGAGCGTTGATGTTCCTCGAGCACGCGCAGGTGCTGCAGCAGCGGGACGCCCGGCAGCCCGGCGCGCAGCTCCGCCTCCTCGGCCGGCGCCAGGCGGACGAAGATATATCCGGCCAGCACCTCGCCGCGGAAGGCGAAGAGGATGATGCCGTGGTCCTGCCCGAGGTGATCGAGGAAGTAGTGCCGTTCGTTCCGGTTCTCGACGAACTTGCGGACATCTTCGTCCGACGCCGTCCTTATCGACACCACGTCGCTCACCATCGGTCTCCTGATCGGCCGCCCTCCGGTGATCGTGCCCGCCGCGTGGCACTGCTGTCGATGTCCGGCAGCAGTGCGAACGTCAGCGGTTCAGCAGGCCGACGATGACGAACCCCACGACGAGCACCGTCGTGAGGTAGATGGCGGCCGTGGCCTGCCGGGTGCAGATGCGGATGACGACGTAGGTCGCGTAGACGGCCACCCAGACGGCGGCGAGGATGGCGGCCAGCATCCCGGCGGCGGCGACGGCGTTGACCAGGTCCTGGGAGTAGGAGTTCATTGTGCCTCCCTAGATCTACCTGTAGTGCCAGTGATACTGACTGTAAGTTGCTGAACCTCCACCTAGCAATACCAAGACAAAGCTGAAGGGCATTCATTCACGCGCTGGCCAACTCGCGGTCTCACCTGCTAAGTTGCCGACCGCCAGCGCGTAGTTGTAGTACAGTGAACTTTTCTGGAGGTGCGGGAGTGGCGACTGTCGGCGACCCCGGCCGCGTCCTGGCCAAGCGACTGCGCGAGCTGCGCAAGTCGTGGTGGCCCGACGTCTCGATCACCCAGGCCGACCTCGCCGAGGCTCTGGCCGACCGGAAGAAGACCAGCGTCCAGCTCGTCTCGTCCTGGGAACGCGTCGCCGACCCGACGCCCCCGCCGGAGGACCGGCTCAACGCCATCCTGACCTTCTACTGCACGCGACGGTCGATCGAGTCGCGGCCGTACAAGTTGATCAGCGAGCAGGACCTGACCGCCGACGAGGCCGAGACCCGCGACAAACTGGCCCGGGAGCTGTTCGCGCTGCGCGAGGCGCCGGTCGCCACGACCATCGTCGGCCACGGACCGTGGTTCTACGACGAGGGCCCCGTCATGATCGTCTGCGCCGAGCCCGGCACCAGCGAGCCCCAGGCCGACATCGATCCCGACCGCTCCAAGCTGTCCCGGCTGGCCGACCTCGACTCCCTCTTGGAGCTGCTCGGGCACATCCGCGCGGTGAACCCCGATCTGGAGGTTCAGTGGGCGAGCGCCCGGGACATGAAGGAGACTGACTGGACGAAACATCTGGTGTGCCTCGGTGGCATCGACTGGAACAGCGCGACACAGGACGCCATGCGGCTGACACCCGTTCCGGTGACGCAGCTGTCCGACGACACCGACCCCAGCCGCGGCTGCTTCCGCGTCGTCACCGACGGCCATGACCAGTCGTTCACACCAGAGTTCGTCTCCCGGGGCGACGACCGGATCCTGGTCCAGGACGTGGGTCATTTCTTCCGGGCGGCCAATCCGCTGAACCTGGAGAAGACCATCACCGTATGCAACGGCATGTACGGCAAAGGCGTGTACGGAGCGGTGCGCGCGCTCACGCATGACGTTTTCCGGGACAAGAACGCCGCTTTCCTCGCGGACCGGTTCCCCGGCGAGGAGGCGTTCAGCCTCCTCTTCCGTGTGCAGGTGCTCAACGGCGTGGTGACCACGCCGGACTGGACGGCGCCGGACACCGTCCTGCACGGGTGGCCGGAGGCCTAGCTATGCTCCGCCGAGTGTCCACCATGGAGAGTCTGCACCACGGCTCACACACCCACCTGCTCGACCGCGTCGACGCGTCGACGCGGGAGGTCACGGCACGCCTCGACGCCATCATCGTCCCCACGGCCTGGCCGGCCGACGCGCTGCGGCACGTCATGGAGGTCGGCACGAGGATCGGCGCCCCCGTGGTCGCGCTCTGCAGCCGGGCGTCCGCGCCCGAGCAGGCGCTGAAGCTCGCCGACCACCTCGACGCGGCCACCCTCGTGGTCGGCGTCGACGACACGCTCGCGGCGCTGCTGCCGTCGTTCGAGACCGACAAGCTGTTGCAGAACCACGGTTTCGGCACCACCAGCGACCTGAGCCTGAAAAGGAACCTGGGTCTCGTGCTCGCGCGCGACCTCGGCTGGCAGCGGGTGCTCTTCCTGGACGACGACATCCTGATCGACGACCCGGACCAGCTGCACCGGGCGGCCGGCCTGGCCGACCGCTACCGCGCCGTCGGGCTGGCCAACAGCGGCTACTCCGACAACTCGGTGGTGTGTCACGCGTACCGCGCGGTCGGCGGCCGGCAGGACACCTTCATCGGCGGCGGCGCGATGATCGTCGACGCCATGCGCACGAAGTCCTTCTACCCCAACATCTACAACGAGGACTGGCTGTTCCTGCTGGGCGACGGGGTGCCTTTCCGGGCCGCGCGCGCGGGCGAGATGCGCCAGCGCTCGTACGACCCGTTCGCGAACCCGGCCCGGGCGGCCGCCGAGGAGCTCGGCGACACCCTGGCCGAGGGCCTGTTCTGGCTCCTCGACGCCGGCGAGCGCATCGACACCGCCGGGTCCGGCCACTGGGGCGACGCCCTCTACCGCCGGCGGGCCTTCATCGACCTGGTCATCGCGGAGCTGAGCGAGACGCCCGCGCACCGCAAGATGCGCCGCTCGCTGGAGACGGCCCGGGGCCGCAGCGCCGACATCACCCACAAGCTCTGCCAGGACTTCATGGAGGCCTGGCAGCGCGACCTCGAGGCATGGCGCGCGTTCCTCGACAATCAACTTCCGGGCGATTTCGTACGCCGGTTCGACACACCCGAGCGCGTGATGGCGTCGAAAGCCTACAAAATCGATGCTAGCTCCCTGACGTATCATTGATTCATGCAGAAGGTTGAGGACACCGCCGTACGGGCGGCGCTGATCGAGGCGGCCGAGCGGCAGCTGGCGGCCTCCCCCGACGGTGACATCGCCACGCGGGCCGTGTGCGAGGAGGTCGGCGTCACCCAGCCGGTGCTGTACAGGCTGTTCGGCGACAAGCGAGGCCTGCTCGACGCCGTGGCCGACGCCGGTTTCGAGCGATACGCGCGGCGCAAGGCCGGCTTGGAGATCAGCGACGACCCGGTCGCGGACATGTACGTGGGCTGGGACGACCACATGGCCTTCGCCGCCGAAAATCCAGCCCTCTACCAGCTGATGTTCGCCCCTCGGGCGGGCGCCGCGTCGAGCGCGCACCGCCGCATCCTCGACCTGCTGGAGGCGACGCTGACTCGAACGGCGGCGGCCGGGGCGCTGGGAACGACACCGAGGCTGGCGGCCCAGCTGATCCTGCCGGCGAACATCGGGGTGGCCCTGAGCCGCATAGCCCAGCCGGCACTGTTCGATGACCCGGCGCTGTCCCATCGAGCGCGCGACGCCGTGTTCGGGGCGGTCCTCACCGAGATTCCGGCCCAGGACAAGGACGCGGACCCGGTACGGGCGGGGGCGCGCCAGTTGCGCTCGCAACTAGCCCTTTCCGGTACGCCGAAGCTGGAGCCCGAGGAGGCAGCGTTGCTGGACCGCTGGCTCGAGCGCCTGGACGAGCCCGCCTAAGCGGCTTGGCGCTGAGCTCTGCGCACGGCCTTCTCGAGGTCGGCACGGCTCATCGTGGTCCGCTTGGGCACATCGAGCTCGCGGGCGAGCTTGAGCAGATCGCCCTTCGAGGCCTGCTTGAGGTCGGCCGTCTTCGCCTTGGCGGCCTTCCCACCCGCTTTCCCGCTCGCCTTTCCCTCAGCCGACTTGGCGGAGCGGGTGGACCTGCGCTTGGGTGCCGCGGAACCGCGTACGGAAGAGGCCTTGGAATTTGATGTGGCCCGGCCCTTCTTGGCGGCCTCGACGCTGCGGCGCAAGGCTTCGAAAAGGTCGGTGGCGGCGGTCGGCTCGGGGGCCTCGGCGGCCGGGGTGATCTGTTCGCCGGCCTTCTTCTCGTCGATGAGCTTGTTCACGCGATCGGTGTAGGTGTCGCGGAAGTCGGCCGGGCGCCACTTGCCGGCCATCGAGTCGATCAGTTGCTGGGCCATGTGGAGCTCGGCCGGCTTGGCCGCGTTACGGCGAGGCAGCGAGTCGATCTGGTCCTTCGGGTCGCGGACCTCGTCGGCGAAGTACATCGTCTGGAGCATCAGCAGGTCGCCGTCGGCGCGGATCACGGCCAGATATTCCTTTCCGCGCATCACCAGCGTGCCGATCGCGGCGCGGCCCGAGTCGGCCATCGCGTCACGTAACAGGCCGTAAACTTTTTCGGTCTCGTCGCGGCCGGGACCGAGGAAGTACGTCTTGTCGTAGTACAGCGGGTCGATGGCGTCGAGCTCGACGAAGCGGTCGATGTCGAGGCTGCGCGAACGGCCGGGCGCCACCGAGTCGAGCTCCTCCTGGTCGAGCATCACGTAGTCGCCACCGCCGACGTCGGCGCCCTTGACGATGTCGTCGTAGTCGACTTCCTTGCCGGTGCGCTCGTTCACCCGCTTGTAGCGGATGCGGTCACCGGTGCCCTTCTCGAACTGGTGAAAACTGACCTCGTGCTCGTGGGTGGCGGAGTACATCGCCACCGGCACCGACACCAGGCCGAAGGTGATCGCTCCTGTCCAGATCGGTCGCGCCATGCCCCTGCCGATACCCGCCGGCGCGTGAATCGAACCTGAGAGCCGGACAGGAGTTAACTACCACGGTGTAATTCCTGGTCAAGGGGTATCACCCGGCCGTGCCGGGGGTAGCCCGAACGCATGAAGATCGATGGCGAGCTCGTCCGGCCCATGCTGGCCGCGCTCGGCCCGCTGCCGACCGGCGCGGGCTGGGCGTTCGAGTTCAAGTACGACGGCGTTCGCGCGGTCACCTACGCCGAGGACGGCGAGGTGCGGGCCCTGACCCGCAACGACAACGACGTCACCGGCACCTATCCGGAGCTGGCCGAGGTCGCCACGCTGCTGCGCGGGCGCCCGGCGATCCTCGACGGCGAGATCGTCGCCCTGGAGGCCGGTGAGCGGCCGTCGTTCGCCCTGTTGCAGAACCGGATGCACATCGCCGCTCCACCGGCCGCGCTGCTGCGCGCGGTGCCGGTCCGCTACTACGTCTTCGACGTGCTGCACCTCGACGGCCGGAGCACGATCGACCTGCCCTACCGGCAGCGCCGGGAGTTGCTCGCGGAGTTGCGCCTCGACGGCGCGACAGTGCGAACGCCCGCTTACTTCCCGGACGCCGGCGCAGGCGTGCTGGCCGCGGCGAAGCTGTCCGGCTTCGAGGGCGTCGTCGCCAAGCGCCAGGACGGCGTCTACCGGCCGGGCCGCCGTTCGGCCGAGTGGACCAAAGTGCCGCTCATCCGGACGCAGGAGGTGATGATCATCGGTTACGAGCCGGGCCAGGGCCGCCGGTCCGGGACGATCGGTTCACTACTGCTGGCCGTGCCGGGTCAGGAGGGTCTCCGGTACGCGGGCCAGGTGGGCACCGGCTTCACGGACGCGATGCTCCAGCACCTGACGGTCGAGCTGGACGCTCGGCGCCGTCCCACGGCGCCGGTGGCCGGCGTGCCGCGCGAGCACGCCCGCCACGCCCGCTGGGCCGAGCCGTCACTCGTCGGGGAGGTCGCCTTCCGCAACTGGACGGTCGACGGTCGCCTCCGCCACGCCTCGTGGCGCGGTCTGCGCCCCGATCGCGATGTCTCCTCGCTGGTTCCGCCGGCTTCCCCCACACCGGAGCCCTCGGTCGCCCCGGAAGAAGTGACGGGCTCCGTCATGACCAGGGACGCCGCCTGGCGGGTCGAGGCCGTACGCCGCGACGGCCGCGAGTGGTACCGGATCGTCCACGGCGACAACGTCGTCGAGGGCCTGTCCCTCGACGACGTCCGCCTCGTGCTGGAGAAGGCCGGCATCGACCTGGCCGATCTGACCGAGGCCGCCTGACCGAAATCCCCGTAGCCGTACGGGTCTAGAGCCCCTAGGCGCGGACGATGGCCACGCCGTACTGGGGCAGTTCCAGGCCCCGGGCCGGCTTGCCGGTGAGCAGGTCGGTGCCGTCGAGCTCGACGACGTGCGGCAGCGGGTGGTGGTTGATGACGTACGTGTCGGACTGGCTGGTGATGTGCTCGACGCCCGGCGCCGGGCGGGGCAGGTCGAGGCCGAGCCGGGCCAGGACGGTCTCGACCAGGGCCGCCTTGCCGTCGGCGGCCAGGTCGGCCGCGACGTACCAGGCGGTGCCGTTGCTCGTGATGGCCGGGCCGCCGGCGGCCGGGCCGTCGGTGAACTCCGACTCGACGGTGGCGCCGTTGAGGCGTACGACCTCGCTCCAGGTCGCCGACGACGAGGTGACCGTGCCGGCGAGCGCGGCCGGGTGGCCGGCGAGCGGGGTGAACTCCTCGATCCACAGGCCCAGCGTGCGCTGGAGCGGGCCGAGGTAGCCGCCGGGGCGGACCCGCAGGTTCTCGTCGACGATCCCACTCTGGAACGTCACGACGAGCGTGCCACCGTTGCCGGCGTACGTGCCGAGGTTTTCGAGGTCGGCCTCGGTCGCGAGGAAGAGCGTGGGCGCCACGACGACACGGAAGGCGCTCAGGTCGGCGCCGGGGTGCACGAAGCGGACGCGGAGGCCGGCCTGGGCGAAGGCCTTGTACCAGCCCGAGATCTGCGCCGCGTAGCTGACGCGGGCCGGGCGGGCCGCCTGCTCCAGGGCCCACCAGCTTTCCCAGTCCAGGACGATCGCGGCTTCGATCGGCGGGGCGGCCACTGTGGACGGCAGGAGTCCGGAGAGCGCCTTGAGCTCGGCGCCGAACTCGACCACCTCGCGCCACACCCGGGTGTCGGTCCCGCTGTGCGGCACCATGCCGGAGTGGAACTGCTCGGCGCCCGCGATGGACTGCCGCCACTGGAAGTACATGATGCCGCGGGCCTCGCGGGCGATGGCCTGATATGACCACGCGCGCATCTGGCCGGGCCGCTTGGCCGCGTTGTGCGGACGCCAGTTCACCGCGCTGGGCGCCTGCTCCATCAGCACCCACGGCTTGTCGCCGGCGAGCGAGCGCATCAGGTCGCGGGTCATCGCCGACTGCAGATAGGCGGTGTCGTCGGCCGGGTCGGGATAGCTGTCGTCGGAGACGAAGTCGAGCTCCTTGGCCCACTCCCAGTAGTTGGCGGGCTTGAAGAAGCCCATGAAGTTCGTGGTGAGCGGAATGTCCGGGGTGGCCTCGCGCAGGATGGCCGCCTCGGCGCGGAAGCACTCGAGCAGTTCGTGCGAGCCGAACCGGTCGAAGTCGAGCAGTTGGGCCGGGTTCTTGAAGGTCGGCGCGTCCCGCGGCGGGAAGATCTCCTCGAAGCCGGAGTACCGCTGCGACCAGAAAGCGGTACCCCAGGCGTCGTTCAAGCCGTCGATCGTGCCGTACTTGTCGCGCAGCCACGAGCGGAAGGCGCCGGCCGAGACGTCGCAGTAGCAACGGCTCACGTGGCAGCCGTACTCGTTGTTGATGTGCCACATCTCGAGGGCGGGATGCGATCCGTAGCGATCGGCGAGCGCCTTCACGAGGCGGGTGGCGTAGCTGCGGTAGAGCGGCGAGCTCGGGCAGTACTGCTGCCGGCTGCCGGTCGACAGGCGTACGCCCGAGGCCGTGACCGGGAGGATCTCGGGATGCTTGAGGGTGAGCCACGGCGGCGGCGAGGCCGTGGCCGTGGCCAGGTCGGCGCGGACCCCGGCGGCGTGCAGCTTCTCCAGCACCACGTCGAGCCACTCGAAGTCGAACTCGCCGTCGCGCGGTTCGAGCCGCGACCACGAGAAGACGCCGACGGTCGCCAGGTTGACGCCCGCGGTCCGCATGAGCGAGGCGTCCTCGTCCCACACGTCGCGCGGCCACTGCTCCGGGTTGTAGTCCCCGCCGTACCAGATCGGCATCTCGGTCCCTCTCTTGCCTATGCGCGTCGCGCGGCCGTGGAGCCGCGCACGATCAGGTGGTCCTCGACCGCGGGCAGCGGTTCCCGCGGCACGCCCGGCTCGAGCCGCTCCAGGACGCGGCGGAACGCGTACGCCCCGTGCAGGGCGAAGTCCTGCCGTACGGTCGTCAGCGGCGGCGAGAAGTACGCCGACTCGGGCATGTCGTCGTAGCCGACCACGCTGACGTCGGCCGGGACGTCGAGGCCGCGCTCGGCCAGGGCCCGGGTCACGCCGAGCGCGATCTGGTCGTTCGCGCAGACGACCGCGGTCGGGTCGGTCAGCCGCTGCCCGGCCTCGTATCCAGCCGCGGCGGACCAGCCGACCGCAAACAAGCGTTCACATGCGAGGCCGGTGGCGGCTTCCTCGAAGGCGCGCAGGCGGGTGCGGGCCGAGCGCCAGTCGCGCGGCCCGGCGACATAGACGACCCGTTGGTGCCCGAGCTCGATGAGGTGGCGGGCGATGGCCAGATGGGCTTCGACGGTGTTGGCGCCGGGCGCGTCCTCGGTGACCGTGATGAACAGGTCGGGAGACTGCCGCTCGACGGCCTCGCGGAGCTGGTCGGTGTCGGCGATGGCGAGGACTCCGGCGATGTCCTGGCGGGCGATGTTAGTGAGCGTTCGCCCCAGGTCGCTCGCGTCGTACGTCATCACGTCGAGCAGGTAGCCGGCGGCCCGCGCGGCCCGGCGCACGCCCTCGACGAGCTGGACCGTGCCGACCTCGAGCAGTTCCCCGGTGAGGGCCACGACGGTGCGGGACTCGCCCCGGGCCAGCGCCCTCGCGGTGAGGCTGGGGCGATATCCGAGCTCCTGGATCGCCCGCTCGACCCGCTCGCGTGAGGCCGGGCGCAGCGGGGAGACGCCGGACAGATAGCGGCTCACGGTCTGGTGGGAGACCTCGGCCACGCGCGCGACGTCGTAGATCGTCGGCGCCTTGAGCACTCGGTCCTTGCGCACCACGGGCTGGCTCCCACCAAAAGTTACCGGTAACAGTTCACTTGCCAGCAAAACTGTTACCGGTAACTTTTGTCAAGGGATGAGCACCAGCCGGATCGGGTTCCCCTCCTTGGCGTCCAGCCGGCGGACGGCCTCGGCCGCGTCGGACAGGCGCAGCGTGCCGCTGACCGAGCGGGAGAACTCGGCGCGGCCGCCGGCGACCAGGTCGAGCAGTTCCAGCACGTGCTCGGCCTGCGAGCCGTAGTGGCCGAGGATCTGCTGCTTGAGATAGCTGAAGTGGGTGCCACCGGTGATGGTCAGCGGCTGGTCGGTCAGGCCGACGAGGATCAGCTTGCCCTCGCGGGCCAGGGTCTTGGCGGCCTGCTCGCGCACGGGCGCGACACCGGCGAAGTCGAAGGCGTATGAGAGGCCGCGCCCGCGCGTCGCCTCCTTCACCCGCGTCACGAAGATGGGGTCGGCCGGGTCGAGCGCGAGGTCGGCGCCGAAAGTCACCGCACGTTCGCGGGCGGCCGGCAGCGGGTCGACGGCGATGACCGGAGCGGCGCCGATGACGCGCAGCAGTTGCACGGCGTGTGCGCCGAGGCCGCCGACGCCCCAGACGCCGACCGGCCGGGCCGGGGCGACCTGGGCCGTCTCGACGATCGCGGCCCACGGCGTGGAGACGGCGTCGGGAATGAAGCAGGCCTGCTCGAACGGGAGGCTGTCGGGCAGCGGCACGACGGTGGTGGCGGTGGCGACCGCGAACTCGGCCCAGCCGCCGTCGTAGTCGACGCCACGGGTCCAGACGGCGCCGTCGCGCTCCTCGCCGGCTTGGAGCAGCACGCGCCGGCCGACCGCGAGCCCGGTCACGCCGTCGCCGATCTCGTCGATGACGCCGGCGGTCTCGTGCCCGAGCGTGACGCTGTCGCCGGGCAGCAGCAGCGGCTTGATGACGCCCTGGATGAGGTGGACGTCGGAGAGACAGACACCGGCCGCCTTGACGGCGATGCGCACCTGGCCGGGGCCGGCGTGCGGCTCGGCGACCTCTTCGACAGCGAACGTTCCGGTGGAAACGTTGAGACGTCCTGCGAGCATGGTTGCTCCTCGGTCAGCAATTTCAGTACCCTCGGTATCGAGTGAATACCCACGGTATCGAGAGGTCAATGTCTGCAATGCCACAAGATCGACGACGGCCACGGCGCGAGGAAGTTCGCCGCGGCCTGCTCACCGCGGCGGCCGAGGAGTTCCGGCTTTCGGGGTACGGCGGAACGCGGCTGGAGGCCATCGCCGCAAGAGCCGGATATACGAAGGGCGCGGTGTACTCGAACTTCGGCTCGAAACAGGAGCTGTTCGCCGAACTGCTCGACGAGCGGATAACGGCCCTCATCCTGACTTCCGCCGAGCAGATCTCGTCGGCCCGGGCCGACGACGTGGCGCTGCGCCTGGCCCAGCTGTCCCTGGACGAGGAACGCTGGCACGTGCTGATAGCCGAGTTCGCCGTGCAGGCCACGACCGATCCCGGCGTGGCCGCGGTCTACCTGGCCAGCCGCCACCGGTTGATGACCGCGCTGGCCGACCTGATCCGCGACAACGCCGCCCACCTGGGCGTCACGGGCGACCCGTGGAGCATCGCCTTCCTGATCCTGAGCACTACGAACGTCCTGGGCGTGCACGGCGTCATCGAGCCCGGGGCCCTCCCGTTGGATCGGCGCGTCGAGCTGTTCTCCGCGGTCTTGCGCGCTTGAATTCCCGCCGCGCTTTCCCATCGCCGCGTGCGCCCTCGCCGGCCAGGCATCCCCGCCAGGACCATTGCGCAGGCACCGACGCGTATGAGAGCCAGCGCGCCTAAGGGGCAGCGCGTGAGAAGTGACGCGGGTGAGGGGCGGAGCGGTGAGGGGCGGGCGCGGTGTGGGGCAGCGCATGGTCCGGGCACCCTCAGGCGGCGCCGTGGGCCTTCTCCGGCAGGGCTCGGGGCAGGTCGCGGCGGGAAGTGATGCCCAGCTTGGCGAGGATCTTGCGGACGTGCCACTCGACCGTGCGGGCGCTCAGGAACAGTTCGGCGCCGATCTCGGCGTTCGAGCGGCCGTCCCGGGCGCGCCGGGCGATGCGCAGCTCCCGCGGAGTCAGTTCCGTCGGCGCCGGGCGGGCCGCCGGCAGTACGACCTCGCCGCTCACGAGCAGTTCATCGCGGGCCCGGGCGGCGAAGCCGTCGGCACCCATCAGGCTCAGACTCTCGTACGCGGCCCTCAACTCAGCCCGTGCCTCCGCGTCCCGGTCCGCGCGGCGCAGCCATTCGCCGTACAGCAATCGCGTCCTAGCCCGCATGGCCGAAGCGCGGCAGCGGCCGAGCCGATCGACGGCCTCGCGGAAGAGCTCGCCGGCCTCGGCGCCGTTCGCGATCAGCGCCCGCGACCGCGCGACAACCCCGAGCCCCCAATCGGATCCGCCCGGAGCGACGATCCTTTCGAGCTGCCACACCGCCTCGGCCGCACGGTCCTTGTCACCGCCGGCCACCGCCGCCTCCACCAGTTCGGGCAGGGCCCATGAGGCAAAACCCAGTTCCCCGGTGTACGCGACGGCGCGCTCCGCCGCCACCAGCGCCTCCCGGAAACGGCCCGACCCGTTGTGCAGAACCGCCGCGAGGTACTGGAACCACGTGACCCCGACACCCTCCCCCAGCGCCCCGGCCAGCTCGGTCGACGTGGAGATGAGCTTGGACGCCTCACCGGCCGGCCCCCGCCAGGCCGCGACCGCCGCCTCGCCGTATCCAGGCCGCACCACGCCGAGCGCCTCCACCACATCGTTCGCCTCGTCGACGAGCGCGGTGGCCTCGTCGATCTCCCCGGCATGCAAGTGAACGGCGATTCGCTGGTTGAGCGCGACCGGCAGCACCGCGAGCGCCCCCTGTTCTCGCGCGACACCGACGTGCCGCTCACTGAGCCGGTGCCATCCGTCGTCGTCCCAGAGGACATTGGCCGCGTGCCGAACCGGAAATCCCCACCTGACCGTGGATTCCGGGGGCAATCGAGGATCACGGAAGGCGTTCAAGGCCCGCCGCAGCAGCGGAACGCCAGTAGCGTGGTCGCCGGAGAAATATCCCGCCAACCCATCGAGCAGCAGATCCTGCGTCCGCGCCGGCCCTTCCAGGACGGGCGCGCCGAGGGCGGCCCGAGCGACCTCCGCCAGCCCCGGTCCGGTGGCCAGCCGTCCCACGAGCATCGCGGACGCGAACGCATCCAGATACGTCTCCCGCGCCAGCGCGCCGTCCCACGGCGAGAGCCGCCGAGCCGTGTCGAGCAGAAGCCCCGTGGCGTCCTCGTGTCCGTGCCCGGCCCGTCCGCTCCCCACGCCGGCGCGAGTAGCGCGGTGGTGGGCGTTCGGTTGCGGGGTGCGGCCGGCTGTCGCTGGGGGTCCGCCGGTCTGTGGATGCCGGGCGGAGAAGGCCATCTGCCCTCGCAGCAGGCCGATCAGGGCGGCTCGGCGCTCGTCGGCCGGGCCGGTGGCGGCGCGCTTCAACGTTGCGGCGGCCCGGTCGAGGGCGCCGGACTGGTGGAGGGCCCGCGCCGCGGCCAGTTCGCGGTCGGCGCGGTGGGCCGGGTCCTCGGTCAGGGCGGCGGCCCGCTCCAGGAACGCGGCGGCCGCGGCCAAGCCTCCTCGATACTGTGCCCTTCCGGCGGAAGCCTCCAAGGCGGCCGCCACCTGGTCGTCAGGGGCATCGGCGGCCTGGGCGCGGTGCCAGGCTCGGCGGTCCGGGTCGGCCTGTTCGTCGGTCGCCTGGGCCAAGGCGTGGTGGGTGGCCCGGCGGTCATCCGGTGAGGCGGCCCGGTAGACGGCCGAGCGCACCAACGTGTGGCGGAAACGGACGGTGGCGCCGATCGTGAGCAGGCCGGCCGCGCGTACCTCGTCGGCGGACTCCCGGGCGATGCCCAGGCGGCGGGCGGCCCGCCACATCAGGGCGGGGTCGCCCACCGGGTCCGCCGCCGCGACCAACAGCAGTCTCCGGGCGTCGGCCGACAGTCCTCCGACGCGGGCCAGGAAGCTCTCCTCCAGGCGGCCGGCCAGGGGCAGCGCCGCCGGCAGGCCGAATCCGCCGGCCAAGGTGGCCGGTGTGCCGGCCAACGGCAGTTCCAGGAGGGCCAAGGGGTTGCCGTGTGCCTCGGCGAGGATCGCGTCGCGGACCCGCTCGTCCAGCGGCCAGCGGACGACCGTTCCCAGCAGGGCCCGTGAGTCGGAGTCGTCCAGGCCCTCGACGGTCCGCGCGGGCAGGCCGTCGAGCTCCCGGACCGGCTCGCGGGCGGCGACGAGCATCAGCACCGACTCGGCCTGCAGCCGCCGTGTGACGAACGCGAGCACCTGGGCGGACGCCTGGTCGACCCACTGCGCGTCGTCGACCACACAGAGCAGCGGCCTCCGGGTGGCCGCCTCCGCCAACAGGCTCAGCGTCGCCAGCCCGATCAGGAAGAGGTCCGGCGCGCGTTCGTCCGCGGGGGCGGAGCCGAAGACGGTGGTCAGGGCCTTGCGCTGAGGTGCGGGCAGGCGGTCGAGGTGATTCAGCATCGGGCGGCAGAGTTCGTGCAGCGCCGCGAACGGCAGTTCACTTTCCGCCTCGGCACCGGCCACCTGGGACACGTGGAAGCCGGTCGCGGTCGTCACCGCGTACGACAGAAGCGAAGTCTTGCCGACGCCGGCCTCGCCCAGAAGGACCAGCGACGTGCTGTGCCCGCCCCGGACCGTGGCCAGCAGGCCGTCCAGGGCCGCCAGCTCCGAGGATCGACCGCGTAGTTCCATTCCGCATCCCCTCCCCCTCAAGGAGCCACGCTCGGAGATCGGCGGGGTTCACTGGGGCCCCCTGTGTCTCCGGCCACGGCCGGGCTTCCGCCGGCGGCAGGCGACGGCCAGCATCGTGGGAACGGTGGCGAACCAGCGCTCGTAGTCGGTCCACTGCTCCTCGGGCCGGCCGTGCTGCGGCAGGGTCGGCGGCTCGTGCAGGCCGGAGACCACCAGACCGTTGCGGGTGAGCAGGTCGACATACCACGAAAGCGGGCGGTGGTAATGGTTGTGGCCGCCGAACGTGGTGATCCAGCGGCGCTCGTGCCGCAGATATCCGGTCACCTTGCGATAGCGCTCGCCCGTCTCCGCGTCCTCCACCGGCTGCTGGTGGAAGAAGCTGGGATGCAGGATCGAGAAGACGAAGACCCCGTCGCCGGTCAGCGAGGCGCTGACGTCGGCCACGAGCGCGTCGAGCTCCGGCAGGTCCATCAGGACCATGTGCGCGACCACGGCCCGGAACGGCTGCAAGGGCCGCGGCAGGCCCGCCGTCAGGTCGTACGGGACAAAGGCGATCTCGGGGTACGCCCCGGCGGCGTGCCCGAGAAGCGCGGTGCTGCCGTCGATGCCGGTCACAGCCGCTCCGGCCAGGCGCAACTTCTCGGAGAGCCAGCCGTGCCCGCAGCCGAGGTCGAGCACCGGCTGCCCAGTCACGTCGCCGAACTGGCGCCAGAGGAAGGGACTCAGGCGGCGGTAGAAGGAATCGCCGTCGTGCGCCGCGTACTGCGCGGCCGCGCTGTCCCAGAGCGCGATGTCGTCACCGCTCGTCATGGTCTCAGTCCCGGTGGTTCGGCCTCTTCGAAGACGAGGAGGGTGCGGGTGTTGACGACGCCGGGCATGCCCTGGATCTCGTCGAGGACCAGGCGGCCCAGCGCGGCGTTGTCCGAGGCCCGCACCAGCATGATGACGTCGAACTCGCCGCCGACCAGGGCGATGTGCACGACGCCGGGCAGGGCGCGGAGCTGGTCGGCCACGTCGCGCCACTCGGCCTGGTTGAGGTTCACCGTCACGTAGGCCGACGTGCCCAGTCCGGCCGCGACCGGGTCGACGTCGGCCCGGAAACCGCGGATCACGTTCGTGGAGCGGAGGCGCTCGACCCGCGCGTAGGCGTTGGCGCGGGAGATGTGGAGACGCTCGGCGAGGGTACGCATCGACAGGCGCCCGTCCTGGGTGAGCTCGGCCAGGATCTGGCGATCGATGTCGTCGACCACTTGTCTCATCCCTCCGATCCACTAGGCGCCTGGCGGAGACGTTTGGCTCTCCGAAGCCTGCCGCGAGCGTACATCTTCTTGGTTTTCACCCGATAGTGGAAACCAAATGGCAAGGGGCGAAGCATGTCTACATGACAGGTGACGCACACCACCTTCTCCCCTCGGCCTCGCCCGTGACGCTGATCGGCGTCGACGGCCGGGCCGTACGAGACGAATTGCCGGACGACGCGGCGCTGCTGCGGGCCCTACAGGGCCTGATCACCGCCCGCCGGCTCAACGAGCAGGCGTACGCCCTGGTCCGTCAGGGCCGGCTGGCCGTCTATCCGTCGTCGCACGGGCAGGAGGCCTGCCAGGTCGCGGCGGCCCAGGTGCTCGGCGACGGCGACTGGCTGTTCCCGACCTACCGGGACACGGCCGCGATCGCCGAGCGCGGCGTCGACCCGGTGGAGGCGCTCAGCCTGCTCAAGGGCGATTGGCATTGCGGTTACGACCCGTACGAGCACAAGGTCGCCCCGCACACGACGCCGCTCGCCACCCAGCTGCCGCACGCGGTCGGGGTCGCGCACGCCGCGCGGCTCAAGGGTGAGCCGACCGTCGTGATGGCGCTCTGCGGCGACGGCGGCACGAGCGAGGGCGACTTCCACGAGGCGCTGAACTTCGCCGCCGTCCTCAAGGCGCCGGTCGTCTTCTTCCTGCAGAACAACGAGTACGCCATCAGCGTGCCCCTGTCCCGGCAGACGGCCGCGCCTTCGCTGGCCCACAAAGGCATCGGGTACGGCATCAAGGGCGAGCGCGTCGACGGAAACGATGTCGCCGCCGTGCTGGCCGTGCTGAAGGACGCCGTGGACCGGGCGCGCTCCGGAGAAGGCCCGCAGCTGGTCGAGGCGCACACCTACCGGATGCAGGCGCACACCAACGCCGACGACGCCACGCGCTACCGCACCGACGACGAGGTGGCGGCCTGGGTCGACCGCGACCCGATCGTCCGTCTGGAGAAGCACCTGCGCGAGCGGGATCTGCTGACCGACGCTCTCCTGTCGGAAATGAAGGAGGCGGCGGAGAAGACCGCGGCCCACATGCGCGATGGGCTCAACCGTGACGTCGAGCCCAACCCCGCAGACCTTTTCGCTTATGTGTACGCCGAACCGACCACCCAGTTGCAGGAGCAGGGGGCCCAGGTATGACCGCCTGCACCGAGCGGCACCCAGCCGCACCTTGCGACGGCCTCGCGGGCGAGGGCCAGAAGGGCATACCGAAGGAGGCCAGAGCATGACGGTCCACGAGAAGCTCTCCATGGGGCAGGCGCTCAACCGGGCGCTGCGCGACGCGATGGCCGCCGACCCGTCGGTGGTCGTCTTCGGCGAGGACGTGGGCCCGCTCGGCGGCGTCTTCCGCATCACCGACGGCCTGTCCGCCGAGTTCGGCGAGGACCGCTGCTTCGACACCCCGCTGGCCGAGTCGGGCATCGTCGGCGTCGCGGTCGGCATGGCCATGAACGGGATGCGCCCGGTCGTCGAGATGCAGTTCGACGCGTTCGCCTACCCGGCGTTCGAGCAGATCGTCAGCCACGTGGCGAAGATGCGGAACCGCACCCGTGGCAAGGTCTCGCTGCCGATGGTGATCCGGGTGCCGTACGCGGGCGGCATCGGCGGCGTCGAGCACCACTGCGACTCGTCCGAGGCCTATTACGCGCACACGCCCGGCCTGCATGTGGTCGCGCCGGCCACCCCGTCGGACGCGTACGGCCTGCTGCGCGAGGCGATCGCCTCGCCCGACCCGGTCGTCTTCCTGGAGCCCAAGAAGCTCTACTGGAGCAAGGAGGAGGTCGAACTCTCCGGACGGCCGCCGGCGGCGGGCATCGGCCGTGCGGTCGTACGCCGGGAGGGCACCGACGCGACCCTGATCGCCTACGGCCCGTCGGTGCCGGTCGCGCTGGAGGCGGCCGAGGTCGCCGACCGCGAGGGCCGCAGCCTCCAGGTCGTCGACCTGCGCTCGATCGTGCCGTTCGACGACGAGACGGTGTGCGCGGCGGTCCGCTCGACCGGCCGCGCGGTGGTGGTCGCCGAGGCGAGCGGCTTCGCCAGCGTCTCCTCGGAGATCGTGGCCCGCGTGACCGAACGCTGCTTCCACTCGCTGGCCGCGCCGATCCGCCGGGTCACCGGGTACGACATCCCTTATCCGCCGCCGAAGCTGGAGCACCTCCACCTGCCCAATGTGGACCGGGTGCTCGAAGCGGTGGACGACCTCCAGTGGGAGGACTCGTGAGCGACCAGGTGTTCCTGCTGCCCGATCTCGGCGAAGGCCTGACCGAGGCCGAGGTGGTGCGCTGGCTCGTGAACGAGGGCGACACCGTCGCCGTCGATCAGCCCGTCGTCGAGGTGGAGACGGCCAAATCGCTCGTCGAGGTGCCGACGCCGTTCGCGGGACGGGTCGCGGTGCGCCACGCGCCCGAGGGCTCGGTGCTGGAGGTCGGCAAGCCGTTGCTGACGGTCGGCGCGGTCGCCGCGCCGACACCGGCCGAGACGTACCGCGAGGAGGAACGCGCCGGCTCCGGGAACGTCCTGATCGGGTACGGCACCAGCGCCGCACCGGCCGCGACGGGACGCCGCCGGCGTCCCCCGCGAAAGGCCGCTGTCGCCCACCCGGCGGCGGCCCCGCTCGTGGTGTCGCCGCTGGTGCGCCGGCTCGCCCGCGAGGGCGGCCTCGATCTGCGTCAGGTCACCGGCAGCGGCCCGGGCGGCCTGATCGTCCGCGCCGACGTGGAAACGGCGCTGGCGAAGACGACAGCGGTGGAGCAGCCGGTGACGGCGGCGGGCGAACAGCGGATCCCGCTCAGCGGATTCCGCAAGGCGGTCTCGGCCGCGCTCAGCCGCAGCCGGGCCGAGATCCCCGAGGCGACGGTCTGGGTCGACGTCGACGCCACGCCGCTGTGGGAGCTGCGGGAAAGTCTGCGGCCGGGACCGGGAATCCTCGCTTACATCGCGCGCTTCGTGGTGGCCGCGCTGAAGCAGTACCCGGTGCTCAACTCACGGCTCGACGCCGAACGTCAGGAGATCGTCCAGTACGACCGGATCGACCTCGGCATCGCCGTCCAGGGCTCACGGGGCCTCGTGGTGCCGGCCGTGACCGGCGCCGGGTCACTGACCACGACGCGGCTCGACGAGGAGATCCGGAAGGTCACCGCCGCCGCCCGGGAGGGGAACGTCTCCCCCACGGCCGGGACGTTCACGCTGAACAACTACGGCGCCTTCAACGTGGACGGCAGCGCGGCCATCATCAACCACCCGCAGGTCGCGATCCTCGGCTTCGGCCGCATCATCGACCGCCCGTGGGTGGTCGGCGGCGAGCTGTGCGTCCGGAAGATCACGCAGATGAGCTTCGTCTTCGACCACCGCGTCTGCGACGGCGGAACCGCCGCCGGCTTCATGCGAGCGGTCGCCGACGCCATGGAGAACCCGGCGGGCGCGATCGCGCGGCTCTGACCGGTTGATCGGCACCCGCCGCCCCTGTGAGGATGGTTCCCATGGCTTACGTATCGGGGGGACCGGACGTCCGTGTGACCGGGCGGCGGGTGGTGGCGACCATCATCGACGGCATCGTTCTCGGCGCGGCCGGGAATCTGCTGGCCGCACTGTTCGACTTCGACGTCGTCGTCAACGACCGCGAACTGACCCGGCTCGCGACCGGCGGCAACCTTCTGCTCTTCGTGATCACGGCGCTCTACTACGTGCTGATGGAGGGCTACCTCGGCCGTACCATCGGCAAGATGGTCACCGGGATCCGGGTCATCGACGGCGAGACCGGCCGGACCCCGCCGGGCGTCGGCAAGGCGATCCTGCGGACCATCTTCCGCGTCATCGACGGGATCTTCGGCTATCTGGTCGCCTTCATCGTGGTCCTGGCCTCTCCGCGCCGCCGCCGCATCGGCGACATCGTGGCCCGCACCCAGGTCGTCCGCGGCTAGGTCGTCCGCGGCTAGGACCTGCGGGTGGCGGCCAGCGCCCAGGCGACCAGGGCGGGCTGGCCCAGCAGGCGCAGGGCGCGCTTGCGGTCGGTGTCGAGGCCGAATCCGTCCTTGTGCTCGGTGTACTGGGCGATGTTGCCGGGGAACACCCCGACGAAGAAGGCCGCCGCCACCTTGCCGAGCCGGGCCCGGGCCGGCTGCTTCCAGGTGGACAGCAGCGCGGCGCCGAGGCCCAGCTCGACCAGGCCCGAGGCCAGCACGACGAAGTCGGGGTCCAGCGGTACCCAGGACGGCACCTGAGCCTGGAACTCCTCGCGCTGGGTGGTCAGATGGCCGGTGCCGGCGGTGAGCAGCACCAGTCCGAGGGCGGCCTGGGCGAGGTTGCGTGTCTTCGACATGCGGGGACTCTTACCCGTTGAAGCTCGCCGGATGCGGGCCGGTGCGGCCGTCGTTCTCCAGGGCGTCGATCGCGGCCAGCTCGGTGGGCGTCAGGTCGAAGCCGAAGACGTCGAGGTTGGCGGCGACGCGGGCCGGCGTGACCGACTTCGGGATGACCACGCGGCCCTGCTGGAGGTGCCAGCGCAGGACGACCTGAGCCGGAGTGACGCCGTGCTCGCGGGCGGCCGTCACGACGGGGGCCGCACCCAGGACGGCGCCCTGGGCGAGCGGGCTCCAGGCCTCGGTGACGATGCCGTGTGCGGTGTTCGCGGCGACGGTCCCGCGGTTCTGCAGGGCCGGGTGCAGCTCGATCTGGTTGACCGACGGGACGGCGCCGCCGAGGGCGACGACGCGGTCGAGGTGCTCGGGCAGGAAGTTGGAGACCCCGATGGAGCGGGTCAGCTTCTCGGCGCGCAGCTCCTCCAGGGCCTGCCACGTTTCCAGGTAGGCCTCGGTCGCGGGGGCCGGCCAGTGGATGAGGTACAGGTCGATCTGGTCGAGTCCCAGGGCGTCGAGGCTCCTGCGCAGGGCATCACGTGGGGACGTACGGCCGAAATCAGTGACCCACAGCTTGGTCGTGACGAAAAGCTCGTCGCGGAGTAGGCCGGAGGCCGCGATCGCGCGGCCGACCCCGGCCTCGTTGCCGTAGGCCGAGGCCGTGTCGATGCTGCGGTAGCCCGTTTCGAGGGCGGTGGAGACCGCGGCTTGCGTCTCGGCGCCGGGCACCTGGAAGACGCCGAAGCCGAGCTGCGGGATGGCCACGCCGTCGTTGAGCGTGATGGCGGGAATGCCGGTCATTGTGTGTCTCCTGCAATATGCGGCGTATGCAACTAACCGATAGTTGCACGCGCGTTCTACCGGCGCAAGGCGGTGTAAGGTTGGTCGCCATGGGGATCAGCAACGACGCGGTCGAGATCCGCGCCCAGGGGTGGCGGCGTCTGGCCGCCCTGCACGGCCTCATCGAGACCGCGCTCGAGAAGGCGCTGCAGAGCGAGCACAAGCTCTCGGTCGTCGAATACACAGTCCTGGACGCCCTCAGCCGCCAGGACGGCTGGCACATGCGCATGCAGCAGCTGGCCCGCGCGGCCGCCCTGTCCAGCAGCGCCACCACCCGGCTGGTGACGCGCCTGGAGGACCGGGGCCTGCTGACCCGCATCCTGTGCGCGGACGACCGGCGCGGCATCTACACCGAGCTCACCGCGGCCGGTCAGCAGTTGCTGTCCGAGGCGCGGCCCACGCACGACCGCGTGCTGGAGCAGTCGCTGGCCGAGGCCGGGACGATCCCCGAGCTGGAGAGCCTGGCCGCCACCCTGCACCAGGTTTGAGCCGCGACCGGCGGGTATCCGATGGTCATGAGCGATCAGAGGAACGAACGGGACGCGGTGGAAGAGGGCGACGGCGCGCCGGCGAAGAAGGAATCGCCCGGCCGGGCCGGCACCGAGGACCGCCCCGACCTGAAGGAGCACGGCAAGGCCGACGCGGCCAGCGGCACCGACGTCTGACGACCCTTACGAGGCTGATTCTGACGAGGCCAGGCCCCGGATCAGCTCGATCGTGCGGCTGAGATGGGGCTCGGCCCGGTCGGCCCGGTGGGCCAGGGCGAGGTCGACGGTGGCGGCCGGGCGGGCCAGCGGGCGGTAGACCACGCCGTCCAGCGCCAGGGCCGTGACCGGTTCGGGCACGACCGCCACGCCCAGTCCGCCCGCCACCAACGTGATGAGCGTGGACGTCTCGCCGACCTCGTGGCGGACGCGGGGCTCGATGCCGGCGTCGCGGAACAGGGCCAGCACCACGCCGTACATCACCGAGCGGCGATCGGCGGAATGAACGATCAGCGGCGCCTCGCGCAGGTCGGTGACGCGCACCTGTTTGCGTGTGGTCAGCGCGTGCGACGCCGGGAGGGCGACGACCAGGCGGTCGCGGCGCAGCGGGGTGACGGCCAGGGACCGATCGGCGACCGGCGGGCGCAGCAGCGCCAGGTCGATCTCACCCGAGCGCAGCGCCTCGACCTGATCGGGCGCGAGCATCTCGCCCCGGAACGAGAAGTCGACGCCGGGCAGCTCGACCGCGAGGTGGCGGGAGAGGGCGGGCAGCAGGCTGTACGTCACCGAGCCGACGCACCCGATCGTCAGATGGCCGACGGCGCCCGCCGCGACCCGGCGGGCCTCATGGCCGGCCTCCTCCACGTCGGCCAGGATCGTCCTCGTCCGAGCCAGATAGGCCCGGCCGGCCTCGGTCAGCTCGACGCGGCGGGTGGTGCGGTGCAAGAGCTCGACGCCGAGCTCGGCCTCGAGCCGGCGGATCGCCTGCGACAGCGGGGGCTGCGCGATGTGCAGCCGCGTGGCCGCGCGCCCGAAGTGGCGTTCCTCGGCCACGACCAGGAAGTACCGCAGGTGGCGCAGTTCCACGATTTCAGACCTCAGGCGTATCAATCGCAAGGGAATTTGATACTTCAGCGTATCAACTCGGGGAAATAGCGTGTCCTCATGGACACCGACGAGGCGGTCGCCGATATCGCCGACGGCAGCACCCTGCTCATCGGCGGCTTCGGTCTGGCCGGCATGCCGTCGGCTCTGATCGACGCGCTGATCCGGCAGGGCGCGGGCGACCTCACCATCGTGAGCAACAACGCGGGCAACGGCGAGGTCGGACTGGCCGCGCTGCTCAAGGCCGGTCGCGTGCGCAAGGTGGTGTGCTCGTTCCCGCGGCAGGCCGACTCGTACGTCTTCGACGAGCTCTACCGCACCGGAAGGATCGAGCTCGAACTCGTCCCGCAGGGCAACCTCGCCGAGCGGCTGCGCGCGGCCGGGGCCGGGATCGGGGCGTTCTTCGGCCCGACCGGGGTGGGCACTCCCCTGGCCGAGGGCAAGGAGACCCGCACGATCGAGGGCCGCGAGTACGTGCTGGAGTATCCGATCCGGGGCGACGTGGCGCTGATCAGTGCCGACAAGGCCGACGGCATGGGCAATCTCGTCTACCGCAGGACGGCCCGCAATTTCGGCCCGGTCATGGCGACCGCGGCCACGACGACGATCGTCCAGGTGAACGAGGTCGTGCCGACCGGCGCCCTGGACCCGGAGGCCGTCGTCACGCCGGGCATCTTCGTCGACCGCGTCTGTGAGGTCCCTCGTGCATGAGCTCGCCGCCCGGGTCGCCCGCGACATTCCCGCGGGTGCCTACGTCAATCTCGGCATCGGCCTGCCCACGAAGGTGGCCGACCATCTGTCCCCCGATCGAGCGGTGGTCCTGCACACCGAGAACGGCATGCTCAACATGGGCCCGGCCGCCGTCGGCGACCAGATCGACCCCGACCTGACCAATGCCGGGAAGATGCCGGTGACCGAGCTGCCCGGCGCCTCGTACTTCCACCACGCCGACTCCTTCATGATGATGCGCGGCGGCCACCTCGACGTCTGCGTGCTGGGCGCGTTCCAGGTGTCGGTGCACGGCGACCTCGCCAACTGGCACACGGGCGCGCCGGACGCCATCCCGGCCGTGGGCGGGGCGATGGATCTGGCCATCGGCGCCAAACAGGTCTTCGTGATGATGACCCTGTTCGACAAGCGGGGCCGGCCCAAGCTGGTGCCGTCGTGCACCTGTCCCCTGACCGGCGTGCGGTGCGTCAGCCGCGTCTACACCGATCTGGCGACCTTCGACGTGGGCCCGGGCGGAGCGGTGATCCGCGAGACCTTCGGCATCACCGAGGACGAGCTAAGCGAGCGCCTCTTCGATGTCGCGCGCGGTGACGGCCAGCGCGGCGACGATCTCCGGTAGCCGGTCGCGGGAGAACCGGACGGAGGGCATGGAGACGGAGACCGCCGCCTCGGCCCGGCCCTCGCCGTCGCGCACTGCCCGCCCCACCGCCGTCACGCCGGACTCGGTCTTGTTGGCGTTGATGGCGAATCCCCGTTCACGGATCCTCCGCAACTCGCGGCGCAGCGGGGGATCGAAGTCGTCCGGCCGGTCGGCCAGCATCACCTTGCCACCGGAGGCGAGGTGGGCCGGGAACACCATGCCCTCCCGGTTTCCCACCCTCAGCGCCTGAGTGGACTCGACCGAGCCGATGAAGCGCACCAGGTCGCCGCTGAGGATCGACAGATTGGCGCTCTCACCCACCCGTGCCGCCAGCGTGGCCAGGTGGGGCATGGCCACCGCCCGCAACAACGACACCCGCGACTGCGCGCCTCCACCGGCCGACAGCACCGCGCCGGCCGCGTAACGCCGGTCGTCCCGCTGCACGGCGAAATCCCGGTAGACCAGCATGGCCAGCAGCCGGTGGGCCGTCGAGGGCGCCACCGACAGCCGTTCCGCGGCCTCGCCCACGCTCAGCGGCCCTTCCACCTGGAGCATGACAGCGAGCTGCAGCGCGTGGTCGACGCTGCGGATCGAGTAGTTCGGCGGATTCTTCACAGCAGAATCTCCTGTTCTGTTTCCGCGCCGAGCCTACAAGCTGTGGGCATGACTGACACCGACGAGCTGAGCGAGCTCTACCGCGGTTTCGAGCAGGAGCTGCTCGTGCCGCTCTGGACCGAGATCGGCGACCTGATGCCGCCGCACCCGCGCTCGAAGGCCGTGCCGCACCTGTGGCGGTGGGACACGCTGCTGAGGCTGGCCGACCGGGCCGGGCACCTCGTCCCGGTCGGTCGCGGCGGCGAGCGCCGGGCCATCGCGCTCGCGAACCCGTCGCTGGGCGGCCGCCCGTTCGCCACACCGACCCTGTGGGCGGCCATCCAATATCTGATGCCGGGCGAGGACGCCCCGGAACACCGCCACACCCAGCACGCGTTCCGCTTCGTCGTCGAGGGCGAGGGCGTCTGGACCGTCGTCGGCCGCGATCCGGTGCCGATGACGCGGGGCGACTTCCTCCCGCAGGCCGGATGGAACTGGCACGCGCACCACAACGCCGCCGACCGCCCGATGGCCTGGATCGACGGCCTCGACATCCCGTTCCAGTACCTCACCGAGACGCAGTTCTTCGAGCTCGGCCGCGACCACGTCAGCGACGCCGAGCGGGTCACCCCGAGCCGGTCACGCTCGGAGCGCGTGTGGGGACATCCGGGCCTGCGGCCCGTCGCGGCGACCGGTTCCGCTCTTCTGCGGTACGCCTGGGAGCACACCGACCGTGCTCTGGACGATCAGCTCGCGCTCGCCGCCGAGGGCCACCCGGGCGTGATCGAGCCCGGGCACGCGGCCGTCCGGTTCACCGACCCGGCCACGGCGGGCGACGTGCTCCCGACCATCCGGGCCGAGATGCACCGGATCGTCCGCGGCGCCGAGACCAGGCCCCGCAAGCAGACCGGCTCATCGGTCTACCAGGTCTTCGACGGCGCCGGCCGGGTCACGGTGGGCGAGCACAGCTGGTCGGTGACGCGCGGCGACCTGTTCGTCGTGCCGTCCTGGGCGCCGTTCTCGGCCCGGTCCGAGGCGTCGGCCTCGGACTCCGACTCGGGCGCGCTCGACCTGTTCACCTTCAGCGACGCGCCCATCTTCGAGGCGCTGCGCCTCGGCCGTACGGAGGAATCGTGAAGTTGGCGACCGTTCGCACGCCGGCCGCGCAGACCCGCGCGGTGCGCGTCGAGGACAGCCGGCTCGTCGACCTCGGCGCGGCCGACGTCGGCGAGCTCCTGGCCGATCCGGACTGGGCCGGCCGGGCCGCGCTCGACGGCCCGACGGTCGAGGCCGCCGGCTACGCGCCGGTCGTCCCCCGCCCCGGCAAGATCGTCTGTGTGGGACTGAACTACCGCAACCACATCCTGGAGATGGGGCGGCAGCTGCCCGAGCATCCGACGCTGTTCGCCAAATATCCGGAGGCGCTGATCGGCGCGTACGACGAGATCCAGCTGCCGGCCGAGTCGGACCAGGTCGACTGGGAGGCCGAACTGGCCGTCGTCATCGGCCGGCCGGTCCGCCGCGCGACCGAGGAGCGGGCGGTGGCCGCGATCGCCGGGTTCGCCGTGCTGAACGACGTGACCATGCGCGACTGGCAGTACCGCACGCCGATGTGGTTGCAGGGCAAGACGTGGGAGGCGAGCACGCCGTTCGGGCCGTACCTCGTCACGCCCGGCGAGCTGCCCGGCGGCGTGCGGCCGTCGCTGGAGCTGACCGGAACGGTCGACGGCGAAGTGGTGCAGCGGGCGGACACGGCCGACCTGGTCTTCGACCCGGTCGAGCTGGTCCGGTACATCTCGACGATCCTCACCCTGAATCCCGGCGACGTGATCGCCACGGGAACGCCGGGCGGTGTGGGCCACGCCCGCAAACCGGCCCGCTATCTCAGCGGCGGCAGCGTCCTGGCCACATCGATCACCGGGCTGGGCCGGTCGGAGACGAAGGCGGTCGCATGTTAGCGAACGTTCGCAGTGTGGAGGACAGCCTGCGCTGGGCCGTGCGGGGCACCGCGACGTTCCTCGGCGCCATGGCCACGCTGCCCGATCCCGTCCTGGAGCGGGAGACGGCGTTGCCGGGCTGGACCGGCAAGCATCTGCTCGCCCACGTCGCCGCCAACGCCGAGGCGCTGATGAACCTGGTGGCCTGGGCGCGGACCGGGGTCGAGACGCCGATGTACGCCTCGCCCGAGCAGCGTGACGCCGACATCGAGTCGGGTGCCCGGCGGCCGGCCGGCGAGTTGCGGGCCTGGGTCGCGGACTCGGCTGCTGCCCTCGGCCTGGCCCTGGCCGCGATGGGGCCGGACGACTGGCAGCGCACCGTCCGCACCGCGCAGGGCCGCACGGTGCGGGCCACGGAGATCCCGTGGATGCGGGCCCGCGAGGTGATGATCCACGCGGTCGACCTCGGCGCCGGCGTCCGCTTCGCCGACCTGCCCTTCGGTTTCCTGGCCGCCCTGGTCGACGACATCGCGGCCAAGCGGTCCGGCACCGGCCCGGCGCTCGCTCTCGCGGCCACTGACCACTACGGCCGCTGGCTCATCGACGGTGCCGGGGAGCGGAAAATCGTGAACGGCACGCTCGCCGGGATCGCCGCCTATCTCGCCGGGCGGGAGACCGACGGCGTCCACGGCGCGCCTCCGCTCCCCCGATGGCTGTAAGGAGAAGTCAGCGATGATTCACGACGTGGTCGTGGTCGGCGGCGGCATCGGCGGGCTCGCCACCGCCTTCGCGCTGTCCCGCCAGGGATTGCGGGTCAAGGTACTCGAGCAGGCCGCCTCGTTCGGCGAGGTCGGCGCCGGCATGCAGATCGCCCCCAACTGCACCCGCATCCTCGACGAGTGGGGCCTGCTCGGCGAGGTGCGATCCCTCGGCGTACGGCCCGAGAACATCGTCATGAAGGACGCCGTCGACGGCGGCGTGCTCAGCCGCCTCGACCTGCACGACGTCGAGCGGCGTTACGGTTTCCCCTATCTGGTGATCCACCGCAGCGACCTGCACGGCACCCTGCTCCGCGCTTGCGAGAGGGCCGGCGTCGAGCTCGTCACCGACGTCACGGTGACCGGTTACCGGCAGACGGCGGCCCTCCATCAGGGTGGTGAAGAACGGGCCCAGGTGGTCATCGCCGCCGACGGCCTGCACTCCACCGCGCGCAAGCTGTTCAGCGACGACCAGCCGGTCAGCTCGGCCTACGTCGCCTACCGCGGCGCCGTTCCGATCGAGCGGGTGGCCGACCTCGACGTACATCTGAAGGACGTTGTCGTCCATGTCGGCCCGCAATGCCATCTCGTGCAGTACCCGCTGCGCGGCGGCGACATGTTCAACCAGGTCGCCGTCTTCGAGTCGGCCCGGGCCAAGGCCGGCGAGGCCGACTGGGGCACGCCGGGCGAGCTCGACGCCGCCTTCGCGCGGACGAGCGGGCAGGTACGCGACGCCCTTCCGCTGATGTGGCGCGACCGGTGGTGGCGCATGTACGACCGCGAGCCGCTCATGAACTGGGTGCGGGGCCGGATCGCCCTGACCGGCGACGCCGCCCACCCACCGCTGCAATATCTGGCCCAGGGCGCGGTCATGGCCATCGAGGACGCCTGGGTGCTCGCGACGGCGTACACCGGGAATTGGGACGTGGCCCTGAAGAAATACAACGCCGTACGCCCGGAGCACTGCCGCCGCGTGCTGACCACCGCCCGCATGTGGGGCGCGTTCTGGCACCACGACGGCGAGAAACGCCAGTGGCGCAACGAAGTGCTGAGGGAGCGGGACGTCTACGACTACTCGTACGTCGACTGGCTCTTCGGCCCGACCGCACTCACGCCGGATCGCCTAGCAGCCGAACCCAGCTGGCGGTGAGCTCGGCCAGCATCGCCTCACGGCCGATCTTCCAGTCGGCGTCGCCCCAATGCTGGGCCACGTAATCCAGCTGGGCCATGGCGAGCACGCCCCGGAAGTGCCGCACCCCGGGGTCGAAACGGCCGGCCCGGTCGAGCCCGTCCTCGATGTCGCTGACGGCCTCGTCGAGCCAGCGCTCGACGAGGTTGCGCAGCTCGGGCTCGACCGCGGCGGCGTCGCGCCCGATGCGGATGATGGGGTGGATGTCGGGCCAGCGGTCGGCGGTGGCCCGCATCCAGGCACCGATGGCCTCCTCGCCGCCGTCGGCCACCACGTCGACCAGGTCGAGCGCGGTCGAGCCGTGCTCGGGTGAGCGCATGCGCTGGAGCCGCTCGTTGAGCTGCTCGTCGATCAGCGCCTTCATCAGCTCGGCGCGGGTCGGGAAGTACGCGTAGAAGGTCACCCGCGTCGTGCCGGCGGCGCTCGCGATGTCGTCGACCTTCGTCGCGGCGTACCCCTTCTCGACGAACTGCTCGAGCCCGGCCTGCAGAAGCAGGCGCCGGGTCATCTCCTTCTGCGCTGCGCGGAGTTTCGCCACGCGCCCCACCTTAATGTCATGGCAGCTCGGCCTCGTCGAGCAAGTCGCCGTCCGCGGCCACCGGATAGCGCGACACCAGGGCCAGCGCGTCGTCGTCCCGCCCGGCCACCGTGTACGCCACGATGAGCTGACCGCGCAGCAGCTCCACATCACGGTCGTCCGCGCCCAGCACGGCATGGGCCCGCGCGAGAAGGCTCTCGTCCGGCGCCGGGCCGGCCGTCTCGATCAGGCTACGCAGCGTGTCGGGATGATCCGCGCCGAGCAGCCGCTCCTGATCCGCCGTGAAGCGACCACCTCGCCAGCCACGCAGGATCCGCTCCCGCAGCTCCGCCCGCCGCGCCCCGGACGCCCAGAACTCGAGGCGCGACAGCGTTTCCAGGGTGGACGGGTCGGCCCACCCGGCTGTCCACCGCCCTCGCCAGCTCGGCCGCGGCTGCCTCTTCCCACGCCTCCTGCTCGGCGTCTTCGTATTCGGGCGTCGACCGGTACGCCTCGGCCAGCGCGACGCGCCCCTCAACCGTCCGCCGATGGTCCGCCCCGAGCGCCCGCTCCCACTCGGCGACGGCGGCCTGAAGCTCGCGGACCCGGGCTACCTGGCTGCGGCGCACGTTTCGCAGACTACTCGTTCTTACACCCCGAACAAACTCTTGACACTATGTAAACCTGACTGACACATTGCTCGCACCCCGGGTGACCCCGGTCACTGAACGGACATCGGAGTGCAAGCCATGACCCAAACCCTCACGCGCCGCACGGGCTACGCCGCGACAGTGGTGGCCGGCTGTTTCGCCGTGCTGCTGGCCCAGGTGGCCTATTCGCTGCCCGGCGCCCTCAACGGCACCTTCCAGCAGGAGTTCGCCACCACCGGCGCCCAGCTCACCTGGATCACCGCCGCGTTCGCCATCCCGATGGTGGTCTTCGAGCTCACCACCGGCGTCATCGGCGACCTGTTCGGCCGCAAGCGCCTGCTCCAGGCCGGCGCCGCACTGACCGTCGCCGGCTCGCTGATCTGCTGCCTGGCCGGCACCGTCCACGTCATGTGGGCCGGCCAGGTCGTCGCCGGCCTCGGCGCCGCGATCCTCTACCCCATCTCGCTCGCGATGATCGCCGCGACCGCGCCCACCACCGAGGCCCGCTCCCGCGCGATCGCTTTGTGGGCCGGCTTTCTCTCCATCGGCGCCGCCATCTCACCGCTGCTCGGCGGCGCCTTCGCCACGAGCGGCAACTGGCGCGGCGCGTACGCCGTCGTCATCGCCGCCGCCATCGCCTCCTTCCTCATCACGTTCAAGGCCACCGACTCGTCGGCGCCCGAGGGGCGCCGCCTCGACATCCCCGGTCAGGTCACGCTCGCGTCGGGCTTGATGGCGATTCTGTACGCGGCCACGCAGGGCTCGGAAGCAGGATTCGGCCGACCCCACATCATCGCCGCGTTCGCCGCCGGCCTGCTGCTGCTCGGCGCCTTCGTCGTCATCGAGATGCGGACCGAGGTGCCGCTGCTGCACCTGCGACTGTTCGCTAACCGGGAGTACGCGATCGTCGCCGTGGCCACGGTCGTCGGCATGTTCGCGTTCCTGGCCATCTGCTACTCGATGAGCATCTGGCTCGGCGCCATCCAGCATCAGAGCGCCCTGCGGATCGGCGTGCTGTTCCTGTTCATCCAGGGCCCGGCCTTCGTGCTGGCGCCACTGGTCTCGCGCCTGATCCGGACCGTCCCGGCCCGCTGGATCCTCACCGGCGGCTTCGCGCTGATGGCCGTGGCCGGCCTGTGGTGCTCGACCTTCGACGTCACCGATGCCAGCTGGACCCGTTTCATCGCCCCGCTTCTGCTGCTCGGCTGCGGTTTCGCGCTGACCGTCGGGTCGATCACCGCGGTGGCCATCAACACCGTGCCGGTGCGGCTGGCCGGCATGGCCAGCGCGACCACGAACCTGTTGCGGGACTTCGGTTTCGCCCTCGGCCCGGTGCTGATCGCGGCGTTCGCCATCAACCGGGCCAACGACGACCTCCAGGACGGCCTCGGTTCCGCCCTCGGCGCCTCGGGGCTCCCGGAGCCGTACGCGGGAATCGCCGGCGGCATCGCCCACGAGGGCGGCGCGATGGCCGTGAACTCCATGCCCGTGGTGCCCGGCGCCACGGCCGACATGGCGCCCGTGCCCATGCCGCGGCAGCTGCACACCGTCGCCTTCGAGGCGCTCGGCAGCGCGTACAACCACGCCTTTCTCATCGCCGGGATCTGCGCGGCGGCGGCCGCCCTGCTCACCCTCGTCGGCCTCACCGACCGAAACTTTACTAGTCGGAAATTTTCTTGACACGATGTAAAGCAACGTGACACCGTTCACCGTCAAGAAAGGAGGCGCCGATGACCGTCAACACCGTCCTCGGCCCCGTCCCCGCCGATGAGCTCGGGGTCGTCGCAGTTCACGAGGCTTTGCTGTCCGTGGTTCCGGGCGCGGAGCACGCGTACGACATCACCCTCGACCGCGCCGAGACCTTCGACATCCTGGCCGCGAAGTTGACGGCCTTTCGCACCGCCGGCGGCGGGACGATCGTCGACAGCACGGGCATGTTCCACGGCCGCGACCTCCGGCTCCACGAGGCGCTGGCCCGCGCCACCGGCGTGCACATCGTGGCGTCGACCGGCATGGGCCCGGAGGAGACGCTCGGCGGCTACTTCCTGACGCCGCAGACGAATCCGCCGACGCCGTGGCCGGCCGAGAGGTTCGCCGAGCTCTTCACCGGCGAGATCACCGAGGGCATGGTGGTTCCCCGCCTCGAGCGCCGCGCCCCGGCCGGCCTCGTGGCCACCGTGGCCGGCCGCGAGGGCATGACGGCCACCGAGGAGAGCCTCTTCCGGGGCTCGGCGCGGGCCGCGCTGGCCACCGGGGTCCCGCTCTCCCTGCGGTACGGCAAGGACGCCGTCCACGACCTCGAGGTGGTCCTCGACGAGAAGCTCCCGGCCGGCCGGGTCGTGGTCGGCGGCCTCGACCGGCGCGACGGCAGCGCGCCGTGGGAGGTCGCCCGCCGCGGCGCGTTCGTCGCCCTCGACCACGTCGGCCTGAACGACGACGGCGCGTACGTCACCGACGCCGAGCGGGCCGACCTCGTGACCGGCCTCGTGAAGGCCGGTCACGGCGACCGGATCCTGCTGTCGGGCAACGCGGTCGGGGTGGCCAAGGGCCATTCCCCGTACGACCTGTCGTTCGGGCATGTCCTGTCGGCGTTCGTCCCGTTCCTTCGCTCGCGCGGGCTCGGCGAGTCCGACGTACAGCGAATCCTCGTTGACAACCCCCGCGAGCTGCTCCGCGTCCGGAAAGGGTGAGTGCCGTGCCGAGAGTGAACACCGTCCTGGGCCCGATCCCGGCCGAGGAGCTCGGTTTCGTCGCCGTCCACGAGCACATCGGCTACGGCATGCCCGGCTCCGAACTCGACACGCGGTGGTGGAGGACCCCCGAGCAGCGGTACGCCGACACCGTCCCCAAGCTGCGCGAGTTCCGGAGCCACGGCGGCGGGACGCTCGTCGACGCGACCGGCATCTGCAACGGCCGCGACATCGACTACTACCGCTCGCTGTCGGCCAAGACCGGCGTGCACATCGTGGCCAGCACCGGCTTCGTCGGCGGCGACACCGCCCTGCCGTTCTTCGCCCGTGCCACCGTCGACTATCTGATGCGACAGTTCGTTCACGAGATATCGACGGGCATCGCCGGCATCATCAAGGTGGGCGTGAGCCGCGGCGGCCGGATGACCGCTCTCGACAAGCGCATCTACCGCGCCGCGGCCCGGGCGGCGCTGCTCACCGGCGTACCCGTCCTGACCCACCTGGCCATCGACGCCGAGAACGCGATCGCCATCTTCGGCGAGGAGGGCCTGCCGCTCGACCGCGTCCTCTTCGGACACGTCGACGACGGCGTCAACGCGGACCGGACCCGCGACTCGTGGATCGCCGACCAGGGCGGCCGGATCGGCTTCGACACGTTCGGCTACGAGACCGAGCTGCCCGACCCGCCGTTCTGGGCGCGGCCCCGCAAGGAGCGGCTCGACCACTTCCTGCGCTTCATCGGCGAGGGCCGCCTGCACCAGGTGCTCGCCTCGGCCGACGCCAACTGCAGCCCGCTGGGCTGGCCGGGAGTCGAGGGCCACACCGTCAACTACCTGTTCACCGACCTCATCCCCGACCTGCTGGCGGCCGGCCTCGACGACGCCGCCATCCGGCAGATCTTCGTGACGAACCCGGCCGGCTTCCTGTCCCTCCAGAAGTAAGAGGCACGTCCCATGGACATCAAGGATTTACGGATCGCCATCGTCGGCGCCGGATACGGCGGCGCGGCCGCGGCCAAGGCGCTGAGCCTGCTCGGCGCCGACGTCACGGTCTACGAGCAGGCGCCGCGCATCGCCGAGGTCGGCGCCGGCATCGGCCTGCGCCCGTCGACGATGGCCCGCTTCCAGCAGTGGGGCATCGACGGCGCGATCCGGAAGGTGAGCTCACCGAGCGACTACTTCGAGATCCTCACCGCCACCGCCGAGCCCATCGTCAAGGAGGCCTGGCCCGAGATCGATGAGTACGGCGTCACGACCCACCTGATCCACCGCGGCGACTTCATCGACGCGCTGCTGAGCGTGCTCCCCGAGGGCATGGTGCGCCTGGGCCACCGGCTGGAGTCGGTCGAGGACGCAAGCGGCCACGCCACGCTCACCTTCGCCGGCGGCGCTCAGGTGACGGCCGATCTGGTCATCGGCGCCGACGGCATCCGTTCCGTGGTGCGCGACCGCCTGTTCGGCCGGAAGAGCCCGGTCTTCTCCGGCGAGCACGCCTACCGCGCGGTGATCGACGTCGCGGCCGCCCACGGCATGTGCGCCGACGACAACCTGCGCATGTACATCGGCCGCGGCACGAAGGTCTACCTCCTGCCGCTGCGCCACCGCGGCCAGGTGTCGTTCGACATCACGGCCCTCTGTCCCGACGCCACGTGGGCCCCGAAGGTCACCAAGGACGACCTTCTGGCGACGGTCAAGGGCTTCGACGACCGGCTCGTACGCATCACGCGCGACCTCGACATGGCGACGGTGAACATCCGGGCGGTCTACGACATCGACCCGATCCCCACCTGGCACACCGACTCGGTGGTGCTGGTGGGCGACGCCGCCCATTCGATGCTGCACCACCAGGGCCAGGGCGCGAACTCGGCCATCCTGGACGCCGGAGCCCTGGCCGACGCCCTGATCGCGGCCCCCGGCATCCCCGAGGCGCTGGCGTCCTACCAGGCGTCCCGCAAGCCGGTGACGGACGAGCTCCAGCGCATCTCCCGCCAGGGCTGGACCGAGGAGGAACTGAACGACGTGTTCCCGGGCCAGAAAAAGGGGGTGTGACCAGGTGACAACCCACCCCCAACTCGATCCGGCGGTTCTCCGGGCCGCCGAGGAGTCTCAGGTCGCCGCGGTCTCGGAGCGGCTGCCACTGCACAAGGTCGAAGACCTCGGCGCGGACGGTGTGCCGGTGCGCGTCTACACACCGTCCCCGGACGCGGACGAGGCGCTGGTCTACTTCCACGGCGGCGCCTTCTTCCTGGGGAGCCTCGAGACGCACGACCACGTGGCGCGGGCCCTCGCGAAGGAGACCGGCCGCCAGGTCATCTCGGCCGGCTACCGGCGGGCGCCCGAGGCCGCCTTTCCGGCCGGGTTGCAGGACTGCTACGCGGTCGTCCGCTGGGCCGCGCGCGACGGCCGCCGGGTGGCGATCGCGGGTGACAGCTCGGGGGGCAACTTCGCCGCCGCGGTCGCCGCGATGGCGCATGATGACGGATTCGACAGAATCAGTCATCAGATCCTCTACTATCCGTCGCTGGATCTGGACTTCGACGACGACCGCTACGCGTCGCTGCGGGAGAACGCCGTGGGCCACGGCCTGGAGACGGCGGCCCTGAGGCCCTTCAACGCCTTCTATCTGAACAGCGGCGCCGATCCGGCCGATCCGCTGGTCTCGCCGATCAAACGGGCCGACCTGACCGGGCTGCCACCGGCGCTGATCGTCACGGCCGAGCACGACCCGCTGCGCGACGAGGGCGAACTCTACGGCCGGCGGCTGCGCGAGGCCGGCGTCGCGGTGACGGTGAGCCGCTACGCGGGCGCGGGCCACGGCTTCGTCCAGCACTCCTCCGCGAACCCCGGGCACCACCGGGTGTTCGGCGAGTCGGCTGAGTTCCTGCGATGAACATCCACCCGCTCTTCTCGCCGTGGGGCCGGTTCGGGCTCTACAGCTTCTTCATCGACGCGCCCGAGCCCGCCATCGTCGACACCGGCATCGCCTCCTCCCCCGCCGCCATGGCCCGGGAACTGGAGAAGATCGGCCGCCGCATCGAGGACGTGCGCTGGATCCTGCTCACTCACGGCCACATCGATCACGTCGGTGGCGCCCACGCGCTCTGGGAGCTCACCGGTCGTCGGGCGCGGGTGTGCATTCACGCGGCGGATGCGCCACTTCTCCGCTCACGTCGTGCACATACGAACAGCATTCGCGCACTTTATGTGCACGATACGAACATCGAAGCCAGGGAAATCGCCGCCGCCGAGGCCGTGATCTCGGGCGAGATGGAACCGCACCTCCTGCTCGAGGGCGGCGAGACCCTCTCACTCGGCGGCGACATCACCGTCTCGGTGCACGCCATTCCGGGCCACACTCCAGGCTCGGTCGCCTACGTCGTCAGCGCCCCGGACGCCGGCGACCGGGCCGACGGGCGGAGGGACGTGTTCGTCGGCGACGCGGTGCAGATTCACGGTGCGGCCAACGGGTTTCCGGGGTACGAGGATCCCGTTGCCTACCGGGCGAGTCTGCGCTGTCTGCGGGACGGGATTCGCCCGAGCCGGCTCTATCTCGGCCATCCGTACCGCCGGGCCGATGGCACGCCCTACGGCATCCGGCTGGACGCGGCGCAAGCACGCGAGGCCTTGCGGGAGAGCCTCGACATCGAGGCCCGCATCGCAGCCGCGGCCACGCGGGCCACGAACGCGGTGACCGACGGCACGGCCTCGCCCTACTCGCCCTTCGCTGATGTGGCCGCGGAGCTCGGCTACACAGGTGACCCCACGCTGGAGCCTTCGCCGTTCTTCACGACGATGCACGGATACGTCAGGAAAGCCTCATGAGGATTCTCAAGGACCTTCGCATTCCGATGCGGGACGGAGTCGTACTCGCCGCCGACGCCTATCACGATGATGCGGAGCTGCCCCGGCCCGCGCTGATCGCCATGAGCGCGTACGGCAAAGAACTCCAAGCCCTTGCCCTGACCACCCCGCCGCAGCGGCGGCCCAGCCCCATGTGGGACGGCTGCATCGAAGCCGGTGACATCGCCCGGGTTGTGCGGGAGGGTTATGTCCACGTCATCGGGGACATGCGCGGCACCGGCGACTCCGGCGGCGAGATGATCGGGAACTACAACTTCGGCGGCGTGCCTCAGGGGCAGGATCTCTACGACGTCGTCGAATGGGTCGCCGCTCAGCCGTGGTGCGACGGGAACGTCGGGATGATCGGCATCTCGTACTTCGGCTCGATGCAGGTGCTCGCCGCGGCCGAGCGCCCACCCCATCTGAAGGCCATCTTCGTCAGTGGCGGCCATTTCGACTTCTACGAGACCACCTATCACGGCGGCGTCATGTGGTTCATGCCGCGCGCGGCCCGTGAAGGGCGGGGCGGCGACTCCGGCATCGCCCACACGAACGTCAGATCGCGGATGCTCGACAGCCACACGCCGGAGGAGATCGCCGACCTGGTGGCCCGGCGCCTGGAGGATCCGGACGTCGCCGCCTGGCCCAACCTCGTGCACGTGCTGCGCTATCCCCGGAACCGCGAGCTCTGGTTCGACATCGTGATGAACGAGCTCGACGGCGACTGGTACGAGGAACGCAACCCGATCACCCTGGCCCGGAACATCGACATCCCGGTCTACCTCCAGATCGACCAGGGCCGGGGCTGGACCGTCGACGGCCACATCGAACTCTTCGACGTCCTGCGCGGCCCGAAGAAGCTCGACATCGGCTCCTATCCGCCCATGCAGTCGCGACCCTGGGTCGAGGAGCACGACAAGATGTTCCGCTGGTACGACTACTGGCTCAAGGGCGTCGACAACGGCGTCATGGACGAGCCGGCGGTGAGCGTCTTCGTCGAGGGCTCCCGCACCGTCGTCACCGCCGCCCAGTGGCCGCCGAAGCCCGTCGACTACCGGCCACTCTATCTGCGGCCTCGTCACAAGTTGTCGCCCGAACCCGAGCTGATGGCCGATGTCGCCCCGGACGGCTTCTATCAGGCGCCGCTGACCGTGACCGACAAGGTAAAGTCAGTCGCCTGGAGCACGGCGCCGTTCGAGGAGCCGGCCGAGCTGATCGGGGCCGGCGCCGCCCATCTGTTCGTCGAGATCGACCAGGACGACACGAACCTCATCCTGCGGCTGTGGGACGCGGCCCCGGACGGGAGCCGGCAGCTGCTCACGACCGGCTTCCTCAAGGCGTCCCACCGCGAGCTGGACGAGCGGACCACCGAGGGCAACCCGTACCACCCGCACACGAGATCCGTCCCGGTCGAGCCGGGACGGATCGAGGAGTACGCCGTGCGGCTCTACCCGTTCGCCGGAACTCTCCGGCCGGGTCACCGCCTCGTGGTGGAGCTGTCGAACGACGAGCCCCTGGCCGACGCCCACAACGCGCTGCTGCCACCGGACGCCTTCCACCTTCCGGTGGGGCGCCCGGTGACTCACAAGATCTACCGGGATGCGGCCCGGCGGTCCCGGCTGGTGCTGCCGTTCACCACTACGGGGCCAGGAGGGAATCGCTGACCGTGGTCACCCGGCCGAGCTCGAGGGTGGCCACGTCGGCCTCCTCGTACGAGGTGGCCTGGTGGGCCCACTGGGACCGGCCGTCGGCCGTGCGGAAGTAGACCTTGACCGTGCCGGGGGCCAGCTTCTCGAAGCGGTAGTAGCCGTTCGCGTCGGTCGTGGCGGTCAGGCCGAACGCGGTCTCGGTGTTGATGAAGTCGACCGACGCGCCGGCCACCGGGGCGCCGGCGCTGTCGGTCAGACGGCCGCCCAGCGTGGCGGCCCGGAAGAGCCGCTCGCTGACGCGCAGGGTGCGGCCCTCGCGGACCGTGTAGACGCGGGCCTGGTCGTAGCTCAGCTTCCGCGGCGAGTACTGCTGGAAGTGGCCGTCGGTGAAGCTGACGACGTACGAGTCGCCGGCCGGGACCTCGATGGAGTAGCGGCCGTCGACGGCCGTCGTGGTCGTGAACGGACGGGCGATCTCGATGTCGTCGACGGTGACCTTGACGCCGGCGGCCGGGCGGCCGGCCGGGGTGACGACGCGGCCGGTGATGGTGCCGTTGTCCACATCGGCCACGGCGGCCTGGGCCGGGGCGGCGAAGGCGGTGGTGGCGACGAACGCGGCGGCCAGGGTGGCGGTGATGACTTTGCGACGGTGCACTTTTCTGCTCTCCCCGTGAAGAAGTGGTGTGCGGAGACGTTATGCGGGGAGGTCACAGAGGACTGTCGGCGGCCGCGGCAGGTGGCACGAATCCGGTAGAAGCCAGTAGCCGAGCGGCTACCAAGTGACACCTGGCCGACAGTTCCGGCGGGTCCAGCACCTGGAAGTCATGTCCCAGCAAGACCATGTGCATCAGAATGAAATCCAGGTTGTCGGCCCCACTGACCACTTCGGACTTGTTGTCGTCACGCTCGTAGACGATGGCGGCCGAGGGCGGCACCGCGGCCCGCACGACGGCGGCTGGAGCGTCGACCAGAAATCGGCCCTGGTACTTGTAGACCCGGCTCGCGACTCCCTCCTGGACATAGGTCGCCGCGTCCGGCGCCGGGCGCGGCTGGAAGCGCCAGGTGCGCGCGGACACCTCGCTCATCCGGTCGACCCGGAAGGTGCGCCAGTCGTCGCGGTCGAGGTCGTACGCGAACAGGTACCACCGCTTGTCCGAGGCGACCAGGCGGTACGGCTCGACCTTCCGCGGGCCCGAGGAGTACGCGAAGTCGACCAGAACCTGATCGCGGCAGGCGCGGGCCAGCGTCATCAGCTCGGCCGGGTCGCCGAACGCGCGCTCGCGGCCGAACGACGAGACCGAGCCGGACAGCGCCTTCACCGACTGCCGCAGCCGAGCCGGCAGCACCTGGTCGAGCTTCGACAGGGCCCGCAGCGCCGCCTCACCACCCACCCCGGCCAGCAGCGAGACGGCGGTGGCGATGGCCTCCTCGTCGTCGAGCAGCAGCGGCGGCAGCGCCTGGCCGGGGCCGAGCTGATAGCCGCCGCCGACGCCCTGGCCGGCGTTCACCGGATAGCCGAGGGTGCGCAGCCGGTCGACGTCGCGGCGGACCGTGCGGGGTGTGACGCCGAGCCGCCCGGCCAGCTCGGGGCCGGTCCAGACGCGGCGCTGCTGAAGCAGGCCCAAAAGCGTGAGCACCCGTTCGGTCGTGTCCATGTCTCCCACCTTTCCAGAGATAGCGGACCGATCCTGTCCGCCATCGGTGGCAGGGTGAGGCCATGGACCTCAACCGAGCACTCCGCGAGCAGTGGGACTGGCACTGGCAGCACCAGGTCGGGCCGCGACTGGACGGGCTCACCGACGACGAGTACTTCTGGGAGCCCGTAAAGGACGCCTGGAGCGTGCGGCCGCGCGGCACGTCGACCGCGCCCGTGCAGGGCGGGACGGGCGACTTCACCATCGACTTCGCCTTTCCCGAGCCCTCGCCGGCGCCCTTCACGACGATCGCCTGGCAGCTCGGGCACGTGATCGTCGGGGTGCTCGCGATGCGCAACGCGTCCCATTTCGGTGCTCCCGAGGCGGCGTACGAGACCTGGGGTTATGCCGGAAACGCGGCCGAGGCGCGCCGCCAGCTCGACGAGCAGCTGGCCATCTGGATGGCCGGGGTCAGCGGACTCGACCTGGAGGCGAAGGCCGGGCCGAAGGAGCCCTATCCCGAGGCGACGATGGCCGAGCTCGTCCTGCACATCAACCGTGAGCTGATCCATCATCTGTCCGAGGTCTGCCTGTTGCGCGACCTGTACCTCCACCAGAACGGAGCCACGCTGTGAGCAAGGAATTCCAGGTCACCTTCGACGCGCGCGATCCCAAGGCGCTCTCCACCTTCTGGCGGGACGTGCTGGGATACGTACACCCTGGTCCGCCCGGTGTTGATCTGCCCGAAGGGGCCGATCCCCTCGCCGCCTGGGACGAATTCCTGGAGAAGAACAACGTGCCGGTCGAGCGACGCAACGCGGCGTCGGCGATCGAGGACCCCGAGGGAAAGCGACCGCGCGTGTTCTTCCAGCAGGTGCCCGAGGACAAGGCGGCCAAGAACCGCGTTCACCTGGACGTTCGCTCCGCGCCCGGCCTGCAGGGCGACGAGCGGATGGCGGCGCTGGAGGCCGAGCACGACCGGCTCGTGGCACTCGGGGCCAAACGGCTGCGGCGCGAGGAGCCCGCTCCCCCGCTGAGCTTCGGATTCATCGTGATGGCCGACCCCGAGGGCAACGAGTTCTGCCTGGACTGACCCGTCTTGCGCGGTTTCGCGTAAACAGCCTCCCGAGTTGCGAACCTCGTTTCGCGGGGATTACGTGGATGGAGCACCTGACGGGAGGCTCCTGATGACGTTGGACGACGCCGAGCGGCTGAGCGTGGACGAGCTGCGCGCCCTTCAGCTGTCGCGGCTCCAGTGGACGCTGCGGCACGCGTACGAGAACGTGCCGCACTACCGCCGGGCGTTCGACGCCGCCGGCGTCCATCCGGACGACTGCCGCGACCTGTCCGACCTGACCCGGTTCCCCACCACGAGCAAGGCCGACCTGCGCGACAACTACCCGTTCGGCATGTTCGCCGTCCCCGGCGACCAGGTGCGGCGCATCCACGCGTCGTCGGGGACGACGGGCAAGCCCACGGTCGTCGGCTATACCGAGCGCGACCTCGACACCTGGTCGACGGTGATGGCCCGCTCGCTGCGGGCGGCCGGCGCGCGTCCCGGCGACCGTCTCCACAACGCGTACGGCTACGGGCTCTTCACCGGCGGCCTGGGCGCGCACTACGGCGCGGAACGGCTGGGCTGCACGGTCATCCCGGTGTCGGGCGGCATGACGCCGCGGCAGGTGCAGCTCATCACCGACTTCCAGCCGCGGGTCATCATGGTGACGCCGTCCTACATGCTCACCGTCATCGACGAGTTCGAGAAGCAGGGCCTCGATCCGCGCAAGTCGAGCCTCGAGATCGGCGTCTTCGGAGCCGAGCCGTGGACCGAGCAGATGCGCCTCGAGATGGAGGAACGGGCCGGCATCCACGCCGTCGACATCTACGGCCTGTCCGAGGTGATCGGGCCCGGCGTCGCCCAGGAGTGCGTGGAGACCAAGGACGGCCTGCACATCTGGGAGGACCATTTCTATCCGGAGATCCTCGATCCGGTCACCGGTGAGCCGGCCGACGAGGGCGAACTCGTGTTCACTTCGCTGACCAAGGAAGCGATGCCCATCATCCGCTATCGCACGCGCGACCTGACCCGGCTGCTGCCCGGCACCGCGCGCCCGGGCATGCGCCGGATGGAGAAGATCACCGGTCGCTCCGACGACATGATCATCCTGCGGGGGGTGAACCTCTTTCCGACCCAGATCGAGGAGATCATTTTGCGTACGCCGGGACTCGCACCCCATTTCCAGTTGGTGCTCACCACGCGCGGCCGCATGGACCACCTCACCGTGCAGGTGGAGGCCCGCCCCGACTGCCCCGGCGAACGCCGCGAGCCCGCCGGATCCGAGGTGGCCCGGACGGTCAAGGACACCGTCGGCACCAGCGTCGAGGTGGTCGTCGTCGAGCCCGAGACCCTGGCCCGCTCCGCCGGAAAGATCCAGCGGCTGGTCGACCACAGGGAGCGCTGAATGGCCGTCTTCCGCATTCTCGAGGCCACCGCGCGGCCCGGCGCCGTGGCCCGGCTGTCGGAGCTCGTCGTCCGGCAGGAACAGGACGTCGTGGCGCGGCAGCCCGGCATAGTTTTCGTCCAGTCACTGCGCAGCGGCGACCGCGTGATGGCGGTGTCGAGCTGGGCCAGCGTCGAGGACATGCAGAGCTATCTCGACCGGCCCGAGACCGGCGACTTCTACCGGGCGCTGCCGGAACTGCTCATGGGTGTGCCCAGCGTGCGCACCTACGAGGTGATCAGCCCATGAGCTGGTACTACCCGAAGGGCTGGACCGACTCCGGCGACGGCGTCGAGCAGGTGCTCATCCATTACGCGGCAACGCCTCCGGGCCAATGGCCGGACTGGAGCTGGGGCCACGAGGCGCGGGTGCTGCAGGACCTCGGCGGCTTCCCCCGGCAGCGGCTGAAGGTGCTGCGGATGCCGCGCTCGGTCTGGGACATGGAGAGCGGCCGGTCCACATCGGAATATCGCTTCCACTACTACTTCGAGGTGTTCCAGAACGGCCATCGCTGGACCACCGACCTGTTCTCCGAGGACATCGTCTACCGCGATCTCGCCTACACCGACGACAGCGGCTGGATCACCAACATCTGCATCTACTGGTCGGTGGGCGACTGGGTCGCGCCGGTCTACAGCCCCATGGAGGACCCTCGCGTCCCGGGCGACTCCGAGTTCCAGGCGAAGAACTATTACACGTACGACGACAAGGAGCGCTTTCACCACGAGAAATACCAGATGTTGCACGGGCTGGACCTCCCGCACCGCTTCCATTCCCGGATGTGGGGGCCGCGCGGGGCGACGCTCGTGCAGCAGTACCACGTCGGGCGCATGTATCCGCCGGAGGAGAAGAACGAGACGTGGCTGGGGCCGGACGGGGCGTCGGCGCCGGGAGGGGGCAACTGTTGGCACCACCACCTGTGAGCGTCTTCGGCCTGCGCAAGACGTGGACCGACCCGGGGCCGGGCATCGCCATGGTCCAGGCGCACTACGCCTGCTCCCCCACCGGCGCCCAGCCGGACTGGTCGTCCGCCGAGCAGGTCGTGCTGGCGCCGGGACCGGTCCGGACGGCGGTCTTCGAGCTGCCCCGGTCGGTCGACGGGTCGACGGATTTCTCGCTGCACCATTTCTTCTTCGTGGTGGGGACCGGCGACCGTACGACATCGCCGGTCTTCGCCGAGGACATCGTGGCGCGCGAGGTCGTGTTCGACGACGTCGCCGGGACGTACACCTCGGTGGGCTTCATGTGGAGCGCGGTCGATTCGCCCGTGCCGAACTACACGAGCGGGGCGATGGACGGTTTGCCGTTCGAGACACCGGGTACGGCGCCGCCGGACGGCGACGTCTACGAGTTCGTGCGCGCGCAGCCGCTGCCGCACGTTTTCCGAGGGCTGGTGTGGGGCGTGCGCGGAACCACCATTCGCTACGGCTATCACCTTGTGCGGCAAGGGATGCCCGACCCGGCCGCCGACGACGAGCGCTGGGACGACAACGGCGGTCACGGCTGGACCATCTCCCTGTGAGGCGCTATGACCGACCACTGAGGTGGGCCGGCCGGGGCCTGCTCCGGTACACCGGCCCGCTGCCGTTCCCGGTGCTCCATTACGGGTACGACGGGTGGTCCGCCCCGCAGGACCTGCCCATGCGGCGCGACGACGCCGGCTGGGTGGTCCCGATCCCCACGGCGGGGCGCCACGTCGTCGACTGCGTCGTGCGCTCGGCGCGCTCGGATCGGTGCGACAACAACGACGGCGCCGACTACCGGCTCTGGATCGGGCTCGACCCGGTCGACGCGCACACGCACGTCCGCGCGCCCGGCGGCGGCACGCTGGGCTTCGACAGCCTGCGCACGGCCGCCTTCTCCGGCGGCATGACGCACGCGCTGGTCTCGTGGACGGACAACGACCTGGTCGAGATCGTCGCCGAGGCGACGCCGTGGCTCACCCCGCTGGTCTGGGTGCGGCCCGGCGGTCCCGATCCGGCCGATGTCCGGCGGCGGCTCGCCGCCGGCGGCGCGGGGCTCAAGCTTCATCCGGCGTACGACGGATATCCGGCCGACACGCGAGGGCTCGATCCGTATCTGCGCGTGGCTCAGGAGGCCGGGGTTCCGGTGACGGTGCACAGCGCGCCCGGTCCGGCCGATCCCGACCTGATCCGCCGCCTGGCCGAGCGGTTCCCGGCCGTACGGTTCGTGCTCTACCACACCTATCTCGGGCCACCCGAGGGCCGGAAGCGGGCGCTGCGGCACGCGGCCGCTCTGCCCAACCTCTATCTGGAGACGTCCTGGTGCCGGTCGGCCGAGGCCGAGCGGCTCCTCGACGAGCTCGGGCCGGACCGGGTGCTGTTCGGGTCGGACGCGGCCACCGACGGGCCCGACCATTACGTGCGGCGGCCGCCGAACATCGAGATGACCGAGAACTACAACACCGGGCTGCTGCGGCTGGCCCAGCGGCTGAAGCCGTCCGTGTTCCGCGCCTTCGTGGAGGGCAACGCGCGGAAGCTGTTCTCGCTGCCACCCGCGTACCCGCGTCGCCGCGTTTCGCGGCGGCCGTCACTCTGACGTGGCGGTGTGGCGCGCCGGGCAAGATCTCCCATGAGTCGCTATGTTGGTACGCATGACGACGACCGGCGCCCGCAGGATCATCCTGCTGCGTTCGTTGTTGTCCATTCTGCTGTTCGTGTTGCTGGCGCAGGTCGCCACGCCGCAGCGGCCGTCCGCCGCCTCTTCCTCGCCGCGGGCCGCTGTTTCCTCCTCCGCCGTCCCTGATGCCTCGCCGCCGGAAGATTCCGGCGAGGACGCGGAGTTCGAGCAGGCGCCGCTTGACCGCGCCACCGTCCTCAGTACGCAGTTCACCGCGGGTGTCCGCGGTTCTCGCGCGCCTCCGGCCGCGTCCGCCTGATCAGCGTTTCCACGCTGGTCGCAGCCTTCACTGGTGGACTCGACTCGCGGACGGATTGACGATCATGAACGTTGTAGCGGAGATGCTTGTTTCCTCACCGGCGCCGGCGGCCATCTGGGCCACGCTGATGCTGCTCACCCTGCCGGCCCTGCTCCTGCTGGGCAGCCCGCAGGCGATGCGCCACCCGCGCAAGGCGGCCCAGGAGACCGTGGCCGTGCTGCGGGCGCGGGCCACCTCGCGCAAGCGCCAGGCCGAGGAGGCGGCGCGGGCGGCCCAGTTCGCGGACGAGGTCGAGGTGGCGGCCTCACGGGCGGCGGCTTCGGCGGCCCGCTGGCAGGAGATCTGGGAGCAGGCGTCGGCCTCGGTGAACACGGCGTACGAGGCCTGGCTCGAGGCGGACGCCCGGGTGCGCACCGCCGCCTCGGCGGCGGCGTGGGGCACGCCGTGGTCGGTGCGGACCTGTGAGGAGTACGCGGCCCGCGAGCGCTTCCTGCACCAGGCGGTCTCGGCCGCGGTCAGCCGGGGCGAACTGCCGGCCTCGGCGCTGGGCGACGCGATCGCCGGGCGCAACGGCTGGGACGCCCGGCTCCACCCGGTCGACCAGGAGCTGGTGATCGCCCGGGCCTCGGCCGCGTGGCTGCGCCAGAGCTACGACCTGGCGGTCGAGGCCGAGACCACGGCCTGGCACGACGCCTCGCTGGCCCAGCGCGCCGCGAGCAGCCTGCGCGAGGAATCGCAGGCCGCCGCGGTGCTGGCGGCGGCCCCGGCCCCGGTGCGGGGGAACACCGAGGTCAGGGCGCGACGCCGGGTGGTGTTCGGGGAGGTTGCTCAGATCGCGATGCGCTGACCCGGGAAGATCAGGTTCGGGTCGTCGATGATGCTCTTGTTGAGCTCGGCGAGCCGCTCCCAGCCGCCGTCGATCTGGTAGCGGTTGGCGATCTTGGCCAGGGTGTCACCGGCCCGGACCACGTAGAAGTCGCCGGTCGTCCTGGTCGTCGACTTGTGGGTCGTGGTGGCGCTCTTGGTGGTCGACTTGGTCGATTTGTGGGTCGAGGTCGACTTCTTCTGCGTGGTCGACTTCTTCGCGCTGGCCGACTTCTTCTCCGAGGCGCCGCTGGTGTTGGTGCCCTTGTAGCTCTTGGACGAGCCGGCCTTCTTGCCGCAGACCGGCCAGGCGCCGATGCCCTGACCGTCGAGAACCTTCTCGGCGATGGCGATCTGCTCGCTGCGGCTCGCCTTGTTGGCGGTGCTGGCGTACTTGCCGCCGCCGTAGGCCTTCCAGGTGCTCTTGCTGAACTGGAGGCCACCGTAGTAGCCGTTGCCGGTGTTGATGCTCCAGTTTCCGCTGGACTCGCACTGGGCGACGGCGTCCCAGTTGACGCTGCCCGCGGCCTGGGCGGGCTGGGCCGCGCCGAAGAGAGCGAACGCGCCGGCCACGCCGGCGGTGGTCAGGCCGAGCGCGACGGTGTGCTTACGGGTTTGTGCCATGGAAGAACAACCTCCACGCCTACGAGGTGAGCTGTCGGGTTCGGGCTGAGGTGCCCGGCCGCGCGTGGCGGCTTCACCCCGAGGCACGCGCGACGGCGTGCCGGAGAACGTGTGGGTCCCCCGCTCCATGCCTGAGTTGATTCCGTCGGGCGGCGGCAGGACTCGGCGTTCCGCCCGCGGTGCCCACGATCGTGGGACCGGCCGACCGTAACCACGCCCCGCGACCCTCGGCAAAGCCCCGAAGGGCGATCGTGACGTTGTTCTCAGTACGCCCGGGCGGGGAATGTGCCCATTTTCGCCCCGCTTTGCGGTGGCCGTCGATCAAGGCTGCGACCAGGCCCGATCAGTCCGGCGTTACCAGGCCCTGAAGGCCGACGACGATCGCGATGATGCCGAAGATCGCCAGCAGCAGTCCCCGGCCGAACGGCGCCGAGCCGGCCTCCGCGGGTTTGCGGCCGGTCAGGCGGTCCCACAGCAGGGCCACGCCGACGGCGATGCCGACCACCTCGAAGTGGAAGACGTGCGGGCCGTCGAACAGGTGCACCAGCAGGTAGTAGCCGCCGGCCACCAGGGCGACGACGCCGACCACCCAGCCCCACGGCCCCACCTTGTCGGCGAATCCGCCGATCCCACCGCCGACGCGCGGAATCTGCCGCAGCAGCGCCGCGGCCAGCAGCAACCCACCGAGGATGTTCGCGAGATCGAGCAACAGCGCCATGAGCATGCCTCCCACGTACCCATACGGGAGCGCTCCCATGTGCGGTTCATCGATCTCTGATCGAACAGTCGGCGCACAGCCGCTGATGCGGGATCGTGAACGCGAGACAACAGGTCCGGCGGCGGACCCGCTCGGCGTTCCACTCGACCAGCCCCTCCACGCCCAGCGTCCGCAGCACCTGCCCGGTCATCTCCCCCGGCGGCGCGCCGGCCACGACGGCCGCCCGCTGGGCCGCGTGGGCGATTCCCGCCGAGAGCGAGCCCAGCAGCAGCCGGCGGCCGACCCGGGTGGCGCCCAGGACGGTGTCGAGCAGCGGGGTGACGTGCTCGTCGAGCAAAGTGCGGCGCAGGGTGGCCAGCAGCGCGCCCTCGTCACCGACCACGCGGACCCGAGGTTCCCCGGTCCCGGCCAGCGGATCGCCCGGCAGCACGGACACCGGCACGTCCGCCCGCAGCCCCAGCCGCGCCGGCGCGTACCGGTCGTCGAACCGCACCAGGACCTGCGCCGTCGTGAGATGGGGCACCCGCCGTGCCGCCACCCAGCCGAAGACGGCCGGAACCCCGAGCCAATAGGAGTACGCCTTCCAGATCAGCGCCGCCGACACGTGCGGCGCCGCCGTCGGCCACCGCCGCCGCCCCGCTTCGAGTAGAACGTCGAGACCGCCGCCGACCAGGCGTTCCGCGGAAATCCAGCCCTCGAGATCGTGCACGAGCAGGTCGGCCGCGAGCCCCGGCACCCGCGTGCTGGAGCCGAAGCCGCCCGCGATCGCGGCGAGGATCGGCGCGTCCACGAGATCTCCCACCACCGCTGTATACCCCGCTCGCCGCTTTTCAGTGCCTCGTCCCTAATGGACGGTAGGGTGGGGCCGGTGAAACTGGGTGTGAACCTGCCACAGACCACCACCTACGACCTGGCCCACGACGTGACGGCCTTCGCCCGGGAAGCCGAGCGGATGGGCTTCGACAGCCTGTGGGCGTACGACCGGGTGCTGACACCGGAAGATCAGAGCGGAACCCACGGGTTGTACGGCATCCCGGACGTGCCCTGGCCGGAAAGGTACGGCTACACCACAGATCCGCTGGTCACACTGTCGATGGCGGCGGCCGTGACGTCGCGCGTGGAGCTGGGCAGCGGGGTCCTGGTGCCGCCGCTGCACATGCCCGTACGCCTGGCCAAGATGTTGTCCGCCCTCGACGCGGCCAGCGGCGGCCGGCTCATCGCGGGCCTCGGCGCCGGCTGGTCGATCGACGAGTTCGAGGCCACCGCCCCGCGCCCGCTGACCGAGCGCGGCGCCGCCCTGGACGAGTTCCTGGACGTGGCCGAGGCCGTGTGGGGCCCCGACCCGGTGTCGTTCGACAACGGCCGATACGCCATCAGATCGTCTCGTATCAACCCGAAACCGGCCCGCCGCATCCCGATCATCCTCGGCGGCCGCGGCGAGCCCGCCCTGCGGCGCGTCGCCCGCCGCGCCGACGGCTGGCTCCCCACCGCCACCCCACCCGACCAGGTCGGCGAGACCCTGACCCGCCTGCGCGACCTGGCCGCGGCCGAGGGCCGCGACCGCTCCGCCATCACCTGCGTCTTCCAGATCGGCGTGGCCACCACCCCGGAGATCCCGAAGATCGTCGAGGACATCGAGGCGCTGGCCAAGGTCGGCGTGGACCACGTCTACGTCACCCTGCCGTCGGCCCTGTCCTCCCTGAACGAGCTGACCGACACGGCGGCCGCCCTCATGTCCGCCGCCGAGGACGCCGGCCTGCACTGACAACCCGCAGTGGTCAGAGCGGCGGGTTTCGATGAAGACGGCGCATCGCCAGGGCCACCTGGAGACGCAGGCGGCCCTGCGGCTCCCGGGGGTCCCATCCCAGCAAGGGCTGGGAATGGGCGAGGCGGTCCTGGAGCGTGGAGTGGTGCACGCGCAGGGCGGAGGCGGCCGCGCGCAGGCTGGCGGCCTCGGCCACGGCGTCCAGGGTGCTGAGCATCCACGGCGCCGTCGCGGCGGCCCGTTCGAGGGATCGCAGATCGGGGTGAGGGTCGGCGCCGGGCCGGATCACCGAGGCCAGCAGGGCCAGGCCGCCCAACTGGTCGGCGTGGACCACGCGGCGGCCGGGGTCACACTCGTCGCCCTCCGCCGTGAAACGCAGCGCGATCCGGGCCGCCGCCCACGAATCCGGCAGATCCCTCACCGCGACGGCGGGACCGACCCCGGCCCGCCCGGCGATACCCGGGGCGTCCCGGTCGCCGTGGACCAGGCGCGCTGTGCCGTCGTCGAGCGCGATGGCTCGTACCCCATCGGTGTCGTGATAGCCCAGACGGGCCGCCGCGCGAAGACGTAAGGGCTCAGGAGCCTCCCGGTCCACGACGAGCTCGGCCGAGGCCGGGTCGGGACCCCAGGTGTGACCGCGGGTGCGGTCGAGGACCGTACGCGCGGCCGCCGCCGCCCGTTCCAGGACCATCGCCTCGATCTCGCCGGGCGGGCCGGGCCGTTCGAGGCAGAGCGTGGCCGCGTCGTCGACCGGGGCCGTCATCCAGGCCGGGTCCGCGCGGTCGCCCCCGGCCGTCGAGGATCCGTCCGGCTCGACGCGGACGTTGATGTGGCGCTCGCCGTCGCGCAACCGGGCCGGGCAGCCGGCGAGGACGGCCGCGCCGCGGACGACGGCCCGCAGCCCGGCCCGTTCCTCGACGAGACGGTCGAAGTAGGCGATCACACGCAGCGCCGCCCCCGCGTCGGGATCGAGGGCGGCCAGCCGGACGGCGAGGTCCTTCACCTCGTCATCCTCTCTCGCCTCAAAGGGTGGTGGCTAGGCGCCGAGCAGCCTTTTGAGCCAGCGCAGGCGGGCGGCCCGGGCCTCCTGGGAGATGGCGGCCTGCGGGGCGAGGCCGTCGAAACCGTGGAAGCCGCCGGGCCAGACGTGGAGCTCGGCGCGGCCGCCGGCCTGCCAGATGCGGCCGGCGTAGGCGACGTCCTCGTCGCGGAACGTCTCGGCCGAGCCCACGTCGATGAAGGCCGGGGGCAGGCCGGAGAGATCGGTGGCTCGGGCCGGGGCGGCGTACGGCGACACGTCGGGGCCGCCGCGGGCGGAGCCCAGCAACGCCGTCCAGCCGGTGTCGTTGGCGGTGCGGTCCCACACGCCCAGCCCGGCCATCTGCACGGCGGACGGGGTGTCGTTGCGGTCGTCGATCATGGGGCAGAGCAGCATCTGGCCGGCCAGGGCGGGTCCGCCGCGGTCGCGGGCCATGAGGGCCACGGCGGCGGCCAGGCCGCCGCCCGCGCTGGCGCCGGCGATGACGATCTGGGTGGGGTCGATGCCCAGCTCGGCGGCGTGGGCGGCGGTCCAGGCCAGGCCGGCGTAGCAGTCCTCGACCGGGGCCGGGTGCGGATGTTCGGGGGCGAGGCGATACTCGACCGAGACGATGACGGCCGGGACCTCGGTGGCCCAGTCCTGCAAGGCGTCGACGCCGGAGCGGTTGTTGCCGACGACCATGCCGCCGCCGTGGGTGTGATAGAGGCCGGGGAGCGCGGTTCCGGCGCCGGCCGGGGTGAGGATGAGCAGCTCGATGTCGGGGTCGCCGGCGGGGCCGGGCACCAGGCGGCGGTCGACGGTGAAGGCGCCGTCGCGGGCCAGTTGCTCGTCGCTGAGGTCGGCCATGACGCTGCCTTCGCGCATCGGCTGGATCATCTCGGCGGTCAGCGCGGACGGCAACTGCTGCTGGATCACGTCGAGCGCGGCGGCCAGCTCGGGGTCGAAGGGCGGAGGCGGCAGAACGGTCGTCATGGGGACCCCCATTGTTACGGCGATGTTTCGACCATCCTGGGGTCCGGCGGTCCCGATTTCGAGCGCCGGGCGGCGGAACTTTCCCGCCACCCGGCGGACGCGCCATCAGCGGCGCGGAGGATCGTCGACTTGCGGGCGCCTCCTCAGCCTCCGCCCCCGCCTCCTCAGCTCGCGGAGCACGAGAGCGCCGGGGTGCTGGGTGTTCCCTCGCCGATGAAACCGAAGGTGGTGCCGGCGGCGGGAGCGAGAGTGCCGTTCCAGGCGGCGTTCGTGGCGGTGACCGTCGTGCCGGAGGCCGTCACCGTGGCGCCCCAGGACTGGAGGATGCGCTGGCCGGCGGTCAGCGGCCAGCCGACGGTCCAGGCGGTTGTCCCGGCCGCGCCCGCGGTCACCGTGACCTCACCCTGGAAGCCGCCCGTCCAGCTTCCCGTGACGGCCAGCCGCGCGGAACAGGAGCCCGCGGGCGCGGGCGTGGTGGGGGCGGGCGTCGTGGGCGGCGGCGTCGTTCCCGTCAGAGCCATCTCCGCGTCCGTGAACGGCGTGTAGGACGGGTTGACGTCGGTCTCGCCCGCGCGGCCGTCGCAGCCACGGTTCGGGTCGAACAGCAGGTACGTGCCTGAGCCGCAGGCCGAGGCCAGCTCGGCGTCGCCGCCCACGACGACCGAGCCGGAGAGGTCGGCGCCGCCCTGGATCAGGGCGTTGTCCTTCACCACCGCGTTGCCGCCGACCCGGGCGCCCGAGTTCACCCACGCCAGCCCCTCGATGCGGGCGTTACCGCTGACCGTGCTGGAGCCGTAGACGGCCGCGCGCGGCCCCACGTAAGCGGTCGGCGCCACGGTGGCCCGGTTGTCGACCCAGCCGCCGCCGTTGCTGTGCCAGTGCCCGCCGCCCGTGGCGGCCGGTTTCGTATAGCCGGGCTCGAAACCGGAAGGCACGGCGCCGGACAGGGCGAACTCGTACGGATAGCGGTAGTTCTTCGTATATCCGTCGAGGAAACCGTAGTGGTGAACCGTCGACGGCGCCCCGAGCACCACCAGGTAGAGCTCCCGCTCCCCGTCCTGGAGCGCGAACGAGATCTGGCCGTCCGCCGCCGTCGACACCGGCCCGTAGCGGGGCACGCCGTTCTTGACCGCGACGAAGCCGTAGCTCCAGCCCGAGCCGGCCGCCGCGTTGACGTGTCCCTTGAAGCGCAGCTGGACGGCCGAGCCCGACGGCACGAGCTTGATCTTGTTGTAGCCGTAGTCGGACGGCGCCAGCGCGGCCGGGATCGCATAGTGGTTCCCCACCGCCTCCACGGGCACCCCGTTGTAGGCGTTGATGAAGCCCGCGCCGTAGACGCCGTCCACGAAGCGCTGGAAGTGGCTCTTGTTCGTGTAGTCGTACGTCACCTGGCGCTGGGCGTAGCCGGCGAGGTCGGCGTTGAGCTGCTGCTGACTGAAACCCATGAGGCGCCGGTACGTCTCGAGCGGATGCTCGCCGCTGCGAGCCTCGTTCCACAGCCGGTTGAAAATGGACACGCCGCCGTTGCGGTCGACCAGATATTGGATGAGCATCCAGGCGCCGTAGTGATGCCGGCTCGACGAGTAGGCCAGGTTCTCGGTGCGCAGGAAGCGGGTCAGGTCGCCGGCGCCGCCGTCCGGATAGACCTGCATGGCCATGTATTCGGCGCTCGCCTCCCAGAACGTGCCGGCCGAGGCGTCGGTGAAGCCGTAGCCCGAGCGTCCCAGGAACGTGAGGTTCTGGAACACGTGGCCGAGCTCGTGGGCCAGGCCCCACGAACCGGGCAGGGCGGCGGCCGGCGCGATGTTGATGACACCGACCTTGCCGTCGGCGCTGCCGCCGGTGGCCCAGGCGTTGAGCTCGGCGCGGTTCCAGGTCTGGGTGACGATGACATCGATTTTGTACGTCGCCAGCGCACCCGTCTCGGGCGTGAACTTCATGGTGTTCACGTAGTACGAGTACAGCGATTCGAGCTGGGACAGGATGTTGTCCGGATCGAACGTGTACGGCGAGGGAGCGCTGACCGGGTTCGTGCCCGACTTCTCGCCCCACAGCAGGATGAAGTTGGCGGACTCTCGCGTGCGGTCCTGACTCCACGGCACCTCGCCGGTGCTCTTCCACGAGGCGGGGATGTAGACAGACTTGGCGGCGGCCGATGCCGGCGGTGGCATCAGGACGACGGCGAGGACGGCCGCGGCGACGACGGCGAACAGTCGGGACATGGGGGAAGCCCTCCGAAGCAGGAAAAGGCGCTGGCCCCCACGACGGCCACCGAGCCGCCATTCTCACCGAATCAATCGAGAAGTGTCAATGCCGCATGGGTCGCCCGTTCGGCGATGCCGTCGAGCGAGAGGTCGCCGCGCGCGAAGAACCCCTCGGCGAACAGCGACACATAGCCATGAGCGACCGCGAGCGTCGCCTCGAGAAGCCGGACCGCCCCCGGATAGCCCGCCGCAGACGCCCCCGCAGCCGGAGACGCGCCTGCGGCCGACGACACCCCCGCGGGCCCCGGCGCTGCAGCTGCCAGGTCGAGGAGCGTCGACATTAGTGCGCGAGTTTGTTCGCGGCGCTCATCATCGCTCACTTCGTAGAGTTCGTTTGCGAAGATCACGCTCATCCCGGCCCCGGTCCGCCCGACATATCGGACGTAAGCGCCCGCTACCGAGGCCATTCGCGCGGCCGGGTCGCTTCCCGCCTTCTCGGCGGCCGCTTCGATCGCCGTACGCAGGTCGCGCGCGGCCGCCGCCGACACGGCGCTCAGCAGATGGGCGCGGTCCGGGAAGTGCCTGTACGGCGCGGCCGTGCTCACGCCGATGCGCCGGGCGACCGCCGCGACCGAGAAGCGCTGCAACCCGCAGTCGGCCAGCACGCCGAAGCTCGCCTCGACCAGGGCGGCCCGGAGATCGCCGTGGTGATAGCGCGTCACGGTTGCCTCCATGTAAGGGGCCTCTTACATTATCAAGTAAGAGCCCTCTTACATCTCATGCGCTCCGGGAGCCGTCGTGACCATCCGTCTCGGATATCAGATCCCCAACTTCACCTATCCCGGCGTGCCCGTCGAGAACCTCTTCGACACCGTCGCCGCCCAGGCCCGCGAGGCCGAGGCGTCCGGCTTCGACACCGTGCTGGTGATGGACCACTTCTATCAACTGCCCGGCATCAACACGCCCGACCACCCGATGATGGAGGCCTACACGACCCTGGCCGCCCTCGCCGCCTCGACGTCGACCGTGCAGCTCTCGACCTTGGTCACCGGTAACACGTACCGGAACCCGGCCCTGCTGGCGAAGACCGTGACCACCCTGGACGTGATCGCCAAGGGCCGGGCCATCCTCGGCATCGGCGCCGGCTGGTTCGAACGGGAGCACCAGGACTTCGGCTTCGAGTTCGGCACGTTCGGCCAGCGCTTCGAACGTCTCGAGGAGGCGCTGAACATCATCGCGCCCATGCTGCGCGGCGAGGAGCCGACGGTCGAGGGCAAGTGGTACACGGCCCGCGGCGCCATGAACAACCCGCGCCTGCGCACGGTCCCGATCATGCTGGGCGGCGCCGGCGAGCAGAAGACGTTCCGGCTGGCCGCCCGCTTCGCCGATCACATGAACATCATCTGCGACCTGGACGACCTGCCCCGCAAGGTGGCCGTGCTCCGGCAGCGCTGCGAGGAGATCGGCCGCGACCCGGCCACCCTGGCCACCAGCTTCCTGGCCACCGGCGTCGTCGGCGAGACCGATCAGGAGGTCAAGGAGCTCGACGCGACCCTCGACGACGGCCGCCGGGCCCGCGCCTTCGTCGGCCTGCCGGCCCAGGTCGCCGAGCAGATCCAGGAGAAGGTCCTGGACGCCGGCATCGACGGCATCTGCGTCAACCTCATCCGCAACGGCCACCGCCCCGGCGTCGTGGCGGCGGTCGGCGCGGCGCTCAAGCCCCTAGTGACTGCTTGATGAGCACCCGGAGGTTGTCTGCCCCGACAACCTCCCGCAGGAACACCACGCGGTAGACGACGTAGCCCAGCCAGGCCTGGGCGGTCAGGTGGACGGGGAAGTCGCGCGGCAGCTTCCCCGTCGTCACCGCGCGGTCGAGGATCACGACCAGACCCTCGAACCAGGGGTGCAGGATGTCGCGGAGGTCGGCCAGACCGGCCTCACCCCGGGAGCTCATGGCCCCGGCGACCACGCTGGCATCGCCGTACAGCGTAAGGGTTTGAAGTAACGCCTCCAATTGCGCGAGAGCGTCGGCCGCGATGTCACCGGTGTCGGGCACGGCCGCCGGGGCGAGGCGGGTTCGTACGGCATCCGTGACCACCGCCGCCTTGTTGGGCCACCAGCGGTAGAGGGTCATCTTGGCCACGCCGGAACGCTCGGCGATCCGCTCCATGGTGACGCGGTGGTAGCCGATCTCGTTCAGCAGTTCCTCGGCCGCGACCAGAACGGCCCGATGGGCTTCGGGGTCGCGCTTGCGACCGGCTCCAGGGCGGGCTCCTCCAGCGGGCATACCGCCATTGTTCACCAGAGGCGCAGATCACAGGATCCTGAAACCTGTACGAGACGTATCGTTTACTTATCAGCTCCTCAGCGAAGGGAAACGATCATGGCTCGACTGGATGGCCGGACAGCGCTGGTGACCGGCGGCGCGAGCGGCATCGGCAAGCAGACGGCGCTGCGGCTCGCGAGCGAAGGCGCGGCCGTCGTCGTCGCCGACGTGCAGGACGGCCCCGGCGCCGAAGTGGCGACCGAGATCGGGAAGAACGGCGGACGGGCGCTGTTCCTGCACCTCGACGTGACCGACGAGGCGGCCTGGAACGCAGCCGTACAGAAGGTGAAGGAGGAATTCGGCGGCCTCGACATCCTGGTCAACAACGCCGGCCTCGGCCACGCCGAGACCCTCGAGGAGACGTCGTACGCCCTCTACGAGAAGGTCGTCGCGGTCACCCAGACGAGCGTCTTCCTCGGCACAAAGGCGTTCGCCCCGCTGCTCAAGGCCTCGTCGCACGGGGCCGTGGTCAACACCAGCTCCATCTTCGGCGCGTCGGGCGGCTTCGGCACGTCGCCGGCCTACCACGCGGCCAAGGGCGCCGTGCGCACCCTGACGAAGAACATCGCGTTGGAGTGGGCGCCCCTGGGCATCCGCGTCAACAGCGTGCACCCCGGCTTCATCGAGACCCCGATGATGGGCGACACGGACAAGGCCCCGTACATCGCCACGACCCCGCTGGGCCGCGTCGGCCGCCCCGAGGAGATCGCCTCCGCGATCGCCTTCCTGGCCGGCGACGACGCCTCGTTCATCACCGGCGCCGAGCTCTTCGTCGACGGCGGCTACATCGCCCGCTGACTGTCTCACAGTGAGACACCGGACCGCACGGACGGCGAGTGAGATGGCCGTATGGAAGCGACGACGTTCGGCGAGGTGGCCGCCCTGGTCCTCCGGCTGGGCCTGCTGGGCATCCTGGTCGCCGTGCTGAACGCCGTCGCCCTGCGCGTGGTCCGCATCGACGAGGTACCGGGTTGCGCCCGAAGCCGCATCCGCTGGTGGGGCGCCCACAACCCAGCGTTGTTCCTCAGCAGCGTGGTGATGGCCATGCTGGGCCTGGCCGGCGTGATAGCCGCCTGATCCGTCACACGTGGGCCGAGTAGGGTCGGCGCGGAGCTTGGCGGAAGGAGCGGCGGTGGTGGTGGACGTATCGCTCGAATTACCGTCGCCCCTGAGAGATTGCATCATCTCTTGCGAGGTCGAGTGTGTTCGTGCGTGCTGCGGGATCGACGCCGTATCCACCGATCGCGCTCTCATCGAGACGTGGTGCCGCGAGGTGGGGCCGGTCGCGGTGATCGAGGCCCAGCGTCAAGTCGCCGATCTGATCGACTTGGTCGAGGACCGCTCGAGCCGCGTCACGTCGAAGTTCCTCAACCACCGCACGATCGACGACGCCGCACGGCTTGAGTTGCTGAACTTCCTGGCCGCATTCGAGGTGGGACTCTCGTCCAATATCCGCTCTTCCGGATGATGAAGTGGGTCTGCCGTCAGAGGACGAACGTCTCCAGCAGCAGGAAGACGTTCAGGCCGATTATCAGGGCTGCGGCCAGGGCCGCGGCGGCGTTTGTCGCGGGCCTGTTGACGAAGACGCCCATGATGTCTCGGCGGCGGGTCAGCAGCAGCAGGGGGATCAGGGCGAAGGGGATTCCGAACGACAGCACGACCTGGGAGATGACCAGGCTGTCCGTGGGTGGCAGGCCCAGGCCCAGGACCAGCAGCGCTGGAGCCATCGTGACCGCTCGGCGGATGAACAGTGGGATTCGGCGGCGGATGAAGCCCTGCATGACGATCTGGCCGGCGTACGTTCCCACGCTTGACGACGACAGGCCTGAGGCCAGCAGGGCCACGGCGAAAGCCAGGGCCGCGCCGCCGCCGACCATCGTGGCCAAGCCGTCGTGGGCCGACTGGATGGCGTCGCCGGAGGCGAACGGGACGCCGTTGTCGTGGAAGAGCGAGGCGGCCACTACCAGCATCGAGAGATTTATCAGGCCGGCCGCGCCCAAGCCGATCAGGACGTCCAGGCGCTGGAAGCGGAGCAGCTCGGCCCGTTCGGCGTCGTCCCTGCACGCCACCCTCGACTTTGTCAGAGCCGAATGCAGGTAGACCACGTGGGGCATGACCGTGGCGCCGATGATGCCGCAGACCAGCAGCACGCTGTCGCCGCCGGCCAGGCGTGGGACCAGGCCTGAGGCGATACCGCTCGGTGAGGCGCCCACGACCAGCAGGTCGTACAGGAAACCCAGCAGGACTATGCCCAGCAAGCCCACGATCGCCAGTTCGAAGCGGCGATAGCCGCGCTGTTCCAGGGCCAGGATGGCGAACGCCACGACCGCGGTGATCAGGCCGGCCATGAAGAGCGGGACGCCGAAGAGCAGGTACAGGCCGATGGCCGCGCCCACGAACTCGGCCAGGTCCGTGGCCATGGCCACGATCTCGGCCTGCACCCAGAGGCCGCGCGACACCGGCTTGGGCAAATGTTCCCGGCACAGCTCGGGCAGGTCGCGGCCCGTCGCCACACCGGCCTTGGCCGACAGGTACTGCACGAGCATGGCCGTCAGGTTGGCGGCGACGATCACCCAGATCAGGGTGTAGCCGAACTGGGCGCCCGCGGTGAAGTTCGTGGCGAAGTTGCCCGGGTCCACATAGGCCACTGCCGCGACGAAGGCCGGGCCCAGCAACGCGATCGTGCCGCGGACCCGGCCTCTCGCCAGCAGCCCCCGCAGGTCGGAGGAGGCGACTGGTGCCATTCCGCTAGCCGACCGAAGGTCCGAGGCCCAGCGACTGCGGCGTGCTCGAGTCCGGCGACGGCTGGCGCAGGCCCTCGTCGAGCTCGCCGATCTCGGTCATCAGGGCGGGACTGCCGCCCCACGGCGTCTGTTCCTCGGCGACCAGGGTGTTCGTCGTGAGCAGCAGGCCGGCCACCGACGCGCCGTTCTCCAGGGCCGAGCGCACGACCCGCAGCGGGTCGACCACGCCCATCTCGATCATGTTGCCGTAGCGGCCCTGGAGCGCCTCGAAACCGTCGTCGCGGCCCAGTTCGGCGATCCGCGCCACCGTCTCGGCGCCGGAATAGCCGGCGTTGGTGGCGATCAGGAAGGCCGGCTCGGTGAGCGCCCGCCGTACGATCTCGACACCGATGCCGTAGTCGTCCTTGAGGTCCATGCCGTCCACCGCGTCCTGGGCGTGCAGCAGGGCCGCTCCCCCGCCGGCGACGATGCCCTCGGCCATCGCGGCCCGGGTGGCCGACAGCGCGTCCTCGACCCGGTGTTGCAGCTCCTTCAGCTCGGTGTTCGTCGGCGCGCCGACCCGGATCAGGGCGACCTTGCCGGAGAGGGCGCCGATCCGTTCGGTCAGCACGTCCTCGTCGGCGCCGAACGTTGCCCGTTCCAGCTCGGACCGCATCTGGGTGAGCCGGAACGCGACCGCCTCGGTGGAGCCGCCACCGCCGATGATGGCGGTGCTCTCGGCGTTGATCCGCACCTGGGCGGCCCGGCCGAGCTGGTCGAGCGTCATCGTCTCGAGGGTGAAGCCGGAGTGGCGGCTGTGCACGGCGCCGCCGGTGATGGCGGCGATGTCCTCGAGCTTGTGCAGGCGGCGGTCGCCGAAGCCGGGTGCGCGCACTGCGACACAAGTGAACACGCCGTTGACGTGGTTGTGGGTGAGCATGGACAGGGCGGTGCCCTCGACGTTCTCGGCGATGATGATCAGCGGGCTGGGTGCCCGCATGATCTTGTCGAGCAGCGGCATGAGCTGCTGGACCTTGGTGATCTTCTCGCTGCTGAGCAGGAGGTACGGCTCGTCGACGACCGCCGTGAGCCGGGCCGGGTCGGTGACCATGTACGGCGACAGGTAGCCGTTGCCGAACTCGAACCCTTCGACGAAGTCGACGCTCATGCCGTTCACCGGCGATTCCTCGACCGTGACGATGCCCTCGTCGCCGACCGTGTGCAGCGCCTTGGCGATCACCGCGCCGACCGTGTCGTCGTCGTTGGCCGAGATCGCGGCCACGCGGGAGAGCTCCTGTTCGGTGCTCACTTCGCGCGCGACCGTGCGCAAACGCTCCACCAAACGCTCAACCGCCAGGTCAACACCGCGTTTCACGAGTACCGGGTTGGCGCCCGACCCGATCGCCGCCATGCCTTCCCGCACGATCGCCTGGGCGAGGACCGTGGCCGTCGTCGTGCCGTCGCCCACGACGTCGTTGGTCTTGATGGCCGCTTCCTTGACCAGCTGGGCGCCCATGTTCTCGAACTGGTTCTTCAGGTGGATCTCGCGGGCGATGGTCACGCCGTCGTTGGTGACCACGGGAGAGCCGGTGATCTTCTCGAGGATGACGTTGCGGCCCTTGGGCCCGAGCGTCGACTTGACCGCCTCGGCCAGCTTGTCGACGCCGTTGAGCAGCAGGGTCCGCGCGTCCGCGCCGAATCGAAGTTCCTTGGCCATCAGGTCTCCTCAGCAGAAGCCGGGTAGCGGTGCCGCAGCATGCCGCGGCAGATACTGGTGTTGGCGTCGAAGCTGGTCCGGGTCAGCCGGGCCTTGCGCAGGTGCAGGGGCACGCCGTCGGCGTCCACCGCCTCACCGGTGCGCGGATCGATCAGCAGCGGAGCGTCGTCACCGGCGGGCAGGCCGAGCTCGCGCCGGCGCCGCCGCAGCCGGGCCAGCGCCGGAGACGGCGGCACGCCCCCGAGCACCACCGTCGCGAGATCCGATGGTGTCGCGCCGGCCGCGACGAGCGGCCGGCATACCACGTCGGTGCCGGCCAGGACCGATTTGCGCAAGAAGTCCGCTCGCAGGTGATCCAGTTCGTCCACCGCCTCGTCACCGAAGGAGCCCACGAACCCGGCCCGGGCCGCGACCCCTTCGTTGATCGCCTCGGAGGCGAAGTGATCATCCAAAATGATCTTGCAGAAGTGGACCTCGTCCAGCGCGGAAACCTGGTCATACGCGTCCGCCACCATCAGATACGCGAAGTTCGGCGCGCAGAAGTAAGTGGGCAGTCGCAGGTGCACCTCGGCGGCGCCGTCGACCAGCGAGGTGGAGGCCACGAAGCCCAGCACGGTGATCGGCTCGTCCAGCTCGGGATCGCGCACCTCGGCCAGAGCGGCCAGGACACGCGATCCCGTCACGGCGGTGGTCATCCCCCGAGGGAGGCGGCCGGCGACTCGGAGCTGACCCCGACCGAGGCGTCCCGGGACGCGGGCTCGTCCTCGGGGAGCCTCAATGATGCCGGCACCTCGATCCCGTACAGCCGGGCCGCGTTGAGCCCCAGGATCTTCTTCTTCGTCGCCGTGGTCACCCGCGGGTAGTCCGAGAACTCGTCACCCGGGTAGTCCCAGTCGACGAAGCCCTCGATCTGCCACTTCGGCTCCCAGATGCCGTAGTCGCTGCCGAAGGTCATCTTGTCCTCGCCGACCCAGAACAGCAGCTCGCCCATCACCTTGGCGAAGAACCGCGGCCGCGCGTGCATGAGGCCGCCGATCACCACCGACAGGCCGGCGTACACGTTGGGCTCCTGCGTCGCCATGAAGCAGAAGTCCTCGATGCGGGGCAGGCCCACGTGCTCGACGATGAAGTTCAGCTCGGGGAAGTCGGTCGCCGCGTGGTCCACATCGGACACGTCGAAGGCGTCCTTGTCCAGGGGCCAGATCGTCGGGCCCTTGTGCACGTGGATGTTCTTGATGCCCAGCTCCTGGGCCTTCTCCAGATAGCGGTACGCCGCCGGGTCCTTCAGCGTCCAGCCGCGCGAGCCGTTGTTCCACTCGGCCGTGTAGAGCTTGACGCCGATGCTGCCGTAGCGGTCGACGTTGTCGGCCAGCTTCTTCAGCCCGTCGTCGCCGTCCCGCGGGTCGAACCGGGTGTTGGCGATGAACTTGCCCGGGTGCTTCGCGCCCAGCGCGGCGTTGCGCTCGGTGGTGTTGAAGCCCTCGGTGTACCACTCGGTCAGATACGTCGGCTGGAAGACGGCCACGTCGACGTACCCGTCGGTGAAGACGTCCTTCATCAGGTCGTCCTCGGTGTAGCTCATGAACTTCTCGATCGGCCAGTGCGTCGACTCCGGCGCGAGGCTCTGGTACGCGTGGAAGCACTCGATCCAGCCCTTGGCGTACTTCTCGGCGCCCGGCACCCAGTTGTCCGGCCCGGCGCTCCAGTAGTGCATGTGGCTGTCGACGACGAAGTACTTCTCCCCGTCCTTCTCGTACACGCTTACCTCCCCGGCTTGAGGTCGAATCCGATGTACTCCGCGGCGTCCTCGGGGTTGGCGAACATGATCGTCCGGTCGTCCTCGTGGATCATGCGGCCGTAGTGGGTGGACATGCTCTCCTCGAACTGGGCCATGTCGAAGAAGCCCGGCTCCTCCCCCAGCGCCTCGGAGACCTCGTCGTAGACGACGTCCATGCGATTCGTGGCGTCCACGCGGATCATCGAGGGCAGCGGCGTCACCCGTACACCCGGCTTGGTCTTCATGACCTCGGCCACCACGACGCCGATCTGGTTGTTCATCAGCGTGAAGCCGCACATGTTGGAGGGGGTGCTGTCCGACTTGAACGGGCTTTCCGCCACCTTGAACTGCTGCGTCATCGCTCCAGCTCCTTCGGGATCTCCAGGCCCAGGTCCTCGGCGATGCCGGCGAAGCGGCTCTTGACCCGGTCGAACGCGTCCTCGAAACGAATCGGTTTAGCGTCCGGCTGCGACCACAGCGGTTGCAGGGCCCGCGCGGCCGGCACACACAGCCCGGCCCAGTTGGCCAGCCAGCCGTTGAGGATCCGGTTGTTGTGCTCGGCGAACTCGCGGTCGTTGGTGAGCAGCTCGTAGAGCGCCTTCGTGTAGCGCAGGTCGCGCTCGGAGAAGTCGAACTCCTCGGCGCCGACGATCGTCGGGGTGACGAAGTCGCCGTTGCGCGGGGCCGCCTGCATGACCAGCTGGCTGCGGAACAGCTCGCCGACCAGTGGCTGGAAGACCACGTTGGCCGCGAAGATCGCCTCACCCCAGTCGCTGATCGCGGTCAGCCGCTCGGCCACCTCACGCACGCCCTGCCAGGCCGGATCGCTGTTCCAGGCCTCCAGGTGGGCGGCGCCGTCGAAGCCCTCGACCTCCTCGCTCAGCGTGAGCTGGTAGAGCGCGAGGTCCTGGGCGGCGCGGATGAGGTGCATGCTGTTCACCGCGATCGCGGTGTTGTGCATATTGGTCGGGCCGCGCCGGTTGGCGTTGGCGAACAGATAGAGGCCCAGGCCGTGGTCCACGTGCATCCAGGCACCGACGTGCGAAGCCACGAAACGCGTCCAGTTCGGCGACCACTGCTCGAACGCCTTGGCCTGCTTGGCCGCTTCGACGTTCGCGTTGACCTGGCGTACGACATTGGCGTTGTAGCGGTAGAGCGAAAGCTCCCACTCCTCGTTGGGGTCGCGGAACTCGTGCCAGCCGTGCGCCGGCCATTCGTAGCCCTGCCCGCCCGAGCCGGGCCCGCGCTCGGGGACCGGACGGTCGCTGCCCCAGGCCTTCAGCACGGTCCAGTCCAGCGGATATCCGCCCCGGCCGTCGGCGAAGCCGTACAGCCAGCCCTGTGCGAGGTAGTGCCGCGGATCCGGCTGCACCTCGACCGTGACGTCCTCGTAGTGGGTCTGCTTGCGCTTCTGCGGGCTGTAGTAGTTGAACTTGCGCGCGGTCGAGTCCGGGAACTCCTTGGCGCCGGCCTCGGCGTCGGTGAAGACGGGCTTGGGAACGCTGCGTTCCGTCGCGGTCGTCATCAGTCCTCCCCACCTGTGGTCGTGAACTTGTCGTAGTAGATGTGCTTCTCGGGCGTGCCGAGCGAGGCGAGCAACGGCATGGCCGCCTCGACCATCGGCGGGGGCCCGCAGAGGTACGCGTGTGCGCCGCTCAGATCGACCTCGAACCGTTTGAGCACGTCGGTGATGAAGCCGACCTCGCCCTCCCACGACTCGCCCTCGGCGGGCTCGGAGAGGGCGGGCACGAACTGGAAGCCGGGCAGTTTCTCTTTGAGAGCCTCGATCTCGGCGACAAAGCAAAGGTCTTTGGCCGTACGGGCTCCGTAGTAGAACACTGCTTTGCGATCGATCCCGCGCTCGGCCATCGACCGCAGCAGCGCGAGGATCGGGGCGAGCCCGGCCCCGCCGCCGACGAAGACGAGATCACGGTCGGGGGCGTCGCGAAGGGTGAACACCCCGAACGGGCCGGTCAGCTCCAGCCGGTCGCCCGTCCGCAGCTGTCCGTCGAGGAACGACGAGAAGACCCCGTCCGGGTAGACCTTGATGACGAATTCGAGCTGCCGGCCGTTGCTGCTCGCCATCGAGAACGAGCGGGTGATCTCAGTGCCGGGCACCTTGATGTCGACGTACTGACCGGGAAAGAACGTCATCTCGGCCGGCTCGATCAGGCGGAGCACGAGGTGCCGGAGGTCGTGGGTCACCTTCTCGATCGACACGACCTCGGCCACCGCGTTCACGATGGGCAGCCCCGAGCGGATCATCTCCTCGTCGAAGTTGAGCAGCTCGATCGTCACGTCCTCGTACACGTGCGCCCGGCAGAGCAGCGTGAAGCCCTCCTCCTTCTCGTAGTCGGGCAGCGCGAACGTGGAGTAACGATCGAGCTCGATGTCGTCGCCGTCGAGCACGAACGACTTGCAGGCGGCGCACTGGCCCTCCTTGCACCCGTGCATGAGCATCAGCCCCTGCTCGGACGCCTGGCGCAGCACGGTCTGCTCCTCGTCGACCTCGATCTCGATGCCGACGGGCTCGAACCTCACCCGGTGCTTGTCGCCCATGTGCTGCTTACTCCGGCCGTGCGAAACGTCCGGCCGGCCCACCCCGGACGTACGAGGCGTGGAACACGGCCCGTTCCTCGTCGGTCATCTGGTTGAGCAGCACGTTCGGGCTCTGCAGGTTCGGCATCCGGCGAAGATGGTCGAGGGTCCACATCTTCTTCGGGTCGTCGAGGTTCAGGTGCGGCTGCGCGACCATGGTCTTGCCGTCGTCCCGGACAAAACCCATGTCCTGTACGACGTCGGCCCAGTTCCAGCCGTGATAGAGCGTCTCCCACTCGCGGGAACCGATCAGCTGGCCCATGTTCGGGGTGTTGCGGCCCTGATAGACCGGGCGGAACGCCTCGGCGTCGGTCCAGCGGCAGGCCTCGTGGCAGTACGTGCGCCACTGCCCGTCGACCTCGGCCATGACCATGTCCTCACGGACCAGGCAGGGCACCATGCAGGTCCAGCAGCGGTGCGGGTACTGGTAGTCCACGTCCTCGGCGACGATCGGGTGGTGTCCGTTGGGCGTACTCAAACGGTTGTACTGCTCCCACCACTTGCCATAGCGGTCGTACCAGCCCGGGTACTTGTACTCGAACCACTCGAAGTCCTTGTCGGTCATCGGGTCGATCCGCCAGTAGTTGGCCAGCCAGCCGGTGGCGAAGAACTGCGCGACCTCGTGCACGTAGCCCTTGTTCCAGATCTGGTTCCACGACTCCTCGATGAGGTCGTGCGGGATGACCAGGCCGTACTTCTCCAACGGCACGAGATAGCTGCGGTAGTAGTCGTCGTAGATCCAGCGGCGCCACATCTCGGCGTACGACTCGCGGTCCTTCCGGCGGTCCTTCGTGCCGTACTCGATGAAGGTGCCGATCGCGGCGTCGACCACGCGGTGGTTGTTCCACCAGGCGTACCGCAGATCGCGTTCGAGCAGCTGGTGGTTGCCCTCGTCGGCGAGGGCCATGAGCAGGGTCGCGTAGCCGTTGCTGATGTGCCGCGACTCGTCCGACTGCACCGAGTGGAACACGGTCGGCAGCAGGTAGTCGCCGTTGGCCGCGGCCTCGGCCGGCATGGCCACGAACAGCGTGTTGGTGAACGCCGTCTCGGCCACGATGGTCAGGTAGATGCTGGCCGCGGTGATCGCGTCGCCGGTGATGAAGCCCTCGGCGAACTGGCGGCCGATCGTGCCGCAGTAGTCGTTCTGGAAGTTGCGCAGGCTCGAGTTGAAGCCGGCCGGGTCGATGTAGTTGTTCATGTACAGGCGCTTGAGGTTCTGCTGGATCGTCGAGTGACGTACCTCGTCGATCATCTGAATGGCCTGGCCGTTGTGCAGTTCCGGGTTGGGCACGTTGCGGAACAGCAGCGGCATGGCCCGCGCGGCCGAGATCTCCGGCAGCGGGATGATCGAGAGGAACAGCTTCTGCCATTCCAGCCAGCGCTCCTGCACCTGGCGGAACATGTTGCCGCGGATCGCGCCGTCGGAGGCGCCGTAGACCCGGTGGTCCTTCTCCTCCTGCATCGGGAAGTACGACCGCAGCACCTGCTTGAGCGGGTCCTTCTTCTGTGCCTTGCGGAACGTGTAGTCGGTTCCGTAGTGCGAGACCGGCGTGTGGTACGCCGGTTCCCAGGACAGTTCCTGGATCTTCTGATGAGCCTTGGCCACGCTCTGCCGACTCATGAGTCAACTCCTCATCCTTTGGCTGCGTGCTTCTCAGGCTTTTTTTCACAGGTCGGAGCCCTCGGCGGTCTCACATTGAGTCAGGCGGGTCTCCCAGGACCGCGGTGCGCAGTTCAGCCAGGTGGGCCTTGGACCGTTCCGCGACCTGGCGGTCGCCTTCGGCGGCCGGTTCGATGCCGAGCGCGCGCAGGAGCTCGGCGGCCGGCGCGCCCGGATCGGCGCCGCCCAGCGTCGGATGCAGTCCCTGCGCCGCCAGATGGTGAAAAACGACGTTCACGACAGTCCACGGGTTGAACGTCTCGTCCATGACCCGAGTCCATCGCGCTCATGGTGAATCGGGGTCTCAACATGAGACAGGTCCCCGGGGCCCCTCGCGTAACGTGAACGTAACGAGCGTCTCCCCTCCGACAGGGGGACCCATGCCCTCTTCATCCAGCTCCGACCCGGCACGACTGGCCAAGACGAGAGAACAGTTCCTCACCACCGAAGAGATCGACCCCCACGGCGTACGGGACGCGATCCTGGCCTCGTGGTGGCGGTCCCGGCGATGGAACGTGGCCGCCGACCACATAGCCCTGCCCTATCAGCGCGACCCCGACGTGGACACCCCGCTGACCCGCAGCGCGCTGCCCGTGCTGCGGCACCTGCGCGAGCACCTGGACGGCCAGCCGGTCAGCATCATCCTGACCGACCCGACCGGCCTGGTGCTGACCCGCCTGGACGCGGGCCGCGACCTCGACGCCCACCTCGACAAGGTCAACCTGTCACCGGGTTTCAGCTACGCCGAGGAGTACGTGGGGACGAACGGCATCGGCACGGCGCTGGAGGGCGGCCGCCCGATGCACGTGTTCGGTCACGAGCACTACGCGGAACACCTGGAAGATCTGGCCTGCGCGGGCGTGCCGATCCACCATCCGATCACGGGCAAGACGGTCGGGGCGGTCGATCTGACCTGCTGGCGGCGGGACGCCGATCCGTTGCTGCTGGCCCTGGCCAAGTCGACGGCCGGGCAGATCCAGCAGGCCATGCTGGCCGACAGCGGCGTACGGGAATTGGCGCTTCTTCAGGAGTATCTGCGCACGTGCAGGCGTACAGCGGGAATCGTCTTCGCCCTGAACGACGACGTCGTGATGATGAACGACAACGCCCGGCACGCGCTGGATTTCGCCGAGCAGGCGGTCCTGCTGGCCGAGGCGGCCGAGACGCTGAGCGGCCGCAACCCGACGGCGCCGGCGGTGGTCGAGCTGCCCAGCGGCGTAAAAGCGCGGCTGTTCTGCCGCCCGGTCCCGGGCGAGGGCCGCCTCAGCGGCGGCGTCGTCCACGTCAAATTAGCCGAGCGGCGTACGTCCACAGCGGTGCCCGCCCCCATCCGATTCCTGCCCAACCTGGTCGGCTCCGGCGGCCTCTGGCTGCGCGGATGCCACCAGGTCAGAGCGGCCTACGCGGCCGGCGAATGGCTGGCCCTGGAGGGCGAAGCGGGCGTCGGCAAGCTGGCCCTGGTCCGCGCCATCCACCAGCCCGGCGCGCATTTCGCCGTGGTCGACGCCGCCGCGACCGGCCGCACCTGGCTCAACGACGTCCGCCGCGAGCTCCAGGAGGGCGAGGGCACCCTGGTCATCCAGCACGCCGACCGGGCCGGCCGGGTTGTTCTGCGCACGCTGTGCGGCCTGATCGAGCAGGCTCCGGCGTCGCTGTGGATCGCCGTGACGCTCCAGCAGTCCACCGCCGAGATGGCCGACCTCCTCCGGTTCTTCCCGACCACGGTCGAGTTGCCGCCGCTGCGCTACCACCTGGAGGACGTGCCCGCCCTGGTCCACTTCTTCCTGGCCAAACTGGTTCCCGACGGCCGCCTGATCTGCTCCCCCGAGGCCATGCAGATGCTGAGCCGGTCGAGCTGGCCCGGCAACGTGGAACAGCTCTGGCAGGTGCTGCGCAACATCGTCCAGCACCGCCGCAGCGGCGTCATCCTCCCGGCCGACCTGCCCCCGGAGTGCCGCACGGTGAGCCGCCGCCTGCTGAGCCCACTGGAGGCGATGGAGCGCGACGCGATAGTCCGCAGCCTCCTGGACTGGAACGGCAACAAGGTGAAGGCGGCGGCGGCCCTGGGCATGTCCCGCGCCACCATCTACCGGAAAATCCACGATTACGGCATAGTGGCGCCGCCGGCCGCCCGTCCGGACGTCCAGCCCTGACGGCGCTCATCCAGCCGAATCCTGGGGAAACGCAGCACCGGGTCACCTGGAGCGTTGTTCACTTCTTTCGGCGCCGCTTCTGCCGTGCTTGTCGATTTGTGCTCCTTGCGCGCTTCGCGCCGTCATCCTGCGGACCATTCTTGCTCTGGCTTCCGCTATCCGACTGCCTTGGCGGGCCACCAGGGGCGGCGGCTACGGATCCCCGCCCGGTGTTTCCAGGTGTCGGAGGACTGATTCCGGCGCCGTAAACCGCACCCATGGCCGCCGCAAAAGAGTTCGCAGCGAACCATCCCGCATCTTGCGCGACATCGGCGAGCGGACCGCTTCCCACGGTCCCGGAGACAGAGAACCGCGACGCATCGAAGGTTCCCCAGATCAGCTTACCGCGCTCGAGGGATTCGTCGGGGGCGGGATGAAGCGAGTCTTTGTCCAGGTCGGCATAACGGCCGTCGTCCGACGAGCACGAGATGAATTCGATGGATCCCGGCTCGGGATATTCCGGGAGATAGCTCGACGGTATCGGCTGGGTGCCGGGAGGCCTTTGCCCCAACGAAATCTTAAAGTATCTCTTGGCCAAGCCGTTCCTCCCCCGGTCCAGCGACTTGGTCAAGAAATGGACGCCGAAGTAGGCCGTGTCGGATACTGACGGCCCGTCCGTTGAATACGCCAACCCGGTCGGCCGAAGCTGAAGCAGCCGTCGGGCGCCATCGCCGGTGGAATCTTCCTCGACCGCGGTGAGCGGTTCACCTCGCTCGAGCTTTTCCGTGCCGGGAACCTGGTCGACGGTTACCTCCGCCGTAATCGCAGAAGCGTCCCGGGGGATGGAAACCACAACGGTGGGCGATGACCCGAGGAACTTGGCGGGGTCGGACCCCACCCGGACCTGCCAGTTGAACCGGACCTTCCACAGTCCGCCCGCAACCGGGCAGAAGTTGAAATAGGGCCGGTTCGCCGCCTTCTGCGATGCGAACACTTCAAAATCCCGCACACCGAGGCTCACCGCGCCGCGTTCATCCGGAAAGCGACTCGGCATCTCGGATCGAAACGCGAAACGGTCGACAAGGAGCAGACTCAAGGACGCGATGGACAGCAACAGCAATCCCAAAGACACAACTTTGTACCATCGCCTGCTTCGACGCAGGCCGGTCAGGCAACTGCGCCATCCAGATGATCTCACCCTCTTCGCGGCACTCAACCTTCCCTCATCCGACCGAGATTTTTCGACGCCGTTGTAGAGGAATAGCCGATGAGTCGTCAGTTGTCCATCGGACGCAAGGCCGACCTTCGAGTGAGCGGCACTTTCTCCGGGCGATTCAGCTGGTCATACGACCCCTCGGCGGTGTCGACCACCTGCAGGCGCACGCGATGGTCACCCACATTCGTAACCGCATCGGCCTACCCACTACTCCTGCGGTGTGCCGTGTCCAAACAAGCAGCGCGTCTGGAAGCGTTTCGCCGCGCGGCGGTCCAGCGGAGCCGCAAACATCCGGCCCGGGGCAGCTGAACCAGATCACACTGCCCCGGCTGGTCGCGGGCGCGGCCGAAAGCGCACTACGGCGAAGTGTGGCCGGCATCTGTTCGCGACTGGCACGCGGAACCCGGGTGCCTTCACGGTCGACGAACTGGCAGCGGCCCGAGCGGAGTCACCCGCCGGGTGTGACTTCGACATCCAGCGTGATCTCCTGGCTAATCCCAGAAGTCGGATACGCCGAGCTGACGAGCGGCGTTCAGCGCCGCCCGGCCGAGGACGTTGGTGTAGGTCGGGAACGAGAGCGGGATCCGGATGAACTGCTCCACCGGCATCTGCGCGGCCACGGCGACAGCCGCGACCTGGGCAATCTCGACAGCGCGCTCGCCGACGATGTGGCAGCCGATGATCTGGTGGGTGCCGGCGTCGACGATGAGCTTGCAGAAACCGCCCGGGCGGCCGTCGATGATCGGCCGGACCGTGTCGGCGAAACGTTCGGTCGCGACCACCACGTCGCGGTCGAGGCGGGCCTGGGCCTCGGTCGGGCCGACCTGGGCGTACTCGGGATCGGTGAAACTGCCGATCGGGTTGGCGGGCGGGCTGAGCCGGGCGTCGCGGCCGCCCACCGCGTTGGTCGCGGCGAGGTAGCCGTCCTGCACCGCGTGCGGCACCAGCATCAGCCGGCCGGTGATGTCGCCGGCCGCGTAGACGTGCTCGGCACTGGTCCGCAGGTGGCCGTCGACCTGAACGTAACCGCGAGCGGTGGTGGCCACGCCGGCCGCGCCGAGGTTCAGGCCCGCGGTGTCGGCCAGCCAGCCGATCGCGGCGACGGCGAGAGTCGCCTCCGCGCTGCCCTTGGAGAAGACCATCCGCACACCGGCCGGTGTCTTCTCGAACCGCTCGATGCGGCCGAAATCCTCGCGCACCTCGATCCCGGCGGCACGGAACGACGCCGCCATGACCCGCGAGACGTCCTCGTCCTCGGTCGCCAGGATCCGCGGACCGGCCTCGAAAAGGGTGACCCGGGTGCCGAGCTCGGCGAAGACCGAGGCCACCTGTACGCCCGTGGCCCCGGCCCCGATCATCAGCAGCGACTCCGGGACCGAGGTCAGCGCCCACGCGTCACGCTGGGACCCGACCAGCTCGGCGCCGGGCACCGGCAGGACCCGATTGGTGCCGCCCGCGCACACGATGACCTTGTCGCAGCGCAGGCGGAGGCCGGGCTCGGCCTCGATCGTATGCGGATCGGCGAACCGGGCGGTCCCGGCGTGCTCGAGGATGATCACGCCGGCGTCCTGGAGCTCGGCGCGCATCATGGACCGCTCGGCGACCTCGGCCACGACCTCCTGGACCCGCCCGAGCAGCCGGGGGAAGTCCAGGACAGGATCGCCGACGTCGATGCCGTAGCGGTGCAGGTGCCGCGCTTCGCGGCGCAGCCGGGCCGCCTGCGCGAGCGCGCGCACGGGGACCGGGCCCTCGGCGGCGGCCATGCCGCCCACCGTGTCCCGGGTGACGAGGACGGTCCGGGCGCCCAGGCGGGCCGCCCGCAGCGCCGCCGAGAGGCCGGCCGGACCGGCACCGAGGACGCAGACGTCGGCGCTTTCCACTGTGGTCATATGACTTCCCTTCACTGGAAGACCGAAAGAGCCTGAAGGAACATGAGCAGCAGAATCCCCAGCGCCACCCCCAGAACGATCTTGGCGACGAACGGCCACCATTGCTCCCCGTTCACGTCTCACCTCCTTCCTGCCGGCGGCGCGCAACGAGGTATTCGACGCCCTTCATCGTCAGGAACGACGTGATGACGGCGATCAGGACGGGCGCGGTCTGCAGCGCCCCGATCTGGGTCATGAACGCGGCGAGCAGCACCATCGAGAACGGGGCGGCGACGACCCCGCCGGGAACGGCGGCGAGCAGGCAGGTGAACGCCAGCCCCAGCGGCACGCCGGGAATCACCTCGTGGACCAGGACCCCGGCGGCTCCACCGACGAAGAGGGCCGGGAAGACGGGCCCGCCCACGAACCCGCCGGCCTGGCTCACCGCGAAGGTGAGCATTTTCGCGATCGGCAGGACGATGAGCAGCGCGAGGCCCAGGCTAGGCGCCTCGCCGAGCAGTGTCGCGAGCTGATCGCTGCCGGTGAACATGGTCAGCGGCAGCGCCACGCCGACGAGACCGAAGACGATCCCGGCCAGCGTGGATCTCGCCACGGCGGGCAACCTCAGCCGGCCGAACAGCGCCTTCGCGGCCTTGACGAACAGGCCCATCAGCGTCGCCACCACGGCTGCGAACAGGCCCAGCGGCACGGCGGCGGCCATCACCCAGTCCTTGAACTCGTACTGGGGCACCCGGTAGGCGTCCAGGAAGACCGATCCGGCGATGACGAAGTAGACGCCGAACGACACGCTCGAGGCGACGATCGTGCCCAGCAGGGCTCTGACGTAGCGCTCGCCGCCCGGCCGGGCGATCTCCATGATCATCGCCACCACGATCACCGTGCTGGAGAACAGCCCGCCATAGGCGCCGGCGAAGCCGGACAACGTGTTCAGTCGTGCGTTGTCGTCGCTCAGCCCTCGCCGGCGTGACAACCAGCCGCCGGCTCCGCCGCCGATGGAGCCCAGGGCCTTCTCCGGCCCGAGGCTGGCTCCTCCGATCAGCGACACCGCCGACACGGCGACGATTCCGGGCACCAGCCGCGGGTTGACATGCTCGGCCCGGAGATCGGCGATCAGCCCGGGAACATCCTCGGGCAGCCGGGTCAACCGGCGCAGCAAACCGACCGCCACCCCGGCCCCGGCGGTGACCGCGATCCACCACCAGTGCCCGCCGAACCAGTGCGGATCCGTGCCGTCGAACCACTTGCCACCGGCGCCGGTCGCCCCGACGAAGACCAGACCGGCGAGGGCGCCGAAGACGCCGAGGACGACCGCGTAGGCGATGAGGACCCAGAAATCGCGCCGATTCATGCTGGCGCCCTCCCGACCGATCCGGCGCGGCTCTGACGTGACGAGCGTTGCTGCCGTACGGCCGGGGCACCTCACCCCGTACGGATGAAGGCTATTTTCCTTTGCTGTCGAAGGCGTGCCGGGCCCGTTCCACCTCGGGGAGGCCGGCGCCGGCCCAGGTGGCCAGATGGGCGAAGAGGGGACCGAGGCTGGCGCCCAGCTCGGTGATCTCGTATTCCGCTCGGGGCGGCATCTCGGCGTGGTAGACGCGCGTGACGAGGCCGTCGCGTTCGAGCTGGCGGAGGCGCTGCGTGAGCACCTTCGGGGTGATGGTGGGGAGCAGCCGCTCGAGCTCGGTGAAGCGCTGACGGCCGTACTCGTGCAGGGCCCACAGGATGGGGGTGGTCCACCGGCTGAAGACGATGTCGACGACCGGCGCGACCGGGCACGCCAGCTCGGGATTCGCGGTCCGCTCCACGTGCCCTCCGTCACTTTCCTCTAGGTAACCAATATATCGACGCCATTAGCGTCGCAAATATGTTTGTCGTGGTAGGAGCAACAGGAAATGTCGGTTCGGCGCTGACGTCGATTCTCACGGAGTCGGGGGCCGCGGTGACGGCGGTGTCGCGGGGACGGCGCCCGTACGGTGTCCGCCATCAGCGCGCGGACCTCGAACAGCCGGAGAGCCTGGGCCGGCGCTCGCCGGGGCCGAGGCGCTGTATCTGCTCGTGGAGGGGGCTGGGGCGCATCTTGACATGCCCGCGATCCTGCGGGTGGTCGTGGACGCCGGCGTGAAGCGCATCGTGTTGCAGTCTTCGCAGGCGGTACAGACCCGGTCCTCGCACACGCCGTTGCGCGTCATCGAGGATCTCGTGCGCCGGTCGGGGCTCGGCTGGACGATCCTGCGCCCGGGCGGCTTCGCCTCCAACGCCTTCGCCTGGGCCGAGCCGATCCGGGACGGGCGGTCGGTGGCGGCGCCGTTCGGCGATGTCGGCCTGCCGGTGGTCGATCCCGGCGACATCGCCGAGGTGGCGGCCGAGGTCCTGCGCGACGGCTCGTACGACGGCCGCGTCCTGGAACTGACCGGTCCCGAGCTGAGCACTCCGCGGGGCCGGGCCGCCGATCTCGCGGCCGCGCTCGGTGAGCCCATCACGTTCGTGGAACAGACGCCTGACGAGGCCCGCGAGCAGATGCTGCGCTTCATGCCGCCGCCGGTGGTCGAGGGCACCCTGGCCATCCTCGGTTCGCCGGCGGAAAGGGAGCAGCGGATCAGCCCGGACGTCGCCGAGGTTCTGGGCCGGTCACCACGCCCGTTCGCCGCCTGGGCCGCGCGCCACATCGACGCCTTCCGCTGACCGTGCGAGGCTCCCCGGGTGGACTTCTTCTTCTACTGCCGGGACCGGGACGGCGCCGGGGAGCTCCGGCAGCGGCTCGTCGAGGAGCACTGGGCGTTCATGGACCGGTATGCCGACGGGATGATCGCGCGAGGGCCGACGCTCACCGACGACCTCGAAGCGGCCACCGGCAGCGTCCACATCGTCGATCTGCCCGACGTCCCGGCGGCGCGGATCTTCGCGTTCGAGGAGCCCAACTATCTGGCCGGGGTCTACCGGGGCGTGATCGTCCGGCGGTACGTCGATCTGCTGGGGCGGACGATGTGGGACTTCCCGGGCCGCGACCAGGCGCGTGCGCGCCATCTCATCCTTGCGCACGCCCGGCCGCTGAGGGACTGGCCGGGCCGCGAGCCTGAACTGGACCCGGAACAGCTCATCGCGTACGGCCGACTGCTCTCCGAAGACACGGAGGACTGGGAGGGCGCGGCCGTGATCGGCGAGTTCGGCGATCCCGCGGCGATCCGGGAGCTGTTCGCCGCGACCGGGGACTACGACCGGATCGAGATTCATCCCTGGACCTTCGGCGGGCGCCGGTAGCCTCTGGGCATGGTCAGCTTCGAGGTCACCCCGATCGGCACGGTCCGCAATGAGCGCACAGACGTTCAGAACTCCGATCATTGGGGCGCGGTCCGCAGCACGATTGTCGTCGATGAGCGGTTCGGCGACGCGTGCCTCCAAGGGCTCGAGCTTTTCTCGCACGTGGAGGTGCTCTTCGTCTTCGATCAGCTGGAGGAGCTCGACGACTACCGCGAGGCGCGCCCGTACCGCGGCCGGGCCGACCTTCCACCGGTCGGGATCTTCGCGAGCCGGGGACCGCGCCGCCCCAACCGGATCGGCGTGACCACATGCGCCGTCGAGGCCGTCCGCGGCCGGGAACTGACCGTGGTGGGCCTCGACGCGGTCACCGGCACGCCGGTCGTCGACCTGAAGCCGGCGATGAGGGAGTTCACCCAGCCGGACGTCAAGCAGCCGGATTTCGTCACCGACCTGATGTCGGAGTATTTCCTGCCCTGAGGGCGCGCCTCGGTGCGGCCTCAGGTGACGACGATCGGATTGGTGAGCGCCGCCATCCGCCCGCCGGGATGGCGCACCTCGGCACGTACGAACGCCGGCTCGCCGGTCCAGGTCGTCTCGTGGGACGCCGAACGGCTCACCTCCCCGCGATCGGTATGAAGGGTGATCACGCCGCCCGGCACGCCGCCGACCTTCACGGTCACCGTGACCGGCCGGCCGCCGGACCGCAGCCGCTCGCCCACCTCGGCACGGCGATCGCCGGCGATGGCGGTGAAGGACAGCTCGACCCCGGCCGACTCGGCGATCCAGCTGTGTCCCTCGCGAGCGGCGGCGAGCACCGCGCTCGAAGTGAGCTCCTCAGCCCGTACGACCGTCTGTGGTGTGCCGATCTGGTCCTTCAGATGAACGTCGCTGTTGCCGATCGCGGGTAGCCACCGGCCGCGGCCGAGATCGCTCGCCCACTGGGCCAGCGCCGTCTCGTTGTCGGCGTTCCAGGGCAGGTCCGAGGTCCACTGGCCGTTCCACACCTCGACCGCGTCGAAGCCGTCGAACGGAAGGCGGAAGGTGCCCGACGGATAGGGTGCGTGCGGATGCGCGATCGCGCACAAACCGCCATCGCGATGGACCTGGTCGACGCCCTCGACGTCCTGGCCCGGGCCGAGCCCGAGAGCGAGCCAATGCCCGTGCTCGGTCACCACCTCTTGGCCGAGGACCACGAGCAGGTCTTTCCCGCCGTACGCCGTGAAGTGCTCATGGGTCTCCGAGGTGTTGTGCTCGGTGACAGCGATGAAGTCGAGCCCGGCCCGGCGAGCCGCCGCCACGAGCTGGCCGGGTGTCAGCTCGCCGGCATGGGACCGCTCGGAGTGGACATGGCAGTCGCCGCGGTACCAGCGCATCAGATCAGCGCGGTGGCGGCACGCAGTTCGGTCAGGGCGGTCAGGGCGTACGGCGCCAGTCCCTGGCCGTCGTCCCGGTCGCCCTCGGACCACCGGGCGTAGCCGCGCTTGAAAGCCAGCACTCCCAGCTCGGCGGCGACCTGAGCCACCGGTTCCGGCACGCGACGGGCGATCAGGGCGCCGGCCATGGCGGCGGCGAGGCCCACGCTCTTGAGGGCGTCGCGCTCCTGGAGCTCGGTGCTGGCGGCCACGGCCGCCTTCAGGCGGGGGCCCAGCTCGCGGTTGGCCGGGCCCATGGCGCTGGAGGCGCGCTGAAGGCCGGCGGCGACCGCGTCGAGCGGGCCGGCCTCGGACGGGGCGTCGGCGATGCCCTCGGCCAACAGCGTCGACAGTGTCTCCTGGCCGGCGACCAGCAACTCGCGCTTGTCGGAGAAATGGCGGAAAAACGTACTCTTCGTGACTCCCGCCCGCTCGGCGATCTGGGCCACGGTGGTGTCGTCGTATCCCTGCTCGGTGAACAGATCGACGGCCGCGACGACCAGCCGTTGGGTTGTCTCCGGTTGCCATCGGGCCATGACGGCCATCATAGGCGATGGGACAATGGTCCCATCGCGCGCTACGGTGATGGGACAGATGTCCCATCACTCGTCAAGGAGCACCCCATGCTCGTCTTCATCACCGGCGGCACCGGCACCATCGGCTCGGCCGTCGTCGCCGAACTGCTCGGCCACGGCCACACCGTCCTCGCACTGGCCCGCTCGGACAGCTCGGAACGGATCCTGAGGGCCGCCGGGACCGAGGTGCTGCGCGGCGACCTGGCCGACCTCGACGTCCTGCGCACGGGCGCGTCGCGGGCCGACGGCGTCATCAGCCTCGCCTTCGGGCGCGACTACGGCACGCCGGAGGCCCTCACCGCCTCGATCGCCGAGGAGAGCGCCGCCATGACCACCCTGGGTTCGGCGCTGATCGGCAGCGGCCGCCCGCTGGTCACCGTCTCGGGCACGCCGTGGGTGCCGGGCCGCGCCTCGACCGAGGCCGACCCGGTTCCCACCGACGGCCCGGTGGGCGCCCGCGGCCGTTCGGTCAACGCGTTGCTGGCTCTGGCTTCACAGGGCGTCAGGACCACGTCCGTACGCATGCCGCGCACCGTTCACCACAACGGCGAGGGCGGCTTCGCCGGCCTGCTGACCGCCGCCGCCCGCCGCACGGGAACCGCCGGCTACCCGGGCGACGGCGCCCAGCGCTGGCCGGCGGTGCACGCCCTCGACGCCGCGGTCCTGTTCCGGCTGGCACTGGAGTCGGCCCCGGCCGGAACCGCGTGGCACGCGGTCGCCGACGAGGGCGATGCCGTCCGCGACATCGCCGCCGTCGTCGGCCGCCGGCTGGGCCTGCCGGTCGGATCGGTCCCGGAGGACACCTTCGGCCCGTTCGGCCCCATCTTCGCGATGGACCAGCCGGCGTCGAGCGCTCACACCCGCGAGGCCCTCGGCTGGGAGCCGAAGCACCCCAGCCTTCTCGAAGACCTGGAGAACATCAGGGCCTGACTTCCAGCTTGCCGTTCCTCACTCGGGGCCAGGTCTGGTAGTGGGAGGAGTAGAGGCTCTGGCCCACCCACTTGGCGTCGGTGCGGACCGGGTTGCGCGGGGTGTAGGAGACGAAATTCGAGGCGTCGTCGGTGCTTCCGGTGCCGTCGTAGCGGGCCACGGCCGGGTAGGGGAAGACCGGCCGGGTGCGGGCGGCGTTGGTGGCGACGATCCGGGTGGGCTGATGACCGGACTCCACCCACGTCATGACCGGGGTCAGGACGTCGAAGCTGTTCGGGCCCTCGCCGCCGCCGCAGTGGGCCATGCCGGGGAACAGGTAGAGCTTGGTGAAGCTGTCGGCGTTGTTGACGGCCCTTCGCACGGCGTCGTAATAGATCAGTGTGCCCTGCGGGGAGATGTGCTGGTCGTTCCAGCCGTGCCACAGGATCAGCTTGCCGCCACCGCGCTTGAAGGCGTTCAGGTCAGGGTCCAGGGCCGCCATGTACGAGCTTGACGGCATCACGGTCTTCCAGAAGGACTCGACCGTGAGCTTGAGGTCGCTCAACTGGTAGGACGGGCGCGGATTGTTGGGCTGGGCCAGGTAGCGCAGGTAGGACAGGGCGAAGTTCTCACTCGCCGGCGTCTGGCCCTGGGCCGCCGGGACGAACAAGGTCCATTCGAGCTCGGAGCCCCATTCATGGGAGATGTACGGCTCCAGGCGGTTGCCGTGGGAGTCGGTGGCGCCGTCGTGGAGTTTCCGGACGACCGTCGCCTCGGCCTTGGTGAGGCAGGTGGCCGGGTCCTGGCCGGCCTTGCAGACGAGCGTGGACGGGTTGAAGGCGCAGAGGCGCGGGTCGTCGATGAGGCCGTCCTTCAGGCCGTCGATGCCGTCGCAGGCCGCCAGGACGGCACTGTGAATGAGCGGCAACTTGTTGGCCAGCAGGATGAAGGTGCCGTCGGGATTCTTGTTGGCCAGCACGTTCCACGCGTGGTGGAAGGTGTTCTGCACGGCCATGTTGTTGGCGGGGGCGCCGGCGGCGATACCGTCGAAGTCGTCGGGATAGCGCTGCGCCTCCATCAGCGCCTCACGGCCGCCGTCGGAGCAGCCGGTGAAGTACGAGTAGCGGGGCGCCTTGCCGTAGAAGGCTTTGATGAGGGCCTTGGCGGTCTGCGCGGTCACATGCACGCCGCGGTAGGCGAAATCGATCTGTGCTTGGGGATTGTTGGCGGCCCAGGAGCCGTCGTTGAGGCCTTGATGGCCCATGTCGGTGGTGGCGCTGGCGACCTCGCCGTTGACGACGGGCTCGCAGCCGGCGGCCTGGCCGTAGTTGATGTTCGCGTTACCGCAGAGGCCGCCGCAGCCGGTCTGGACGTAGCGCTGGGTCCAGCCGTTGAGCGGGAGGCGGGCCACGATCGTGTCGGCCGGGGCGATGGTGCCCCGTACTTCGCAGTTGGTGCCGACGACGGTGGCGGAGGTGATGGTGACCGGAGCGTCGGTGGCTCGGCTCAGGTCGACGTCGCGTACATCCGAGCAATTGATCTTCGGTTTGAGGGGCGCCAAATTGGCGAGCCCTCGCGTGGGGGGATCGGCGGCGGCGAACGCGGAGGCGGCCACGAGGACGATGGCCAGCAGGAGGGAGGACGGACGGCGCATGGGCGTCACCTACTCTGTGCGGGAAAGAGCCTCTTTCTGGGACAGCCGCGGGAAGACGCGGTGGGCGTTGCCTTCGTAAACCTTGAAGCGGTCCTCGTCGGAAAGGCCGAGCGCGTCCACGTAGCGACGCGTGTCGTCGAAGTACTGTCCGGTCTCGGGGTCGATGCCGCGCACAGCACCCACCATCTCCGATCCGAAGAGGATGTTGTCAACACCGATCACCTTGAAGAGGAGGTCGATGCCGGGCTGGTGGTAGACGCACGTATCGAAGAAGACGTTGCCCATGACGGTCTCGCCGAGCGGCGGGCGGCCGAGCATGTCGGCCAGGCCGCGGAAGCGTCCCCAGTGATACGGCACCGCTCCCCCGCCGTGCGGAATGATGAACCGCAGGCCGGGGAAGCGCTGGAACAGGTCCGATTGCAGGAACTGCATGAACGCGGTGGTGTCGGCGTTCAGGTAGTGCGATCCGGTGGCGTGGAAGTTGGTGTTCGTCACCGCCGACACGTGCACCATGGCGGGCACTTCGAGCTCGGCCATCGCCTCGTAGAGCGGGTACCACGACTCGTCGGTGAGCGGGGCGGACGTCCAGTGGCCGCCGCTCGGATCGGGGTTGAGGTTGCAGCCGACGAAGCCTAGGTCGTTGACGCACCTTCGCAACTCGGCGACCGAATGGGCGATCGGGACGCCGGGCGACTGCGGAAGCTGGCCGACGCCGACGAACCGCTCCGGGTAGAGGGTGGTGACGCGGGCGATGAGGTCGTTGCAGGCGGTGGTCCAGGCCTGGCTGACGCCTTCGTCGCCGAAGTGGTGGCCCATGGCCGAGGCGCGCGGGGAGAAGACGGTCAGGTCGACGCCGCGCTCGTCCATGAGGCGGATCTGGCTGCCCTCAACGGATTCCCGGATCTCGTCGTCGGAGATGCGGGGGTACGCCGGCGCGGGGTTGCTGGTCTTGTACGCCGCCTGTTGTTCTTCGCGCCAGGCAGTGTGCGCGGCCGGGGCGGTGGTGTAGTGGCCGTGACAGTCGATGATCACGCGCCGGCCTCCTCTACGGGCACGACCGGGGTGCCGTGGGTGTGGAAGGTGTCGATGGTCTTGAGGCCCCAGGCCTGGCCCTTGGCGCGTTCCTCGCGGGTCCAGCTGATCGTGCGCCAGTCGGGGGCGAGGATCAGGCGGGCGCCGGCGTTGCAGATCTCGATGCGGTTGCCGCCGGGCTCCCAGACGTACAGGAAGAAGGTCTGCTGGATGGCGTGTTTGTGGGGGCCGGTCTCGATGTGCACGCCGGCGTCGAGGCAGACGTCGGCGGCGCGCAGGATCTCCTCGCGCGTGTCGGTGGCGAAGGCGACGTGGTGCAGGCGGCCGCTGCTGCCGGTCCAGTCCTCGGTGTAGACCAGGTCGTACGTCTTGTTGCCGAGCGAGTACCAGATGGCCTGCGGTTCGCCGCTGTCCTTGACGATCTGCTCTGTGCAGCGCGCGCCGAGCGTTTCGCTCAAAAACGTGCTCGTTTCCCGCACGTTCGCGGTCAAGTAGTTGACGTGGTCGAGCCGGCGGAGATTGGCGCCCCGGCCGGGGTACTTCGCGGCCTGGTTCTTGAGCGCGGGTCTGTCCGATCGATCAGCCTCGTACCAGTCGACGTCCCAGTAGAGGCCCATCTCGTGGCCGTCGGGGTCGTCGAACAGGAAGACCTCGCCCAGGCCCGGGACGTCGCTGGTCGATTTATCGGCTTTGACCTCGGCGCGGAGGCGCTCCAGGGCCTGTGGACCGGCGGCCCGGAGATAGGTGCGCCCGATGCCGGCATGGGCGTTGCGAACGAGCCGGACAGTCCAGGATTGGTAGTCGTCCCAGGTGTGCAGATAGACGGAATCGGCGTCGCGATGCACCTCCCGCAGGCCCATGACGTCGACGAAGAAGTCCCGCGACTCCTCCAGCACCGCCGTCCGAAGCTCGATCGGCCCGACATGCGCGATGTCCCGCCGCCGGTCCGGGTCGTGCGTGACGCTCATCCGTTTGCCTTTCCGCTCGCGGCCGGGCCGCTCATCCGATTGCTCTTCCGCTGCGCGGCCAGACAAGGCCGTCGGACAACTTGCGCGCGGTGCGCACCACGCTGCTGCGCACCAGGCGGGCCCGCGGCCCTTCACCTTCGAGGTCGACGTACGCGTCGAAGAAGCCGCTGGGGTGCTCGACGCGCACCAGGCGGTCGCTCGCCTCGCCCCGCGCGCGCAGGGCGGCGGCGACCGACACCGCGCCGAGGACACCGATCGCCGCGTGCACGCGATGAGGGATGAACGTGCGCGTATGAACAGTTCCGTCACTTCGCGGCGGCGAGATGATGCTGATCTTGGGGACGGTCGTGTCGCGGACGTCGCCGAGCCCCATCGCGGTGCCCGCCTCCAGGCGGATCGCCTCGACCTTGGCCCGCAGGGCGTCGTCGGCTTCGAGCTTCTCCGGCGGTTCGTCGCCGGCGATGCCGAGATCCGCCGCGCGCACGAGCACTACCGGCATGCCGGCGTCGACCGCGGTGGCCTCGACCCCGGCGAAGACGTTGATCAGGCCTCCGGTGGGGAAGAGCGGGGCGTCGCCGCCGGGGAAGGCGAGGTCGATCGGGGCGGCGGGGAACGGCGTCCCGGCCATGACGGTGTCGCCGTCGTACTCGACTTTGCCGGCGGGCGTGCGCACTGTGGCCTCGGCGAGACTGACTGTGGGGTTCATGATGCGGATCCGCACGGTCGTGGTCTCACCGGCCGGGGCGACCAGCCCGCGCTCGATCGCGAAGGGGCCGACGCCGGCGAGCAGGTTCCCGCACGTCTGTGCGTCCGTGACGATCGCCTTGCCCGGCACCACCTGCAGGAAGAGGTAGTCCACGTCGGCGTCCGGCGACCGGGAGGGCTCGACCACGGCGACCTTGCTCGTGAGCGGATGTCCGCCGCCGATCCCGTCGATCTGCCGCTCATCGGGCGAGCCCATGATGCGCAGGAGGAGATCGTCGCGCTCGGAGGGATCAGCCGGCAGGTCCGACGCCAGGAAGTAGGCGCCCTTGGAGCTGCCGCCGCGCATCTGCATGCACCGGATGCCGTCGGCGGTCACGGGAGGTCGTCCACATACTCGACGCCGAGGTCGGCCAGCAAAGGGCGCAGGTTGTAGAGGTCCACGCCCAGCGTTCCCTCGGCCAGGGTCTTGCGCTTGGCCTCCTCGTTGGCCAGGCGCTTACGGGTGGCCTCGACGGCGGCGGGGCTGTCGGCGATCGGCAACGCCAGCACGCCGTCGTCGTCGGCCACGATGATGTCGCCGGGGTGGACCATCTGACCGGCGGCGACCACCGGGATGTTCACCGAGCCGGGGCTGGCCTTCACGGTGCCCTGGGCGTGGATGGCTCGCGACCAGACCGGGAAGCCGATCTCACGCAACGTGGCAATATCCCGTACACCCGCGTCAATGACCAGACCGGCGACGCCGCGCGCCATCAATGATGTGGCCAGCAGGTCGCCGAACATGCCGTCGGTCGACGGTGAGGTCGTGGTGACGACCAGGATGTCGCCGGGGCGGCAGACCTCGACGGCCGCGTGGATCATCAGGTTGTCGCCGGGATGGCAGGAGACGGTGATGGCCGAGCCGGCGATCGCGGATCCCTGCTGCCGGGCCTGAATCGCCGGGCCGAGCAGGCCGATGCGGCCCGCCGCCTCGTGCACGGTGGCCACCCCCGCGTCGCGCAGGGCCTCGATGGTTCCCGGTTCGGCCCGGCTCACGTTCCGGACGACGTAATGCGATGCCACTCATGCCTCCTTCGTTGCAGCCATGTCTACGGCTCGTGAAGAACGTAGTCAAGATTGTCTTCCAAATTGTTGACAATATGGGTAACGTCCGCGGCGTCGGCCCGCTTCGTCGGCTTCTTGGAGGACTTCATGCTCCGCCGTTCATTCGCCATAGTCATCGCCTCCGCCCTGTTCGCGACCGCCGCGTGCGGTGGCGACGGCGGGGACGCCGCCACGTCATCCGACGGCACCACCGCCCTCAAGGTCGGCGTCATCCCCATCGTCGACGTCGCGCCCATCTACCTCGGCGTCAAACAGGGCTTCTTCAAGGCCGAGGGCCTGGACGTCACGCTCGAGACCGCGCAGGGCGGCGCCGCCATCGTCCCGGGCGTCGTCAGCGGCCAGTTCCAGTTCGGCTTCAGCAACACCACCTCGCTGCTGCTCGCCTCCTCGCAGGGCCTGCCCCTCAAGGTGGTCTCGGCCGGCGTCGCCTCCACCGGCGAGACCGGCAAGGACTTCGGCGCCGTCATCGTCAAGAACGACAGCCCGATCAAGACCGCGGCCGACCTCGCCGGCAAGCGGATCGCCGTCAACACCCTGAAGAACATCAACACCACGACCATCAACAAGGTCGTACGGGATGCCGGCGGCGACCCGTCGACCATCAAGTACGTGGAGCTCGGCTTCCCCGACATCGCCGCCGCCGTGGCCAAGGGCGACGTCGACGCCGGTCAGGTGGTCGAGCCGTTCCTCACCATCGCCACCGGCCAGGGCGACCGCCAGGTCGTCTCCAACTACGCCGGCACCGACCCCGACCTGATGGTGGGCATGTACTTCAGCTCGCAGCAGTACATCGAGAAGAACCCCGAGGTGGCCAAGAAGTTCACCGCCGCCATGGCCAAATCGCTCGAATACGCGTCGAGCCACGGCGACGAGGCACGCGCGGTCCTCAACGACTACACGAAGATCGACCCGGCGGTGCAGAAGAGCCTGGTGCTGCCGAAGTGGCCGAGCGCGGTCGACAAGGATTCCGTGCAGGTGCTGTCGGATCTGGCTCTCAAGGACGGCCTCATCACCAAGCAGCCGGACCTCGGGACGCTGCTTCCGTGACGGTCATCGGCTTCTCCGGCCGGGCGCCCGCCCGGCCGGTCATCCTCGGGCTGACCGGGCTCGCCGCCGCCGTCGCCCTGCTCGAGCTCCTCCCCCGAGCGGGCATTGTGGACAGCCGGTTCCTGCCGCCGTTCAGTGCGATGGTCCGTTCACTCGGCGACCAGCTGACCACCGGCGCGTTCTGGACCGCCACCGGGCAGACCCTGCGCGGCTGGGCGCTCGGCCTCGCGCTCGCCATGGCCGCCGGCATCGCCGTCGGTGTGGTGGTCGGCAGTGTTCCGCTGCTGCGGGCGCTGACCGCCTCGACCATCGAGTTCCTGCGCCCGATCCCGTCGGTCGCGCTCATCCCGCTGGTCGTGCTCATCTACGGCAGCGAGATGCCGTCGGCGCTCGTGCTGGTCGTCTACGCCTCGTTCTGGCAGGTGCTCGTCCAGGTGCTGTACGGCGTGGCCGACGTCGACCCGGTCGTGCGGGACACCGCCCGGTCGTACCGCTTCTCGCGGCGCGCGATCGTGCGGACCGTCATCTGGCCGACCGCGATGCCGTACGTCGTGACAGGCTTCCGCCTCGCGGCATCGGTCGCGCTCATTCTGGAGATCACGGCCGAGCTCATCATCGGCGTGCCGGGACTGGGCCGGTCGATCGGGGTCGCCCAGAGCTCGGGTGCCGTCGCCGAGACGTACGCCCTGGTGTTGGTCGTCGGCGTCATCGGCGTGCTCGTCAACGTGCTCGCACGGACGGTCGAGAAGCGCGCGCTGCGGTGGCACACCTCGGTTCGGAGGGATCTGTGAGACGCGTACTCCTGGCTCTGGCCCTGCCTGTCGCCCTCATCGCCGTCTGGTGGGTGGCCTCGGCCGGCAGCACGAGCTTCTTCTGGCCGCCGCTGCGCACCATCGTCGAGGCCTTCCCGCAGACGTGGACGGCCGACCCGCTGGTCAACGACGTCCTGCCCAGCCTGGCCCGGCTCGCGATCGGCTATCTCATCGCGGTCGTGGCCGGGGTCGCGCTCGGCGTGGCGATCGGCTCCTCGCGCACGCTGCGCGAGATCTGCGAACCGGTGCTGGAGTTTCTGCGGGCCGTGCCGCCGCCGGTGCTCATCCCGGTCATCGCGCTGTTCGCCGGATACACCGGCTGGACCTCGAAAATCATCACCATCGCGCTCGGCTGCGTGTGGCCGATCCTGCTCAACACCATCGAGGGTGTGCGCTCACTTGACGAGGTGCTGCGCGACACCGCCCGCTCGTACCGTTTCGGCCGGGTCGCGACGCTGTGGCACGTGGTGCTGCGCGGGGCCAGCCCGCGGATCGCCACCGGCGCGCGGCAGGCGCTGTCGATCGGCGTGATCCTCATGGTGATCAGCGAGCTGTTCGGCGCCAACCGCGGCCTCGGCGCCGCCATCGTGCAGTTCCAGCGGGGCTTCGCCATCCCGCAGATGTGGACCGGCATCATCCTGCTCGGCCTGATCGGCGTGGTCCTGTCCGGGCTGTTCCGTCTGGTCGAGCACCGAACCCTGGCCTGGTACCGCGGGCTGCGCCAGGCCGAACGAGGAGCATAGAGAAATGACCGTCATCCTCAACGTCGACGGCCTGGCCAAGACGTACACCGGCCATGGCCGCGAGGTCGAGGCGATCCGCGACCTGACGTTCCAGATCCACAAGGGAGAGCTGGTCTGCATCGTCGGTCCGTCCGGCGCCGGCAAGACGACTCTGCTGCGCTGCGTCGCCGGCCTGCTCGAATCCTCGGGCGGTCGGGTCGAGCTGGACGGGACCTCGGTGACGCAGCCGCCGCCGGGCATGGCGGTGGTCTTCCAGGAGTACGGGCGGAGCCTGTTTCCCTGGCTGACGGTCCGCAAGAACGTCGAGCTTCCGTTGCGCGAGAAGGGCCTCGGCAAGGCCGACCGCCGGGCGAAGGTGGACGCCGCGCTGGACGCGGTGGGCCTGACCGACAGCGCCGACGCCCACCCGTGGCAGCTCTCCGGCGGCATGCAGCAGCGCGTGGCCATCGCCCGTGCCGTCGCCTACGAGCCGAGCGTCCTGCTCATGGACGAGCCGTTCGCCGCCGTGGACGCGCAGACCCGCGCCGACCTCGAGGACCTGGTCCGCCGTCTCTGGCTCCAGCTCGGCGTCACCGTCCTGTTCGTGACGCACGACATCGACGAGTCGGTCTACCTGGGGCAGCGGGTCCTGGTGCTGTCCAACCGCCCGACCGTCGTCCTGGAGGACGTGCGGATCGACCTGCCCGACGAACGGGACCAGCTCGGCACCCGCTCGTCGGCCCGCTTCTCGGAGCTGCGCGGGCACGTCTACGAGCTCATCCAGCTCGCTAAGAAGGGCCACCGCCCCGAGTGAGGGCCACGGTCAGCAGGACGACGCTGTCCTCCAGCGCCTCGAGGCTGTGCCGCGCGTCCGGGATGATGACCAGCTCGCCCGCCTCGGCGTCGGCGGCGTCCTGGGCCGCGGCCAGCCGCACGCGCCCGCTGAGGACCTGAAGGGTCGCGTCGCCCGGGCTGTTGTGCTCGTGCAGCAGCTGACCGGCGGCGAGCGCGATGACGGTCTGCCGCAGGGTGGTCGTGTGGTTGCCGAAGACGGTGTGCGCGCCGCGGCCGCTCGACGCGTCCCGGGCGGTCACCGCCTCCTTCGCCGCCAACTCGGTGAGCGAGATCTTCTCCATGACCCCACTCTCCGGGCCGTACGGGACGGGGCGCAGAGGCGAAAGTCCCGACCTCAGCAGTCATTCGACGGACGGCTCAGGGGCGGAACGAACGGAGGCCTTCCGGATCAGGAAGGAAACAGGAAGAACGCTCCGCAACCGATCACTGTCGGTAGTCTTGGGACCTGTGATCGGCGCGGACCACGTCGCCGCGGTCGAGCGGGCCTACGAGCTCATCGAAGCCGCGCAAGGCGAGCTGAGCTCCGGGGAAGTCGACGCCGCGGCGGATCGGATCGGGCGGGCGGACCGGTGGGACGTCCAGGTGCTGCTGCACTTCGCCCGGTCACTCGCCGTACGCGAATCGGGCGGTGATGACGCTCCTCACGTGCGGGCCATGCTCGACGTCGCCCAGGCGCTGGACGACCCGGCGCTGCACGCGCTGGCACTCGCGGTGACCGCCGCCCGGCGGGCCGACGCCCGGCCGTCGCTGTCGGTGGGGCTGGACGAGTCGCCGGGCGGGCCGCTCGTCCGGGCGGTCGGGCTGCTCGACGAGGCCGGCGGGAGCCCGGTGGTCCATCGCGTGGCGGCGCTCATCGAGGTGGCGACCGTGGCCCACGCGATGGGTTTCTGGGAGCTGGCGCTCGAGTTGTACGAACGCACCGACGAGGTGCTCGCCGACGACCCGCTGTGGGCGAGCACGATCCGGCGGCAGCGGGTGGTGCTGGCGGTGAACCGCGTCGAGCTGGTCCTCGACTGGGCCAGCGCCGAGGCGCTGATCGGCGACTGGGACGCCGCGAGCGCCCGCGCGGCCCAGGTGACGGGCCGGGCCGAGACGACCGGATGGCCGGCCGGCTGGGTTCGGCAGTACGACGGCTACCTTCGGCTGCTCGGCGTGCTCGCCGACGTGCACGGGAGGGCATCGAACGCGCACACTCGAGCAGAAAGCGTCACAAAGCTGGAGGCCGGGAGCGACGCTTACTCCTCCCTCTGTACGGCGATTCGCGCGACCCGTGATGGCGACCTGGCCCGGGCCGCCGTCGCCGCGGGCGGGCTCGCCGAGCGTTTCGGGCTCGCCGCTCCCCCGAACACCCGGCTGCTCGCCATGCAGCTGGCCGCTCGCGACCCGCGCTGCCCCGAGGCGGCGGCCCGGTTCGCCGGCGAGCTGGTGTGGCTGCGCTGGAAGGAACGCCTGCTCCGGATGGCCAACATGCGCGAGGCCATCAAGGGCGAGCGCCGCCGTCGCGAGCACGAGCAGCTCCGCCGCGAGATCGTCACCGACGACCTGACCGGCTTGGCGAACCGCCGGGGTTTCCACGCCTACCTGACAGAACGCCGCGACGCCGAAACCGGCAGCCGCGACGCCGACGCCCACGCCGCTGTGCGGGACTACGCCGTCATGATGATTGATGTTGACCGGTTCAAGCAGGTCAATGACATGTTCGGTCATGAAGTGGGCGATCGCGTGCTGGCTCGTGTCGCCGGTATTCTCGGTGCCGCTGTCCGGCACGGGGATCTGGCGGCGCGGCTCGGCGGTGACGAGTTCGCGGTCATCCTGGCCGGCGTGCGGCCCGATGTCGCCCGGGCGCGGGCCGAGGCCGTGCTCGAGGCCGTTCGCGGGCATCGCTGGGACGAGCTGGCGCCCGGCCTGGCCGTCGAAGTGAGCATCGGGCTGCACCACGGCAGCCACCGGGAGCTGCCGGAACTGCTCGGCGACGCCGACCGCAACCTCTACGCCGCCAAGCACGACGGCCGGGGCCGGGTCGCCGAAAAGATCCATTGACCATCGGCACGCCACGCATTACCGTCCCGATCCATAATCGATAGACGATTGGATCCGTGATGCGCCACCGAGCAACGATCTTCGTCATTCCCCTCCTGTTGGCGACGGCGACCGCCACGGCCGGCAGCGCCGCCCAGGCCACGCCCCGAACCACCACCCACCACGTCGCCACGACCGGCGACGACGCGGCGAAAGGCACGGCCGCCGCGCCGTTCCGCACCATCCAGAAGTGCGCGGACGTCGCGAAACCGGGCGACACCTGCCTCGTCGCGGCCGGCACGTACCGCGAGACGGTCGCTCCCCCACGAGACGGCGTCACCTTCGCGGCGGCCAAGAACGCGCAGGTCGTCGTGGACGGCACCGACCCCGTCACCGGCTGGCAACGGGTCAGCGGCGACGACCTCGAGACCCTGGCCCGCGACGACCGGTTCCTCGGCGGCTCGCCCTTCGCCCAGGGTGTGCGCGACGGCCGGATATACCGGGCCGACGTGCCCGCCGGGCCGGGCACCCAGGTCTTCGTCGACGGCGCCATGGCCCCGCAGGCCCAATGGCCCTATCAGGGTGACAACCCCATGCGCCCCTTGATGGCGTCGGCGCGCTCCGGGACATACACCAGCATCGACGATCCCGCCCTGGACCAGCCCGCCGGTTATTGGACCGGCGCCCGCCTGCTGGCCCGCAACTGGTTCGTCAGCGAGACCGGCACGGTCACCGCGTCGCAGCCGGGCCAGGTCACCGCGGCCGGCCTGCCCAGCTGTATCAGCCTCAACCCCAACCAGCGGACCAGCTACGCCCTCAGCGGCAAGCTCCGCCTGCTCGGGCACGCCGGCCAGTGGTTCTACGACGAGGGCACGCACCGGCTCTATCTGTGGACGCGTGACGGTGACGATCCCTCGGGGCACACCGTCGAGCTCAAGCGACGGGAGCTGGGCATCGACCTCGCCGGCCGGCAGAAGGTCACGGTCACCGGTGTCGGACTGCGCGCCTCCACCCTCCGTACGACCGAGGTCTCGAAAAACAACGTCATTGAGCGTATGACTGCTCGTTTCGTGTCCGCCTATGACGATTTGACGGTGGATCCGAACATGGTGCGCAACCCCGATGCGTGCGGATTGCTCACCGCGGGCGAGACGACGTCGGGGCTCCAGATCGGCGGCACGGGCAACGTGGTGCGCGACAGCGTCGTCGACTGGAGCGCCGGCAACGGCGTCGTGCTCACCGGCAGCGGCAACACGGTCACCAACACGACCATCACCAACGCCGACTACATGGGCAGCTACGCGGCCGGCGTCAACGTGATCGGCGACCGCCACCGGGTCGTCGGCAACACGGTGCGGACCACCGGCCGCAGTGGCATCAACATCGACGACAAGGTCGCCGGCGCCTCGGCCCGGGACAACGAGATCGCGTACAACGACGTCAGCGGCTACAACAACCTGGTCAACGACGGCGGCGCCATCTACGTGTGCTGCAACATCGATCTCGCGGGCACCGAGTTCCACCACAACCTGCTGCACGACCCGGCCCCGCTGGCCGCGCAGGCGCCGGCGCCGGGCATCTACCTGGACAACAACGCGTTCAACGCCACCGCGTACGACAACGTGGCCTTCAACGGCACCAGTTACGGCGTGGTGCTGCTCAACGGGGACAAGCCCGCGCCCGGCAACCGGATCTGGAACAACACCTCCGGCACCGATCGCAAGGCGGTCAGCCTGAACGGTCCCGAATATCCGGACACCGAGATCGCCAACAACATCGGCGACGTCGACGAGAAGCCGGGAGCGGTGCTGCGCAACAACATTCCGTACGCCGTGGATCCGCTCTTCACCGAGCCGCGCACCCAGGACTACACGCTGCGCGCCGAATCGCCGGCCCGGGGCGCGGCGGTGACCCGCAAGCCGGCCACCGACGGCCATCGGGACGCGCGCCCGAGCGCGGGGGCCTATCAGTTCGGCGCGGCCCAGTGGCGTGGCGGCGCGTCCGTGAGCACGACGCTGGTGCAGGCCGAGCGCTACGCGGCCGACAGGGGGGTCGGGCGGCACGCCGCCGGGACCGGTCAGGTCATGGGCGGTTTCGACGGCGGCGACTGGGCCCGCTACGACCGCGTGGACTTCGGCGCCGGGCGCACCCTGTTCACCGGGAGCATCGGCTCCGATCGTCAGTACGCGGGGCGCACGTTCGAGATCCGCCTGGACGCGCAGGACGGGCCGGCGATCGGGCGGCTGACCGTGCGGCCCAGCGACGGTTTCGACGACTACATCGACCAGGCCGTGCCCATCACGCCCACCTCGGGCGTGCACACTGTCTATCTGGTCGCGCTGGGAGGGTCGCCGGGCGTCGCGAACGTGGACTATTTCGCGTTCACCGATCCGGCTATCGTTAAGCGATAGTCAAAGGAGCGCCATGCCATCACCCTTCGAGAACACCAGCACCCTTTCTCGCACGCTGCTCTCCGACCAGGCGTACGACCTCGTGCGCAAGTCGATCCTGGAGGGCACGCTGCCGCCGGGCGCCCGCATCGTCGAGTCCGAGCTCGCCCGCCAGCTCGGCGTCAGTCAGGCGCCGGTGCGCGAGGCGGTCAAGCGTCTGGTGCACGAGGGCCTGGTGATCTCGCTGCCGCGCCGGGGCAGTTACGTGCGGGAGATCTCGGAGGGTGAGGCCGGCGAGGCCCGGGAGGTGCGGGGGCTGCTCGAGGAGGCGGCCGCCCGCCAGGCCGTGCTGCATTTCGACACGGCCGCCCGGGCCCACCTCGAGGAAATGGTCGACGGCATGCGGGAGGCGGCCGTCAGCGGCGATCTGGCCGCCTTCCGCGGCTTCGACATGGGTTTCCACCGCTCGGTGGTCGAGCTGAGCGGCAACAGCTATCTCCCGCGGCTCTGGGCCGTGATGGAGCCGAGCCTGCTGGGCCTGCGCATAGTGGGCGATCCCGGCTTCCCCGGCGACTGGACCGAGATGGCCGAGTCCCACCAGCGCCTGGTCGAGGTGCTGGCCGACGGCAACCGCGCGCGAGCGGCCGCGGCCTTCCTCAACCACGCCACCGGCGTCGAAGCTTAGTCACTCACTTGTAACAAGCTATTGACATGGTCACGCAGCCCCATGATGATCGCTTGCACCGCTAATCGATTAGCGATTAGACCCACGAAGGGTTGCCATGATGAAAGCAAAACTGCTGGTGGCCGCCACCACCGCGTTCCTGCTGACCGCGTGTTCCTCGTCCGGCGGCTTCCAGGACTCGGGCGACGCCGGCGACAAGACGACCGCGAACCTCCGCCTGCTGGTCAACATCACGCCCGTACTGACCAAGCAGTTCTACGAGGACCTGGTCAAGCCGTACACCGACGCCCACCCCGGCGTCACGGTGGCGATCGAGGCGCCGACCGCGACCGACGTCAGCGCCACCCTGCAACAGCAGCTGGCCGCCGGATCCCCGCCCGACCTCGTCTCCGGCAGCCTCGGCCGCGACACCGTCCCCCAGCTCACCGCCCTGCCCGAGGAGCAGTGGGTCAAGGACGCGCCGTACGCCGAGCAGTCCCGCGTCGGCGGGGCGATGTGGCAGGCCGGCAGCGGGAACCAGGTCCAGTCGCTCGTCTTCTACAACAAGGCCGCCTTCGCCAAGGCCGGCATCACCGCCGTTCCCAAGTCGCTCGACGACCTGACCGCGGCGCTGGTCAAGCTGAAGGGCGCCGGGTACGTCCCCACGCAGACCTCGGGTGAATGGGTCACCGGCGCCCAGGCGCAGATGCTCGGCAACGTCAACGTCCTCACCACCGCGCCCGACTGGTTCGCCCAGCGCAACGAGAACAAGACGAGCTTCGCCGGCAGCCCGTGGCGGCAGGTGCTCGAGACCTACCAGGGCTGGGTGAAGCAGGGCCTCACCCCCAAGGACGCGATGGGCCTGAAGTACCAGGACGCCATCGACCAGTTCCTGGCCGGCAAGTCGGCCACCTTTGTGATGGGCGGCTGGTTCGTGCCGACCGCCGACGAGGCCAAGAAGGCGTTCGACGTCGGCGTCTTCGGAGTGCCCACGCTCGACGGCTCCCCGGCGCCGGTCGCCGGCAACCCGTCGATCCCGTGGTCGGTCACCAAGTCGTCGAAGAACCAGGCGGCCGCGCTCGACCTGCTCAAGTTCCTCGTCACCGACAAGGACGCGGTCATCAAGGAACTGAAGGCCGAGGGCAACTTCCGCAAGGGGTACGACTACGAGGCCTCACCGCTCAACAAGGAGGTCGCCGCGATCGTCTCCGGCGCTCCCTCCACTGTGGTCGCCTCCAACGGGCAGGGCGACAACTCCGCCCCCACCGGGTACAACGACGAGTTCAACAAGCTGGTGCAGGGGCTTTACCTCGACCAGAAGCCGGACGCCGTGCTGAAGTCCATCGACTCCTGGTACACCTCGAATGCCAAGTAACCACCGATCGCACGCGATCCTGTTGGCTCCGGCGATCGTGATGATCACGCTCTTCATGCTCGTGCCCATCGCGCTCGCCGGGTACCTCAGCTTCACCGACTGGGACGGCCTCACCCCGAACCCCCAAGGGGTCGGCTGGGACAACTACGCCCGGCTGCTGCACGACTCCGACGTCGGTCACGCCGCGGTGGTCACGCTGATCGTCACGGTCGTCGGCACGGTCGCCTGCAACGCGGCCGGGCTCGGGCTGGCGCTTCTGCTCAACGGAACCGGCCGCGTCAACGCGATCCTGCGGGCGGTGGTCTTCTATCCGTACGTCATCGGGCCGATCATCATCGGTTTCCTGTGGTCGGCGATCCTGGGCGCGAACGGGGCCATCGCCCACCTGCTCGGCAACGCCGGGCACAGCCCGCTACCGTTCCTGTCCGACCCGACGTGGGCGATCGGCAGCATCGTCGCGGTCGTGGTGTGGTCGCAGTTCGGCGTGAACGTCGTGCTCTATCTGGCCGGCCTTCAGACCGTGCCGGCCAGCCTGCACGAGGCCGCCCGCGTCGACGGCGCCGGACGGTGGCAGACCTTCCGGTCGGTGACCTGGCCCATGCTGGCCCCCTCGGTCACCGTCAATCTGGTGCTGGTGCTGGTCGGGCTGCTGCGCGTCTACGAGATCGTGCTCGCGCTGACCGGCGGCGGCCCGGCGGGCCGTACGAACACCTTCGCCTTTCTCATTCTGAGCGAGTCCTTCCGCTCCAATCATCTGGGGTACGGCGCGGCGCAGGCCATCACCCTGATGGTCGTCATCGCCGGGCTCGCGCTGGGACTGACCGCGCTGCGCCGGCGCGCCGAGGAGGCGGTCAGCTCATGAGGCTTCTCAAAACGGTCGCGCTGACGCTGGCCGCGCTCGTCATGCTGATCCCGGGCTATCTGCTCGTGGTCAACGCGTTCAAGGGGCAGGACGACATCCTGCGGAGCCCGTTCGGGATTCCGTTCGGGCGGCTCACGTTCGAGCATCTGGACGCGGCACTGTCCAACCCGGACTTCTCACTTGTACGGGCGTACGTCGTGACCGCTCTTTTCGCCCTCGCGGTCAACGTGCTGTCGCTGGCCGTGAGCGCTCCGGCCGCGTACGTCATCGCCCGGGGGACCCGGATCCGGCACCGCGCCCTGCTGGGGTTGTTCCTGCTGGGCCTGTTCATCCCGAGCCAGGTGCTGGTGATCCCGGTCATCTACGTGCTGAAGTACCTGGGGCTGATGGGCACCGTCGGCGGTTTCCTGCTCTACGAGACGACGCTGACGCTGCCGGTCTCGATGTTCCTGTACGTGGCGTACATCAAGACCCTGCCCCGCGAGCTGGACGAGGCCGCGAAGATGGACGGCGCCGGGCCGATCGTGACGTTCTGGCGGGTGATCCTGCCGCTGATGCGCCCGGCGGTGGCGACCGCGGTGGTGCTGCACACGATCGGCGTCTGGACCGACTTCGTGAACCCGCAGATCATCCTCGGACCGGGCTCGTCGCTGCACACCGTGACGACGAGCGTCTACGCGGCGATCGGCCGCTACTCCACCGACTTCACCGTGGTCTATCCGAACCTGTTGATGGCGGTGGCGCCCGTGCTGGTCTTCTTCGTCTTCCTCCAGCGCAACATCGTGTCCGGGCTGACGGCGGGAGCGACAAAGGGATGAGCGACTTCCACCCTCCACTGTGGGCCACGCTGCAGCGCGAGCTGTTCGATCTGCTGGACAGCGCCTGGCGGCGTTTCGAGGGGCTCTACTGCGCTCCCGACGGCTCCCTGCGGTACGACGGCCGGACCGTGGGCCGCGACGGCGTGGACGACTTCTACGAGCCGTTCTTCAACTGGCCGGCGCTCTACACGCTGGGCGGCGCCGACGATCTGCTCGACGCGTCCAAGCGGCACTGGACCGGGGTCACCACGCAACTGGCCGCCCGCGGCATGGTCACGGACGAGTACGAGAACGGCTACGACTGGTTCCATCAGGGCGAGTCGCTCCTGTTCTTCTACAACCTCTGCGCGGCCGACCCCGGCCACTTCCGGGAGCGGGCACTGCGCTTCGCCGACCTGTTCCTGCCCGGCTCCCCCACCGGCAACTACGACGGCGCCCGGCACATGATGCGGGCGCCGCACGTCGGCGCGCTCGGCCCTCGGCCCGGCCTGGGCGAGGACCGGCCGTACGCCGCCTCGAACCAGGGCATGCGCAAGTACGGTCTTCCCGTACGGGACCTCGACGGCATCCGGGCCTGGGACGACCTCGCCGATCCGGGCAACGCGCAGCGGATGGCGGACGCGATGAACCAGCGCCTCGGCGTCGGCGACGTGCCGCTCAACCTGGCCGCCACGTCGCTCGCGGCCAACGCCTGGCTGTACGACCACGACGACAGGTACGCGGATTTCATCGGCGACTACACGGGCGCGTGGGCGACGCGAACGCGCGCCAACTTCGGGGTCGTCCCGGACAACGTCGGGCCGTCCGGCGCCGTCGGCGAGCTGCACGACGGGCGCTGGTACGGCGGGCATTACGGCTGGAGCTGGCCGCACGGGCTCTACAGTGTGGTCGCGCCCGCACTGGTCGCCGCGCTCAACCACACGCTGGTCACCGGGTCGGCCGAGCGGCTGGCGATGCCCCGCGACACCGTCGCGGTGGCGCTCCTCCAGGCCCGGCGCGGGCCGCTCGACCCGGACGACTGCGCTTTCTACGACCATTGGCACGACCGGCTCGGCGCCGACGTCGATCGCGATCTGCTGCTGGTGCCGTACCGGCGCGACGACGGCGGATGGTTCGACTTCCAGCCGCTGCCTCCGGCGTACCCCATGTGGCTGTGGTGGGCCGGGCGAAGCCCGGGCGACTGGGACCGGCTCGACGAGCTGTCCGCCGCGTCGGGGTACGACTGGCGGGCCGTGCGCGGATTCCGGGAGAAGGAGGAGGCCGGGCACGAGCCGCCCTGGTACTGCTATCTGGCCGGGGACAACCCGTCCTATCCCGCGCAAGCGCTGGCCATGGCGATCGAGCAGGTGCGGGAGCGGCTGGCCGCGATGGAGCGGCATCCCGGCCCGCCGGACGACGACGACATCCACTGGTGGCAGAACCTCAACCCGGTGGTGACCGAGGTGCTCACCCAGCTCATCGCCGGGGCTCCGCAACAGCTCTACAACGGCGGGCTGCCGCTCGCCCTGCTGCGCTGGTCGTCCGGCGGCCGCCCGGGCCTTCCGCCGGGCGTCGCCGCCCTCGTCTCCGCCATCACCGACGACGGCGTGACCGTCGAGGTGGTCAATCTCGGCGACGTTCACCGCACGCTGACCATCACCGGCGGCGGTTACGGCGAGCACCCCGTCCTCGCGGTGTCCGGGCCGGCCACCGTGCACGAGAACAAGGCCGTCCTCCGGCTTCCCCCACTGAGTGAGACGCGTCTGCGGCTCACCCTCGACCGCTTCGGCGCCACCGCCCAGCACGACAGGAGCACGACATGACGAACCCCGAGCTCAGCAGCGTCTGGCCGCTGCCGGTGCGCGGCCCCGAATTCACCCGGGCCGGCCACGACCTGGTCGAGGCGATGGCGCCGGTCAGCTCGGCGACCGCCTGCGCCCAGCTGCACCAGATGGGCATCAGCCGCAGCTTCGTCGCCGGCCCCCGGCCGCTGCACGCCGGGCAGCGGGTGGTCGGGCCGGGCGTGACCCTGCAGTTCATGCCGCAGCGCGAGGACGTCGCCAGCGGCGTCGACCAGGAGTACGTCGAGCGCACCACCGCGCTGTGGGCAGTGCTGGAGACCATCCAGCCCGGTGACGTGCTGGTCATCCAGGCCTACGGCAGCCAGTACACCGGTTGCCTGGGCGACATGCTGGTCCGCTACTTCAAGAAGCGCGGCGGCGCGGGCATCGTGGTCGACGGCCGCATCCGCGACGCGCCCCGGGTGCGGGCGCTCGGCGTGCCGATCTGGTGCACGGGAACGACGCCGCACTACGCGTCGCAGTCGGAGCTGTTCCCGTGGGCGTACGACGTGCCGGTGGCCGTCGGCGGCGTGCTCTGCCTGCCCGGCGACCTGGTGGTGGCCGACGACGACGGCGCGGTGGTGGTGCCGCGGCGGCGCGCGCCCGAGGTGGTGCGGCGGGCGGCCGACCACGAGAACTGGGAGGTGTTCAGCCGCATGCGGATCGACGAAGGGGCGGTGCTGGCCGACTACTACCCGCTGACGTCGAACAGCCGGGCCGAGTACGAGGCATGGCTGGCCGCCGATGGGCGCTGAGCTCGCGCTCGGGGTGGCGGCGCTCGGCGACATCCCGGACGAGGACGAGGCGGTTGAGACGGTGCTCGCCGCCCACCGGGCCGGGATCACGCGGGTCGACACGTCGCCCTGGTACGGGCGGGGCGCGGCGGAACGGCGGCTGGGCCGGGCCGTGGCCTCGCTCCCGCCGGGATCGCTGACGATCTCGACCAAGGTGGGGTACGTGGTCGAGGCCGCGCGACGGGAGCAGGATTTCAGCGCCGCCGCGGTCGAGCGTTCACTCGCGGCGAGCATGGGCCGACTGGGGGTGGACGCGCTCGACACGGTGCTCATCCATGACCCGGAAGACCGGATGGCCGCGGCGCTGGAGGAGGCCTATCCGCTGCTGCACCGGCTGCGGGCGGACGGGGTGGTACGGGCCATCGGGGTCGGGATGAACCAGACGGCCGGCCTGGTCCGGTTCGTCCGGGAGACCGATATCGACGTGGTGCTCGTCGCCGGGCGATGGACTCTGCTCGACCGGAGCGCCGGCGAGGAGCTTCTGCCGGAGTGCCACGCGCGTGGCGTGCGGGTGATGGCGGGCGGAGTGTTCAACACCGGTGTGCTGGTGTCGCCGGGGCCGGGCGCGCGCTACGACTATGCACCGGCGTCGCCGGTCGTGCTCGAACGCGCACAATCGCTCAGCGAAACGTGCGGGGCGTACGGGGTGCCGCTCGCGGCCGCGGCCCTTCAGTTCCCGGCGCGGCATCCGGCGGTCGGTGCTGTGCTGCTGGGGCCGGCCGACCGGGAGCAGCTCGCGCAGAACCTGGAGTGGTGGCGTCATCCGGTGCCGGCCGCGCTCTGGGCCGAGCTGGGGGCCTAGCGGGCGCGGCCGGTGCGGAAGGCGTAGGCCACCAGGGCGGCCCGGTCGCGGCAGGCCGTCTTGGCCAGCAAGTGGTTGACGTGGGTCTTCACGGTGGCGTCGGAGACGTGCAGGCGGGCCGCGATCTCGCTGTTGCTGTGGCCCAGCGCGATCTCGCGCAGCACGTCCTCCTCGCGGGCCGTGAGGCCGCTGTCCCCGGGGGCCGGCGCCACCCCGTACGGCGCTCCGTTGGCCAGAGCCTCGAGGAGGCGCCGCTGGACGCTCGGGTCGAGCTGGGCCTCGCCGGCGGCGACGGTCAGGATGGCCTGCTGGATCTCCTCGGCGCCGGCGTCCTTCGTCAGATAGCCGCGCGCGCCGGCCTGCAGGGCGCGGAAGACGGTGGCGTCGTCGGCGTACGTCGTCAGGACGACCACCCGCGCGCGTGACCCGGCCGCCGCGAGGCGGGTGGTGGCCTCGACGCCGTCGACGCCCGGCATGTTGAGGTCCATCAGCACCACGTCGGGATCGAGCTGCTCGGCCTGGCGCAGCGCGTCGGCGCCGTCCAGCGCCGTGCCCACCACGGTGATGCCGTCGAGCAGGCCGAGCATCATGGCGAGGCCGTCGCGCAACACCTTCTGGTCGTCGGCGATCAGTACGGTGACGGTCACTTCTCCCCCAGCGGCATCGTCAGGCCCACGCGCCAGCCCGTGTCGGTCGGCCCGGCGGACAGGTGTCCCCCGGCCAGCGCGGCCCGCTCGGCCAGCCCGGTCAGGCCGAAGCCGCCCGACGGCAGTTCGGCGCCGGGCCCGCCGGTGTCGGTCACATCGAGCTCGACCGCGTCCGAGCCCCACTCCAGCGAGACAGCGACCGAGGCGGCCGGGCCGGCGTGCTTCGCCGCGTTGGTGAGCGCCTCCTGGACCGTACGGTAAAGGGCCAGGCCGTCCTCGGGCGGGAGAGGCCGCGGCGTCCCGGTGACCGTCAGGGTGGCGCCCGGATGCCGGGCGACCAGATCGGGGATGGCCGAGGGGCCGGGAAGCCGGTCGCCGCGCAGGGTTTCGACGACCTGGCGGGCCGAGCTGAGGCCGTCGCGGGCCATGCCGTGCGCGCCGGCGAGCTGGTCGACCAGGCGCGGGTCCGCGTTCGTCCTGGTGGCCAGCAGGCGCGCGCCCTCGAGCTGAACGGCCAGCCCGGCCAGCGTGTGAGCGAGCACGTCGTGCAGTTCCCGGGCGATGCGGCCCCGCTCGGCCAGGCGGGCCGCCTCCTCGCGGGCGGCGCGGGTCGCCGACTCCTGGGCCAGGCGCTCCTCGGCCTGCTCCCGGGCCGTCCGGTTGGCCTGGGCGAAGGCCGACGCCAGGAACAGGAAGAAGCCGCCGATGGCCAGGTTCAGAAAGGCGCTGACACCCTGCGACGAGTTGAACGCCTCGGCCAGCGCGGTGCCGACCACCACCAGACCGCCGAAGACGAACGCGGGCGTGCGCGAGAGCCGCAGGCCGATGCCGGCGACCGCCATGAAGCTGAGGATGTAACCGGGCCCGGACGGCAGCAGGAGGTCCATCAGCGCGCCGCACAGGCCGGCGCCGGTGAAACAAACGGCGAGAATCAAAGGATTGGTGAGCTTGGAGTACGTCCCGGCGAGCCACAACGCGATTCCAGCGACGACCACGACGGGGAACGCGGCCCGGGCCGCTCCCGCATCGGGGAGACCGGCCAGGACCGCGTTCACCGCGATCACCACCGCGCTGGCGTAGACCAGCACCCGGAAGGTGCGTCGTGCGTTCACCGCGCCATTGTCCCGGACAGCTCGGGCTGCCGGACGCGGGCGGCGGAGATCATCATGACCACGAGGCGGGAAAGCACCATCGCGAGCGACAGGACGACGAAGGCGGCGGTCCAGGCGTCGGCCCCGGTGATGAGGTGGGTGCGCGAGAAGTTGACGAGGCCCTGCGTGAACCAGTGGTCGGCGCCGTAGATGAACAGCATGCGCCCGGCGGTCACCGCGATCCAGATCGCCGCGAAGCCGAAGCCGGCGGTGGTCAGGATCCGGCCGGTCGACGTGTCCCGGTGCACCCGCACGAACAGCCCCGACACGATGCCCAGCACCACACCGGCGGCCAGGCCGACCAGCACCAATGGCACGTCGTTGCCCTCGGTCGGGAACGAGTGGAGGTAGAAGGCCGCGACCGCCAGGACGATGACGACGGGCCGGATGAGGCGCTTGCCGGTGAACTCGTGGGTGCCGAGCGCGGTGGTGAGCATGAGAGCGAGGATGCCGAGGCTGATCAGGTAGTTCGTCATGCCTCAGACGATCCCGGCTTTCGCGGCCCGGCGAATCGGCGTACGGATGGAACTCCGGTCTCCACCCTGGGGTGGAGACTCAGCCCTCGCCACCCATCGCCTCGGTGAGGCGGTCCGTGGTGAGGCCGAGCTCGAACAGCAGCTGGGAATCGGCCGGGTCCTCGAGGTCGAGCCGGTCGGGAATCCGGTCCACAAGGGACTGGGCGTGGTCGGGGCCGTAGACGCGGCGCAGGACGTTCAAGGCATGAGCCTTCGTGATGACAGCCATGTGGCTATGACCGCGCGCCGGCGTCGTCCGTGACAGCCAGCCCACCGATCCGCCCGGCCAGCTGGGCCCGGGAGGTCACCTCGAGCTTGGGGAAGATGCGGTAGAGGTGCGAGCCGATCGTGCGCGGCGACAGGAACATCCGCTGACCGATCTCACGGTTGGACAGCCCGTCGGCCGCGAACCGCGCGATCTCGAGCTCCTGCGCCGACAGGATCCCGGCGCCCGGCACGCCGCCCGAGGCGCGCAGCTCCCGTCCGGCCCGCCGGGCCCAGGTGGTGGTGCCGAGCACCTCGAACGTGTGCCGGGCCGACTCGAGGGGCAGCCGCGACTCGTTCACCCGCCGCTGACGGCGCAGCCAGGACCCGTACTCCAGATCGATCCGCGCGGCCAGCCACGGCGACAACGCCGCTTGCCGTGCTTGCACGAACGAGCATTCGTCGCCATCGAGGAGTGCGCGAACGTACAGATCCCGGCTCCGCGGCATGCTGTCCCGCTTGCCACAGCGAAGGGCCGCCTCGGCGAGATGCCCGGCAGTGTCGGCCGGCCGCGGCCCGTCCATCAAGGGCGACAACGTGGTGTACGCCTCGGCGTAGCGCTCCGAGCTCAACAGCGCGACACCCCGGGCGAACCGGACGGCGGTCGCGGCCAGCGGCCCGCCCATGACCTCGGCCTCGGCGGCGTGCCGCCCCGAGCTCTCCCCGTCGGCGCGCACGGCTTCGACCAGCGCGATCGTCGCGGTCGCGCAGACACGCCAGGCCGGCTGCCCCGTACGATCGGCCAGCACCCGGCATTCGGTGGCGGCCGACGCCGCGGCCGCCCAGTCCCCGACGGCGACGGCCGCCTCGGCCCGCAACCCCAAAATGTGCACGAGCAGCCCGAGCCGCCCTCCGCGGCGCAGGGTCGCCGCCTCAGCACTCAGCAGATCACCGGCCCGCACCGCATTCCCCTGAGCCAGCGCAGCCAGCCCGAGAACAGCATCCACCCGGCCACCGCCCACCGGAAAACCAGCGCCCGCCCCACGCATGTCGCCCGCCGCCTCCGAGCCACCGGCCGCCGCCCGCGAACCGCCGCCCGACCGCCGCGAATCGTCACCCAGCGCGCGCGGCGCCCCCTCCTGCTCATCGTCGGCCAGCCGCCAGGCCACCGCTCGCACGGCCGCCGCTCTGGGGTCGTCCTCCACGCCGGCCAGGGCGGCCAGCACCGACCGCAACCGCTCGGCGGCCGTGCCGTCCCACGTGATCAGGGACAGCCCGGCCGCCGTGACCAGCGTGTCGAGCGCCGGGCCGTTCTCGCCCTCCGCGGCCAGCCCGGCCGCCGACCTTGTCAGCTCGGCCACCGCGTCATGCGGCCGCGCCGCGAAGCGCGCACGCAGGGCCCGCACTCGCGCGCCCTCCGCGACGCCGTGATCGAGCAAACTATCGGCTCGTTCCGCCCATCCGTGCATGAACGCGCGCTCGATCTCGTCCGTTCGCTCACCGCCGACCGGCGGACGGCCCGCCCAGCGGAGCACCTTCCGGCGTCGCCGGCGGCGCTCCCGCTCCCTCTCGATGATCGTGCTCATAAGGTGAAGCTAGAACCGTCCAGTACAGGACCAGTGACCATCGAGTGACACCGCTCAGCCGCCCGTGATCGACCAGTGCCACGGCTCCGACGGCAGGTTCACGAAGCCGTACTCGTCCGCGTGCACCTGCAGCCATTTGAACGCCGGGCTCTTCGAAGTGAGCGTCTTTCCGCCCGACGTGACGTCGATGGCCAGGCCGATCTCGTGCAGCGACCGGCCCGGGATGGCCGTGGGCACGCGGCACGACGAGGACGGCGCCTTGTAGACGTCCGGGCAGCCGTTGATCTTCCGCAGCTCGATCTGGCGCTGCTTCGTGCGGAAACCGCCACCCGAGATGCTGATGCCCGCCTTCTTCGCGTCGTCGACCATGCGCCGGTAGGCGTACGAGACGCTGTAGTGAATGGTTGTTCCGTAGACGACGACCGTGTCGGCGGTCGTGAACGCGGGCCGGACCGCCGTCACCACGTTCTTGCTCACCGCCGCCGCCTCGCCGGCCAGCTCGGCCGGCGTCTTCAGGGCCGCGATCTTCTGCTGGGTCGTCACGACCGCCGCCGAGGCCGACTTCACCGAGTTGTTCGCCGTGGTCAGCGCCGTCGTCGCCGCCGACGAGGAGGACCGGGCGGCGGTCAGGGCCGTCGCCGCGTCGCGCGCTTGGGTCGTCCGCAGGGTGAGCGTTTTCTGAGCGTTCGTGACACCGCTCTTCGCGCTGGTGACCGCGGCCTTGTTGCGCGGCTTCACCTTCGACAGCTTCTTCTTGGCCGCCGCCACCGCCGCCTTGGCCGCCGTGACGCGGTCCTTGGCCGCCTTGTCGGCGCTCGTGGCCGTCGTGACCTGCTTCTGGGCCACGGCGAGGGCGGCCGTCGCCCTGGTGACCTCAATTGTGCGAGTGGACACGGTCGTGCGCTGGGTGGTGAGCGTTTGGCGCAGCTGTGCGCCGGTCGCGGTCACGGTCAGGCTCCGGTACATCAAACTGGTCCAGCTCTGCGCGGCCGCCGGGACGGCCGCCTCCGCTGGAGCCTGCATTCCGGCAGTGGCGAGAGCGGCAGCGACGATCGCGGTGGTGACGGACCGTCGGGCTCGGGATCGGGTTTCCTGTCGTTTCGTCACCCGGCGAGGATGTTTTCGCCAGGGTGCAGCCCCCGGCCGATCCGGGGTGCAAACGAGGTGTCACGGCACGAGCACGACCACCTTGCCGCTCACCTTGTTGTCCTCGACGTCGCGGTGGACGTCGCGAATCCGCTCGAACGGATAAACCGTGACCGGCCCCAGGTCGAGCGTCCCGGCCGCGATCCGGTCGAGGCTGTCCTGAAGCACGGCCGGCGGCAGCGACGTGGCGTCGCCGCTGTAGCCGGTGAGGCGTACGCCGCTCGGGAGGTAACCGGCCGGGTAGAACTCGGGAACGATCCACTGGTTCGACAACATTCCGGCGAAACAAACAGTTCCGTGCACGCGGGTGGCCGCGAGCGTGTCCGGCAGCGTCGGTGTCCCCACCAGTTCCAGCGCCGCGTCGACTCCGCCGGGGTACAGCGCGCGAACCTGCGGCGCGATCCGCCCGTCGTCGAGCAGGGCGTGGTCGGCGGTCAGCTCGGCCAGGCGGCCCGGCTGGCGCGTGGTCGCCAGGACGGTCGCGCCCATGCTTCTGGCCAGCGCCGCCGTGGCGTACCCCAATGCCGATGTTCCGCCCCGGATGAGCAGGGTCTGACCAGGGCGAAGATCAAGACCGACAGTCAGTGAGCCGTACGCGGTCTGAAGCGTTTCCGGCACGGCGCCCAACGTCTCCCACGGTAGTGACGAGTGAAACGGGATCACCTGCCGTCGCGGCACCACCGTGTACTCGGCGTAGCCGCCGTCGAAGCTCCGGCCCATGCCGCCCATCATCGCGACCACCTGCTGCCCCGGCGTGAGGTCGGTGCCGGGCGCCTCGTCGACCACCCCGACGGCCTCGATGCCGGGGACGATCGGGAAACGCGCGTTCTCGGCGTACCCCAGGCGCAGGTGCAGCTCCGAGCGGTTGATGCCGAAGGCCTTGACCCGGATGCGCACCTCGCCGGGCTTCGGCGTGGGCCGCGGCAGATCGCGGATCTCAAGGTTCTCCACCGGGCCGGGCTCGCTCAGGACGATTGCTCTCATGGCTCATAGTTTCCACGGAATTAGATTCCATGGAATCTAATTTGCTAAGATGTGCGGCGTGACACAGAGAGTCAAATGGGCCCATGACCTCGTACGCCTGGAGATCGTTCTCTGGGATCACCTGGACTCCCGCCTCAAGCAGGCGCACGGGCTGTCCCTGGCCGGTTTCGAGACGCTGTGGGTCCTCAAGGACCGCGAGATGGCCCGCGTCGGCGACCTCGCCCGCGAGCTGCGCATCACCATGGGTGGCGCCAGCAAACTGGCCGACCGTGTCCGCGCCACCGGCCTCATCGAGCGCACGGCCGACCCCGGGGACCGCCGCGCGACCCAGATCGCGCTGACCGCCGCGGGCCGCGCGATGCTGGCCGCCGCCACCGGGACGTACGACGCCGCCGTGGCCGAGCTCCTCGACGGCGTAGTCAGCGACGACGAACTCAGCGTGACCCAGGACGTCATCACACGACTGCTCGTGTCCACCCGTCCCGCCGTCGCGTGACCGCGGTTAGCCTTGCCGCCGTGAACACGAACACCGCCGCCGACCGGGCCGCGCGGGCCTGGCTCGACGTGCACGGCGCCCTGGCCGCCACCCAGCCGAACGGCTATCTGCACCTCTCCCTCAACGGCACGGCCGAGCTGGTCACGGGCACGCAGATCCCGGTCCTCAACGGCGTCATCGGCATCACCCGCGCCCCCGACGCCGCCGAGATCGCCGACGTCGCGACGTCCTCGCGCTTCGACGGTCTCCCCTGGTCCCTTCGCGTACGAGGTGAGCACGTCGACGACCGCATCACCGCCGTCGCCGCCGCGCATGGTCTGGAGCCGCGCCGCCCGCTGCCTTTCATGCTCCGCGAGCTGACCGCCGCCGACGCCGCGCCCGTACCGGGCGCCCGCCGCGTCACGGGAGCCGAGAGCGCGGCCTATCAGCGCGCTCTGGCCACGGGTTTCGACGCCCCGCTGGACGGCATGGCCATTTTCGCCCACCCGCGCCTGCTCGATCACCCGTCGATGACCGCCTACCTGATCGAGGCCGACGGCGAGCCGGTCGCCACGGCGTTCGCCGCCCGCTCGGCCGACCTGGTGGGAGTCTTCAACATCGCGGTCCTGCCGCCCTTCCGCCGCCGTGGCTTCGGCCGGGCCGCCACCGCCGCCGTGCTGAGCGACGCGTACGCCAAGGGCGCCCGCACCGCTTTCCTGCATTCGACAACCGACGGCCGCCCCCTCTACGACCGTATGGGCTTCCACCTGGCCGAAAACTGGACGCTCTTCGCCTGACCTTCACGCTGATCGCCCGCCGCCGGGTCGCCGAAGGGCCACGTGCTCGCTTCGGACAGCCCCTATGACAGGCGCTCGCTTCGGACAACTCAAGCGCTTCGGACAGCCCGCATGACGCAACACGCGCGTTCAGTCACCAACGCGCAGAGTTCTGGACGGGGATTCGCCGTAGCGGGCGCGATATTCCGCGCTGAACCGGCCCAGGTGGGCGAAACCGCAACGATGGGCCACGGCGGCCACGGTCGCCTCGCCGTACGAGGCCTGTCGGAGGATCTCGTGGGCCCGGGCGAGCCGGACCTCACGGACGTACGTCATGGGGGTCCGGCCCAGATGCCGGCGGAAACCGTCCTGGAGTGACCGGACGCTCACATGGCCGATCGCGGCCAGCTCGGCCACCGTGAACGCGCGCTCCGGGCGCTCGTTGACCGCGTCGGTGACCCGGCGGATCGCGCGCGGTGGCGCCGGCGGCGGCTGGTCGAGGTCGTCGCGGAAGTTGTGGGGCAGGCACAGGAGCATGCCGTCGACGAGCGCGTACCGGATGCGTTCGGCGATGAGCGGATAGTCGAGCAGGCTGTTCTTCGCCGCGCACTCGTCGCGGAACAGCCGCACCATGCGGCACCAGCTCGCCGCCGGTCCGCGGGTGATGTCGAGCGCCGGGGGCAGCTCGATGCGGTGGGCCACCGTACGGCCGAGCATCGCCGACAGCTCCGCGTGCAGTGCCTGTTCGTCGACGATGACCGCGATCGGCCGGAAGTCCGCACCGTGCCGGAACCTCACGTCGCGGCCGGGCCCGATGACGGCGGCGCAATGCCCGTCGACGCCGACGTCGTCGTGGTTGTGCCGCACGCCCGCGCGGCCGGCGGTCGCGAGCGTCACCTGATAGCCCGCGATGCTCTCGACCGCCGTGGTCAGCGGCATCGTGAACGAATAGCTGCCGGTCAGCAGCGAACCCACCCGGGCCACGTCGAGCTCGAGCCGGAACGGGAACCCGCCCGTGGTGTCCAGCTTCAGCCCCGACGGCGCGAAGAACCGGGCCAGCTCCTGCCGCGCGTGATCCATGTCGGAACTGGCGAGCCGCCACCGCGATAAGCCGTCCACTCTTCTTACATTGCCCGAACATCGCTCACGCTCCCGCGCGGGCACAATGGGCCGGTGACCGACAAGGGGCTGGTGCTGGTCGTCGAGGACGAGCGCCCGATCGCCGACCTCGTGCGCCTCTACCTGGCCCGTGACGGCTTCGGGGTGCACGTGGCCAATGACGGAGAGACAGGGCTTGCTGCCGTACGGAAACTCCGGCCAGTTGCCTGTGTTCTCGACATCGCCCTGCCCGGCCTGGAGGGCACCGAGATCTGCCGGCGCATGCGTGAGGACGGCGACTGGACCCCCGTGGTCTTCCTGACCGCCCGCGACGACGAGGTCGACCGCATCCTGGGCCTGGAACTGGGCGGCGACGACTACCTGACCAAGCCGTTCAGCCCGCGCGAACTGGTCGCCCGCGTGCGCGCCCTGCTGCGCCGGGCGGCCGGCCCCGGCGACGGCGACCGGGTGCGGACGCTGGGCCCGGTGGCGCTCGACCCCGCACGCCGCCAGGCCTCGGTCGACGGCCGCCCACTCACGTTGACCGCCACCGAGTTCGACCTGCTCGCGCACCTGCTGCGCCGCCCCGGCCGCGTGTTCACGCGCGAAGAGCTGCTCGCCGCCGTCTGGGGATACGCATCTCACGCACAAACGCGCACCGTGGATGTTCACATCGCTCAACTACGGGCCAAACTGGCCGGAGCCGCCGACGTGATCCGCACCATCCGCGGCGTCGGCTACACCGCCACAGACACCGCCTCCGCGACCTCCCCGACCGAAGGGACGGCCGCGGGATTCCGCCGCGAGGGCATCCCCGCCCAGCACACCTCCGCCGTCACGCCCGATACCAACACCGACCCAGCCATGCCGGTCCCCGGCGACTCCTCCGACGCCCCTGATGCGGATGCTTAAGACCTTCACGGGGCGCGCGGTTCTCGTCACGGCGGCCACCGCCGTCGTCTCGGTCATCATTACCGCGTTAGTGGCACTACCGATTGCCGTTCGGTCCGCTAACAATGCCGCGCGGGCGGATCTGTCGGAGAAGTCGGCCCTGGCGGTGGAGCTGCTCGCCAGTGAGCGGGCCGCCGCGCGCACGCGGATCGTGAATCGGCTGCGCGACGACGGGATCGCGGTCTACCTGATCCGGCGGGGTGCGGCCGACCGGCCCGGCCTGCCCGCGCGGGTCGTGCAGCGGATCGCGGCCGGTGAGGACGTCGACACCAGCGGCATCGTCGGCGACCAGGCGGTACTCATTTCCGGCCGGCCGCTGGCCGGGAACGACGCCGGCGTGATCCTGACCCGCAAGGCCGGCTCCGGCACGGCGGCACGGGTGCTCGGCGGCGTGTGGATCGCCCTGCTGGCCGGTCTGGCCGGAGGCGTCGTCGCCGGCGCGCTGCTGGCCCACTTCATCGCCCGCCCACTGCGGCAGGCCGCGCTGGCCGCCAAGCAGCTGTCCGCCGGCGATCGTTCGGTGCGGCTGCCCGTCCGCCCACCCGCCGAGGCGGCCGAACTCGCCACCGCCCTCAACCAGCTCGGCGCCGCCCTTCAGCGCAGCGAGGGCCGCGAACGCGAGTTCCTGCTATCGGTGTCCCACGAGCTCCGGACACCGCTGGCCACGATCCGCGGCTACGCCGAGGCACTGGCCGACGGCGTGATAACGGGGCGAACGATCAGGGATGACAGCGCTGCTCAAACCTCACCCGCCGACGGGACGGTCACCGGTGAGAGCGCCGGGCGGATCATGCTCGCTGAGGCGGATCGGCTCGAGCGGCTCATCTCCGATCTTCTGGTGCTCTCCCGTCTGGAGGCGGCCGATCTGCCCGTACGGATGGTGGCCGTTGATCTGGCCGACCTCGTCGGCTCGGCGGCGGAAGCCTGGGGGCCCCGCTGCGGGCCGGACGGACCACGCCTGAGCGCCGAGCTTCCGGAGCGGCCTGTCATGGTCACCACCGACCCCGGGCGCCTCCGGCAGGTCATCGACGGGCTCGGTGAGAACGCCCTGCGTGTGCTTCCTCCCGGTGCTGCCCTGGTTCTCGCTGTTCGGGCCGGGGAGCACGGCGGCGTGGTGGAGGTCCGCGACGGCGGGCCCGGCTTCACCGACGACGATCTCGCGGTCGCCTTTCAGCGTGGCGCCCTTCAACAGCGCTACCGTCACGAACGCAAGACCGGCAGCGGCCTCGGTCTCGCCCTAGCCGCCCGTCTCGTCGAGCGCCTCGGCGGCACCATCGAGGCCGCCCACGCCCCCGAAGGCGGCGCGATGTTCCGGATCACGCTGCCGTACGCCCTCTGACGCCACCGGGAAGTTGGCACGCCGGGCGAATTCGCATGAGCCGGTGCGGTCATCCATTCACGCATGTGGACGCTTCGATGAGTCTGCCTAATCTCCGGGCATGTCATCCGTCCTGTACCGGGCGCTCGTCGCCACCACCGTGGCCGTGCTCGTGACGGCCGCCGCCCCGGCTCCGGCCCTGGCCGCTCTTCCTCCGCTCACGGTCGGGGCCACCACCTCCGCCGCTGACGTCGTCGGCAGTGGGAACACCTGCGCCGGCTTCCTCGACGAACGAACGCATCTGGGCGATCTCGGGATCCGGCGGGTCTTCGCGTCGGCCGGGCAACTGCCGCCGTCTGATGCTGTCAACTGCCACACCACGTACGGCGCGACGCTCTGGTTTTCCTTCAAGACATCTTGTACGCCGGTTGCCGTGGCCGCCGGCAGCTGCGACACCGAGATTCAGAACATCGCCGCCGCCATGCCGGCCGGCAGCTTCCTCACGTACTTCCACGAACCTGAGGACGACATGACCGGCACCCAGTTCGTGGCCGCCTTCTCCCGGGTCTACCTGACCGCCAAGGCCGTCAACGCGGCGATCTTCATCGTGCCGATCCACATGTCGTACCAGTGGCGGCCGGGCTCGCCCGGCGTGACCAACAACGGCACCGGCGGGGACCGGGAGATCCAGGACTGGATCGTGCCGCCGCTGTACGCCGACGCCTACGGTTTCGACCTCTACTGGCAGGCCAGCACCCGTGGCAGCGAGCCCGACAATCCGGTCAGCGTCGGTAACGACCCGCGCATGCTGCGCTGGTACAACGCTTTCTCCGGGCTCGGCCGCCCACTCACGCTGCCCGAGTGGGGCATCGACGACGACCAGGGTGTACGGGCATCGCGCGGTCCCGCCATCCGGGCCTCCCGGGCCTGGCTGACCGCCCGCGACTTCCGCGTCATCGCCTACTGGCAGATGGACAACTGGTATCTCGGCGCCACTTCGGTCCCGGCCGGCGGCTATCTCGACCCGGACGGCGTCGCCGCCTATCAGGAACTCGTGCCCTGACGTGGAAAAACGAACGGCGGCCCGCTGAAACCAGTCGGGCCGCCGTGCGCGGAATCAGAAAAGCGAAATCAGAAGATCAGAGCGGGCGGATGTTCGACGCCTGCAGGCCCTTCTGGCCCTGGGTGACCTCGAACTCGACGCGCTGGTTCTCGTCGAGGCTGCGGTAACCGCTGCTCGCGATCGCCGAGAAATGCGCGAAGAGGTCGGCGCCGCCGTCATCGGGGGTGATGAAGCCGAAACCCTTGTCGCCGTTGAACCACTTCACGGTGCCGGTAGCCATGTCTGCTCCTTCGCAGGCTGTAGGGGCCGCACTGTGCGGACCCTGACGCCGCCGCGTTGATCACCCGCGCCGAAACGACACGAAAAAACGAAAGCGCCTGCGGGTCTCAGATGACCCATCAGGCGCCGAAAACGTCTACGGAAATCAAAACTGCAACGCCGACAACTTAGCACAGAATCCGCCGATCTCCGCCAACACGGTTGCGTGCTCCGTCACAGCGGCACGCGTACAGTGGCCTGCGTGGCTGACGTCCGGCAGCTGTTCACCCCCTTCGGACAGCCCTTCGGAACCGTCGCCCCCAGGAGTTTCACATGACCGTTTCCCCGTTGCCGCAGCCCGCTCCGACCCTCCGCGAGAAGAGCGCGGCCAGCTTCCACGCCGCCGTCGCCGCGGCCCTGACCGCGGGACTGGAGAGGGCCCTCGAGGCCGGCGACCACGAGAAGGCGATCGGCTTCATCAACCGCGGCTTCGCCGAAGGGAGCCCGGAGCTGGGGTGCGACCTGCTCTGCCGGGCCACCGCGGTGATCGGCCCGGCCCGCACCTGGACCGTGCAGCTGGCGCCCCCGAGCCAGGCGCGCCGACGGTCCACACTGTAAGGCCGTAGGCCCTTACACAACCCGAACATCGTCCTGACGTGGGTCACGCACGCTGCCGGGAGAGTCGGCGGCATGAGACGCATGAAGATGACCGTTCTCGGTCTGGCCGGCATGCTCGCGCTGGCCGGTTGTGCCGCTCCGGCCGCGGCGGCGGACACGGCCGACGAGACGCAGGCGCTGACGGCCGTCAGCCTCGGCAGCCCCGAGCCCTCCGCGAGCGCCGGGGAAGCGAAAGCCGGGGAAGCGAAGGAGGGGCGGGCCAAGCACAAGCGGCCCTACCTGCGGAAGAACACCCTGCACGGCGAGATCGTCGTGCAGGGCAAGGACGGCCCCAGGACGATCGTCGTCCAGCGCGGCACCGTCACCGCCACCGACGACAAGACGCTGAGCGTGAAGTCCACCGACGGCTTCACGCAGACCTGGACCAAGGGCGAGAAGGTCACCGTCCGGGGGGAGCTGACGCCCGGCGCCGAGGTCGGGGTGGCCGGCCGCGAGGAGGGCGGCAAGACCATCGCCCGCCTGGTGATCGTCAAGAAGAAGTAACACCGAGAGTGCTCTCCCGCGCGATCAGCCGGTGCTCGGCCCGCAGTTCCACGCCGGGCACCGGTGACGGGCTGGCGATGCGCTTGACCAGGCGGTCGACCGCCATCTGGGCGATCGCCTTCTTGTCGGGCTGGATCGTGCTGATCGTCGGGCTGCTGTACCGCCCGTCCTCGATGTCGTCGTAGCCGATGATGGCCACGTCCTCCGGCACCCGCAGACCGCGCTGGTGCAGGCTGTGTATGGCCCCGGAGGCGACCAGGTCGCTGTAGCAGAACACCGCGTCCGGCGGGTCCGCCCGGTCGAGCAGGGCCGCCATCGCCGTCGCGCCGTCGACCCGGTTGAAGCGGGCCGTGCTGATGATGAGCGACTCGTCCACCGGCCGGCCGTGCGCCTCGTGCGCGACCCGGAAGCCCTGCGTGCGCAGCTGCGCCGCCTCGCCGGTCGGGTACGGCTGGTCGCCGATGGCCGCGATCCTCCGCCGGCCGATCGAGAACAGGTGGTTCACCGCGTCGGTCGACGCGGCCACGTCGTCGATGCCCACGTGGTCGAACGTCCCGTCCGACGAGCGCTCACCCAGCACGACCAGGGGCAGGTCGGGGTCCCGTACGGAAAGATCCTCCTGAGAGAGGCCCAGAGGGCTGAAGATCATGCCGTCGAAGAGGAAGCGGCGCGAGCCCCGGCCGATCAGCTCGCCCTCGTGCTCGCGGTCGCCGTCGGTCTGGTCGACCAGCACGTTGTATCCGAGCTTGCGGGCGGCCGGGATGATCCCCTGCAGCAGCTCGGCGAAGTACGGGGTGTCCAGATAGGGCACGACCACCACGATCTGCCCGGAACGGCCGGTGGCCAGATTCCGCGCGAGCACGTTGGGCCGATATCCGAGCTGGGCGATGGCCCGCTCCACCTTCTCGCGGGTCGCGTCGGTCACCCGGGCGTAGCCGTTGACCACGTTCGACACGGTGCGCGGCGAGACACCGGCCAGCTCCGCGACATCACGGAGCGTAGTTTCCCGCATGGGCCCCCCTTGGATTCGCACGAGAATATTTCCGGCAGGTTGCCTCTTGCCAGAGCCGAACGGCCGGGGCATAGTCCTTTGCAGCGCTGCAAAGCGCAATCTACATCACACCAACCCCCACGAGTGGTGTACTCCCCCGCCATTCGGCTCCAGATCCATAGATCGCGCCGACGTGACAGTCGGTGATGTCGGCGCGCCCTTGTCCAGGAGGCCGGAAGATGCGAAACCTAACAAAAGCCGCGATGAGCCTCGCGCTGATCACCACGCTGACCGCATGTGGCGGCGGCGATGATCAGGAAACAACGGCCGCCAAGCCGACGAACTGCACGAACAAGATCGTCAACGAGGCCGCGCCCCGGGTCCTGGTCTGGGCCTGGTACCCGAACATGGCCAAGGTCGTCGACAACTTCAACAACCAGCACACCGACGTCCAGGTCTGCTGGACCAACGCCGGGCAGGGCCAGCCCGAGTACGAGAAGTTCCAGACCGCCATCGCGGCCAAGAAGGGCGCGCCCGACGTCATCATGCTCGAGGCCGATCAGCTCGTCGGCTTCGAGATCCAGGACGCGCTGGTCGACCTCGTCCCGTACGGCGCCAACGACGTCAAGAAGAACTTCAGCGAGGGCGCCTGGAAGGACGTCTCGCAGGGCGACAAGGTCTTCGCGGCGCCGGTCGACGGCGGCCCCATGGCGCTGATCTACCGCACCGACATCTTCGACAAATACAAGATCAAACCGCCGAAGACCTGGGCCGAGTACGCCGAGGCAGCCGCCAAGGTCAAAGCGGCCGGCGGGCCCGTCTTCGGCGACTTCGGCAGCAACGTGCCGGCCGTGACCACCGCCCTGATGATCCAGAAGGGCGCTCAGCCGTTCGTCTACGACCTGTCCGACAAGCAGAACATCACGGTCAAGCTCGACGACCAGGCGACCAAGGACGTGCTGAACTTCTGGGGCGACCTGTCCAAGAAGGGCCTGGTCGGCAAGGAGGACCAGTTCACCACCGACTACATCGCGGGCATGGTCGGCGGTAAGTACGCCACCTACGTCTCGGCCGCCTGGGCCCCCGGCTATCTGACCGGCGCCGGCGTCGGCAACGGCAAGGAGAAGGGCAAGTTCGCGGTCGCCCCGCTGCCGCAGTGGGACACGGCCAGCCCGGTCAGCGTCAACTGGGGCGGTTCCGCCTTCGCGGTCACCAGCCAGGCCGCCGACAAGGCGAACGCGGCCAAGGTCGCCCTGGGCCTGTACGCCGACGAGGCGTCGCTGACCGACGGCTGGAAGACCCAGACGATCTTCCCGCTCAACCAGAGCGTGCTGACCTCGGACGAGTTCGTGAACGCGAAGGTCGAGTTCTTCAACGGCCAGACCGCCAACAAGGACATCTACATCCCGGCCGAGAACGCGTACAAGGGCGCCACCTACAGCCCCTTCACGGTCTATTACTACGCGCAGCTCCAGGCGCAGATCGTGAAGATCAACGAGGGCAAGACGACCGGTGAGCAGGCGGCCACCGACCTGCACAACCAGATCGTCCAGTACGCGAAGACCCAGGGCTTCACGGTGAAATAGCGATGACCCAGCTGCAGACGGCGCCGCGTGTGGACCTACGGCAGGCGGCGCCGAAGACAAAGCGCAGGAGAAGGTTCGCGGGCTGGCTCTTCATCCTGCCGTTCCTCATCGTCTTCCTGGCCTTCCTGGTGGCGCCGCTGTTCTACGCGGGCTATCTGAGTCTCTGGACGAAAGGACTGGCCACCGGGACGACGTTCGCGGGATTCGACAACTACACGCGCGCCTTCGAGGATCCGTCGTTCCGCAAGGGACTCTGGTTCGTGCTGCGGTTCAGCGTCGTCGTCATTCCGCTGCAGATCATCGTCGCCCTGGTCGCGGCGCTCGTGCTCGACGAGGTGACCGGCCGCCTGGCCCGCTTCTCGCGGCTGGTCATCTTCCTCCCGTACGCCATTCCGGCCGTTCTCGGCGCTCTCATGTGGGGCTTTCTCTACAGCCCGAGCTTCGGCCCGATCGAGCAGATCGCGACCGCGTTCGACGTGCGGGCGCCGTTCCTGCTCAGCCAGGGCAACATCTTCTACGGCCTGCTCAACGTGGTGACCTGGCAGTGGTCCGGCTACTACATGATCATCATCTACGCGGCCCTGCGCAGCATCGACACGTCCATCTACGAGGCCGCGCGCATCGACGGGGCCAGCGCCCGGCAGATCGCGCTGCGCATCAAAGTCCCGATGGTCTCGTCCGCGCTCGTGCTGATCCTGGTCTTCTCGCTCATCGGCACCCTGCAGTTCTTCACCGAACCGCAGATCCTGGGCCCGATCGCCAACGGATCGGTCACGCCCGACTTCACGCCGAACATCTACGCGTACAACCTCGCCTTCCGCTACGCGCAGTTCAACTACGCCTCGGCCATCTCGTTCTCGCTCGGCTTCGTGGTCTTCTTGGCGGTGGGCATCTTCATGTTCGTCACCCGCAAGAAGGGGAGCATCTTCACATGACCAGGCCCCGCCACATCTGGGCCAAGCTCCTGCTGCTGGCCATGGTGTGCTACTTCCTCATCCCGGTCTGGTGGCTGCTGGTCGCCAGCACCAAGAACGCCGAAGGGCTGTTCTCCGGCAACGGCGCGCTGTGGTTCTCGAACGGCTTCCACCTCTTCGAGAACCTGGGCGACCTGTTCACCTACAACAACGGCGAATATCTGCGCTGGCTGGGCAATTCCGCGCTGTACGCCTTCGCCGGCGGCATCGGGTGCACCATCATCTCGGTACTGGCCGGCTACGGTTTCGCGAAGTTCACCTTCCGGGGCCGCACCGTGGTCTTCGCGGCCGTGCTGGGCTCGGTGATGGTGCCGCTGACCGCGCTGGTGATCCCGACGTTCGTGCTCATGTCGAACGCCGGGCTCACCGACACCATCTGGGCGGTCATCCTGCCCTCGCTGCTCAGCCCGTTCGCGGTCTATCTCATGCGGGTGTACGCCTCGGCGTCCGTCCCGGACGAGCTGCTCGACGCGGCCCGCATCGACGGCGCCGGCGAGCTGCGGACCTTCGTCAAGGTGGCGCTGCCGCTCATGCGCCCCGGAGTGATCACGGTGCTGCTGCTGTCGGTCGTCTCCACATGGAACAACTTCTTCCTGCCACTGACCATGCTGTCCACCTCGAAGCTCTATCCGCTCACGGTCGGCATCGGCCTGTGGGAACAGCTGGCGAGTTCGAACAACGGCGGCGGCCAGTCCCTCTGGAACCTGATCATCGTCGGTTCGCTGGTGTCGATCGTCCCGCTCGTCGTCGCCTTCCTCACCCTCCAGAAGTACTGGCAGGGCGGTCTGGCCGTAGGAAGCCTCAAGTAAAGGAACAACGTGCTCAACGCCAAGCTGCACCTCGACCCCGACCGTGTCGTCGCCCCCGTCTCCCGCCGCACCTTCGGCTCGTTCGTCGAGCACATGGGCCGCTGCGTCTACGGCGGTATCTACGAGCCGTCGCACCCCTCGGCCGACGCCGACGGTTTCCGCGCCGACGTGCTCGCCCTCGTCCGGGAACTGGGGGTATCGCTCGTCCGCTACCCCGGCGGCAACTTCGTCTCCGGATATAAGTGGGAGGACGGCGTCGGCCCCGTCGACGGCCGGCCCGTGCGCCGCGACCTGGCCTGGCACAGCCTGGAGACCAACGAGGTCGGCGTGGACGAGTTCATGCGCTGGGCGGGCAAGGCCGGGGTCGAGGTCATGTACGCCCTCAACCTGGGCACCCGCGGCGTCCAGGAGGCCCTCGACGTCCACGAGTACCTCAACCAGCCCGACCGCACCCACTTCGCCGAGTTGCGCCGCGAGAACGGGTCGGAGAAACCGTACGGAATAAGCATGTTCTGTCTCGGCAACGAGATGGACGGGCCTTGGCAGACCGGGCACAAGACCGCTCGGGAGTACGGGCGCCTGGCCGCCGAGACGGCGCGGGCGCTGCGCTCGGCCCAGCCGGAGGTGGAGCTCATCGCCTGCGGCAGCTCGAGCTCGTCCATGCCGACGTTCGGCGCCTGGGAGTCGGAGGTGCTGGAGCTGGCGTACGACCAGGTCGACTACATCTCGGCCCACGCCTACTACGAGCCGCTGAACGGCGACGTCGGCTCGTTCCTGGCCTCGGCGGTCGACATGGACCACTTCATCGACAGCGTGGTGGCGACGGCGGACAGCGTGGGCGCCCGTCTGAAGTCGAAGAAGCGCATCAACATCTCGTTCGACGAGTGGAACGTCTGGTACCTGAGCCGCTACGAGGCGTCCCGCTCGTCGATCACCGAGTGGGAGGTGGCCCCGCGCGTCATCGAGGACAGCTACAACGTGGCCGACGCGGTGGTGGTCGGCAGCCTGCTCATCTCGCTGCTGCGCCACAGCGACCGGGTCACCGCGGCCTGCCTGGCCCAGCTGGTGAACGTGATCGCCCCGATCCGCAGCGAGCCCGACGGCGAGGCCTGGCGGCAGACCACGTTCCACCCGTTCGCCCTGACGTCCCGTCTGTCCTCGGGCGACGTCCTCGACGTCAAAATCGATTCCCCGGTGTACGACACCACGCGCTTCGGGCCGGTGCCGGTCGTCGACGCCGTGGCCACCCACGAGGACGGCGCCCTGTCGGTCTTCGTGGTCAACCGGCACCAGACCGAGAGCGTGTCGTTCTCGTTCCCACTGCCCGGCCCGGCGTCTTCGGTGGGGGAAGCCTGGGTGCTCAGCGACGACGACCTGACCGCCACCAACACCCAGTCCGCGCCCGACCGGGTCACCCCGCGCGAACTGGCAGCCGAGGTCTCGGACGGCACGGTCACGGTGACGCTGCCGCCGGTGTCGTGGAGCGCGATCCGCCTCACCTGATCACTGCCGCATGATTCCTGGCTGCGCAGCGAGGGCAGACCTGCGGGCATGGTGTGAGGGCAGCGGTCTCGGCGAGGCCGCTGCCGTGCAGGATCAGCTCGACCGCGTCGCCGAAGGTGACGGATTCGCCGATGATCTCCTCGCCCGGCACCCCGAGCACGTCGAGCGGCGTGTACCACTCGCGCATCTGCTCAGCGGTGACCGGAATCGGCTCCGGCCGCCGCTGGTGGCGGCGCACCGTCTCGGCGAACGAGACGTCCATCCAGTAGACGGCGGCCGGGCCGGGATGTTCGGCGATCAGTTCGCGGAGCGGCACCCCGTATCGGCCGGTGTGCAGAATGCCCTCGAGCACGACGTGATACCCACCGGCGAGAGCGGCCCGCACGACGCTCATGATGAAGGCCGGCGCGATCGCCGGGGTCTCGTCGCTGCCGTGCTCCCGCAACACCACCCGGCGCAGATGGTCCTGCTCGATCAGCGCACAGCCACGCCCGTACCGCCGGCGCACCTCCCGGGCGATCGAGGTCTTCCCCGATCCGCTGTTCCCCCGGACGACCACCAGGCGCGGCGCACCGCTCCCCCGGCCGCCCATGGATGCCCGCACGCCGCCAGGTGACACGATGACTCCCCTTTCCGCCGGACACCAACCGTATGACCAACGGTGCCGGCCGAGGGTCAGGTGGCGGGGGTCAGGTGGCGGGGGTCAGGTGGCGGGGGTCAGGTCGCGGTGGTGGCGGGTCCACGTGCCCTTGCCCTGGCGCTTCGCGGCGTACATGGCCAGGTCGGCGTCGCGCAGCAGCGAGTCGACGTCGTCGTGGCGGGTGGCGCAGGCGATGCCGATGCTGGCGTTGGCCCGTACGGCCGTGTCCTCGAACGGGATCGGGTCGGCCAGCTCGCGCAGGATGCGCTCCGACGTGTGCTCGGCGCCCTCGGCGTCGCACTCGCGCAGCAGCACCGCGAACTCGTCGCCGCCGAGGCGGGCCACCACGTCGCCCGGGCGCACGCAGGCCGTCAGCTTGCCGCCCACGCCGGCCAGCAGCACGTCGCCGGCGGCGTGGCCCAGGGTGTCGTTGACCGCCTTGAAGCCGTCCAGGTCGATCAGCAGCAGCGAGGTGTTCTCCGCCTCGTGGCGCAGCGCCAGCGTCACCTCCTCGTGGAAGTGGGTGCGGTTGGCCAGGCCGGTCAGCCCGTCGTAGAGGGCCTGGTGCCGCAGCCGCGCCTCGTGCTCACGCAGCTGGTCGATGAGGCGGTTGTTCTCGTGGAACGCGGCCAGCTGGCGGCAGACGACCAGCGCCACGATGACGCCCAGGCCGGCCATCGCGCCCCACAGGCGCGGGTGCGGACCGGCCGGCGTCTCGACGAGAACCGTGGTGAAGGCGACGGCGATCGACCCGTACGGCAGGAGGCTGTACGGACGGCGCCGGCGTGACCCGAACGCCGAGCCCTGGTCGAACCGGGCCACGTCCTCCTGGATCCTCGCGCCCAGGCCGATCAGCAGCGACGGCAGCAGGCGCACGACGAAGACGTACGGCTCAAGCGTGCCGTCGGCGTTCGGCTCCAGGAAGAAACCGACGCTGTTCAGCCCGGCCGCGACGATCATCGGGATGGCCGCGGCCCGGTGCATGGGCGCGTTGCCGCTGAGCACCAGCTTCACCGCCGCGAAGCACGAGGTGAGGATGACGCAGCCGGCGGCCAGCGTCCCGGCGATGTTGCCGCCGTCCTCCTGCGAGGGCTCGATCGCGAAGCAGTACGCCACGACGGCCCCGCCGACCAGCACGGTCGACGAGTCGAGCCAGAACGCCACCTTCTCCCGGCGCGAGCTGCCCGGGATCGGGTGCAGCAGCATCGCCACGATGATGGCGAGCAGCCCCACCGCGAACAGCAGCCCCTGCACCGGCCCACCGGCCGTGTCCTTCTGGCCGTGGCCGGCGAACGCGGTGAACGCCTGCACGGTGTCGCCGACCGTGAAGAGCACGCCGGCCACGGTCATGACCAGCCAGAACCTCCGGATGGCCCCGGTCGCCACGCGGTGGACCCGCCACGCCGAGTAGGCCAGCAGCGCGTCGAGCGGCGGCTGGACCGCCCAGAAGGCGCGCACGTGGTCGTCGGCGGCGTCGAGCGAGTACAGCAGCCCGGCGCCGGCCAGCGTCCACAGCACGGCCGCCACCATGAGCGGATCGCGGAGAAGACGGTTCACCTCTGCGGTATCGGCCGTTCCGGCTCCGGTCTGAGTGTTACCCCGGCCTCGCCCGGCGGGCGGGCGCGCAGCGGAATGGTGAGCAATGCGGCCGCGGCGACCAGCACCAGGACCACGACCATGGCGCCGCGCAGGCCGTAGTGGTCGCCGAGGAAGCCGAGCGACGGCGGGCCGACGAGGAAGGCGACGTAGCCGAGGGACGCGACCAGGGAGACCCGGGCGGTGGCGTTCGGGCCCGAGTCGGCGGCGGCCGACAGCGCGACCGGGAAGCCGAGGGCGGCGCCCAGGCCCCAGAGCACGACGGCCGCGCTCGCCACGGCGCTGCTGTCGGCCAGCACGACCAGGGCCAGGCCGATCCCGCCGATGACCGCGCTGGCGCCGAGGATCACCGGGCGGGTGAAGCGCGCCAGAAACCAGCCGCCGATGAAGCGCCCGGCCGCCATCGCGATGTTGAAGGCCAGATAGACGCCGGAGCTGTACGCCACGCTCAGGCCGTGCCCGTCCACCATGATCAGCGGTAGCCAGTCGTTGGCCGAGCCCTCGGCCAGCGCCAGGGCCAGGATGATGCCGCCGATGAGCAGGAGCTGGGTGTCGCGCCAGAGCCTGGGCGAGGGGCCGGCCGCCGCCTCTTTCTTCGGCGCGCGGCCCACCCCGTACGGCAATCTCCGCACTGAGAAGAAAGCCACCGGCACCGAGAGAAGGCCCACCAGCGTGAGGTGCCAGATCACCGGCAATCCGACGGCGGTGAGCAGGGCGCCGGCCGCGGCCCCGACGACCGTGCCGAAGCTGTAGAAGCCGTGCAGGGTCGGCAGGACCACCTTGCCGGTGAGGCGCTCGACGTCGGCGCCCTCGACGTTCATGGCGACCTCGCCGCCGCCGACCCCGAAGCCGCACAGGAACAGGCCCGCGGCGACCAGCACGCTCTGCGACAGCTGCGCGCCCAGGCCGACCACCGGCACGCCGATCAGCAGGGCGGTGATCCCGGCGGTGATGACCGGGCGCGCGCCGAACCGGCTGACCATGGCGCCCGAGCCGAGCACACCGAGCATCGAACCGGCCGAGAGGCCGAAGAGCACCAGGCCCATCTCGGCGGTCGAGGCGCCGAGCAGGTCACGGACGTCCGGAGTACGGGTCACCCACGACGAGAGCGCGACCCCGGGAATGAAGAACAGCAGGAAAAGGGCGGTGCGACGGCTCATTGGCCGTGGACTGACCGGATGACCCGAGCCGGGTTGCCCACGGCGACGACGTTCGCCGGGATGTCCTTGGTGACGACCGCACCGGCCCCGATCACCGAGTTCTCCCCGATGGTCACGCCGGGGCAGATCACGGCCATGCCGCCGATCCACACGTTGTCGCCGATCGTGATCGGCAGGGCCGCCTCCCACTTCTCCCGGCGCGGCTCCGGATCGACCGGGTGGGTGGGCGTCAGCAGCTGCACGTTCGGTCCGAGCAGCACGTCGTCGCCGATGCGGATCTCGGCCACGTCCAGGGCCATCAACCCGTAGTTGATGAACACCCGGTCGCCGATGTGCAGGTGGCTGCCGTAGTCGACGTGCAGGGGCGGGCGGATGTCCACGTCCTCGCCGATCGAGCCGAGCAGCTCGCGCAGCAGCTTGCGGCGGCCGTCGCCGTCACGGGGATCGCTGTCGTTGAGCGCCTTGGTCAGCACCATCGCGTGGAGCATCTCGGCTTCCAGCTCCGGGTCGGCGCCCCGGTACAGATCGCCGGCCAGCATGCGCTCGCGCATGCTCCGCGAGTCGGGAGAGGTCATGTGTACGATCGTACACATTTGGGGTCAGCTTTTGCGCCTCATCACCAACCACGAGATCCAGCCGGCGCCGATGATGAAGCCGAAGCTGATGACGCGGTAGAGGACCACGGCGGCGATGGCCGTGCCGGTCGTGACCCCGCCGGCCACCAGGCCCAGGACGAGGGCGCTGTCGATGATGCCGAGCCCGCCCGGGACGATCGTGATCGTCCCGGCCGCCATGCCGGCGCAGAAGGCCAGCAGGACCTCGGTGCCGTCGATCGGAGCGTCGGTCACGGCCCGCAGGCACAGCCACAGGCAGGCGGCGTCGAGACCCCAGTTCAGCACCGCGAAGACGGCCGCCGCGGTGCCCCGCACGGGAGTGAGGCGGGCCGAGCCGAGCTGCGCCACGAACACGCGCACCGGCTCCAGGCCGTGCTCCGCCGGACGGCGGCGCAGCCGGTTGACGACGGCCAGCACGGCCCGGACCGGCGGTTCCACGCTCTCCGGCCGGCGGGTCACCTGCCGGATCGCCACGACGATCAGGACGGTGAGCGCGGCCAGGCCGGCCAGGCTGTACCACTGCGGAGTGCCGTCCGAGGCGAGCGCGCCGACGGCGGTGACCAGCGCCAGCGCGGCGGTGGACAGGATGCCCGAGAGCGCGATGCACCACGAGGCGACCGCGGGCGTGGCGCCGAAGCGGCGCATCTGCTGATAGTTGAACTGGGTGGAGAAGGCGGGACCGCCCGGCAGCGTCTCGTTGAGCGAGTGGGCGGCGTACGCCAGGGCGACGTTCTTGCGGATCGGCACGCGCAGGCCGGCCGAGCGCAGCAGGACCTGCTGCATCCGGGCGTACGTCCGCATGGCGAGCAGCTCGGCCGCGAGCGCGCCGGCCAGCCAGCCCGGGTGCGGGGCGCTGAGCTGGGTGAACGCCGCCGACAGCGACGGCCAGCCCATCGCGAACTCGACCCCGAACAGCACCAGCAGCGCCACCACGGCGGCCCGCCGGGCCCAGGTGCGCGCGGCACGCCGATCGCCGGTGGGCACGCTGGTCGCTGTCATGCCCTCAAGATTCGGCTCCGCTGAGCGGATGCTGAGGCAGGATGACCGGTCATGGAACCAGCGGTGATCACGGCGGCCCGGGAGGGGGACCTGACCGCGCTGCGGCCCTTGCTCGGCGGGGTGGACGCGCGCGGGTGGATGGGCGAGACGGCGCTGCACGCGGCGGCGGCCGCCGGGTCGACCGGCGCCGTCCGGATGCTGCTCGGGGCGGGAGCGACGGCGCGGGCCCGGCGCGACAACGGGGACACACCGCTGCACCGGGCGGCGACCGGGGAGATCGCCGCGCTGCTGATCGAAGCGGCCCGCGAGGTCACGCCCGACCAGCACAACGAGCATGGCCAGACGCCGCTGCACTGCGCCCGGGACCGCGAGGTCACCGAGGTGTTGCTGCGGCGGGGCGCCTCGCTCCTGGCGAGAGATTCCTTCGGCCGTACGCCGTTGCACGACGCCGGCGCGGAAAAGGCCCGGACCCTGCTCGACGCGGGGGCGCAGGTCGATGCCCGGGACAACTTCGGCGAGACGCCGCTGCACCGTGCCCTCCGAACCGGCGACACCGCGCTGGTGGAGCTGCTTCTCACCGAAGGAGCCGATCCGGCCGTACGCGATGAACGCGGCCGAAGCCCTCTCCATCTCGCCCGGCAGCTCGGGTTGCGGCAACCGGCCGCCTCCAGCGCCGCGCTGGCCGAGCCGCCGGCCGTCGCGCAGAAAGCCCTGCGCGTGGGCCGGGACCCGACGTGGCGTTCAGCGTCGCCGGGCACGCCACGCTGCTCCGCTGGCGGCTCGGCCCCGCGCCGCACCCCGAGGCGACCGTCCCGACCGAGCACATCGCGTTCCGCGACCTCGCCGTCCACGACCCCGGCCATGGTGGCCGGCCGCTGATCGCGGTCGCGCCGGTGGAGGCGCCCGCCGAACTGCGCGGCCCCGATCTCACGGAACCGGACCCGCTCGACGGCCTCGACGACGTCACCGCGCTGGCCTTCTCCCCCGACGGTCGCCGGCTGGCCGCGGCGACCAGTCACGAGCGGGTGGTGCTCTACGACCTGGCCGCCCGCCGGATCACCGCCGACGTGGAGGCCGGTGAACGCACCGACGGCGTCGCCTTCTCCCCCGGCGGGGCCCTGCTCGCCACGACGTGCTCGTTCCAGGGCGCCCACGTACGTCTCGACCGGGTCACCGCCGGCGGCGGCCTCGAGCCGGTGACCGAGATCGAGCCGCTCGCCGGCGACACGATCCCGGCCGCCGTCTTCGCCCCGGACGGCCGCCACCTGCTGATCTGGACGACCTCGGGTGTCCGCGACGGCCGCCGCGCCCCCGGCTGGCGCGGCGAGCTCAGCCTGACCGACCTCGACGGCCACCCGATCTGGCAGCGCGTCATCGACGCCACGACGTCCCGCGTGCGGGCCCCGCTGACCGGCTGGTCCACCCGCCCCTGCTTCAGCCCCGGCGGCGGGACGGTCGCGCTCGGGCTCGACGGCGTGGTCGTGCTGCTGGCGACCGAAGACGGCCGGACCCGGGCCGCGCTACCCGTCGACGGCCGGGCCGTGGCGGTGACCGCCGCCGGTCCGCATCGCCTGGCCGTCGCCACGGATCACGGCTTGCGCGTGATCCCGCTGGAAGGCGCGTAGTCGGTGCCGAGCACGCTCAGCAACGCGAGGGCCTCGGCGTCCGGCGAGCCCTGCGGAGCGCTGTAGAGGACGAGGTGCTGGTCGCGGTCGGTCAGGGTCATCGAGTCGCAGTCGACGGTGATCGGGCCGACGACCGGATGGTGGAAAGTCTTGGTGATCACCTGGGCGGCCTGGACGTCGTGGCGGTCCCAGAGGCGGGCGAAGTCGAGGCTGCCGTCGCGCAGCTCCTGGACAAGGCCGGTCACGTCCGGGTCCGACGGGTAGCGGGCCAGTGTGGCGCGCAACTCCATGACGACGTGGTGACGGAACTCGGCGCCGTCGGAGACGCCGTAGAGCGTGCGCTCGGGGCTGAGGAACGCCTTCCGGGCCAGGTTGCGGCCGGCCGGGCCGAGGGCGGCGAAGTCCTCCATGAGGGCGGCCGCCAGGTCGTTCCAGGCCAGCACCTCGAAGGTCGCCGAGGTCACGAAGGCGGCGGTCTGCGGAAGCCGTTCGAGCAGGGCGAGGATGCTCGGGCGCACGTCCCGGCGGTGCGTTCCGGTGCGGGCGGGTGCGGTGCCGGCCAGGACGTGCAGGTGGTCGGACTCGGCGCCGGTCAGGCGCAGAGCGGCGGCGATGCCGGCCAGCACCTCGGCCGACGGGCGGGGCGCGCGGCCCTGTTCCAGGCGGACGTAGTACTCGGTGGAGATGTGGGCCAGCACGGCGACCTCCTCGCGGCGGAGCCCGGGTGTACGACGGCGCGGGCCCGCCGGGAGGCCCACGTCCTCAGGGCGGAGCCGTTCACGACGCGTACGAAGGAATGCTCCCAGCTCCTGCTTGTCCATGCCTTTGATTCTGCGCGCCGGGCGCCGCCGGAGCCTGGTACAGCCTGTGCCTGTCTCCGGTCGCCGGGCCGGATGAGGCTTTCGGCATGACTGACATGTTGACCGGCAAGGTCGTGTTCATCACCGGCGCCAGCCGCGGCATCGGAGCGGCGGCGGCCCGCCTGTTCGCCGAGGAGGGCGCGGCCGTCGTGCTCGCCTCGCGGGGAACCGAGGCGCTCGACAAGATCGTGGCCGAGATCCGCGGCAACGGCGGCGTCGCCGACGCGGTGACGCTGGATCTCGCCGATCCCGCGAGCATCCGCGCCGCCGTCGCGCGGGTGGACGAACTGCACGGGCGGCTCGACGGCGCCTTCAACAACGGCGCGGCGATCCAGCAGCGCCCTGGGCCCCTCGAAACCACCGGCGACGAGGACATCGACGAGCAGTTCGCGGTGAACTTCCGCGCCCACTGGACGGCCATGAAGGCGGAGGCCGAGCTGATGCGCCGCACCGGCGGCGGGGCGATCGTCAACACGTCGAGCATCGGCAGCCGGCGGGCCAACCCGGCGCTGCCCGCGTACGGGGCGATGAAACGGGCCCTGAACAGCATCACCGAGACAGCGGCGGTGACGTGGGCGCCACAGCGCATCCGGGTCAACGGCATCACGCCCGGCGGCACCGCCACCGAGATGATCGACGCGTGGGAGGCGGCGACCCCGGGCGTGGTCGAGCGCATCACGGCGTCGACCCCGATGGGCCGGATGGCCGAACCGCGCGAGATCGCCGAGGTGGCCGCGTGGCTGCTCAGCGACCGCTCCTCGTGGGTGACCGGCGCCATCATCCCGGTCGACGGGGGCGCCGGCGCCTGACCCTGGCCCGCCCGGCCAGTGCCCGGCCCTGGGGCGGATCGCGTTATTCCGCGCCAGGGTTGAGGCATGTGGTCATCCGAAGAGGCGGCCGTCCTGGCCGCGAACCAGTCCCTGGTCCTGAGCGTGGGCGGTCACGAGGGCGTCGAGCTGGGCATGGTCGTCGTGGACGGCGCCCTGTACGTCCGCGCGTTCCGGGGCCGCCGCTCGGGCTGGTTCCAGGCCGCGCTCACCGACCCACACGGGCACATCTCCTCCGGCAGCCTCGAACGCGACGTCCTGCTGACCGCCGAGCCGGGCCCGGCGGAGGCCGTGGACGCCGCCTACCGAGCCAAGTACGGCGCGAACGCGGGCCTGGTCGCGGGACCTCAAGCCCATGGCGCGACTCTGCGGATCCGGCCCGCGCGGGCGACGACGGCGCCACCATCAGCCGGTCGTATCGTTCGGGGATGACGCAACGACTTGTCAGCGTGTGGCAACCGTTCTTCCTCGGCAGCGAGAGCCCGAAGGGCGCCCTTGACGCGGCTCTCGAGCTGGAAGAGCTCGGCTACTCCCGGATCTGGTTCTCGGCCGGGTTCGGCGAGAGCATCCCCTCCCGCTTCGGTGAGCTGCTCGACGGGACCGAGCGCATCGGCGTCGCCACCGGTATCGCCACCATCTGGCACACGTCGCCGGCCACGGTGGCCGCGTTCACCGCGGACGCCGAGCGGGCACATCCAGGGCGATTCCTGCTCGGGCTGGGCGCCAGCCACGCCGTCCTGGTCGACGGCGACGGCACCGAATACCGCAAGCCGTACTCCAAAATGGTCGAGTACCTCGACGAACTCGACAGCCTCGGCCTCGTCCCTGAGCGGCGCGTCCTGGCCGCCCTCGGCCCGCGCATGCTCGAGCTCTCCCGCAGCCGTTCGGCCGGCGCTCACCCCTACTTCACCACCGCCGAGCACACCGCCGAAGCCCGGGCCGCGATCGGGCCCGGCCGGCTGCTCGCGCCCGAGGTCGCGGTGGTTCTCGACCCCGATCCTGTTTCCGCTCGGGCCACCGCGCGGCAATACACCAGTGGCTATCTGACGCTGCCGAACTACACCAACAACTTGCGGCGCTTCGGCTGGACCGACGCCGACTTCGCCGACGGCGGCAGCGACCGTCTGGTCGACGCCGTCATCCCCTGGGGCACGGCCGAGCAGGTCGCCGCCGGCATCGAGAAGCATTACCGGGCGGGCGCGGACGAGGTCGCCATCCAGGTCCTCAACGGCGGCGACGCCACACGGTTCCCCTCGGACGCCTTCGGCGCCCTGGCCAAGGAACTGATTTAGGGCTGAGAGCGGAGGTACGTCGCCGACGCGGGCCCGGTGGAAGCCATCGGCCCGCGAGGCGACATTGCACATCGTCCCGGCCGGCGCCTGACGCCTGGGACGTGTCGGTCGACTCGACGGTGTGCCGCGCGCATCAGCACGCCGCGGGCGACCGCAAAAGGGGGCCGATCAGAAACACGTGCCCCGCGGCACGGGCGCGGCGGCCAGGACCCGCCCGGACCAGGTCCTGGCCGACAAGGCTTACAGCTCTCGCGGTCACCGCGCCGAGCCGCGACGACGTGGTATCCGAGCCACGATCGCCGAGCCGCCGGACCACGTGATGCACCGACGGCGGCGCGGCTCCGCAGGTGGTCGACCGCCGGCCTTCGACCGCGAGGTCTACAAACAGCGCCACGCCGTGGAGTGCGGCAATAACCGGCTTGAAGCGACAAGTTGGCTGTGCGCTAGGTGGAGCCGCAGCCGTTGAGGGCCGCGATCAGGCCCGCGGCCGCGCTCGTCAGAGCGGCAATGCCGTACACCCACCTCAACAACCGGTCATGCCGCCCATGCGGTTCGATCTCTTGGTCCACTGCTTCACCTCCCTCCACCATGCGGCCATTGTGCGGCCAATTTATGAGCTCTCGTTCGGTTTTATGTCGCTATGCGCGGAAAACGCTAACCGCGAAGGCCGCGCTTACGGGCTGTTGATTGGTCGCGACAAACGGCTATCGGCTGCCCTTTTCCGCGGCCGTTTCCCGATAACACGGAGTGCCCTTTTCCATTGCGCGAACAGGGACGAGGAAGAGGTGCGTGAGCTGCGATTACACGAAGCACCACGAGGACGAATTCATAAACTCCCGGTATGCCGAGGATCCCTCGTCACCCACGTTGACGAGGCGGGCGCGGCGCGCATGGCCGACGTGTCGCCCGTGATCGACACGATCAAGGTGGTGGGCGGTTTGAGGGAGCGAGCGGCCGCGCGAGAGGATCGGAGGCGTGGATCTGCGCGTGACGCTGCTCGGCGACTTCGAGGTGGCCGTTGGCGGCGCCGCTGTGCCCGTTCCCGGTGCGCGTCTTCGCGGGCTTCTCGTGCGGCTCGCGCTGGCCGGTGGGCGGCCGGTGGCGCCCGACGTGCTGGTCGAGGCGCTCTGGGCCGAGGAGCCGCCGGGCGATCCGGCCAACGCCCTGCAGTCGCTGGTGTCGCGGCTCCGGCGGCTGCTCGGTGGGGCCGACTCGGTGGCTCAGGCGCAGGGTGGTTATCGGCTCGCGGTGACCGATGACGATGTCGACGCTCTGCGCTTCGAGCGGCTGGCCACCGAGGGGCGGGCCGCTGATCCCGAGACCGCTCTGAGCGTGCTCGGCGCGGCCGTCGAGCTCTGGGGTGACCCGGCCGTGATCACGCCGGTGGCGCCGGCCGCGGCGATCCGGCTGGAGCAGCTCGCGCGGGAGGCGGTCGCGGGGCTGGCCCAGGCCGAGCTGCGCACGGGGCAGCTCCCAGCGGCGGCGGCGCGGCTGACGAGGCTGCTGGCCGACGATCCGGTCGACGAGCGGGCGGCCGCGCTGCTCATGGAGGCGCTCGCGGCGCAGGGGCGGCCCGCCGAGGGGCTCGCCGTCTACGAGCGGATCCGGGAAGAACTGGCCGAACGGCTCGGGGCCGATCCCGGCGCCGCCCTGCGGGAGGAGCACCTGCGGCTGCTGCGCCACCAGCCGGAGGCGCGGGCCGAGGCCGGTAACCTGCCGGCGCCGCTGACCAGCTTCGTCGGGCGCGACGACGACCTGGCCCGGGTCGACACGTTGCTGACCACCGGGCGGCTCGTCACCGTCGTCGGGCCCGGTGGGGCCGGCAAGACGCGGCTGGCCATCGAGGCGGCCCGGCGCCGGCGCCACGAATATCGGGACGGGGCCTGGCTGGTCGATCTGTCGTCGGTGACCGAGCCGTCGAAGGTCGGCGCGGCCCTGCTCGCCTCCATCGGGCTTCGCGGGTCGGCGCTGTTCGACGCGCGGCTGCGCACCGACGGCGACGAGCTGGACGTGCTCGCCGATCAGCTCAACGGGCGGGAGAGCCTGCTCGTCGTCGACAACTGTGAGCATCTGATCGACGCGGTGGCCCAGGTGATGGCTTCGCTGTTGCCGCGGGCGGCCGGTCTGCGGGTGCTGGCCACCAGCCGCGAGGCCCTGGCCATCGACGGTGAGGCGCTGGCGCCGCTCGGGCCGTTGGCGCTGCCCGATCCGGACGCGGGGGTCGAGGAGGCGCGCCGGGCGGCGGCGGTCCGGCTGTTCACGGAGCGGGCTTCCGCCGTACGGCCGGGCTTTGACGTCGACCTGGAAACTCTGACCGGGATCCTGGAGGTGGTGCGCCGGCTCGACGGTATGCCGCTGGCGCTGGAGCTGGCGGCGGCCCGGCTGCGCACGATGTCGCTGGCCGAGCTGGCGGCCGGGTTGTCCGACCGGTTCCGGCTGCTGACCACCGGGAGCCGGACGGCGATGCCGCGGCATCGCACCCTGCGCGCGGTCATCGCGTGGAGTTGGGACCTGCTGAGCGGTCACGAGCGTACGGTCGCCGAACGGGTCTCGATCCTGCCCGGCGGCGTAACCCCCGCCTCGGCCACCGCGATCTGCGCCGGCACGGCGGTGCCCCCGGCCGAGATCACCGACCTGCTCGCCGCCCTCGTCGACAAGTCGATCCTGCAACTGGCGCCGGAAGCCGGCCGCTACCGCATGCTGGAGACCCTGCGTGAGTACGGGATCGAGCAGGGCACCCTGGGTGACGCGCGTGACCGCGCGGCGCGTTACCTGAGAGGGCTCGTGGCCCGCAACGACCCGCGGCTGCGCGGCCCGGACCAGCTCGAGGCCATGCGGGAGATCCGGGCCGAGTACGACAACGCGCTGACCGCCCTGCGCCACCTCTGCGACACCGGCGACGCGGACGGCGCGGTCGCCTTCGCGCTGGCCCTGACCTGGTATTGGCAGATGTTCGGCCGGCACACGGACGCCGTCTACTGGCTCGGCGAGGCGCTGGCCCTGCCCGCCGGCGGGCCCAGCCTGGAACGCGACACGGCCGAGGCCATCCTGCTGCTCAACCGGGCCAGCGCGCAGAACGAGATCTTCGGCGACATCCTGGAGAACCGCCGCGGCGAGCTGCGGCAGCTGGCCGACCGCCTGGTGGCCTATCCGGAGCTGCCCGGCCTGACCGGCCCGCTGACCGCGGTCACGCTGTTCTGGCTACGGGAGACCGAGGCCGCGACCGTGATGCTCTCCCAGCTCATCGCCGGGCCCGACGAATGGGTCGCCGCCCTGGCCCGCGTCTTCCGGGCCCAGTTCGCCGAGAACGAGGGCAACCTCGACCAGGTACGCCAGGACGTGACGGTGGCCCTGGAGGCGTTCGGCCGGATCGGCGACCGCTGGGGGCTGGCCACGGTCCTGCCGACCCGGGCGATGGTCCGGCAGTACGACGGCGACCTGCAGGGCGCCCTGTCCGACCTGCGGCAGGCCCGCGCGGTGGCCCGCGAGTTCGGCTCGCTCAGCCTCACCGACGAGATCTTCATCGATCTGCGCTGGATCGACCTGAACATGCGGCTCGGCCAGAACGAGCTGGCCATCTCGATGATCGAGGACACCCGGGAGCGGGCCCGGCGCGCGGTCTCGCAGGAGTTCCTCATCCTGGTCAACGCGCTCGAGGCCGGCCTGTGGGTGCGGCTGGGCGACCTCGACCGGGCGCGGGCGCTGCTCGAACACGCCGAGAAGGAGATGGGCGAGCGGTACACGTACGGCGGCGACCACGGCCGGGCCATCGTCAGCTCGGTGCGCGGGTGGCTCTGCCTCGAACTGGGCGACCCGGCCGGCGCCGCGGTGGCCCTGGCCCGGGCCTACGAGGCGGCGCTGGAGTCGCAGGACATGCCGTTGATGTCGCTGGTCGCCGTGGGCGCGGCCGCCCTGGCCGGAGCGTACGGGCGGGCGGCCGACATGGCCGTGATGCTGGGCGCGGCGGCCCGGCTGCGCGGTGCCCACGACCACACCGATCCGCAGATCCGCGAGCTGAGCGACCGGGCCCGTCAGGCGCTCGGCCCGGACGCCTTCGCCGAGGCGTACGGCCAAGGGTGGAACCTGGACGGAAAGACGGCCCTGACCCAGGTCGACCCCGCCCGGCTCAGCCGGGCGGGGCTCCCCAAGCCTTGATCAGGCGCGGCGCGAGTAGGCGCGCAGCGCGAGGGGGACGAAGACCACGAGCAGGCCGGCCATCCAGGCCAGCGTCGCCCACAGGTGCGAGGCGACCGGGCCGCCGAGCAGCAGCCCGCGGATGGTCGAGACCAGCGGCGTAATCGGGTTGACCTGCACGAATGACTGGAGCCAGCCGGGCAGCGTGTCCGTGGGGACGAAGACGTTGCTGCCGAAGGACAACGGGAAGACGATCAGGAACATCAGTCCCTGTACGGCGCCGGGCGTGCGGACGAGCATGCCGACCCAGACCGAGATCCAGCAGAAGCACAGCCCGAACCCGACCGACAGCGCCACCGCGGCGAGGGCCGGGAGGAAACCGGTCTCCACCCGGAAGCCGATGATCATGCCGAAGCCCAGCATGACCACGCAGACCGTCAGATAGCGGACGACGTCGGCCGCGACCGCGCCGACCAGCGGCGCCGAACGGGCCACCGGCAGCGACCGGAACCGGTCGAAGACGCCCTTCTCGATGTCGGCGTTGAGGTTCTGCCCGAGTGCGATGCCGCCCATCGCCAGGGACTGCGCGAGCAGGCCGGGCAGCAGCAACTGAAGGTAGTCGTGCCGGTCGCCGGCGATGGCCCCGCCGAACAGATAGACGAACAGCAGCAGGAAGATGACCGGCTGCAAGGTCACGTCGATGAGGGCTTCGGGGGTACGGATCGTCTTGATCAAACTTCGGCGCGCGAGCGCGACGCTGTGGCGGGCGAGCGCGGCGAGCGAGCCCCCGCGCGGCGAGTCGCTGACGGTGCCCAGGGTCAAGGTGGTCATACCAGCTCTTCTTTCTTGGTCGTCAGGTTGTGGAACACCTCGTCGAGGCTGGGCAGATGCAGACCGAAGTCGTTGAGCTCGATGCCGGCCTCGCGCAGCGCGGGCACCACGTCGAGCAGCGCCGAGTCGTCGGCGACGGGCACGCTGACCGCGCCCGGGCGGGCCCCGGCGGAGGAGTCGGCGCCGGCGGTCGAGCCCGGCGCGGCCACCTTGTCGAGCAGGCGCAGCACATCCGGGACCCGCGACGGGTCGGCCGGGCGCACCCGCAGGGTCAGGCCGCCGACGAGCCGCTTGAGACCGTCCGGGGTGTCGTGCGCGATCACGTGGCCCTTGTTGATGACCACGATCTCGTCGGCGAGGGCGTCCGCCTCCTCCAGGTACTGCGTGGTCAGCAGCACGCTGGCGCCCTGCGTGACCTGGTTGCGGACGACGCCCCACATGTCCTCGCGCTTGGCCGGGTCGAGGCCGGTGGTCGGCTCGTCCAGGAAGATCACCTCGGGGTGGCCGACCAGGCTGGCCGCGAGGTCGAGGCGGCGCCGCATGCCACCGGAGTACGTCTTGGCCATCCGGCCCGCGGCCTCGGCCAGGTCGAACCATTCGAGCAGCTCGGCCGCCCGGCGCTTGGCCTCGGCGGTCGGCAGGTCGAGCAGCTGGCCGATCAGCACCAGGTTCTGCGTGCCGGTCAGGTCCTCGTCGACGCTGGCGTACTGGCCGGTCAGCCCGATGCGCCGGCGGACCCGCTGCGGCTCGCGCAGCACGTCGATGCCGGCCACCTCCGCATGGCCGGAATCCGGGCGCAACAGGGTGGCCAGGACCCGTACGGCCGTGGTCTTGCCCGCGCCGTTGGGTCCGAGGACGCCGAGCACGGTGCCGCGGCGCATCGCCAGGTCCACCCCGTCGAGCGCCTGTGTCTTACCGAATCGCTTGCGGAGGCCTTCCGCACGCACCACGAAATCGCTCATGGCGCCGACTCTCGCGCGGGCCGCTGACACCGCGCGCACATGACGCTGACACGGGCCTGATGCCTACCCCCATACCTCGTCAGCGGTCTCGGCGATCAGCCTGAGCTTGGCCACTTCCTCCTCGTACGTCAGGGCATTGCCCTCGACCGTGGAGGAGAAGCCACACTGCGGGGACAGGCACAGCTGGTCCAGCGGCACATATCGGGCGGCCTCGTCGATGCGGCGCTTCAGAGCGTCCTTCGACTCCAGCTCGCCGCGCTTGGTGGTGACCAGGCCCAGCACGACCATCTTGCCCGGCGGCACGAACCGCAGCGGCGCGAACGTCCCGGACCGCTCGTCGTCGTACTCCAGGAAGAAGCCGTCGACCGCGAGCTCGCTGAACAGGGCCTCGGCGACGAAGTCGTAGCCACCCTCGGCCGCCCAGGACGACCGGAAGTTGCCGCGGCACATGTGGGTGGTGACGGCCAGGCCCGCGGGCCGGCCGTCGAGCGCGGCGTTGATCTGCCGGATGTACCGAAGGTGCTGATGCTCGGCGTCGTCGCCACGCTGGGTGAGCAGCTTGCGCTGCTCAGGGTCATTGAGGTACGCGAAGCTGGTGTCGTCCAATTGCAGATAACGGCATCCGAGCTCGGCGACCCGTTTCACCTGCTCCTTGTACGCGGCGGAGAGGTCGGCCCAGAAGAGCTCCTCGTCCGGATAGACAGCGGGATCGATGGCGGCCCGCCCGCCCCGGTAATGCACCATGCTGGGCGAGGGAATGGTGAGCTTGGCCGTCTGCCCGTCCTCGACAACCGACTTCAGAAACGAGAAATCGTCGCCGAAGATGGTGTCGTTCAGCCGCACGGGAGCGTCGATGGCCAGAGCGGCTGACTCGAAGTCGAGCTCGCCCTCGGCGTTCCGGAAATGCACCTGGATCTTCTCGTCGGTGGGCCGGACCCCGCCGAGCCGATAGATGAAATCCATGTGCCAGGAGACCCGCCGGAACTCACCGTCGGTGGCGGTGCGCAGGCCGACGTCACGCTGCATCCGTACGACATCACGGATCGCGTCGTCCTCGACAGCCTTCAGAGCATCGGCGTCGATGTCACCGACCGCACGCCGTTCCCGGGCTTCCAGCAGTCGCCGGGGCCGCAGCAGACTGCCGACATGATCGGCCCGAAACGGCGGCGTGTCCCGAAGTGTCATCGTCAGGTCCCCTCTCGGCGCGGCTACCCGTCGCAGCCAACCTAACCCCTCGATCGACCCCTGGCGATGTCTGGCCGTCTCCCTCAGCCCTCGACCGCATCCTGCGTCGGGGCAGCCGCGCCGTGATCCACCGGCATCAAACTCACGGCGCGGCCGCTTCGTGACGTCACCTCACTCGACCGGATCAGTAGCGACGCCGGTTCTGAAGTCGATCGAACAGCCCTCGCAGCCGGCGCTGGTTCTCGGGCTTGGCCATCTGGCGGCGCCCCTGATCGACCAGCCGCCGACCCTGCGGGCTGCCCAGGAACGAACGGACGCGTTGGGCGAGAGTCGCCATCGTGGTGCCTCCTCGAATCGCGAGCCCGTTACATACCCGCACACCTCGTCCCGCAATCCGGCACGGCGGCTGCGGGAGTCTCAGCTCAAGGCGGACGTCAGTTCCCTCCTCGAGGCGATGCCGAGCTTGGCGTAGATCTTTCGTAAGTGCCACTCGACGGTGCGCGGGCTCAGGAACATCGAGCCGGCGATCTCCACGTTTGTGCGGCCCCGCACGGCCAGCGCGGCGATGGCCGACTCCTGCGGAGTGAGCTTTTCGGTGGTACGGGGGTCGGCCACCGTCCGTACTATCGTGGTCCCGCCGCACGCGGCCAGTTCCCGGCAGGCCCTTTCGGCGAAGCCCTCGGCGCCCATCTCGGTGAAGGCCTCATAGGCCGTACGCAGGTGGAGGCGGGCCTCGGCGCGGCGGCCCGCGCGGCGCAACCACTCGCCGAACAGCAGGCGGGCCCGGTGGGCCTCCAATGCCGTCGACGGGGCTGACAGTTCTTCGATGGCCACCCGGAAACTCTGCTCGTCGGCGCCGGCCATGCCGTCGGCCAGGGCCCGCATGCCGCGCGACCACGCGGTGTCCACGGTCGCGGTCCGCTCGCGCAGGGACGCGCACGCCGCGACGGCGGCCGGCTGGTCGCCGATGTGCACGGCCGCCTCGACCAGTTCCAGCAGCGGCCACTGGTGCAGGCCCAGGTCGGCGTGGGCGGCGCTCTCCTGGGCGGCGGCCAGGGCCGCCTTGTGGTTGCCCAGTCCGTTGTAGAGGACCGCCTTGGCGTGCGTGGCCATCGTGTGGCGGCGGCCGTCGTTCCAGGTGGCGGCGTCGCGGAGTTGTTCCTCGATCAGGTCGAGAGCCGGGCGTTCCCGTCCCCGGTAGGCGGCCAGGATCAGGTGGGTCGGCTGTGTCACCGCGCCCCCGGTGAGGCGGACCGCCGCGTCGAGCTCCTCGAGGAGGCGAGTGGCGGGTGCGAAGCTACCCGCGTACAGCAAGCTCCGGGCTTGAAGTGCCAGCGCGGTCGGCAGGAGCGAGAGAGCACCGGTGTCGCGGGCGAAGGCGACGGCGCGCTCGCTCATCCGGTAGGCGTCGTCCATCCGGTGCAGCTCGTGCGCGACCGGGGAGGCCAGCCAGATCAGGCTCAGGTCCTCCGGGTCGGTCATGGCGTCGAGCGCCTGCGCCAGGAGCGGCAGCGCCCGGTCGCGCCCGTCGAGGACCCACGTGGTCAGCCCGGCCAGCAGCAGGTCGCGGAAGTCGTCCCCCACGACGGCGTCGCGGGCCGCGAGTGCGGCCCGGCGCAGGTCGTCGCCGCCGAGCCGGCCCGCGTAGAGGGCCGCGCCGATCGCCGACAGAAAGGTGTCGCGGGCGGCGACCGGGTCGAGGTCGCGCAACCGGACCGCCGCCGCCAGCAGCGCCGGGCCCGGCTCGCGGCCGTGGGTGACCGCGAACGCCACGTGGGCCCGGAGACGTTCGACGCGGGCCCGGTCGAGGTCGCTCAGCGGGCCGATCTCGGCCGCCGCCAGCAGGTCGGGCACCTGGGCGTACGAACCCGCGTGGGCCCGCGTGCCGGCCGCCGACACCAGCAGCGCGCCCCGGCGCTTCTGGTCGCGGGTCAGTTCGGCCGCCCGTTCCAGGAACGCCGCCGCCGCCGACCGGCCGCCCCGGGCCAGGGCCCGGCCGGCCGACTTCTCCAGCTCCAGCGCCACTTCCGGGTCGGGGCCGACCGTGGCGTGGGCCCGGTGCCAGGCCCGGCGGTCCGGGTCACGGTCGCCGTCGGTGGCCTCGGCCAGCGCACTGTGCACCTCGCGCAGCTCGGCCACGCCGGCCGACCGCCAGGCGGCCGAGCGCACCAGAGGATGCGAGAAACGTACGGCCGTCCCGATCTCGACGAGGCCGTCGATCTCGGCCGGGGCCGCCGCCTCCAGGGAGAGGCCCAGCCGTTGCAGGGCCCGGCCCAGCAGCAGCACGTCGCCCACCGGCTCCACCGCCGCCGTGATCAGGGCCATCCGGGCCGGCCCGGGCAGGGCTGCGACCCGGCGGCGGAAGCCCGACTCGACCCGCCCCTCCAGCGGCGCCGGGGCACAGCCGCCGAAGCCGAAGGCCAGCTCGGCCGCGGACAGGCCGCGGGTCAGTTCCAGCAGAGCCAGCGGGTTGCCGCGGGTCTCGGCCAGGATCCGGTCGCGCACGCGGGCGTCCACCGGGCCGGTCAGCACCGAGTCGAGCAGCGCGCCCGCCTCGGCCTCGGGCAGACCGTCGACCTTGATCTCCGGCAGGTCGGTGAGGATCGGCTCGGGGGCCGGGTCACGGGCGGCGAAGACCAGCGCCACCGACTCCGCCTTCAGCCGGCGGGCCACGAAGGCCAGGATCAGCCCGGACAGCCGGTCGAGCCATTGCACGTCGTCGACCAGGCACACCACCGGCCGGCCGGGCGCGCTCAGCAGCCCCAGCGTGGCCATGCCGAGGACCAGCAGCTCCGGCGTCTCCCCCACGCTCAGCCCGAAGGCCACGCTCAGCGCGGCCCGTTGCGGCGCCGGAAGCCGGTCGAGCTCGCCGATCAGCGGCGCGCACAACCGTTGCAGCGCCGAGTAGGCGATCTCCGACTCCGACTCGACACCCGCGGTCCGCAGCACCCGCACGTCGTCGTCGCGCCCGGCTTCGGAGCTCAGATATCCCAGCAGCGCGGTCTTGCCCGTGCCCGCCTCGCCCCGCAGCACCAGGGCCCGGCTCTGCCCATCCCGCACCGCCCGCAGCACCCGGTCGAGCTCGTGCTGTTCCCGCTGTCGGCCGCGCAGCTCGCGACCGGCCGTGTTGACCAGCATCATGTCAACATCCTCGGCAAAGCGGCCGATCCGCACATCGCGGCCAGCACGACTCCCCACTACCGGTTAACCGGTAGGCCTTGCCGCGGGGAGCTACGGTTGTCGGCGTGATCTGGTCGGTGGCCCTGTGGCACCTGATCGGCGCGCTGACCGATGTCAGCCCGGCCGGTCTGGTCGTCGGCGCCCTGCTGGTGGCCGTGCTCGCGGCCGTCGCCGCCGCCACCCACCGCTCCCCCACCAGCGCTCCGCAGGTCACTCCTGGGGTGCTGCGGCAGCGCGCGGCGCGCATTCTGCCCCGCCATCGCGACCCTGACGCTCCGGGTCGTACCCGTCCTCGAGGACCTACCCGGCGGCTCGCCCCCGCCCGGTAATGCTTTTCCCTCCTCGAGGAGTCGTTTCATGTCTGCCATCTATTCGGCGATCTCCGCCGTGCTCTTGTTCTGGCACGCTCTCTGGGAGAGTGTGCTGTCCAGCCCCGACTGGTCCTGGGTCCTGGGCGTCGTCTTCCTGGTCCTGACCATCCGCGTGCTCCTGCTGCCCCTCGCCGTCCGGCAGGTGAAATCGCAGCGCGCCCTCCAAGCCCTGCAGCCACGCATCCGCGAACTGAAGGACGACCCCGAGGCCGTGGTCGCCCTCTACCGATCCGAGAAGGTCAGCCCGTTCGCCGGTTTCCTGCCCCTGCTGATCCAGATCCCGGTCTTCATCGGCCTGCTCCACGTTCTGCGGCACATCAGACCAGGGTCAACAACTGCCACTTTGTACGGCTGGACGCAGACCCAGTTCGACAGTGCCGCGCACGCCGAGCTGCTCGGTGCGCCCATCGCCGCCACCTTCGGCCATCATTTGGGGGCGCCCGCCCTGACCGTGCAACTGGTCGCGGCGACCCTGATCGCCATCATGATCGTCACGACCTACCTGTCCACCCGCCGGTCGATTCAGGGCGACGGGCTGATTCAGCGTTTGATGCTGTACGGCATCCCGGCCTCCCTGCTGATCTCAGGCGTGATCTTCCCGATCGGCGTGATCGTCTACTGGGTGACGCAGAACCTGTTCGGCCTGGCCCAGCAGGCGTGGATCACACGCCGTCACCCGCTGCCCGGCGCGCCGCCGCACGGCGCCGACGGCGATAAGGCAAGATCACAGGGTGCTACCGGATGAGGTTCCCGACACGTCGACGTTGAACGAGCGGCAACGCCAGATCCTCTCCGTGATCCAGAAGTGGGCGCTGCGCCACGGCTACTCCCCTTCGACACGCGAGATCGCCGACCAGCTCGGCCTGGCCTCGACGTCCACGGTGAGCCGGCACTTGCGCGTCCTGGAGGAGTACGGCTTCCTGCGCCGGGGCCGCTCGACCCGCCCGGTGGACGTCCGCATGTTCCTGCAGCCGGTGCCACATCAGCGAACCGAGACGACCACGGTGGGCGTGCCCGTGCTGGGCGACATCGCCGCCGGCACGCCCATCCTGGCCGAGCAGAACTCCGACGAGGTGCTGCCGCTCCCCCGCGACCTGGTAGGCCGAGGCACCCTCTTCGGCCTACGGGTCCGAGGCGACTCAATGATCGACGCCGCCATCTGCGACGGCGACCTGGTAATCGTCAAACAACAGCACGAGGCCTACAACGGCGACATCGTAGCCGCCATGATCGACGACGAGGCCACGGTGAAGGTCTACCGCCGCCGAGCCGGCCACGTGATCCTGGAGCCCCGGAACCCGGCCTACGACAACATCAACGGCGACCAGGCAGTAATCCTGGGCAAGGTCGTCTCAGTCCTGCGCCGCACGTAGTCTCCGGAACGCCACCCATAACGAATACGGCGCCATTCGATGAAGCACCCTTCATATGGCGCTTCCGCAATTCGACGGATGCACGTGGCGCCCCAACACGCAAGACCATTCGATTCCGAAAAGCGCGAACAAGCGACAATTTCTCCGCCCCAGCCGTCAACTCCGCCCGTTCCACCGCCTCGGCCTCATTCTTCAGCCCCGCCCATCCCGCCGCCTCGGCTTCAGCCCTGAGCTCCGCCCGCTCCACTGGCTTGGCGTCAACTTTCAGCCCCGCCCGTTCCACCGCCTCGGCCGCATTCTTCAGCCCCGCCCGTCCCGCCGCCTCGGCTTCAGCCCTGAGCTCCGCCCGCTCGACCGGCTCGGCCTCAGCCGTCAACTCGGCCGGCTCGACCTCACGATCGGCGGACGCGGCTTCCGGCGGACGAGCGGGAATCGCCTGGTCAACGGGCCCGCACGGATCCGGCCGCCGCACACACGTGACATCGTCGTCCCAGATCAACGGCGGTATCCGCTCGGTCGGATCATGCAGACCCAACTCCCCACACAACCGCGAACAACCATGCAGGCGACACAACTTCAACGCATGGCGCCGCTTGAGACCCCATTGCCGCCGCTCATCCTGACCACGCCGGAACTCCACCATCTCCGGCGAATGACTCGGCACCCCCGACCAATCCCGCATAGAAGCAATAACCGACCTCGAAAAGAACCCCAGCTGCGCCATGAACCATTATCCCGCACCCCGAAGATCGAGATCAAAGAAAGGATCATGCCAATCTCAGACTTTCGAGGAGGCGGCCGGAAATTCGCATTCCCGCCCATCGGGACGACCATTCCTTGGGTGGCGAACGCCCGCACCTGACGCCACGACGCTTCTCCGCGCCGACCACCCGGGCGGCCCGCGCGGAACCGGACGCGCTTGAAGGCCACGGGACCCGCTGCGCGCGGGATGCGGGACCGGTAACCCGGGTGGGCTGCGGCACCGGCAACGCGAGAAGGGTAAGGGACCGGACGCGCGCGCTGCGGCACCGGCCACGCGGGCGGGGCGCCGGACCAGCCACGGGAAAGGCACGGGACCGGGCGCGCGGGCTGTGGGCCCGGACGCACGGCCATGTGACCCAGCCGCGCGGGCTGTGGGACCGGACGTGCGCGGGGCTGCGGGACCGGACACGCGCGAGGCTGTGGGACCGGACACGCGCGGGCCGTGGGACTCACCCCGCCAGTCAGGTCATCCCGGCAAGGTCGTCTCCTCCCTGCGCCGCACGGCACTGTCCGGGCGCTCGGCCCGCGGGCCGAGGCGGGTGAGGGCCCGGGCGCTGGAACTGCCCGGCTCGGGCTGATAGACGACCAGCAACTGGCCCGGCGCCGCTCGGACGTCGAACGACAACGAGACCAGGGAGAGGGGCCCGACGTCGGGATGGGCGAGTTCCGTCGGGCTCTGGGTCTTTCCGTAGACCGTGTGTGAGGACCACAGGGCGGCGAAGGACTCGCTGCCCTCGTTCAGCGAACGCACCACCTCCGGCAGGCGTGGATGGTCCGGGGACAGGCCGCCGGCATGGCGCAGGCCGGCCACTATCGCCTCGGCGAAGCTGTCCCAGTGGCGGAAGAAGCTCCGCGCGGCGGGGTCGAGGAACGTCATCCGGGCCAGGTTGTCCACCACCTCGAACGGCGCGAACAGCGCCTCGGCCAGGGCGTTGACCGCCAGGAAGTCCTTGGCCGGGTTCAGGACGAAAGCCGGTGCGCCGGTGTGCCCGTCGAGCAGGTGCCGCAGTGGTTCGCTCACCGTCTCCAGCGTCGTCCCGCTGGTCTCCGGCAGCGCGCCGGCCAGCCGGAACAGGTGATCGCGGGCCGGATCGCCCAGCCGCAGGGCGCCGCTGATGGCCTCGAGGATCTGCGGTGAAGGCCCGCGCTCGCGGCCCTGTTCGAGCCGGGCGTAGTAGTCGGCGTTCATGCCGGCCAGCACGGCGACCTCTTCACGGCGCAGCCCGGCCACCCGCCGCTGCCCGGCGGACGGCAGTCCCACGTCGCCGGGCCGCAGGCGGGAACGGTGAGCGCGAAGGAACTCTCCGAGGTCGTTGCCGGTCATCGTTCGAGGTTAGGCCGGAGTCCGGCGCCGTGCCGGGGTACGGCATGCCCAGGAAGAGACCGTCCTGGTGGTCCGCCCGCCCGCCCGTAACGCTGGACGGCATGACAAACCTCCTGATCACCGGGGTGAGCGGTGGGCTCGGCCGCGCCTTCGCCGTCGCCGCTCTGTACGCCGGGCACACCGTCGCCGGCACCGTCCGCGGCGAGGCGGACGCGGCCGCGTTCACCCGGCTGCATCCTGAGCGCGCGCATGCCCGGCTGCTCGATGTCACCGACGACGACGCGGTCCTCGCCGTGGTGGCCGGCGTGGAGAAGGAGATCGGCCCGGTCGACGTGCTGATCGCCAACGCCGGTTACGGGCTGGAGGGCACCTTCGAGGAGACCCCACTGTCCGCGCTGCGCGCCCAGTTCGACGTCAACGTCTTCGGCGCGGCGGCCACCATCCAGGCCGTCCTGCCCTTCATGCGCGAACGCCGCCGCGGTCACATCCTGGCCGTTTCCTCGATGGGCGGTCTGGCCGGTTTCCCCGGCGTATCGGCCTACTGCGCCAGCAAGTACGCGCTCGAGGGCCTCCTGGAATCGCTCGGCCCGGAGATCGCCGGCTTCGGCATCCACGTCACCGCGGTGGAGCCGGGATCGTTCCGTACCGAATGGGCCGGTCGCTCGATGGTCCGGGCGCCGCGGACCATCGCCGACTACGACGAGGTGTTCGACCCGATCCGTGCCGGCCGCCGGCGGGCCAGCGGCAACCAGCTCGGCGACCCCGCGCGTGCGGCCGCCGCCGTTCTGCGGGTCATTCGTGAACCCCGGCCGCCACGGCACCTGGTGCTCGGTTCGGACGCGCTCCGCGTGGTGCGGGCCGGCCGCGCGGCCGTCGACGACGACCTGTCGCGCTGGGAGGAGCTGACGTTGTCCACCGACTTCGCATGACGGCCAGAAGCGCCGAAACGGCACTTCAGGGGCGATGCATTTGTCACGATAGTGGCATGAGGGCAACACATGTCGCTCCCACGGGGATCGAGCGGACCTTTCGCGAGGACGAGATCATCGTGACCAAGACCGACTCGCGGGGTGTTCTCACCTACGCCAATGACGTGTTTCTCCGGATCTCGGCGCTGGACGAGGATGACGCGGTCGGGCAGCCGCACAACATCATTCGGCATCCGGACATGCCCCGGGCTGTCTTCAAGCTGCTCTGGGACACCCTCAAGAACAGGCAGGAGCTTTTCGCGTACGTCGTCAACCTCGCCGCCGACGGGGCCCATTACTGGGTTTTCGCGCACGTCACCCCCTCCTACGACGCCGGCGACCGGATCATCGGCTATCACTCCAGCCGGCGTACGCCCGACAAAGCCGCCGTCACCGCCATCGCCGAGCTCTACCGTCGTCTGCGGGCCGAGGAGCAGCGGCACTCCAGCTCCCCGGCCGCGCTCGAAGCCGGCTGGCAACTTCTCCAGGACACTTTGGCCGGGCGCGGGCAGACCTACGACGAGTACGTCTGGGAGCTCACGAACGGTGGCGGACGGTGACCGGCGACGAGGTGCTGCGGATGATCGGCGCGGTGTGCGACCGGGCCAAGGGCGGTGACCTGGAGGCCCGGCTCGCCAAGGTCGACGGCTCCGATGTCGCCCGCGAGACCCGGCTCAAGCTCAACGGGCTTCTCGATGTCACCGACGCCTTCGTCCGCGAGTCCGGCGCCGCCCTCGAGGCCGCCGCCGAAGGGCGTTTCCACCGGCGGTTCCTCACCCGTGGCATGTCCGGCTCGTTCCGCAAAGCGGCCGCGCAGATCGCGCAGTCCTCCGACCAGATGAGCGTGTCGGCCGCGCAGCTCGGCGCGGCCGCCCAGTCGCGGGTGGCCCTCGCCGACGAGCTCGAGTCGGCCGTGCTCACCGTCTCCGAGCAGGTCGCCACCGCCGCCACCGAGATGGGCGCCTCGGCCAACGGGCTGGCCGACTTCGCCCGCGAGGCCGTGTCCGACGCCGAGCGCGGACTGGTCACCGTCGGGTCGCTGCGCACGGCCTCCGACGAGATCCGCCGGGCGGTCGACCTCATCAACAATGTGGCCGCGCAGACCCGGCTTCTCGCGCTCAACGCCACGATCGAGGCGGCCCGGGCCGGCGAGATGGGCCGCGGCTTCAGCGTCGTCGCCAACGAGGTCAAGAGCCTGGCCACGGAGACCAGCTCGTCCAGCGAGGAGATCCTCGGACAGGTCACCACCGTGCAGCAGGCCGCCAGCGACGCGGTGCGCGTGCTGGAGGCCGTGACGGCGAGCATCCGGGAGATGAGCGGCCTGGTCGACGGCATCGCCCAGGCCATCGACGGCGGGCACGAGTCGGGCCTGTCGGGGCTTTCTCAGTTGGCCGAGGTCCTGCGCGGCGAGGTCACGCGCTTCGTCTCCTCGGCCCGGGGGTCGTAGGCCGGGGCCTCGTACGCGTGCGGGACCGTGATCAGGAAGGCGGCGCCGCGCGGCTGGTTCGGCCGGTAGCTGACGTCGAGGCCGCCCGCCTGGGCCAGCTGGCGTACGAGGTAGAGGCCGAGCCCGGTTCCGCTGGTCCGGGTGGCGACGCCGCTCTCGGCGCGGGCGAAACGGTCGAACAGGTGCTCGACGAACGCCTCGGGTACGCCCTCGCCCTCGTCGGCCACCTTGATCTCGACGTGGTCGCGCCGGTTGGCCACGGTCACCGTGACCGGCGGTTCGCCGTACTTGGTGGCGTTGGCGATCAGGTTGCCCAGGATGAGCTGGAGGTGCTTGGGGTCGGCGAAGCCGTAGATCTCGTCGGGCGCCACCACGGTGACCTGCTCGGCGGCGAGGGCCGCGCGGACCAGGTGCGACAGATCGACTCGTACCGGCCGGGCCACCAGGGCCCCCGCGTCGAGCTGGGCCAGGGTCAGGATGTCGGTGACCAGCTCACTGGCGCTGTGCCCGGCCGCGGTCATCCGGCGTACGTCATGAAGCTTGGCCTCTGTCGTCGACTCTCCCCAGTCGTCCAGGAGCAGCTCGCCGAGGCCGATGATGCGGGTGAGGGGCTGGCGGACGTCGTGGCTCAGCATCGCCATGACGTCGCCCAGATGGGCGTTGACCTGCTGGAGCTGCTCGGCGCGGTCGGCCAGCTCGGCCCGGTCGGCCAGCCGGGAGCGTTCCAGGGCGCGGCGCTCGGTGGTGTCGATGATCTGCATGGCGAAGTACTGCGGGTGGCCCTCGCTGTCGCGCAGCAGGGCGCTGGTGACCGACGCGTCGATGATCCGGCCGTCCGCGTGGACGTACCGTTTCTCCAGGTCGAAGCCGTCGATACGGCCGGACAGGCAGTCACGGACGGATTCGGCGGCCCGGCCCACGTCGTCCGGATGGGTGATGTCGTCGCTGCGCCGGCCTATCAGGTCGGCCTCGGCCCGGCCGAAGAGCTCGGCCGCGGCCGGGTTGACCCGCACGTAGCGGCCCTCGGTGTCGGTCAGCGTCATGCCGATCCGGGACCCGTCGAAGACCTGGCGGAACCGGTCCTCGCTGAGCCGCAGGTCCTGGCGGCTGTGCCGGGCCCGGCCGGCCGCGGCCACGACCAGCAGGCCGACCACGGCCGCTCCGCCCAGCGCGGCCCGGCCGGCGATCTCGTTGTCGGCCAGCGTCGCGAACAGCACGTCCTCGCGGACCGCGGCCGACAGCCGCCACGGCGTGCCCTCGATCGGGGTGGACGAGTAGCGCCACCAGTGGCCGCCGGTCTGGTAGCGGCCCTTGCTGTGCTGCCGCAGCGCCGCCGCCAGCGGCTCGTTCTGGCCGGCCAGCGTGGGCACCTCCCCGTCGAGCGTCCCGTTGGCGGCGACGATGCTGCCGTTGCCGTCGACCAGCTGCACCTGGGCGCCGCCGTAGGTGAGCGCGGTGGACAGATAGGTCGACAGCGGGCTGTCGCGGATCTCCACCGCGCCCGAGAAGACGCGCCGTCCCGCACTGGTCTGGAAGGGAACGGCGAACGCGACCACCGGCAGGCCGCGGACGGCCGACGGCACGACCGGCGACACAGCGGCCCGGCCCTCGTTCAGCGCGGTCCACAGATGGGTGTACCGCGAGGCCAGGTCCTTGCCGATGATGCTCGAGTCGTGCGGCACCACCTGCAACGCCCGTCCTTTGGCGTCGAGCAGGACGGCGGCCGGATAGCCGAAGCCGGCGACCGCGCGGGAGAAGTCACGTTCGGCGACGGTGGCGTCGGAGAGCGAGGCGCGCGCCTGCACCCGCTCCCGGTCGATCAGGTCGGCGGTGTAGCTGGTGACGAAGTCGCCGATCAGGCCGACGCGCAGGTTGAAGCGCTGCGCCAGCGACTGGCGGCTGTCGTACTGCTGCCAGAACAGCACCGCGGTGCCCACTGCGACCAGCACCAGCCAGATCAACAGCGGGACCAGCGCGGGCCTGATCCTGCGCGCGAGCCTCACGCTGAATCATCGGCCGTTTCCGCGATCTGCTGAGCGGCTATCGGCGGTGGACCGCCAGCACCGCGATGTCGTCGGTCGGCTGGTCGAGGCCGATGCTGGTCATCACCTCGGAGCACACCGTCTCGGGCGCCGCCGGGCGCACCACCTCGATGAGGGCGTCGATGCCGATGTCGATGACCCGGTCGCGGCGCTCGATCAGCCCGTCGGTGTAGCACAGCATCACCGCGCCGGGCGGCAGGTCGATGCTCGTGGTCCGCCGGGAGCGGCCGCCGCCGACGCCCAGCGGGGCGTCGATCGGCATCTCGACCAGGCCCTTCTCACCGTTCGGCAGGGCCAGCACCGGACGCAGGTGACCGGCCGACGAAAGCTGGACCGAGCTGTGGTCGGGCGAGATCGTCGCGTACAGCGCCGTGGTGAGGCTGCCGGCCTCGAAATGCCGGACCTTTCGGTCCAGCAGGGTGAGGACCTCGGCCGGATCGTCACTTATGAGGGTGTACGCCCTCAGCGCGCTCCGCACGCGCCCCATCACCACCGCCGAGGCGAGCCCGTGGCCGGAGACGTCGCCGATGACCAGCCCCAGCGGGCCCGAGGGGAGGCGGAACACGTCGTACCAGTCGCCGCCGAGGCCGAACTCGTGCCCGGGCACGTAGCGGGCCGCGAACGACAGGTCGGGCAGCTCGGGCAGCAGCGGCGGCAGCAGGCTGCGCTGAAGGGCGAGGGCCGCGGTCTGGTCGAGCTTGCGGGCCCGGATCTGCCCGGCCGCGCCGGCCCGGTCGGCGGCCACCTCGAGCAGGCGGATGTCGTCGTCGGTGAAGTGCCGCGGCGTGCAGGTGCCGACGTGCAGCACGCCGATGATCTCGCCGGCGGCCAGCACCGGCACGCCGAGCAGTGAGCGGATGCCCTTCTCGATGAGCACCGGGCTGACCACGTCGTCGGCGGTCACGTCGTGCAGCACCACGGGGCGGCGGGCCTGCGCGACCCGGCCCGAGAAGCCCTGCCCGACCGGCACCCGGATGCCCTGGCGGATCTCCTGCTCGAGGCCCTTGGCGGCGGTGGCCACGAGCTGCTGGGCGTGCGAGTCGAGCAGCATGATGGCGGCGGTGTCGGCGTCGAGCAGGTCGCGCACCCGCTCGAGGAGCTCGTCGAGCAGATCGGAGACGTCGAGCCGGGACAGGGCGGCGTCGGTGACCGATTCCAGGCGGCGCAGCCGCTCGTCGTCACGCATCGCCCCCACGTGGCCACCCTAGTTGGAGGGACCCCGTGGACGGGAGGAGGGAAGTGCGAACCTGGCCCACACGTGTTTGCCGCCCGCCGCCGGGTACCAGCCGACGTCGAGCGCCAGCCGCTCGGCGAGTCGCAACCCGAGCCCGCCTGACCTCTTCGGACGGCGGACGTCGACCGAGGGGCGTCCGGCCGGATCACGGTCGGCCACGTCGATGATCACAGTGTCCCGGTCGCGCAGCAGGGCGACGACGGCTTGCGATCGGGCGTGCCGCAGCGCGTTCGACGCCAGCTCGGTCGCGACGACCAGCAGCATGTCGTCCGGCGGCACGTCGTCCACCTTCCGCAGCTCGGCCCGCAACATCCGCAACTCCACCGGCTCATCGACCGTCCACCGGCCGACCTCGTCGGCGGTGACCGGCGACGCCATCCGCCACCCTTTCATGCGCCCTTTAGTGCCCCTGGAGACGTACGGCAAAGCATTTCGATCATCACCACCCTGGTCACGGCCGTCACATCACCCGTCCGGGTGGTCGTTCAGGTGGTTCCGGTGACCGTGTTCCGCGCCGTGATCAGCCAGCAGGCGGCGGTGAACCGGACGTCGGTTCCGCTGATGAACGGGTCGAAGGCGGCGCGGACCGTCTCGACGATCCGCGAGCGCCGCGGCTCGGGCACGTCCGGCAGGACCTGGCCGACCGGGCCGAGCCGGGTGAGATAGCCGGTCAGCTCGCTCTCCGGCATGGTCAGCTCGACGTCCAGCGGCTCCAGCGCGACGTCGGACCAGCCGCTCCCGGACAGGACGCTCCGCACCAGCCCCGGGTCGGCCAAGCCGAACTGGCCCGGCCCGTCCGGCCGTCGGGGCGGCAGCTCGGGCAGGAGCGGCCCGGCCGCCCGCTCGGCCGTCGTCATGAACGGGTTGTCCTCGATGGCGCGCCACACGACGAGACGTACCACCGCAAGCGGCTTGCAGGCCCGCCGGAGATTGGCGAAAGCGCGCACCGGGTCGGGGAAGAACATCACGCCGAAGCGGGAGACGACAGCGTCGAACGAGGCCGGCTCGAAGGCGTACACCTGCGCGTCGGCCTCGATGAAGGAGAGCCCGCCGGTCTCCCGCTCGCGAGCGGCCGCGATCATCGGCGCCGCGATGTCGACGCCGACCGCCCGGCGGCCGGGCGTGCGCGCGATCGCGGCCGTCGTCGCGCCCGTGCCGCAGCCGACGTCGAGCACCGACCCGAGCGGCAGGCCCTCCACCAGCACCTTCTCGAAGGGCCGGAACAGCTCCTCGAGCACCTCCTGGGAGTCGGCCCAGCCTCGCCCGCTCCGGCCGTTCCATCTGGCCGCCTGATCCACTGTCGTCATACCCTTGCCTTTCCGCGTCGTCCGTGCCACCGTTCCACCTCAAGTCGGCTTGAGGTCAAGGGAGACCCGCGGTGGACCTGGACATCGGTGAGGTGGCCCGCCGCTCCGGGCTGCCCGTCTCCGCCCTGCGCTACTACGAGGAGAAAGGCCTGATCGCCCCCAGCGGGCGTCGTGGCCTGCGACGGCAGTACGACGCCGGGGTGATGCAGCGGCTGGCGCTGATCGCCCTGGGGCGCGACGCCGGCTTCTCCCTCGACGAGATCCGCCGGCTCATCCCCTCCGACCCGGACGGCGCGCCCGCCCTCGACCGGCAGATGCTCACCGCGCGGGCCGACGAGCTGACGTCGACGATCCGGGAGCTCACCGCGCTGCGCGACGCGCTGCTGCACACGGCCGCCTGCCGTGCGCCGAGCCACGCGGAGTGCCCCACGTTCATGGCGGCCCTGTCGCACCCCGGGCGAATTGCTCCTTTTCGGGGGAAGCGCAAGTTGACAAAATGAGGTTTGATTGACGCGGCTCGACGCCTAGTCACGGATGGTGGTCCTGTGAGTTCCTGGATGCGGCGGCGCGATCACAACATCTTCTTCAACGGGTTCGCGTTCCTGCTCTGCGGCCTGCTCGCCGGTGTCGTCGTCGCGGCGGCCGCCTTCCCCGTCGTGGCCATGTCCGGGCTGGCCGCCAAGGCCGGCGGCGAGACCTTCGCGAGCCTGCCGGGCGAGCTCAAGGCGTTCAGCTCACCCCAGATCACCCGGGTCTACGCGTCCGACAACAAGACCCAGCTCGCCCAGTTCTACGACGAGTTCCGCAGCGACGTGCGCCTCAAGGACATCTCGAAGTTCATGCGTGACGCCATGGTCGCCGCCGAGGACCGGGAGTTCTACAACCACAACGGCGTCGATCTCAAGGGCGTGGCCCGGGCCCTGGTGAACAACAACAACGGCAAGTCCAAGCAGGGCGCCTCGACGATCACCATGCAGTGGGTACGGATGTCGCTGGCCTACTCGGCGACCAGCCCGCAGGAGGTCGTCGACGCGACCGAGGACACGCCGAAACGCAAGGTCACCGAGATGAAGTACGCGATGCAGGTCGAGAAGGAGCTGACCAAGGATCAGATCCTCGAGCGCTATCTGAACATCGCGCCGTTCGGCAAGGGGACGTACGGCATCTTCGCGGCCAGCCAGGTCTACTTCAACAAGAAGCCGAAGGACCTGACGATCGGGCAGGCGGCCCTGCTGGCGGCGGTCGTCAAGGCGCCGTCCGCGTTCGACCCCACCACCGCCGAGGGCTACAAGGCGATCAAGCTGCGCCGCGACACGTACGTCATCCCCGGCATGGTCGAGCTCGGCACGATCACCCAGGCCCAGGCCAACAAGGCCGTCAAGGAGCCGATCCCGAAGGTGGTCAAGCAGGTCGGTAACGGCTGCGTGTCGGTCTCCCGCAACGAGTGGGGCTTCTTCTGCGACTTCTTCTACCGCTGGTGGATGGAGAGGGAGCAGTTCGGGGCGACGACGTACGACCGTGAGCGCCGCCTGAAGAGCGGCGGCTACCGCATCACCACGACGATCGACGTCAAGGCGCAGAGCCAGGCCCGCAAGCGGATCGCCCAGCTGATCTCCGAGAAGGACACGAACGCGCTCCTGCTGGCGGCCGTGCAGCCAGGAACGGGCAAGGTACGGCTGCTGGCGGCGAACCGCCGCTTCAAGCTCGACGAGTCGAAGAACTACATGTCCTCCGACCCGGCCAAGCGTAAAAAGGGCATCCGGGGCAGCTACCCGAACACGACGAACCCCCTGCTGACCGGGGGCGGCGACATCACCGGATATCAGGCCGGCTCGGTGATGAAGATGTTCACGATGGTGGCGGCGCTGGAAAAGGGCGTCCCGCTGGCGTACCAGATCAAGACGGAGAAGCAGTACCGCTCCAGCTACATCATCAGCTCCCGCAGCGAATCGGCCTGCGACGGCACCCACTTCTGGTGCCCGATGAACAGCGGCGGAGGAGGCGAGGGCGTCTTCAACATGTGGACGGCCTTCGGCAAATCCATCAACACGTACTTCGTGCCCCTGGAGGAGCAGATCGGCGCGGAGAGGGTGGTCGACGCGGCGAAACGCTTCGGCATCAAGTTCCGGGCGCCGAGCGACGCGAAGCTGGCCTCACCGGGCTACTCGCACCAGTGGGGAGCGTTCACGCTGGGCGTGTCGGCGACGACGCCGCTGGACATGGCGAACGCGTACGCGACACTGGCCGGCGACGGCATGTACTGCGAGCCGACGCCGATCGAGCAGATCGTCACGAAGGACGGCCAGAAACTCGACATCGGAAAGCCTAGCTGCACGCGGGCGACCAGCCCGGACGTGGCCCGGGCGGCGCTGGACGCGGCCCGCTGCCCGGTGGGAGACTCGGCCCGCCTGGGCAGCTGCGACGGCGCGACGGCCCCGCAGACGCGCGACGTGGTGGGCCATCCGGTCTTCGGCAAGACGGGCACGACCGACCGCGACCGCACAGCGTCCCTGATCGCGGGAACGACATCGCTGGTGGTGGCGGGCTATCTGGTGAACCCGGACTACCAGGCCCACCGGGACAGGTTGCGGCACGCCCAGGTGAACCCGGCGGTCTACAAGACGCTGGGCGACTACATGGAGGGCAAGCCGTCCGTGCAGTTCAAGAGGCCGGAGAGCCGGAAGATCGTGTACGGCGACCAGCGCCGCATCCCGGACGTGACATGTGATCCGCTGAGCGACGCCCGATCGCGCCTGCGGGACCTGGGGTTCCGGGTGTACATCGGGCGCGACGTGGACTCGAAGTGCCCGGTGGGGACGGCGGCGGGAACCTCTCCCAGTGGGCGGACGATCAAGGGTGGGATTGTGACCATCGAGGTCAGTAATGGGAAGGACATTCCTAAGCCGACTCTGCCTGGGTTCCCGCCGATCATCACGCCGCCGCGGCCCGGGGACTGACGCTTTGGTGGGAGGGCTTCAGAGGAACTGCACACGGTGCACAGTGCCGTCGGGGTCGCGTAGCTCTATTTGCTGGCCGCGCTCTTCTGCCTCCTGCACGAACTTGTAGAGCTGCAGAGCCCTGTTGACAATGTCGGTTTTGCCGATCGCCGTGGCTTCGTGGAGTGCGTCCAGCGCCTGGGCCGATCTGGGAGTCAGGTTGACGGTTAGGCGGGTCAGTCCGCCTGAGCGCTGTAGATGGCGGCTGGCCTGGGCGGCTGCTTCGATGGCCTTTGTCTGGGTGGGGAGCGTGGTGTCGTCCACCTCGCTGGAGAGGTAGATGGCGTGCGGGGAGATCAACTGCCAGGTGGGCCAAGCCTCGGGGCCGTGCGGATCTTCGTTGGCGTCGGTCCAGTGGCGGATCAGCCCCACGGCGACTGACACGTAAGAGCGGCGCTCGTCGGCGTTGATCGACGCCCGCAGTGTGGCCCGGAGCAGAGGGTGCACACGGATCGCGGGGACCGGCGAGACCTTGCCCTCCTCGATGACGGCTCGCGTGCTGGTCTCGACGAGGTTGACGTTCGACAGCTCATTGACGAGCAGCCGGAGCCGGATGCCGTCGACGGCGCCCAGCAGGCCGGACTCGGCCAGTGTGTGCGGGTGCAGAACGGCCTCGGGGATCGGATATTCGGCGAAATGGCACAGCAATCCGAGCAGTGCCCGCGCCTCGGGCATTCCACGGCGGTCCAGCCAGGACAGAGTGACGCCCCACAAACGCTCGATGAGGGCCGCCTGACCGGCTTCGTCGGACAGCGTGAACCGCCCTTGCTCGAACGCCTTCTCCAAGGCCGAGAACGTGGCCACCGTCGAGGTGTCGCGCCAAGTGATCGGCAGCGACGCCACGTTCGACAGGTAGGCGCTGGCCAGGTTCAGCGCGAGCGGCAGTCCACCGAGCCGCGATCCGAGGCTGATCGCATCGTCTACCAGCCCGGCGTGACCCACCGTACGGTCCATCAAGACCTGGCCGGCGTCCTCGGGGTCGAGGTCACCGACGTGGTGAAGCACCGACCAGCCGGAACCCCACACCTCTCGTGAGCCCGTCCTCGTGGTGACGATGACGGTGCCCCGGCCGCGCATGAGCGGCCGGATCAGTCCCCGCCCTTCGGCCAGATCGTTGTCGTCAGGGCTGAGCAGGGTCAGGTCGTTGATGTTGTTGATGACCAACAGCCATGGCTCGGGCTCGTCTCGCAGGTGCTCCCAGATCCGGTCGAGCGCTTCCGGGGCGAGCGCGTCCTCGTCCGGGACACCGACCTGGCGGCCCACGGCCTGAAGGCTGGCCATGATGACCGGTGTTTCGGCGGCCTCGATCCACCACACTGGAAGGCCGCGTGACTGGGCTATCTGAGCGGCCTCCAGAGCGACGGCCGTCTTACCGCACCCGCCCATGCCATGCAGGACATGCACGTACCGCATCCCTTTGCCACTTAGGTTTCTGGTCACCCGCCGTATCAGAGCCTGTCTCCCGCGCACCGGATGCGCGGGGTCGCGCAACCCGTACGGCGGCGCCAGCGACACCGCCGCCGCTGACGGGCTGCCGAAATCGAGGTCACCCAGCGAGTCCGGCGCGGAGACGTGGATGCTGCGGCCGCGGATCTCGATGTGGTTGTGCTGGGTGTTGTCCGAGCCGACCTGAACGCCATGGCCGTGCCCGACGTCGACTTTCTTGGCCTGCGACACGTGTCAACCCTAGCGGCGTGTGAGGATGAGGTGGTGATCTCCGGGCGGCCCCGTGTCCTCTATGTCAGCGATCTGGGCTATGAAGCTCGCGGGCGCCGGTACTGCGACGAGGACATCTATCTGACGGGGCGGCTGCGCGGCAGCTTTGATCTGGCGGTCTGCCATCCGCTGGACGCGCGGGCGTTGATGGGTGGCTTCGACGTCGTGGTGGTGCGGAACAGCGGGCCGGTGCTGAACTATCAGGCGGAGTACGAGGCGTTCCGTGCGGCGGCCGCTGAGGCGGGGGCGCGGGTCTTCACCGAACTGAGCGGGCGGGGTGACATCGCCGGCAAGCAGTATCTTCTCGATCTGTTCGCGGCGGGGTACCCGGTGATTCCGACGGTTGACCGGCTCGAGGATCTGGGGCGGCTGCCGGAGAGCGACTGGTACGTGGCGAAGCCGAAGTTCGGGGCGGACTCGGCTGGGCTCACGGTCGTCGAACGGTCGGGGCTGCCGGGGCTGGACTACACGGATCTGCTCGTGCAGCCGCGCATCGACTTCACGTACGAGGTGTCGTTCTACTACGTCGACCACGATTTCCAGTACGCTCTGTACGCGCCCCGGCCGGGCCAGCGGTGGGAGCTGGAGCCGTACGAGCCCGGCGAAGCCGATCTGGCTTTCGCTCAGCGCTTCATCGACTGGAACACCGTCGAGCAAGGCATCCAGCGCGTGGACGCCTGCCGCACCCGCGACGGCGACCTGCTGCTCGTCGAGCTGGAAGACCTCAACCCGTTCCTGTCCCTGGACCGGGTCGCCCCAGCCACGCGCGACCGGTTCGTCGAGGCGATGACGAACTCGCTGCTGCGGCTCAGTCGCGCGTGACCTTGATGATGACCTCGAACGAGGCCTCCGTGGAGGCGCTCGACAGGATCACGCCGGCGCCCGCCGACAGCTTCACGCCGAACTTCGCCTCCAGCGCGTTCACCCGCCAGCCCCGGCGCTCCGGCACCGCGTCCGCGGACTCCTGCACGAGCCGCGCGGCTTCCGCGATGGCGGCCGCGATCTCGGCCTGGCGGGCGGCCAGCCGTTCACTGACCTTCCGGCGGGACGAGATCTGACGGTCACCGTTGGCCAGCTCGAACGTCTCGATGGACACGTTCTCCGACATGTTCGCTCCCTGTGTCACGCCGTCAGACGGCATAGACAGTAGACGGCCGGCCCGTCCGGTCACGCCATTCCGGCACGACCGAGTGATTGTCATGGTGCGCACACGTGCATCAGGCTGTTCCAATGCCTTCGACGGACACGACACCCCGCAGCAAGTACTGGGTGGAGCTGTCGTACGACGGTCACGTCCTGGGCGGCGGACTGCTGATCCAGCGTGGCGGGGTGATCCTCACCGCAGCTCACTGTCTGCGCACGCTGCCGGCCGGTGAGGATCAGCTGTACGCGACGCTCGGCACCGGGCTGAAGCTCAAGGTGCGGGTCGACGAGATCGTGGACTGGGACCTGGCGCTGCTGGTGGCGGTGGATCCGGACGAATGCGATGTCCCTCCCCCGTGCGCCGACGCGTGCCGGTCCAGCGACGAGTGGTTCGCGCCATATCGGCCTTCGATCACCGATCCTCATCTGAACGGCCATGTCCTGTCCGAGGACTGCGTTTACGGGCTGACCGGTGGCACCGAGGTCGTCGCCCTCCAGCTCGGCGTCAACCAGATGCTCGGCAACTATTCCGGATATAGCGGCGGGCCGGTCGAAGCCGATCCCGGCGGACGCCGCAGGCTGGTCGGCGTTCTGCTCGAACAATATCCCGACCGCACCGATCCGGACCGGTCCAGCAATGTGCTGTTCGCGGCGCGGATCCAGCAGGCGATCCAGCGGTTCCGGCGATTCGACATGGCGAACCTGTTCCCCGGCGGCGTGCCGGAGCGGCCGGCCCCACCACGGCCGGATGTCGACGCCGCCGTGGAGAGCCGGCTCCGAAAACTCCGGGAGTGGCGCGAGACCGAGGTGATCTCCAGCCGGGCGGCGAAGGCCATCGAGCTGCGGATTCTTCAGGACTGGCTCCGCGCCACGCCGTTGATCGACACCGATGAGTGAGCCCGGCTGGGGGCGAGCCCTCGAACTGGCCGCCGAGCTGGCCGCGCGCGGCTATCACGAGACCGGCGTGCCGCCTCCGGAGCTCGACGCCCTGCTCCACGAGATCCTGTCCAGCGGCGAGCGTCCGGAGATCACGGACGTTCTGTGCCTGGCCGACCTGCTCGAAGAGGCCGGGTTGTCGGCGAACGCCGGCGCCGTGCTCAACTTCGGCCGGGCCCGCTACGCGGGGACCGTCGACGAGGGACGGATCATCGTCACCGCGGCTCAGCACCTCTTCGACAACGGCGATCACCGCAACGCCGTGGAGTTGCTGAAGGGGGCACGCCATTTGGGCGCCCGCGTCGCCGTCAGCCTGGCCGCGGTGGCCGTGGCCGTGGGTGACACGGCGTTGGCGCGGGAGTCGCTGGCCGCCGCCGACGACGCGACGTCACCGCTGATCCGGGCGGCTGTGGCCGACGTGAAGGCGCAGTTGTCGGGCCGCTCCGCCAATGCCGAGACGGCGTGGCAGGACGCCGCGAGTGCCGCGCGCGAGGTCCCGGACCCGGCCGATCTCCGGTTGGCGGGTCTTCTCGCCGGGCACGGCCGCTTCCGCTTCGAGAGGGCCGAGTCGGTCGGTGACCGGCCTGCTCGACGGGAAGCCCTCGCAGCCCTCGAAACCACCGCGATGATCGCCGCGTCCACCCTCGGCGCTGCGCATCCCGACGCCCTCCGGTCGCAGATCACCGCCGATGTCGCGGGCTTCGAGCACGCCTGCGCGCTCGGCGACGAGCAGTCCGCGACCGGCGCTTGGGAGCGGCTGAAGTCCACCGCCGACCTGCAACTCGCGTCGTTCGGTCCGCTGCATCCGGAAACAGCCGTCACTCAGATCAGTGTCGCGGCGGCGGGTTTCGAGCTCGCGCGGGTACGACGCGACGCGGTGGCGGCCAGGAAGGCCCTGGTGCGCCTGGACCATGTACGCGCACAGGCCGAGAGGACGCTCGGCGCCCGGCACCCCGGCACGATCGCCGCGGAAGCCAACTTCGCCATCGCCCAGCTCGAACTGCTCTTCGTGCGGGCCCGCGCTGCCCGCGACGCCGTCGCGCTGGCCCGGAGCGCGGACCACCTGTCGGCCCTGGGCCGGCGGGCGGACGAGGTGCTCGGCGGGTCCCATCCGACCTCGGTCGTGTTGCGCCGGATGACGCAGGTGGCGCGGGCCATGGCCGGCTCCGGACCACCGGACACCGACTCCGGCGGCAGCGTCGCGGTGCTGACCACCGTTCTGACCCGGACGCTGCACGAAACCGCCGGCCCACGGCCGTTCGGTGATCACCCTTACGAGTCCGTCGATCGCGCCGCCGAGAACTCGTTCAGGCAGTACGCCGCGAGCCGGGACCTCGCCTACCAGCGAGGGCTGGCCGGGAATCCGGCCCCCGCGGCCGCCGCGTTCGAGCAACTGCTCACCGACGTCGTGCGGGTTCTCGGCCCCGACCACCCCGACGCCCTGGCCACCCGGGGCAACGTGGCCTACTGGCGAGGACGGGCCGGCGATCCGGCCGGCGCGTTCATGGCGTGGCAGCATCTGTTCACCGACTATCGGCGAGTGCTCGGCCCGGATCACCTCGACACCCTGACCGCCCGGGGCAACCTCGCCTACTGGCGCGGACAGGCCGGAGACCCGGCCGGGGCGGTCGACGCGTTGCAGCAGTTGCTCCTGGACCGGTCACGAGTGCTCGGCCCCGACCACCCCGACGCCCTGACCACCCGGCACAACCTCGCCTACTGGCGCGGACAGGCCGGCGATCCGGCCGGCGCGGTCGCCGCCTTCGAGCAGCTGCTCACCGACGTCGTGCGGGTCCTCGGCCCGGACCACACCGACACCCTGACCACTCGCCGCAACATCGCTTACTGGCGCGAGAGAATGTCGCCCTGAGAACGGAGGCAGGGGGTCGCCGCGGGCAGGCGGCCGGAGAGATAGGCCGCCGGGGAGACTCCCATGAGAGAGCGGAAGTCGCTGATCATGTGGGGCTGGTCGAAGTAGCCCGCGCGGTCGGCCACCGCGGCCCACGTGTCCTGGCCGGCCAGGGAGAGGACGCGCTGGAGGCGGCTTATCCGGGCGAAGTGCTTCGGGGACAGGCCGACGTCGCGGGCGAAGAGGGTCCGCAGGTGGCGCTCGCTCACGCCGGCCCTGCTCGCTGCCTCCGGCAGGCGGGCGGTCGTGGTCGTCAGGACCTTCATCGCGGCGGTCACGACCGGGTCGCTGCCGGGGCCCGACAAGAGGAGCTCGGGGTCGCTCAGGGGGATGGACCGGTCCACCAGGTCGGACGCGGGGATGCCGAGCACCGCGTGTGTGCGGCCCGGTGGCAGCTGGACCTGCGCGCATGCGATGGCCGGACGGTTCGGATGGTAGCTGCCCCTGGTGCGCGGGCCGGATATCAGGACGTCGCTCTCGCCCTCGGCCGTGGTCCGGAAGACGACCACTGTGGAGGTGTGCGGCTTCTGGACAACGGTCGACGGCACGATTCCGACCCTAGGCAGTGCCGATTTTTCCAAGACGGGCGGGGTGGGCGGCGGCAGGCTGACACCCATGATTCTGGTTACCGGTGCTACTGGCACGACCGGCTCGCTGCTGGTCGATGAACTGCTCGGCCGCGGGGCCGAGGTCACCGCGGTCACCCGCGATCCGCGGCGGGTCGCGCCCCGGGCCGGGCTGACTGTCAGCACCTCGGTGGTGCCGGCGGACGCCCTCTATCTGCTCTCGCCCGCTGGGCCCGGCGTGCCCGAGCTTGACCTGACGGTTCTGCGGGCGGCCGTCGGCGCCGGGGTGCGGCGGGTGGTCAAGCTGTCGGCCATCGGTACGCCGGATGAGGTCGCGCCCGGGGGCTGGCATCAACCGGGCGAGCGGGCCGTGCGCGAGAGCGGGCTCGAGTGGACGATTCTGCGGCCGACCACCTTCGCCAGCAACTCGCTGGCGTGGGCGGCGGACATCAGGGCCGGGCGGCCGATTCCGAACCTGTTCGGGGACGGGGCGCAGGGAATCGTGGATCCGGCGGATGTCGCCGCCGTGGCCGCCGAGGCTCTGACGTCGGGCGGGCACCACCAACAGACGTACACACTGACCGGTCCTGAGCTCTTGACCGTGGCCGACCAGGCCGGGCAGCTGGGTGAGGTGCTCGGGCGCACGCTCACCGTTGTCGACGTCGAGCCGCGCGCGGAGCACTTCCCGGCTGAGATCGCCGAGGTCGCGCTGGCCGGGGCCGCCCTGGTCCGGCGCGGGGGCAACGCGATCGTGACGGAGGATGTGGAGCGGGTGCTGGGGCGCAGGGCGGGCACCTATCGGGCGTGGGCCGAGGCCCGGTGGGAGCCGGGAGTGTGACCGAAGGTGGTGCGGAAGACGTCGATGAAAGCGCTGGCCGACGACCAGCCGCAACGATGGGCGACCGTGGTCACCGGCGTTCCCTCGGCCAGCAGGATCAGGGCGTGATGCAGGCGCAGCTGGGTGCGCCACTGGGGGAAGGTCATGCCGAGGTCGCGGCGGAACAGCCGCGACAGGGTGCGGTCGCTGGCGCCGGCCTCGCGGCCCAGGCCGGCCAGGGTGCGGTTGGCGGCCGGGTCGGCCTGGACGAGGGCGCACACGGTGCGCAGCAGTGGGTCGGTGGGCGTGGGGACGTACAGCGGCTGTTGGGGTGAGGCTTTCAGCTGGTCGAGCAGGACGGCGCGCAGCCGGTCGCGTTCGGGGGTCCGCTCGGCGGCGCCGCGGGTGTACGCCACGATCAGCTCCCGCAGCAGCGGCGCTACCGACACCACAGTCGGGGCGTCCAGGCCGAGCGGGTTGCTTGCGGCGGGCAGTCCGATCAAATGCAGTTCGAGTTCCCCGTACGCCCGGTGGGCATGCACGGTGCCGGCCGGCACCCAGATGGCGCGGTTGCCGGGTGTGACCCACGAACCGGCACTCGTCGTCACGGACAGGACGCCGCGCGCGGCGTAGACGATCTGGTGGTCGTCGTGGCGGTGCGCGCCGATCTCGGCGCCGGAGGGAAGCCGCCGGCTGCGGGTGGGCGCCACCGAGGTGTGGCGGATTTCCGTCATTGGTTGTCAGGTTATCGGAAGGCGGACAGGGTGGCCGCTCGCGACCATCGGCTCATGCCGAGAATCCTGCTCGCCGCCGGTCACGCCTGTGTCGACGTCTACCAGGGCGCCGTCGCGGCGCTGGTGCCGTTGTTCGTCGCCGAGCGCGCGTATTCCTACGCCGCGGCGTCCGGGGTCGTGCTCGCGGCGTCACTGCTGTCGTCGGTCGCGCAACCGGTGTTCGGCGCGCTCACCGACCGCTGGGCGATGCCGTGGCTGCTGCCCGTCAGCACCGTTCTCAGTGGAGCCGGCATCGCGATGAGCGGGCTGAGCGGCAGTTACGCCCTCACCCTGCTGTTCGTGGCGCTCTCCGGCATCGGCGTGGCCGCCTATCACCCGGAGGCGGCCCGGGTGGCCCGCCGGGCCGGGCGGGGCAGCCACACCGCCATGGCGCTCTTCTCCACCGGCGGGAGCGTCGGCTTCGCCCTGGCACCGCTGCTGGTGGCCGGCCTGGGCGGGCTGGACCGGACCCCGCTGCTGGTCGTGCCGGCCCTGGCCGGCGCGGCGATGACCGTGCCGGTGCTGCGGGCCCTGGCCCGGCGCGAGAACACCGGAACGGCGAGGACGGCCACGGCAGGAGATGACGACGCCGCCTCGTTCGTACGGCTGGCCCTCGCCGTGGTGTTCCGGTCGATCGCCTTCATCGGGCTCAGCACCTTCATCGCCCTCTACGCCCAGCAACGCCTCAACGACAGCGCCGCCGCCGGCACGGCCGCCCTGTTCGTGCTCTACCTCGGCGGCATCGCCGGCTCGCTGCTGGGCGGCGCCGCGGCCAACCGCTGGGGACGCGTCGTGGTGTGCCGCTGGTCGTACGCGATGACGATCCTGGCCGTCGCGGGCGTGGTGTGGGTTCCCGGCCCGGCGATCTACCTGTTCGTGGCGCTGACCTCGGCCGGCCTCTACGTGCCGTTCTCGCTGCAGGTCACCCTCGGCCAGGACTATCTCCCCAGCCGGGCCGGCACGGCGAGCGGCATCACCCTCGGGCTGACGGTGAGCGTGGGCGGGCTCGCCGCCCCGGTCATCGGCGCCCTGGCCGACGCGACCTCGCTGCGGACCGCGCTGACGCCCTTGATCGCCATGCCAGCGCTGAGCTGGTTGATGGTGCGGACGCTGCGCGACCCCTGACGGCGACTTCCGCCTGCGTCGCGAGCATTAATGTCTGATTGACACAAACAGTGACAACTGTCGGAATGCCCATAGTGTCCGCCCCTCCGGGAAGGTGCTTACTGTCCCTATGACAGTAAGTTAGCTTGAGCGCATGAGCGAGCATCGATGGAAGCCGTTGCCTGTCGTCGTCCTCACCGCCCTGGATCTGGAGTTCGAGGCGGTCCGGGAGCAACTCACAGACGTTCGGTCCCTCTCTCCGGTTTCTCGGACATATTTCGAGAGGGGGTCGCTGCCGGGAGGCGCGGGCGATGCCGTGCTGGGCCTCACCGGCAAGGGCAACCACGCCGCGGCGGTCATCACCGAACGCGCCATCAACGCGTTCAAACCGGCGGCGGTTCTGTTCGTCGGGGTCGCCGGCAGTCTGAAGCCGACCATCCACTTGGGTGACGTCGTCGTGGCGACCCACGTCTACGCCTATCACGGCGCCGCGGCGCGGGCCGGAGGTCTCAGGTCGCGCCCGCGGGTCTGGGACATCGACCACGGCATCGAGCAGGCCGCTCATCAGCTACGCCGGCGCTACGACCGCGAACGCGCGACGTCGCCGTCCGCGGATGTGCCTCGCGTGCGCTTCGGCCCGATCGCCGCCGGAGAGATCCTGCACGATGCGCCGAAGTCGGCCCCATTGACCTGGATCAAGAGGCATTACGAGGATGCGGTCGCCATCGAGATGGAGGCGGCCGGCGTCGCGAAGGCGGGTCAGCTCAACGCCGTGCCGGGAGCGGTCATCCGCGCCATCAGCGACCCGGCCGACGGCACGAAGGCGCGGAGCGACGCGGAGGACTGGCAGCCCCGTGCGGTCCGCAATGCCGCTGTCTTCGCCATCGCCTTGGCCGCGGAACTGGCCGCGGGCCGCGCATCCGAAGCGGCCGAGGCCGGCCCAGCCCTCGACCCGATACGGGTCGAGACACACGGTGGAAGCCACGGCGCGGTGGCCGGCGTCATCCAGGGCGGGGTGCACAACTCGTACTCCGGCGAACGGAGACCGTCATGAGTCAGCCGCCTGCCGGCGCCGGTGTCCACACCGAGGGCGGCCGCCATGGTGCCGTGGCCGGCACCATCCATGGCGGCGTCCATAACTACTACGAATATCCTCCCCCGGATGCCTCCCTGGCCGAGAAGCTGGCCTCCGCTCTCACATTCCTCGCGTCCGGCCAGGCCACGACGGCCCGGCGGCTGCTGAACGAGGTGATAGCCGAGGACCCCGATTCGAGCAAGGTCTGCCTCTATTGGCTCCTCGCCTTCTTCAGCGGCCGGACCTACGGGGAGTTGTCCGCCGAGGAGCGGCACCAGGTGACGACGGAGCTCAAGCGGATCGGCGAGCTGCCCTCGACCAGGTGGTCGGCCGGTATCGCCGTCGTCCAGCGGCTTGTGCACACCGGCCGGCCACGGCCTGGCAAGCCGGTGGAGGCCACCGGGTTAGAAGCGGACCTCGACGCGTTGGCGCCGGACATCAATACCGCCATCCGGAGTCACTTGGCACGCCTGATCCAGGGCTCGCTCAAGGACGAGGTGTGGCATCGGGATGTTCGGGAGGCCCAGGCCGGCCAGAATGCGGGAAACCGGCGGCAACGAGCCTGGAAGTTCTTCGAGCCCGACCCCAGGGCGCCCCGGGTCGGTCCGGTGCCCTCGGCTGTCGTCACCCCGGTGGCGCTGGTCCTGGCCGGGCTGGCGGTCGTCTCGGTGATCGGCGCGTCGGCGACTCTCGGCCGGCTTGTCCTGCAGCGAGACGATGTCACCGCGGCCGCCATCCTGGTGGGCATCCTGGCGACGGCCACCGTGAGCACCTGGTTCGGAGTGGAGATCCGGTTCCGCGACGACACGGTGCGCGCCCACGAGCGGGAGGTCCGGGCCATCCGCTCGAGCCGGGATGCCCTACGGCCAGGCGGCTTCGTCGCTTCGGTGGACCGGCTGTACCTTCGATACATCCGGAAGTTCGCCCCGCCCGAGGACGGCGAACGATCAGCCTGGCTGACGGACTCCTATGTTCCGCTCCGCCGTCTCCGTAACGATCTTGTAGAGGCGTACCGCGAGCCGTCGGCCACAGCGGATGAGATCAAGTGGCTCATCCGGTTCCAGGTCAAGGAACTGCGTCAACGGTGGTCGAGAGGGGAGCCGCTGGACCCGCGGCCCACCGTTCCGCCCTTGATGAGACCCGCCACCGCCCTCGGCGCTGTCCTGTCCCTTCTCGGCTTGATGTGGGTGCTCCCATCGGCCCTGCGCCAGGATGTCATCCCGGCCGCCGGCGCTTTCCTGGCTCTCGCCTTCGCCGCAGTGGTGGTGGCGACCCTCGGAATTCGGATCATGGCGGAGCGGAGACGGGTCGTCGCCGGGGAGATCGAACGTCGGCGGCGACAGGCCCTTTATGGGAAGGAGTACGAACGTTGGCGACAACGCTTGGCGGACCGGCCCGACGACATCGAGATGGCGCGGTGGCTCGACTGTGATCGTCGCCTTCTGCTCGACCACGCGATCCAGGCCTACCGGTTGAAGTGGAGTGACATCCAGGCGTACGCGTCGCTGGAGGCGGAGGGCCCGAACAGCCGAAGAGCACGGGTGAAGAACGGCCCGTGGCGCTGTACGCGCTATCGGCTGCTGGTCTTCCTTCTCACCTCGGACGGGGTTCGGCAGCTCACCACTGAACTGGACTTCAAGAAGGCCGCCTTCCGCGGCTGGGAGCGCACGAACTATCGCTACGACGCCGTCGCCGCTGTTCAGGTCTCGGTGCACGACGACGCGGCCAGCGAGTTTCATCTGTTTCTGGTCAACGGCACCGATATCCAGGTCGCGGTGCCGGAAAGCGGACGTGCCGGCGAGGGTGAGGATGCGCGGGTGCTGGCCGACGCGGCCGATGACGCCACCGGGATCAGGCACACCCTGTTCGTTCTCGAAGGTGTCGCCGCGGAGGGACGGCGCTGGTGGGAGGGAACCGCGTACCGGCGGGCGTCCGAGGTGCGGGCATGACCGCTAGTGTTGTGAGTCTTTAAATCGTTGTCAGTGGGTACGTTGGTGGGATGCCGTTGCCGACAGCAGTGCCGATCGTGCTCACTGATGACGAGCGT
>NZ_JBIAZI010000013.1:0-64316 GCF_042899005.1 Actinoplanes sp. NPDC000266
CGCTCGTCATCAGTGAGCACGATCGGCACTGCTGTCGGCAACGGCATCCCACCAACGTACCCACTGACAACGATTTAAAGACTCACAACACTAGGAGCGGCCGGTCAGCACCCGGGCCCGGAGGCGCTGCAAGGGCGGCATCAGGCCGTAGATGACGATCGGGACGGCGATCGAGGCGAAGACCAGTGTGCGGAGCACGGCCGGCGCGTCGCGCAGCAGGGGGCCGAGCAGGAACTGCAGGGCGGTGAGGGTCGGGAAGACGGCCAGCCAGATCATGACGGCCATGTGGTGACGGGACGGCGGTGGGATCCTGCGTTCGCTCATGACGGCCAGGCTGCGCCGGGGCGTGCGGAAACGGCAAAGAATGTTGCCGAGGCTGGGAAGCGGGCGTTCGAATCGGGGCATGGAACAGCCCGAAGTCGGCGCCCGCCTGCGGCGCGTCCGCCACCGTCGCGGTCTCACTCTCGCCGTGCTGGCCGGGATGACCGGCATCTCGAAGAGCACGCTCTCCCGGCTCGAGAGCGGGCAGCGGCGGCCCACCCTCGACCTGCTGCTGCCGCTCGCGCAGGCCCACCAGGTGCCCCTGGAACACCTGGTCGGCGCGCCGCCGGTCGGCGATCCGCGGGTGCGGCTGGTGCCGCGCCGGGCCAACGGGCGCACCGTCCTTCCGCTCACTCCGCACGCGGGGGCGTTGCAGGCGTGGAAAGTGATCGTGCCGGCCGATCAGAGCGAACCGGATCCGCGCGTCCACGAAGGACACGAGTGGCTCTACGTGCTCTCGGGGACGCTGCGGCTGGTGCTGAACGGGCGGGATGTCGTGATGCGCGCGGGCGAGGCGGCCGAGTTCGACACCCGCGTGCCGCACTGGTTCGGCAGCACGGGCGGGCAACCGGTGGAGCTGCTCAGCATTCTGGGCCGCCAGGGCGAGCGGATGAACGTCCTGACCTCAGGCCGCCGGAGGCGGCCGGGCGTTGCAGGACAGCCCGGAAGCGGGGAACGGCCTTGACCACGACGTCGCCGTTCCCCAACCCAGTCCGCCTCGGGTGAATCCCGTACCTCTGAAGGGTTCAAGCAGGAACCGGAGCAGTACGCCACTGCTCCGAACCGAAGACCTCGTAGCGGATGCGCTCCTCGGGGAGGCCGCGGCGGTGGAGGCCCTCGCGGACGGCCTGCATGAACGGGACCGGGCCGCAGAGGTAGACCTCGGTGCCGGGGTGCAGGGGGATGGCGTCGGGGTCGACGCGGCCGGCGAACGCGCCCGGAGTCGGCTGCTCGTACCAGGTGAGGTGCTCGAAGGAGCGCAGGCGGTTCTCGGCGGCGGAGATCTCGGTGCGCAGCGGGTGGCGCGACGGGCTGCGGTCGGCGTGCACGACGGTGACGGTGCGGCCGGGCTGGGTGCGGGCGACCTCGTCGAGGATGGCGGCCATCGGGGTGACGCCGACGCCGGCGCTGATCAGCAGCAGCGGGTGGTCGCCCTTCTCGGGCAGGGTCAGATCGCCGTACGCCTGCGAGACCGTCAGCTGGTCGCCCGGCCGGACCACGTCGTGGATCCAGCCGGAGACGACGCCGTCCGGGCTGCCGCCGGCACCGCGCACGCGGCGGACGGTGATGCGCAGCGTGCCGCCGTTGGGGGCCTGGGACAGCGAGTACTGCCGCAGCTGACGGCTGCCGTCGGGCAGGGTGGCGGCGATCGTCACGTACTGGCCCGGGCGGTAGTGCGGGACCGGCTCGCCGTCGGCCGGGGTGAGCAGCAGCGAGACGGTGTCGTCGGCCTCGGCCACCTTGTTGGCCACAACGTAGGTGCGCCAAGGGTTTTCGCCGTCGACGCCGGCCGACGCGTAGACACGCGACTCGATGCCGATGAGGCGGACGGCGAACAGCCAGTAGACCTCGTCCCACGCGGCGGCGATTTCGGGAGTGACGGCGTCGCCCAGAACCGTGCCGACGGCGCCGAGCAGATATTTGCCGACCATCGCGTACTGCTCGGGGCGGATGCCGAGGGCGCAGTGCCGCTGGGCGATGCGGTCGACCACGTGCTCGGGCAGCGGGGCCTCGCCGATGAGGTGGGTGGCGAAGAGGGCGACCGCGCCCGCCAGGGCCGACTTCTGCTCGCCGGTGGCCTGCGCGCTGCGGCTGAAAAGGTTGAGCAGCTCGGGGTTCTCGCCCAGCATCGTGTCGTAGAAGACACCGGAGATCTGGTCGATGTGCGCGCCGACGACCGGCAGGGTCGCCGCGACGATCGGCGCGCTTTTTGCTGACAGCACGAGGTTCCTCCGTTGTTACAGGTTGACCAGGATCTGGTACGTCGGCGGCGACGTGAGATCGCCGACGCTGAGCGGGTCGAGCGCCGCGTAGAAGGCCTCCTGCGCCTTGCGGAGCGCGCCGCGCAGGCGGCAGCCCCGGCTCAGCGGGCAGGCGGTCTCGCCCTCACAATCGACCACCTCGGTGGCGCCTTCCAGCTCCCGCACCACAGCACCGATCGAGGCGTCGCGGGCGGCGGTGGCAAGGCGAACCCCTCCGTTGCGGCCGCGGACGGTCTCGAGCAGACCCATGCGCTGAAGCTTCTGCACCACCTTGGCCAGATGGTGGCGGGGAACGTTCAGCGACTCGGCGAGGTGGTCGATGGTGAGCAGATCGTCACCGACCGCGCCGAGCATGAGAATCCGGAGGCTGATGTCCGTCGACCGGTTGAGGCGCACAAGCGAAGCCTGCCATAAAGAGGAGTCTTGGAGTCCTGTTTATGGGGATGGTCACTCCGCAGGCCTTTGAGAGGTACGCCGCTGGTTTCAACCCTTGCCCCGCCCCACGGGCGGCGCTGGCTAGGATTCGCGCTGTGCGACTCCCCGACGTCATTCCGATCAAGTACGAGCCGGACTACCGTACGAGCCGCATCGGCCGGCATGCGGGCGGACAGTTCTTCGCCGACATCACCGGCGCCTACCAGGAAAACGTCAAGCCAGGTCACGACTGGCGGAACCAGCAGCGGATCTACGCGGTGCTCCATCTCTTCGACGAAAGCGGACACCACACCGGCTCGCGCCTCCGGTTCACCGGCGTCAGGGGCGACAGCCCCGCAGCCGTCGAGGCCGCCGAGCAGGTCCTGTCGGACTGGCTGGCCTGCCTCGAGGCGGTCGCGTACGGCAATATCGCCATCCGTCCCTTCCGGGCCGAGTTCGACAACGTCGTCTTCGGCCTCATCGACGAGACCACCGACGACCCTTACGAGGGCCACGGCGGGCCATGGGCCGAGCTCTACCCACAAAGACTGGGGTTCCACGAGCCATGGAACGGCGAATACGACACCTAGGACGCCGCCGGGTCGCCCGTTCGCGTTGTGTGTGTTGTCCTCTCGTGGTGGAGACGTGGGACGACGACGGGGTTGTCGCGCTGCGGTCGTGGAGTGTGGACGATGCCGAGTGGTATGCGGCGGCCGTCGGGGATGAGCTCATTCAGCGGTTCACCTCGGAACCGGCCGTTGTCAGGGCCGACGCGGTTCGGGCCGCCATCCTGGCCGGGCCGCGCGGGTTCCTGATCGCCGACTCGGTGACCGGGGAGCGGCTCGGCAACATCGCTCTCGGGGCTGTGGGCGTATGAGGGCAACACCTCGTCGCGGGCCGTGGCCGAGCGGGCCGGCTTCGTTCGGGATCCGGAACGGGACCGGCGGCGGCTGGTCAAGGGGGAGTGGTGGCCGACCGTGGCGTATCGGCGGCGACGGTGACCGCTGCGTAGCGGGCGGCCAGGGCCCGTACGGCCGCCAGGAGCTCCGGCGCGTCGACCACCTCGAAGTCGGCGCCCAAAAAGCCCAGCCACAGGGCCAGCATCTCGGGGTTGTCCGAGCCCGGGGTGAAGGCGCAGCGGTCCTCGGCCAGCGGCTCGATCTCGGTGGCGACCGGCAGGCGGGACCGGACGTGGGCGGCCGGCGCGTGCACGATCACGCGGGCCCGGTAGCGCCACGTCGCCTCGCGGAGGCCGCGGGCCACGTCCGGTGACGGCGGCACCGGGCGCGGGGTGAAGCGCGGGCCGTTCGGGGTGTGCAGGGTCATCCGGTCGGCCCGGAAGGTGCGCCAGTCGTCGCGGCCCGGGTCCCAGGCCAGCAGGTACCAGCGGCGCTGGTCGTGGACCAGGCGGTACGGCTCGGCGTCGCGGCGGCTGACCAGGCCGGCGTGGTCGCGGTAGTCGAAACGCAGGCGCTCGTGCTCCTGGCAGGCGTACGCGATGTGGGTGAGCACGTCCGGGTCGACCGGCGGGCCGGGGGACGGCAGGAGCAGCGCGGCCGACTGTACGGCCCGGACCCGGTGGCGCAGGTGGGGCGGCAGGAGTTGTTCGAGCTTCGTCAGGGCGGCGCCGCGCAGGTTGACCGCGACGGCGACCGCCTCGTCGTCGTCGAGCAGCAGCGGTGGCAGGGCCGAGCCCGTGCCCAGCCGGTAGCCGCCGGCGACCCCGGGGCGGGCGTCGACCGGGTAGCCGAGCGAGCGCAGCCGTCCGATGTCGTGGCGGATCGTGCGCGTGGTGACGCCGAGCCGCTCGGCGAGCGACGGCCCGGTCCAGTCGCGGCGCGACTGGAGCAGGGACAGCAGGCGCAGCAGCCGGGCGGCGGTGTCCATTTCAGGAACCTAGCCTTCCGCGATTGTCTCTAGCGTCGGCTCATGGACACCTTCCGCATCGAAATTCCACAGACCGCTGTCGATGACCTTCACGAGCGCCTGGCCCGGACGCGATGGCCCGGCGACGGCTGGGGCCGCGGGATCGGCCTGGCCGAGGTGAAGGAGCTGGCCGGCTACTGGCGGTCCGGCTTCGACTGGCGCGCCGCCGAGCGCCGGCTCAACGAGCTTCCGCAGTTCGTGACCGAGATCGACGGCCAGCGTGTTCACTTCGCGCACATTCGCTCATCCGCGCGCAACGCCAAGGCGCTGATGCTCACGCACGGCTTCCCGAGCTCGTTCGCCGAGTTCGAGGAGCTGATCACGCTGCTGCCCGACTTCCACCTGGTCGTGCCCTCGCTGCCCGGCTACACCTTCTCGGCGCCGCTGGCCGAGCCCGGCTGGACCATGGCCCGGATGGCGCGGGCCTGGAAGACCTTGATGGAGCTTCTGGGGTACGACCGGTACGGCCTGCACGGCGGTGACGTCGGCGCCGGGGTCTCGGGCGCCGTCGCCGGCATCGACGGCGAGCACGTGATCGGCGTGCACGTGTGCACGGACCCGGTGACCGCCGCCGCGACCGCCACCTTCATCCCCGGCATGGCCGGCCGGCTCGACCCGGACGATCCGCTGGACAAGCTGATCCGCCAGCGCATGGACGCCTTCACCCACGAGGACTCCGGCTATCTCGCCATTCAGAACACCAGGCCACAGACCATCGGGTACGGCCTGACGGACTCACCGGTCCTGCAACTGGCCTGGATAGCCGAGAAGTTCGCCGAATGGACCGAGCGCCCGGTCGACCGCGACCGCCTGCTGACCAACGTCTCCCTCTACTGGCACACCGCCTCCGGCGTGACCGCCGCCCACACCCTCTACGAGCAGGCCCACTCCGCCGACTGGGGCAGCCCGCCCGCGGTCCCGCAGGCCTTCGCCGTCTTCGGCGCCGACGACACCGTCCGCAAACTGATAGCCACCCCATCCGGCACCCGATGGACCGAGTTCCCGCACGCCCGCCACTTCCCGGCCCTGGAGGCCCCGTCCGACCTGGCCGAAGACCTACGGGAGTTCTTCAGGCCGTTGACCTGAGTCTCCCGAAGCGGACAGTAGAGGGGTGACGAGAACTCCTCGACTTGTCTCGGCCGGCTTCGACTCGAACACGCGCCGAATCCGGTCGAGGCCTGCGGCTAGGCGTGCCTGATACCAGGCAAACGGATAGATCTGGGACTTTGTGGCAAGAATGTCGATCTCCACGCCCGATTGCTTGAGCATGTTCAGCCGGACGACGTCATAGACAGACTGCGCCAGGAGGACGAGATCGCTGCCCTCAATGTCGCGGTAACGGTCGCCGATGTGCGTGATCTCGTTCCGGGTGGTGGCTGTGAGGTAGGCCCACCGGGATCTGTCCGCGATGATGGATCGGTCGGCCGGAGCGACAGCGTTCGCCAATTGTTGAAGCCTTCTGCGCAGCGTCGGTTCGTTGTTATGACGTAACTGTTCCGCCAGCCAACTCTGAAATTCGGCCGGCGCCGACTCGAGGCAGGCAGTCATCGCTTGCTGGAATTCGGTGTCGTTCTTCCGCGAGCCGCCCACCGTGATGCGGTGATAGGCCTCTGCGGCATAGGTGACGTTGAGGAATCTATTCTCGGCATACATATGGCGCGCCATCATGATGCTGGTCAGGTAATCGAGCGGTCGTTCGAAGACCGTCGACTCGTCGATCCATCGGGCCACCGCTTCGATGCCGCCCAACTCGTCATAGGAGATGAGCACGTCGTGCGCCTGAGCCGGCTTTCGTTCTGCCTCGGCGACATAATTGACCGGACTTGCGCACAGTTCGATGAGCTCGTCGAAGCGGCTCACCGACCCGTCGAGCATCGTCGCTTTGACGTCTGACCTGCTGAGGAGAAGCTCGTCCAAGACAGTCGACGACCCTGAGCAAAGGATAATCAGCGCCTGGAGACGTCCGACGTCCCGTCGGATGCTGTCGACCTGCTGAGCGGCGTCGTAATACAGGTGGAAGCGCAGGTGTTCGCGAAGGTTGACCTGATTCCCTGCCTCTGCCACGAATTCCGGACCGAACGAAATCCGCACTCGGCCACGCGAGAAGGTGCCCTCCTGGCTGGGCGGTTTCCGATAGCTGATGTGATAGATGACATCCTCTGCGGAAGACTCGCGATCCGGCATCAGTCCCGTTGTGCCGACCCAGCCATTGAGGTCGCTCAGTTCGAGGTGTGCTGTCTCGAAGTGGAGGTCGTCCGGGGCCAGATGACGGCCGACGAAGATACGGTTCGCCCGATAGTGCGTCTCGTCGACTCCGCGGCTCCGGGAACTCCCGCCGTTCCGATACGCGCCGTCGACCGTGACCGGATCACCGCCGGCCCAGCCATGTATCGCAATGTCGGTCTCGTCCTCCGCTTCGTCGTCCTCGACGAAGCGTCCCACGATTGTGAGTCGAACGTTGTCTCCGGAAGGATCGAACCGGAGACGTCCGCTCAGCTTCTCGTCCGGGTGAGTGACAAGCCAGAAGACCCCTAATTGATCGATCGTTCGCATGGACGCCGATGTTCCTCGGCTTCTCGGATCGCGGCAAGGATCGCGGCGGCCGTAACTTCGTCGGTGGTCTCGCGGCCGCCCGCGCCGGCCGGGGAGGACGTGCCGAGGCCCACGGTGAGGTCGTCGGGGACCACTCGCTTGGCCGAGGCGTGGATGGCGGGGACGCCCGTGCGCAGCAGGGCCGGGATCAGGCCGAGGGTGACGCCGCCGCCGGCCATGATCTCGATGCGGCCGGCGGCCGTGGTGGTGAGGGCGGCCAGGGCCGGCAGGGCGTCGCCGACCGAGGTCGCGCCCGCGGACGTCAGGATTCGCCGTACGCCCAGGGCGGCCAGCGTCTCGACCGCCGTGGCCGGGTCGGTGAGGGTGTCGAAGGCCCGGTGGAACGTCACGGTGGCGTCGCCGGCGGCGTCGAGGACGCGCTTGACCAGGTCGGTGTCGACGGTGGCGTCGCGCACGCCGCCGATCACCACGCCGGTCGCGCCGGCGAGCAGGACGTGGCGTACGTCCCGAAGGATCGTCGCCGTTTCGGCGGGGTCGTAGGTGAAGCCGCCGGGACGCGGGCGGACCAGCACGTGGACCGGTGGGATGCCGGGGGTGGCCACGGCGGCCTCGACGAAGGCCAGCGACGGGGTCACGCCGCCGAGGGCGAGCGCGGAGCAGAGCTCGATGCGGTCGGCCCCGAGACGGGCCGACACCTCGAGGCCGTGCGAGTCCTGGACGGCGAGCTCGAAGGCGACGGGGCTCAGGGCGGGCTCCTCGGGACGAGAAATGGGAAACAAACCTGATTATTTCATGAGAGGAGATGGACCACGCACGCGCCGGGCGCGGCGAACGGTTCCAGGACGACCTCGTCCCGGTCGCCGAGCACGCCCTGGATGATCCCGGCGTGCAGGCCGCACATGCCGTCGGGATAGCGGTGGACCAGGTCCAGGTAGGGGCAGGCGTGCAGGTCGATCCGGCGTTCCGAGCGCGGATCGGGGGCGAAACCGAGCGTGTCGAGCACCGCGAGCAGCCCGCCCTGAGCGGCCATGGACCGGCCCCAGCGGCGGCCCACGCCGACGGTGGCGGCCCGGTCGCCGGCCACCTGTTCGAGCAGCGCCCGCAGCAGCAGCGAGTAGAGGTTGCCCTGTGACGGCGCCAGCGCCCGGTAGCGCCAGGCCGGCCGGTGCGGCACGCCGCCGCTGGCCCGGGCCTTCACCAGGCGGCCCTCGGCGACCAGGCCGTCGAGCTGACTGCGCACGGTGGAGGGTGGCAGGCCGACACGGGAGGCGACCTGGGCCGTGGTCAGCCCGAGGGCGGCCTCCTGGACCGCGCGCAGAACGGGGGACTCCATGGTTCTGACCGTATTCCCAGGGCCGGGAACGGCAAACAAAGAGGACTTTGGTCCCTAATTTCGGGGGTTGTACGACGGCCGTCCCTGATCTGATATGAGGCATGCAGGCGTCCCGTACACCGCCTCGCGGGCTGCTGCTGGCGGTCGCGACCCTCGGCTTCGTCGTCAACTCCTGGGCCTGGGCGCTCCTGAGCCCGCTGGCCCCGCGCTTCCAGGCCGCGCTCGATCTCGACTCCACCCAGCAGGCCCTCGTGGTGGCCGTGCCGGTGGTGGTCGGATCGCTCGGGCGCATACCCGTGGGCGCGCTCACCGACAGGTTCGGCGGGCGGGTCATGTTCCCCATCGTGTCGCTCGCGACCGTGGTGCCCGTGCTCTATCTCGGGCTGTCCGGCACCACGTCGTTCGCCGGGCTGCTGATCGGCGGCTTCTTCCTCGGCGTCGGCGGATCGGTCTTCGCGGTGGGCGTGCCCTTCGTCAACGCCTGGTTCCCGCCCGAGCGGCGCGGGCTGGCCGTGGGCGTCTTCGGGGCCGGGATGGGCGGCACCGCGGTCAGCGCTCTCACCACGGTCCGGCTGGTCGACGCGGGCAGCATGAAGACGCCGTTCCTGGTCACGGCGGCCGTTCTGGTGGTGTACGCCTTCGTCTCCTTCACGGTGCTGCGGGACGCGCCGGGCCGGCCGGTGCCGACCGGGCCGTTCACCCAGCGCCTCGCGGCGACGCTGCGGCTGCGCGTGACGTGGCAGGCCTCGGCGGTTTACGCGGTCGCGTTCGGCGGCTACGTCGCCTTCTCCGTCTATCTGCCGGCGTATCTGAAGACCGCCTACGGCCTCACGCAGGCCGACGCGGCCAACCGGATGGCCGGTTTCGTGCTGCTGGCCGTCGTCATGCGCCCCACCGGCGGCTGGCTCTCCGACCGCTTCGGCGGCGTGCGGGTGCTCGCCGCCGCGCTCGCGGTGGTCGTGCTGGGCGCTTTCGTGCAGGCCTTCACCCCACCCCTGATGCCGCTGGGCACCATCGCCTTCCTGGCCATGGCGGCCGCGCTCGGCGCGGGCAGCGGGGCCACCTTCGCGCTCGTCGCGGTGATGGCCCCGGCCAACCAGGTCGGCTCGGTCACCGGGGTGGTCGGCGCGGCCGGCGGGCTCGGCGGCTTCCTGCCGCCGCTGGTGATGGGCGGGCTGTACGAGGCGTACGAGTCGTACGCCGTCGGCCTGGTCCTGCTGGCTCTGGTGGCGCTGGCCGCCATGACGCTGACGGTGACCGCGATAGCCAGGACAACCCGCACCGAGGGAAGGGTCAGCAATGCCTGAACTGGACGACGCCCTGGTCGGCACGCGCCGCTTCTTCACCCGTGGGGAAGTGTCGGCCGACCATCGCGCCCTCTTCCAGATCGGCGGCCGGCAGGCCGACACGTTCTACCGCGACCGCTGGTCGCACGACAAGGTGGTGCGCTCCACGCACGGCGTCAACTGCACCGGCTCGTGCTCGTGGAAGGTGTACGTCCGGGACGGCATCATCACCTGGGAGGCCCAGCAGACCGACTATCCGAGCGTCGGCCCGGACAGTCCGGAGTACGAGCCGCGCGGGTGCCCGCGCGGGGCCGCGTTCTCCTGGTACACGTACTCGCCGACCCGCGTGCGATATCCGTACGTCCGCGGGGTCCTGCTCGAGATGTACCGCGAGGCGCGGCAGCGGCTCGGCGACCCGGTGGCCGCGTGGGCCGACATCACCGGCGACCCGGTGAAGGCGCGCGCCTACAAATCGGTGCGAGGCAGGGGCGGGCTCGTGCGGGCCACCTGGGACGAGGCGACCGAGATGATCGCCGCGGCCCACGTCCACACCATCAAGACGTACGGGCCGGACCGGCTCGCCGGCTTCTCGCCGATCCCGGCCATGTCGATGGTGTCCCACGCGGCCGGCGCCCGCTTCTACAACCTGCTCGGCGGGGCCATGCTGTCGTTCTACGACTGGTACGCCGACCTGCCGGTGGCCTCGCCGCAGATGTTCGGCGACCAGACCGACGTTCCCGAGTCGGGCGACTGGTGGGACGCCGGCTACCTCATCATGTGGGGCTCCAACCTGCCGGTGACCCGCACGCCGGACGCGCACTGGATGGCCGAGGCGCGCTACCGCGGGCAGAAGGTCATCGCGGTCGCCCCCGACTACGCCGACAACGTGAAGTTCGCCGACGAGTGGCTCGCCCCGGCCCCGGGCACGGACGGCGCCCTGGCCATGGCGATGGGCCACGTCGTGCTCAAGGAGTTCTTCGTCGACCGGCAGACCGGCTACTTCCTCGATTACGTACGCCGGTACACCGATCTGCCGTTCCTGGTGACGCTCGACAATGGACGCCCGGGGAAGATGCTCACGGCGGCCGACCTCGGCCAGGAGGTCGAGAACGCGGCGTTCAAGACCGTGGTGCTCGACGCCGACGGCGCACCGGTGGTGCCAAACGGGTCGCTCGGATTCCGTTACGGCGACACGGGTGTCGGGAAGTGGAACCTCGGCCTGGGTGACCTGTCCCCGTTGCTGAGCGCGGCCGGCGAGGGTGTGGCGGAGGTCGAGTTGCCACGCTTCGACACGCCGGACGGGTCGGCCGGCACGATCCGGCGCGGCGTTCCGGTGCGTCTGGTCGCCGGCCGGACGGTCACCACGGTGTTCGACCTTCTGCTGGCGCAGTACGGGGTCCGCCGGCCAGGGCTGCCGGGGGAGTGGCCCAGCGGCTACGACGACGCGGATTCGCCGTACACGCCGGCCTGGCAGGAGACCATCACGGGCGTGCCGGGGCCGGCGGCGGCCCGCATCGCGCGGGAGTTCGCGGCCAACGCCGAGGAGTCCCGCGGCCGCTCGATGATCATCATGGGCGCGGGGGCCAACCACTGGTTCCACTCGGACACCATCTACCGGTCGTTCCTGACGCTGACGACGCTGACCGGATGCCAGGGTGTGAACGGCGGCGGCTGGGCCCATTACGTCGGTCAGGAGAAGGTCCGGCCGATCACCGGATATTCGGTGCTGGGCACGGCATCCGACTGGACGCGGCCGGGTCGGCAGATGATCCAGACCGCCTACTGGTACCTGCATACCGACCAGTACCGGTACGACCCGTTCCCCGCCTCGACCCTGTCGGTGGCGAAAGGCTTCGCGAACAAGACGACCGCGGACCTCATCGCCGCCAGCGCACGGATGGGCTGGATGCCTTCGGTGCCACACTTCAACCGCAACCCGCTCGACCTCGCGGACGAGGCAGCGGCGGCCGGTGAGCCGGTGGCGGACCACGTCGTGAAAAACCTTAAATCAGGAAATATCCGTTTCGCGGCCGAGGATCCGGACGCCCCGGGGAACTTTCCCCGGGTGCTGACGATCTGGCGGGCCAACCTGCTCGGGTCGTCGGCGAAGGGCAACGAATACTTCCTGAAGCATCTGCTGGGTGCGGACCACGCGGTACGAGCGAAAGAAGCTCCGCCCGAAGCGCGGCCGAAAGATGTGACGTGGCACGAGGAGGCGCCCACCGGCAAGCTCGATCTGTTGCTGACGCTCGATTTCCGGATGACCTCGACGACCGTCTACTCCGACATCGTGCTGCCCGCGGCCACCTGGTACGAGAAGCACGACCTCAACACCACCGACATGCACCCGTTCGTGCACTCGTTCAACCCGGCGATCGCCCCGCCCTGGCAGACCCGCACCGACTGGGACGCCTTCATGACGATCGCCAAGGCGTTCAGCGCGATGGCCGGTGAGCATCTGGGCACGCGCACCGACGTGGTGGCCGCGCCTCTGCTGCACGACACCCCGGACGAGATGGCCAACCCGTACGGCCGTGTCCGGGACTGGAAGAACGGGGACTGTGAACCGATCCCGGGCCGGACCATGCCGAAGCTGGTGGCGGTCGAACGCGACTACACGGCCGTCTTCGACAAGATGTCCTCGCTCGGCCCGCTGCTCGACACGCTCGGCGCCACCACCAAGGGGGTCACCTTCGAGGTCGGCCGGGAACTCGACTATCTGCGCCACAAGAACGGCACGGCCCCGAACGGGCGGCCGTCGATCGCCCGGGACGTGCAGGCGTGCGAGGCGATCCTCGCCCTCTCCGGCACCACCAACGGCCATCTGGCCACGCAGGGCTTCCGGCAGCTGGAGAAGCGGACCGGCGTCGAGCTGGCCGACCTGGCGGCCGAGCACGAGGGCAAGCAGATCACCTTCGCCGACACGCAGTCGCGGCCGACGCCGGTCATCACCTCGCCCGAGTGGTCCGGCTCCGAGGCCGGCGGCCGGCGTTATTCGCCGTTCGTCATCAACGTCGAGCGGCTCAAACCGTGGCACACGCTGACCGGGCGGCAGAGCTTCTACCTCGACCACGACTGGATGGCCGAGCTGGGCGAGTGGATGCCGACCTATCGGCCGCCGCTGAACATGCACGCGCTGTTCGGCGAGCCCAAGGTGGGGGAGAAGGGCGAGCTCGGCATCGCCGTGCGCTATCTGACCCCGCACAACAAGTGGTCCATCCACTCCGAATATCAGGACAACCTGTTCATGCTGTCGCTCTCACGCGGCGGGCAGAACATCTGGATGTCGGCCCCGGACGCGGCGAAGATCGGCGTACGGGACAACGACTGGATCGAGGCGGTCAACCGCAACGGCGTCGTGGTGGCCCGGGCCATCGTCTCGCACCGCATGCCCGAGGGCACCGTCTACATGCACCACGCGCAGGACCGTCTCATCGACGTGCCGCGCACCGAGACGAACGGGCGGCGCGGCGGCATCCACAACTCGCTCACCCGGCTGCTCATCAAACCGACGCACCTGATCGGCGGCTACGCCCAGCTGTCGTTCGCGTTCAACTACCTCGGCCCGACCGGCAACCAGCGCGACGAGGTGACCGTCATCCGCCGCCGGTCCCAGGAAGTGGAGTACTGAGATGCGCGTGATGGCCCAGATGGCGATGGTGATGAACCTCGACAAGTGCATCGGCTGCCACACCTGCTCGGTCACCTGCAAACAGGCGTGGACCAACCGCAGCGGCGTCGAGTACGTCTGGTTCAACAACGTCGAGACCCGGCCCGGGCAGGGCTATCCGCGCCGCTACGAGGACCAGGAGACGTGGCGCGGCGGCTGGGAGCTCAACCGCCGGGGCAGGCTGAAACTCAAGGGCGGTGGCCGTTTCAAGAAGCTGCTGACCATCTTCGCCAACCCCAAGCTCCCGGCGATCCAGGATTATTACGAGCCTTGGACGTACGACTACGAGACGCTCACGAACGCGCCGCTGCAGGAGCACACGCCGGTCGCCCGGCCCAAGTCGCTGCTCACCGGCCAGGACATGAAGGTCGAGTGGTCGGCCAACTGGGACGACGACCTCGGCGGCTCGATCGACCACGGCGACAAGGACGTGCTCCTCAAAGGCATCGCCGACAAGGTGAAGTTCGAGTTCGAGCAGACCTTCATGTTCTATCTGCCGCGCATCTGCGAGCACTGCCTCAACCCGTCGTGCGCGGCCTCCTGCCCGTCGGGTGCCATCTACAAGCGCGCGGAGGACGGCATCGTCCTGGTCGATCAGGACCGCTGCCGCGGATGGCGGATGTGCGTCTCCGGCTGCCCGTACAAGAAGGTGTACTTCAACCACCGCACCGGCAAGGCCGAGAAGTGCACGTTCTGCTTCCCGCGCATCGAGGTCGGCATCCCGACCGTGTGCTCGGAGACGTGCGTGGGCCGGCTGCGCTACATCGGCTTGATGCTGTACGACGCCGACGCGGTCCTCGACGCGGCATCCGTGACCGACGACCACGACCTCTACGAGGCCCAGCGCAAAGTGTTCCTCGATCCCCATGACCCCGCGGTCGCGGCCGAGGCCGAACGGGCCGGCATCCCGCGCGACTGGATTGACGCGGCGCAGCGTTCTCCTGTCTATTCGCTCATAAACGTGCACAAGGTTGCCCTGCCGCTGCATCCCGAGTACCGGACGATGCCGATGGTCTGGTACATCCCGCCGCTGTCGCCGGTCGTCGACGTCGTGCGCGACACCGGCTACGACGCCGAGGACCGGGGCAACCTGTTCGCGGCCATCGAGGCGCTGCGCATTCCGGTCGACTACCTGGCGCAGCTGTTCACGGCCGGCGACCCGGGGCCGGTGGACGCGGTGCTGCGCAAGCTCGCGGCAATGCGCTCGTACATGCGCGACCTGAACATGGGACGCGACGCGGACGACAGCATCCCGGCCGCGGTGGGCATGACCGGCGAGCAGATCTACGACATGTACCGGCTGCTCGCCCTCGCGAAGTACGACGAGCGGTACGTGATCCCGCCGGCCCACGCGGAGCAGGCGCATTCGCTCGAGGAACTGGCCACCGAGTGCAGCCTCGACTACGAGGGCGGGCCGGGGATGGGCGGCTCGGGACCGTTCGGCGAGTCGTCGGGCGGACCGCAGCCGATCGCGGTGGAGAACTTCCAGATGCTCAAGGACCGGCAGACCTCCGACTCCATGACCGGGCGGGTCAACCTGCTCAACTGGGACGGGCGCGGCAAGCCCGACGGGCTCTTCCCGCCGCGGAAGGACGAGTCGTGAACGCCCGCGCGTGGCAGGTGCAGTCGCTTCTGCTGGGCTACCCGGACCCCGTACTGCTGGGACGCCTCGATCTGCTGTCCGCAGCCGCGTCCACCTTAGAGGCGAAGGTGGGCGTGCCGTTGCTGCGTTTCATCGAGCACGCGCGGGACACGCCGCCGGTGACGCTGGCCGCGGACTACGTCGCGACCTTCGATCAGCGCAAGCGGTGCTGCCTCTACCTGACCTATTACGCGTACGGCGACACCCGCAACCGGGGGATGGCGCTGCTGAAACTCAAGCAGACGTACGCGGCGGACGGGCTGATCCTGGGCGACGACGAGCTGTCGGACCACCTGGCGGTCGTCCTCGAGTACGCCGCCGCGATGCCCGAACGTGGCCGTTCCGTCATGAACGACCACCGCGCCGGGCTCGAACTGCTGCGCCTGGCCCTGCACGACATGCGATCCCCGTGGGTGGACGTCCTCGAATCGGTGTCGGCCACCCTGCCGCCGCTGCGCTCGATGTCCGAGGTCGCCAAGCTGGCCGCGCAGGGGCCACCGGAGGAGAAGGTGGGCACCTACCGATGAACACATTGCTCTTCGTCGTCATCCCGTACATCTGCCTGACGGTCTTCGTCCTCGGGCACATCTGGCGGTACCGCTACGACAAGTTCGGCTGGACCACCCGCTCGTCGCAGCTCTACGAGCGGCGGCTGCTGCGGATCGGCAGCCCGCTGTTCCATTTCGGGATCCTGCTCGTCGCGGTCGGCCACGTCGGCGGCCTGCTCATCCCCGAATCGTGGACCGAGGCCGCCGGGATCAGCGAGGCCGCGTACCACCTCGTCGCCGTGGCGCTGGGCACGCTGGCCGGCTTCTGCACGCTGGCCGGCGCCGCGATCCTGATCTACCGCAGGCGTACGACCGGGCCGGTCTTCTCGGCGACGACGGTCAACGACAAGGTGATGTACGTGCTGCTCATCGGCACCATCTGCCTCGGGCTGGGCACGACCGTGCTCGGCAACCTGACCAGCGAGCCGCACGACTACCGGCTCACGGTGTCGCCGTGGTTCCGCTCGATCTTCTACTTCCAGCCCGACAGCGGCCTCATGGCGCAGGCGCCGATCGGCTTCAAACTGCACGCGCTGGCGGCGTTCGCGCTGTTCGCCTTCTGGCCGTTCAGCCGGCTCGTGCACGTCTTCTCGGCGCCGCTGGGCTACCTCACCCGGCCGTACATCGTCTATCGCAGCCGTGACGCGGCGCCCACCCGGCGCGGATGGGACCGGGCGCTTTAGGTACTCGTACTCATCCGCCGGCGGCGGCGGTCCGGAAGGCTGCTGCCATGACAACGACACCCGCTTCGCCCGGCAAGCCCACCGCCGCCTTCGTCGGCGCGTCGTGGGCGGCACTGTTCCTCGGCGTCATCTCGTACGCCGTCGGCCTGTGGAACGCCTCGATGATGCGCAGCGAGAAGGGCTTCTACGCGGCCGTCCTCGTGCTCGGCCTGTTCGCGGCCATCTCACTGCAGAAATCGGTGCGCGACAAGGCCGAGGGCCTGCCGGTCACCGCGCTGTACCTCGGCCTGGCCTGGGCCGTGGTCGGCGCCTCGGTCATCATGCTGGCCGTCGGCCTGATCAACAGCGGCATGGCACTGAGCGAGAAGGGCTTCTACGGCCTGTCGTTCGCGATGGCGCTGTTCGCGTCGGTCGCGGTGCAGAAGAACGTCCGCGACGCCCTGCACTACCGGCCCTCGTACGTTCCTCCGGATCATTTCACCCGCAGCGCATGAGGACTTCTCCCTGTCGGGCGGCCAGGCTCTGACCTCATGGACGCGATCCTGGGCACCCTGACCGAGGCGGAGCTGGCGCTGGTCCGCGAGGCCGACCGGAAACGCCTGAAGAAGCTCGACGAGGACGCGCTCATCGAGCTGCACGGCCGGGTCCGCCGGGCCCGGAACAAACAGGTGAAGAACTACCGCCGCCGCGCCGCCGAACGCGTTCCCGAGACCGGCGGCCGAGGCAAGGCGTACGACCGCAATGCCCGCCGCCGCGCCAAGGCCGAGGTCTTCGAAGAGCTGTTGTCCGAGGTCAGCGCCCGCCTGGCCATCCTGGCCCACGAGGCCGCGGAGGCCCTGAAGGCCGAGCGCGAGGCGGAGGCCAAGGCGGCCGCGGCGGCTCTCGCCAAGCCGCCGCGTCCCAAGAGCGGCCGGAAGCCGCGCCCGCAGCGCACCGACAACCGCCCCGACACGCCCGACCGCCGCAAACGGCACGCCTCGACCCGGGCCGCCGGCGCCCGCCGCCAGGCCCGCAAGGACAGCCGCTAGCGCTCGGCCTGGCGCTTCACGAAGGATTCCCAGCGCGGATCGGGCTGCCGCGGGTCCGGCTCGTGAAAATCCTCGAGCTTCGACATCAGAACGGCGACCGCGACGGCGGTGGCGATGAGAACGGCGCTGAAGACCGAGGTGAGGGCGGGATACCAGGACGGGAGCAGCTCGGCCGCCTCGCTCGTCGCCTCGGCGGCGGTGAAGCCGGCCAGCAGCCCGAAGACGAGCACGCCGAGCGTGCACCAGGTCGTGGCCCGCACCCATCGGCGCCGCCGGTGAACCACGACCGCCAGTCCGGCGGTCGCGAGCGCGGCGACCACGGCCAGGCCGGTCTGGTAGGCGAGCCCGGTGCGCACCGAGGAGACCAGCGAGGCGGCCGAGTCGCGGTCGTAGCCGGTGTAGAGGCGCAGATAGTCGTCGGCCGCCGGCCCGAAGTCCCGCCACACCAGCACCGCGTCGACCACCATCACGGCCGACACGACAGCGAACCCGCCCAGCAGCGCCGAGCAGACCCACACCTTGAGATCCCGTTTCCCCGTCATCGATGGGCATCGTAGCGGTCGCCAAGCCCGGCGGCGACAGTGAGCATCAGTCCGCCGCCGGCCGGCGCTCGGCGAGGCGGTCGCGGCGTTGCTTGGCCGCCTGAGCGCTGTTGAGCCCCATGCCCTGGGCGATGCCCTGCCAGGTCAGCTCACGCCCCCGGGCGGCGTCCAGCAGGCCGAGCTCGAGCTGATCGACGTCGGCCCGCACGTGGGCGATCAGCGCCAGCGCCGCCAAGAGGTCGCCGTCGTCCAGATCGGGCTCGCCGAGATCGGCCTCGATCGTCCCGAAGGCCAGCCCAGCCACCAGCCGCACGGCCTCATGGGGCTCGACGGCGGTGGGATGGGCGGCCCGTCGCCGCTGACCGTCGGTGGCGGCGTGCCGCTCCGCGATCCGGCTCAGCGCGGCGAACTCTGTGTGTGCCTGTGTCATGACGCCCATCCGATCACTTCAACGCTTCGTTGTCAACAAACTGTTGAAGCCGCAAAAGGGAGGGCTACTCCTTCACGCCGCCGGCCGAGAGGCCCGACTGCCAGTAGCGCTGTAGCAGAAGGAAGGCGGCTATCAACGGGATGATGGAAAGCGCGGCTCCCGTGATGACCAGGGCCAGCAGTTCGCCGGTGGAGCCGCTGCCTCCGGCGGCCGACTGGGAGGACCACGCGGCCAGGCCGACCGTTATGGGATAGAGGTCCGGGTCGTTCAGCATGATCAGCGGTAGGAAGTAGTTGTTCCAGGTGGCTACCAAGGTGAACAGCAGGACCGTGATGATGCCGGGGGCCAGGGAACGCAGGGCCAGGCGGAAGAAGATGCTCAGCTCGCTCGCGCCGTCTATCCGGCCCGCCTCGATCAGTGTGTCGGGGACGGCGTCCTGGGCGTAGACGCGCATCAGGTACAGGCCGAACGGGCTGACCAGTGACGGCAGGATGATGGCCCACGGCGTGTTCACCATTCCGACCTTGCTGAACAGCAAGTACGTGGGGATCGCGAGCGCCGTTGTGGGCACCATGATGGAGCCGAGCACCAGGGCGAACAGGGCGTTGTTGCCGCGGAAACGGTATTTCGCGAAGCCGTACCCTCCCATCGCGGCCAGGAAAGCCGCGCCGCCGGCGCTCACCAGTGAGTAGAACAGCGTGTTCAGCATCCAGCGCAGGTAGACGCCGTCGGCGTACGTCAAAGTCTCTTTGATGTTGGAGAACAGGGAGAAGTCGCCGGCGAACCAGAGGCCGAAGGTGGAGAACAGGCTTTCGGTGTTCTTCGTGGAGGCGACGGCCAGCCAGAACAGCGGCAGCAGGAAATAGATGAGCAGGGCCAGCATGCCCAGGGTCAGAAGGTTGCTGCGGCGGGCCGTCACGAACGGCTCCGCCGGCCGCTGATGAACAGGACCGTGTACGACGCGATGACGATCACCAGACCCAGCAGGAACGAGACCGCGGCGGCGTAGTTCACCTCCTGGCCGGTGAAGGCCAGCGTGTAGGCGTACAGATTCGGCGTGTATCCGCTGTCGATGACGCTCGGCGCGAGCCGTTGCAGCAACTGGGGCTCGGCGAAAAGCTGGAAACTGCCGATGACCGAGAAGATGAGGCAGAGCAGAAGGGCCGGGCGCAGGGCCGGGATCTTGATGCTCCACGCGATCCGCCACGCGCCGGCGCCGTCGACCGCCGCGGCCTCGTAAAGGTCGTGCGGGACGGCGCGGAGGGCGGCATAGAGGATGATCATGTTGTAGCCGACGAATTCCCACGTGACGATGTTGGCCATCGAGCCGAGCATCCAGGTCTCGCTGAGAAATTGCGGCGCGGGCAGCCCCAACTTGTCGGCGAGCTGGGCGAACGGGCCGAAGTCGGGACCGTAGAGATAGCCCCACATCAGCGTGGCGACGACGGCGGGAACGGCGTACGGAATGAAGATGCCGAGCCGGAACACCTTGGCGAAACGCAGCAGCCCGCTGTCGATGGCCAGCGCCGACGCGAGCGACAAGGCCAGCATCACCGGCACCTGGATGACGAAGAAACGGGCGACCCGCAGGACGCCGTCCAGGAGACGGTCGTCCTGCAGGGCCCGGGTGTAATTGTCGAAGCCGGCGAAGACCGTCCCGCCGACGAGCTGCTCCCGGAACAGGCTCAGATAGGCCGCGTAGGCCAGGGGAGCGACCAGCATCGCGGCGAACACGATGAGGAACGGCGCCACGAACAGATAGCCGCTGCGCGCGTGCGTGGTCATTCGCTGACCTTGAAGCCCTGATTCTCCGCGTACTCGGTCACGCGTTCCTGCCACTGGTCGAGCGCGGCGTTCGTGTCGGACTTGTCGGCGAACGACTTGCCGACCGTCTCGTCCCAGTCGTTCACGGCCTGATCGAGGAACGGCGGCCACTGGAACTGCTTGTCGACGGTGTCGCTGATCCGCGCGAACTCCTGGTTGACCATCTGCCCGCCGTAGAACTCGGGCTGCTGGCCGGTGAAGGCCGGATCGGCCAGCACCTCCTTCGTGGCCGGGAACAGGAACTGCTCGGTGGCGAACATCTTGACGGAGGCGGAATCGGTGTTGAGGAACTCGGCGAACTTGGCCGCGGCGATCGGGTTCTTCGTGCCGGTGACGACGGCGCTGGTCGACCCGCCCCAGTTGCCGGAGACCTCCGGGCCGCCGGACTGCCATTGCGGCAGGGGAGCGGCACGCCATTTGCCGCTCGTCGATTTCGCGCTGCCGGTGAGGAACACCGGTCCCCAGGCGGCGGTCAGCCAGGTGGCGTACTTGCCCCGGTTGAGGGCCTGGTACCAGGCGTCGGTGAAATCGGCGTCGGCCGAGACGGCACCTTCGGAGATGAGGCCGCCCCAATAGGTGCCGAGTTTCTTGGACACCTCGTCGTTGAGGCGGACGGTGACCGAGTCGGGGCCGGTGTTGGTGAACGGTTTCGCGCCGGCCTGCCAGAGCAGGCCCATCCAGGCGCCGTTCTGATTCGACGCCAGGTTGGTCAGATAGACGTTCGGGTCGGCGGCGTGCAGTTTACGGGCGGCGGCGGCGAAATCGTCCCAGGTCTTGGGGACGGCGATGCCGTGCTTGTCGAAGATGTCCTTGCGGTACAGCATGCCCATCGGGCCGGTGTCCTGCGGATATCCCCAGATCTCGCCGTTCGCGCCGGTGACCTGGTTCCAGGTCCAGTCGACGAATTTTCCCTTGAGCGCCTCGGCTCCGTACGGCCTGAGGTCGATCAGGCTTTTCGTCAGCGAGAAGGTCGGGATGTACTGGAACTCGATCTGCGCGACGTCGGGCGCCCCGGAGCCGGCCTTGAGGGCGGTGCGCAGTTTGGTGTATTGCGGCTCGCCCTGGCCGGCGTTGACGACCTCGACGTCGATCGCCGGGTACTTCTTCTCGAAGAGGGCGACCTCCTTCTGGATGTCCGGAACCCAGGTCCAGAAGACGAGCTTGGCCGGCGTCTGCAGGGCCTTGTCGATGTCGGCCTGCGAGGCGGGCGGAGCGGCCCCGCCGGCGTCCTCGGACGAGTCGCCGGTGCAGGCGGCGAGGGAGATCACGAGCAGAGCAGCGATGAAGCGTTTCATGGCGTACTCCTCGGAGAGGGGCCATCGATCGCGACATCGAATAGTCTGTGATCTATGTAACTGAAAGTCAACCGCCTGCTACCGGTGGTTCAGAAGGGTGCGGGACCGCTTCCGGCCAGGGAGACCAGGATCTGCGTCGCCAGCAGCCTCCGGACGCCCGTCACGGCGACGGAGCCGGTCTGGTCGTACGGCAGCTCCAGGGAAAGACCCTCGCCCGCGTTGCGGATCTCGTCGGTGACCTGGTCCGGGCGGAAGGTTCCGCCCCAGGTGTCGAGACCGCCGCGCTGGTTGGTGCTCAGCGAGGCCATGCCGGACACCTGGGTGCCGTCGACAAGAGTGAGCCGGGCCGGGCCGGAGTAGGTTGCCATAGTCACCAACCGTAGCGGGTCGTCCGCGAAAACCGTACTTCACCGGACCTTCCCGGCGCGTGGGGCGGAGCGATGATCGCCATCCGGCGTACGGCCGTTAGGCTTCCCGGGTTTGCACGGGAAACGAGAGGCGGCAGCACGGGTGGCCCAGCTGCACTACCGATATGCGGCGATGAACAGCGGCAAGAGCACGATGGTGCTGCAATATCGGCACACCTACGCGGCCTGCGGGCGTACGGGCATGCTGCTGACCCGGCTCGACCGGGCCGGCGAGGGGATCGTGTCGTCGCGGATCGGGATCGAGGCGGACGCGATCGAGTTCGAGGCCGACACCGACCTGGTGCACCGGGTGCTGTCGTACAACGGGGCCCGGGTCGATCACGTGATCGTGGACGAGGCGCAGTTCCTGTCGCCCGAGCAGGTCGACCAGCTGGCGGCCCTGGTCGACGACCACGACATCGACGTGTTCACGTTCGGGCTGCTGTCGGACTTCCGGGGTGAGCAGTTCCCGGGGTCGGCGCGGCTCGTCGTGCTGGCCGACATCGTCGAGGCGCTCCAGGTCTACCCGATGTGCTGGTGCGGTCAGCCGGCCCGGATGAACGCGCGGGTGACCGGTGGCGTGATGGTGCGCGACGGTGACACCGTGGTGGTCGGCAACACCGACGCCGACGCCGAGGTGGGCTATGTCGTGCTGTGCCGGCGGCATCATCGGGCCGGGCAGCCGTACGCCCTCAATCCGGTGTCCCAGCCGATCTCACAGCCGGGTTATGACGGCCTCGGCGACCCGCTTGGCGTCCGGGAGGTCGTCCCCGCCCCGCGAGTAGACGTCGATCTGCAGAGTCCCGTAGAGCACGTATAGGTGCCCGGAGCTCCAGCACGCGCCGTCGCCGATCCCGTCGACCGTGCTGTGGAACTCGGCCGGATCGGTGCGGCTCAGGAAGACCGCCAGCTGGCCGCCCTCCTGTTGCCACTGGCAGTACTCGTCGCCCTCGTCGACCTGGGTCACCTCGCGGCGGGTCAGCTCAGTCACATCGTCGCGGCTCAGCAGGGCGCACGGGTCCGGGACGCTGACCGATCCGAGCCCGCTGCGGGCGGCCGGCGGAGCCGCGTTCGGGGCCGAGGCGGCGGGGGTGCTGCACCCTCCGGCGAGGGCGACGGCCATGACGGCGCAGATCCGGCGCTTCACAAGGGCCTCCTGATTGTTGGTTCGACCAGGTTCGCGAGCTTCGCCCCCGTACGTCGAGAGGCCCGGCCGACTTTCAGTCGTTCGCTTGACAGTGGTGGCGGTCACACCGGATAACTAACGTACTGGTTCGTACATCCCCTTCGGAGTTCGACATGCCTCGATCGCGCGCCACCTCCGACCCGGCCATACAGACGGTTTCCCTGCCCGAGCCCCTCCCGCTGCGCCGGATGATCGGCCCCGGCATCATCGCCGTGGGCATCGGCATGGCCGCCGGCGAGATCATCCTGTGGCCCTACCTGACCGCGATCGGCGGTCTCGGCCTGCTCTGGCTGGCCTTCTGCACGCTCGCCGTCCAGTTCGTCATCAACATGGAGATCGAGCGGTACACCCTCGCGACCGGCCAGACCGTGGTGGCCGGCTTCTCCCGCTGGTGGAAGGGGTGGGGCGTCATCATCTGCCTCGCCGGGGCCTTCCAGTACGTGTGGCCGGGCTGGGCGACCAGCGGCTCCACCGTCTTCACCTACCTCGTCGGCTGGGGCGACCCGGTCTGGATCACGATCATCACCCTGGTCGCGGTCGGCCTGCTGCTGACCCTGTCCAAGGTCGTCTACACCACGGTCGAGCGGGTCGAGACGGTCAAGGTCGCCCTGACGTTGTTCTTCCTGCTCGTCGTGGTCGTCTTCGTCATCTCCCTGACCACGTGGGGCGACGCCGCCAAGGCGACGGTGACCGAGTTCGGCCAGATCCCCGACGGCATCACCTTCACGCTGATCCTGAGCGCCATCGGCGCGGCCGGTGCTGGAGGCGTACACAATCTGGTCCTCAGCAATTGGATCCGCGACAAGCGGTACGGGATGGGCGCGCACGTCCCCCGGCTCGTCTCACCGATCACCGGCCGCGAGGAGGCCGCCGGCGCCGATCGCTACCTCTTCCCGGCCGACGAGGAGAACCTGAGCCGCTGGCGCGTCTGGTGGAAGCGCGCCAACACCGAACATCTGGTCACGTTCGTGGCGGTCTGCTTCGTGACGATCAGCATCATGAGCCTGCTGGCGTACGAGACCCTGTTCGGCCGCGACGACCTCAAGAACGACACGTCGTTCCTCCGCATCGAGGCCGGCATCCTGGCCGACCAGGTCGGCGGCTGGCTCAAACTGCTGTTCCTGGCGGTGGCCGCGGTATCGCTGTGGGCGGCCGCGATGGGCCTGCTCGACATCATCGGCCGGGTGGCGTCGGACTTCCTGCGCCGCAACTATCTGACCGGTTCCACCCGCTGGACCGAGCCCCGCATCTACCTCACGGTGGTCTGGGCCGAGATCGTGCTGGGCTCGACGATCCTGCTGGCCGGCTTCACCCAGCCGCTGGGCCTGCTGATCGTGTCGACGTGCGCGGCGTCAGTGGTCACCCTGCTCTACTCGATCCTGCTGGTCCGCCTCAACGTCCGGGACCTGCCCGCCGCGATCCGCATGCGGGGCTGGCGCCTCGGCGGCATGCTGGTCGCCATCGGTTTCTACGGCTTCTTCGCCATCGCCATGGTCGTCACCCAGCTGCAGAAGCTCTGACCCCTCCGGCTGCTCGGCGGAGGCGACGATCTCCTGAACCTCCGCCGGCAGCAGCCCGAACCAGTCGGCCATCGCCAGGAGCCCGGCGAACTCGTTCTCGACCCGGATCCTGGGTTCCAGGCCCGCCGCAGACCCGTCGATCAGTTCCCGGACGGTCTCCGGAAAGACAAGGGCAGACCCATTCCTGCGTACGGCCTCAGCGGCCACCCGCCGCACCAGATCCTCCGAAGGCGCCGGCGCGAAACAGCGCCGGACAACAGCGTCGAACACCCGGTGAGTGACTGTGGCGAAATGGCCGGGCTCGAAACGCGCCACCAGATCCTGATAGCGCCCTCGGCGGCCCGATCGCCACCTTGGATTCGACCAGCGACACGCCCGCTTCGACGCGGCGATGTCCCGCCATGTCCTCAGCCGTCAGAACTTGCTCGGCGTACGCCCGGACGTCGCCCCCGCCCGCGAAACGCCGGCGCACCAGAAGAGTGAGGGCCGCGGTGAGGAGGCCGCTCGACACCCGGTTCCGCAACAACATACGACCCGCGTCGGCCGTGGTGTCCGGCTCCAGGAACCGCAGCACCACAGCGCCGGCCGCACTGACCGGGTGAAGCCGCCGAGAATCCGCCAAGGATCACCTCTCCGGGAGTCCACCTGAAGGCTGTCGGCTCAAGTCGAGGCGCGAATGGAAGGCCGCCAGGAGGAGGGTGGCGAAGATGAGCAGGTTCAGGATCCAGCGCGGGTCGTCGACGTGCAAGGCCTGGGCGAAATCGGCCCTCTCGGCCGGGGACAGGGGTGTCGTGGAGCGTTCGGCGCGGGCGAAGTCCAGGCGGTCGGGGGCGAAGACCAGATAGGTCCAGATCCGGTGTACGAAGTAGAGCGTGGCCGCCGTGACCACCAGCACCCGGCGCGGCCCCGGGCGCCAGGCCAGGATGAGCAGGCCCGGGATGACGACGAGTTCGGTGGGGACGTTGGCCGCTATCGCTATCGGGATGCTGGGCAGGAACATCGTCACCATGGTCTCGCCGGTGACCGACGAGCTGTCCAGGGCGATGCCCAGCATGAGCAGCCCGATGGCGCCGCCGAAGGCCAGCAGGCCCATGGTGAGGCAGCCGACGGCGACCAGGCCCTCCTCCAGCCACATACTCAGCCGTGGGCGGCGACCGGCCCAGGCGGCGGCGAAGCTGATGCCGGCCGCCCAGGCGGCGGCGATCAGCAGGGCGAGCGGCAGGGGCAGAAACTCCTTCAGGGACAGGCCTTCGACCACGATCACGAACAGGGCCGCGAGGGCGAACTTCTTCATGCGGCGGACGCTAGGGGCGGACGGCCGCGGAAATCGTCTGCCGAAAGGTCTAGACCGGGTTTAATCCAGCAGCCCGGCCTCGCGGGCGTGGGCCACCGCCTGGAGGCGGCTGGTCGCGCCGAGCTTGCGGAAGATGTGGTTGAGGTGCGCCTTCACCGTTCCGGGGGCCAGGAACAGCGCCTTGGCGATCTCGCTGTTCGAGTGGCCGGCGGCCAGGTGGCGCAGCACCTCCAGCTCGCGAGGGCTGAGCAGCTCGGTGGGCTCGAGCGTGGACGGCGCCGCGGGTGGTGGCGCGGGTGGCGCGGCCGGGATCCGGCGGACGGCCAGGACCGCGATCGCCGGCATGGCCGCGCCGAAGAGCGGGATCACCCACCATTGGGCGGCGCCCTTCTCGACCATCGCGAACGACAGGCCGACGATGATCATCGTCCAGACGAAGCCGCCGGCCAGGACCGCGGCCATGGCCCGGCGGTTCATCGGGAGGACGTCACCTTGTAGAGGTCGCCGTAGACGCGCATGGCCTCGGCGTCGGTGATCGGGCGCAGGTTGTCCGCCGTGTACTCGCCGCCCAGCGCGAACGGGACCACCGGGATCAGGCGTTCGCCGGGGGAGAGCGGGCGGTGCTTCAGCTGCCACTCGTGGGCCAGGGGCTGGCCGGTCATCACCGAATGGTCGTCGAGGATCTCGGCGGCCCACGCCTCCAGCGAGGACGCCATGTGTTCGAGCTCGCCGGTCTCGGGATTGAACGAGACCACCTCGTCGCCGCGGAGGCCGAACTGGCCGCCGAACACGTCCTCGGCGAAGAGGGTCACGCCGTCGAGGGTGCGGCCGTAGACGGCGCCCCACAACTGGCGGGAGTTCCAGGCGGCCACGTCCCGGACCGGGCCGCCGGGGGCGCCCACCGGGCGGACCAGCAGGGCCGAGTCGAAGGCGTAGAAGCCGTTCTTGCGGTCGTACAGCGGGGCACCCACCGGAGACGGGGTCGCCAGGCCCGGTGAACCCGCCGCGATCAGCCTTTCGAGAGCGTCGCCCACCGGCCGGACGATACATGATCGCCGCTTTCGGCTTCGTCCGGCGGCGGCGTCCTCGGCTATCCTTCAGCCTTCGACCCGGCCGGTGGGCTGCGGAGATCCGAGGGAGATCGATGGCCGGTTCCACCCACGCGCAGGCCTTCGCCGAGGCGATCCTCTCCAGTGGCCGCGGCCACGTCTTCGGGCTGATGGGTGACGACAACGCGGCCCTGCTGCTCGCCCTGCGCGAGCGCGGCGTCGAGGTCGTGGCGGCCCATCATGAGAGCGCCGCGGTGGCCATGGCCGAGGGCTACGCGTGGGCGGCCGGGCGGCCGGGCATCTGCTCGGTGCCGCACGGGCTGGGGCTCAGCGAGGTGGTGTCGTCGCTGCGGGTGGCCTCGCGCAACCGGTCGGCGGTGGTGCTGATCGCGGCCGCCGAGGAGCACGACGTGACCGAGTACCGCCGGATGTGGCCCGGTGAGGACCCGGCGGCGGTCCTGGCCGACGCGCTGAGCCTCGCGGCCGACCGGCTGCGTCCCGTGGTGGTCGGCGTCGACGCCGAGCTGCTGACGGCGCCGGTGCGGGTGGGCGCGGTCAAACTGCCGGCGCCCCGGCCGCGGATCGGTCTCGCCGTGGGGGACGACGCGGCGGTGGCCCGCCGGCTGACGGCCGCGCTGGCGCGCTCCCGGCGGCCGGTGCTCCTGGCCGGGCGGGGCGTTCAAGCCACCGGCAGTGCCGATCTCGTACGGGATCTGGCCGAGCGCACAGGAGCAGCCCTCGCCACCACGTTGGCCGCCAAGGGGCTGTTCGACGGGCACGTGCAGGACCTCGGCCTGGCCGGCGACCTGGCCCACCCGGCCGCCGAGCGCGTGCTGCGCGCGGCCGACCTGGTGCTGGCGTTCGGCCGGACGCGGCCGGCCCCGAAAGCGCCGCGGACGGTGCTGGTGGACGACGGCGACGGCGACACCGCGGAGATCCTCGGGCTGCTGTGCGGCGCCGTGTCCCGGCGGGCGCCCTGGTTCGCGCCGGTGGGGAGCGCCGCCGAGTGCTGGCGGGAGGATCTGCTCGACCACTCGCCGCCGATCCCGGCCGGGACCGTCGACCCGCGGCGCGCCCTGGCCACGATCGACGCGCTCATCCCGGCCGACGCCGTCGTCGTGATCGGCGGTGGCCGGTGCGAGGCCTTCGCGTGCGCGCTCATCGCCCGTCCCCGCGACGGCCGTTTCCTCGCCGCCGAGAGCCGGGCCCTGCCCCTCGCGATCGGCGCCGCCCTGGCCTCGCCCGCCCGCAAGGTGGTGGTCTTCGACGGCGACGGGACCCACCCGGCCGGCATGGCCGGCCTCGACCTGACCCTGTTCCTGCTGAAGGAAGGCGCCGGGAGCGATGAGGTCGCCGGCCTGGCGCGGGCGGCGCTGCGGCCGGGTCCGGCGGTGGTGGAGATCCGCACCGCGCCCGGCGTGACGCCCCGCCACCGGCGGTCACGGGAAGAGCCGTGACGCTGACCGGGGCCGACTACGTCGGCTGGCTGCTGCGGGCCAACCGCCGCTTCGGCGCCGATCCCGAGCTGCGCAGCGGCCGGGCGTTCGCCGAGGCGTACCGCACCGACGGCCGTCCCCGGCTGGCGCCCTCGCACGTCACGCGGTGGGAGAGCGGCGCCCTGCCCGCCGGCCGGGACGTCGTGCGGCGCTACGAGCGGCTGCTCGGGCTCGCGCCGGAGTCGCTGGTCACCGTGCGCGACGCCCTCTACCGCACGCTGCCCGACGGCAGCCGGCCACCACCGGGCCGCCGCCCGCCCGGCGACCGGGCGCTGCACGAGCTCCTCGACCTGGCCCGCTCGCGGCATCCGCTCACCGGCAGCCAGTGGGGTGAGCTCACCGACCTCGCCGGCGACCGGCCGGGCCTGCTCCTGCATCCGCCCGGCCTGTGGCGGGAGATCGGGGAGAAGCTGCTGAACGACCTGATCGTCAACGAGGGCACGGCATGGCTGCAACGGCAGGAGGCGGCCAGCCGCCTGCTGGAACATCCGTCGGCCGGGATCCACCTCATCGAGGCCTGCGTCGATCTGGTCGAGGATCCCCACCGGCCGGCCGTGATCGAGCCACTGTCCCTTCTGGACGTGACGGCCGATCCGGTCGCCAACGCGTACGTCCTCAAACAGCTCGAGGCGCCCGACAGCGACCGGCATCATCAGGGCGCGCTGCTCGCGGCCGTACGGAAGATCGAGAACGGGCACTTCCGGGGCGGGGAACAGGAACGGCTGGCCCGCGTGCTGGGCCACACCGGGGCGACCGGGGAGGCCGGCCGGCTGCTGGGGGCCGCGCACCGGGCGTACACCCAGGAAGCGCAAGAAATCGTCACCGCCGAAGGACGACGGGTCGCCGCCGAGGCGACCGCCCGGCTCGGGGAGCCCGGCGAGCCCGACCCGGTCCTGGCCGCACTGGTCAGCACGGCCCTGGACGGGTCGGCGGTCGACCGGCGGGTGTTCGCGGCCATGACCATCGCGCAGACGCCGTTGCGGGAACCGGTCTCCGAGGTGCTGCTCGACGGCTGCCGCCGCGACCTGGCCCGGCGCTCCGGCGGCGATCCGACCCGGGCCCTGCAGACCATGACGATGCTGGGCACCGGCGTACACCGGCCGCTGCTCCTCGATCTTCTGACCGGCCCCGGCCATGACCTCGCCGTGCGCCGCGCCGCGGCCTGGGCCATGCCGCACTGCGGCGGAAGCTTCACCGAGCAGCAGTGGCGTCTCGTTCTGGCCCGGCAACGGGACGGGCATGTGCTGCACGGCGTCACCTACGGCATCGGCACCGACGGGCACCACCGGCTGCTCGACGAGATCGCGAACGACCCGGTCATGCCCGGGACGGCCCGCGCGACGGCCCGCTGGCTGAAGCCGCACAGGTGATGTCGCTAAAGTCATCCCGCCCACCCCCACGAACCAGGAGGAACGACGGATGTCCAGCGGTGACCCCTCGCACCCGAACAACCGCGGCAAGGTGCTCGTCTATGTGACGGCCGGGGTTCTGGTCGCGGCCGGCCTGGCGCTGCTCATCGGCGGCATCGTCGTGAAGCGCGAGGACGCGTCCCAGGCCGATCGCCTGCAGAGCAAGGGCACGGAGGTGAACGCCGTCCTGCTCGACTACAAGGAGGCCTCGATCGTCGGGCAGGCCCAGGCGTTGCTGCGCTACTGGATCGGCGACAAGCAGCACGAGTCGCGCATCGCCTGCTCCGACGCGAAGGACTGCGACCCGGCCACCCACCCGGCCCTGCAGATCAGGTACGACCCGGCCCACCCGGAGCAGTTCGTCACGGACGACGGCATCACGAACCGGTCGACCAACTTCTTCAACTCGCTGCGCGTGATCATCGCGGGCGCGGTGCTGATCCTGGTCGGTCTCCTCGCGGCTTACTTCCCTTGGCGTACGCGGCGTCGCGTGGCCCAGGCGCAGGCGGGCCGCGTCTGGCCTCCGCGCGCCTGAATGAATGGCCGCCGGGTTTCTCCCGGCGGCCATTCTCCTAGCGCTTGAGGCCGTGCTCGATGGCCTCGATGATGCGCGGCCGCAGGTCGGCCGTGCTGATGATGGCGTCCACCGAGCCGACCTCGACCGCCCGCTGGATGCTGTGCACGCGGTCGAACTCGGCCGCCACCTCGCCCACCTTCTCGGCCCGGACCGACGACTGGAGCTCGGCCAGCTGCGAGTTCAGCGCGGCCCGCTCGGCTCCGGTGGCGCCCGAGACGCGCGCCTGGAGATCGACCACGCGCGGGTCGGTGGCCGTGCGGTTGTTGACGTCGCCGGAGAAGACGACCGCGGCCGCCGGGGCGCCGCCCAGCACCGAGGCGAACGAGCCCTCGAGCGCGAGCACCGTCATGTTCGGGTTCAGGGCCTTCGAGAAGACCACGAACGCGCCGCCGTGGTAGCGGGAGATGACGCAGAAGACGATCGGGCCCTCGAAGTTGACGATCGCCCGGCCGATCTCGGCGCCGTACTCCAGTTGCAGTTTCCGCATCGACTCCGGGGAGCCGTCGAAGCCGGACAGGTTGGCCAGCACGACCAGCGGCCGGTTGCCGGAGGCGGCGTTGATGGCGCGGGCGGTCTTCTTCGACGAGCGGGGGAACAGCGTGCCCGCCGTGTACGTGTCCGGGCCGTCGGTGGGCGGGAAGCCGCGGCGCGGCACCGACCGCGACTCGATACCGACCAGGCAGACCGGCCACCCGCCGATGTGGACGTCCTGCACCACCGACGTGTCGGCGTCGGCCATGCCGGCCCAGCGCTCCAGGACCACGTGGTCCTGGTCGGCCAGCGCGCGCATGACCGTACGGATGTCGAAGGGCTTCTTGCGGTCGGGGTTGTGCTGAGCCGAGAAGATCTGGCCGACCGTGGTGAAGTCGCTGCCGGCGAACGTGTGCGGGAACGACGAGACGTCACGGTCGGAGGGGTCCGACGTGGTCGCGCGCCGCGGCCCGGTCTCGCCCGGCAGGACGTACGTGTGGTCGTAGTGCGCCATGAGCACGTCGCGGGCGCCCGCCAGGTCGGGCGCCCAGTACTGCGCCTGGCCGTTGGGGCCCATCACCCGGTCGTAGCCGCCGATGCCGAAGTTGTCCTCGGCCGACACGCCGCCGGAGAAGTCGAGCGACTGCTTGCCGGTCAGCACCATGGCCGAGTCGGGGGTCATGACCAGCACACCCTTGGTGTGCATGAGCATGGTGGCCTCGGCGTTCCAGTACGGCTGGGCGCCGACCGTGATGCCCGCGATCACGATGTTGATCTCACCGCCGGCCTGGGTGAAGGTGACGATCCGCTTGAGGGCGGCCGCGACCCAGTCCATGTTCTCGGTGCCGGAGCTCATCGAGATCTTGGCGCCGGCCGACAGGGCGTACCACTCCAGCGGCACCCGCATCCGCTCGGCCAGGTCGAGCGCGGCGATCACGCGGGCCGACTCGGGCTCGGCCAGCGATCCCAGGGATTTGGTCGGGTCGCCGAGCAGCAGCACCCGGGTGACGCCCTCGGGGTAGCGCTCGGTCCTGGTGGTGATCACGCCGGCGACGATGGCCGCGGTGTTGCGACCCTTCGGCCTTTGCACCTTTACAAGTTCGTTCTTCTCGTCAAGATCATATTCGACGAAGTCGCCGAGCATGCCGGTGAGCTCGTACGGGTACGTGTTGCCGCGGCGGGCCGCCCGCAGCACCTTCTGCCGGTAGTCGTCGAGGGGCTGCACGACGTCGGAGCTCGGCTCGCCGACGTGCAGCTTGGCGCCGCCCGCCTCGAGGGTGATCCGCACCGAGACCTCGGTGAGCTCGCCGCTCGACGTGCGCTGCCGGGCCAGGAACTCGACCTCCTCCAGGCCGGCGCCGACGGTGGTCGGCAGGATGCGCTGGACCAGGGCGTTCAGCTCGTCGGGGGACAGCTCGGTGGTCGGCCAGATGTAGAAGAAGATGCGGTTGGTGTCGAACCGCTTGTTCTGCGGGCGCTGGGCCTGGATGTTGCGGATCGCGTCGAGGCCGGCGGTGATCGCGTCCTCGACCGCGGGCAGCGCCACCAGGCGGCCGTCGGCCTCGCGCAGCGGGGTCAGGTCGCGGACCTGGCCCATGGCGATGAGCCGCTCGTCGGCCGGGTTGCTGCGGGCGACCGCCTTGAACAGATAGATCTCCTCGTCGGCCGAGGGCAGCCGGGTGAGGTGGAACTCGCGCAGGCGCTGGAGTTGCAGGCGCTGGGCGATCTGCGGATGCAGGCCGCGGATCAGCCTGTCCTCGCCCAGCGCGCCGTCGTCGCCGGGGCGGAAGGTGAAGTGGTGGTGCATGACGCCGCTGCTGCCGGCCACGGTGATCGTGACGCGCCGAACGCCGGTGATCGTCAGGCTCGCCGCCAGCCGCTCCGCGATCGTGTCCGCGTCGGGCTGGTCCTCCCACTTCACGTAGATGTCGGCGACCTGCGGTTCTTGAGCGGCGACCGCGGTGAGGGCGCTGGGCAGCGCGCTGATGTCGACGGCGGTGGCGGCCACCCGGGTCACGCCGCGGGGGCCGGTGTGCTCGGTGGTGACGAGGCGGACACCGTCGACCTCGTGCGCGGTGAAATCGGTGAGGGCCCGGTTGCTGTAATAGCGGCGGGTCAGCACCTCCAGCAGCGGGGCGTGGTCGCGGCCGGGCCGCCCGATCCGCTGGCCGATGAGCCGCACGAGGGGCTCGGAGCTGGCGACCATCGACTGGATCCGCTCGGCCCGGTCCGGCGCCGCCGGGTTGGCGTCGAGGTGGCGCAGGTCGTCGCGGACCTCGGCGTAGACCCGGGCCCGGTTGCGGCGCAGCAGCGGCTGGGCGAACCAGCGGAACACGACGCCGCGGGCCAGGTCGGAGACGGCCGGGAAGCGCACCTGGGTCGCCGAGACGAGGTGTTCCAGCACGAGGCCGGCCTGCTCGGCGAGGAGCTCGGCCGGGGGTGATCCGGCCAGCCACTGGCGCAGGAGCTCGGACACGACGGCGGCCTCGGCCGACACGCGCTGCTGGGCCAGGAAGACGCGGAAGACCGCGGATTCCAGTTCGGTCGTACGGTCGAGGCCGTTGACGCCGTAATGGGCCAGCACGGCTTCGAGCTTGGCCTTGAAACCGTCGGTGAGACCGGCCCGCTCGGCATCCAGGCTCTGCAGGTAGCTGTGGAAGTACTCGCGGGGGCTGTGCACCGGGTTGCCCGGCTCGACGTCGGCGTCGCCCTTGTTGCGGCTGAGCTCGAGCAGGTCGGCGAAGACGGTGAGCAGGTCGAGCTCGCCCGGCAGCGGGCGCCCGCCGAGCTCGGCCCGGGCCGCCAGATAGCCGCCCAGCACGCGCTTGCGGCTCTGCGGGTCGACGTCGAAGCCGAGCAGCATGCTGCGCAGGTCGGCCAGGTGCTCCAGCGCGCGGTCGGCCGCCTCTTTCGCCTGCGCGCCCGGAAGGTCGATCTTGACGTCCTGGCCGCCCGTGGCCTCGTCCTCGGCGCCGTCGCCGAGCGGTTCCAGGCGCATGAGCGGCGCTCCGGTCTCGACCTGGCTGCCGACGCTCACCGGGCACTCGCGCACCCGGGCGTGGAACGGCGCCCGGAGCACCGTCTCCATTTTCATGCTTTCCAGGACGAGGATGGGCGCGCCCGCCTCGACCTCGTCGCCCACGGCGAGCGGGGTGGCCACGACCAGGGCCGGGGCGGGGGAGCGGACCACGCCGCCCTCGTCGCGGCTGACCCGGTGGGTGACCCCGTCGACCTCGACCAGGTGGATCGGGCCGTGGGTGGCGGTGATCAGCCGGAAGCGGCGGCCGTTGACCAGGGCCTGGCCGCTGTGCTCGTCGAAGCGCTCGAGCACCACGTCGGCCGCGTGCACGTCGCCGCCGGCCGAGACACCGACCCGGAAGCGCCGCTGGCCGACCCGGGCCACCGAGACCTTGTACGAGGTGCCGCGCAGCTTCAGGTCGAGCGGGCGGCTGGTGTCGTGCTGCACCTGCGGGCGGCCGCCGTGCGCGGTGGCGAGCAGCCGCGTGCGGCTGACCTCCTCCTCGTCCTCGTACGCCTCGATGGCGGCCGCGGCCAGCGCGATGGCCGAGTGGCGGTGGCTGACCAGGCGGCCCTGGGCCCGGACGCGGTCGATCCAGCCGGTGTCGGCGCTCGCGTCGATCACCTCGGGCTGGTCGAGCAGGTCGAGCACGAAGCTCTTGTTGGTGGCGCCGCCCTCGATGATGACGGTGGTCTCGGCCATGGCGCGGCGCAGCCGGCCCAGCGCCTGCTCACGGTCCGTCCCGTACGCGATGATCTTGGCAATCATCGAGTCGAAGTCGGCCGGGATGGTGTCGCCCTCGCTGACACCGGTGTCGACCCGGATGCCCGGGCCGGCCGGAAGGGCGAGCCGGGCGATGCGGCCGGGCGCCGGGGCGAAGTCGCGGTCGGGGTCCTCGGCGTTGAGCCGGGCCTCGACGGCGTGGCCGGACTCGGCCGGCTGCGGGCCCTCCAGGCGGCCGCCGGCCGCCACGTGCAGCTGGAGGCGGACCAGGTCGGTGCCGGTGGTGATCTCGGTGATCGGGTGTTCGACCTGGAGGCGGGTGTTCACCTCGAGGAAGGCGAACAGCTTCTCGCCCGGGTGGTAGAGGAACTCGACGGTGCAGGCGCCGCGATAGCCGACCTTGACGGCGAGCCGTTCGGCGCTCGACTTCAGCTCGGCGGTCTGCTCGGGCCCGAGAACCGGGGAGGCCGACTCCTCGATGATCTTCTGGTTGCGCCGCTGCACCGAGCAGTCGCGCACGCCGAGGGCCCAGGCGGTGCCCTGCCCGTCGGCGATGACCTGCACCTCGACGTGGCGGGCGCCGGTGACCAGGCGCTCCAGGAAGACGACGCCGGAGCCGAAGGCGCGCAGGGCCTCCTGGCTGGTCCGCTCGTAGGCGTCGGCCAGGTCGGCCCCGGAGGCGACCATGCGGATGCCGCGGCCGCCACCACCGGCGGTGGCCTTGAGCATGAGCGGGTAGCCGATCTCGTCGCCGGCCCGCAGCGCGTCCTCGAGGGTGGCGACCTCGCCCCGGCTCCACGGAGCCACCGGGACGCCGACCTCCTCGGCGATCAGCTTCGCGCCGATCTTGTCGCCGAGCTTGCGCATGGCGTCGGCGCTGGGCCCGACGAAGGTGACGCCGATCTTGTCGCACAGCTCGGCGAAGGCCGGGTCCTCGGCCACGAAGCCCCAGCCCACCCAGGCCGCGTCGGCCCTGGTGGCGAGCAGGGCACGCTCGAGGACGGCCAGGTCGAGATAGGGCCGGGCCGAGGCGGGGCCCAGGTTGTACGTGACGTCGGCCTCACGCACGAACGTCGAGTTCCGATCGGCGTCGGTGTAGAGCGCGACCGTCTCGATGCGCGCGCCGGTCTCGGCGGACAGATCCCGGACGGCGTGGATGAGCCGCATAGCGGCCTCTCCGCGGTTGACGATTGCGACACGACTGAACACCGGTTGAGCCTCCCAGCACCACTTACGCGCAGAAGGCGACGTCCGGGTCCCGGAGCGCCGCCTGCACCTGCCTCTACCCTGTCCGATTACCAGCGGGTAACCAATGCTCGCATCGTGCATGGCAGACGAGATGCTTTGTGAGGATCCCACAAAAGATGCCGTGGATCGCCACCGGTCCGGCCTAGATCACCTCCGTGACGTCGCGGCGCGGAGCCGGATGGCCGGGGGAGCCGTAGCCGAACCGGATGACGATCTGGGGCCAGCCGTAGCGGCCCAGCGAGCGGCGCAACTGCTCGCGGGCGGCCGGCACCTCGATCGGCTGGCTGATCATCGACGTGCCGAGGCCGGCCGCGGTGGCGGTGAGCAGCACCCGCTGAAGTCCCTCACCGGCCAGGATCTGGTCGGCCGGCCGGTCGCCGGCCACGCCGAGGATGCCGACCAGCGGCTCCGGCTCGTAGTCGCGCCCGGCGACGCGCCGCCGGTCGTTGAAGAACCGCTGCGGCAGCAGGTCCTGCGGCTCGGCCAGGGGCGCGCCGGCGGTGACCGGAATGCCGTCGGCGGCCGACTCGACATGCGTCCAGGAGGCCTGCTCGGCCTGGTAGGCGGTGTCGCGCCGGAGCACCCGGTCGGCCGAGCGGGCGATCTCGGCGAAGGCGCCGATCGCGGTCATGCCGACCAGCAGGTCGAGCCAGGCCGACTCCTCACGGGCGGCGGCGATCAGCCGGGCCCGCACGTCGGCCGGCACCGGATCGGGCCAGAACGGCCCCCGGTTGCTGTAGCGGCGCTCGATCGCGGCGTGCAGCTCGGCCTCGGCGTACGTCGGCGGCCGCCCCGGACCGGGGTTCAGCCGGGCGATCAGCCCGGCGTCGTGCGGGTCGGGCAGCAGCCGCACCTCGGCCGGATGGCCGGCCCAGGCCAGCGCGAGGCGGGCGTTGAAGGTGGCGGCGCCGCAGGCCAGGCGGGCGGCCCAGCCGTCACGGTCGAGGTGGTGCAGCCGCCGGGCGGGGTCGGTGCGCACCTCGATGGCGCCGCCGTCGAGCCGGAACAGCCAGGGCTGGCTGTTGCCGATCGAGGGCGCCCGGATCCCGGCCTTCGCGGCCAGGCGCAGGTCGGTCTCGTCGTAGGCGGACACCGTGATCTCCCTGTCCTTCTTATTCGATGATCGTGATGACGTCGCGGACATCCCGGCGCGGGCGAGGCGGCAGGGGCTCCGGCGCGGCCGGGTAGCCGAGCCGCACGACCAGGTAGGGCTCGCCGACCCCGGCCAGCAGACCGGCGACGAGCTGCCGGGGCCACTCGACCTCGATGGCGTCGCTGATCGGGGCGGTGGCCAGCCCGTCCGCGGTCGCGAGCAGGAGCAGGGCGGAGAGAGCCTCGCCGCCGCGCAGCAGATCGACCGGCCGGGTGTCCTCGCCGAAGAGCACCACGTAGGCGGCGCCCTGATCGTGCTCGGCGCCGACGGAGAGCCCGGCCTCGCCGTCCGGGGCGAAGTCGCGCACCGGCACCCGCCGCAGTCCGGCCTCGACCGCGGTCGACCTGGGCACGCCGTCCCCGGCGAACTCGGGCCGGCTGGTCCACCGGTCGAGCTCGGCCCGGTATTCCGGGTCGCCCAGCTCGGCGTCGCCGGCCAGCTCGGCCGAGATGGCGAGCTGGGCGATCTGGTCGGTCCGCACGAGATGCAGATAGGCCCCCTCGGCCTCGACGAGCTGCCGCAGCCGGGTCAGCTCGGCCTCGGAGACCTCCCGCTCGCCGAACGAGCGCCGGTCGGTGCGCCGCCGCGGGATCGCGGCCTCCAGACGCTGCGCCCCGGGGTCGGCCGGAACGGCCGGGCCGAGCCGGACGCGGGCCAGGACCTCCGGCTCGGGGAACCGCTCCACGGTCGCCGACCAGCCGTGCGCGGCCAGCGACACCCGGGCGTGGTGCAGGGCCGCCCCGCAGCTCAGCAGCAGAAGCCGGCCGTCCCGGTCCACCGTGCCGAGCTTGCGGTCCTCGTCGGCGCGCAGCTCCAGCGTGTCGCCGGCGAGACGCCAGGACCAGGGCTGGGTGTTGAAGACGGACGGGGCGTGCTGGGCGGCTTGAGCGGCCTTCTCGAGCGGCGTTGTCATGGCAATCACTCTCCTCGCACCGGCGTGTCGGCACCGGAGGCCTTGCGCCCGACCATCCGGGACCAAAGTCCCGCCCGCCCGCCGCCCGGGCCGTGGCTGTGCCGGCTGGACCACCAGGCCGACGCGCGCAGCAGCAGGGCGGGAATCGCGGCGAAGACGGCGCAGGCCACGAGCTCGCGCCAGGTCAGCGCCTCGGTGCCGAGCAGAGCCCGCAGCGGCGGCAGCAGGACGCCGCCGATCTGGAGGAGCGCGCACACCGCCACGGAGATCAGCAGCCACCGGTTCCGGGGCGTACCGGCCGCGGGCCGGGCCCGCACGGCCAGGGCGACCCCGAGCTGCGCCAGCCCGAGCACGACGAACATCACCGACTGCCACGGCCGGTCGAACAGCATGGCCAGCACCCCGGCGGCCAGCGTCACCGACCCGAGACAGAGACCACCCAGGATCACGGCGGCCAACAGCCCGTCACCGAGCACGGACTCCTGAGGCGACCGGGGACGCCGATCGCTCACCCCCGCGTCGGCCGGCTCGGCGCCGAGCGCCACCCCCGGAATGCCGTGGGTGAGCAGATTGATCCAGAGCAACTGCCCCGGCAACAGCGCCAGCGGCATGCCCAGCAACGGCCCGGCCAGCATCACGAGCAGCTCGGCTATGCCACCCGACAGCGCGTACCGCAGGAACCGCCGGATGTTGTCGTAGATCCGCCGTCCCTCACCGATGGCCGCCGCGACGGTACCGAGGTTGTCATCGACCAGCACGAGCTCGGCCGCCTGCCGCGCCACCTCGGTGCCGCCGCCCATGGCGACCCCGATGTCGGCCCGCCGCAGCGCCGGCGCGTCGTTGACCCCGTCACCGGTCATCGCCACCACCTCACCGCGCTCCTGGAGGGCGGCGATGATGTCGAGCTTCTCCTCGGGCTGCACCCGGGCGTAGACCCGCGCACCCACCTCCCCGGGCCCGGAGGCGACCTGGTCACCGTCCCCGAGAATCCCCAGCTGCCGCCCGATGGCCCCGGCCGTGGCCGGATGGTCGCCGGTGATGAGAACCAGCCGCACGCCCGCCCGCGCGAACGCCTCGGCGGTGCCGGCCGCACCGGCCCGCAGCGGATCGCCGATACCCACCAGCCCCGCCACCCGCAGCCGTGGCGGATCAGCCGGATCGGGCCGCTCGTCGGTGACCGCGGTGGCGACCGCCAGCACCCGCAGCCCCCGGGCCGCCAGCTCACCCGCCGCCCGCGCCAGCTCGCCCGCAGTTCCGCCGGAGGCCGGGCCGGCAAGCTCGGCGGCGGCCGTCAGCACGCTCTCCGGCGCGCCCTTGCAGACGGTCAGATAGCCGCCCCCGGGCCGGCGGTGAACGGTGACCATGCGGCGGGTGTCCTGGTCGAAGGGCTGCTCGGCGACGCGCGGGTGGCGGCCCCGCTCGGCTTCCGCATCGAGCCCGCAGCGGGCCGCGAAGGCGACGAGCGCCGCCTCCATCGGGTCGCCCGCGGCCGCCCACTCCGGACGGTCGCCGGCCGGGGCGATCAGCTCGGCGTCGTTGCAGAGAAGCCCGCCCAGGGCGAGCTCCCGGACCTCACCCGGCGTTTCCGGGCCTGCGGCGTCCGGTGTGACGGTGCCGGTGGGGGCGTACCCCTCGCCGGTGATGGTGAAGGTGGTGCCCGCGGGGGTGAGGGCGCGCTGGACGGACATGCGGTTCTCGGTGAGGGTGCCGGTCTTGTCGGAGGCGATCACCGTGACCGACCCGAGGGTCTCGACCGCATGCAGGCGGCGGGGGATGGCCCTGGTCCGGGCCATGCGGCGGGAGCCCAGGGCCAGCGCGAGGGTCACCACGGCGGGCAGGCTCTCGGGCACGGCCGCGACGACCAGGCTGACCGCGGTGATGGCCATCCGGGCCAGCGGCTGGCCGGAGAGGACGCCGGCCGCGAAGACGACGGCGGAGATCGCGACCGCGGCCAGGCCCAGCACGCGGCCCAGCGTCGCGAGGCGGCGCTGCAACGGGGTCGCGCCGGAGTCGGTCTGCGCGACCAGCGCCGCTATGCGGCCGAGGGAGCTGTCGGCCCCGGTGCGAACGACCACACCGGCGGCCCGGCCGGTGGTCAGTACCGTGCCGGAGCCGGCCTCCTCTCCGGCCGTGTGGGCCACCGGCGCCGACTCGCCGGTCAGTGACGACTCGTCGAAGGTGGCGCGCTGGGATTCGACCAGCAGGAGGTCGGCCGGGACGATGTCGCCCGCCTCCAGGCGTACCAGATCGTCCTTGACCAGATCGGCCGCCGGAAGAATGAGGTCGTGGCCGTCGCGGACCGCTCGGGCCGACGGCGCGGCGAGGCGGTCGAGGGCCGCGATGGCGGCGTCGGCGCGCACCTCCTGCACGACGCCGATCACCGTGTTCACCAGCACGACCAGCACGATCACGGCCGTGTCGGGCACGTCGCCGAGCAGGGCGGTGATCACGGCGGCCGCGATGAGCAGCAGCACGAGCGGGTCGGTCAGCTGGCGGCCCACCCGCCCGGTCAGCCGGCGCGGGCGCGGCGGATCGACGGCGTTGGGGCCGTCGGCGGCGAGGCGCCGGGAGGCCTGGTCGGAGGTGAGCCCGAGCGTGGTCGGTGCGGTCGCGGTGTCCACGGTGGGCAGCATTCCGGGTTCGGCCCGGCCGCGGGAGAGCCGAAAGTCCTGGCATAAAAATGCCGGTACTTAAGTCTTGGGCGGCACAGGACTTTAGACCCTCCTCCGCGGACGGCCTCGCCCGACAGGATCGAGCCATCCGTGGAAAGGACCAGCCCGTGGACACGCTCGACATTGCCCGATGGCAGTTCGGCATCACCACCGTGTACCACTTCTTGTTCGTGCCGATCACCATCGGCATGTCGGTGCTCGTCGCCGGCCTGCAGACCGCCTGGGTCCGTACGGGTAAGGAGCACTACCTCAAGGCCACCAAGTTCTGGGGCAAGCTCTTCCTGATCAACTTCGCGATCGGCGTCGTGACCGGCATCGTGCAGGAGTTCCAGTTCGGCATGAACTGGAGTGCGTACTCCCGCTTCGTCGGTGACGTCTTCGGGGCGCCGCTCGCGATCGAGGGCCTGCTGGCCTTCTTCCTCGAGTCGACGTTCCTCGGCCTGTGGATCTTCGGCTGGGACCGGCTGCCCAAGAAGGTGCACCTCGCGACCATCTGGGCCGCCGCGATCGGCACGCTGCTGTCGGCGTACTTCATCCTGGCCGCCAACTCGTGGATGCAGCATCCGGTCGGCTACAGGATGAACGACGAGACCGGCCGCGCCGAGCTGACCAGCATTTGGAAGCTCCTGACCAACTCGACGACGCTGGTCACGTTCCCGCACACGATCACCGCCTGCTTCCTCACCGGCGGGGCGGTGCTCATGGCGGTCAGCGCCTGGCACCTCAAGCGCAAGAACCAGATGGACGTCTTCCGCCCCAGCCTCAAGCTCGGCGCCTGGGTCGTGCTCATCGCCGGCGTCGGCGTGCTCATCACCGGCGACCAGCAGGCGCGCATCATGACCGAGCAGCAGCCCATGAAGATGGCCGCCGCCGAGGCTCTCTACGAGAACGCGGCGCCCGCCGGCTTCTCCATCTTCACCATCGGCTCGCTCAACGGCGAGGAGGAGCTCTACAGCGTACGGATCCCCTCGCTCCTCTCCTTCCTGGGCACCGGCACCTTCGACGGCGAGGTCGAGGGCATCGACAACCTTCAGGCCGAGTACGAGCAGAAGTACGGACCCGGCGAGTACGCGCCCTCGATCCCCGTGACCTACTGGTCGTTCCGCCTGATGATGGGCTTCGGCATCGCCACCATGGCGGTCGCGCTGGTCGCCCTTTGGGCCATGCGCCGAGGCCGGACGCCGACGAACAGATGGCTCTGGCTTGCCGTCATCCTCTCGTTCGGCGGGCCCCTCGCGGCCAACTCGTTCGGCTGGATCTTCACCGAGATGGGCCGCCAGCCGTGGACGGTGTTCGGCCTGTTCAAGACCTCCGAGAGCGTCTCACCCTCGGTCAGCACCGGTGAGGCCGCGACCTCGCTGATCACCCTCACCGTGCTCTACGGCGTACTCGCTGTCGTCGAGGCCGGGCTCTTCCTCAAGTACGCGAGGGCCGGCGCCCCCGAGATCCCACCACCGTCCGGCTCGGACTCCTCCGACGAGGACCGTCCGCTCGCCTTCGCCTACTAGCCCATCCAACCACCCCGCCACCGCCCTTAATCGGTCTGAAGGCAGATTCTGATGGAACTCACCACCGTTTGGTTCGCCCTTATCGCGCTGCTGTGGGCCGGCTACTTCCTGCTCGAGGGCTTCGACTTCGGCGTCGGCATCCTGCTGCCCGTGCTGGGCCGCGACAACCGCGAGCGCCGCCTGCTCATCAACACGATCGGCCCGGTCTGGGACGGCAACGAGGTGTGGCTGATCGTCGCCGGCGGTGCCACCTTCGCCGCCTTCCCCGAGTGGTACGCCACCCTGTTCTCCGGCTTCTACCTGCCGCTGCTGCTCATCCTGGCCGCTCTGATCATCCGCGGTGTGGCCTTCGAATATCGGGGCAAGCGCGACGACGAACGCTGGCGCCGCCGCTGGGATCTCTGCATCATCGCGGGCAGCTGGATCCCGGCGGTCTTCTGGGGCGTCGCCTTCGGCAACATCGTGCGAGGGGTACGCCTGGACGCCGACCACGAATACGTCGGCGGCTTCTTCGACCTGCTCAACCCGTACGCCCTGGTCGGCGGCCTGACGACGTTGGCGCTGTTCACGCTGCACGGCGCGGTCTTCCTGGCGCTCAAGACCGACGGCGAGATCCGGGAGCGGGCCGGCCGGCTGGCGGCCCGGCTGATCGGGCCGGCGGTCGTGATCGCGGCCGGCTTCCTGCTCTGGACGGCGATCGCCCACCACGACGTGGCCGGCTGGATCCTCATGGCCGCGGCCGCGGTGTCGCTGCTGGCCGCGATCCCGGCCATCCGGGCCCGGCGCGAGGGCTGGGCCTTCCTGGCCACCGCGGCCACGATCGTGCTGGCGGTGTTCGCGCTGTTCGTGACGCTGTTCCCGAACGTCATGCCCTCCTCGATCGCCGACGCCAACAGCCTGACCGTCACCAACGCGTCGGCCTCGGCGTACACCCTGAAGGTCATGACCTGGGTCGCGGCCGGCTGCACGCCGTTCGTGTTGCTCTACCAGAGCTGGACCTACTGGGTGTTCCGCAAGCGGCTCAGCGTAGACAAGATTCCGGCATGAGGCCGCTCGATCCGCGGCTCCTCCGGTACGCCCGGAGCACCCGGGCCTACCTGGTGGTCACGGTCGTGCTCGGCGCCGCCCTGGCCGGGCTGATCGTGGCCCAGGCGACGCTGCTGGCCGGCGGCATCACCGCGGTCTTCCTCGATGGCGCCGGTCTGGGTGACCTGCGGGCCACGCTGATCGGGCTGGCCGTGGTGATCGCCGGCCGGGCCGCCGTCTCCTGGGCGCAGGAGGCGGTGGCGGCCCGGTCGTCGGCCTCGGTCAAGAGCGAGCTGCGCCTCGCCCTGCTCCGGCGGCTCGCCCAGCGGCCAGGCTCGGCCGAGACCGGGGCCGCGGTCACCCTGGTCGTCCGGGGACTGGACGCGCTCGACGCGTACTTCGCCCGCTATCTGCCGCAGCTGGTGCTGGCCGGGCTGGTCCCGGCGATCGTGCTGGCCCGGATCCTGCCGGCCGACCTGATCGCCACCGTGACGATCGTGCTGACCCTGCCGCTCATCCCGGTCTTCATGGCGCTGGTCGGGCTGCAGACCGAGAGCGCCAACCGCAAGCAGTTCAAGCTGCTCACCCGGCTGTCGCATCACTTCCTCGACGTGATCGCCGGGCTGCCCACGCTCAAGCTGTTCGGCCGGGCCCGCGCCCAGGCCGCCACGATCCGGCGGATCAGCGACGATCAGCGGCGCCTGACGATGCGTACGCTGCGCATCGCCTTTCTCTCGTCGTTGGTCCTGGAACTGCTGGCGACGCTGTCGGTGGCGCTGGTCGCCGTCGGTATCGGCCTGCGGCTGGTCGACGGGCGTCTCAACCTGGCCACGGCGCTGCTCGTGCTGATCCTGGCCCCCGAGGCCTATCTGCCGCTGCGCCAGGTCGGCGCCAACTACCACGCCAGCGCGGAAGGCCTGGCCGCCGCGTCGGACGCGTTCGCGATCCTCGACGAGCCGGAGCCGGCGTCCGGCACGGCGCCCGTGCCGGACGGGGCGATCGCGTTCGAAGAGGTCGTGGTCCGCTACCGCGACCGTGACGCGCTGCGGCTGAGCGCGGTCGTCGAGCCGGGGGAGATCGTGGCGCTGACCGGCCCCAGCGGCTGCGGCAAGTCGACGGCGCTCAACGTGCTGCTCGGCTTCGCCACCCCTGGCGCGGGCCGGGTCACGGTCGGCGGCGCCGACCTGGCCACTGTCGATCCGGGCGCGTGGCGGTCGCGGATCGCGTGGGTGCCGCAGCGGCCGTACCTGTTCGCCGGGACGGTCCGGGAGAACATCGCCCTCGGCGCCGGCCCGGACGCCGACGTGGTCACCGCGGCCCACCGCGCTGGGGCGCACACCTTCATCCTCGGCCTCCCGCGGGGCTACGACACGATCCTCGGCGACGACGGCGCCGGCCTGTCGGCCGGGCAGCGGCAGCGGATCGCCCTGGCCCGGGCGTTCCTGCGGGACGCGCCGATCGTGCTGCTCGACGAGCCCACCGCCAACCTCGACGCGGCCACGGCCGCCGAGGTCATGTCCGCTGTTCGCCGCCTGGCCCACGGCCGCACGGTGCTGATCGCGGCCCACCGGCCCGAACTGATCGCCCTGGCGGGCCGGGTCGTCGAGCTCGCGCCCGCCGCCGGCGATCTCCCGGCGCCCACGGCCCCGGTCCCCTCGGTCAACGAGCGTCTCCTGTCGGGTGCCGCGCGCCTCACCTCGGACGGTGTTCTATGACCTGGTTCACGCTGCTGCGTACGGCGTCCCGGCCGGCCGCACCCGGGCTGCTGCTGGCCGTGCTGGCCGGCATCGGGGCGGCCGGGGCCGCGGTCGGGCTGATGGCCACCTCGGCCTGGCTGATCTCGCGGGCCGCCCTGCACCCGCCGGTGCTGCATCTGATGGTCGCGATCGTCGCGGTCCGCGCCTTCGGCATCGGCCGGGGCGTCCTCCGCTACGCCGAGCGCCTCGCCGGCCACGACGCCGCGCTGCGCGTGCTGGGCCGCCTGCGCGTCCGCCTCTTCGACCGGCTGGCCGCGCTCGCGCCGGCCGGCACGGCCGGCTTCCGTGGCGCCGACCTGGCCCAGCGCCTCGCCTCCGACGTCGACGCGGTGCTGGACATGCTCGTCCGCGTGGTCCTGCCCTACGCGGTCGCGGCCGTCGTCGGCCTCGGCTCGGTCGTGCTGATCGGCACGCTGTCCCCGGTCGCCGGGGTGGCGCTCGCCCTGGGCCTGCTGGTGGTGGCGATCGGCGTGCCCCTGTTCCAGTCGGCGGCCGCCCGCCGTGCCGACGGCCGTCTCGCCCCGCTGCGCGGCGGCCTGGCCACTGCCACCGTCGACCTGCTGCACGGCCTGCCCGACCTGACCGCGTACGGCGCCACGGCCACCCGGCTGACCCGCCTCACCGAGGCCGACGCCGAACTGCGCCGGGCCGAGCAGCGCTCCTCGGCCGCCGCCGGCGCCTCGGCCGCGGTGACCGCCCTGGCCACCGGCCTGAGCCTGATCGCCGGCCTGGCCGCCGGCGCGGTGGCCGTACGCTCCGGCGGCCTGCACGGCGAACTCCTCGCCGTCGTCGTCCTGACCCCGCTGGCCGTCTACGAGTCGATCGCCGGCCTCCCGGTCGCCGCTCAGCGCTTCGCCGCCGCCCGCACCTCCTTGCGCCGCCTGGCCGAGATTCTCGATGCCCCCGACCCCATCGCCGTCCCGAAGGAGCCTGCCCGGCTGCCGTCCAGCGTCACCACCTCCGTCGCCCCCGCGATCAGCGTGGAGGGTGTCAGCGCCTCATGGGTGCCGGGACGCACGGCCGTGCGCGATGTCAGCTTCGAGCTGCCCGCCGGGGCGCGGGTGGCGCTGACCGGGCCGAGCGGATCCGGCAAGAGCACGATCGCGGCTCTGCTGGTCCGCTTCCTCGACCCCACGGCCGGGCGGATCACGCTCGACGGGATCGATCTGCCGCGGCTCGACCCCGACGAGGTGCGGCGGGTCGTCGGCTATCTGCCCGAGGACGCGTACCTGTTCGACACCACGATCTCGGCCAACCTGCGCATCGGGCGGCCGGACGCCACCGAGGCCGACCTGCGCGCGGCTCTCGCCCGTGCGCGCCTGCTCGACTGGGCCGACACGCTGCCCGACGGGCTGGAGACCTTCGTGGGTGAGCACGGCATGGCCCTCTCCGGAGGTCAGCGCCGCCGGCTGGCGCTCGCGCGGGCCCTGCTGGCCGACTTCCGCGTCCTGATCCTCGACGAGCCGACCGAGCACCTCGACGACGAGACCGCGGCCGCTCTCACCCGCGACCTGCTCGCCGCGGCCGGCGACCGCTCGGTCCTGCTGATCACCCACCGCACCGACGTGGCGGCCCAGGTCGATCAGGTGATCGACCTGGGCGCGGTCAAGGTGCCGGAGCCCGTCGCGGTTCCCGAGCCGGTGTAAAGGGAAAGGAGGTGTCGGCGTCGTCTTGACGCGCTTTGACCCCTGATGTGACGGATGATGTGATCATGACGCAGCCGGATCTCAATCCCGACGACTACCCGCCGATCGATCCGCGGGAGCCCGTCCCCGACGACGTCGGCGAGCTGCTGCCGGGAGCGCCGGACGAGCTGCCCGAGGCGCCCGTCGAGCCGATGCCCGGCGACGGCGACGAGGGCGGCGGCGACGAGGGTGGCGTCCGCGAGCCGGCCTGACCGCGGCCGGCCCGCCCGGCCGGTTCACAGCGGGGCGCGCCAGGTCAGCAGGGAGCCGGTGCCGGAGGGGGCCACTGTCACCTCGAAGGAGCCGGAGAGGTCCTGGGCCCGGTCGGACATGTTGGCCAGGCCGCCCCGGGCCAGGGACGGATCGAAGCCTATGCCGTCGTCCTCGATCTGAAGGATCACCTCGTCGCCGGTGGCGCGCAGGGAGACCCGGCAGGACGTGGCCTGGGCATGGCGGGCCACGTTGGCCAGCGCCTCGCGGAGGACGGCCAGGAGCTCGGGGACGACGTCGTCGGGGACCGCGCTGTCGACCGGGCCCGTGGTGTCCAGGACGGGGCGGAAGCCCAAGGGCTCGGCGGCCTCCTGGACCGTCTTGCTGATCTCGGCGCGGAGGGACGGGCCGACCGGGGCCCGCAGCTCGAAGATCGAACGGCGGATGTCTCGGATGGTGGCGTCCAGGTCGTCCACCGCCGCGTTGATGCGCTTCACCGCCTCGGGGCGGCCGGCGTGCGCGACCGCGCCCTGCAACTGCATGCCGGTGGCGAACAGGCGCTGGATGACCACGTCGTGCAGGTCGCGGGCGATGCGCTCGCGATCCTCCAGCACCACCAGCTGTTCGCGTTCCTCCTGGGCCCGGGCCCGGTCCAGGGCCAGCACGGCCTGACCGGCGAAAGTGGACAGCAGCACCGCGTCCTCGGCGTCGGGAGCCCGGTCGGCGGGCTGGGTGACGATCAGGACGCCCCGGCGGGAGCCGGCCGCGGCCAGCGGGGCGGCCAGCGCCGGGCCCGACGGGACGGGGCCGGGCCAGTCGGCCGCGGCGGCCAGGTTGTCGATGGTGTCGTGGCCGGAAAGGTCGGCGGCCACCGCGCGACCCTCCAGGGTCCGGCAGTCGGCGCTCAGACCGTCGGCGGCCTCGATGGTGTAGCGGGCGGCCTGTTCGTCGTACAGCAGGACCATCGCCAGTTCCGTGTCGGCCACCTCGCGGGCCCGGCGGGCGATCAGGCGCAGGGCCTCCGTGCGGCGGACGGTTCCCAGCAGGACGCCCGTGATCTCGGCGGCGGCCGCCAGCCAGCGCTCGCGGCGGCGGGCCAGCGCGAACAGGCGGGCGTTGTCGATGGCCACGCCGGCCGCGGCGGCCAGGGCGACCACGATCTCCTCGTCGTCGTCGGAGAACTGGTCGGCGCCCTGCTTCTCGGCCAGGTAGAGGTTGCCGAAGATCTGGTCCCGGGTGCGGACGGGCACGCCCAGGAAGCTGTGCATCGGCGGGTGGTGCGGCGGGAAGCCGTACGAGTTGGGATGGCGGGTGATGTCCGGAAGCCGCACGGGGTGCGGGTCGGTGATCAGGAGGCCGAGGACACCCCGGCCGTGCGGCAGGTCGCCGATCGCGGCGTGGGTGGCCGGATCGATGCCGTGGGTGATGAAGTCGGACAGGCCCGAGCTGTCGGCGTTGAGCACGCCGAGCGCGCCGTACCGGGCGCCGGCCAGGGCGCAGGCCGACTCGACGATGCGCTGCAGGGTGCTGCGCAGGTCGAGGTCGGTGCCGATGCCGACCACCGCGTCGAGCAGGGCGCGCAGGCGCTCGCGGCTGGTCATCACCTCGCCGACGCGGTCCAGCATCTCCTTCAGGAGCTCGTCGAGGCGTACCCGGGAAAGCGGGCGAAGCCCGAGAGAAGGCAGGTCGGGAGTGCTGTCGGCCATGCCGCACACCCTATTCGGTGGCCGGCTCAGCGACGGCGGGCGGACCGCTCGAAAAAATCGCCTCATTTATGTTTATATCGGTCTAGGATGGTTGACGAGGGGGAACTCGCCGCCTGGCGCTTTCCGCCGGGACCGAGGGGACCGTCCACCATGCTCAAGGAGTCCACGAGTCCGGCCGGATCGAGCGCCGAGGCGCCGCCGGGTCCCGCCACGCCGGCCTGGTCCGAGACCTATCTCGGCGGCAGCCCGGAGGCCGAGCGGGCCGTCTTCGAGCGGCTGGCCCGCGACGTCATGAAAGTCCAGCTCCGCACCCGGAAAGCGGCCGGCGCGCACGGCGTCCCGCACGCTGTCGACCGTGCCTTCCACGCCAAGGCCACCCTCGCCGCCGACGACGCCGAGCTCAGGTTCCTCGATCTGCCGGAGGACCTGCGCACCGGATTCGCCCAGCCGGGCGCCGCCTATCCCGTGGCGGTGCGCTTCTCCAACGCCGCCGGGAAGACCCAGCCCGACCTGGTGCCCGACCTGCGCGGGGTGGCGCTGCGGATCATCGTGTCGCCGGACGAGCAGCACGACCTCCTGGCCACCAACTACCCCGTGTCGCACGCTCGTGACGCCGGGCAGTTCGTGCGGTTCGCCGTCGCCACCGCCGGTGACCGGCTGTCCCAGGTGGCCGGGCTGTTGCGGCTCGCGATCACCGACGGGCCGTCGGAGACCCAGCGGATGCTCGGCAACATCCAGGCCGGTCGGCGCCGGAAGGTGCTCAGCGTCGCCACCGAGACGTACTGGAGCCGCGGCGCCATCGCCTGGGGTGACGGCCTCGCCGTCCGCTATCTGCTGCGCCCCGCGCCCGGCACGCCGCCCGGATCCGAACCGGCCTGGAACGATCCGGACCACCTCGCCCACGAGGCGGCACGGCGGCTCGCGGCCGGGCCGATGCGCTTCGAGTTGTGCGTCCAGCGGTTCCGCGACGAGGCGACCACGCCGATCGAGGACACCGCCGTCTCCTGGACGCCCCGCGACACTCCGGTCGAGCCGGTCGCCATCCTCACCGTGCGGGCCCGCGCCGAGCCGGCCGCGCTGAACGGCCTGGACTTCAACCCCTGGAACACCACTGACGGCTTCCGGCCGCTGGGCAATCTCAACCGGGCGCGCAAGGCGGCGTACGACGCCAGCGCGGCCCACCGTCGCCAACTGCGATGGCAAGGCGAGACCCCGGTGCGGAACGTGGTCGTGGGCGCCGCGGTGGGCTCGGCGCTCAAGCTCGTCAACCGGTTCGTGCCCTGGCACCGCCTGGGCGTACGGCTCGGGCTGCTCAATCTTCAGGTGCTGCGCCAGGACCTGCGCCGGGCCAACCTCATCGACACCGAACCGCGGGAGGCCCCGCCGGCCGCCCGCCCGGTGCCGGCGGCGCCGGACGAGACCGCGCGGGTCTGGCGCACCTACGACGGCACGTCGAACGACCTGTCCGATCCGCGCATGGGTTCGGTCGGCTCCACGTTCGGCCGCAATCTGCGGGCCGACTACCGGGCGGATCTGTTCGACGAGCCCAACCCCATCGTGGTCAGCCGGGAGCTGCTGTACCGCGAGACGTTCCGCCCCGCGCCGTCGATGAACCTGCTGGCCGCGGCCTGGATCCAGTTCCAGGTGCACGACTGGGTCAACCACGCCCGCCATCCGCTGGGCAGGAACGACGTCGTCGTGCCGCTGCCGCCGGGCATGCCCGGATGGTCGAACACCCCGGGCGGGGCGCCCGAGCCCCGCATGCGCATCGCCGGGAACATCGCCCAGGGCCCGGCCGGGCCGGACGGGACCGAGCGGCTGTTCTCCAATGCCGCCTCCCACTGGTGGGACGGGTCCGAGGTGTACGGCGGGGACAAGGCCGGCGCGGACGCGCTGCGGGACGGCGCGAAGTTGCGGCTGACGGCCGGAGGACACCTGCCCCAGGATCTCAACGGGCAGGAGGTCACCGGGTTCAACGAGAGCTGGTGGCTGGGCCTCAGCGGCCTGCACACGCTGTTCGCCCGGGAGCACAACGTGATCTGCGACGAGTTGCGCTCGCACTACCGGGGCTGGAACGACGAGCGGGTCTACCAGACCGCCCGGCTCATCGTGTCGGCGCTGATCGCGAAGATCCACACGGTGGAGTGGACACCGGCGATCCTCGGCACCGAGACGATCGACGTGGGCCTCAAGAGCAACTGGAACGGGCCGCCCGCGCACGACTGGATGACCCGGCTCGGGATGTGGCTCGTCGACCAGCACGCGAACACGGGCATCCCGGGGACGATGCCGGACCACCACGCCGCCCCGTACTCGCTGACCGAGGATTTCGTCACCGTCTACCGGATGCATCCGCTGCTGCCGGACGAGTACGTCTATCGCGACCACCGGACGAACGAGATCCTCGACCGCCGCGGCTTCCTCCAGATCCAGGGCAACGCGGCCGATGACGAGCTGCGCGCGCTCGGGCTCGAGAACATGCTCTACTCGTTCGGGCTGTCCCATCCGGGGGCGATCACCCTGCACAACTATCCCCGGGCGTTGCAGGAGCTCGAGCGCGACGGCGAGCGGATCGACCTGTCCGTCGTCGACCTGGTCCGCACCCGGCGGCGGGGAATCCCGCGCTACAACGACTTCCGGGCCGGGCTGCACAAGCCGCGCCTGGAGCGCTGGGAGGACCTGTGCGCCGATCCGGAGTCGGTCCGGCGGTTGCGCGAGGTGTACCGCGACATCGACGAGGTCGACACCATGGTCGGGCTGTTCGCCGAGACCCCGCCCGAGGGGTTCGGATTCTCCGACACCGCCTTCCGCGTCTTCATCCTGATGGCGTCGCGCCGGTTGCAGAGCGACCGCTTCCTCACCGTGGACTTCCGGCCGGAGATCTACTCACCGTTCGGCCTCGACTGGATCGCGAACAACGGCATGACCAGCGTGATCCAGCGGCACTGCCCGGACCTCGCGGCCGTCCTCCCGCGGGACGCGAGCGCCTTCGCGCCGTGGCGGCCGGTGCCGGAGCCGCCGGCGCGTGGCGGAAGCGGCGCGAAATGACCGACCGGCGGACGGCGGCCGGGTTCGACACCCTGTTCGACCAGCCCCTGCTGGAGACGGTCTTCCGCCGGCGCACCCATCGGGTCAGCCAGGGCAGTTCGGTGCCGGCCGGCTCCATGAGCTATCAGTCGGCCGAGCCGCGGCACCCGTTGAGCGAGCTCGAAGAGGCGGTCCTCATCGCGCTGACCGGCTGCACCGGGCTCACGATGCCCGACCGTCCGTTCACCGATCCGCGCGACGGCGCGCCGATCATGGCCAAGCCCAACCTGACCATGGCCGGGCGGACCGCCGGCAGCCCGGACAACGCCCAGGGCACGTCGTTCTTCCTGATCAATGACAGCGGGACCTACTTCCTGCGCCACCTGCCGCCGCCGGCGGACGGTGGCTCACTGCTCGACGCCGACACGCTGATCGCCCGGGCCCGGGCGGCGAAGGTCCGCGTCCTGGACCACCGCATCGACGTTCCGGGCGGCAACCGCGACTTCCCGGCCTACCTGGACTCCAACCGGTTCCTGTCGAACCTTCCGGGCACCACCGTCCTGTTCCCGGTGGTCGACCTGTCCCGGCAGTACATCAACGGGATGATGTATCTGCTGACCCAGCCCGCCGGCGCCCGGCCGGCGATCGTCGACGACCGCAACTTCTACCGGATGGCCGGGGTGAAGGAGTGGGTGCGCAACGGCTTCCTGAACAAACGGATCAAGCTGCCGCTCGGGGCCATCGGGCCGATGCGCACCCAGATCGAGGCCGATCTGCTGCTGCAGAACCTCATGCTGGGCGCCGAGGCGATGGGGCTGGGCGCCTGGATCCACGGCGCCATCTCACCGCCGGTCCTGCTGGGGCACCCGCAGTACCGCAAGACGTACGGGCCGATGCTCGGCTTCGAATGGGTGGTGCCGGAGTGGAGACCGGCCGACCTGCCGCGCTGGCACATCCCGCTGCCCTGGTTCGCGCGGGCGCGGGCCCACCCCGTCGGCCTGCGCCACCAGGGCGAGTACCTGATCAAGGCGATGTGCCCGCCCTACTACGACAGCATGGCCGACGCGGTGGCCGCGGTCGTGGCCGACAAGTTCGGCCCGGACGGGATCTACTCCGACCACGCCCTGTTCGACCGCGTCTACAAGGGCGAGTTCGGCCGCAAATACCTCGCCGAGGCCAGCGACTACGCGGCCGACGTGATCGCGTGCACGACCGACATCTGCTCGTACATCTACGAGACCCACCGGCGTTTTCCGGCGCACTGCGAGGCGATCCACGTGCCGGGCGTGTGGATCCAGGCCCACCACGTCGACGAGCCGTACTACGAACGGTTCTTCCAGGGCGGGTTGACCGGCGCGCACCGCGAGCACGACCAGCGCTGGCACGCCTCATGACGTCTCGGCGGCCATAGCCACCCGCCAGGTGGCGGCGAACGAGGCGCCCTGAGTGCGGAAGGTCCATTCGCCGGGCCGGCCGGTCGGCTCCGCCCGCTGGACCGCCGCCGTCGCCGAGTTCTCCGCCATGCCCTCGAGCTCGGCGCCGCCCGCGGGACCGTTCGGCCCCAGGAAACGCTCGCTGTTGTGCACGTAGAGCGTCACCGGGCCGGATCCGAGGACGGCCTGGACGTAGAGCTGCTTGCGGTACACCACGTTGTCGGAGAAACCGATGCCGAACGCGTCGCGCTCGCTCAGATAGATGTCGAGGCGGAAGACCGGGTCGCGGGAGCCGGCCAGGTTGGCGTCGAGCCACCCCTCCCAGATCAGCCGGTCCGGGCCCGCCCACGAGTTCGTCCGGTCGCCGCACTCGGCCAGCGGCCGGCTGAGCTCGGTGTCACGGTCGGGGAGCGGATCGGCGAGGCGCCGGTCGTGGAACGGCCCGTAGCAGTTCTCCGCCTCGGCGCTCTGGTGGAACAGCTCGAAGTCGACGTACAGCGGTTTGATCGACACCCCCAGATAGAACTCGCTCCGGCCGAAGTGGTCTCCTCCGCTGCTCACGTCCGCGTCGTCGAGCCACAGACACACCCGGTGGGTACCGTGGAAGAAGCGCATCGCGATCTCGTACGCCTCGCGGGAGGTCACCAGAGAGTCGCGGCCACCGTGGCACTTGTGCACGAAGGTCCGGGGCGAGCCCGGCAGCTGGGCCGACGCCTGTTTGACGAGACCGTCGCTGCGGTTGTTCTCGAGCGACCCCTCGTCGAACAGGCCGGCGACCCGGTTGGCCAGCGTGGCCATCCGGGTGCCGTAGCTGCGGTAGTCGGTGCCGACGACGGTCAGGATGCGCCTTGGGTCGAACCGGGAGGCGACCTCGAGGAACGCCGTCCGGCACGGGTCGAACGCCGCGAGCTCGTCCCCGGCGTCGCACGAGCGGGGGAGGAGGTCGCCCATCCAGCGGGGCAGCAGGTTGAAGGCGATGCCGCGGTGCGGGGTGCCGAGCGTGACGATCCGGTGCACCATGTCCCGCGCGTCGATCCCGGCCTCGGTCATGTTCTTGAGTGCGGCGTTCACCACGAGGCCGCCCATGCTGTGGGCCAGGATGTCCACGCCGCGGAACGTCTCGCCCCGTCGGGCCGCGCATTTCGCGATGATGTCGATGAGGCGGGCCAGCCCGGCGCCGAAACACTCGATGGTCCTCGGGCGGAGGTCGTAGAAGCGGTACACCCACATCGTCCCGGCGACGCCGGCCTCGAGAATCCGCGCACCGGCCGAGGCGTCCACGGCGACGGACCCGCTGAGGACCGAGGCGTCGAAACCGCAGTCGTCCGGCGGCGCCGCGCAGTTGCCGTCGGCGTAGTAGCCCACGACGTTCGTGGCGTCCCGATAGGGATACCGCTCCGCCTTCATGGCCCGCAGCACGAAGCCCTCGTAGATGTAGTTGTCGCCGCGCCGCCCGGGATAGACCGTGCCGTCGTTGAATCCCTGATAGCCACTCGCCTGTACGTCACCGACGTCCGCGCCGCCGAAGCCGCGAACCAGCACCAGTGGCCGAAGGTCGCCTTGCCGCATGATCGGTCAACTCCTCTGATCGGTGCCTAGAACCTGATCCCGGGCAGGAACAGCGAGAACACGCTTGCGATGAGCGGTGTGAGAACCGCGTAGTTGGTGCGCAGCGACTCCCACGGCCCGCGCGGCAGTTGCAGCAGCCGTTCGGTGCGGTCCCGGTTGCCGTGCCAGGCCTCGTCGGGGACGCCGACGGCGGGCACCGGGCACAGGGCGTCGCGCAGTTGCCGCTTGTATTCGTTGAAGCCCGAATAGACCGGCAGGTAGAGGAAGGACAGCACCACCGTCAGCAGCAGCCCGTAGAGGACGACCAGGCCGACCGGGAACACACTGGTCTTCGGCGCCTGGGCCAGGTAGGCGATCCGGAACGCCGCGACGTCGACGATCGACACGACCACGACCGCGCTGATCATCAGGAGGATCTTCTGCAGGGTCCGGTTGAAGTAGAGGACGTCGGAGATCAGCTGTCCCGCCTGCGGCGAGTCGGGGCGCTCCAAGGTGTCCGCGACGTGGGCACGCGAGATCCACCATCGGATCCGCCAGAGGCTCACCAGCCCGGGAGCGAGCGTGATGAGCATGCTGAGGTGCAGCAGCATCCGGCGCAGACCGTTGCCGTGCAACCCGCTGTGGATCGTCGGGTAGATGAACTCGGCGATGCGGAAGATGCCGGCGACGATCAGGATCGCCACGAAGGACGTCCACACACATCCCACGCCGACCCGCGACCGGATCTCGGCGCGGATGATCCACAGGGCGCTGAAGAGGTTCAGCCGCAAGGCGATCTCGAAACCGACCACGGCGCTCCAGATGGCGAACTCCGGAGTGTCGATGAAGTGCTGGCTCCGGGGTGTGGCTCCCGAGCCGAGCCGGGCGATGCCGCAGCCGGCGGCGAAGCCCACCAGGGTCATCGCGGCCGTGTCGAGTCCAGCCCGTTGTACGTGCTGATACACGTTTTTCATGTTTTGCCTCAGTCGTGGCCGTCTGCCCGGTTCGACTGCAGAGTATCGTGCGAAACACTTTGATATAGGACATAAGCCAACTAGGGTCTTTCGGCCCTTGGTGTGCCGGCGCCCGCGCGATAGGAATGAAGCGTGATCCGAGTCTTCCTCCTCGACGACCACGAAGTCGTCCGCCGCGGCCTCATCGACCTCCTCCAGGCCGGCGGTGACATCGAGGTGGTCGGCGAGTCCGGGTCCGCGCAGGAGGCCGCCCGCCGCATTCCGGCGCTGCGGCCCGACGTGGCCGTGCTCGACGCGCGGCTGCCCGACGGCAACGGCATCGACGTGTGCCGTGACGTGCGAGCGGTCGACTCGTCGATCAAAGGGCTTATTCTGACCTCGTACGAGGATGACGAGGCCCTCTTCGCGGCGATCATGGCCGGGGCGTCGGGTTACGTGCTGAAGGAGATCCGCGGCACCGACCTGGTGGACGCGGTGCGCCGGGTCGCGGCCGGGCAGTCGCTGCTCGATCCGGCCGTCACCCAGCGGGTCCTCGAGCGCATCCGCAACGGTGTCGAGCAGCCGCGCGAGCTGGCCGGGCTCACCGACCAGGAACGCAAGATCCTCGAGTTCGTGGCGCAGGGGCTGACCAACCGCGAGATCGCCTCCCGCATGTTCCTGGCCGAGAAGACGGTGAAGAACTACGTGTCGAGCATGCTGGCCAAGCTCGGCCTCGAGCGCCGCACGCAGGCTGCGGTGCTGGCCACACGTTTGCTCGGAGACAAGTAAGGCTGGGTAGTCTGCCCGCGTGACAGGCGACGGCGGGCTGTTCGGACGGCAGCGGGAGCTCGGCGAGCTCGACCGCCTGCTCCGCGACATCCGCGAGGGGCGCAGCCGGGCGCTGGTCCTGCGAGGCGAGGCCGGCAGCGGCAAGAGCGCGCTGCTCGATGAGTTGGCCCATCGCGCCACCGATGGCGCCGGGTGCCGGGTTGTTCGGGCGGCTGGGGTCGAGTCCGAGTCGGAGATCGCGTACGCGGGGTTGCAGCAGCTCTGTGCGCCGCTCCTGGAATATCTCGATCATCTGCCGGCGCCGCAGCGTGGGGCCCTGGCCACCGCGTTCGGGCTGGTCGCCGGGCCGGTGCCGGAGCGGCTGCTGGTCGGGCTGGCCGTGCTCGGGCTGCTCGGTGAGGCCGCGGCCCGGCGACCGCTCGTCGGTGTTGTCGATGACGTTCAGTGGATCGACGCCGCCTCGGCGAGCATTCTCGTCTTCGTGGCCCGGCGGCTCAGCGTGGAGTCGGTCGGGCTCGTCCTGGCCGCCCGCGAAGCCGGCGCGGTCACCGGGGCCGCCCGCGGGTCCGGCGCGGCCGCCGGGCTGCCCGAGCTGCATTTGTCCGCGCTGGCCGACGCCGATGCCCGGGCTCTGCTCGACGTGGTTCTGCCCGGGCCGGTCGACGCCCGCGTCCGCGACCGGATCGTCGCCGAGGCCGGCGGGAATCCCCTGGCGCTGCGGGAACTGCCGCGCGGGCACACGCCGGCTGATCTCGCGTTCGGCTTCGGCGCGCACGTGGGGGAAGGCGCGTATGCCGGGGAAGGCGCGCACGCCGGGGGTTCGGTGGCCGATCGGGTCGAGGCCGGGTTTCGGCGGCGCATCGGGGAGCTGCCCGAGAAGACCCGCCAGCTGCTGGTCACCGCCGCGGTCGAGCCCATCGGCGACATCGGGCTGCTGTGGCGGGCGCTCGACCGGCTCGGGCTCGGCCCCGAGCACGCCGAACCGGCCGAGGCCGGGCAGTTGATCGAGCTCGGCACCCGGGTGCGGTTCCCTCATCCGCTGATCCGGTCGGCCGCCTGGCGGTCCGGCAGCGTCGCCGATCTGCGCGCGGCCCACGCGGCGCTCGCCGCCGTCACCGATCCGGGCGCCGAGCCGGACCGGCGGGCCTGGCACCGGGCGCACGCCGCGGCCGGGCCGGACGAGGAGATCGCCACCGAGCTGGAGAAGTCGGCCGGTCGGGCCCTCGGCCGCGGCGGCTGGTCGGCCGCCGCCGCCTTCCTCCAGCGGGCCGCCGAGCTCACCCTCGACCCGGCTCGCCGGGGCGTATTGCTCGTCGACGCGGCCGCCGCCCAGGCCGGCGCCGGGTCCTATCCGCTGGTGCCCGAACTTCTGGGCGCGGCCGAACTGGCCCCGCTCGCTCCCCTCGAACGGGCCCGCGCCGAGCGGGTGCGCGCCGAGGTCACCTTCGCGCTGCACCACGGGCGCGACGCCGGGCCTCCGCTGCTGGCCGCCGCCCGGCGGCTCGAGACGCTCGACCCGGTCGCGGCCCGGGACGCCTTCCTCATGGCGTTCGGGGCGGCCATGTACGCCGGCCGCTTCGGTGGTGACGATCTGCGCCTGGCGGCCGAGTCCGCCCGTACGGCCGGGGATGCCTTTTCCGACCGCCTGCTGGCCGGGCTCAGCGCATGGGTGCTGAAGGGCCGGGACGCCGCGGTGCCGTTGTTCGACCGCGCTCTGGCCGCGGTGGGCGACGACGTCCCGGATGTGTGGCTGGCCGCCGGTGTGGCCCACGAGATGTTCCGGTTCGACCTGGCCTACCGGATGAGCGAGCGGGCCGTCCGCTCGGCGCTCGGCACCGGCGCGCTGTCGCTGCTGCCGGCCTCCCTGGCGATCTGGGCCAACGCGCTGATCGACGCGGGACGGCTCGGCGACGCGGCCGGCCTGCTCGACGAGGTCGACGCCGTCACTTCGGCCACCGGCGCGTCGGTCTACCAGCTGTCCCGGCTCAACCTGGCCGCCTACCGGGCGCCGCGGGCCGAGGCCCTCGCCCTGTTCGACGAGAAGGGCCGCGACGCGGCCGAACGCGGCGACGGACGGCTGCACGCGCTGACCGGGCTGGGCCGCGCGATCCTCCACAACGGACACGGCGACCACCGGGCCGCGATGGAGGCGGCGCGGGACATGGCCTCGTACCGCGACCTCGCCCTGAACCATTGGGCGCTGCGCGAGCTGGTCGAGGCGGCCGCGCACGCCGGCGAGACCGAGGTCGCCGCCGGCGCCTGCGCGGAACTGCGGGAACGGACCACGGCGACGCCGACCCGGGCCGCGCGGGGAGTGCAGGCGCTCGCCGACGCGCTGACCGGGGACACCGGCCGCTTCCGCGAGGCCGTCGACCTGCTCGATGTCACGGAGACCACGACCCAGGCCCAAAGGGCGAGATTGCTGTACGGCGAGTGGCTGCGCCGGTCGAACCGCCGCACCGAGGCCCGGGCCGAGCTGCGCGCGGCCTACGAAGGCTTCACCGCGATGGGCGCCACCGCGTTCGCCGAGCGGGCGGCTCGCGAACTGGCGGCCACCGGTGAGGCCGTACGGTCAAGGAAAACGGACGGCCGTGACGCGCTGACGCCGCAGGAAGCCACCGTCGCCCAGCTCGCGGAGGCCGGCCGCACCAACACCGAGATCGCGTCGGCGCTGTTCCTCAGCCCGCGCACGGTCGAGTGGCACCTGCGCAAGGTGTTCGGCAAGCTCGGGATCGCGTCACGGCGCGAGCTGGCCGCCGCCCTGGGCCGTCCGCGATAGGTGGCCCTGCCGGTCCCAGGACGACCAGGACGCTTACCGTCCGGCCGGTCCGGGCCGACCCTTGATCTCATGAACAACTTCGAGGTCAACCGCATGGGGTACGGGGCGATGCAGCTCGCCGGTCCGGGCGTCTTCGGCCCGCCGCGCGACCACGACGAGGCGATCGCCGTGCTCCGCACCGCCGTCGAGCTGGGCGTCGACCACATCGACACCGCCGACTTCTACGGCCCGCACGTCACCAACGAGCTGATCCGGGAGGCGCTCGCGCCCTACCCGGACGGCCTGCGGATCGTCACCAAGGTCGGCTCGGTGCGCGGCGAGGACGGCGCCTGGCTGCACGCCCGCCGGCCTTCGCAGCTGCGCGAGCAGGTGCACTCCAACCTGCGCACCCTCGGCGTCGAGGCTCTCGACGTGGTGAACCTGCGCGTCGGCGGCGGCGCCGACGGCCACTCGCCGGTGCCGGGCTCGATCGCCGAGGAGTTCGGCGCGCTGGCCGACCTGCGCCGCGAAGGCCTGATCAGGCACCTGGGCCTGTCCGTGGTCGACGAGGCCCAGGTTGAGGAAGCGCGGGGAATCGCGCCGATCGTCACCGTGCAGAACTGGTACAACGTCGCCCACCGTGGCGACGAGAAGCTGATCGCCACGCTCGGTGAGCAGGGCATCTCGTACGTTCCGTTCTGGCCGCTGGGCGGCTTCAACCCGCTGCAGTCGCGAGTGCTCGACACGGTCGCGGCCCGGCTCGGTCACCAGCCGAACGCGGTCGCCCTGGCCTGGCTGCTCCACCAGGCGCCGAACATCCTGCTCATCCCGGGCACGTCGTCCGTAGCGCACCTGCGCGAGAACATGGCGGCCGCGTCGCTCGAACTGCCGGCGGACGCGCTGGCCGAGCTAGAGCGCGTCGCGTAGCTCGCGGCGGTTGGCCACGGCGAGCTTGCCGAAGATCTTACGCAGGTGCCACTCGACCGTGCGGGAGCTCAGGAACAGCTCGGCGCCGATCTCCGCGTTGGTCTGGCCGTCGCGGGCGCGGCGGGCGATCTGCCGCTCCTGCGGGGTGAGCCGGGTCGCGGCCTTCGGGGCGCCACCCCGGACCGTCTCGCCGGTCGCGCTCAGTTCCCGGCGGGACCGCGTGGCGAACGCGTCGGCGCCGAACGAGACGAACATGTCGTGAGCGGTGCGCAGTTGCGTACGGGCGTCGGCGGCGCGGTCCTCCTGGCGCAACCACTCGCCGTACACCAGATGGGCCCGGGCCAGGGAGAAGGCGCCGCGGCAGCGGGCCAAGCGGTCGATCGCCTCGCGGTAGAGCTCCTCGGAGCCGGTGATGAGGGCACGGGCGCGCGCCTCGGCGCCGAGACCCCAGTCGGTGCCGCTCGGCTCGGCGCGGGCGGCGATCCGCTCCAGCGCCCGCCCGGCCGCCGCACGGTCGCCGGCGCGGACGGCGGCCTCGGCCAGCTCGACCAGGGCCCAGTTCGCAAACCCCGTTTCCAAGGGGTACGCCGTGGCGCGCTCCGCCGCCGCGAGAGCCTCCGCGAAACGGCCGAGCCCGTTGAGCAGCACCGCGTTCGACAGATGCACCACGGTCAGCACGGCGCCCTCGTGCCGCGCGGTCACGGCGGCGGTGACGAGTGGCGTCAGCCGGGCCACCTCGGCCTCGCGGCCCTGCCAGCCGGCCACGGCCAGCGCGGCCACGTCGGGCTGGACGTTCCCGGTCGCGGCCCCGACGACCTGCACCTCCTCGACCAGGGCGGCGGCCTGGGCCAGCTCGCCCTGGTGCAGGTGCAGGGCGAGGCGCTGGTAGAGCAGGTACGACATGCCGGCGAGCGCGCCCGCGCCCCGGGCCAGCCGCAGATGGCGGTGGGTGAGGGCCTGCCACACCTCGTCGTCCCAGACGGCGTGCGCGGCGTGCGACACCACGTAGATCAGGTGGATGGCCTCCTCGGCCGCGACGTCGCCCCGGCGCAGATCGGCCAGCGCGCGCCGCACGAGGGGCGCGCCCGCCCCGAACCCGTCGGTGAAGAGCAACGCCAGCCCGTCGAGCAGCAGGTCGGCCGCGCGGGTCTCAGCTTGCGGGCGCGGAGCCGTACAAGCGGCGGCGGCCACCTCGGCCAGACCGGCCGACCCGGCGAAGCGGCCGACCAGGACGGCGCCCGAGAAGGCCTCCAGATATGTGTCCCGGGAACGCGTCACGTCGAGCGGGGCGAAGCGGCGGGCCGCCTCCAGCAGCAGGGCCGGCGCCTCCTGGCTGCGGCTGGGGGAGGCGAACGCCATCTGCGCCCGGAGCAGGTCGGCGCGGGCCGCCCGCAGCTCGTCGTGCGGGCCCGCCTGGGCGCGGTTCAGCAGAGCGGACGCCTCGTCGAGGGACCCGGCGAGATAGGTCGCCCGCGCCGCCGCGAGGTCACGGTCGGCCCGGCGTACGGAATCATCTGTCAGCTCCGCCGCCTGCTGAAGAAACGCCGCCGCCGCGGCCAGCCCGCCCCGGGCCTGCGCGCGGCCGGCCGACGCCTCCAGCTCGGCCGCCACCTCCTCGTCGGTGCCCTCGGTGGCCTGCGCGTGATGCCAGGCCCGGCGGTCGGGGTCGGCCTGAGGATCGGTCGCGGCGGCGAGGGCGGCGTGGACGCGGCGACGGTCGGCGGCCGCGGCCGAGCGGTAGACCGCCGACCGTACGAGCGGATGCCGGAACACCACCCGGACCCCGATCTGCAGCAGCCCCGCCACCTCGATCTGATCGGCGTCGGCCCGGCCGATGCCCAGCTCGGCGGCGGCCCGCCACAGCAGCGCCGAGTCGCCGACCGGATCGGCCGCGGCCAGCAGCAGCAACAGCCGGCCGGCGGAGGGCAGGTCGTCGACCCGGTGGGCGAAGCTCTCCTCGACGCGGCTCCGGAGATCCGGCACGGCGAAGCCGCCGGCCCGGCCACCCGGCAGCTCCAGCAGGGCCAGGGGATTGCCGCGGGCCTCGGCCAGGATCGCCTCGCGCACGCGTTCGTCGAGGGGCCAGCGCACGACCGAGGCCAGCAGCGCGCGGGCCTCCGGATCGCGCAGGCCCTCGATCCGCAGCTCGGGGAGGCTGCGCAGGTTGTGCAGGGCGTCCGGGGCCGGAGTCCGTACCGCGAAGATCATGACGACCGACTCGGCCAGCAGCCGCCGGGCCACGAAGGCCAGGGTCTGCGCCGACGCGTGGTCGAGCCACTGCGCGTCGTCGATCACGCAGATCAGCGGCGTGCCGGTGGCCGCCTCCGACAGCAGCGACAGCACGGCCAGGCCGACGAAGAACGGCTCGGGGGCGACGCCGTCCCGCAGGCCGAACGTGGTCCGCAGGGCGTCGCGCTGCGGCTCGGGCAGCTTGCCGAGATGGTCGAGCAGCGGGGCGCAGAGCTGGTGCAGCGCCGCGAACGGCAGCTCGCGCTCGGCCTCCACACCGTCGACTTCGATTTTCTGTACGCCGTCGGTTCCGGCCGCTTCGCGCAGAAGCGCGGTCTTCCCGACGCCCGCCTCGCCCAGCAGCACGAGCACGCCGCTGCGCCCCGACCGGGCGGCGTCGATCAGGCCGGTCAGGACGGCCTGCTCATGCGCCCGTCCGCGCAGCGTCGTCACCTGATCACCCTAACCATCACGCGGTGGGGAGGTATCGATTGGCATGGCCGCAGACATTGCTGTTGATCGATGTCTGATGGTGGGCTACGGGTATGAGACGACGCTTTGGCTTCCTGACAGCGCTCGTGCTGCTCGGCTCGGCCTTTCTCGTGGCCGGACCGGTCTCGGCCGCCCCGTCCGGCTCCGAGATTCCAGGGCAGTTCGAGGTGTACGACGTGAGGACCGCCGCCCAGCGCAACGCGATCGCCCGTGCGGGCGCGGCCATCGACGCCATCCAGCACGGCGTAGCCGAGATCACGGCCACCGGCCGTGAGGTGCGCGAGCTGCAGCGGCAGGGCTTCACCGTGCAGCCGGTGCTGACGACGCTGGACTTCCCGCCCTCCGACGCGCCCTACCACAACTACAGCGAGATGATCGCCGACGTGAACCAGGTGGTGGCCGCCTATCCGGCGATCGCCAGCAAGCGGGTCATCGGCAAGTCGTACGAGAACCGCGACATCGTGGCGGTGAAGATCTCCGACAACGTGGGCACGGACGAGGCGGAGCCGGAGGTCCTGTACGACGCCAACCATCACGCCCGCGAGCACCTGACGGTCGAGATGGCGATCTACCTGCTGAAGCTGTACACGTCTTCGTACGCCTCGGACACCCGGATCCGGAACATCGTGAACTCCCGCGAGATCTGGATCGTGCCGTCGGTCAACCCCGACGGGGCGGAGTACGACATCGCGACCGGCAGCTACCGCTCATGGCGCAAGAACCGCCAGCCGAACAGCGGCTCGTCGGCGGTCGGCACCGACCCGAACCGCAACTACGGCTACAAGTGGGGCTGCTGCGGCGGTTCGTCGGGAACGCCGTCGTCGTTGACCTATCGGGGGCCGTCGGCGTTCTCGACGCCGGAGACGAGGGCGATCCGCGACTTCGTGAACAGCCGGGTGGTGGGAGGCCGCCAGCAGATCGGGGCGGCGATGGACTTCCACACGTACTCGGAGCTGGTCCTCTGGCCGTTCGGCCACACAACGGCCAACACGACGACGGGCATGACGGCCGACGACTACAACACGTTCTCGACGTTCGGCCGCCAGATGGCCGCGACGAACAGGTACACGCCGGAGCAGTCGAGTGACCTCTACGTCACGGACGGCGACCTGCTGGACTGGCTGTGGGGCACCCACAAGATCTTCGCGTACACCTTCGAGATGTACCCGACGAGCGCGTCCGCCGGCGGTTTCTACCCGCCGGCCAGCGTGATCACGCGGGAGACGACCCGCAACAAGGAGGCGGCCTTGTTGCTGGCCGAGGTGGCCGACTGCCCATACAAGGTGATCGGCAAGCAGTCCACATACTGCGCCGCAGCCTGACCCCGTCCACTCGCGGCCGGCCGATCATCTGATCGCGCCGGCCGCCCGGCGCTCGCCCCTTCATCGCCCGCACCCGTTTCCTCGCGCCCGCGCCCGTTTCCTCGCGCCCGCGCCCGTTTCCTCGGGCCCCGCGCCCGTTTCCTCGCGCCCCGCGCCCACCTTCCTCGCGGCCCTCGCCTTGCGCTCCGATTTCCCCGCCCCGCGTCCAGTGCCTCCCGCCCCGCGCCTCTCGCCCCGGGTCCCGCGCCTCTCGCCTCGCGTCCGGCGCTTCCTCGTGCCGTCCCTTCTCGCGTGTTCCTCGCGCCGTCTGCCCGGCCCCCGCCGCGCCTCCG
>NZ_JBIAZI010000013.1:64416-319408 GCF_042899005.1 Actinoplanes sp. NPDC000266
CGCCGTGCCGCGCCTCCGCGCCGTGCCGCGCCTCCGCGCCGTGCCGCGCCTCCGCGCCGTGCCGCGCCTCCGCGCCGTGCCGCGCCTCCGCGCCGTGCCGCGCCTCCGCGCCGCGCCTCCGCCTCCGCCTCCGCCTCCGCCTCCGCCTCCGCGCCGTGCCTCCGCCTTCCGCCACGCCGCGCCTTCTCGCTCTTCTTGTGCCTTCTCCGGTCTGCCTCCGCGCCGTGCCCGATGTAACTGACCCAGGTTCCTAGGATGCCCTCGGGCGTGTGCGCTTGTGCACAACGCGCGCGGGCAGCGAGGGCGAGCGGCCGCCGGCGGGCGCTTCACCGGGTGGAACGGGTGGGGTCTTGTGGCGTTCAGCTGGGCGTTCTTGACCCTCGGTGAGAGCGGCGGCTAGCGTTGGAGACCTACAACCGAACATCGCTGTTCGAACCGCTGCGGGAGAGTTCCCGCGCATGCGGGGCGCCGAAGGAGCAACTTCTCCCTCAGAATCTCTCAGGCCCCGGTACCGCGGCGGTCAGGCGACTCTGGAAAGTCAGGACGCGGCCGGCGTTCTGCGCCCACGGTGCAAGCCGTCCGTTCGCGGGCGGTGAAGCTCTCAGGCACCCATGACAGAGCGGGGGAGGCCGACCTCGATGAGGAGCCTCACGCCGTCATGGCCGTCTCTGTGTTCGACCTTTTCTCCGTGGGCATCGGGCCGTCCAGCTCGCACACTGTCGGTCCGATGCGCGCGGCCCGCATGTTCGCTCTGCGGCTTGCCGAGAGTGGGCTGAGCGGGCGGGCCGCTCTGGTGCGGGCGGAGCTGTTCGGGTCGCTCGGCGCTACCGGGCATGGGCACGGCACGCCCAAGGCTGTGCTGCTCGGGCTCGAAGGTGAGACGCCTGAGGCTGTCGATGTGGCGAGCGCGGACGCGCGGGCCGCGCACATTCACGCGTCCGGCCGGCTGTGCCTTCTGGGGGAGACCGAGGTCGGGGTTGAGGTTGTGCTGCATCGTCGGCGGGCTCTGGCTGGGCATCCGAACGGGATGACGTTCGCGGCGCTGGACGGTGACGGGGTTGAGCTGTTCGCCAAGACGTACTTCTCGGTCGGTGGCGGGTTTGTCATCGATGAGAGTAGTGGCGGCGTGCGGGCCGACGACACTGTGCTGCCCTATGCGTTCGGCAGTGGGGGTGAGCTGCTCGGGCTTGTGGGGGAGACCGGGTGGTCGATCTCGCGGCTGATGATGGCCAACGAGACCGTGTGGCGGCCGGAGGCCGACGTGAGGGCGGGGCTGCTCGGGATCTGGGCTGTCATGCGCGAGTGTGTCGATGCCGGGCTGGCCGCGGAAGGGATTCTGCCCGGTGGGCTGAAGGTGCGCCGGCGGGCGGCGGCCACCGCTCGGCAGTTGCGGGCGGCGGGGCGGCCGGCCGAGCATGCGATGGAGTGGCTCACGGCGTACGCGATGGCGGTCAATGAGGAGAACGCGGCCGGTGGGCGTGTGGTGACCGCTCCTACGAACGGGGCGGCCGGGATCATTCCGGCGGTTCTTCGGTACTACATCGACTTCGTGCCGGGCGCCGACGAGGACGGGGTTGTTCGTTTCCTGTTGGCCGCCGGTGCCGTGGGGATGCTTTTCAAGGAGAACGCGTCGATCTCGGGGGCCGAGGTGGGCTGCCAGGGCGAGGTGGGGTCGGCCTGCGCGATGGCGGCGGCGGGGCTCACCGAGGTGCTGGGCGGGACGCCGGAGCAGGTGGAGAACGCGGCCGAGATCGGCATGGAGCACAATCTCGGGCTGACCTGTGATCCGGTCGGTGGGCTGGTGCAGATTCCGTGCATCGAGCGCAACGGCATGGCGGCGGTCAAGGCCGTCACGGCGGCGCGGATGGCTCTGCGCGGGGATGGGCGGCACCACGTCTCCCTCGACAAGGTCATCAAGACCATGAAGGAGACGGGGGCCGACATGAAGATCAAGTACAAGGAGACGGCGCGGGGTGGGCTGGCCGTCAACGTGATCGAGTGCTGACCGGCGTCAGTAGTCGTTGACGTTGACCGTGACGCGGTGCCGGTCGGAGGGCCAGGCCGGCAAGGTGGTGGCCTCCCAGCCGCCGCCGCGGTGGGCCACCACGACGGAGACGAGGCGGCCGGCCGGGATGTAGACGTCCATGCCGGTCAGGAACGTCTGGGCGTAGATGTCGGGCAGCGGGGCGGTCAGGTCGGTGACGCGGTCGCTGTTCTCGTCGAAGGCGAAGACGCCGATGACCCGCTTCGCGCGCGGGGCGTTGGCTTCGTTGAGGATCTGGCGGCCGTTGACGTAGAGCCGGTCGGCGGAGCCCCACCATTCCTTCTGGCGGTTGAGGGTCAGGGCGGTGTGCGCGGGCGAGGTCTCGATCAGGGCGCCGACGCCTTCGCCGGGACGGCCGGCGAGCAGGCGTACGAAGGAATCGGAGCGCAGGAACGGCTGGAAGTAGAAGTGGTGGTCGGGTGCGCCGGGGCGGACGAGGGTGAACTCGTACCGGGCGAGGGGTGAGAGCGGCACGGGCCCGAACGAGCCGTCGTCGGCGACGGTGAGCGAACGACGAAGATGGCGGCCGGCGGTGACGTCGTAGATCCGCACTGTGCCGCCCGCCCCGGCGTTGCTGGGAAAGAGGACGGCTCGGCCGGAGACGTGCGCGACAAGTGCCGGGACGATGACGGTGGTACGGGGGTCGCGGCCGCGGAAGAAGCGGAACACCGCTCGGAACGACTCGGCCGACGAGACGGTCTGGGTGTGTGACTGGTCCGGGAGATACAGGTTGGCGGCGCCGGCGATCTGGCGCGACTGGTCGCCCTCTCCCCAGATGGCGAGGGTGTCGACGCCGCCGGGTGGTGCTGTGGCCGTACGGCCGTCGAGGTTGACGTAGTGGGCGACGCGCCCGGCGCGCGCGGGTGAAGAGTTCAGGTAGCTCTGGGAGACGAAGGTGCCCAGGGAGTGGGCGATGAGGTCGACCTGGGTGGCGCCGGTGTCGGCGAGCAGGCGGGCGATGCGGGCGTCGATGCCGGTGTGGACCGACGGCAGGATCGTGGCGATGTTCGGGGAGTCGTACTCGTGGGCTTCGATGATCTCGATGGGGTAGCCGTTGGCCGCGAGGCGTTTGGCCTGGGTGGCGAATTGGGCGGCGGAGCCGGCGCTGCCGTGGACGAAGACGACTGGCCGGAGCGGCGAGGAGGCGTACGCGGGAAGGCCTGGAAGTAATGAGGCAGTAAGGACGACGAGCAGGAGCATCAGTCGGCGCACGATCACACTCCATCGATGGTGATGATTACTGCACGGTGGGTGCAACTATAAACCGACTAGGCTGAGCGGCGTGGATCAAGAAGAGCGGATCGCCATGTTCCTCGACTACGAGAACCTCGCGATCAGCGCGCGGGAGACTCTCGGCGGCCATCCCTTCGACCTGCGGCCGGTGACCGACGCGCTGGCCGAGCGCGGGCGCGTGGTGGTGCGGCGGGCGTACGCCGACTGGTCGTTCTTCGGCGAGGACAGGCGCATGCTCACCCGCGCCCATGTCGAGCTCATCGAGATCCCGCAGCGCATGGGCGCCTCCCGCAAGAACGCGGCCGACATCAAGATGGTCGTCGACGCGCTGGAGCTGGCCTTCGAGCGTGACTACATCTCCACCTTCGTGCTCGGCACCGGCGACAGCGACTTCACCCCGCTCGTGGCCAAGCTGCGCGAGCTGAACAAGCGGGTGATCGGGGTCGGCATCGAGAAGACCACCTCGGCCCTGCTGCCGCCGGCCTGCGACGAGTTCCTCTACTACGACCGGCTCGAGGGCGTGGCCCAGCCCGCGCCCGAGGTGGAGACGCCGGCCCGCGAGGTCGAGGCGCTGCCGGCGCTGGTCGCGCAAAGCGTCAGCGGCACCATCACCGCGTCCCGGCTCAAGCGGACCCTGCTGCGCAAGGACCCCACCTTCAACGAGGCCGACTACGGCTTCCGCTCGTTCGGCGAGCTGCTGCGCCACCTGGCCGGCGACGGCGTGGTCGAGCTCAGCGGCGGCTCCGACCCGGAGGTGTCGCTGCCCGAGCACGGCGACCGGGAGGCCGCGTTCGCGCTGTTGCGCGGGGTGGTCGAGGGGCTGGCCGGGCCGGACGGGTCGGTGGCGCTGTCGGGGCTGAAGAACCAGGTGCGCAAGGCCGAGCCCGGCTTCACCGAGAAGAAGCTCGGCTACCGCAGTTTCCTGCAGTTCGTGCGGGCGGCCGACACCTCGGGCGCGGTCGGCCTGCGCTGGAGTCCCGAGGCGGAGGATTATCTGCTCACCAGCGGGGCACCCAAAATGGCATGAGAGCTTTGACATGGCAGGGCACCGGCAAGGTCTCGGTGGAGACGGTCCCCGACCCGCGGATCGAGCAGCCGACCGATGCCATCGTGCGGATGACGTCCACCGCGATCTGCGGTTCCGACCTTCACCTCTACGACGTGCTCGGCATGTACATCGACCAGGGCGACATCCTCGGCCACGAGCCGATGGGCATCGTCGAGGAGGTCGGCGCCGAGGTCACCCACATCAAGCCGGGCGACCGGGTGGTCATCCCGTTCAACATCTCGTGCGGGTCCTGCTGGATGTGCTCGCGCGGCTTCTACGCCCAGTGCGAGACGACCCAGAACAAGGATCAGGGCAAGGGTGCGTCGCTGTTCGGATATACCAAGCTGTACGGGCAGGTGCCCGGCGGCCAGGCGCAGTATCTCCGCGTCCCGCAGGCCCACTTCGGGCCGATCAAGGTGCCGGACGACGGCCGCCCGGACGAGCACTACCTGTTCCTGTCCGATGTGCTGACCACGTCGTGGCAGGCCGCGAAGTACGCCGACATCCAGCCCGGCGACACGGTCTTCGTGACCGGGCTGGGCCCGATCGGGCAGATGAGCGCCCGGGTCGCCCGTCATCTGGGCGCCGGCCGGGTCATCGCCTCCGACCTCGTGCCGGAGCGGCTGGAGATGGCCCGGCGGCACGGCATCGAGGTGATCGACGCGTCCAAGGACGAGGTGCCGGCGGCGGTGCTGGAGCTGACGGACGGCCGGGGCGCGGACAGCGTCATCGAGTCGGTCGGCATGGAGGCGCACGGCTCGCCGTTCCAGTCGGCGGCGATCAAGGCGGCCGGCAAGCTGCCGGACGCGGTCGCCCGCAAGGCGGTCGACACCTTCGGTCTCGACCGGATGGCCGCGCTGACAACGGCTTTCGCGGCGGTGCGGCGGGCCGGGACGGTCTCCATCATCGGGGTGTACGGCGGTCAGGCCGACCCGATGCCCATGATGGACCTGTTCGACAAGGGCATCACGATGCGGATGGGCCAGGCCCACGTGCGGCGCTGGTCGGACGAGATCCTGCCGATCCTGATCGGCGACGGCGACCCGCTCGGCGTGGACGATCTGGTCACGCACCGGCTGCCGTTGGAAGAGGCGCCGCACGCGTACGACATCTTCAAGAACAAGGAAGACGGCTGCATCAAGGTCGTCCTGAAGCCGTGAGCCGGGTCGTCGTTCTGACCGGAGCCTCCAGCGGCATCGGCCGGGCCGCCGCGCTCGCTTTCGCCCGCCGGGGTGATCGTGTGGTGCTGGCGGCCCGGGGCTCGCCGGCGCTGGCGTCGGTGGCCGAATCGACCGGGGGACTGGCGGTTCCCACCGACATCTCGGACGCGGCGTCGGTGGACACGCTGGCCGCGGTGGCCGTGAAGGCGTACGGCCGCATCGATGTCTGGGTCGACACGGCGGCCGTCATGGCGTACGGGAAATTCGAAGATCTTCCGCCCGCGGTCTTCGACAAGGTCGTCACCACCGATCTGCTGGGCGCGGCGAACGTGGCCCGGGCGGCGCTGCGGGTGTTCCGGGCGCAGGGCGGCCAGGGGACGCTGGTGCTGTGCAGTTCCCTGCTGGCTCATGTGACCGTGCCGTACATGTCGGCTTATGTGACGGCTAAGTGGGGATTGCGGGGTCTCATCCGTACGCTTCGGCAGGAGACCCGGGACGCGCCGGGGATCACGGTGTGCACGGTGGCCCCGGGCAGCGTGGACACGCCGATCTACCAGCGGGCGGCCAACTACGCGGGGCGGGTGGGCAGCCCGCCGCCGCCCGTGGCCTCCCCGGCGAAGGTGGCCGGCGCGATCCTGCGGCAGGTCGACAAGCCCCGCCCGGAGGTGTCGGTGGGCCTGGCCAACCGTGTCATCGAGCTCGGTTTCGTGATGCTGCCCCCGGTGTACGACGCGCTGGTGACCACGATGATGCGCACGTTCGGCCTGTCCCGTCGCAAGATCGAGGCCCACGAGGGCAACGTCTTCCATCCCGAGCAGGACCGGGCGGCAGCGGGATAGTCCTGTCCTAGGGCCCCGCCCGCACCCCGGTCTGCTCCCAGTTCGTCCCGGTCACCGCGTCGACGACCGTGGCCTCGGGCAGCAATCCCAGCACCCGCGGCGTGAGGCGGATCGGCGTGACGTGATCGGCGGCGCCCGGCGTTCTCTCGCCGATCACCGTCACGCGGCCGCGGGCCTGAAGGTGATAGGCGAGGGCCTCGGCCGAGGAGTAGGTCCGGCCGCTGACCAGCACCGTCGCGTCCTGCGTGAGGACCTCCCCGGTGACGGACGGCCACCACTGACGGCGTCGGTCCCGGTAGACCACCTCGGACAGCGGCCGCGTGGTCTCGCCCAGGAGCCGGCCGGCGATGACGGCCACGGTGGCCGGGTCACCGCCCCCGTTGGACCGAAGGTCCAGAACCAGGCTGCTCGCCTCCCGGGCCAGGTCGAAGGCGGCTTGGAGGTACGGCAGGGCGAAGCTCACGGGTTCGAGGCTGTCGATCCTGATCTCGCAGGTGCCGTCGTCCAGGCGGCGGACGCCGGTGACGCCGCCGGCGCGCCGGCGGACGGCGGCCGGGTCGGGCGGTGGCCAGCCGGGGGCGTGCTCGTCGGGTGGCGCAGTGCCGTCCGGGTCGAAGTGCAGTTCGAGGTGGCGGGCCGTTCGCTGGCAGTGCAGCTCCAGCTCGCGGCACGTCTCGGCCGTCACCGGGTCGCGGCGGTCGCCGAAGGCCGGCTCCAGGCCGCCGGCCAAAGTTTCCAGGCGTGGGCCGGGTGGCATCAGGCGGTGCAACCAGTGCGCCAGATGGGTTGTGAGTGCTCCCAGATGCTCGTGAGGCATGCCAGGACGATAGGGCGCCGGGATGTTGAGCGATCGTCAAGACGGGACTTCAATGCGCAGAATTCTCAATTTGGGCCAGGTGAAGCGCTCCGAGGACCCACAGTAGTTGGGGTGAAAGGGGTGCGCCATGGCTGACGGTGCTGGCGGCGGCTGGTTCGACAACGTGAAGGTCGGGATGAAGATCCAGGCCGCGATCCTGGTCGCGGCGCTGGCCGCGCTGGCGATCGGCATCGCCGGTCTGGTCGCGATCTCCACGCTCGACGACAAGACCAAGCTTTTGTACACGGACAATGTGGCTCCGCTGACCCAGCTGTCGGCCATCCAGCGCAACTCGCAGGCCATCCGGGCCCGTTACCTCGAGTACGGCATCGCCACCGACGAGGTGCAGGCCAAGCTGGGTGGCGAGATCAGCGACCGGCAGAAGCTGCTCGACGAGGCGCTGGCGGCCTATCGCTCGGGCGCGGTGAACACCGAGAACGTGGACGCCTTCGAGAAGGCGTTCAGCGGCTTCGTCGACGTCGGCGAGAACACGATGATCCCGCTGGCCAAGGCCAACCGGTACGAGGCGTTCGAGAACGCCTACCGCGACACCGCGCTGCCGCTGATGTCGGACGCCTCCGACGCGGTCGAGGCCGAGAACAACGCCCAGCTCGAGCAGGCCAAGGCCCGCTCGGAGGAGGCGGCCACCGCGGCCTCGGACGCCCGCCGGCTCCAGATCATCTTCCTGGTGGTGGGTCTCATCGCCGCGATCGGCCTGGGGGCGTACGTGGCCTCGGCCATCGTCAAACGCCTCGGGAAGGTCAAAGCCTCGCTGACCGCCATGGCCAACGGCGACCTCACCGCCACGGTCGACGTGAAGGGCCGCGACGAGGTCGGTGAGATGGCCGCGATGCTGCTGGTCGCCCAGCAGCAGACCCGCGACGTGGTCGCCTCGGTCGGTTCCGCCTCGCAGAGCCTGGCCGCGGCGGCCGAGCAGACCTCGGTCATCGCCAACCAGATCAGCGACGGCGCGGCCACCGCCTCGGATCAGGCCCGCCGGGTCTCGGCCGCCTCCGAGGAGGTGTCGCTGAGCGTGAACACGGTGGCGGCGGGCTCGGAGGAGATGGGTTCGGCCATCGCCGAGATCGCGCACAGCGCCAACTCGGCCGCCGAGGTGGTCGGTCAGGCGGTCAACGTGGCCGCCTCGGCCAACCAGACGATTGCCACGCTGGGCGAGTCGAGCCGTGAGATCGGCGACGTCATCCGGGTGATCACCGCGATCGCCGAGCAGACGAACCTGCTGGCGCTCAACGCGACCATCGAGGCGGCCCGGGCCGGCGAGACCGGTAAGGGCTTCGCCGTCGTGGCCGGTGAGGTCAAGGATCTGGCTCAGGAGACGGCACGGGCCACCGAGGACATCGCGAAGCGGGTCGAGGCGATCCAGAACGACAGCGGCCACGCGGTCAACGCGATCGGCGAGATCAGCGAGATCATCGGGCACATCAGCGACTACACGACGACGATCGCGTCGGCCGTCGAGGAGCAGAGCGCGACCACGGCCGAGATGAACCGCAACGTCAACGAGGCGGCCAACGCCACCGGCCAGATCAACCAGGGCATCAACAGCGTGGCCGAGAACGCCCGCACGACCGCCGAGTCGGTCGGCGACGCCCAGCGCTCGGCGGCCGAGTTGTCGCGCATGTCGAACGAGTTGCAGGCGGCGGTGTCGCGCTTCATCTACTGACCCCGTTGTTGTCCCCGGAACCCGGAGTGAACTAAGTTCACTCCGGGTTTTCGACGAAGGGACACGAGATGGCGTTGACGGCGGGCAGCACCGTGGGTGACTGGCTCTCGCATGCGGAGGGTGGCCCGGCGCTGCGGGAGCTGCTCGGGCAGGGTGGCTTCGACGAGTCGGTGCTCACGCCCGTACGGCAGCTTCCGTTACAGCAGATGGTCGCGCTCAGTCAGGGCAAGTTGCCGCAGGACGTGATCGACGCGCTGGTGCTGAGGGTCAACGACGGTGTCATGCCTTTTGTCGAGGAGACCGGCTGGCGCGAACGGATTGTTCCCGGCCGCTTCGACGGTATGACAATCATCGTCACGGGCGCCGCTTCGGGGATTGGGCGGGCCGTGGCCTCGCGCATCGCCCGGGAGGGTGGCCGGGTGATCGGCGTCGACATATCGGACATTTCCGATACAGGCGTCACGGCTGACATCACCTCCGCCGACGACGTGCGGCGCGTGATGGAGGCGGCCGGCGACCGTATCGACGGCCTGGCCAGCATCGCCGGCGTGGTCGACGACTTCACGCCGGCCCACGAGGTCTCGGACGCGTTGTGGCGCAAGGTCTTCGCGGTCAACGTCGACGGCGTCCTGAACCTGACCCGCGCCGTGCTCCCGTCCATGCTGGCCCACAAGCGGGGCTCGATCGTCAACGTCGCCTCGGAGGCCGCGCTGCGCGGCAACGCGGCCGGGATCGCCTACACCGCCTCGAAACACGCGGTCGTGGGCATCACGAAGAGCTGCGCTTTCATGTACGGCCTGGAGGGCATCCGGGTCAACGCGGTGGCGCCGGGCGGTGTGGCGACCGGCATCCAGCACAACCCGGGATCGGAGTTCGGAGCGACGCGTACGGGCCCATTCCTGCGCCAGATCCCCCCGATCGCCACCGCCGAGCAGCTGGCCGCCTCCATCACGTTCCTGCTCAGCGACGACGGCGCCAACATCAACGGCGCGATCCTCCCGTCGGACGGCGGCTGGTCGGTCCAGTGAGCACCTGCTGCAACAAGGCCCCGTACCGGGCGACGAGCTCCTCGTCCCCGAGCCGCTCGTCCCCGACGACCCACAGGGCGTAGAGCAGGCCGCCGACCAGCGCTCCGGCCATCCGGGCGCGCTGGTCGGCGTCCTCACCTCTGAGCCGTTCCCGCAGCGGAGCGATGAGCGTGGTCTCGTGGATGTCCCGGAGCCGCTGGCGGATCCGCGGCTCATGGGACCCACGGACAAGAGCGAGATAGACCTGCCGTACGTCATCACCGGAGGTCACCATGACCTCGATGAACCGTTCACCGAGCTCGTCGAGCGGCACATCGAGCAGCGGCTCGTCATCGATGGTCAGCCGCATGGTGTCGAGAAAGAGCAGCTCTTTGGTCCCGAAGTGCCGAATGACCAGGGCGGGGCTGGTCTGAGCGAGGGCCGCGATGTCCCGTACGGCCGTACGAGCGAACCCCCGCTCCCGAAAAAGCCGCCCGGCCGCGTTCCGGATCTCGTCCCGCTTGGCCACGGATCTCATGGTAGGTGGGCGTAACGGAAGCAGTAGAGCCCGCCCTCACCGGCCGACCGTACGAGGGCATCTGTCGTGGATCGTTGCTATACCTGCGGTAGTAGCCGTGCGTCGCGGGATGGTGACCGAGATGGATCTTGAGCGTGCCTGAGAACGCCGACGGCGACTCCGAGAGCACCGGAGCGGTCCCACCCGAGCACCTCTCGCCGGGGCCCGAAGCGCTGATCGCGGAAAGCAGCGGGATCCAAGTCGGCGACCACAACACCCAGACCAACATCGGCCCTGTCCAGGGCGACTTCGTCCAAGTCGCCGGGGACTACACCGTTCAGCACTTCGGGCCGGCCGTGGCGGACCGGGCTGACATGGCTCCCGCCCTGCCGTCCGGGACCGTTCGGCGTGACGAGTTGAGCCGGGCTGTCATCGATCTGCTGCAGCGCTCCGGCCCGGCTCGGGTCGCCCTGGTGGGTTCCGGCGGGCTGGGCAAGACCACCACCGCGGCCGCGATGTGCCGGGAGGAAGCCGTCATCTCCCGCTATCCCGCCGGCGTCGTCTGGATCCAGGTCGGCCAGGGGCGATCCGGAGCCGCGCTCGCGCGGGTGATCAGCCAGGCCACCTACCGCCTCACCGGGCGCCAGGCGGCTATCATCGATCCTGATCAGGCGGTGCAGCAACTCGCGCGATCGCTGGCGGCCGACAGCCTCGTGGTGGTCGACGACGTGTGGACCGTGGACCAGCTCACGCCCTTTCGCTTTCTCGGTGACCACGGCTGTCTGGCGACGACGCGTAACCAGACCAGCCTTCCTTCGGCGTTCTCGCCCGTTCCGGTCGGCGAAATGTCCGATGCCGAAGCGCGCGCACTGCTGACCGCTCGGGCCGGCCTGCTCACTGACGACGACGTCACCGCGCTCTTCGAGGCGACCGGTCGCTGGCCTCTGCTCCTCGCCCTGGTCAGCGGCATGCTGGCGCGCTATCTCACGCCCGGTCAAGGCGTCGTTCGCTATCTGGCCGCCATCCGCCAGCACACTCTCTCGGCGCGGAACGCCGCCGGCGCCGTCCTGGACACCAGTCTCTCCTTCCTGGAAGCGGAGCGTGGCCGCCAGGTTCTCGATCGCTATCTCGAACTGGCGATCTTCTCCAGTCGTGACCCGGTCCCGGTCGACGTCGTCGCCGGCCTGTGGCAGGTGCCCACGACCGAGGCCGTGGATCTTTGTCTCCTGTTCGCGGAGCTTTCTCTGGTCGACGAGTTCGGCTTCGATCCTCCGCGGGTGCGGCTCCATGAGGTCGTCCGGGACTTCCTGATCGTGCGGACCGGCGAGGCGACGGTCAGGGAGAGCCACGCGCGGCTGCTCGCGGCGGTGCGGCGCAGGGCGGCGCAGTGGTGGCTGCTCGACGCCCACGAGTCCTACCTCTGGAACCATCTGCGTGACCACTTTCTCGGAGCGGGGCGCGACGCGGATTGGGCGGCGCTGGTCACCAGTCCCGCCTGGGTCGCGGCCAAGCTGGAGGCGGTGGGCGTCGTCGCGCTGTACGCCGACCTCGACGACCCGGCCGTTCCCGCGGCTCGTCCGCTCCTGCGTGCCGTCGGTCAATCCCGGCACCTGCTGATCGAAGCCCGGTCACCGGGAGCGCTGACGGCCACCTTGCTGAGCCGGCTCGTGGGCCGACGGGAACTGGCCTCGCTCGCGACGGGGTTGCGCGAGACGTTGTCCGCTCCGGCGCTCCTGGCCGCGCATCCGCTCCCCGACCGGCCGGAGCCCTCACTGCGTAACGTCTTCGTCAGCGCCGACGGCATGCCCATTCGCACAGTGGCCGCCGGAACCAGGGCAGACGAGATCACCGGCGTGGCCGAGGGTGTCGCCGACACCGTGCTGGTGTGGAATCTGTCGACCGGGCGGCTCACCACCCAGTACGAGTTCGATGGCGATGTCATCGACGGCGGCGCTCGGCCCGGAAGCCGGTGGCTGGTCCTCGGCTCCGAGACGACGATCCTCGTGTGGGACGTGGACCAGCTCGAGGTCCGCTCACGCATACCGGCTGGTTCTCGTACAGAGCTGTCATGCGCGATGCCTGACCATCTCGAATGGATCCTTTTCGGCGCCACGAGCGGCGACTTGTGGGCGGTGGCACCGGACCATCCGGACCAGCCGGTGGCCGAGGCACCCCCGGCGCAAGCCGGGGTCGTCGGTTGCGCTGCGACTCCGGACGGGCGCTATGGGCTCGCTCTGCGGAAGGACGGAAGCGTCACGGTGTGGGCGGTCCACGAGAACACGTTCGTGACCGTCGACCCACCCGCAGACTTCGACGGCACAGCGGACCACATCGTCGTCAGCGGGGAGACGGCAGTCGTATCCACTGACAGCCGCGAGCGGGCCATCTACTTCCTCGACGTCCGTGGGGGAGAGTGGCTCGGTTCTCTGGAGGGCATGGTCGTCCAGCACGGCGATCAGCCGATCAGCCGGGATGGGCGACTGCTGGTCACGGTCGAGCGAGGTCTCGAGGTCCTCACCGTCTGGGACATCGCCCAGCCCCGGCGCCCGGTGCTCCGGCACCGCCTCACGCTGCACGACGACATGGTCACCGCGTGTGTCTTCAGCCCGGACGGCTCCGCTCTGGGCGTCGGATATCAGGGTGGCGAGGCGTTCGTCGTGGATCTCACCGGCGAGGCCCGGGCGACACGGCTCACCCGACACCAGTGGCCGGTCGTCGGTATCTGCTTCAGCCCGGACGGGTCGTGGCTGGCGACCTCCGAGTTCGGCCCGGGTCCGGTCCGGGTCCACACGAACGGTATGCCAACCGGTGACGAGCCGGCCCGGCCGCCCGCGTACACCGACCCGGCCACCGGCCGGCCGATGCCGGCCGCCCGGGGGGTGTGGCTGGCCGACCCGGAGACCTGGGACTTCGTGCACAAGAACGCCGGCAGGAACCGCGACGTCGACCGCTGCGCCGCTGGGTCCAGGCAGTCCTGGCTTATCACGTACGGCACGCCGACGGTGACCTGGAATGTGACCACCGGCAGAGCGATACGGATGTCCGAGCCGAAATTCGTCGCCACCTACCGCTACGACGTCACCACTGCGATGTCGGAGACCGATCCGGATCGGCCGATGGTGGCGGAGAGCGCTAAACACGGGCCCATCGTCTTCACCGAAGTATGGGACCCGCGTACGGGCGAGACGCTGTACCGCCTACCGACGTACCAGAACGAAACCGTCGCCGTGGGTGGCGGCGTTTCCGGCGCGGCGTCCTGGGTGGTCACGACCGAGGACACCGTCGCGGGCAAGCTCGCGGTGTGGGATCTGGCCGCGGGAAGACGTCTGTACACCCTTCACAGCTATCGAGCGGACCGCGACTCGGTGCGACCGGCGCTGAACGACACAGCGTTGGTGGCGATCTCCGGCCAGGGCGACCTCGACGTCGTGGACGTCGCGTCCGGCGTGATCCGCCGCATGCCGCGAGAGCCCGCTGACGCGCGGTGCACGTCGGTGGTGATCGCGGACGACTCCCACATGGCGTTCGCCTTGACCGAAGACGGCCGGGTTTCCCTGATCGATCTCAGCAAGGGCGTCACGATCGCACGGCGCGGCAGCGGCATCCGGTCCGGCCGCCTTCTGCACGGCGATGTGGGCGAGGGCTATGTCGTCATCCGCGGCGACAGCGCCGTGGTCAGGCTCGACCTACTCGGCGGCCGGACGGTGGAGATCGACACCTCGGCCGGCCGATGCCTGGCGGTGAGTCCCCAGCTGGGTCTGCTCTGTTCGGTCCACCGCTCGGGCGAGAGCCGGTTCTCGACTGTGCTCGTCCACGAGACGGCGAGCGGCGCCCTGCTGGCGGAGCTGCACGTCGAGGGGAACGTGGACCAATGCGCCTGGGTGGGCGGCTCATCGCTGATCTGTCTGGTCGGCGACCATGGCATCTATCTGTTGCGACTCGGCGAAGGGCCGCTGCCCGAGGCGGGCGGTGATCCCTCCGAGGCCGAGTTGGCGGCCCAGCACGCGCTGATCGTCAGCTCGATGAATCTGCGGGGCAAGGGGCCGGCGTACGCGAGCCTGGCGCTCCGTGCGGCCGAGCGTTCCGGCGATCTGGCGGCCCTGGCCCGCGCCTGGGACGTGATGGGACTCTGCCTCGTCGAGGTGGGCGACCACGCGCGGGCGGCCGAGGCGTTCCGGCGTAGCCGCGAGCTGTCGCAGGGCAGCGAGAACGACGACGTCGCCGGCACCCTGCTCAGCCTGGCCCGATCGTTGGCGGCCGAGTCCGATGTGACCTCCGCGCTCACCTACGCCATGGAAGCCTGGGAAATGGCTCGGCGGACCGGCCACCTCGGCGGTGTCGCCGCCCGCGCGGCCGCGACGTACGCGCTGGCCGCGGGCAGGCCGGCGGACGCCGCCGGGATCCTGCGCGCGGCATCCGGCGACGGCCGCGTCGACGAGACCGTCCGGTGCCTGCGCCTGCTGATCGAATCCGACCTTCCGGCCGCTCTCGCCGCACGTCCCAGGGAGATCGCCCGGCTGGCCGACGCGTACGAGGAACTGGGCGAAGCGGCGAACCGCCGATGGGCGTTGCGCCGCCTCGGCGATGCCCGACTCCGGCGCGGCCGGTACGGCGGGGCCGCTCTCGCCTATGTGAGGGCGCGCGGCATCCCCGCGGAGGGGGAGGCGGACGACGAGGCGCCCATTGACGACATTCTTCGTCGTCATCTCGGTGAGGTGATCGAGTACGTCGGCCGTAAAGGCACGCCCGGCGAGCTGGGCGAGATGCTCGACCTCGGCGCGACGGCGCTGCTGAAAGACGGTGACGTGAGCGGTGCGGAAGCGGCGCTGAACCGCGCGCCGGGCATACCCGCGGCGCTGGCCTCCGTCCGGCTGGCGGTCGGCCGGGGCCTGGTCGCGGCCGGCCTGTTCGAGCGGGCGTTGACGGTGTTGTCCGGCGTGCGGCTGAGCGGAGCGGCGGACGTCCTGAGCTTGGCCGAGCGAGATCGACTGCTGGGGCTCGCCTACCGCGGAATCGGGCAGAGCGCGGACGCCGCCCGGGCCTTCGAGCGGTCGGCCGGCTTGCTGCGGCCGGAGGGGCATAGCGCAGAGGGCCTCATGCTCCTGGAAGCCGCCCGCACGTACAGCGGGACCGGGGACTGGAACGCGGCCGGACACGCTCTCGGCGAGGCGCTCCGGTCTCTCCGCCAGGCCCGGGATCAGTACCCGGACGACGGCCACTGGCCGGAACGTGTGGAGGAGGCGCTGCTGTTGCTCTCCTCCGTCGCGACATCGAGCGGAGACCGCCGGCTCCTCGACCTCGCCGCCGCCGAGCTGACCGCGGCCGTCCTGGACACCGTCAGAGTCAACCGGTCGGGGCCGCTCATCATCGCCGTGGCGTCCCTCGCGGAGAAGAGAGGGCGCCTGCCCGAGGCTATCGGCTACTACCGGAAGTGGCTGGAGTCCGGCGGCGCCGGCGACGAGGCGTTCGTATGGTGGAGCGTCAGCTCGCTCAGCTTTCGCATCGGCGATTTCGGCGAGTCGGCCGAAGCCGGATTGCGGAGCGCCCGGATCTACGCGCGGCAAGGTCAACCGCGAAATGCCCGCTTGGGATTGCTGTTGGCCGGCCAGAGCCTTTACGCGATGGAGCGTTACGCGGAGGCGGTGCCGGTCCTCGAGCAGTGCCGGGCTCTCTACTCGAGCGAGGACGACGACCCGAAGGAGGTCGGCGGAGTCCTTCACTGGCTCTACCGGGCCCGAGTGAAGGCGTTCTTCCGCAGGCACCACCGCTGACGGAGTGTGGCCCGGGGAACAGCCGCGCCGGGAGGCGGTGACGGCCGAGTCGCGGGATGATGTATAACGTAGTTATCAACCACCCGTTGCTTCGATGGAGCGTGCGCATGAGCGCCTCTCATGAAAAAGCCGTCAGCCCGTTCCGGCAGCCGAAAGCTGTGTGGGCGGTGGCGTTCGCCTGTGTCATCTCGTTCATGGGGATCGGGCTCGTCGATCCGATCCTGCCGGCGCTCGCGGACGACCTGCACGCGACGCCCAGCCAGGTGTCGTTGCTGTTCACCAGCTATCTCGTGGTCACCGCGGTGGCCATGCTCGGCGTCGGGTGGGTGTCGAGCCGGATCGGGGCCAAGAAGACGCTGATCGCGGGGCTCGCCATCATCGTGGTGTTCGCGGCCCTGGCCGGGGCGTCCGGCTCGATCGGCGGGATCGTCGGGTTCCGGGCCGGCTGGGGGCTCGGCAACGCCCTGTTCATCGCCACCAGCCTGGCCGTGATCGTGGCCTCGGCCAGCGGCGGGTTCGGTGGGGCGATCATCCTGTACGAGACCGCGCTCGGCCTCGGCATCGCGGTCGGGCCGCTGCTCGGCGGAGAGCTCGGATCGATCAGCTGGCGGTGGCCGTTCTTCGGGGTCGCGATCCTGATGGCCATCGCGCTGATCGCCACGCTCGTCATGGTCAAGCCGCTGCCCACGCCGGCGGAGAAGGTGTCGCTGACCGCGCCGCTCAAGGCGCTGCGCCACCGAGGGCTGCTCACCATGGGCATCATGGCCCTGCTGTACAACTGGGGCTTCTTCACCATGCTCGGCTACGCGCCCTATCCGATGGAGCTCAACGCCCACAAGCTCGGCCTGGTCTTCACCGCGTGGGGCCTTCTGGTCGCCGCCTTCAGCGTCTTCTTCGCGCCGCGGCTCCAGGCGAGATTCGGGACAGCGCCGGTTCTGTACGTCAACATGGCCGGCCTCGCCGTCGTCATGGTCATCATCGCGGCGGGGGTCGACACGCCGTCCGCGGTCATCGCGGCGGTGATCGTCAGCGGGGCGTTCATCGGCATCAACAACACGCTGACCACCCAGGCCGTCATGCTCGTCTCGCCGGTCGAGAGGCCGATCGCCTCCTCGGCGTACGGGTTCGTGCGGTTCATCGGTGGCGGGCTGGCGCCGTACGTCGCCGGAAAGCTCGCCGATCGTTTCGACCTCAGCGTGCCGTTCTACGTCGGCGCGGTGGCGTTCCTGCTGGCCATCGTGGTGCTGGCCAGCGGGCACAAGCTTGTGTCGGCGGCCGAGAAGGCGTCGCCCGAGCCGGTCGCGGACCGGCCCGTGATCGTCGCCGTCGGCAGCACCCCGGACGCGGCCGCCACCGTGGACGCCGCCGCCCTGGTCGCCCGCCGCGAAGGACGGCCCCTCGAGGTCGTGCACGTCCGCGAGACGATGGTGATCGAGGAGCTGGCGATCGAGCCGGAGGGCCAGGCCGAGGCCCGGGCGGCCGTCGCCCGCCACCTCGACCGGCTGGCCGGCTCGGGGGTGGCCGCCACCGGGCGGATCATCGAGAGCGTCGGTGACCACGCGGCGGCCGGGCGGGCCGTCGCTCAGCACGCGGCCGAGGTGGAGGCGCCGCTGATCGCGATCGGGCGCTCGCCGCGCGGCGCTCTCGCGCAGTTCACCGAGGGCAGCTTCACCAGCGCCCTCAACCACGCCGCGACCATGTCGGTGATCCTGGTCAGCGACGAGGCCGAACCCCGGCCACTGACCCCCGAGGCGATCGCCGAGCTGCGTGCCGGATAGCGGAAGATCATGAGATCGCAGGGTCCGGGCCCGGCGGCGATCGTGGTCGGCGTCGACGAGTCACGCTCGTCGTTGCGCGCGGCCGCGTACGCCGCCGGGCTCGCTCGCCGTCAACAGGCCCGGCTGGTCGTCGTCTACGCCCGCAGCCAGCCGAACGGGCTGCTCACCACCATGGACACCTCGGGCACCGGGGTGGCCCAGGTCGTCGACGCCCAGGACCGGGTGGAGGCCACGCTGCGGTCCGCCCTCAGCGCGTCGGACCTGGACGTCGACTTCGTCGTACGCCCCGGGAACCCGTACACAGTGATCTCCGAAGTTGCCCATGAGGTGCAGGCTGGAACGGTAGTGGTCGGGCGTCCGGAATGTTTGGCACACCGCATCGTGGGATCGGTCGCGCGGCAGCTCGAGCGCAGCGGACGATGGCCCGTCACGATTGTCCCCTGAGGAGGTAAGCAACCTCGCCCGCTCGAGGCGTCCTTCTAAGTAGAGGGGCAAAACCGAACGGGGTGAGCGAGTTGCACAGCGGTTTCGAGGAGTACGTCAAGGCCCGCGGGGACGCCCTGCGGAAATTCGCTTACCTGATCTGCGGCGATCATCAACTCGGTGAGGACCTGGTCCAGGAGGTGCTGGTCCGGGCGTACCGCCGATGGCATCGGATAGACGCCGACGACCCCGATCGATATATGCGCACCGCCCTGGTGCGCCGGCACGTGTCCTGGCTGCGGCTGCGCCGCGCCTGGGAGAAACCCGGGCCGATCGAGGACGACCGCGAGGACCCGAGCGACTTCGCGCAACAGGTCGCCGACCGCGACGACCTGTGGCCGCGGCTCGGGCGGCTCACCCGCGCCCAGCGGGCCGTGCTGGTCCTGCGCTTCTACGAAGACCTCGACGACCGCCAGATCGGCGAGACGCTGCGGTGCGCGCCCAGCACGGTGCGCGTGCACGCCGCCCGCGGGCTGGCCCGATTACGGGCCGAGCTGACACCGTCCGCCACCGACAAGTCGGGAGCCACGCCGTGAGCCTGGAAGACGACCTCCGCACCATCCTGCACGAGCGCGCGGCCCGGCAGGTGCCGCGGCCCGGCCTGCTCGCCACCGTCGACGCCGGCGTCCGCCGTGACCGCCGCCGCCGGCAGGCCCTCGCCGCGGGCGGGGTGGCCGCCGCGGTGGTGGCCGCGGCCGTCGCCATTCCGGCCCTGCGCCACGAGGAGGCCGAGCCGTCACCGCCCGCCCACAAATGGGAGTGGAGCTGGCCGGCCTGGCGCGTGGCCGTCTTCCCGATGGCCCCGAGCTGGGTGCCGCCCGGCCTGGGCGAGCCCACGGTCACCGGCATGGGCCCGAACAGGCGCATCGACTACACCCGCGGCGAACAGACGCTCAGCGCCGAGATCGGCCCCCTGCAACCCGGCTGGGAGGTCGAGGCCGAGCAGGAACACACCACCACGGTCAACGGCCGAGCCGCCACGGTCCACACCTCCACGACGTACGACGGCGCCCGCCCCGGCGACCGCTTCGTCGGCGTCCGCTGGCAACTGCCCGACAAACGCTGGGTGCAGGTCATCAGCCTCGGACCACCCACCGAGGCCGACGTGCTGCGCTTCGCCGCCGGCCTGACCACCGGCAGCGTCGACGGCGCCCCCGCCGGTTTCCACCTGGGCGCCTACCCGCCGCAGCTGAGGCTGCAACACCAGAGCACGGACATGACCTGCCTGGCCCCCGAGGCGGAGGCCGCCCACGAACGCCAGCCGACCGGCCTCTGCGTGTCCCTGACCGACGACGCCGAGCCCGGGTCCGAGCCGGCCGAGACGCTTTCGGTCAACGGCAACACCGCCGAGTTGTACGCCGACGCCGCCCTCATGCGCATCCACCTGCCCAACGACAATGCCCTCGAGATCACCTGGGACCCCGAAGCGATCGAACTCAGCCACGAGGACGTGCTGCACTTCGCCACCGGTATCGAGGTCACCAGTTGACGCCGGGCCGTCAGGAGGCCGTTTCCGACAGGGCCACGGAGGGGGTGCCGGCGGCACAGGTGACGGTCATGGTCACCAAGGACTTGCCCTGCTTGAAGGTCACCGCCGGAGCCTGGGACGGTCCGCCGGTGGCGGTCAGGACGTGGTAGGGCTTCGTCGCCTGCCAGGAGGTGATCCGGGCGGTGGCGGGCGCGGGGCAGGTGGCCTGGAGCGTGCCCGCCGCGGAGGAGAAGGTGCGGGGAGCGGCCGGTGTGACGGAGGCGCTCGGGGCGGGGGTGCCGGCCGGGCCCGGCGGAATGGCGGGGCCGGTCGGGTCGGCCGGGCCGGTCGGAGTGGCCGGGCCGGAGGGAACGGACGGGCCGGTGGGAGCGGGTAGGCCGGTCGGGTCGGCGGCGGCGGGGGCGGCTTGGCTCGATGCGGCCGGGGCGGGCTTGGAGGTCGCCACCGGGCGGGCGCGCGCTGAGTTTCGCGCGTCCGGAGAGGGCAGGGCCGTGGCCGAGGGGGAGCTCGGCGGTGATGGGGCGGACTCGGCGGGCTTGTCGTCCTCGGGCAGGGCCAGCCAGACACCGCCCGCCGCGGTGATCGCCAGCGCGGCCGCCGCCGCCCAGCGGCGGGCCGGGCGGTGACGCGGGGTCGAGGGTGCCGCCGGCTGCTGTCCGGCTGGTTCCGCCGGTGGTGGGGACGGCGTCAGTTTGTGGAGATGGCGGGCGGTGGGGATGAGGACCGAAGGCTCGGGCGGGGGCTCGGATGTGGTGGGGAAGGGGTGGTGGTCGTCGGTTACCACGCGGAGGCCGGCGCCCCGGGCCAGCAGGGTGGCGGCCTCGCGGGCCGTGGGGCGGGAGGCCGGGTGTTTGGCCAGGCAGCGGTTGGTCAGGTCGGCTACGTAGTCGGGGACGCCGGGGAGCAGTGACAGCGGTTCGGGGTCCAGGTGGATGTGCTGTTCGAGGAGGTGGGTGGGCTCGTTCGTGGTCCACGGGGAGCGGCCGGCCAGGAGGCGGTAGAGGACCACGCCGAGGGCGTACATGTCGGAGGCGGGCTCCACCACGTCGGCCAGCAGACGTTCGGGGGCCAGGTAGGCGGGGGTGCCCAGGACCTCGTCGGAGACGGCGCCGGGAGTGCCGGGGGACGTGGCGGCTGCTATGCCGAAGTCGACGACCTTGGCGCCGGTGGGGGCGAGCATGACGTTCGCGGGCTTGATGTCGCGGTGGACCAGGTCCTGGGCGTGGGCGGCGGCCAGGGCGGCGGCGATCTCGGCGCCCACCCGCATGGCGAAACGGGGAGGGACCGGGCCCTCGCAGAGGCGGCGCAGGAGGGTGCCGCCGGGGATCAGCTCCATCACCACGTACGGGAAGACCTGCGGGCCGTTGGTCATCTCGCCGTAGTCGTGGACCTGGGCGACGTTGGGGTGGGACAGGGCGGCGGCGGCCCGGGCCTCGTGGCGGATGCGGTCCCTCGACGCGGGGTCGCCGACCTGGCTGGGGGCCAGGACCTTGACGGCGACCGTCCGCGCCAGCACGTCGTCGTGGGCGCGCCAGACCACGGCCATGCCGCCGCTGCCGACCGGTGCCAGCAACCGGTAGCGGCCGCCTAGTAGCTGTCCGTTCATCCCGGGCAGTGTGCATCGATCGACGGCCGTCCGCATCTCGGCCGACCGTCCGAAATCGGCGGGCGTTCGGCTCACGGCCGCGCGGGAGAGGGGCGGGCGAGGGGCGGGCGGGGGGCTGGGTCAGTGGAGCTCGATGTGCGGGTGGGTGAGGGATTGCGCCTGGGTGCGCACGTCCGGGCGTACGGAATGGAGGGTCAAATGGGTTAGGGACGGCAGCTCCAGCAGGCCGTCTATCGCGTCGGGGGCGTGGACCTCCACGCTGGTCAAGTGGGGGAGGGCGGCCAACGACTCCAGCTCGGCGGGTGTGGGGGTGCCGATGAACTCGACGTGGCGTAGCTGGGTCAACTGCTCTATGCCGCGCAGGTTCCGGTCGGGTGGGCGGTTCTCCAGGACCAGCTCGGTCAGTGGCAGGGACGCGGGCAGGTCGTGCAGGCCCGCCGTCAGGGCCTGATCTCTGATCACCAGGCGGGTGATGGGGGCGCCGCTCAACGTGGGCAGGGAGGCGTTCATCAAGTAGAGCCTCAGCTCGGTCAGCCTGGTGTGGCGCAGCGGGGACAGGTCGCGCAGCATGGGGCAGCTGGCCAGGTGCAACACGCGCAGCTCGCCGGCGCTGGTCAGGGGACTCAGGTTGCGCAGGACCGTGTTCTGCAGCAGTTCCAGGCGGCGCAGGTTCGGGATGGCGGCCAGCGGGTCCAGCGGGGTCAGGTCGCCCCGGCACGAGACCGTGGACAGGCGGCGCAAATGGCGCAGGTACTGCACACGGGACCAGCGCTGGATGTCCAGGCGGCGGTCGCCGAAGTCGACGTCGGCCAGGACCTCCGTGGCGTAGCGCTCCGGGTCGTCCGAGACGCGCCAGGCCCGCAGCAGCTCGTCGATCACCAGGGCCTGATCGATCGCCGTGAAGCGGGCTATGGTGTCGCGGGCCGCCTCGCCGCCGATCATCGCGGCCGTGCGGACCACGCCGGCCGCCTGCTCGTCGTCCAGGCCCTCGGGGCCGGGCAGCAGCTCCAGCACGAACGGGCCGGCCCGGGCCAGCAGCTCCGCGTCGTCCAGGCTGGCCGGTGGGATCAGGCGGCGGGCGGCCTGGTGGACCTGCTCGCGGATCTCGTCGCTCTCCGTCACGTCGGCCTGGGCCAGGCAGGCCGCCGCCAGCAGGCGCAGGCGGTCGTGCACGGCGGGGCGTTCGCGGGCGGCCGCGTTTCCTTTCAGCAGGTCGCTCAGGATGCGTTCGCGTTCGATCGGGCGGGCGTGGGCCACCGCCATGATGACCACGTCGTGCCACGGGTCCAGATGGGCGTTCTCGATCAGCAGGCCCAAGTCGCCGGCGTCGACGACCTCCTTCGCGGCCAGGTAGTCGCGGAAGGTGCGGTGCACGAACTGGATCTGGCCGTCGTACACCTCGCGGAGCAGGCCCGTGCGTTCCAGCGTGCGCTGCAGGACCGCCGCCGGCTCGGCGTGCTCGGGGCGGATGCCGCGCATCGCGTGCCGGATGCGGTGCACCGCCTGGTCGCGGGGCAGCAGGATGTCCTGGTTCTTCACCAGCGAATAGGCCAGGCGCTGGAGGATGACGACCTGTTCCTCCATGCTCAGCGCCGGCGCCTGGTCCAGGCGTACGCCCCGGCGCTCGTCCCAGCGCAGCAGCAACAGCTCCAGGGCGGCGTCGTACAGGCTCTTGCGATCGCGCGGCATGTGCATGTGCCGGTCCTGGTAGAGCGCGCAGATCAGCCCGGCCAGCAGCGGATTGGCGGCCAGGCGGCGCAGCTCGGGGCGGGTCGCGATCAGCTCGCCCAGCTCGCGGCGGCAGGTGGCCAGCCATTCGTTCATGCCGGGCTCGTCGCCGTACTCCTCCTGCGCGGCCTCGTGCCAGCGGGCCAGGAAGTCCTGGATGCCCTGGGCGCTGAGCGACAGCAGGTCGAACGGCACGAAGTCGAGCCAGTCCTCCTCGATCGCGGGCGGGCGGCTGGTCACCACGTAGCGGGAGCCCGGATATGCCTCGACCAGCGACGCCACCCAGTCGCGGACCGCCTCGCGCTTCTCCGGCGGCAGCTCGTCCACCCCGTCGATCAGCAGGATGGCCCCGCCGGCGGCCAGGCGGCGGCTGGCCCAGCCGGGCGGCATCTCACCCGCGATCGTTCCCGCGATGATGGCGGGCAGCTGCTCCGGCGCGGGGAAGTCGACGCCGTCGTGGGCGAACTGGCGCAGCGGCACGAAGAACGGCACCAGACCGGTCTGCGAGGCGGCGATCCACTGCAGCAACGTCGTCTTGCCGGCCCCGGCGCCGGCGCGGATCACGGCCCGGGGATGGTCGGCCAGCGCGTTCGCGACGTCGATGCCGACCCCGGTCAGGCCCTCCTCCTCGTCGTCGGGAGCGCCGCGGGCCACGGCCAGCGACACGTATTTGTCGAAGGCGTGCCGCCGGGGCCGCCGGCCGCGGGTGACGCCGAACAGCTCGAACTGGCCGAGCCGTCTGGTGACGACCTCCACGTACCGGGCCGTGAAGACGCGGTCGGGGTCGTCGGGGGTCCTGTGGATCTCCCGGTAGGTGCGCAGCTGCAGCAGCCGCTCGAAACCGGGCTGGGCCTGCAGGGCAGCCAGGAGGTGGTCGCAGGTCACGCCGATGATCCGGCGGTAGACGGCCTCGCCCGCCGAGGACAGGCCGGACCGCCCGAGGACGGCCGCGCCGCGCGTCTCGACGGCCTTGGCCAGCCGCCCCGGGTCGAGGTCGAGGTCGAAGACCAGGTCGAGGGTGATGCCGGCGCCGGCCAGCGCCTCGGCGGCGGCGCCGGTGGCCGCCTCCCATTCGTCGGGGGACTGGATCCGCAGGTCGGCCAGGCGGCGGCGGGTGGTGTCGACGGCGCGGTCGAGCTCGCGGGAACCGAGCTGGGCGGCGGGCTGCCGGCGCCGCCGCAACTCGAGCACGAGCTCGGTGGTGAGCCCTTGCACGAGCTGACCGGCGACGCCCAGCAGCGCGACGAAGAAGGCGTCAGTCATCGTTGTCCACAGTAAACAACGGCGGCTAGTAGCGGAGCAGGTGGAACTGGGTGCCGGCGGTGCCGAAGTTGTCGTCGGTGACGGCGATGAGCGAGCGGTGGCCGTCGGCCAGGCGCGGGCCCCACGTGATGCCCTCGACGTTGTCGGCCGACGGGAACTCGAACAGCAGCTTCTTGCTCATGGCCTTCTCGGCGCCGGTCAGCGCCGCGCGGCCACCGGTGTCGGTGGCGCCGCGGGTGGTCGTCCAGAAGATCTGGATGGTGAAGCCGACGCCGCCGGCGTAGCTGCGCTCCACGGCCAGGAAGTCGGTCTTGTTGATCGTGAGCAGGTCGGTCAGGCCCCGGTCGGCGTAGAGGTTGGCCGGGTCGGTCGGCGCGTGCGCGATCGGGCTCACCGGATAGACGTACTCGGCCTTCGCCTTGCCGGAGGCCCGGTCCAGCACGAGCACGCGGGACCGGCTGCCGTTGGTCAGGGTGGCGGCCGGGCCGTCCTGCACGAGCGCGTTCTCGGTCGCCGTGACCAGGGAACGGCCGTCGGCCGAGACGGTCAAGGACTCAAGAGCGAGGTTGTTCCGTACGCCTGAAGCCGCGGCCGGAAGGTAAGCGGCCGGCAGACGGTACTCGCGGCGGAAAGCGCCGTCACGCGACGTCTCCCGCACGAACGGGGCGATGCCGGTCGCGGCGGCGCCCTCACTGGTCCACGCGAGCCGATCGGTGCCGGGCAGCTCCCGTACGGCCTCGGGGTCGACCGTGCCGTTGGCGAACGGCTGGCCGTTCGTGTCGCGCAGCGTGGTCACGCCCGTGACCACCGGCGTGCCCAGGCCCTTGCGCGAGACCGGCAGCCGCAGGGTGTAATAGCGGGCCGGCGCGAGGGCCGACCGGTCGTCGCTGATCGCCACGTAGTGGCCGGTGCGAGGGTCGTAGTCGATGCCCGAGATGCCGCCGAACGGCTGCCCCGGCGCGAAGACGAGGGAGTCCACCAGCTTCAGGGACGGCAGGCCGTGTCCGGGACGGGCGACGGCGGGCGAGGCCGCGAGCACGCCGGCGGCCACGACGGCGGTGGCGATGGACAGACGTCGAATCATCAATCATTTCTAGGAGCCCGATGTGAACGACGGGCAACCGTTGCGGCGGCGGCGCGCATTGAGAATGTGACGAAGGGGGAACATCGATGCGCGCGGACGCGGAGCGCGAGTACGTCGAGTACGCGAGAGCCGGGGTGCCCCGGTTGCAGCGGCTGGCGTACACGCTGTGCGGTGACGCCCACCGGGCTTCCGACCTGGTGCAGAACACGCTGGTCAAGCTCTACACGCGATGGCACCGGATACGCACGGTGGAGCACGTGGACGCGTACGTCCGCAAGATGCTGTTGCGTCAGTTCCTGATCGAGCAGCGGAGCCCGTGGGCGCGCATCCGCCTGAGCGGTGAGGTCCCGGAACGGCCGGTGCGCGACAACGAGGACCGGCCGGCGCTGGTGGCGGCGCTGAAGCAGCTGCCGCCCCGGCAGCGGGCCGTGCTGGTGCTGCGCTTCGTCTACGACCTGCCGGTCGGCGAGGTGGCCGAGATGCTCGACATCAGCGACGGCACGGTCAAGAGCCAGAGCGCCAAGGGACTGGCCAAGATGCGTCACCTGCTCGAGGAGCCGGTGGCCGCCGCACAGTGGAGGAAGCATGAGGACTGACCGCCTGGCGGCGCTGCGCGACCTGGACGTGCCGCCGCTCGACGTGAGCATCGACCGGGCCGTCGTCACCGGCCGCCGCCGCGTCGCCTTGCGCAAGGCCGGGGCGGTGGCGCTGAGCGTGCTGGCCGTCGGCGGCGTGGTGGCGGCGGTGAACCGGCCGCACGACCAGAGGCTGATCACCCCGGCCGAGAACGGATGCCGGGCGGCCGCGCTCTCGATGCCGCCGGGGGAGAAGCGGGTGACGACCACCGCCGTCGATCCCCGGGGCCGCTTCATCGCCGGCGCGGTGCCGGCCTCGGAGGAGACCGGCGCGCAGGGCCGGGCGCTGCTCTGGGACGACGGGCGGCTGAAAGACCTGGGCATCACCGGCTTCGGGCCCACCCCGATGGGTGTCAACGACGGCGGCACGGTCGTCGGCGGGGTCACCCGCGGCGAGCGGCAGGTCGCGTGGGCGTGGACGAACGGCGAGGTCCGCGTCCTGCCCGTGCCGGCCGGCAAGGACGCCACCGCCTACGGGATCAACGAACGGGGCGACATCGTCGGCGTGGTTCTGGATCCTCACGGGTCGAGCCAGGCGGCGTTCTGGCCCGCCGCCGATCCCCTCAAGGTGCACCTGCTGGACGCTCCCGGTGCGGCCGGCGCCTTCGGCATCGGCGACGAGGAGCTGATCGTCGGCTATGCGGACGGCAAGCCGTACGCGTGGAAGTCCACGGTCGAGGGTGGCCCGTTGCCCGGCACCGGCGAGGGCAGCGCGACGGCGATCGCCGGCGACTGGATCGTCGGCACCTCCGGACCGTCCACCACCGAGGGTGTCATCGCGTCCCCGCGCATGGGCCCGAACGCGACCGGCCCCACCGTCCGCTGGCGGATGGACGGCAAACCCGCGCAGCCCGTGCCCGGCATGGCGGCTTCCGGCATCACCCGGACAGGTGTCGTGGCGGGAGTCACCACCAAGACGGAGCCCGCTCCGCCGTACCGGGAAGCCACTCTGTCGACCCGTCGCCTGCCGCACCTGAGCGCCGGCCGCGACTACGACGTGGCCACCGGAATCAGCGCCGACGGTACCGTCATAGCCGGTGAGCAGGCCGGCGAAACTATCACCCGCCCGATCGTCTGGCACTGCTGAGCGAGGCGATACGCTCTCCCGCGATGACGCGCACCGCCCTTTTCTGCAGCCGTCTGGTGGCGGCGTCGTGGTTCAATCTCGCCGGCTTCGCCGCCATCGTGATCAACGCGATCACGCTCGGCCTCGAGACGTACGATCCGGTGGTCGCGGCGGCCGGGCCGGTCCTGCACGCGATCGAGTACGCCTGCGTGGCGTACTTCGTCGTGGAGCTGCTCATCCGGTTCGGGGCCGCCGGAAAGGCGTTCTTCCGCGACCGGTGGAACCTGTTCGATGTGGTGATCGTGGCCGCGCCGCTGCTGCCGGGTGTGCGGGAGAACGTGACGCTGCTGAGGCTGTTGCGGCTGGCGCGGATCGTGCGCACGTTCCGGTTCTTCCCGAGCCTGCGCGTCATCCTGATCGGCATCCGGCGCAGCCTGCCCGGGCTCGGCAGCTTCCTGCTGGTCACGGTGATTCTGCTCTACGGGTACGCGATCCTGGGCTGGATGATGTTCGGCGAGGCCTACCCGGAGCGGTACGGCACGGTCGGGCAGGCCATGCTGACGCTGTTCCTGCTGCTGTCGCTGGACGGCATCACCGACACGTTGCAGGCCGGGCGTGAGGTGACCGAGTGGGCGGTGCTCTACTACGTGTCGTACATGGTCGCCGCCTGTTATCTCCTCACGAACCTGCTCGTCGGCGTGGTGCTGACCGCCCTGCAGGAGGCCCACGACGAGAACCGGGGTGCCAAGGCGTCCGAGCCACCGCTGCAGGAGCAGCTGGCCCGCCTGCACCTGCTCATCGACGAGCTGGAGCGACGCCTGCCCCAAGACCGGGAACTCCTGAAAGACTGACGATCATGGCGACAGAGGGCAGCACCCGGGCCGTGATCACCGCGCTCGGCGCGAACCTCACGATCGGCGTGTCGAAGTTCATCGCCGCCGCGATCACCGGGTCGGCCTCGATGCTGGCCGAGGGCGTGCACTCGGTGGCCGACTCGGCCAACCAGGTGCTGCTGCTGATCGGCGGGCGCCGGGCCCAACGGCCGGCCTCGGCGCTGCACCCGTTCGGTTACGCCCGGGAACGGTACGTCTACGCCTTCCTGGTGGCGATCATCCTGTTCAGCCTGGGCGGCCTGTACGCGGTCTACGAGGGCTATCACAAGATCCGGGACCCGCATCCGCTGGAATCGCCGATCGTCGCCGTCATCGTGCTGGTGATCGCGGCCGCGCTCGAGGGCTACGCGCTGCGCACCGCGGTCGGCGAGGCCAACCGCACCCGCGGCAAACGGGACTGGCTCGCCTTCATCAAGCGCACCCGCAACCCCGAGCTGCCGGTGATCCTGCTCGAGGACAGCGGCGCCCTCATCGGCCTGCTGTTCGCGCTGCTCGGCGTCGGGTTGAGCGTGGCCACCGGCAACGGCGTCTTCGACGGCATCGCCACCCTGTGCATCGGCTTGCTGCTGGTGACCGTGGCCGTGCTGCTGGCCACCGAGACCAAAAGTCTGATCATCGGCGAGTCGGCCGTGCCCGAGCAGATCACCGCGATCGAGACGGCGCTGCTCTCCTCGCCCGGCGTCGACCAGGTGATCCACCTGCGGACCATGCACCTCGGCCCGGACGAGCTCCTGCTGGCCGCCAAGATCGGTATCGGGGCGGAGGACGAGGGCCGCGACATCGCCGCGACCATCGACGACGCCGAGGCGCGGGTCCGCGCTGCCGTACCCTCGGCAAAGGTGATCTATCTGGAGCCGGACATCTACCGGCCGGCGTCCTGAGGAGTCGGGCATGGGCAGCTACGGATGGCAGATCGTCCTGGTCGTTTTCCTGGTGCTGCTCAACGCCGCGTTCTCCGGCAGCGAGATGGCGCTGATCTCGCTGCGGGACAGCCAGTTGCAGCGCCTGGAGCGCAAGTCGCGCACCGGCGCCACGCTGGCCAAGCTGGCCCGCGACCCGAACCGGTTCCTGGCCACGATCCAGATCGGCATCACCCTGGCCGGTTTCCTGGCCTCGGCGTCGGCCGCGGTGTCGCTGGCCAAGCCGCTGACCGATCCGCTGAGTTTCCTGGGCAGCGCGGCCGAGCCGGTGTCGATCGTGCTGGTCACCATCGTGCTGACCTTCTTCACCCTGGTCGTCGGCGAGCTGGCCCCGAAGCGGATCGCGATGCAGCGGGCCGAGGGCTGGGCGCTGATGGTGGCCCGGCCGCTCGACGTGCTGTCGGGACTGTCGCGCCCGGTGGTGTGGCTTCTGGGCAAATCAACAGACCTTCTGGTACGCCTGACCGGCGTCGACCCCAACGCGACACGCGAAGAGGTCACGACCGAGGAGATCCGCGACCTGGTCACCCAGCAGCAGGAGTTCACCCCGGAGCAGCGCACGATCATCAGCGGGGCCTTCGAGATCGCCGACCGGGTGCTGCGCGAGATCCTCGTTCCCCGCCGCGACGTCCTGGTCGTCCCGGCCGGCATGCCCGCCCACGAGGCGCTGGCCCGGCTCGTCGCGGGCGGGCACTCCCGGGCGCCGGTGACCGGGCCGATGGGCCTGGACGACGTGCTCGGCGTGACCCATCTGCGTGACCTGATCGACGCCTCGGGTCCCGTGCGGGACCACATGTTCGACGCGCTCTTCCTGCCCGAGAGCCTCAAGGTCTCCGACGCGATGATGCAGCTGCGCGCCCAGCGCCAGCAGTTCGCCATGGTCGTCGACGAGCGGGGCGCCATCGACGGCATCGTGACGATGGAGGATCTGGTCGAGGAGGTCGTCGGCGAGATCTACGACGAGACCGACCGCGACGTCCAGTCGGTGGTGCGTGAGGACGACGGCGCGCTGCTCATGCCCGGCACCTTCCCCATCCACGACCTGCCCGACGTCGGCATCGACATCGAGCGCCTCGGGGACGCCGACTACACGACGGTGGCCGGGCTCGTGCTGGCCAAGCTCGGGCACATCCCGACCGCGCCCGGCGAGACGGTCGACATCGACGGCGCCACGGCCGAGGTCACCCGGGTCGCCGGCCGCGCGATCACCGAGATCCGCTGGCGGAAACCTGTACCGGAATCCCGTTGAGCACGCTGTTGCCCGACAGCGGATCGATCGTCAGCTCGTCGGTGAGCAGGTTCGAGTTCACCCCCGGATGGTCGGCCGCCACCCGCATCCGCGTGCCCGGCACACCGTGGCCCCAGCCGTGCGGCAGGCTCACCACCCCCGGCATCACCCGGTCGGTGACCTCGACCGTCGCGCGCAGCAGACCGGCGCGTGACGTCACCTGAGCCTCATCACCCTCCTTGATCGCCAGCCGGGTGGCGTCGGCCGGATTGACCTGCAACGTGCACCGGTCGCGGCCTTTCACCAGCGCCGGCACGTTGTGCATCCAGCTGTTGTTCGACCGCAGATGCCGCCGCCCGATCAGCACGAGCTCGTCCGGGCGCCGCTCCAGCGCCACCCGGAGGCGCGCGGTGTCGGCCACGAGCGGCTCCGGGCACAGCTCGACCGTGCCGCTGGCCGTCCGCAACACTTCGGGGATCCGTGGCTCCAACGGTCCGAGATCGACCCCGTGCGGGCTCTCCAGGAGCTTTTGGAGGGTCAAACCCTTCGGTTGTACGCCGAACAGGTCGCCGTAGGCGCCGGTGCGCACCGCCACGTCGAGCAGGCGCTCGGCCGGATGATCACCGGTGACCTCGGCCCGCAGGTCGGCCGCCTCCCGCCCGAGCGGACCGGCCGCCTTTTCGAGGAGGGCGGCCAGCATCTGCTCGTGCACGACGGCCGGATCGGTGTCGCGGCCCGCGATGATCGAGGTGAGCCGGGCCAGGATGTCGCACTCGTCCAGACTGCCCGGGTCGGCCGGCAGCGCGGCCGGGGAGTACGCGGCGAAGTTGCGCACCGCGAGGGCCAGGAACGAGAAGTCGTAGTGGCCCTTCCGTGCCGGATCGGTCGGCGGCAGGATCACGTCGGCGTGCCGGGTCGTCTCGTTCAGATAGGGATCGACGCTGACCATGAAGTCGAGCCCGGACAGGGCCCGGTCGAGCCGGCCGCTGTTCGGCGTGGACAGCACCGGGTTGCCGGCGACCGTGACGAACGCGCGGACCTGACCCTCGCCCGGCGTCTCGATCTCGTCGGCCAGCGCCGCCACCGGCAGCTCGCCCTTGACCTCGGGCAGTCCCCGCACCCGGCTGTGCCAGCGGCCGACCCGGAAACCTTTACCGCCGGGGCGGCTCTGCTTGCGGGTGTGCGCGGCCAGCGGGAACATCACCCCGCCGGGCTTGTCGAGGTTGCCGGTCAGCACGTTCACCACGTCGATGAGCCAGCTGGTCAGCGTGCCGAACTCGACCGTGCACGTGCCGATCCGCCCGTACACGGCGGCGCTCGGCGCCGCGGCCAGCTCGCGGGCCAGCCGGACGATCCGGTCGGCCGGCACGCCGCACGCGGCCGCGACGGCCTCGGGTGGGAAGTCGCGCGCGAGGAGACGTACCCCCTCGACGCCTGAGATGTGGGGACCCACGTCGGTGAGCTCCTCGGCGAACAGGGTGTGCACGATGCCGAAGAGCAGGAACGCGTCGGTGCCGGGCCGGACGAACAAATGCTCGTCGGCGTTCTCGGCCGTGCGGGTGCGCCGTGGGTCGACCACGATGAAACGGCCGCCGCGCTGCTGGATCGCCCGCAGCCGGCCCGGGAAGTCGGCCGCCGTGGCCAGGCTGCCGTTCGACTCCCACGGGTTGGCGCCCAGGATGAGCAGCAGGTCGGTGCGGTCGATGTCGGGCACCGGGATGGCCAGGGGATTGCCGTACAGATAGCCGCAGGACACGTGCTTGGGCATCTGGTCGACCGTGCTGGCCGAGAACGTGTTCTTCGAGCCGAGCGCCTTGACCAGCGGGGTCACGTAGAGCCCGCCGGCCATGGTGTGCACGTTCGGGTTGCCGAGATAAAGGGCGACGGCGTCCCGGCCGTACGACTGAAGGACCGGCCCGAGAACCTTTTCGACCTCGGCGAACGCCTCCTCCCAGCTCACCTCGACGTGGCGGCCGTCGCGGCGCACCAGTGGGCGGCGCAGCCGGTCAGGATCGTCGGTGAGCTGGCCGAACGTCGCGCCCTTGGGACAGACGAAGCCGTGGCTGAAGACGTGGTCACGGTCGCCGCGGGCCGCCACGACCCGGTCGGCGGCGATGGTGAGCTCCAGGCCGCAGGCGGCCTCGCAGAGCGGGCAGGTCCGATATGCCGTACGCGTCGTCGCCTCAGCCATCGTGTCATGGTGCCATGATTCGACGATCTTCGAGCTGGTTGCGGGTGTGAGATAGACAGACTTGCATGCGAAGACTACTGACGGCGGCGGCGGTCGCCGTGACACTTGTCGTAGGTATCGCCGGGAGCGCGGTCGCCGCGCCACCGACGGCCACGGACCCGGGCGGTGGCTGGTCCGTGGTGGACGGAAAGCTCACCTGGACGGCCGCGAAACGGGTGCCGATGGGCGACGCGGCGGTCGAATTCTGGTCGGGCGACCGGCTGCTCGGAAAGGCGAAACCGCATCCGGACGGGCGGACCTTCTCCCTGGCCACCGGTGCTCCGGTCGGCGAACTTTCCGTGCGGGCCGCCGGTAAGAGACTCGACGCTCAGCCTGCGCCACGCCGCTCGCAGAAAACCGTCGTCCCGCCGCAGTCCCCCTCCGGTGGTGTCGACCCCGGTGTGCCGGGGCCCTATCGGACGGCCACCTCGGAATACGACGTGGCTCCGGTCAAGCTCGAATATCCCGCGCCGGTCGAGACCAAGGCCGTCGTCGTGGCGCCGGTCGGCGCGACCGGGAAACGGCCCCTCGCGCTCTTCCTGCACGGCCGGCACTCGGTCTGCTATCAGGGAAACAGCGAGGAAGTTCCGCAGGAATGGCCGTGCCCGGAAGGGACATTGCCGATTCCCAGCTACCGCGGCTATCTCCAGGCGCAGGAACTGCTCGCCTCGCAGGGATATGTGACCGTCTCCATCTCGGCCAACGGCATCAACGGGCAGGACTGGGCGAGTGAGGACGGTGGGGCGCAGGCCCGTGCCGAACTGGTGCGCCACCACCTCGCGCTGCTGGCCAAGGATCGCCGGGTGGATCTCTCGAAGGTCTATCTCGTCGGGCACTCGCGCGGTGGCGAAGGGGTCAGCCGGGCCGCGATGGCGGCCGACAAGCGGTGGACCATTCGCGGGCTGCTGCTCATCGGGCCGACGCTGTTCGGGCACAACCCGGTGCCGGACGTGCCGTCGGCGACGATCCTGCCCGGCTGCGACGGTGACGTCTTCGACCTGCAGGGGCAGATGTACGTGGACGAGACCCGGGGCGTCAGCCGCGGGAAAGCGGTGCACAGCGCGCTCTACATGATCGGGGCGAACCACAACTTCTTCAACACGGAATGGACGCCGGGACAGGCGGCGGCGCCGGCGTGGGACGACTTCTACAGCGGTGACGAGCCGGACGCGGTGTGCTCGCCGGGCACGCCGACCCGGCTGACGGCGGCGCAGCAGCAGAAGGCGGGAGCCACCTACATCGCGGCCGCGGCGCGGCTGTTCGTCCAGGACGACGACCGGGTGCTGCCGCTGCTCGACGGGAGCGGGGTGCGGGCGCCCTCGGCCGACCCGGCCCGGGTGCTCAGCCACGCGCTCGGCGGGCAGCGCAGCCCGGTGCTGATCCCGGGACCGGACGTCAAGGGCGTCCGGATCTGTGAGCAGGTCACCGACGTGGCCGCCCGCTCGTGCCTCGATCCGGAGGACATCGACTCGCGGATCGGGCACTTCACGACGTTCGGGCCGATCGTGCCCGAGCCGGGCCGCTACGCGGTGTCGCTGTCCGGGGCGGCGCAACGCGCCGTGCTGCCGCGGCCGGTGCGGGTGGACAGCGGCACGCTGGCTCTCCGGGTGATCGTTCCGCCGAACACGAGCGGCACGTCCTTCGGCGTGACGGCGGTCGCGGCCGACGGCCGCCGGGTGCGGCTCGGAGACGTACGGCTGAATGGTCTGCCTGGAACTGAATTGACGACCTCGTACTGGGGTCAGGAGGTTCGGTTGCCGATTCCGCGCCTGAACGTGAAGGCGCTCGAATTCTCGGGATCCGGGCCGGCGTTCGTGCTCGACGCGTGGGCGTACGGCAAAGGGACCCCGCCCACCGGAACCCCGAACCTGCCGCAACTGGACATCGGAAATCTGACTGTCGACGAGGGCGACTCGGGGGTGAAGACCTATCAGGTGCCGGTGACGGTGGAAGGACGTGGAAAGGGGCAGGTGCGGTTCTTCCTGCTCGACGCGGTCACCTATGAGGTGACGAAGACCTGGCTGGTCACCGTCGACCGCTCGCTGACCGTGCCGTTCCGGGTCGAGGGCGACGAGATGTACGGGGAAGGGGAGGGCCAATATCTGCTCGCGAAAGCCGAGCGGGGCTTCCAGATCCGCGACTACATCGGCGGCATAACGGTCGAGAACGACGATCCGGAACCGGCGGTCAGCGCGGCCGTGACATCGGTGCGCAAAGCCGAGGGCGAGACCCTGAGCTGGGAACTGCGATTGTCGGCGCCGGTCGAGTCCGCCTATTACGTCGGCGCGGCGCCGGAACCGCCGGCCGGGGCCGAGCTCTCCAGCACCGACGTCGACCCGGTCTGGTTCATGGACGTGGCCTGGGAGGAACCGGAACCGTCGCGGCCGCTCTCCTCGACGCCGGCGCTGCCCTGGGCGGTCTTCGAGCCGGGCTCGGAAACGGGCTCGCTCGTCGTCCCGACGATCACCGACACGCTGGCCGAGCCGGACGAGTCGGTCGAGCTGCACGTGACGCCCGACCTTGTGCTGACCGGAACGGTGAGCGGAAGCTGAGGCGCATGACCAACCACGTGTACCGCCTCAGCGAAGTCGTCGGCAGCAGCCCGACCAGCGTCGACGACGCGATCCGCACGGCCATCTCCAAGGCCAACCAGACCGTGCGCAACATCGAGTGGTTCGAGACGCAGGAGATCCGCGGCCAGGTGGTCGACGGGGAGGTCGCGCACTATCAGGTTCGGCTGAAGATCGGATTCCGGGTGGAAGACTGATTATTTGATCAGCACAGCGGCCAGGGCCAGCACGGCGGGAAGCGTCTGCACGTAGATGATCCGCCGGCTGGCCGTGGCCGCGCCGAACACGCCCGCGACGGCCACGCAGACCAGGAAGAAGATCTTGATAGCGTCGGCGCCGTCGATCAGGCCCCAGATCAGGCCGGCCGCGAGGAAGCCGTTGTAGAGGCCCTGGTTCGCGCCGAGCGTCTTCGTCTGCTCGGCGAACTCCGGCGTGGTCCCGAACGCCGCGCGCCCGCGCGGGCTCGTCCAGAGGAACATCTCCAGCACCAGGATGTAGATGTGGATCAGCGCGACGAGCGCGACCAGGACGTTCGCAACGATGATCATGCGGGCCAGGCTATCGCCACCTGAACAGCGTCTTGATTACCCCCTCCCGATGGGTCTTTCCTTGATGGAGGAGGGACACGCCATGATCAAAACGAGGGTAGTGGTCGGCGTCGACGGGTCGGCCGGTTCCATGGCGGCGGTGCGGTGGGCCGCCGGCGAGGCGAGGATGCGCCAGGCGGAGCTGCGGGTGCTGATCGCCCGCCACCGCACGGACTCCTTCTCGTTCGACGCCCAGCCGGCCGACGCCGACGCTTCCGTGGTGCACACGGCGGTGATGCAGGCCCGGGCCGTCGCCCCGGGGGTTTCGGTGCGAGGGGTCGCGCTGCCCGGATACGCCGTTCCGGTGCTGGTCCACGCGTCCGAGGAGGCGGCGCTGGTCGTCCTCGGCAGCCACGGCGACCGCGGCTTCTTCGGGCAGGCGCACGGATCGGTGTGCAGCCAGGTCGCCACTCAGGCGCACTGCTGCGTGGTGGTGGTGCGCGGCGGCGAGGTGCCGGCCGACCGCCCGGTGGTGGTCGGCGTCAACAGCGACCCCGACGCTTCCACGATCATCGGACGGGCCTTCGAGGAGGCGGCCATGCGCGGGGCGCCGCTGATCGCGGTCACCGTGCGGGACGGCGGGCCGTCGCCGGCCGCGGAGGCGCTGGGCGCCGAGATCGATCTTCAGCTCGACCCGTGGCGCGAGAAATATCCGCAGGTGCGGGCCACCCGCGAGGTGATCGGCGGCAAGCCCGACAGGGTCCTGCTGCAGCAATGCCGCGAGGCTCAGCTGGTGGTGGCCGGCGCCCGCCAGCAGGGCGCGCTGCTCGGCCCGGTCGGCACCCGCCTGCTGCAACGGGCCGAGTGCCCGGTGCTCATCGCGCGCGCCTGACCGCCTGCTGGTGGAGGATCTCCCGGATCTCGTGGGTCAGCCCGTCCGGATAGGTGTCCAGCAGCGCGTGCAGGTCGTTGAGCTCGTCATGACCGCGGTACATGGCGAGCTCGGCGGCCAGCCGCCGGCGCCGCTTGTGGTTGGCGCGGCGCAGCAGGAAGTCGCATCGCAGAATCAACAGGCGGGTTCGCAGCTCCATTGCCACTCTCCAGGGCCACTCCTTGGAGTCACCGTACGCCTCCGGGAGAGAAAAATGTCACACCCCTAAGGCACCATGGCGGGCATGAACCCACCGGCGATCGAAACCACGGGTCTGGTGAAGACCTTCGGCGACAACCGCGCGGTCGACGGCGTCGACCTGACCGTGCCCGCGGGCACGGTCTACGGCCTTCTCGGGCCCAACGGAGCAGGCAAGACCACGGTGGTACGCATGTTGGCGACGCTCCTGCGTCCCGATGGGGGCACCGCCCGGGTCTTCGGCCACGACGTGGTCCGCGACGCCGACGCGGTGCGCAGCCGGGTCAGCCTCACCGGGCAATACGCGTCGGTCGACGAAGACCTCACCGGCACCGAAAACCTCGTCCTGCTGGCCCGCCTGCTCGGGCACCGCAAGAGCGCGGCCCGCGACCGGGCCGCCCAGTTGCTGGCGGCGTTCGGGCTGACCGACGCGGCCGACCGTCAGATCAAGAAATACTCGGGCGGCATGCGGCGGCGCATCGACATCGCGGCCAGCATCCTCAACACGCCCGACCTCCTCTTCCTCGACGAGCCGACCACGGGGCTCGACCCGCGCAGCCGCAACCAGGTGTGGGACATCATCCGGATCGTGGTCGCCAACGGCACGACGGTGCTGCTGACCACGCAATACCTCGACGAGGCGGACCAGCTGGCCGGCCGCATCGCGGTGATCGACCACGGCAAGGTGATCGCCGAGGGCACGCCCGGCGAGCTGAAGTCGTCGATCGGCGCCGGCACGGTCCACGTCCGCCTGCGCGACGCCGCCCAGCGGCCGGAGGCCGAGCGGGTCCTGTCCGAGGAACTGGGCACGGTCGTGCAGCTCGAGGCCGATCCGGTCGCGCTGACGGCGCGGGCCGACGGCTCCTCCCAGGGTGCGGCCGCGCAGGCTTCGCGGGCGCTGGCCCGGCTGGCCGAGGCCGGCATCATCGTGGACGACTTCTCCCTGGGCCAGCCGAGCCTCGACGAGGTCTTCCTGGCTCTGACCTCTTCCCAGGCGGTGCCGGCATGACCACCACATCCACGTACACACCTTCCACTGACACGTTCAGCGCCGTGCTGTCCCGCAGCGCCGCGCCCACCCGCCCCAGCGCCCTGGCCGCCTCGCTCACCTTCGGCTGGCGCGCGATCCTGAAGATCAAGCACGTCCCCGAGCAGCTCTTCGACGTGACGGCGTTCCCGATCATCATGACGCTGATGTTCACGTACCTGTTCGGCGGCGCGCTGGCCGGCTCCACCAGCGAATACCTGCAGTTCTTCCTCCCCGGCATCATGGTCACCAGCGTCGTCATGATCACGATGTACACCGGCGTGGGCCTCAACACCGACATCGAGAAGGGCGTCTTCGACCGCTTCCGCACCCTGCCGGTGTGGCGCCCGGCCGCCCTGGTCGGCATGATCTTCGGCGACGTCCTGCGCTACATCCTGGCCGCCACCACGATCATGGTGGTCGGCCTGATCCTCGGCTTCCGCCCCGACGGCGGCGTGATGGGCGTACTGGGCGGCATCGGCCTGCTGGTCGTCTTCTCGTTCGCCTTCTCCTGGATCTGGACCATGTTCGGCTTGCTGCTGCGCTCCGAGAAATCGGTGATGGGCGTCAGCATGCTGGTCCTGTTCCCTTTGACGTTCCTGAGCAACGTCTTCGTCGAGCCGTCGACGATGCCCGGCTGGCTACAGGCGTTCGTGAAGGTCAACCCCATCACCCACCTGGTCTCCGCCATCCGCTCGATCATGTCCGGCACCCCCGACATGCCCGAGATCATGTGGACGTTGCTGGCCAGCGCCGCCTTGGTGGTCATCTTCGGAGCCATAACCATGCGCCTCTACAACCGAAAGTAGGCGGTGCGCCTCGTGGACTGGCTGCCTCCTTGCTGGGGCGTGGGGAGGCACTACAGATCTGAGGCCATGAGTGGGATCCGGGTCATGCCTGCGTGTCCGCCTGTCCGCTACCGGCCCGAAATGATCGCCCGGGTTGCCGCGTCCGCCGCTTCGTCGGGCTTCCCGCCGGCCAGCAGCGCCAGGCCGTGGTCCAGCTGCGCCGACGCCATGCGGTCGAGGGCACGTCGAGTTTGCTGCCGGTCGCCGAGTCGTGCCCAGGCCCGGCCCTCCTGCGCGACCGCTTGGACGATCGCCGAGCCGTGGGCCGGCGCCATCGACTGAGCCTGTTGGGACAGCGCGATCGCCTGCTGGAAGTCGCCGGCGGTCAGCACGTCCCATGCCCAGGTCTCGAGGCACCAGGCGCGATCTCGGCGTGTCCGTCTGACCGGCCAGCCCGGCCGCGGTGGCCAGGTAGGCATCGGCAGCGGCTCTTTGGCGCAAGTCGATGTGCAGCGTGGCGCGGAGCAGGGCGAACCAGGCGCCAACGACCAGCAGTTGCCGATGCTGGTCGAGTGTCTTGCGGGCGTCCACAAGCGTGCCCACGTAGTCGAGATGGCGCCGGACCCGGGGCAGCAACCGCGCTGGCGGCGTCGTGGCGCACGCGATCGCCATGGTGTCGGCCGCCCGCTCCAGTCGATCGAGCGTTTCCGAACTGACGTCCGGGGCGGTCACCCGCCGGACGAGTTCAACCGCCTCCAGCTCAGCTTCCACGTCTTCCTCGGCGACCGACCGCAGCGGCGACCGGTCCGCAAGAACCGACCGCCGCACTCGACGCTACCCGCGCCGGAAACGAGTGCCGGCCGCTCTCGGAGTTCGCCCGATCACCGCGATCGAGAGTGGGCGATTTGGGTCATTGGCCTAAGATCGCGGGAATGTGGCTCACCCGGTTGTGGAGCAAGCACCACGAAGCGGCCAAGTTCCTGATGGTCGGCGGCGTCTGCTTCCTGGCGACAACCTTCATCAACTACGCCTTGAAGCTGACCGTCCTGCACGAGAAGCCGGTCACCGCCCTGGCCATCGCCACGCTGCTCAGCACGATCCTGTCGTACCTGCTGAACCGCGAGTGGTCGTTCCGCACCAGGGGCGGCCGCGAGCAGCATCACGAGGCCGCTCTGTTCTTCGCCGTCAGCGCCGTGGGCATCGTCCTCAACCTGATCCCGCTGGGCGTATCCCGCTACGTCCTGCACATGCGCGTCCCCGACGTGAGCCGCCCGGCCCAGGAGATAGCCGACTTCGTCAGCGGCATCATCCTCGGCACCTTGATCGCCATGGTCTTCCGGTTGTGGGCGTTCAAGAAGTTCGTCTTCCCTCACCCGGAAGCCCGTCCCCGCCCCACCTCCCGCCGGTCCGCCCCCGGCCCTCGAAGCCCCATCACCAACCACGAGCGCGCCAAACCCGCCCGCCGAGCCGCGAAATCCTCACGCCGCTGAATCATGGCTTCCGTGGTTCCCGCCGGCCGGCGTTCCGATGCGATCAAGGCTGGTTGGGCCCTGGCCGGCCTCGCGGATCCATGCCGCCGCGTTTCCGTTGCCCGGAAGGTGAGCCACTGGCGGCCGAATTCGTTTCGGCTAATGATCTTTTCGGCGCCGGGCCAACGGCGTAAGACGCGAACTGACGGGTACGAACGGATTACTGATTCGCCTGAGTGTGTGACGGTGGCGTGCACCTGACCACTTAGGATCCTGAGCCATGGCGGACTATCGTTCCCAGCGGAGAGATCCCAGCGATCCACCACAGCCGACTGGCGATAATCAGGACGTACGGGATTCCGCATTGCAACCTGCAAATCCCGTGGAGCCCCCGCTGTGGCGTCCTCCGGCCGAGCTTTACGCTCCGTCGCAATCGGCGGGCCATGGCGCTGTTCTGGCTGATCCGCGGCCGATTCCCTATCCGAAACGAAGGATTCCGGTAGTCGTCTGGGCCCTTCTCGCGATTCTGATCGTGCTGGTTCTCGCGGTCGTCTTCCTGCTCGGGCGCATCAGTGCCCAGCCGCAGGCATTGCCGCTCGGCACCGTGCCCTCGGAACGTACGCCCAGCAGCGAGCCCTCGAGCGTGCCGCCGGCACCCAGTCCTTCGGGCGGCCCGACGGGTACGGGGCCTTCCGGCGGCGCCTCGCCGGGCGTGGCCAACCCTGGGCAAGGAGCTGACGTTCAGTGGAGCGGAAAGGTGAGGATTGGTGACCAGGTCTGCATCAGTTTCGAAAATCCTCCGCCACGCCCGGCTGATGGCGCCTTCGCTGACCTTTGCTACCGGGCCGCTGACACCGCGCTCGAGGTGGTCGTTTGGACAAATGGATCTGTTTGGGACAGCTCGGAGGCGCCGTCAAAGGATCAATGTGTCGAAAGTCTGAGCACCAATGCGCTCTCGAGCGAGGAGAAGGTAAAGCTGCCGGCAAAAGGTAAGGCGCTTTGCTTGGGTGGAAATATGGGTGACAACGTGATTTTCGTACGGGTCAGATCTGCTGATTCGTCCGCTTCGGTGGTGGACGCCGTCATGTGGAACTGACGCGCCATTGTGAGTCGAGCCAGTCGTCCTCGGCTGCGTAGTCGAACCACCTCGCGGTCAGTTCGGCGTCGATGCCCGGTGGGGTCCAGGCGGGGTCTCGGGCGAGCTGGTCGAGCAGCGGGGTGACGGCGTGGGTGACCGTGGTGGAGTAAGTGCCGAGTGGGCGGTAGCCGAGGGCCTCGGCGGCGCTGGTGTCCAGGACGATCGGTGGGCGGGTGTGCCAGGGATGGCGGCCCAGGTGGGGTGGGGCGTCCTCGTTCAAGAGGACCGCGCGCCACTGGTGGCCGGTCAGGGCGGCGATCGCGCGTGAGATCGCCAAGCCGTCGGGGGTGTCGGGGTCGGCCGCGTTGAGGATGCGGCGGCCGGGCCGCTCCGCGACGGTCTCGGCCAGGGCGGCGATGTTGACCGCGGCAGACGGGTGGTCGGCGCCCCGGCCGTGGCCGGCCAGCAGGATCGCTGGGCGGCGGTCCGCGGCGCGCTTCACGAAATACCATTCGCGGGGCGGTGTGGCGCCCTCGCCGTGGACCTTCGACGGGCGCAGGACTGTCACGGGCCGGCCGCTGTCGAGAAGGACGTGCTCGGCGGCGACCTTGTTGGCGCCGTACCCCTCGGCGGAGTTGTACGGCATGTCGCCCGGCTTCATGGTGGGCTGCCGCTCGGTCACCGGAGCATCGAACCGGGGCGGGGAAGCCGAGTTGACGTGATTGCCGTCGGCGTCGACGTAGACCGCCTTGCTGGAGATCATGGCCGCCGAGCCGACGTCGCCGAGCAGCGGAAGCAGTAGCCGCGCCTGGGCGCCCGTGAAGCAGACACAGTCGAGCAGGAAGTCCAGCCCGCCCCCGACCGCCGCCGCCAGCCCCGCCGCGTCGTCACGGTCGACCGCCCGGAACCGCACGCCGGCCGCCTCCAGATCGGCGGGCATGTGTGCCGGGTCCCGTCCTGTGACAGTGACCCGCCATCCGGCCGAGACCAGGCGGCGCGCCACCGCCCGCCCGATCAACCCTGTACCGCCGATGACTACAGCCGACCGCATGACCAACCCCCGAATCCGTTCCCAGCGATCCATCATCCAGTTCCGGGACATCGGGTGGACGAAGAGTGTCCGGTTCGAACGCCCTCATCGTGAGCGAACGTGCGTGGACGATCGGAAACGGCCATCGGTACGTCCATTTCGATGACAAGGAGTCCAGAAAAGGCTCACATGAGCGTCGAAGATCCACCGCAGGCGGCCCACGACGGGGGCCGCCTCCGGTGGGGGTCGGGACGGTTTGGTGGCTGCGTGCGGTGGGGGTCGGGACGGGTGGTGGCTGCGTGCGGTGGGGGTCGGGACGGGTGGTGGCTGCGCGCGGTGGGGGTCGGGACGGGTGGTGGCTGCGCGCGGTGGGGGTCGGGACGGGTGGTGGCTGCGCGCGGAGGAGGTCGGGACGGATGGGGCCGCGGGCGGTGGAGGTCAGGACCGGCGGGGGACCACCAGGGGAGTGCCGGTTCGGGGGTGGGGGAGGACCTCGACGTCGTGTTGGTAGACGTCGGTCAAGAGGTCCTCGGTGAAGATGTCGGCGGGTGGACCCTCGGCTCTCACCTTGCCGGCGGCCAGGACGTAGACGCGGTCGGCGTAGGCGGCGGCCAAGCCCAGGTCGTGCAGGACCACTATCACCGCGGCGCCGGCCCTGGAACGTTCCAGGGCGACCTGGAGCACCAGCTCCTGATGGCGCAGGTCCAGCGCGGCAGTGGGCTCGTCCAGCAGGAGCAGCGGCGTCCGCTGGGCCAGGACCCGGGCCAGGGCGACCCGCGCCTGCTCACCGCCGGAAAGGGCCTGGAACGGGCGGTCGGCGAAACCGGTGACCTCGGTGCGCCGCATGGCCTCGGCCACGGCCTCGTCGTCCTCGGACGCCTCGGGGCGGCCCGCCCACGGGGCCCGGCCCATCTGGACCACCTCGCCGACGGTGAAGGGGAACGACAGCGCCGACCTCTGCGGCAGCACGGCGCGCTGCCGGGCCAGATCGATTCGCCTGTACGACCTCAGGTCGCGCCCGGCGATCTCGATGCGCCCGGGAGTGGGCAGATCGCCGGACAGCGCCGCCAGCAATGTGGACTTGCCGGCGCCGTTCGGGCCGACCAGGGCCACCACCTCGCCCGGGTCGGCGTGCAGGCCGACACCGTCGACGACCTTGCGGCCGCCCAGGATGACCTCGATGCCTGTCGCTTTCATCCCCAGCCTCCGGACTTGGCTCGGGTTCGGCGCAGCAACCAGAAGAAGGCGGGGCCTCCGACCACCGCGGTCAGCACTCCGAGGGGAAGCTCCTGATAGTCGATGGCCGTGCGGGCTATCAGATCCCCCAGGACCACGACCACCGCGCCGCCGAGGGCGCTGGCCGGGATCAGCACGCGGTGGCCGGGGCCGGCGACCATGCGGATCAGGTGGGGGACGACCAGGCCGACGAAGCTGATGATGCCGGTGAACGCCACCGCCGACGCCGTCAGCAGGGCCGTGGCGGTGATGGCGATCAGGCGCAGGCGTTCGGTGTCCACGCCCAAGTGGCGGGCGGGCGCCTCGCCCAGGGCCAGCAGGTCCAGGCGGCGGGCGATCACGACGGAGACGCCCAGGCCGGCGAGAGCGCAGGGTGCCGCCACCGAGACGGCGCCCCAGGTGGCCTGGGCCAGGCTGCCCAACTGCCAGAAGGCGATTGCCCGTACGCCGTCGTCGTCGGTCAGGAACATCAGCAGGCCCAGCAGGGCGCCGGCCGTGGCGTTGACGGCCACGCCGGTGAGGACCAGGGTGACGACCTCCGTGCGGCCGTTGGCGCGGCTCATGGCGTACACCATGAAGGTTGTCAGAATTCCGCCCAGGAAAGCGGCGGCCGCCGTGGTCCAGATGCCGAAGACGGTGACGCCGCTGACGATGGCGGCGGCGGCGCCGACCGCGGCGCCCGAGGAGACGCCGATGACGCCCGGTTCGGCGAGGGGGTTGCCGAAGACGCCCTGCATGAGGGCGCCCGCGCAGCCGAGGGAGGCGCCGACGACGACGGCCAGCGTGACGCGGGGGAAACGGACCAGCCAGAGGGCGTTCTCGCCCTGCACGGCCGACGGCGTCGGGCCGAGGTCGAGGCCGAGGCGGTGCAGCAGCGAGCCGGCCACCTCGGCCGGGGAGATGGGCACCTGACCGCGGCCGGCGGCCAGCAGGCAGACCGCGATCAGGGCGACGGCCAGGCCGCCGATCAGGCCGATGCGGGCCGGCCCGCGAAGGTGGGCGGGTACCCGCAGGCGGGGTGTCCGTGCCGATTTCGGCGGCACGGACGGCGACTGCGGGGGTGTGGTCAGCTGCATGGGCCGTAGACCGCCTTCGCCAGGGCCTCCACGGCCTTGCCGGTGCGGCCGCCGAAGTTCAGCAGGACGCCGTCGTCCATGTCGACGATGCGGCGGTTGACGCCGGCCGGGGTCTGCGCGACGCCCGGCAGCTTCAGGAGGCCCTCGACGCCGTTCACCGAGTTGAGGCCCTCGGTCATGACCAGGATGACGTCGGGGGCGGCGTTGATCAGGCCCTCGCTCGTCAACGGGCGGAACTTCTTCAGGCCGGCGGCCGAGCCCGCGTCCTCGGCGCCGATCGCCTCGATCATCGCGTCGGAACCGGCGTCCTTGCCGCCGATGAGGAAGACGCCGGCGGTGCCACGGACGTACAGGAAAGCAATTTTCAGTTTCTTGCCTGTGGTGGGTGCCGTCTTCCTGGCCGCGTCGATCTCGGACTGGACCCGGGTGACGAGGCGCTCGCCGGCCTCCGGAACGCCGAGGGCGGCGGCGACGGCGCGGATGTGCTTGGGTACGCCGGCCATGGTCTGCTGGTCGTCGATCATGACGACGGGGATGCCGGCCTCGCGGATCTGGGCGAGCGCGGTCGCCGGGCCGATGCTGTCGTCGGCGAGGATCACGGTCGGGTTGAGCTTGAGGATGGCCTCGGCCGACAGGTCGTGGCCCTGCGGGGTGACCAAGGGGAGCTTGGCCGCGGACGGGAACGTGGTCGAGGTGTCACGACCGACCACATTGGAGCCGAGGCCGAGGCTGAAGACGAGCTCGCCGAGCGAGCCGTAGAGGTTGACCGCGAGGATGCGGTCGGCGCTCTTCACGGTGACCTTGCGGCCGTCGGCCGAGGAGACCGTCACCGGCAGCTTGGGTACGGGCTTGGGGTCGAGCGGGGTCACATCCTCGCTGGCCAGTTTGGCGGTCGAGACGCCGCAGCCGTTCGCGGCGGCGGCCGGCTCGGCGCCGACCTCGCTCACCGAGGTGCAGCCGGTGAGCAGGAAAGCCGCCAGAGCAACAGCGGCGGTGGTACGGCGGATCACAGTTCCTCCTTGACGCCGGCGGGAGTGCCGACGGCGGCGGGGGACCGGCGGCGGCGGAGCCGGCCGATCACCGCGGCGCCGAGCATGCCGGCGATGAACGCCCCGCCGATGGCCCACCAATGGCCGAGCGGGGTGGCCGAGCTGGTGCGGTTGAGCGCGGTCGAGTCCACGGTGTCCATCGCGACGGCCGTGGTGGCGGCCGGTGGGGCCGCGGTCGCGAGCTGAACGCTCGGCGGCCCGGCCGGCGTCTTCTGGCCGCCGGCCGGCGCGGTCGAGCCGGAGCCGGAGCCGGTCGAGCCGGAGCCGGAGCCGGTCGAGGTGGAACCGGAGCCGGTCGAGGTGGAACCGCCGGATGTGCGAGCGGGCGCCACCGTGGCGGCCGGCGCGTTGGCCGTGGGCGTGTTGGCCGTGGGCGCCGCGAAGCGCACGGGGATGCGTACATCCTGAGATCTGTCGCTTGTCCGGGTGTGGTCGTTGCGCGTGACGATCGCGCATCCCTTCACCACGCAGTCGACATCGCCGATCATCTGGCTGACGTTGATGCTCACCTTGAACGAGCCGCCCTTGCCGTACGGCTTGGCCAGGCCTTCGCCGTACGAGGGCGGGTTGGAGGAGATCCAGGCGGACGAGCCGGAGGCGCCGGACATGTCCGCCCCACCGCCGCAGGGCGAGGGCATCACGCCCGCGCCGTTGTCCACACAGAACGCCACGTATATGCCCTTGGTCACGTCGTAGCCACTGCCCGAGACCGTCACGGTCTCGCCGGCGCGCTTCAAGCCCTTGGTCTTGGAGACCGAAAGATGCTTCGCGGCCTGCGCGGGGGCGCCGATTCCGAGGGTTGCGAGCAGGACCGAGGCGGTGACCGTCACCGCGGCGCGGCCGATGCGCACTTTGCCTCCCAGCGAAATTTGATCTTGCTTTTGATCATGAGTTTAGGTGAGGCTACCCTAACCACGCTCGCTGCTGCGGGCGCAACCAACCATGGAAGGAACTCTCATGGGCACAACCCACGGCCCGAAGCGGGTCGCGCTCTGGGTCGGTGCGATCACCGTCGGCGCGGCCGCCGCGCTGACCGCCACCGCTCCCGCCCTGGCCGCTCCGGTCAGCGTCGGCGGTGGAACCCTGGACTGGGGCTTCAAGGCGTCGTTCCGGGCGTACGTCTCCACCGGCAACGGCACCCCGCCGATCGCGGTGAGCAACGGCGCCGTCCGCAACGCCGACGGGACGTTCGGTTTCGCGGCGAAGAGCGGCACGTACGACGCCGCCGCGGGCACGGCCGAGGTGAAGTACGGCGGCACCGTCGTCTTCTCCTACCCGGCCCACCTGTTCGAGATCACCGTGGCCAACCCCACCCTGGTGGTGGACGGCGACGGCACCGGCTCGCTCAAGGCCGATGTGGACCTCGAGGCCAACAACGGCACCACCGACCAGCACCTCGACCAGGCCGAGATCGCCACCCTGGTGACCACGGCCCCGTCGGTCGAGGGCGGTGCCGTCAAGTTCTCGAACCTGGGCGCCACCCTCACCGCCGCCGGTGCCAGCGCCTTCGCCGGTTTCTACACCGCCGGCACGGCGCTCGACCCGGTCTCGGCGTCGGCCTCCGCCTCGGCGACCGACCCGACTGATCCGACCGACCCGACCGACCCGACCGACCCTGGTCAGGGCGGCAACTCGGCGTCGCAGACGATCAAGGCGGCGGTCACCGGTGGCGCGCTCACGCTGACCTCCTCCGGCTCGCAGGTGGCCCTCTCGGCGGCGACGCCGGGCCAGTCCGCGACCGGAAACCTGAACGCGGTCACGGTCAGCGACCTGCGTGGCACCAACTCCGGCTGGGACCTGGTCGGCCAGGTGACCGACTTCAAGTCGGCCGCCGGCGGCGCCATCCCGGCCAACAACCTCGGTTGGACGCCGACCGCCTCCGTCGCCACCAGCAGCCTCCAGGCTGCGGCGGGCGTGCAGAACGCGGTCACCCCGGGTAGCCCGGCTGCCCCCGGCTCCGGCCTGGGCGACAGCCACACCCTCTGCAAGGCCGCGACGGGGAGCAGCCTCGGCAGCTCCACCTGCGGTGCGGCGCTCGAGCTCGGCGTGCCCGAGTCCAGCGCGGCCGGTGAGTACAGCGCGGTTCTCACCCTGACGCTCGCCTGATTCTTCGTCAGGCGGGGCCTGAGACCGGCCGGGGATACCGAAATTATCCCCGGCCGGCTTGGTACATCGTAAGGAGCAACATGATCGTCCGAGGCGCGCTGGCCGCCGTTCTTCTATTTGTGCTGGCCCCGGCGCCCGCGCAGGCCGCGGTGAAGGCGGACGGCGTGCGCTGGTCCGTGCAGCCCTCCACCGCGAAGGGCCCGGACGGCCGCGACTACATCATCCGGCGGGCCGCGCCCGGCGAGCGGCTCACCGACTACGTCGGCATCACCAATCTCACGACCAAACCGCTGACCTTCAGTGTGTACGGAACGGACGCGTACACCACGCAGGACGGGTCGTTCGCGCTTCTGGCGGCCGCGCAGAAGCCCACCGACGTCGGATCCTGGATCGGCCTGGCCGCCTCGAAGTACACGGTGCCCGCCAACACCCGGCTCGACGTGCCGTTCTCGGTCAGCGTGCCGGCCAACGCGACCCCCGGCGACCACGCCGGCGGGGTGGTCACCTCCATCGCCCAGGAGACGACCGGCGCCGACGGCCAGAAGGTGCTGGTCGACCAGCGCGTCGCGTCCCGCGTCTACCTCACCGTGGCCGGCGCGGTCGCCCCGCGGCTGACCATCGACAACGTCCGCATGGAGTACAGCCAGTCGGCCAACCCGGCCGACGGCGGCTCGATGACCGTGCGCTATCTCGTGCGAAACGCCGGAAACCTGCGGCTGAGCGGCACCGGCTCGGTGAAGGTGACCGGGCCGTTCGGCTGGAAGCTCGCGCAGACCGACGCCATGGACATCCCGGAGCTGCTGCCCGGTGGCTCCATCACGATCACCGAGAAGATCACCGGCGTCCAGCCCACCGTGCGCCTGGCGGCCGATGTCGACGTCCAGCCGGTGTATTTCGCCGAGAAACTCCCGCCGGTCGCCCGCAGCACCAACGTGTGGGCGTGGCCGTGGGCGCTGATCGCCGTGATCGGCGTTGCCCTGCTCTACCTCGCCTTCCGGTTCGCCCGTCGTCGCCGCAAGCCCACCCCACTCGCCAAGGACGTGACCCCATGAGCGATTTCGCCGCCCGCCTCCGCCGCGCCACCATGGTCGAGCACCGTGAGGCCGAGACCCGCAGCTTCATCTCGCGCCTGATGGCCGGATCGGTGTCCCGTGAGGGTTTCGCCGCCCTCACCGCGCAGTACCTCTACATCTATCGCGAGCTGGAAGCGGCCGCTGTCGCCATGCGCGCGAACGAGCACGGTCGCGCGTTCGCCGATCCGGCCCTGTTCCGCGTGAAGACGCTGGAAGCCGACCTGGCCCACCTCTACGGCCCGGCGTGGGAGACGGACATCGCGCCGGCGGCCGCCACCGTGCAATACGTTGAGCGTTTACGGTCGTTCGCGCACGAAAGCGCACCGCACTTCATCGCCCACCACTACGTGCGCTATCTGGGCGACCTCAGCGGCGGCCAGCTCGTCGGCAAGTCGGTGGCCCAGACGTACGCGCTGGGCCGCGCCGGCACGCAGTTCTACTCGTTCGACGGCATCGAGGACGCCCGCACGTACAAGATCGCGTACCGGGTGCGGCTGGACGCGCTGCCCTTCACCGGCGAGGAGGCGGCCACCACCATCGACGAGGCCCAGCTGGCGTTCCGGCTCAACGCGGCCGTCTTCTCCGAGCTCGGCACCGCATACCCGGAGGACGTCGTCTCCGCTGCCTGACCCTTACACCTCGAGCGTCTGCTCGATGATCCGGAGCTTGTGGCGGGCCATCGCCAGGTTGGCGTTGTCCCGCCGCAGCACCAGGTAGATGAACAGGCCCTGCCCGTTGCGGCCGGTCACCGGCCGCATCAGGTGATATTGCGTGTCCAGCGTGACGAGGACGTCCTCGATCCGCTCCTGGATGCCGAGCATGTCCATGGTGCGCAGCTTGGCCCGCAACACCTCGGTGTTGACGGCGGCCGCCACCGCCACGTCGAGATCGTTGGTGCCGCCCGCGGTGCCCAGCGCCATGCCGCTGCCGTGATCGACGACGGCCGCCCCGATCGCCCCGCCCAGCTGCAGCGCGTCCTTGAGCGCCACGTCCATCTCCGCCATGTCTGACCCTCCACAGTGTCGTCGCCTGACCCGATGATGTCCGACTTTTTCGATGCCTCGTCGCACTCGCTGTCCGGTCCGCGCCGCGCTGTGAGACGAAGCTCAGGACGTACGCCGGAGAAGTTGCAGTTGTTTGCAATTAGGTCTTTATGGAGTGCGCGTGTCGGTGCCGCTGTATCAGGCGAAAGCGGAGATGTTCCGGGTCCTCGGCCATCCGGTCCGCATCCGCGTCCTCGAACTCCTGCAGGACGGCCCGCGCCCGGTGCGCGACCTGCTGTCCGAGATCGACGTCGAGGCCTCGGGCCTGTCGCAGCAACTGGCGGTCCTCCGGCGGGCCGGCGTGGTGGTGTCGTTCAGAGACAAAGGCCTGGTGATGTACGCCCTGAGCACCACCGCCGTGGCCGACCTGCTGGCGGCCGGGCGGCGCATCCTGCGCGAGGTGCTGACCGATCGCGACGAGCTGCTCAAGCTCCTGTCTTGATGACGGAGACGGCACTGACCGGCGTGCGGTTGAGACGGCTCAGGGTGGTGCCCTTGTCACCCCAGGAACCATCGGCCCAGCGAGCCTCCCGCTCGGCGAGCAGGGCGGAGTAGGTGGCGGCCGGCAGCCGATCGACCCGAAGACTCCAGGCGATGCCGGTGCCTTCGGGCCTGGTCGACCCCAGATAGATCGTGTACGGCGCGGCGGCGCCCTCGACGATGTCGACCTTCCCGTCGAGATAGCACCGCCCGTTCACACAGACGAGCACGGCGAGAACGGTGCCGGTCGCTTTGACATCAGCGGCGGAAACCGTGAAGCGCGCGTCGAACGGATAGGGCACCTTGCTCCCGTCGGCCGGCGCCACGATGCGAGTCGCGGTCTTGGCCGCCGGCGCCGCCGCGGTCGTCGGGGCGATTGTTTTCGCTGGCGGCCTTGCTGGCGTCGAGGACGTGCGCGGCCGGTTTGTCGCCGGCGCGGTGGTCGCCGTCGTCGTTGTGGTGGCGCCCGTCGTGGGCACGGCCGAGGGGACTGCGGGTGGAACGGCGGCGGGGGGTGCCTCGGCCTCGACCCGCGCGACCGCTCCGGAGGCGGTGGGGGCGGCCGACGGCATCGGATCGCCGGGGCGGGCGAGGATCGCCGTCGCCGCGATGACCGAGCCGACCAGGATTCCCGCCGAGGCGATGATCCAGGACTTCCTGCTCGAAGTCCCCGCCGAACGCTCCGATTCCGCCGGCCCGTCGGGGGTGGGGAGAGCGGCGCCGGGAGTGCGCTCGGTGGCGCCGGCGGTGGGAAGGGCGGCGCCGGGAGTGCGCTCGGCGGCGCCGGCGGTGGGGAGGGCGGCGCCGGAGGTGGGCAGCGGCGCGCTTGGTGGGGAGTACTGGGTGGGCAGTGGGGGGATCGGTTTCTGGGGTGGGGCTGAGATCGGGGCTGCCGGTGGGGGCGCGTCCGGGATGACGATCTGCGGCGGCGGGGCGTCGGGCCATTCGGGGCTGGCCTTCTCGATGGCAACGTCCACGTAGGCGCGGGCGTGCTCCACCACCCAATGCTCCTGGCCCAGGGCCGCTGGGCCGTGGGTGGCGACCTCGGTGAAGCTGGTGCGGGCCACGTGGCGGTTGCCCAGCTCCTCGGCGACGGTGCCCAGGTCGTGCGCCAGCATGACCGCGAGTGGATCCGTCGCGGCCAGCCGATGACCTGCGGCCCGGGCCTCCTCCAAGAGGCGGCGGGCGGACATCGGGTCGCCGGCCCGGGAGTGCAGCGTGGCCAGGTCGCGCATGGCCGCCAGCAGCTCCGGGTCGCCGCCGGCCAGGGCTGCGCGGCTGCCCTCCACGACTTGTTCGAGCAGCTCGCGCGCGCCCTCGGCGTCGCCCGCCTCGGCCAGGTCCTGAGCCTTCTTCCGTGCCTGGGGGAGCGCGTTGATCTCGAACACCCCGCCATGCTGCCCGTCGATGGCCTTCGGCGCCACCCCGGGGGCTCAGGAGGGTTGGGGCGCGCTGAACAGGGCTACGAGGCTTCCCGGGGTTCCGGCGCCGGTCACCATCTCGAAGTCGCGGGCGGCTTCGAGGGCCTCCTCCTCGGAGCGGGGGAACAGTGCGGCCTCGTACTCGGTGAGGGCGGCCTCCACGTCGCCGGGGTGGGTGGCGATGGCCTTGGCCAGCTCGGCGCCGTCGTACATGGCCAGGTTGGCTCCCTCGCCGTTCGGCGGGGACAGGTGGGCGGCGTCGCCCAGCAAGGTGACGCCGGGGATGCGGGGCCAGCGGTGGCCGACCGGCAGGGCGAAGATGGGGCGCAGCACCGGCGGGGTCTCGCCGTCGGTGATCAGGGCGGTCAGCTCCGGCGCCCAGCCTTCGAACTCGGCCGCCACCCGGGCGGCGGCCTCGGTGGCGTCGGTGAAGTCGATGGCGGCGAACCATTCCTGGGGGCGGGCCAGCGACACGTACGTGTGCAGCACGCCGTTCGCCTCGCGGTGGGCCTGGATGCCCCGGCCCGGTTCGGGGGCCAGCAGTGCGCCCTCGCCGACCGCCCTCGCGGCGGCCGGGTGGCGCTCGTCGGCGTCGTACAGGTAGGTCTCGACGAACGATGTTCCGTAGTACTCGGGCTTGGCGTCCGAGAGCAGTGGGCGTACGCGGGACCAGGCCCCGTCCGCGCCGACCAGCACCTCGGCCGTGACCGTCGTGCCGTCGGCGAACGTCACCTCGTGGCGGCCGTCGGCCAGCGGGTGGACGCCGGTGACCTTGTGGCCCCACCGCACGGTGCCCTCGGGCAGGGAGTCGAGCAGCATGCGCCGCAGGTCGCCGCGGAGGATCTCGGGGCGGTGGCCGGTGCCGTCGTCGGGCTGGTCGAGCAGGACCGTTCCGTCGTGGGCGAGGACCCGCGTCGCCTCGGCGCCGGCGTGGATGAGGGTGCGGAACTCGTCGTACAGGCCGGCGTCCTGAAGGGCCTTCTGGCCGTTGTGCTCGTGGATGTCGAGCTGGCCGCCCTGGGTGCGGGCGGCCGGTGACTCGTCGGCCTCGTAGACGGTGGCGGCGATGCCGTGGACGTGCAGGACGCGGGCGAGCGTGAGGCCGCCCAGCCCGGCGCCGATGATCGTGATCATGATGAGGACCCCTCTCCGTGGAACGTTGTTCCAGACCAGCTTGGAACGGCGTTCCGTGCATGTCAAGATGGGTGCATGGCAGGTAGGACGCGGAACACAGAGCGGCGCGAGGACGCGCTCTCCTCCGAGCGCATCGTCGGTGCGGCGATCGAGATGCTCGACGAGGGCGGCGAGAGCGGGCTGACCTTCCGGGCGCTCGCGGCGCGGCTCCGGACCGGGGCCGGCGCGATCTACTGGCACGTGGCGAACAAGGACGAGCTGCTCTCGGCGGCCACCGGCCAGGTGATGGCGGGCGCGATCGCGGCCGAGGTGGCCGAGCACACGCCCGAGGACGCCATCCGGGCGCTCGCCGTGGGGGTCTTCGACGCCGTCGACGCGCACCCGTGGGCCGGCGCCCAGCTGTCCCGCGTGCCGGTCCAGCCGGTCATGCTGCGCCTCTTCGAGCGGGTCGGGCGGCAGATCCAGGCGCTCGGCGTGGCCCCGGCCGACCAGTTCACCTGGGCCTCGGCGCTGCTCAACTACATCCTGGGCGTGGCCGGGCAGAACGCGGCGCTGGCCCGCGCGGTGGCGCCGGGCACGAACCGGCCCGAGTTCCTGGGCGCGATCGCGTCCGAGTGGGCGAGCCTGGACGCCGCCGAGTTCCCGTTCATCCGGGCCGTCGCGGGCCAGCTGCCGGCCCACGACGACCGCGACCAATTCGTGGCCGGCGTCGACCTGATCCTGGCCGGAGTGACCGCCCAGCGCAGGCCGGTGCCGCGCCAGCCGGGCTCAGCAGACAACGGGGTCAGTGCGACTCGCGCGACACCCGATCCCCGCTCGACCCGATGAGGAAGTCGAGATCGGCCCCGGTGTTGGCCTGGCCGACGGTGTCCACGTAGAGCTTCTCCCACCCCCGCTTCGGGGTGGCGAACGCCTCGACGGTGGCCGCCGACGGCGCCCGCGCCAGCAGCTCGGCGTCGGGGACGTCGACGTACAGCTGCCGGGCCGGCACGTCGAGCACGATGATGTCCCCGGTCCGCACCAGCGACAGCGGCCCGCCCGCGGCCGCCTCCGGCGCGACGTGCAGGACCACCGTGCCGTACGCCGTCCCGCTCATCCGCCCGTCGCAAATCCGCACCATGTCGCGCACGCCGAGCTCGAGCAGCTTGGCCGGCAACGGCATGTTGGCCACCTCGGGCATGCCCGGATAGCCCTTCGGGCCGCAACCCCGCAGCACGAGCACCGAATCGGCCGTCACGTCGAGGTCCGGATCGTCCAGGCGGGCGTGCAGGTCCTCCACCGAGTCGAAGACGACCGCCGGGCCCCGGTGTCGCAGGAGCGAGGGCGACGCCGCGGCCGGTTTGATGACCGCCCCGTCCGGGGCCAGGTTTCCGTAGAGCACCGCGATGCCGGCGGCGGGGATCAGCGGCTCCTCCCGGGCCCGGATCACTTCACGGTCGTACACCAGAGCGGTTTCCAGATAGTCCGTCAGCGGCCTTCCGGTGACCGTCAGCGCCGAGGGATCGAGCAGATCGCGGATCTCGGTGAGCACCGCGTGCAGTCCGCCGGCCCGGTAGAAGTCGTCCATCAGGAACCGGCCGGCCGGCAGAAGATCGACCAGCAGCGGCACCTCCGACCCGACCGCGTCGAAATCGTCCTGCGTCAGCTCGATGCCGAGCCGACCGGCGATGGCGAGCAGGTGCACCACCGCGTTGGTCGACCCGCCGATGGCGGCCAGCGCCACGATGGCGTTCAGGAACGAGCCCCGGCTCAGAACGGCCGACGGCCGTCGCTCCTTCTGCACCATCTCCACGATGAGCACGCCGGTCTCGTGTGACATCTCCAGGAGGCGGCTGTCCGGCGCCGGGGTGCCCGCGATGCCCGGCAGCGTCATGCCGAGCACCTCCGCCAGCAGTCCCATCGTCGACGCCGTGCCCATCGTGTTGCAGTGCCCGCGGCTGCGGATCATCGAGGACTCGGACCGGGTGAACTCGGCCGCGCTCAGCGTGCCCGCCCGCACCTCTTCCGACAGCTTCCACACGTCGGTGCCGCAGCCCAGGGGAACGCCACGGAAGGTGCCGGTGAGCATCGGGCCGCCCGGCACGACGACGGCCGGCAGATCGACCGAGGACGCGGCCATCAGCAGCGACGGGATCGTCTTGTCGCAGCCGCCGAGCAGCACGACCCCGTCGATCGGGTTCGCCCGCAGCATCTCCTCGATCGCCATCGCCGCCATGTTGCGCCACAGCATCGCGGTCGGCCGCACCTGCGTCTCGCCGAGAGACACCACCGGCAGATTCAGCGCGATCCCACCGGCCTGATAGATGCCGTCGGAGACGCTGCGGGCCACCTCGTTCAGGTGCGCGTTGCACGGCGTCAGATCGCTCGCGGTGTTCGCGATCGCGATGTGCGGCCGGCCGTCGAAGGCGTCGGCCGGCAGCCCCCGGCGCATCCAGGCCCGGTGGATGTAGCTGTTGCGATCGTTCCCGCCGTACCACTCAGCGCTCCGCATGGCCGGACTCTAACCCCCTCGGTGGCTGTTTTAGAAGCCCTCTTTCACGATGACGGAACATCGGTCTAACATTCGGAACATGACCGAGACGCAGGACGAGGCACGGCTGGTCGGCGCCGACCGCGTGCTGGCCGTCCTGGCCGAGCTCGCCCGGCACGCCGACGGCGTCGGCCTCGACGAGATGGCCCGCGCCATGGCCAGCCCCAAACCCACGGTGCACCGCGCCCTCGCCTCCCTGCGCCGGGCCGGCTTCGCCGCCCAGGACGGCCACGGCCGCTATGTGCTGGGCGACGAGTTCCTGCGCCTCGCCTTCGCCCACCACGAGGCCCGGCCCGATCACGTCCGTGTCCTGCCCGTGCTCGAAGCGCTCAGTGAGCGCTACGGTGAGACCGCCCACTACGCGACGCTCGACGGCCGCTGGGTGGTCTACCGCTCGAAACTCGACCCGCCGACCGGGGCCGTGCGCCTCTCCTCGGTCGTCGGCGGCCGCAACGCGGCGCACACCACGGCGGTCGGCAAGTTGCTCCTGTCAGGCATTCTCCGCAGTGAACAGGCTGTGCGGGACTGGATCGGCGACATTCCGCTGACCACCCCGACGCCGACGTCGATCGGCACGGCCCCGGAGTTGTACGAGGAACTGGTGCGCACCCGGGAGCGCGGCTTCGGCGTCGACAACCAGGAGAACGAGGCGGGCGTGAACTGCCTGGCGGTGCCGGTGTTCCTGAACTCGCCGTCGGCGCCGAGCGGGGCCGTGAGCGTCAGCGCGCTGGCCTATCGGACGCCGCTGGAGCGGCTCATCGAGGACGTGCCGGTGATTCGAGCGATCGTGGAGGAGCCGGCATGAGCGCGAGCTTCGAGGCCCGGGTGGCCTGCTCACAGACGTACACCCTGGGAGAGGGACCCCTCTGGGACCGCGACCGGAATCGGCTTCTCTGGGTCGACATCGAGGCCGGCCTGGTCTGCGCGGGCAAGCTCGACCGCCGCACCGGCGCCGTCCGCGTCACCGAGACCTGGCAGTTCAACGATCTCGCGTGCGCGGTCGCCGTCGCCCGTGACGGCGACCTGCTCGTCGCCGAAAGGCACCATCTGACCTGGGTACGTCCCGACGGCAGCCGGGAACGCCTGGTGCGCCTGGTCGACGGCGAGGGCAGCCGCCTCAACGACGGCGCCGTCGACCCCCAGGGCCGGTTCGTGGTCGGCAGCATGGCGCTCGACGGCCGTCACGAGCAGGAGCAGCTGCTGCGCTGGGACGGCAACGGCATCGCCGTGCTCGACGACGACCTGACCCTCTCGAACGGGCTCGCCTGGAGCCCGGCCGGCGACCGCCTCTACAGCATCGACTCCATCCCGGGCGTCGTCTACGAGCGCGACTATCCGGGCGGGGCCCGCCACGAGCTGTTCCGGGTCACCGACGGACTGCCCGACGGGCTGTGCGTCGACAGCGACGGCAACCTCTGGATCGCCGTCCACGAGCGGGGTGAGGTGCGCTGCTTCACGCCCCGCGGTGAACTTCTGGCCACCGTCACCGTCGCCGCACCGAAGACGACCAGCGTCGCCTTCGCCGGGCCTGATCTCGACCTTCTCGTCATCACGGCCGCCGAGGGTCCGCTGTTCACCGCGCGGGTCGGCGCAGCCGGCCTGCACACGCCGTACTGGCACCACTAGGGAGAAACACGTGTTGCTCATGCGTATCGGCGCCCCCGGCGCCGAGAAGCCGGTCGTCCGCGTCGACGAGGGTCACTACGTCGACGTGTCCGACCTGACCGCCGACTTCGACGAGCGCTTCTTCGGCACGGGCGGCCTCGCCCGCCTGGCCGAGCCGGTCGCCGAGCGGGTCGCGACGGGTGACGTGCTGCCCTTCGGTGACGTCCGGATCGGCGCCCCGATCGCCCGGCCGCACCAGATCCTGTGCATCGGCCTGAACTACAGCGACCACGCGGCCGAGACCGGCGCCGCCGTGCCGGACGAGCCGATCCTGTTCACCAAGTCGCCCAACACCCTGATCGGGCCCAACGACGACGTCCGCATCCCGCGCCACTCCGTCAAGACCGACTGGGAGGTCGAGCTCGGCATCGTCATCGGCGCCCGCACGTCCTATCTGGACTCGGTCGAGCAGGCCCGCGACGCCATCGCCGGCTACGTGCTCGTCAACGACGTCTCCGAGCGCGAGTTCCAGCAGGAGCGTGGCGGCCAGTGGTCGAAGGGCAAGTCGGCCGAGACGTTCAACCCGGCCGGGCCGTGGCTGGCCACGGCGGACGAGATCGCGGACGTCCGCGACCTGGACATGTTCCTCGACGTCAGCGGCGTCCGCCGGCAGACCGGCAACACCAAGACGATGATCTTCGACCCGTACTACATCGTGCACTACCTGTCGCAGTTCCTGGTGCTGGAGCCGGGCGACCTCATCAACACCGGCACCCCGCCCGGCGTCGGCCTCGGCATGAAGCCGCCGGTCTATCTCAAGCCCGGCGACGTGATGGAGCTCGGCATCGCCCGCCTCGGCACCGCCCGGCAGAACGTGGTCGGCCCCCGCTGATGCGAGCGCTCGTCTTCACCGGCCCCGGCAAGGCCGCGGTCGAGGAGGTGCCGCCGCCGGTCGCCCAGCCCGGCCAGGTGGTCATCGACGTCGACCGCGTCGGCGTCTGCGGCACCGACGTCGAGCTGTTCACCGGAGCGATGAGCTATCTGGAGACGGGCGAGTCCTCCTACCCGATCCGGCCCGGCCACGAGTGGTGCGGTGTGGTCACCGCGCTCGGCGACGGCGTCGGCCCCTCGTGGCTGGGCAAGCGGGTCACAGGCGACACGATGATCGGCTGCGGCCAGTGCCGGCGCTGCCGGCGCGGCCGGCACTGGGTCTGCGAATCGTTGCGCGAGCTGGGCATCCGGGGCCTGCCCGGTGCGCTGGCCCAGCAGCTGGCCTATCCGGCGCGGTTCCTGCACGCGCTGCCCTCCCCGGTCGGCGTCGAGGCGGGCGCGATGGTCGAGCCGGGCGGCAACGCGCTGCGCAGCGTCCTGGCCGCCGACGTCCAGGCCGGCGACCGGCTGCTGGTGCTGGGCACCGGGACGATCGGGCTGCTGGCCGCTCTGTTCGCCCGGGCCCGGGGCGTGTCCGTACACCTGATGGGCCTGCCCGCGGGTCTGGCCAAGGCGCGCGAGCTCGGCTTCGCCGACGTCTGGACCCAGGAGACGCTGCCGGACGGGCCCTGGGACGGCGTCATCGACGCCACCAACGCGACGACGTCGCCTTCGCTGGCCCTGCACCAGGTCGAGCCGGGCGGGCGTGTCGTCTACATCGGACTCTCCTCCACCCCGAGCACGATCGACACCCGCTCGCTGGTGCTCAAGGACGTCACCGCGGTGGGCATTCTGGGCGCGTCGGCCGGGCTTTCCGGAGCGATCGAGGCGTACGCCTCGGGCGCCGTCGACCCGCGGCCGCTCGTCGCGGCCACGGTGGGCCTGGAGGAGATCGTCGAAGTGTTCGAAGGCCGCCGCTACGACGGCGGGCCGAAGGTTCTCGTGGATCCGCGACTGTGAAAGGCCCCTCGTATGTCTGAATTCCAAGGCCTGACCGCCATCGTCACCGGCGGCGCGTCCGGCATCGGCCTGGCCACCGCCCAGCTGCTGGCCGGCCGGGGCGCACAGGTGGCCTGCCTCGACCTGAACCCGTCGGTCGACGAGCCGCTGCTGGGCCTCAAGGCCGACGTCACCGACGACGCCTCGGTCCGCTCGGCCGTGGAGCAGGCGGCGGCCGAGTTCGGCGGCATCGACATCGTCGTCAACAACGCCGGCATCGGCGCGCAGGGCACGGTCGAGGACAACGACGACGCGGAGTGGCGCCGCGTCTTCGACGTCAATGTGCAGGGCATGGTCCGTACGAGCCGGGCCGCCCTGCCGTTCCTGAGGCGCTCCCAGCACGGGGCCATCGTCAACGTCTGCTCGATCGCCGCCACCGCCGGTCTGCCGCAGCGCGCCCTCTATTCGGCGACCAAGGGCGCGGTGCAGTCGCTCACCCTGGCCATGGCCGCGGACCACCTGCACGAGGGCATCCGGGTCAACTGCGTCAACCCGGGCACCGCCGACACGCCGTGGATCGGGCGCCTGCTGGACAAGGCGGACGACCCGTCGGCCGAGCGTGCGGCCCTCGCGGCCCGGCAGCCGAGCGGCCGCCTGGTGACGGTCGGCGAGGTCGCCGCCGCCATCGCCTATCTGGCGAGCCCGCTCGCGTCGGCCACCACCGGGGTGGCGCTGGCCGTGGACGGCGGCATGCAGGGTCTCAGGCTGCGGCCGCGTTCATAGCGTCAGCACCAGTTTTCCCCTGACCCCGCCGTTCTCGAGGCGGCGGTGCGCCTCGGCCGCCGCCTCCAGGGGGAAGGTCGCGGCCACCCGGGTCTTGAGCGTCCCGTCGGCCACGGCCGCGATCAGGTCACGCAGGGCGTCCCGGTCGGGCTCGACGAGGACGAGGGTGTGCCCGTCGTCCGGGATCGGGCGGGTCGCCACCACTACGTCGCCCTTGATGCCGCCCAGCGGAACGGCGTCGAGCACGGCCGGCACCGGCCGGTCGAGCTCCGCCCCGCGCGGGATCACGCTGTGGACGCCCAGCCCGCGCACCCACTCCTCGTCGTCGTGGGTCGCGCACGCGAGCACCATGTGGCCCCGCTTCAGCGCCAGCTGCGCCGCGAACCCGCCCACGCCGCCGCTGGCGCCGGTGACCAGGATCGTGCTCGGGCCGGTCAGCTCCATGACGTCCAGCGCCCGGTGCGCGGTGAGCCCGTTGAGCGGCACGGTGGCCGCCACGACCGGGTCGAGCCCGTCGGGCAGCGGCACCACCGCGTCGGCGTCCATGGCCACCAGCTCGGCATAGCCGCCGGTGGCGCCCCGGGTGAGATGCCACGGCACCATCCCGGCGACCCGGGTGCCGGCCGGCAGATCGCCGTCGCCGGTCACCACCTCGCCGGCGATGTCCCAGCCCAGCAGGAACGGCGGCGGCACGGGGCCGCCCGGGATCTGCCCGACGCGGGCGGCGACGTCGGCCGGGTTGACGGTGGCGGCGAGGACCCGTACGAGAATCTGCCCCTCGCCCGGCACCGGATCGGGCCGCTCGACCAGCTGGAGAACCTCGGGCCCGCCGAGCGCGGTGACCTCTACGGCACGCACGACGTCACCCGAGCTTCTCGAGCAGCCGAGCCAGCTCCTGGTCGACCGCGCCCCGGTCGTACCCCCGGAGCGCCACCGAGAAGTTGGCCTCGCTGATCGCGGTCCGCGCCGCCGCCTGCGACACCGTGTTGCCGGAGGCGAGCGCCTCCTCGGCGAGCGAGACGACCTGGTCGACCTCGGCCCGCGTGTAGCCCCGCAGCACCACCACAAAGTCTCGAGACATGGACAACAATCTACGCTGTTCGCATGATGGTTCTCCCGGACGGCCGCCGCACGAATGTCCGTGTCGGTGGCGATCCCGGCGGGCGGCCGGTGCTGTTCCACCACGGGACGCCCTCCACGAGGCTCGCGGCCGGCCTGGGCATCGGCCGGTTCGCGACGGTGGGTGTCTCCGGGGGAGGGCCGTACGCCCTGGCCACCGCGCTGGCCGCTCCCGGCCGCGTCTCCGGGGTGGCCATGGTCGCGGGCATCGGCCCGTGGCGGCTGATCAACCCGGTCGATCCCGATGACGAGGAGCGCCAGCTGCTGGCTGGGGCCGACGCTGGGGACATCGGGGCCGCCCTGGCCGGCTTCCGCCGTCAGCTGGCCGCGGAGAACGGCGACATTCTGGCTATTGTGGACGATGAGGCTCGGCCGACCGCCTGGTCCCGCCGTCGCACGGCCGCTGGCTGGCCGGCCGGCTGCCCGGCGCCACGTTGACGGTCTTCCCCGGAGCCGGACACGGCACGGTGAGCTACGACCGCTGGGACGAGATCTTCGCGGTGTGATGGCCGGCGACCGCGGTGGCGAGCTCGATGGCCGGCCGGTACGCGTCGACCTGGTCCGCCGTCCAACCGAACGCCTTGTCGTGCGTCACGATTCGGTAGATCAGGGCACGGATGAGCATCTGGCCCCACTGAGGAAGGTGGGACCGGCCGGTGAGCAGGCCGGGCGGCGCGCCGTACCAGCACAACGCGTCGACGACCGCGACAGCTGATGCCCATGAGCGGGGCCGCCAGTAGACGGACCAGTCGATGATCGCCGGCGGGAGTCCATCGGCGAACAGGACGTTGCCGAGCAGGTCGCCGTGCACCACTTGTGAGACAAGGCCGACCGGCCGGCGAGCCTCCACCAGGGGCCGCAGCAGATTCATCGCGGCCGGGGATCCCTCGACGGGCAACTCCTCCCAGGCGACGCGATCCCCGTGCGACCAGGGCTCATCGCGGAGATCCAGGAAGGCCGGCCGCGGCAGGCCGCTGATGGCCGTGTGGAAGGCTGTTCCGGCCCGGAGGACATCGTCGGGGCGACGGACATCGGGCTCGCCCTCGACGAGACGGGCGGCCTCCCAGCCGTCGGCCACCCAGGCGCCGTCCCTGGTCCGGACGGGCCGGGCAAACCTGAAGTCCGGCGAGTCCGGCAACTCGTGGAGCACTTCGGCGCGCCACAGTGTCTCGGGGAGAAACTCCACCGGTTTGACGACCAGCGGGCCGGCCGACCACGTCCCGCCTTTCCCACCGGCCAGCAGGACCGGCTCATCGGTGATCCCGAACGCGTCCAGCACACTAGGGGGCGGCCGGCCGGCCGACGAAGTCACGCCGAGATCGTAAGTCAGAAGGAGCGCCCGTGTCCGCGTACGGCCCAGCGATTTTCATCTCCCGCCGCGACGGCGCCGAGCTGACCGAGGCGGAGCGGCAGCGCGTCCTGGAACTGGCTCGTGAGGCGGCCGCCCGTCTGCGCCTCCGGGACGAGAACGGTGAGCCCGCCCGGCCGCGCCCGCACGGCTACGAGGAGGGCACGCTGGCAGTGCTGCTGCATTCGGGCTACGTCTACAGCCAGATGCCCGCCCCGATTCAGGCCGACCAGGACGACGTCTGGACCGCCGAGGGTGACCGCGTGACCGCCGAGATCGAGAAGGCCGTGCCGGGTGTCTACGCCTTCGAGGCGTACGGCGTCGAAGACTGAGCCCTGAGGTGGAAAGCGCCCCACGTGCGGAAGGGACGCCAGGCCTCGGACACCTTGTCCCGGGTGGCGGCGGCGCCGTAGAGCCGGGTGAGCTCGGCGGCGAAGCGGGGCTCGTGGTGGGGGACGGCGTCGGGGTGGTTGGCGCCGCGCAGGACGACCAGCTCGGCGCCGAACGGGCCCAGGCCGGTGATCTCGCGGACGGCGGCGATGGCGGACGGGGCGTCCAGCGCCCGCAGGTGGCTGCCGTCGAGGCGGCCGTCCAGGGCGGCCTCGGCGACCGCGTGCAGATATTCGGCTTTGCGGCCGAACAGGTCGAGGTCGAGGGTGCGCAGCTTCTGGGGTGCGGGGAAAGCGCCGTCCTCGAGCAGCTCGGCGCGTTGCCGGGCCGCCTGCGTCCGGCGTACCCGCTGGGTCAGAACCGCCCACGCCGCGGCCTCGTAGGGGGAGAGGAAGCCGCACGGCCGAAGGCCGGGCATGGCTCTCTGAACCTCGGCCATGACCGGGTCGCGGTCGCCGACCTCCGGCCAGCCGCGGGCGTCGATGTCGAGGGACAGGAAGCGGACGACCTGGACGGTGGCGGCGTCCAGGTCGCCGGGGCCCTCGACGGTGATGTGGGCGGCCGGGCCGTCCTGGCGGACGGTCGCGGTGGCCACGGTCCAGTCGTGCTCGGCGCGGAAGACGGTCCGCAGGGTGGAGGATGACGAGGGCTGGTCGCGCAGGGCGGCCGGAGCGAAGCCTTCCCAGAAGGCTCGGCAGACGGCCAAGGACCAGGGGCCTTCGACATTGTGTACGGAGGTGAGCCGCGCCATCTCAGGCCTTGTCGTGAACGGTGATGGCGTAGCCGTCGAGGTCGCGGAACGTGAAGGTGCGCCCGAACGGGCCGTCGACGGGGTCGGTGACGATCGGGACGCCGGCCGCGGCCAGGTCGTCGTGCAGCGACTGGGCGTCGTCGGCGAGCAGCCAGAGGGCCACGCCGGCGCCGGGGTGGGTGAGGTCGGTGCCGGGCAGCGGGGTGCGCAGGGCGAACGGGACGGGGCTGGTGCCGAAGACGACCGCGTGCGGCGGGCCGGCGGCGCGGCGCAGGCCGAGGTGGGTCTCGTAGAAGTCGGCGGCGGCGTCTAGGTCGCGCACCTGTAGTGAGATGAAGTCGGGTCCGGTGACCGGCATGAGGATTCCTCTCGAACGTGGATGTCAGGAGACTGACATGAACGAGAGTATGTCAGGATGCTGACATGACGCAAGGCGTGGGGGACCTGGACCGGTCGGTCGGCTATGCGCTGAAGCTGGCCGCGTCGGCGCTCCGGGCGGCGATGGAGGCGGCGCTGCGGCCGCTGGGGCTCACGGTGTCGCAGTACTCGTGCCTGGAGGTGCTGGGCCAGCGGCCGGGCCTGTCGGCGGCCGAGCTGGCCCGCGCGGTCTTCGTCACCCGGCAGTCGATGCACGCGCTCCTGCTCGGGCTGGAGGAACGCGGCCTGCTGGAGCGGGCCGTCACGGCGCCGCAGGGCCGCGCGCTGCCGACCCAGCTGACCGACGCCGGCCGGGGGATTCTGGCCGAGGCCAGTGCCATCGTGGCCGGGGTCGAGCGCCGCATGACCGCGGCCTTCGACCGGGCGGCGGTCGGCCGTCTGGTGGCCGATCTGGCCGCCTGCGCCGAGGCCCTCAACGATTAGGCGAACTCCTCGACGCCCAAAACGCTCAGCAGGGCCAGGCGCTCGCGCGTCTCGGTGTCGGCCGGGGTCAGGACCAGCAGCTCCTGGCCCAGGTCGGGGGTGACCAGGGTTTCGCAGTCCATCACCAGGTCGCCGACCCGCGGGTGGGTCAGCGTCTTGCGGTCCATCCGGCGGACCGCCACCTCGTGCTCGGACCACAGGGCGCGGAACTCGTCGCTGGCCGCCGTCAGCCGGGCCACCAGGCGCTCGACGACCGGGTCGCCGGCGCGGCGGCCGGCCACCGCGCGCAGGTCGGCCACGAGCTGGCGGGAGTGGTGTTCACCCTCGGCGTCCGGGCGGACGCCGCGGGCCGCCGGATCGGTGAACCAGCGGTACGTCATGTAGCGGTCGTCCCCGGTGAAACGGGTCAGGTCCCCGGCCATCAGCCGGCTCATCCGGTTCTGCGCGAGCACCTCGCCCAGGTCCGACAGCACCATCGCGGGCGTGTCGCCGAGCAGGTCGAGCATGCGCAGCAGGCCGGCGCGGGCCAGGCGGGCCACGCCGTCGGCGGGCGGCGGCTGGTGGCCGGCCAGATGGAACAGGTGGGCGCGCTCGTCGTCGGAGAGCCGCAGGGCCCGGGCCAGCGCGGTCAGCAGCTGGGCCGAGGGCTGGCTGCTGCGGCCCTGCTCGAGGCGGACCACGTAGTCGACGGACATGCCGGCCAGCATGGCCACCTCCTCGCGCCGCAACCCGGCCGTGCGGCGGCGGGGGCCGCCGGCGATGCCGACCTCGGCCGGGCGGATCGCCTCACGGCGGCGGCGCAGGAAGTCGGCCAGTTGCTCACGTTCCATGCCCTTCATGCTGCCGCGCCGGTGCGGCCCGCATCCAGGGAGCGGCTCTCCCACGATAAAGAGTCCGATTTTGTACGCCGACATGCGCGCCCATGCTCGAACGATGAGAAACGAACAGCTGGGGCGCACGGGCCCCGTGGTGTCGGCGATGGGCCTGGGCGCGATGGGGATGTCCGGCGGCCCGTACGGCGAGGCCGACCGGGACGAGAGCATCGCGACCGTGCACGCGGCCCTGGACGCCGGGGTGACGCTCGTCGACACCGGCGACTTCTACGGCATGGGCCACAACGAGCTGCTGCTCAACGAGGCGCTGCGCGGCCGCGACCGGGACAGCTACGTGCTGAGCGTCAAGTTCGGGCAGATGCGCGGGCCGGGCCCGGTGGCCGGGCCGCAGGACGGCCGCCCGGAGGCGGTGCGCAACTTCCTGGCCTACTCGCTGACCCGTCTCGGGGTCGAGTACATCGACATCTACCGGCCGGCGCGACTCGACCCGGCCGTCCCGATCGAGGAGACCGTGGGCGCCATCAAGGAGATGGTGGAGGCCGGGTACGTACGGCACATCGGCCTGTCCGAAGTCGGCGCGGAAACCATCCGGCGGGCCCACGCCGTCCACCCGATCACCGACCTGCAGATCGAATATTCGGTGTTGTCGCGGGCCGTCGAGCCCGAGGTCCTGCCCACGCTGCGCGAACTCGGGATCGGCCTGACGGCGTACGGCGTCCTGGGCCGTGGTCTGATCTCGGGTCATTGGAGCGCCGGGAAAGGGGTGCGCGGGCCGCGCTTCGCCGCCGGGAACGTCGAGCACAACCTGGCGCTGGTCGAACGGCTGCGCCGCGTCGCCGAGGCCAAGGGCTGCACGGTCGCCCAGCTGGTCATCGCCTGGGTGGCCGCGCAGGGCCCGGACATCGTCCCGCTGGTCGGCGCCCGCACCCGGGCCCGGCTGGCCGAGGCGCTGCCCGCCCTGGACGTCAGCCTGACCGGGGCGGAGCTGGCCGCGATCGAGGAGGCCGTCCCGAAGGGTTCGGCCCGGGGCGACCGCTATCCGGCGGGGTTCATGGCCGCCCTCGGCGTGGGCAACTAGTTGTAGACCTCGGTCAGCGGCACCTGGAGCACGGTGTTGATCCGGCTGAACGTCCAGTAGTAGCCGATGACCTGGAGCACCTCGACGATCTCGCGGGGCGCGAGCACGGCCCGCACCGAGGCGAACAACTCGTCGCCGACGGCCGGGCCGGCCAGCACCGTCGTGGTGAAGCGGATCAGCGTGCGGTCGTGATCGGACAGCAGCGGATCGTCGAAACGGCCGCGCCGGATCAGGTCGAGCGCGGAGGGCTCCAGACCGGCCCGCAACGCGATCGGCTCGTGCTGGGCCAGCTCGAACGAGCACTCCTGGGTCACGGCCACGGTCAGGATGACCAGCTCGCGGGAGCGGGCGGGCAGCGCGAGCGAGGCGAACTGGGCCCGGGCCAGCTGGACGAACAGCTCGACGGTGGCGGGCGAGTGGCTCAGCATCTTGACCATCGGGTCGGGCGGCAGGCCGGCCGGGAGCGACGACGGATCGGGGTCGGGGAGGCGGATCACGGCTATGCCACCTCGATCCCGGTCTCGGACAGCTGCTCGAACCGGCCGTCGGCGGCGAGCGTCCCGAAGACGTAGATCTCCCGCTTGAGCGTGGCGCCGTCGGTCATGGTGACCTCGTAGACGTGCCGCTCGGCGTAGTGGCGGCCGTCGGTCAGCTCGTCCAGGACCGTGACGGTGCCGCCCGTGACGCGATCGCGGAGCCCGGCCGCCATGGCGGCGAAGGCCTGCCGGTCCATGACCTTGCCGTCGCTGCGGTGGACGTACGTGGGGGAGTAGTAGCGGTCGAGGGCGGCGGCCAGATCGGTTCGTGGTTCGAGGGCCACGTCGCGCAGGGCGTCACTGATACGCATGCCTGGGACGACGCCAAACGGACCGGTGGGTTCACCTTTGTGATGGCCGTGACGGGTAAACCGCCCGCCGGGCGGACCCCGTATGCGACAAACAGGGCATGACGAGGTTCGTGCAAGTGTTCGGCGCCGTCCTCGGGCTGGTGCTGGGTCTGGTGCCGGCGGCGCTCCCGGAACCGCCGTTCACCATGCGGGTGGTGGCCGACGGCCTGGAGAATCCGTGGGAGGTCCTCAGAGGACCGGACGGGCATCTGTGGGTGACCGAGCGGACGGCCGGGCGGGTGATCCGGATCGACCCCCGGACCGGGGCGCGCACGGTGGTCGGGACGGTGCCGAGCCGGGCCGCCGGCACGCAGGACGGGCTGCTGGGGCTGGCGCTCGACCTTCCGTACGTCTTCGTCGCCTACACGGACGGGCCGCTGAACGTGCGGCGGTACACCTACGACGCCGGATCCGGGACGCTGCGCGATCCGGTGGACGTGATCGTCGGGCTGCCGGCGACCATCGACCACGTGTCGGGGCGGCTGGTGCTCGGTCCCGACGGCAAGCTCTATCTCACCGTCGGCGACGGCGGCGCCAACCAGTTCGAGCGGGCCTGCGACGCCAACCTCGCCCAGGAGCTGCCGGTCTCGGCCAGTGACTTCACGCGCTATCAGGGCAAGATCCTGCGGTTCGGCCGGGACGGCTCGGTGCCGGCCGACAACCCCTTTCTTTCAGGTGTACGCACCCACGTGTACTCCTATGGACATCGCAACGCCCAGGGCATCGCGTTCGACTCGGCCGGCCGGCTGTACTCGACCGAACAGGGGCCGAAGTCCGACGACGAGCTGAACCTGATCCGGCCCGGCGGCAACTACGGATGGCCGCGCGTCGCCGGATATCGCGACGACAAGGCGTACGTCTACGCGAACTGGTCGGCCGCGCCGGACTGCCGCCGCCTCACCTTCAGCGACTACCGGATCCCGCCGTCCGTCCCCCGGCAGACGGAGTCGTCCTTCACCGACCTCGCTTTCGTGCCGCCGCTGCGGACGTTCTTCACCGTGCCCGCCGACCACGAGTTCGAAGGGGATTGCGGGCACCTCTGCTGGCCCACGATCGCCCCGTCGAGCGCCGAGGTCGTCAACTCGGCGGCCATCGACGGCTGGGAGGGGTCGGTGCTCATCCCGTCGCTGAAGAACGGCGCGGTCTACCGGGTGGACCGCTCCGGGCAGGCGGAAACCCTGTGGCGCACGGTCAACCGCTACCGCGACGTGGCCGCGGGCGAGGACGGCCGCACGTTCTACGTGGCGACCGACGCCGCCGGGGTCACCAACGACCTGGCCGGTGAACCGACCACCAGGCTGGCCGATCCGGGGGCGATCCTCGAGTTCACCGCGGGCTGAAGTGGCCGGAACATCTTGCTTCCGCCGGCAATCGGAACGTAGGCCACACTTGGACCCATGATTAGCGAGGATGTGGTGTCGGTCGCGGTCGTCTCCAGCCGGTCGGAGGCGGAGATCATCGCAGGTCTGCTGCGCAGCTACGGGCTCAAGGTGGGCGTGTCCGCCGACGACGCGGGCCAGCAGGAACCGCAGTTACAGCTCAACGGCGTGCATGTGTACGTCGCCCCCGGAGATGAAGCAGAGGCCCGCGAGATCCTGTCGGCGTCCGGCCAATAGGAGGGCCAGTAGCAGGGGTCAGTAGACCCAACGGTCCACGAGCGCCTCGTGAGCCTCGAGGCGCTCCTGGGTCCTTCCCGGGTCGGTGGCGGCGACCGCGTCGAGCAGGCTGATCGCCAGCACCACCACCGCCGCGTGGGAGTCGAAGACCAGCCCGGTCCCGACCGGCGCCACCAGCAGCACGTCGGCGTCGCCGGCGAACGGCACCAGCGCCGTGTCGGCGATCACGACGGTGGTCAGGCCGAGCCGGCGCGCGAGCCGCATCGCTTCGACGGTTCCGGCCGGATAGCGCGGCATCGCGAAGAACAGCGCCGCCGAGGCGCCCTCCTGGTGCAGGTGCAGCACGAAGTCGTCGACGCTCCCGGCGTCGGTGCACACCCGAACCGCAGGAAGCGCCCGTCGGGCGAAATATCCGAAATAGTCGGCGAGGGCGGCCGAGGCGCGTAACCCGACCACCCCCAGGGGAGAGGTCGCCGCGAGGGCGTCGACGGCCGCGGGCAACCTCCGGGCGGCCCGTGCGAGCCCGGCCACGTTCGCCGTCTCCTGATCGATCGCGCTGTGCCGCGGCGACGGCACGCGGGCACCCGCCGAGAGCGCGGCGAAAGGGCCCGTCGCGGAGGCGCCGTCCGCGGAGGCGGCGCTCGCGGAGCCGGCGCTCGCGGAAGTGCCGTCCGCCGCGGGGCCGCTCGCGGAGGGGCCGCCCCCCGAAGGGCTGTGCGCGTGGTGGCCGACCGCGAAAGGGCTCGGCGCGGGAGGCGCGGTCGAGGACAGGACGACGTCGCGCAGGGCGGCGCGGAAATCCGGGTAGCCGGCGAAACCGAGGGCCGTGGCCAGGCGGGTCACGGTCGGCTGGCTCACCCCGGCCCGCTTGGAGATCTCGATGGTCGACAGGAACGCCACGTCCGGGAACATGCCCAGCATGCGCTGCACGATCTGCCGCTGCGAGGGCGAGAGCCGATGCCGCCGGGCGAGGTCGAGCAGCCAATCCTCAGCCTGTCCGATGTCCATCCCGCCCCCGATCTACCCTGAATAGCCTAAAACACGATCGGACAAGGGTGCATTCGATGATTCATCTGCGGTTCCTCTCCGGCCCGGACATCGAGGAGCTCGGCGTCGGGCCGGACGACGCGATCGCCGCCGTCGAGTCGGTCGTCGCCGCGCACGGGCGGGGCGAGACGGTCTTCGAGCCGCGCACGCACCTCGTGCCCGACAACGGCGGCGTGGGCCACTTCAACGTGCTGCGCGGGCACGTGAAGCCCCTCGGCGTGGCCGGCGTCAAGGTGGTCGGCGACTTCGTGCCCAACTACGAGCGCGGCCTGCCCAGTGAACTGGCCATGGTGACGCTGTTCGATCCGCACACCGGCGTGCCGCTGTCCATCATGGACGCCACCTGGATCACCGAGATGCGCACCGGCGCGATGACCGCGGTCGGCGCCAAATATCTGGCCCGGCCCGACTCCCGCGTGCTCGGCCACGTCGGCGCGCGCGGCACCGCCTTCGCCAACATCACGCTGCTGGACCGGCTGTTCGAGCTCGACGAGATCCGGGTCACCAGCCGCCGGGCCGAGTCGCGGGACGCCTTCGGCGCGCGGCTGCGCGAGGTCACCGGCACCCCGGTCCGCGTGGTGGAGACCGCCGACGAGGTGTTCGACGGCGCCGATATCCTGGTCGAGGCGTCACGCCTGACCGAGCCGCGGCCGCTTCTGCGCACGGCTCTGGTGAAACCCGGCGCCTTCGTGGTGCCGTACGGCACCATCAGCGCCGTTGAACTTGATCTGCTCGACGTCATGGACAAGGTGGTCGTCGACGACTGGCGCGAGTCGCAGTCGGGGCGCTTCGGTGCGCTGCGCGCGCACGTCGACACCGGCCGGCTGAGCGAGGAGACCCTCTACGCCCAGCTCGGCGACATCGTGAGCGGCCGCAAGCCGGGCCGCGAGTCGCCGGACGAGCGGATCCTGCTGTGGCACCGCGGCCTGTCGATCCTCGACGTGGCCCTGGCCCACCTGATCCTGACCCGGGCCGAGGCCGCCGGCGCCGGCACGATGCTGCGGTACCGATGAAGATCGAGCAGCCGGCCGACATGAACATCGCCGCGATCGCCCGCGGCGCCTCCTTCGAGCTGTCGGCCGGGCTTCTGGAGCGCCTGGAAGCCTCCCGCGCGGCGGCGCTGGCCGACCTGGCCGGCGACGAACCGGTGTACGGCGTCAACACGGGGATGGGCGCGCTTTCGGGGGTACGCCTCGACGCCGAGGCCCAGAAGCAGCATCAGAACACCCTGATGGCGGGCCGCGCGGCCGGCTCCGCCCCGTGGCTGCGCCCGGTCGAGGCGCGGGCGCTCATGGCCGTACGGCTGCGGACCTTCCTGGATCGCGCGGCCGGCGTCTCACCCTCGCTGGTGAGTCACCTGGCCGGCATGCTGGAGGCCGGCGCGGAGCCGGAGATCCCCTTGCGGGGCGGCGCCGCCGGCGAGATCATCCCGCTCGCCCATCTCGGCCTGGCCGTGCTCGACGGTGGCTATTCGTTCGGCCCCAAGGAGGGTGTCGCGTTCCTGGAGGGCGTGCCCGGCCTGACCGGCCTGTCCGTGCTGGCGGCGGCCGCGGCCCGGACCCTGGTCGAGCAGATCGTGGCGGTCGCGGGCGATGAGATGGCCCTGATCGGCGCCAGCCGCGACCCGCTGCACCCCGCCACCGCCCGCGGCGACGCCGAGCTGACGGCCGTCCTCGAAGCGCTGCGCGACCGGCGCGGCGACACCCCCGCGCGAGCGCTCCAGGCCCCGGTCTCGTTCCGGGTCACCGCGCCCGCCCTGGCCGTGGCCCTGCGCGCCGCCGAGGCTCTGGAGGCGGCCGTCGACCGCGCGCTGACCGCCGTGACCGACTCCCCGGCCCACCTGGACGGCCGTTTCGTCGGCACGGCCGGTTTCGCCGGTACGGACCTGACCGCCGCGTTGAGCTCCCTGACCACCGCGCTCGTGCACCTGGCCGAGCTGGGCGCGGCCCGCCTGCACCGACTGCTCGACCCGCAGGTGACCGGCCTGCCCCGGCAGCTCTCGGACGCGCCCGGCCGGCACGCCGGCATGGTCTCCGTGCACAAGCGGGCCGTCGGCACGGCCCACCGGCTGCGGCGCTTCGCGCTGCCCGCGCTGATCGGCCCGATGGAGACGTCGACCGGCCAGGAGGACGTGCAGAGCTTCGGCTTCGAGGCGTACGAGTGCTTCACCGAGGCCGCGTCCGGCCTCCGGGACGTCCTCGCCTGCGAGATCCTCGCCGTCGACCAGGGCCGTCGCCTGCGCGACGGGGCAGGCGAGCCGGGCCGGGCAGGCGACGGCAGCGAGGCGGGTCAGGCGGGCGGCACCCATGACCGGCCGTTCGGGCCGGAGATCGACCGACTTGTCACCCGGCTGGAGGGCGGCTGGTCGATCCCCGCTCCACCAGCGCCGGGCGGAACGGCGACGGAGCCGCCGACCGGTCGATGAGCTGGCCCACGGCCGACTCCACGATGGCGTCCTCGTCCCACGCCATCGTGGTCAGCCCCGGGCTGACCAGGGCGGCCAGCTGGTGGTCGTCGTATCCGATGACGGAGATGTCGGACGGGACGCGCAGGCCGGCCGCCCGCGCGGCGTGGTAGGCGGCGAAGGCCAGCGAGTCGCTCAGGCAGAACAGCGCCGTCGGCCGGTCGGGGGAGGCCAGCAGCGCCGACACCACGGTGACGGCCTCGGTGGTCGCGGCCGGCGCCGAGACGATGCTCAGCTCGAGGCCGATCGAGGCGGCGATGCGGGGCGCCAGCACCTCGGACGGGCGGCCCGGCGTGGACGGCAGCGACGGCGCCAGCATGCCGGCCCGGCGGTGCCCGAGCTCCTGGAGATGGCCGAGGGCGGCCGTCACCCCGTACTCGTTGTCGAAGAGCACGCACCCCGACCCCGGCCGCTCGGTCAGGGCGTCGCCGAGCGAGACGACAGCGACCTCCGGATCGAGCAGCCGCCAGTAGGAGGCCGAGGGGTCGACCGGGGAGACGATCGCGCCGTCGACCCGTTGGGCCGCGAACTGCTCGACGATCAGCCGCTCCTGCGAGGGGTCGGCGTCGGCGTCGGCGATCGTCGCGTAGCGGCCCCGGCTGCGCAGGGCCCGGGTCAGCAGCACCGAGAGGTCCTGCTGCCACAGATCGCGCAGTGACCCCGAGACCCCGACCGATCCCGTACGCCCGCTGGCCAGCGCTCGGGCGATCGGGTCGACCGTGTAGCCGAGCTCGTCGGCCAGCTCGCGCACCCGGCGGATGGTGTCGGGGGAGCCGCGCACGCCGCGCAGCGCGTACGAGGTAGCGGCCAGGGACAGCCCGGCGGCGGTCGCCAGATCCTGGAGGGTCCGTCGCGGTTGCTGCCGTGACATCGACTGAGGGTAACACCCGTTCCGTAGGGTGAGATCGCGTTGCGTTTCCGGTGGGGAAGCGCTTCACTTTTGGAAACTTGTGAAGCGCTTCCCTCGCACGGAGAGTGAGAACCGGCCATGCTGATCGACTGTCATCAGCACCTCTGGCCGGCGCGCCTGGTCGAGGCCCTCAGGCGGCGTAATTCTTATCCTTACCTGCGTGAGTGGACCTTGTACCTGCCCGGTGAGGCGCCCTACGAGGTCGATCCGCACGCCCATGACGTGGAGAAACGCCGCGCCCGCGAGATCGCGGAGGGTAAGGATCTGGTGATCCTCTCCATCTCCTCTCCGCTAGGTATGGAATATCTGGATTCGCCCGAGCTGCTCGACGTCTGGCACGAGAGCGGCCTCGCGCTGCCCGGCCCGTTCCGCATCTGGGCCGCCGCCAACGTCGCCGCGCCCGACCCCTCGGCGCTGGCCAAGATCCTCACCGAGGACCGCGTCGTCGGTGTCCAGCTGCCCGCGACCGCGCTGGCCGACCCGGCCGCCATCGAGCGGATCGGCCCCCTGCTCGAGGAGGCCGAGCGGGCGAACAAGCCGGTGCTGGTGCACCCCGGCCCGGCCCCCGCCTGCGACCCGGGCGCGCCCTCGTGGTGGCCGGCCATGGTGCCGTACGTGGCCCAGATGCACAGCGCGTGGCTCGCCTGGCACGTCGCCGGCCGCCGGCAGCACCCCCGGCTGCGGATCGCCTTCGTCGCGCTGGCCGGCCTGGCCCCGCTGCACCACGAGCGGCTCGCGGCCCGCGGCGGCGCGCTCGGGCCCCTCGACCCGTACGTCTACTACGAGACCAGCTCGTACGGCACGCGCGCGATCGACGCCCTCACCCGCGTCGTCGGCGTCGACCCGCTCGTGCACGGCTCCGACCGCCCGTACGCGGAGCCGGTCGACCCCGGCCTGGGCGACGCGTTCCGCCACGCGCTGTTCACCGCCAACCCCCGTCATCTGCTGACAGGAGAACCGAGATGACGACCGACACCGTCGCCGTCACCGACCCGGCGCACCTGCCCGTCCTGCCCGGCCGGACGCTGAGCCCGAAGGAGCTCCAGCTCTGGGTGGCCGAGCTGGCCGCGCGGGCCGAGCTGTGGGAGCCGCTGGTGCGGCACGACACCGGCAAGCGGCACTACGCGTCGCTCTACCGCGACAGCGACATCGACGTGTGGGTGCTCTGCTGGAACACCGAGGACGACACCGGCTGGCACGACCACGACATCTCCTCGGGCGCGGTGGCGGTCACCCGGGGCGCGGTGAACGAGGCCAACCCGCGGATGGGCGGCGAGCCGGTGAACCGGGTGGTCGAGTCCGGGCGCGCGTTCGCCTTCGGTCCCGACCACATCCACCGCATGTCGGGCGCGGTCGACGGGTCGGTGTCGATCCACGCGTACTCGCCGCCGCTCTGGCGCATGGGGCAATATTCGATCAGCGAGAGCGGCGTCATGCGGCGCAAGGCCGTCAGCTACGCCGACGAGCTGCGGCCGCTGTAGCTCGCCAGAAGGGGAAGAACCTCGGCGGCGGCGGTGAGGTCGATGCCGATCGGCCGGTCGCCGGCTTCGGGGTCCAAGACCTTCGAGACCATGTCGTACGCCTCCTGGGCCGGCCCGTCCGGCAGCCGGCCGGGCGCCATCCGCAGCGCCCGGACCGCCGCCACGAGCTCGGCCGCCAGCAACGTCGGCGCGAGGTCGGCCATGGCCCGCAGCGCCCGCGCGCCCTGGGTGGCGAAGCTGGCGTGCTCCTCCAGGCCGAGCGAGATGGTCAGCGTGCCGGCCGAGATGGGCTGCATGCCGACGCGGATCTCGGTCAGCACGTCCTGCACCACGTACTCGCTGATCATCAGCCCCGAGCTGCCGGCCGGGCCGTCGGCCAGGAACGCCCGCAACCCGGTCATGTCGGGCCGCATCAGCAGGCCGAGCCGGGCCGACGAGAGCGCCAGCACCGGCAGGAACGAGCCGCGCAGGGTGTCGAGGCTGGTGGCCACCGTGGCCGTGTGGAACTGGCCGTGATGCAGCACCGCGTCCGCCGTGACCAGGGGATTCTCCACCGCGGCGTTGATCTCCTCGGTCAGCACGTAGCGCAACTGCCGCGCGGCGTGCGCGGCCGGCGCGGTGACCTGGGGGAGCACCCGCAGGCCGAACGGGTCCTGGATGCGGGCGGGCTCGCCGGCCCCGGCCACCAGCCGGCTCATGGTCGACGCCACCTCGGCCTGGCCGGGATGGGCGCGGGCCGTGTGCACGGCCGGGTGGTAGGCCTCCGGGTTGCCACGCAGCGCCAGGAAGGACAGGGCGGCGACCACGGTGGACGCCTGCAGGAGGCGCTCGACGCGGCTCAGCGCCAGGGCCGCGGTGGCCACGGTCAGCGCGCTCGAACTGATCATCGGCAGGGCGTCGGTGGCGTCGATCACCGTGGCCGGGGCGTCGCCCGAGCGCCACGGCCGCTCGCCGGCCAGGGTGAGCGCGAGCTCGGCCAGGGAGGCCAGGTCGCCGGTGCCGATCGCGCCCCACGAGTGCAGGGCGGGCACGGCGCCGGCGCTGAGCGCGACGGCCAGCGCCTCGGCCACGCCCCGGGAGATGCCGCTGCCGCCGGCCAGGATCTGGTTCAGTCGTACGGCCATGGTCGCCCGGGCCGTGACGTCGTCGACCTCCGGGCCCACCGCCGCGCAATGGCTGCGCAGCAGCCGCAGGCCGTGCCCCTCCGAGGTGCGCTCGTGCCGGTTGGCGCCCACGCCCGTGTTGGCGCCGTAGACCGCGCCGTGCTCGCGGGCGAGCTGCAGCAGCGAGTGGCGGTCGTCGATCAGGCGCAGCGCCGCCTCGTCGACGGTGACGCCGGCCTTACCCTCAGCGACGGCGACCAGGCCCTCGATCGTCAAGGTGCGGCCGTCGAGAGACACCTCCATAGTGATCTCCAGCTTTGAAGGTTTCCGGACCGTAACGGGCTCCGGCCTTCCGTTGACAGCCTATTCACTACACCGCAAGTATGAATAGCGCCATTCAGACGACCGCCCAGGAGAACCATGATCACTTTCGAGGACGTCGTCAAGATCTATCCCGGCGGCGGTACCGCGGTCGACCACCTCTCGATGGAGTTGCCGACCGGAAAGATGACGGTTCTGGTCGGTCCGTCCGGCTGCGGCAAGACCACCTCGCTGCGCATGATCAACCGAATGGTCGAGCCGACCTCGGGCCGGGTCCTGATCGACGGGCGCGACGTCACCGCTCAGGACGAGGCCGAGCTGCGCCGCGGCATCGGATATGTCATCCAGCACGCCGGCCTGTTCCCGCACCGCACGGTGCTCGACAACGTCGCCACCGTGCCCATGCTGCTGGGCAAGACCCGGCGCGAGGCCCGCACGGCGTCGCTGGAGCTGCTCGAGCGCGTGGGCCTGCCCACCGAGTTCGCCAAGCGCTATCCGGCGCAGCTCTCCGGCGGCCAGCAGCAGCGCGTCGGCGTGGCCCGGGCGCTGGCCGCCGACCCGCCCGTGATGCTCATGGACGAGCCGTTCAGCGCGGTCGACCCGGTCGTGCGGGCCCAGCTGCACACCGAGTTCCTGCGCCTGCAGCAAGACCTCGGCAAGACCATCGCCATGGTCACCCACGACATCGACGAGGCCATCAAGCTCGGCGACCACGTCGCCATCCTCCGGCAGGGCGGGGTCCTGGCCCAGTTCGGCACGCCCCAGGAGCTCCTCGACAACCCGGCCGACGACTTCGTGGCCTCCTTCATCGGGCGGGACCGGGGCCTGCGCAGCCTCTCCTTCGACTCCGCGTCCTCCGTGCCGGTCTCACCCGCCGGCGCCGACCTCGTCACCGACGACTCCGGCCGCCCGATCGCCTGGCGGACCTCGTCCGGCGAAACGCCCGTCAACGGGACATTCACCAAGGACGACTCGCTGCGCATCGTCACCGACCTGGCGATCAGCTCGCCGGTCGGCATAGCGGTGCGTGTCGACGCCGACGGGGTCTGCGACGGGATCGTCCGTCATCACGACCTCGTCGACCACCTGATCGCCCGGCGGGCCTCGTGATCCAGTACCTCCAGAACAACTCGGACACGGTGCTGGCCGCCCTGCGGCAACACCTCTACCTGGCGCTCGTCCCGGTGCTGCTCGGCTTCGTCATCGCCCTGCCCATCGGCTATCTCGGCGTGCGCTTCCCGTGGCTCTACCACCCGCTGGTGAACGTCTGCGGCGTGCTCTACTCGATCCCGTCGCTGGCCCTGTTCGTCTTCCTGCCGGTCGTGCTCGGCACGAAGATCCTGTCGCCGCTGAACATCGTGGTGGCGCTGACCATCTACACCGTGGCCCTGCTGGCCCGCACGGTCGCCGACGGCCTGCGCTCGGTCGACAAGCTGGTCAACGAGTCGGCCACCGCCATGGGATATCGCCGCACGCGCCGCCTGATCGACGTCGAGCTGCCGATCGCGCTGCCGGTCATCCTGGCCGGCCTGCGGGTGGCCACGGTGGCCAACATCAGCCTGGTCAGCGTCGGCGCCCTGATCGGCATCGGCGGCCTCGGCCAGCTGTTCACCCGCGGCTTCCAGCTCTTCTACCTCGAGCCGATCATCGTCGGCATCGTCCTGTCGGTGCTGCTGGCCGCGGTGGCCGACCTCGTCATCGTGCTGATCCAGCGCGCCGTCACCCCCTGGGCCCGCGCATGAACCTCTCGTACCTCTTCGACCCGGCCAACTGGGATCCCAGCGCCGCCGGCGGCTTCCCGCAGCTGCTGCTCTCCCACCTCTGGTACGTGCTGCTGGCGATGGTCATCGGCACGGTCATCGCCCTGCCGATCGGCCTCTACATCGGGCACACCGGCAAGGGCTCGTTCATCGCCATCAACGCCGGCAACGCCGGGCGCTCGCTGCCCACCCTCGGCCTGCTGATGCTGATGGTCACGCTGCTCGGGCTCGGCCTGCTGCCGGTGCTCATCGCCCTGACCGTGCTGGTGATCCCGCCCATCCTGACGTCGGCGTACGCGGGCATGCGCACCCTCGACCGCCGGGTCGTCGACGCCGCCAAGGGCATGGGCATGCGCCCCTGGCAGGTCCTCACCCGCGTCGAGCTGCCGATGGCGCTGCCCGTGATGATGGGCGGCTTCCGCAGCGCCGCCCTGCAGGTGGTGGCGACCGCGACGGTCGCCGCCGCGGTCGGCCTCGGCGGCCTCGGCCGCCTCCTGATCGACGGCCTCGCCGTCAACGACTACTCCCGTGTGCTGGCCGGCGCCATCGTCGTCGCGGTGCTGGCGGTCGTGCTCGACCTTTTCCTGGCGCTCGTGCAGCGCTGGGTCGTGTCGCCCGGTGTCTCCGGGCGCTTCTGAAGGAGTTTGTGAATATGCGTGTACGCATGATCGGCACGGCGCTCGCCGCCGCGCTGCTTCTGGGAACGGCCGCCTGCGGCGCCGACGAGGACCCGCTCGCGGCCGACTCGGGCAACTCCTCCACCGGCACGTCGGCCGTCACGGTCGGCTCGGCCAACTTCGCCGAGAGCGAGCTGCTCGCCGAGATCTACTCGCAGGCCCTCGAGGCCAAGGGCGTGCAGGTCAAGCGGCAGTTCAACATCGGCGCCCGCGAGCTCTACCTCAAGGCGCTGCAGGATGGCTCGATCGACCTGCTGCCCGAGTACAACGGCGCGCTGCTCTCGGCCCTGCACACCGGCGGCGCCCCGCAGGGCGTGTCCAAGCCCGACGACGTGCTGGCCGAGCTGAAGAAGGTGCTGCCGGCCGGCACCGAGGTGCTGGAGCAGTCGGCCGCCGAGGACAAGGACACGCTGACCGTCACCCAGGAGACGGCGACCAAGCACAACCTCAAGACGATCGACGACCTCAAGCCGGTCGCCGGTCAGCTCTCGATCGGCGCCGGGCCCGAGTGGCAGGAGCGCTACCAGGGCCTCAAGGGCCTCGAGGAGTTGTACGGGGTCAAGTTCAAGAAGTTCCAGCCCCTCGACGCGGGCGGCCCGCTCACGCTGAACGCCCTGCTCGACGGCAAGATCGACGTGGCCAACATCTTCTCCACCGACTCGGCCATCGCCACCAAGAAGCTGGTCGTCCTGGAGGACCCGCGCAACCTCTACCTGGCCGAGAACATCATTCCGCTGATCCGTACGGAGGCCAACAACCCGACCGTGTCGGGCGCCCTCAACGCGGTCTCGGCCAAGCTCACCACCGAGAACCTGACCCAGTACCTGGCCAAGGTCCAGGTCGACAAGCAGGACACGGCCACCGTGGCCAAGGCCTTCATCAGCGACAACGGCCTCGCCTGATAATTGGCGCGCGACCGAGGGCCGCCCTCCGTATGATCGTCGATCAGCGGTGGGCGGCTCCCCGCGGTGCTTCCTTCTCCAACCTTCTACCGGATATCTAGCGTCGCGACTCTCCGCCCACCGCTTCGTGCGCTCTACGGGGGATAGTCGTGATGGATGCTCTGGCCTCGGTCGTTCTGCGCCGGGCGGGCCTGGTGTCGGTCGCCGGATCCGGTCCGGCCGACTCCGCCTGGGTCGCCGCGCTGGAGGCCGATCTCGCGGCGCGGGGACGGCTGCTCCGGGCCGATCTGCGGTCGGCCGCCGCGCGGCTGCCGGTCGAGATCCGGGTGCGGTGGGCCGACTGGCTGCTGGCCACAGTGGACTCGATGACCGGCGCCGACCGTCCGATGGCGCCGCTGCACCGCGCTTTCCCGGACACGCCGGTCGACGTCGAGGCCGAGTTCGTGTCGAAGCTGCTGACCCATCTGTTCGCCGCGCCGGGCGCGCCGTGCGTGGTGTGCGGGCGCGAGGAGGGCGGGGCGCCGCTCGACCCGTGCGGGCACGTCGTCTGCCCGGTCTGCTTCCCGCCGGCCCTCTACAGCGCGTGCCCGATCTGCGGCCGCCGCCTGTCGGGCGGCGACGTCTACCTCTCGGTGGTGGCGCCCGCGCGCCCCGTGTTCCCCGGCGTGCCCGTCATGCCGATGCGGCTGATCGGGCTGTCGCCCTCGGCCGGGGAGACCGCGGTCGGCCTGCGGGACGCGCTCGTGGCCCGGCCGGGCGCGCTCAGCGAAGAGGACCGTGAAGACCTGCGGGTGCTCGTGGCCGCGACCGCGCCGGGCCGGCTCGACTGGCTTCCCGCGACCGTGCCGGCCCGCGAGACGCTCGCCCTGGTGATCGCCTGGGCGCTGCACGCGACCGCCCTCACGCCGGCGTACCCGGCGGTGATCGCCGAGGCTCGGCGGCGGTGGGGGACCGCGACGGACGTGGCGCGCACGCTGTGGGCGTACTCGGGTGGTGACCCCGGTCTGATCCTGCCCCGTCGTCCTTCCGGACCGAACTCCAAGCAGGTCGCCCGGGTGCGGGCGCTGCCGCGACAGCTGCGGCGGGCCGCGCTCGGCCATCTCGACTCCTGCGGCGCTGCGGCGGCGGCCGAGGACATCCGGCGTCATCCGGCGGTGTGGAAGCGCCTGGGGGAGAGGCTTCATCCGTACGAGAAGGTGGCCGCGCACCCGGCCGCGGCCGTGGCCTTCGCCGCGCTGCGCGGCACCCGGGCTCCGCGCGAGGGTGCGCTGGGCGCGGCCGTCGTCGCCGCCTGCGAGGCCTCCCCGCGGCACCTCGCGCTCGTCCCGCACGACGACGCCACGGTCTCGGTGCACCTGCGTACGCACCCGGCGCTCGTGGAGAACGCGCTGGCCGAGGGCGACGCCGCCGCGGCGGCCTCGCTGCTGACGGAGCGGCCGGGCGAGCTGTGGCGCCGGGCCGACCACCTGCTGCGCCTGGCCGGCGACGACCCGGGACCGGTCACCGGCGCCCTCGCGGCCACGGCGGCCCGCGTGGCGCCGGGCGTCCTGGCCGCGGCGGCCGCCGCGCTGGCCCACCGCGACGCCACGGTCGCCGCGACCGGGGCTCAGCTGGCCGCCACCGCCCGGGCCCGGGCCGCGGCGCGGGCACAGACACCGGTCGCCGTCGCCACCGATCCGTCCTCGATCGCGTTCCCCAACCACGCCCTGCGCGACGCCCTGCGCGTCGCGGCCCGTCGCCTCGGCACCCGTTCGATCCCCACCGCCGGCGCACGCGCCGACGGCCCGGTCGACTCGTCCGCGGACGCCTCCTCGGCGAACGCCTCCCCGGTGGACGTCTCCTCGGTCGACGTCTCCTCGGACGAGGAGAACGGGATCGTCGGCGGGCGCCCGGGGCCGGGCATGCCGCGCCGGGTCTTCTTCCCGCGCGGCGACACGGTCACGACGTGGACCGAGCCCGAGCGGCGTGGCCCGCTGCCCGCGGCCGCCATCGAGGCCGTCCGCGAGATCGCCGACGGCGAGCTGACCCGCCGGGCCACCCGGCACGAGCGCTTCGACGTCGCCGTGCTCGACGCGGCCCTGGCCCGGGTGCCGGCGCCGATGCGCGAGCGGGCCGCCTCGGCCCAGCTGGCCGGCTGGCCGCGCGGCAGCGTCCGGGACCTGCCCGGCGACGGCACGCTGCGGCTGTTCCTGCACTGGCAGGACGCCGAGGAGCATCGGGTCGACCTCGACCTCTCGTGCGTCTTCTTCGACGAGCGGTGGCGGCGTGTCGGTTACTGCGACTACACCCAGCTGCGTTTCGCCGTCGTCGCGGCGATCCATTCGGGCGACCTCACCTCGGCGCCCGGCCCGCTCGGCGCGACCGAGTTCCTCGACCTCGACCTGGCCCGGCTGGCCGGCCGGCGGGTGCGCTACGCGGTGCCGATCGTGTTCAGCTACAACGAGGTGCCGTTCGAGAACCTGACCGAGGCCTTCGCCGGCCTCATGCTGCCCGAGGCCAAGGGCGCCCAGTTCGACGCGGCCCGGGTGGTGCAGCGCTTCGACCTGCGGGGCGACGCCCGCATGCTGATGCCGATGGTGCTCGACCTGACCGGCCGGTCGCTGCTGTGGACCGATCTCAGTCTGCCCGGCGCCGGCTACGGCCACAGCGTGGCCCGCCACCGCGACCAGCTGGCCCGGGCCGCCGCCGACCAGTGGGACCACTTCGCCGCCGGCCACCGGGCCACGGTCCTCGACGTGCTCGCGTGGCACGCCGCCGGGCGGGCCGGCCGCATCCTGATCGCCCACGCCGACGGGACGTACACCGAGGTCCCGGCCTCTCTTCCGGCCATCCGCGAGGCGGCCGGAGCCTCGTCGGGATCGCCGGCCCGTCCGCCGGCCGGGACCGTTCTGGCCGGCGCGGTCGACGTCGCCACGCTGGAGCGGTTCGTGCCGGCGCCGGCGGCGGGATCGGTCGCGGTGACGGTCAGCGGGGAGCCCGCCGAGCCGTGGACGGCCCGCCACATCGGCGACCTGCTGGGTGAGCTTCTGCCCTAGTAGCGCGACCACCAGTCGTACGGCCGAAGCCCGGGTTTGAAGCCGAAGGTCTCGGCCATGGTGACCGCGTCGCGGAAGCCGCGGGCGAGCTCGTCGGGGTTGTGGGCGTCGCTGCCGAAGGTGACGGCCGTGCCGCCCTCGTCCCGCCACCAGCCGACGATGACCGGGCTCAGCGGGACCGTCGTGTTGATCTCGAGCGCGCGGCCGCTGCCCGCGAGCGAGCGCAGCGCGACGCGGAACTCTTCCTCGAAGGCGTACGGGTCGAAGCGCCCCTCGGAGACCGGCCATTTCCGGGCCGTGTAGTCGATGTGGGTCAGCACCTCGAACGCGTCCGACCCGGCGACCAGGTTGGGGATCTCCAGGAGATAGTCGCGTACGACCTCGGCCGCGGGCCGCTCGGCGAAGGCCGGGCCGACCTCGGCCAGACCGCCGGCCACCGGGACCGTGTGCAGCGAGCCGACGACCCGCTCGAATTCGCCACCGGCCAGCAGCTTGGCCACGGCCTCGGCGTGCCAGTGCGGCTCGCCCAGCTCGAGGCCGGTCAGGATCCGCAGGCCGGGGAAGCGGTGCCGGCAGCGGTCGACCGCGTCCAGATAGCCGTCGACGTCCAGGGCCGGCGCGGTGAAGCCGACCCAGGCGGTGAAGTCGAGGTGCTCGGTGAAGGCGAGGGCGGGCAGGCCGATCTCGACGGCCCGCGCGCAGGTGCCCATCATGTCGGCGCCGCGCCGGCCCGCGTCCCAGGACCATTCGCTGTGCACGTGGTTGTCGGCGGGGAGTTCCAGGGCCATACCGACGATCCTTCCGCAGGCCGGGGACCACGCAAGCGAACGCCACGATGATCGTGGTCACGTTGGCTCCGTCATTTGTCCAACAAATGGCTCAAGCGGTTAGGGTCGGACCATGCCTCAGCTCACCCGCAACGTCCCCCTCGCGCAGCAGGTCGCCGACCAGCTGCGGCGCCGCATCGCCGACGGCGAGTTCCCGGTCGGGTCGCTGCTGCCGACCGAGGCCGAGCTGACCCGCGAGCTGGGCGTCAGCCGCAACAGCGTCCGCGAGGGGCTGCGCTCGCTCGTGCACGCGGGCATCCTGGGCGCGCGGGCCGGCTACGGCACCTTCGTGATCGCCACCAGCGACCTGGCGCCGGCGCTGGCCCGGCGAATCCCGCGCGACCGGGCGACCGACGTGGCCGAGGTGCGGCTGCTGCTGGAGCGCGAGGGCGCCCGCCTGGCCGCCACCCGGGCCACGCCGGAGCAGATCGAGCAGCTGACCGTGGCCCTGGCGGCCCGCGAGGCGGCGACCGACGGTCCCTCGTACGCCGCGGCCGACTTCGCGTTCCACCAGCAGCTGCTGGAGGCGTCGGGCAACGCGCTGCTGGCCGAGCTCTACCGGGGCAGCGGCGGCAACGAGCAGTCCCTGCTGCACCTGAACTCGCCCGGCGTCGACTTCGCCGCGGCCCGGCCCGTCATCCGCCCGATCGACGACGAGCACGCCGCGATCGTCGAGGCGGTGGCCGCCCGCGACCCGGCGGCCGCCGCCGAGGCCGCCGAGCGCATGGTCCGGCTGGCCCACGAGCAGGCCGGGCTCGGCCGATGACCACCATCGAACGTCCGCGCCCGGTCACCCGCGCGCTCAGCCCCGCCCTGGTCTTGTCCGGCCTGCTCCTGGTCGCGGCGAACCTGCGGGCCGGCATCACGACCGTCGGGCCCGTACTCGAAGACCTCGAACTTGATCTGGGCTTCTCCTCGCTGACGGCGTCGGTGCTGGTCAGCCTGCCGCTGATCGCGTGGGGAGTGGTGTCGCCGTTCGCGCCGGCCCTGGCCCGGCGGATCGGCCTGGAAAGGGCCCTCGGCGCCGGGCTCGCCGTGCTCGCGGCGGGCCTGGTCGTCCGGTCGCTGCCGGCGATGCCGCTGCTCTGGATCGGCACCGGCCTGCTCGGCGTGGCCATCGCGGTCCTCAACGTGGTGCTGCCGGCCCTGGTCAAACGGGACTTCCCGCAGCGCATCGGCCAGGTCACCGGCGCCTACTCGGCGGTGCAGTCGGTGTTCGGCGCGATCGCGGCCGGTGCCGCCGTGCCCGTCGCGTCGCTGACGTCGGCCGGATGGCGCCTGCCGATGGGCATGTGGGCCGGCCTGGCCCTGATCGGACTGGGCGCGCTGGCCCCGCAGCTGCGCCGCCACACGGTCGTGCCGTCGTCGGTCATCCGCCACGACCCCCCGCATCGCAGCCCGTGGCGGTCGGCGCTGGGCTGGCAGGTGACGGCGTTCATGGCGCTGCAGTCGGTCGTCTACTTCGTCCTGATCACCTGGCTGCCGTCGATCGAGACCTCGGCCGGCATCAGCGCCACCGCGGCCGGACTGCACCAGTTCCTGCTGAACGGCTGCGCCATCATGGGCAGCCTGGCCGCCTCGGCGGTCATCCCGCGCCTGCGCGACCAGCGCCTGCCCGCGGTCATCGCGCCGGTGCTGTTCGCCATCGCGGCCGGCGGCCATCTGGTGGCCTCGTCGTACGCCGTGATCTGGGACTGCGTGGCCGGCCTGGCCGGCGGTTCGAGCATCGTGCTGGCGCTGTCCTTCATCGGCCTGCGCACCAGCCACCACTCGCAGGCGGCGGCCCTGTCCGGCATGGCCCAGTCCGTCGGCTACCTGATCGCCGCCGCCGGCCCGATCGCGGCCGGCGCCCTGCACGACGCCACCGGCTCCTGGACACCCACCCTGGCCGTCGTCCTGGCCATCCAGGCCCTGCTGATCGTCTTCGGATATCTGGCCGGCCGCCGCCGCGTCATCGGCTGACGCCGCGCCGGCCCATCAGGCCCTCGACCAGGTCGGAGAGCGGCCCGATCAGATCCTCCTCGGTAGCGTCGGCCAGCGGCTGCACCCGCAGCGAGGAGCGCATCATCGCGATGCCCAGGATCGCGCCCAGCACCACCTCGGCCCGCAGCACAGCGTCCGGGTCGCCGGTCACCTCGGCCAGCCGCTCACTGACCGAGCGCAGGACGCCGCGCCGCATCTCGTCGACGCGCTCGTCACCGGACGTGCGCAGAAGCAGCAGAAGCCCCTCCATGCGCCGCGGCGAGTCCTGGGCCCCCGCGATCCGCTGGGCCAGCACCGCCGCGACGTCGTTCGGCGTGGCCTGCTCGGCATCGCGCCGCAGCTCGGCGAAGGCCGTGTCCAGGCAGGCTTTGAACAGCCCTTCCTTCGACGTGAAGTAGCGGCTGATCAGCGCCACGTTCACGCCCGCGTCCTCCGCGATGTCGCGAACAGTCGTGGTGGCGTACCCCTGCCGGGCGAAGCGACAGCGGGCCACCTCGAGCAGCTGTTGCCGGGTCCGGCCCGCGTCACGCCGCCTGTCCTGCTCAGCCGCCACGGCCCCGCCTTTCGCTCGTGACCGAAGTGTAAACGCTCATTGACTACTTGGCGGTATGTGATCCACGGCTCAAACCGGCATTAGCAACTGTTTAGTGACGCTCCGAGGGGTCTAGGTTGCAAGTCAGCGCACGTTTACTATTGTTTTCGCACCCCGGAGGGCCACCATGGCTCGTGCTTTCGAGGAGTGGGCCAACCTCCCCTCCCCAGACACCGACTTGGCCGTGCCTCCATTCACTTTCTTGTACGCCGCCACGGCCGCCCTGGCCGCCTCGGTAGCCGTGGCCGCGGCCGCAACGCACTACCTGCGCTCTCGGCGAGCCGCCTCAAGCCGCTCCGCTTCCTTCCCGGCCCGGTTCCGATGACGCTGCGCGCCCGCAGGCCCGGCTCTTCCCGGCGGCGAAGCAACCGCCCTCGCACCTGCGCGCGCCGTCACCGCCGTTTCTCCCCGCGCCGTTTCTCCCTCCGCCCGGCCGCACTGCGTCTGCGCCCGGCCGCCCTGCGCCTGGCCCCCGCCGCGTTGCGCCTGGCCCCCGTGGTCTTCCCGTTCGCTCCGGCCGCGCTTCTCTACGCGCCGGCCGCGTTCCGCCCCACCTCCGCCCGGCCCCGCCCACCCGAAGAGTCGCCGCCGCCGCGTCAGAAGCCACCCCGGCGCACCGCGCTCCGCCTCCTGCTGTGGGCCGCCGCCGCGGCCGCCGTGGTCATCGCCCTGCGAGGCCGGCTCCCCGACCCTTCGTCGGTCGTAGAAGCCCTCACCCACGCCGACCCGCGCTGGCTGGCCGTCGCCGTAGTCGCCCAGATCCTCTCCCAGGCCGGCTTCGCCCTGCAGCAGCGCACCCTGCTGACCGCGCTGGGCACCCGCCTCACCGTGCCGGACGCCCTGGCCATCACCTTCAGCCGCACAGCCATGGGCTCGGTCCTGCCCGCCGGTTCCGCGGTGTCGGCCGCTTTCGCCCTGCGGCAGTTCCGCCGCCGAGGCGCCCACGTCACCGCCGCGACCACCGCCGTGGTGCTCTCGGCCACCGCCTCCGTGCTGGGCCTGGCCCTCCTCTACGTGGCCACCGCGGCCCTGCACCTGGCCCCGTCCCGCAGCACCGAGTTGGCCGTGGCGTTGATCGCCCTGGTCACCACAGCCGCCGTCCTCACTCACGTCCGCCGCCCCGCCTCGCCGTCCTTGTTCAGCCCGGCCGTCAGCTCGCCGCCTCGGCCCGTCCCGGCCGCCGATCTTCTCGCCTCGCCGAGCCGGTCCGCCGCATCCTCCTCGCTCGTTCCGGTAGTGGGGGAGCGGCGCGGATTTCCCGCCCTGTGGCGGAATCTCGTGGCATTTGCCCGGCGGTGGTTCGCATGGGCGGCCACCCAATCCCGCCGGATGATCGGTGAGGCGAAGGCCGTGCGCCCGCGGCACTGGTCGCTGGCTCTCGGATACGCGGCCTTGAACTGGACGCTCGACCTCGCTTGCCTGATCGCCGTAGCCCAGGCGTGCGACTTCCCACTGAGCACGCTCCAGCTCGCGTCGGTCTACATGGCAGTGCAGATCGTCCGCCAGATCCCGATCACTCCGGGCGGCATCGGCCTGATCGAAGCCAGCCTGCTGGCCGGCTTCCTGGCCGCCGGCGCCCCGGAGGCCGCAGCCGCCGCCGTGGTCCTCGGCTACCGCGTCGTCTCGTTCTGGCTGATGCTCCCCATCGGCCTGGCCACGTACCTACGGCTGAGCCGCTCCGAGCCGGCCCCCTCGCGCGGATAACCGCCCCCGCCGGCCCCGTTCCCGCCGGCCTTGCCCTCGCCGCCCCGGCCTCGCCTGCGGCCGCCCCCATACCGGCGACGGCCCGCCTGCCCTCTTCGTGCGGCCCAGCTGCCGCGCGGCCCGCCTGTCCTACTCGCTCGGCCCGCCCGCGCGGCCCGCCTTCCCCTGCCTCGACCAGCTCAGTCCTCGAGCCTGGGGTGAGTTCGGCGGAGACCGGCCGCCCCGTCGAACCAGCGACCGCCGCCGCGTCCGGACGGTACTCGCCGGAAAGTGCCGGCGCCCGAACCCTGCGGAGTGTGACGTAAGCAATTGTTGACTTACCGGAGGTGGGGGCGATAATAAGTCAGCAATCGTTTACATCTCTGGTTCGGGGTTCCCATGACGCAAACCATCGACGAGTCGCTGCCGCCGGCCTCAGTGCCGGCGGGCGAGCGCCGTGCCGGCAATCTGCTCGTGCTCTACCTGTCGCTGGGCGGCCTCGCGTTCGCGGTGCTCCAGTCGCTGGTGGCGCCGGCCCTGTCCACCATCGGGCGGGACCTCGGCGCCGACACCAGCGACGTCAGCTGGGTCATCACCGCCTACCTGCTCTCGGCCTCCGTCCTCACGCCCGTGCTGGGCCGTCTTGGTGACATGGCCGGCAAGCGCAAGGTTCTGATCGGCGTCCTCGCCGCCCTGGCCGCCGGCACCCTGCTGGCCGCGCTCGCCCCCAACCTGGGCGTACTGATCGTGGCCCGGGCGCTCCAGGGCGCGGCCGGCGCCATCCTGCCGCTCTCCATCGGCATCGTGCGTGACGAACTGCCCCGCGAGAAGGTCAGCGTCATCGTCGGCCTGCTGTCCGCCATCTTCGGTGTCGGCGCGGGTGTCGGCATCGTCGGCGCCGGCCCGATCGTCGAGCACCTCTCCTGGCACTGGCTGTTCTGGCTGCCGCTCGTGCTCGTGGTGATCGCGCTTCTCGGTGCCATCTTCGGCATGAAGGAGTCGCCGGTCCGTACACCCGGGAAGTTGGATGTTCTCGGCACTCTGATCCTGTCCGTGTCGCTGGTGTCGCTGCTGCTGGCGATCAGCAAGGGCCAGGCCTGGGGCTGGGGCGACGGCAAGACCGTGGGCCTGCTCGCCCTCGGCGTCGTGACGCTGGCCGGGTTCGTCCTGGTCGAGCTGCGCGTCAAGGAGCCGCTGGTCGACATGCGCCTGATGCGCCTGCGCGGCGTCTGGGCGACCGACCTGGTCGCGCTGATCCTCGGCTTCGCCATGTTCGGCACGTTCCTGCTGGTGCCGACGCTGCTTCAGCTTCCCGCGGCCACCGGCTACGGCTTCGGCAAGTCGGTCTCCGAGTCGGGCCTGTTCCTGCTGCCGACCGTCATCATGATGGTCTTCTTCGGCCCGCTGGCCGGCCTGCTCAACCGCAAGTTCGGCCCGAAGCTCCCCATGTTCCTCGGCGCTGTCTCGGTCGTGGCCGCGTTCGCGCTGCCGGCGATCGGCCACGGCCAGATCTGGCAGGTGCTGGCCTCCGGCGTCCTGACCGGCGCCGGCATCGGCCTGGCCTTCTCCGCCATGTCGAACGCCATCATCGAAAGCGTCCCCGCCGCGCAGACCGGAGAAGCCACAAGCGTCAACACCATTGCCCGTACGGTCGGAAGCAGCATCGGAACAGCAGTAGTAGCGGCCGTGATCTCCTCTCACACGACCGCGCAGGGCCTGCCCACCGACAACGCCTTCACCATGGGCTTCGCCGTCTGCGCGGGCGTAGCCGTCCTGGCGGTAGTGGCCGCCCTGGCCCTCCCGTCGGCCCACCGCCGCCACGAGGTGGCCGTCGAGACGGGCGTCAAGGACCTCCCGCCGGAGCCCGAGGAGCTTCATCTGACGCACCGCCACTCCTGACCCGTTCGACATCGGCCGCGACGGCTCCCCCCGCCGCGGCCGATCGGGGTAGAGTCTCGCCGCCCACTACAAGATCCATGCGGGAGGCGGCTTGGGACCGGAGCTGGTTGGCCTGGTGCTGCTGTGTGGTGGGCTCGGGCTGGCTGTCGTGCTCGTGGTCGCTGCTCTGGTTCGTGGGCGGCGGGCGCGTCGAGCGCCCCGGCTCGGGCCGTTTCCGCCGCGGGGGCCCTATCCGGGGCCGTTCTCGCCCGCGGAGCACTATCCGCCCGGGCCGTACTCCTCGCCTGAGCAGGGAAAGCCGGAGGGCTGAAGGAGCCTCAGAACTCCACCGGTGGTGCGTTGTGCGGGGTGATGACCTGGATGGCCGATGGGGTCGTCCACGGCGTGCCGGGTAGTTCCTTGCGGGCGCGCAGGACGGAGCGGCACGCCGTCCGCAGGTCCTGGCGCAGGTCGTGGTGCAGGACGGCTGAGATGCGGCGCTGGCGTAGCAACGGGGTGTTGTCGGCGTCCAGGTCGTGGGCGATCAGGGCCGCGTACGACCGCTGCTCGTCGCGGAAGGCGTTGATGACAGCGGTGGTGCCGCCCGCGCCGGCGTACATCGAATAAACCGCGACCAGACCCGGATGGGCGACCAGCGCCGTCCTTGTCGCCGCGTGGACGGCGGACGGGCGGTCCTCCTCGTCGACGACCTCGACCGCGCGGCGGTCGAAGCAGCGCAGCTCGGCGCGGAAGCCGGCGTCCCGTTCGTCCTCGCCGCGGTAGGAGCCGTGGCCGCGCACCACCAGCACCTCACCCGGGTCGGAGCCCAGCCACTGGGCGATCAGGTAGGCCGCGGTTGCTCCGGCCGCCCGGTTGTCGACGCCCACGTACGCGACGCGGCGGCTGCCGGGCAGGTCGGTGACCAGCGTGACCACCGGTACGCCCTGGCGGTCGAGGCGGTTGACCGCGGCGACGACGCCGGGCACGTTCGGGGCCTTCAGGATGACGCCGTGCGAGCCGCGCAGGTCGGCCAGCACGCGCAGCAGTTCGGGCACGGCCGGGCTGGTCAGCAAGTGGAAACGAGCCCGCACCACGGCCGGGCGCAGATCGGGCAGCGCCGCCTCCAGGGCCGCGCGCACCGCGGCCGAGAAGCGTGGTGGCGCCTGGACCACCAGGTCGATCAGGAACGTACGGCCGCCGACCGCCAGTTGTGACCGCTGCCGATCGAGGTCGTCGATGGCCCGGCGGACCTCGAGGACCGTGCTCTCGCGCACCCCGCCGCGCTCGTGCAGCACCCGGTCGACGGTGGCCGCGCTCAGGCCGGCCTGCGCCGCGATCTCCCGGATCCGGTACCGCATGCCGTCCAGCCTGAGGTGCTTTTGAGGTGTTCACAACCCCGCGGGGCCGCCGGAAGCACCTAGCGTCGAGGCATGACTACATGGACGGACGTCAGTCTGGAGGACTTCCGGGCCGTCGTCGAGCAGACCACCTATCCGGCCGACTACCCGCTCGCCGACGCCGTCGAGCGCAACGTCCTGATCTACGGGCCCAAACTTCTCGCGGCGGACCGCCCGGCCGCGAGGGACGAACTGGTCAAGGCGTTGCGGGACGGCCCCGGCATCGTCGTGTTCAGGGGAGCCTTCGAGCCGGAGGTGGTCGACCGGGCCACCGCTGTGTTCGCCGCGCTCATCGCCGAGCAGAAGGCGGCCGGTGTCTCCGGCGGCGACCACTTCGCCCAGCCGGGGGAGAACGACCGGGTCTGGGGCGCCCTCGACAAGTTCGCCCTGCGCGACCCGGAGGCGTTCGCCGCGTACTACGACAACGATCTGCTCGCCCTGATCTGCGAGGCCTGGCTCGGGCCGGGCTATCAGCTCACCTCACAGGTCAACGTCGTGAACCCGGGCGGGCGGGCCCAGGTCGCCCACCGCGACTACCACCTCGGCTTCATGTCGCGGGAGCAGGCCGCGCGTTTCCCGCTCCACGCCCATCTGCTCTCGCCCGTGCTGACCCTTCAGGGCGCGGTCGCCCACGTCGACATGCCGGTGGAGACCGGGCCGACCCTCTACCTGCCTCATTCGCAGAAGTACCCGGCCGGCTATCTCGCCTTCCACCAGCGCGAGTTCACCGGCTACTTCGACGCCAACCACGTGCAGCTGCCGCTGGGCAAGGGTGACGCCGCGTTCTTCAACCCGGCCCTCTTCCACGGGGCGGGGACCAATCACAGCGCGGAGGTACGCCGGATGGCGAACCTTCTGCAAGTGTCGTCCGCCTTCGGCCGCGCCATGGAGACCGTCGACCGGGCGGCCATGTGCCTGGCGCTGTATCCCACTTTGCGAACCTTGACCGAGCCCGGCAACGTGGTGGCCGCCGCGGCCGAGGGTTACGCGTTTCCCACCAACCTCGACCTCGACCAGCCCGTCGACGGCCTGGCCCCGCCGGCCCAGGCCGAGCTTCTGCGGCGGGCGCTGGACGAGGACTGGCCCTTCGACCGGTTCACCGAGGCTCTGCGGGCACATCAACGTCGGCGGTCGTAGGACCGACCGCCGAGGCCATCAGCGCCGAGTTCGGGATGTTCAACGGCCCCTCGTCGGTCTCCAGCACGGTGTAGAGCAGGCCGGCCGACACGATGGTGCCCACGTGCGGGCCGTTGAGCGCCCCCGACATGACCCGGACGCGGGTTCCCGGCACGTACGGCCGGGCGAACAGGATGACCAGCCCGGCGAACAGGTTGCCCAGCACCGGCTGGGCGGCCAGGCCGAGCACGATCCCGGTCACCGAGCCGGCCACCAGCAGGCGTTCGAGGCCCACTTCGAGAAGGTCGCAGACCGACACCGCCGCGATCAGATATCCGGTCAGCTCGACCATCACGCGCAACGGGGTCGCCGCCGCCTCACTGGCCCGCGCCACCGCGATCCGGTGCACCTCACGCGCGGCGGTGCGCGTCGCGGTCACCCCGAAGACCGCTACGAGCAGGGCGCAGCCGTACGTGATGAGTCTGTCCCTGGTCGTGGCGGTGCCGAACTGGGAGCCGGTGACGAGGGCGGCCAGCGCGGCGAAGCCGTAGGCGAGGGTCCGGCGGAAGTCCGGCCTCCACAAGTTGATCACTCTTGGTGACCCTATCGGCCGGGATCGCCGCCGCGAGTGTGATGATGCGTACGTGACGGTTCTCGACCCGGTCGTGCGGCTCCTCGTGGAGGCGTCCGCCGGTCCGCCGTTCCTGCACCAGATCGGGCCGAGCGACGGCCGTCAGGCGCTGCTGGAGTCGCAGGGCCCGCCGCGGCCCGATCCGGACGTGTCGGCCGAGTTCCAGGTGGCGCCGGTCGGGCCGTCCGGTCTCGTCGGCTTCTGGGTCTTCCGGCCGCGCGGCGCCTCCACCGGCACGGTCGTCTACGCGCACGGCGGCAAGTGGATGCTGGGCGACGCGCGGACGCACTGGGGCCTGATCAGTGATCTCACCCGGCTCAGCGGCCGGGTCTTCGTCGTGCCGGAGTATTCGCGCACTCCCGAGGCCCGCTACCCGGTCGCGATCGAGGAGATCTACGCGCTGCTGGTCTGGGTGGACGAGACCATCGGCGGCGACCTGGCCGTGGCCGGTGACTGCGCCGGCGCGACGATGGCGGCCGCGCTCACGCTGATGGCCAAGCGGCGCGGCGGCCCGCGGATCGGCGCGCAGCTGCTGTTCTACCCGATCCTCGACATCGCCTGCGACCAGCCGTCACACCGCGAGTTCGGCTCCGGATATCTGCTCACGCACGAGGCCGTGCGGTGGTACTGGCGGCAGTACAGCGACGACCCGGCGGAGCGGGCCGAGCCGACCCTGTCACCCGCGCTGGCCCCGGTGGAGGACCTCGCGGGGCTGCCGCCGGCCCTGGTCGTCTGCGCCGAGGCGGACCCGGTGCGCGACGAGGGCGAGGCGTACGCCGCGCGGCTGCGCGACGCTGGAGTGGACGCCTCGGCGGTGCGGTTCCTGGGCATGGTGCACGATTTCGTGTCGCTGACCCCGTTGCGGGACCGGCCGGCCACACGGGCCGCGATCGAGCAGGGTGCGGCCTTCCTGCGCGACCACTAGCGGGGGATGCGGACCGCCAGCATCGCCACGTCGTCGGCCCGGTCGGTCGTCATCTCCCGGGCGACGCGGGCCAGCAGGTCGCGCGGCGCCCCCGCGTTGCGGATGCGCAACTTGCCGTAGAGCCGCTGGAACCCCTCGTCGATGCCGTGGTTCCGGCTCTCGACCAGCCCGTCGGTGTGCAGCAGCACGATCGAGCCGCGCTCCAGCGTGGCCGTGTACGTGTGCCGGGGCGAGCCCCGCCGCGCCCCGAGCAGCAGGTCGTTGCCGGTCAGCGGCCGCACCTCGCCGGACGGGCCGATCAGCACCGGCGGCGGGTGGCCGGCGTTCGACCAGCGCAGCCGGAAACCGCCGCCGGGCGCCCGGTCGAGGAACGCCACCACCGCCGTCGCCATGGCCGGCCCGCCGAGCGCGAAGTTGGCCGCGTCCAGGCGGCGCAGCAGCGCCGACGGGGGCTCGCGCCGGTCGACCAGATAGGCCCGCAGCATGTTGCGCAGCTCGCCCATCCGGGCCGTGGCGGCCGTGTCGTGCCCGACCACGTCGCCGATGACCAGCGCCAGCCGCCCGTTCGGGCCGGGGATCACGTCGTACCAGTCACCACCGACCTTGCGGTGGCTGTCCGCGGCCCGGTAGTACGCGGCCAGCTCGAAGTCGTCGACGTGCGGCAGCCGCGACTCGATCGCCCGTTGCAGCGTGTCGGTGATGGCGGTGCGCGAGTCGTGCCGGGTCGCCCGTTCCAGCGCCTGCGCCACGTAGAGGGCCAGGGTGGCGATCATCGCCCGGTCGGCCACGTAGAAGGTCTGCGGCTCGTCCCAGGCCAGCATCAGCGCGCCCAGCGCGTCCGGCAGCGGCGCGCAGACCGCGGCCTGCCAGCCGTGATGCTCGAGCTCCTCGGCCAGCGTGGGGTGCTCCAGCGTCACGTCCATGCTGCTCTCGTAGTACCGCGAGCGCCGGTCCCGCATCGCCGTCGCGGTCAGCCGGTCCGACACCGCCCCGCGTCTGGCATCGCCGGGCAGCACGACCTCCGCGTGCGTGGCGCCCAGCGCCGCCTTCAGCAGCTCGGGCACGACCAGCAGGACATCGTCGGTGGTGGCGGTGACGGACAGCGACTCGCTGGCGTGCAGCAGCAGCCGGCTGCGCCGAAGTGCCGCGTCGTCCCGCACGAGCGGCGGCGCTGTGGCCAGAATGTTCTCAGTCATGACAACTCCCCCCGGAGAAGACCCCTCATGACTGCTGGTCACGAGGATGAATAAGAGCGTGACGAGATCGCGCTCCCAAGGCATCCGCCAAATGACTGTCCTGTCTGCCGCATCCCGTCGCGTCCGGCACGCGGTGAGTCGAATGACCGATGCCGGTCGCGGTGATCGCGGCCGACGATGAGCGCCGGAGGAGGTGCGTCCATGGGTGAGAAGTCCCGCCGCTGGGCCTGGCTGGCGGTCCTCGTCGTCGGCCTGGGTCTGTATTTCCTGGTCCTGCGCACGTTGGTGCACACGCAGAACCCCAATTTCGTGCCGGCGCTGATCCTGCTCGGCGCGAGCGTGGTGCCCGCCTCGTTCCTGACGTTCGCCCAGGCCCGCACCGGGCGGTGGGAGGTGCCGACCGGTGTGTTGCTGGTCACGGCCTTCTTCGGCGGCGTCATCGGGGTCGTCGTGGCCGGCACGCTCGAGTACGACGCGCTGCGCGACCTGGGCACTCTGCCGATGGTCGTGGTGGCGCTCGTCGAGGAGTCGGCCAAGCTGGTCGTGCCGGTCGTCCTGCTGATGACGGTGCTGGTCCGGCACACCCGCCGGCTGCCGTCGGACGGCCTGGTCATCGGCATCGCCAGTGGCATGGGCTTCGCCGCTCTGGAGACCATGGGGTACGCCTTCACGGCGCTCCTGCAGTCCGACGGCAACGTCGGCGCGGTCGAGGAGACGCTGTTCGTGCGCGGCTTGACCTCGCCCGCCGGGCACACCGCGTGGACCGGCCTGACCTGCGGCGCGCTGTGGATGATGCTGAGTTCGCCCAGCGGGCGCCACCTGCTCCAGTTCGCCGCCACCTTCGTGGGCGCGGTCGCCCTGCACACCGCCTGGGACACGTTCGGCAGCACTTGGGCCTACCTGGTGCTGGGCGTGCTCAGCCTGGGCTGGCTGACCCTGATGATGCGCCACTACCGGGCCTTTCACCCGGCCGTTGAAACGCGTCTCGCAGTTGGTGGCGCCCGCTGACCCCCAGCTTGGGATAGACGCTGTGCAGGTGGGCGCCGACCGTGCGGACCGAGATGAACAGCTGCTCGGCGATCTCCCGGTTGCGCAGCCCGCGCGCGGCCAGCTCGGCCACCTGCCGCTCCTGCGGGGTGAGCACGGCCAGCCGGGCGCTGCCGGCCGGACCGTCGTGCTGCCCGCTGGCCCGCAGTTCCCGGGCCGCCAGCCCGGCCGCGTGGGCCGCGCCGAGGGCGGTGAACGCCTGCTCGGCCGCGGCCAGCACGGCCCGGGCGTCGCGGGGGCGGCGGGCCCGGCGCAGCCATTCGCCGTAGTGGAGCCGGGCCAGGGCCCGCTCGTACGGCCACTGGTGCCCGGCCGGGTCGACGGTGGCCAGCCGGAAGTGGTGCTCGGCCCGTTCGCCGTCGCTCAGCAGCGCGTCGGCCAGGTGCAGCAGCAGCCGCATCCGGGCGCTGGGGTCCTCGCCGGCGCCCTCGCGCACGTGGTCGACCACCACCCGCACGTCGTCGCGGTGCCCGCTCCGGACCGCCGCCGCGGCCAGCTCGGCGATGTGCCGGCCGGCCAGCAGCCGGTGCCGGGGGCGGCCGTCGCGGTCGAACATGGTCCGCAGATAGCGGTAGGCGCTCTCGTAGTCCCCGTCGATGGTGGCGGCCAGCCCGGCCGCGCGCAGCACCCGCACGTGCACCGAGCGGTGCTGCTGAAGGTCGACCCGGGCCACCGCCTCCCGGACGAGCTGCTGGGCCGGCGCCGACTCGCCGCGCAACGCCAGCAGCTGGGCCCGCAGCGCGTCCATCTGGGCCGAGAAAACCGGCAGCCCGCCCGGCCCGACCACGTCGGCGCAGCGCTCGGCGTCCGCCCACTCGCCGGTGTCGATCAGGGCGCTGACCAGATGCGGGATCATCTCCACGCCGGAGACCGACGCGCGCGGGTCGTTCTCGCCGGCCATGGTCGCGCGCAGCAGGCCGGCCGCCAGCGCCGAGCGGTCCTCATATCCGGCCATCGTGCCGATGACGTTGAGCCGGTGCCGTTCGGCCGCGCTCAGCGGGGCACCGGGCGGCGGGACGGCGGTCGCGTCGCACAGCTCGCGCCCCGGATGGGCGGCCGGGTCGTGGACCAGCCGGACGAAGGTCGCGGTGGCCCGGTCGGCGCCCGGCCCGGCCGCGGCCAGCAGCCCGGCCAGGCCGCGCCGGTGCTCCTCGTCGCCCGAGGTGGAGGCGATGACCGAGGCCAGCCCGGCCAGGGCCGCCGCGATCCGCGGGTCCGACGGCACGCCGGCCCGGTGGGCCGCGGAGACCATGGCGTACGCCTCGTGCTGGCGCCCGGCCCGGGTCAGGGCGGTGGCCGCCGCGTGCCCGGCCATGTTGATCAGCTCCGGGTCGGTGGTGAGCCGCCGCACGGTCGTGTACAGCTCGCCCGGCCACTCCGTCTCGCCGAGGTTGCGGGCGTCCATCGCGGCCAGCGCGTAGCGGCGGGCCGCCGCGGCCGGCTCCGGCGACCGCTCGGCCGCGTTCTCCATCGCCTCGGCCGCCTCGAACAGGTCCCCGCGCTCGCGGAACGCGGCCGCCGCCGCCTCCAGGCCGGCCGCGATCCGCTCGTCGGGGCCGCCGGCCACCTCGGCCAGGTGCAGCGCCCGCAGCTCGGACCCGGCCGGCAGCGCCCAGGCCAGGTTCCGGTGGGCCTGCCGCCGCTGATAGGCGGGAACACCCTCGTACGCGGCGTCGGCCGCGAGCGGGTGCGCGAAGTCGACGGTGTCGCCGCCGGGCACGACGAGACCGGCCTGCTCGGCCGGCGCCCACCACTGCTGGTCGCGCAGCCCGGCCGCGCGGGTGACGCCGGCCCGTCCGGCCGGCGGGTTCGCCGCGGCCAGGTGCAGCAGCAGGCGGCGCGAGGGTTCGGGCAGCGCGGCGATCTCGGCCGCGAACGCCGACCGCAGCCGGCCGCCGGCGCCCAGTTCGAGCACCGCCGCCGGGTTCCCGGCCGCCCGGTGCAGCACCACGGCCCGCCGGCGGCCGGTCGGCGGATCGGGCTGCGCCTCCAGCAGGCGGGCGGCGTCCTCGCGGTCCAGCGGCCGCAGCTCGGCCGCCGGCAGGCCGCGCAGCGCGGCCGGGATCCGGTCGGCGACGCCGGCCAGCAGCAGCGCCGGCACCACCCCGGCCATCTCGGCCAGCACGGCGGCCGCGTCCGGGGTGATCCGGTGCACGTCGTCGACCGTGACCAGCAGCGGCGAGCCGACACGCTTGAGCATCCGGCACAGCGCCGCCGGGTCGGCCCGGCCGAGGTCGACCGGCCCCGGAACATCGTGCCGCAGCGCGATCAGCAGCCGCCGGATCAGCGCCGGAGCGGCCAGCGGCGGCCCCGGCGGCACGTCGACGGTGATCACCCGGTGCTGGCCCTCGTCACGGGCGAGCTGCGCCGCCGCGGCCAGCAGCCGTGACTTGCCGATGCCACGTCCGCCGGTGAACAGCAGCGCGTGCCGCCCCGGCCCGAGGCAGCCGGTGATCCGGGCCAGCTCGCGGTCGCGGCCGATCAGCCCGGCGCCGGGGTCGATGAGGGTGCTGTCCGGCATCGTTCAGCCCTCCGTGCCCGTGCTGCCCAGCAGCTCGCGCAGCTGGTGGCGGTTGCCGACGCCCAGCTGCGGATAGATGTCGTAGAGGTGCGAGCCGACGGTGCGCGGCGACAGCACGAGCCGCTGGGCGATCTCGCGGTTGGTCATGCCGTCGGCGGCCAGCCGGGCGATCATCTGCTTCTGCGCGGTGAGCGCGGCGAAGGCGCCGGCGGTGCCGCTGCGGTCGGCGTCGGCGTTGCCCGGCAGATAGGTGCGGGCCTGATCGGCGTGGGCCCGCGCGCCGAGCCGGGTGAACGTGTCGAGCGCGGCCAGCAGATGCGGCCGGGCCTCGGGCACCCGGCGCTGCCGCCGCAACCAGATGCCGTAGTTGAGCTGGGCCTCGGCCCGTTCCAGGGGCCAGTGCAGCGCCCGGTCGGGGTCGGCCAGCGCGGCCCGGAACCCCTCCTCGGCGCCGTCGGTGTCGTCGAGCAGGGCGGCGGCGTGGGCCAGCAGCATGGCCATCCGCGGTGTGGGCGGGTCCCCGGCCCGCGTGCGGCAGCCGTTGAAGATCTGCCGGGCCTGCGCCTTGGCCCGCGCCCGGCGGCTCGAGCGGCCGGCGGCCAGCGCCAGCTGGGGCAGCGAGCGCGGCCCGAGCAGGAAGTGGATCGGCTCGCCGGCCGCGTCGAACATGGACCGGAACTGGATGTACGCGGTGTCGTAGTCCCCGGCCGACAAAGCGGCCAGACCCGCGGCGCGCCGGCGCAGGCTCTCGCTGAACGGATCGCCGGACGGCCGGGGCGGCAGCGCCACCGCGGTGCCGGTGTCCTGGCGTACGGCCGCGAGGATGCCCCGCAGCCCCGGCAGGGAGCGCAGCAGCAGCGTCAGGTTGCCCACCTCGGCCAGCGTGGCCGAGTCCTCGATCGCCTCGTCGGCGTCCGGCCACCGCCCGCAGTCGATCATGGCGAGGATCATCATCGGGATCCGCCCGGCCAGCGCGCCCGGCGCCCCGTACGCCCGCTGCGCCTGCCACAGCGCCGACAGCTCGGCCGCCGCCCGCACGGAGTCGTCGGTGAGCCAGGCGACAGTGCTCGTGGCCAGCAGCCGGCAGATCTCGGCAAGCCCGTTGAGCGGCTCGGCGCCCCCGCGCAGGACCGGGCCCCCCGAGCCGGGAGCAACCGGATGCGCCACAGCGGGCGTCGTACCCAGCGCGGCCGGATTCGCTACAGCGCCCGCAATGCCCACCGCGCCCGTGATGCCCACCGCGCCCGTGATGCCCACCGCGCTCGCAATGCCCACCGCGCCCGCGATACCCACCGCGCCCGCGATACCCACCGCGCCCGCAATGCCTGCCATGCCGGCTGCGCCAGCAATGCCCGCCGTGTCCGCCATGCCTGGTGCGGCCGGATCTGCCACGGTCAGGACCGAGGCTCTGGTGGCCGGGTTCGCCGCGCCGGGCACGATGCTCTCGCCGAGCGGGCCGCCGGTGCCGTCCACGACGAGATCCAGGAGCGCGGGCAGCCCGGCGCGGTGCTCAGGGTCGCCGGACAGCGCCGCCGCGTTCGCGGCGACGGCGACATTGCTCATGGCCACCTGCCCGTCGGCCGGCCGGCTCTCCACCGCCGCCCGGGCCAGCTCGTACGCCTCGGCGAAGCGCGCCTGGTGCACGAGCGCCAGCCCGGCGCCCACGGCGGCCAGGCCGAGCACGTCCGGGTCGCCGGTCAGCGCGGTCACCCGGCGGTGCAGCTCGATCGCGCACGCCGGCTCGCCCGCCCGATAGGCCGCGACCGCCGCCTTGGCCAGCCGGCGGGCCGCGTCAGCCGGGTGCGGGCTGCGCTCGGCCGCCAACCGCAGCGCCCGCTCCTCGGCCAGGAAGTCGGCCCGGCGGCCGACCGTGGCCGCGCTGTCCTCCAGCGCCGCCGCGATCACCTCGTCCGTCCCGTCGCCGGCCAGCGCCGCGTGCAGCGCCCGGGCGTACGGCTCGTCGGCATGCTCGGCCAACGCGGCGTGCAGCGCCCGGGCATACGACTCGTCGGCATGCTCACCCAGGGCGGCGTGCTCGGCCAGGGCGGCGTGCTCGGCCAGGGCGGCGTGCTCGGCCAGGGCGGCGTGCGCGCGCCGGTCCGGGCCGGCGGCCGCTGCCACCCGGATCAGCGGATGCTCGAAGCGGACCCGCCCGCCGGCCAGTGTGACCAGGACCGCCTCCTCGGCCGGGGCCCAGTCGCGCAGGCCATCGTCGCCGCCACCGGCCCGGTTGACGGTGCCGATCGGCTCGGCCTCGTCGGCCAGGGCGGCCAGGCGCAGCAGCCGCCGGGTGGTGGCGGGCAGGCCCGCGAGCCGCTCCTGGAACTCGCGGGGCGGCTCGTCGCCGGTCAGCGCCAGCGGGTTGCCGCCGGCCCGGCGCAGGATGAGCCGCCGCGGCACGCCGGCCTCGCTCTCCGGCCGGGTGTTCAGCAGCCGGGCCGCCGCCCGGTCGGTCAGCGGGCCCACCCGGTAGCGGGGGATCTCGGCGCCCAGCCCGGCCGGCGGCTCCGATCCGCGGGCGGCCAGCAGCAGGGCCGCCCGCTCCGTGCAGGCGTGCCGGGTGGCCAGGGTCAGCAGCCGCAGCAGGTCCGGGTCGGCCCGGTCGGCCCGGTCGAGGATCAGCAGCGCCGGTCCGTTCGCGGTCAGCCCGTCGAGCCCGGTCAGGATCGCCGTGAGCAGGGCGGACTCGTCGGTGAGGTCGCCGCGCGCCCACGACCGGATCGCCGGGTCGAGGCGGGGCGCGGCCAGCTCGCGCAGCAGGCCCCGGTCGAGCGGCAGGACCCGGAAGCCGCGCTCGCGGGCGATGCCGGCGGCCGCGCGCAGCAGCGCCGTCTTGCCGATCCCGGCCTCGCCGAGCAGCACCATGGACATCGGCCGGGTCGCGGCCGACTCGACGAAGGCGGTGAGGTCGGCCCGTTCCCGGGCACGCCCGTACAACGTCGTCGAGCTCACTCCTCGCATCCCCCTTGATCGTCAGAAATCAGTACGAAAGCCGGCCGGGCGGGCTGCGCCGGTACCGTATTCGATCATCGGAAGTGAGCCGTGCACCACGAAGAAAGGACGAAGAACGACCTGCGTGCAAGGCTGTGACCCGGACATGACCTGGGGGGACGTACACCATGACGGACGACGACGTCCCGTTCGGCGCGATGCTGCGCCGGTTACGGATCGCCGCCGACCTCACCCTCGAACAGCTCGCGGAGGCGTCCGGCGTCAGCGACCGGGGGATCAGCGACATGGAGCGTGGCGTCAGCCGCAGCCCGCGGGCGCGCACGATCGAGGCGATCGCCGACGGCCTGGGCCTCGGCCGGGACGAGCGCGACCGGCTGCTCGCCGCCGCCCGCGCCGGCCGGGTCGGCAGCGCGCCGGTCGCCGGGCTGCCGCTGCCCCGGCGGGTCAGCGACTTCACCGGCCGCGACGCCGAGCTGGCCCGGATCGCCCGGTGGGCGGCCGGGTCGAGCGCGGCCGCCCCGGCCCCCGTCGTGGTCGTCAGCGGGCCGCCCGGCGTCGGCAAGACCTCGCTGGCCGTGCAGGCGGCCCAGGCCTGGCCGGCCGAGCAGCACCTGTTCGTCGACCTGCGCGGTCTCGACGACAAGCCGCTCACCCCGGCCGCCGTGCTCGGCAAGCTGATCCGTGCGCTCAGCCCCGAGCAGCACGCCGTGCCCCGCGAGCCGGACGATGCGGCCGCCCTGTGGCACACCCTGTGCCGCGACCGGCGCCTGGTCGTCGTGCTCGACAACGCGGTCAGCGAGGGCCAGGTGCGCCCGGTCCTGCCGCCGCACGGCCCGGCCGTGGTCCTGGTCACCAGCCGCCGTGCCCTGAGCGGGCTCGAGGGCGTACGCCGCCTGCGGCTCGACGCGCTCAGCGAGACCGACGCCGTTGCCCTTCTCGGCGCCATCCTCGACGACCCGGACACGTCCCCGGAGAGCCTGCGGCGCATCGCCGAGCTCTGCGTCCGGGTGCCGCTGGCGCTGCGCATCGCCGGCAACCGGCTGCTCAGCCGGCCCGGCTGGACCCCGGCCGACCTGATCGCCCGCCTGGCCGCGCAGGAGCGCCGCCTCGACGCGCTCGCCGCGGGCGACCTTCAGGTCAAGGCCGCCTTCAATCTGTCGTACCAGCAGCTCTCGGGTGTGGCCCGTCGCCTTTTCCGGCGGCTGGCCCTGGTGCCGGGCCCGTCGGCCGGCGTCGAACTGGCGAGTGTGCTGGTGCAGGAGCCGATCGCGGTCACCGAGGACGCGCTCGACGAGCTGATCGAGCTGAGCCTGCTCCAGCAGCGGCCGGACGGCCGCCTGGAGTTCCACGACCTTTTGCGTCTGTACGCCCAGGGCGAGCTCGAACGCGAGGAAGGCGCCGCCGACCGGGCCGCCGCCGTCCGCCGCCGCGACGACTGGCTGCTCGACACGGCCACCCGGGCCGGGCTGTTCTTCGAGCCCGGACAGGGCGATCCACCGGCCGGCAGCCCTTTCACCAGCGGCGCCCAGGCCGGCGACTGGCTGCGCCGCGAGGCCGAGAACTGGCTGCCCGCCCTGCAGTCGGCGGCCGCGGCGGGTCAGGACCAGCGGGTGATCGAGGTGGCCGACTCGCTGCACTGGTTCTCCGACGGGTGGGCCAACTGGCCGTACTGGCTCGACGTCTTCAGCCTGTCGGCCGGCGCCGCCCGCAAGCTCGGCGACGACCGGCTCACCGCCATCCACCTCGGCTATCTGGCCTGGGTGCACATCGTCTGCCTGGGACAGCCGGAGATCGCGCTGGAACGCGCCCGCGAAGGGCTCGACCACGCGGTCCGCTCGGGCGACCGCAAGCAGATCGCGTGGGCCCATTACTACATCGGCTGGGCGCTGAGCCGCCGCCAGCGCTGGGACGAGGTCCTCGACCACGGGCGGGAGGCGGTCGCCGGTTTCCGCGCCGTGAACGACCGGGAGGGCCTGCCCAACGGGCTCACCCTGTGCGCGCTGGCCGTGCAGGGCCGCGGCCCGGCCGACGACGCGATCCCGCTCCACGAGCAGGTGATCGAGGCGGTGACCGACCCGGCGACGGCGCCGCCGGCCCACATCGCCCTGTTCATCGAGACGGTGTCCCGCTCGTTCCTGGCCAACATCGAGATCGCGGCCGAGCGGTGGCTGCGGGCGCTGCGCCGCGTCGACGAGTCGATCGCGGCAGCCGAGCGCCTCGAGCATTCGCTGGAGCGGCTGATGACCGCCCGGTCGCAGCGCGCCCTGGTCTTCGCCCGGCTCGGCCGGATGGAGCAGGCCCGGGAGGAGCTTTCGGCCGTACGGGTCCTGATGGAACGCAACGGCAGCGCCGAGCCCCGCCCGGGCGCGCTGCGCGACCGCCTGGCCGAGGTCGAGGCGCTGCTGGCCGCCTACGACGCGGAGAACTCCAGCAGATAGCGGTTGACCAGATCCGGCACGGCCCGCCCCAGATCGTGCGGGCCGCCCGGGATCACCTCGTAGCGCAGGTCGGGCACCAGGTCGGGCATCCGGTGCGCGGTCGCGTCGATCGGCAGCAGCTTGTCCGCGTCGCCGTGCAGCAGCAGCACCGGCACGTCGAGCCGGAGCAGCCCGGCCCGGAAGTCGACGCGCCCGGCGTCGCCGAAGCCGGGCTCGGCGCGGTCCTCGATGTCGGCCAGGCCGGCCTCGTCGACGCCGTCCGGGTTGCCGTCCGTGCGCCGCAGGAACGGGGTGACCGCGGCCGACAGGACCACCTTGCGTACCCGCCCGGAACCGTGCTTCTCGAGATAGCGCACCACATCTCCGGCGCTCGCCGACGAACCGGCCAGCACACACCCGGTCAGGTCGAGCTGCTCCAGCAGCGCGCACAGATCCTCGGCCAGCGCGTCCACCTCGTACGGCCGGGAAAGCCCGGACCTGCGGTCGAAGCCGATGACCCGGTGACCCGCGGCGCGCAGCGCCCGGGCCTGTTCCTCCCAGCCCGCGCCCACCAGCACGACCGGGCTGCCGGAGCCCTGATCGCTGTGAGGGAGGCGGTTCCGTCCGTACGGCACCGATTCATTGGACGGCCTTGATCATCGGCGCGCCAGGAAGTTTGCACGAAGATTGATCTAGTCATCCGTCATCGGTCGGACGACGGCCGCGCTCGCACAGGCAGTCAAGTGACCGATGGCGGGGCAGTCACCGCGCAGAAGTCTCGACCCCATGCCTTACATCACCACCACCGACGGAACCGAGATCTTCTACAAGGACTGGGGCACCGGGCAGCCGGTCATCTTCAGCCACGGCTGGCCGCTCAACTCGGACGCCTGGGACGTCGAGCTGAAGCTCGCCGCCGACAACGGTTTCCGCGCCATCGCCCACGACCGCCGCGGGCACGGCCGCTCCTCGCAGAGCTGGCTCGGCAACGACATGGACACGTACGCGGCCGACCTGGCCGAGCTGGTCGACGCGCTGAACCTCAAGGACGTCATCCTGGTCGGCCACTCCACCGGCGGCGGCGAGGCCGTGCGCTTCGCGGCCCAGCACGGCGCGGGCCGGGTCGCCAAGATCGCCACGGCCGGCGCGGTGCCGCCCGTCATGGTGAAGTCCGAGACCAACCCCGAGGGCACCCCGATCGAGGTGTTCGACGGCATCCGCGCCGGCGTGCTGGCCGACCGTTCGCAGTTCTTCAAGGACCTCTCGGAGTCCTTCTTCGGCATCAACCACGGCTTCGAGGTCTCGCAGGGCCAGCGCGACCAGTTCTGGCGCCTGGGCATGCAGATGAGCCTCAAGGGGGCGTACGACTGCGTCAAGGCCTTCTCGGAGACCGACTTCACCGAGGACCTCAAGGCCCTCGACGTCCCGATCTTCATCGCCCACGGCGGCGACGACCAGATCGTGCCGATCGCGGCCGCCGCCGAGAAGACCATCAAGCTGGTCAAGAACGGCACGCTGAAGGTCTACCCGGGCGCCCCGCACGGCATCGCCGGCTCGTACCAGCAGGAGCTCGACAAGGACCTGCTCGAGTTCTGGCAGAGCTGATTCGTCGTGTACGCCGGCGGCCGTCCCCCGACGGCCGCCGGCTCTCTTCTCTCGGAGGTCCCTCTTGGCTACCGGTCTTCACGGGCACCGCATCGGCGCGGCCCTGGAACGCTCAGCGGTCGCCGAGCTGATCGGCACGTTCATCCTCGTGCTGACCATCGTCACCACGGCCGTCTCGGCCGCTCTGGCGACACCGATCGCGGGCCCCGCCTTCAGCTCGGCGACGGTGCCGCTGGCGGGCGCGGTGCTGGCCGCCCTGGCGGCGTGGGGGATCGACGGCTCCCGGGCCCGCTCGCAGGCGGCCCTCGGCGCGACCGCTCCGGCAACGGGGGTGAGCGGTCTGCGCGTCCTGCTCGTCGAAGCGCTCGTCACCTTCGTCCTGGTCCTGGTCGTGGTGGCCGTGGCCACCGACGACCGGGTCTCCCGGGCCGGGGCGGCCCTGGCCATCGGGGCCGCCCTCGGCGTGGCCATCCTGATCAGCGGCCCGATCACCGGCGCCGGCGTGAACCCGGCCCGGTCCCTGGGCCCGATGCTGGTCGCCGGGCAGTGGACCGGCTGGTGGGCCTACATCGCGGGCCCGCTGATCGGCGGCATCGCGGCGGCCCTGCTGTGGCCGCTCAGGCCGGCCAGTCCAGCACCCGCAACACCGGCCACTGTCGGCGCCAGCGCGCGGTCTTAGCCTCGTAGACGTGGCGCGGAGCCAGGACGGGATTGGGCCGCACGACAAGGTTGAACACGTCGGCCAGCCCGTGCGGCGCGTAGACGCGCCAGCTCCCGTCCGGCTCCAGCCGCACCCCGAGACAGCAGGTCGTGGCCGCGAACGAGTCGATGGCGGCCTCGGTGGAGTCGTACGGGGGACACGGCACGCCGAACTTCTCCTCGTACCAGAGATGAACCCGCGCCTCGTTCCGCACCTCGACGTCCGCATCCCCGGCGAACGCCTTGATCACCCGGTCCTCGGCCTCCCAGGACAGGTCGCTGCCGTCGAAGTAGAAGACGTCGTAGTCCTTGATGCCCTCGGCGGCCGGCCGCCCGGTGACGACGTTCCACACCGTCTGGAACAGGCAGCCGGCCGTCACATACCAGTTCGGGGGCGCGACCTCGGCCGCGTTCTCGAGCACTTGCAACAGTTTTTCGTTGCGTTCCAGCATGGTCCTGAGGGCGGCGAGCTGCTCGTGCAGCGGAAGGCGTCCGTACATGACGTAGATAATCGCTTCCGCCCGGCCGCCGCGTGCTGGTAGACAGCGCGGGTGGAATTTCCTGACCTCCTGCGCCTGATCGACGAACGCGCGACCGCCTTCCAGGCCGCCGTCGCCGCCGCACCCGGCCTTGACGCGCCGGTGCCGAGCTGTCCCGGATGGACGCTGGACGATCTGGTGCGCCACCTGGCGGACGGCCGCCGCAAGTGGGCCTCGATCGTCGCGGCCGGCCCGGCCGGCGCGCCCCCGCCCCAGCCCGACGAGCCGGCCGACTTCGCCGAGGCGACCCGGCAGCTGCTCGCGGCCCTGCGCGAGACCGGCCCCGACCAGGGTTGCTGGGGCTGGTGGGGCGATTCGCCGCAGTCCCCGCTGACCGCGGGCGCCGCCGCCCGCCACCAGTTGCAGGAGATCGCGGTACACACCTACGACGCCCAGCTCGCGGCCGGCGACCCGCAGCCCCTGCCCACCGAGGTGGCCCTGGACGGGGTGGAGGAGTTCCTGGTGACCTGCGTGGCCACCACGGCCCCGTGGCCGCACGCCCCCGCCACCGTCGACTACCGGACCACCGAGGGCCCGGCCTGGCGTCTGGACCTCTCCGCCGAGGGCGCCCGGGCCGAGCGCCTTTCAACCTTTGGCGAGGCGGCCGCTTCCGCTGAGGCTTCAGCCAGCGACCTGGTCCTGATCTTCTACGGCCGTGTCCCGCTGACCACCGCCAAACTCGACGGTGACACCGGCGTGTTCGACCAACTGATCGCCTGGGACCCGTCGGCCTGACCGCGGTCCGGGGCGCATGGCGTCCGCGGTCCCGGCCGCGACGGTGAGCGGGTCGGTGAGCGGGCGGCCCAACAGGCGTGCGAGGTCCGGACCGGTGTTGCTCAGGAATCCGTGACGGACGCCGGAGGCGATCGAGGCCAGCATCGGCGGCTGGAAGGGCAGCAGGCCGGCGTCGCCGAGCAGGCGGGCGCGGTACTCGCCGAGCCCGATCGTCCGGTGGCCGGCGCCCAGGCGCTCGGCCACCTCGGCGGCGGTGATCGGTGTGCCGACCAGCTCGTAGGTCTGGCCCGCGTGCGCGGCCGGCTCGCTCGCGACGACGGCCGCGGCGGCGGCCAGGTCGGCCCGTGCCACGGCGGAGAGCGCGCCGGCGCCGAACGCCGATTCCAGGCCGCCGGGTGTCCAGGCGAGCAGGGCGCCGAAAAGCTCGGCGTACAGGCCGTTGCGGAGGAAGGTCCACGCGAGCCCGCCGCGCTCGATCATCCGCTCGGTGGCCCGGTGCGCCAGCGCGAACCCCAGGTGGTCCCCGGCGCCGGTCAGGCTGGTGTAGACCACGTGGGCCACGCCGTCGCGGACGGCGGCGTCGAGAAGAGCCGCGTGACGCGCGATGACCTGGTCGTCCTCGGCGTATCCGGCCGAGACGAGGACCAGGGTCGAGACGCCGGTGAGGTCGAGAGACGCGGGGTCGTCGAAGTCGAGCCGGCGCTGGCCGCCGGTGGGCGTACGACTGCCTCCCAGCGCGGGGACCCCTCGTTCGCGCAGCTCGGCCAGGGTGCGGGAAGCGAGCTGTCCGGTGGCTCCGGTCACCATGATCATTGCGGTCGGTCTCCTGCCGTGGTTCTCTTCAGTAACTACGGTCAGATCCTGGCCAGGCGCCCGGCCGCTCACAAGGAGGCAGTCTCGTGTCAGTGAGGCACACCGAGGTAACCACCGGCGCGGCCGAGCTCGACCCGTGCGGACTGCCCGAGCATCCCGACTGCGGCATCCGGGACGTCCTCGACCGGGTCGGCGACAAGTGGTCGGTCCTGGTGATCGTCGAACTGGCCAACGGCCCCCGGCGCTTCCGCGAGCTGCAGCGCGCCATCGACGGCATCTCCCAGCGCATGCTGACCCTGACCGTGCGCCGCCTGGAACGGGACGGGCTGGTCCTGCGAACCGTGTACGCGACAGTGCCGGCCCAGGTCGACTACCGCCTCACCGAATCCGGCGCCAGCCTCACCCACCTGGTCAAGGCCCTCACCGACTGGTCGCTGGAACACCGCGCCGCCATCGCCGAGTCGCGCCGGTCGTACGACACCACCCACCCCGACAACGAGATCCGATGATCACCTGCGTCGTGCACTACGTCATCGACCCCGCGCAGATCGAGGCGTTCGAGCGCTTCGCCCGCGAGTGGATGCGCCTGGTGACGAAGCACGGCGGCGTCCACCACGGCTACTTCCTTCCGGCGGAGGGCGCCAGCGACCGGGCGGAGGCGCTGTTCAGTTTCGAGAGCCTGGCCGCGTACGAGCTGTACCGCTCCCGCTTCGGCCACGACCCGGAATTCATCGCCGCCGACAGAATCCGCGACGAGTCAGGATGCGTCCTGCGGTACGACCGCACTTTCATGCGCCCGCTGCTGCCCCACTGACCGGCAGTCCCCGCGGTCAGGGTCGATGTTGGGCACCTTTGCGACGCCCACCGCCTCCGACCTGCCACTGTGGCATTTAGGCTGCTCAGCCGTTCCGCGGCTCGCACCCGAAACCACGATCCAACCGTGACCAGGTGCCGTGCTCGTGTCGCGCTGACTCTACGAGCGCGGCGTTCGCGTTTCGATGAAACGTTGGGCCTCACCCGTCATGAACGCCGCTTCATGCTGGCTTTGCGGCGCGAATCCTGCAGGATCCGCTGGATCCTCAGAGCGTGTGGATGGTCCCGGCCGTGAACTCGGCGGAATTTGGCCAAAAGAATCTCATACTGAGCAGCGGCCTCATCGAATTGTCCGGCATCGTATAGGGCGAAAGCGAGATTGTTCCAGCAGGTCAAGGTACTTGGGTTACCATCTCCAAGGACGCGGCGAAAGTCGGGAAGAATCGATTCGAACTGGGCAACCGCCTCGGCCCGCCTACCTGAATATTGGTACGCCGTAGCGAGATTGTCTCGACAGATCAATGTGCCCGGATGGTCAGATCCCATGGTACGGCGGTAACCATCGAGCACCGCCTGAAGGATTGCTATCGATTCGATAGCACGCCCTAGGTGACGATACAGGTCCGCTTGATTCTTGCGAAAGGTCAGCACATCAGGATGCTCGTCTCCCATCACTCGGCGGGAGATGGCGACAATCTCGTCGTAGAGATCGACGGCCTCGTCATGCCGCTCGGCAAATCTATAGGCCTGGGCGAGGTTATTGCCAGCCATAAGCGTACTGGGGTGCTCGTCGCCCAACAGGCGGAGATCGTCTTCTCGAACCAACTCGAACAGCGGGATCGCGTCGGAAAGCCTGCCCTCCAACTGATAGGCGGCAGCGAGATTTCCGCGACATACAGTGACGTCATGGAATGGCACTCCCGGCAGCCGCTCGAATATCGGAAGAATCGTTTCCGGTAATAGAATCGCGTCGTCCGAGCGACTCATCGCCAGGTAGGCAACCGCAAGGTTGTCTCCTATTACCAACGTAGTGACATCAGTCGCGCCAGCCACTCGCCGTAAGCCCTCAAAAACGGTCTCGAAAAGCGGAATCGCTTCCTCGGCACGCCCCGCTGTTTGACGAGCACGAGCAAGGTTGCCACCCGCCACCAGGGTGAGCCGGTCATTGTCGCCGAGAAATCTGCGGTGATCGGTGAGGACCGACGTGAACATCGCGATGGCGCGGTCGTATTGCCCCTGGCCCTCCAGATAAGTGGCGGCACGATACAGAAGCGAGGAGATCTCACCAACGCGTTCCCGTCCGCTGATATGTGGGTTAATGGCGTCGATGTGAGGCAGAAGACTATTCCACCGTGGCCAACTCGACGGTTCTCCCCATGGGTCTGCGGTCAAGGCGCCGGAGAGAAGGGTCACAGCCGCCGCCGCTGGCGACAACGACTCTCCCGCGATCGGGCGCAGGCGTGTGACCTCCTGAACCAGCCGATGCACACTCAGCATGTCATCGGTCCAGGTAATCATGCTGTATGAGGCGAGCAGCGCCAGGGCGTCTTCTACTTCCATCGGGCTCTCGCTAAGGCTCGCCGCCACCTCCACAGGAAGCTCATCCGGCGCCAGGAACGACAGAACTCGCAGCACCCAAGGCGCGAATGGTGAACGGTCGGCGATCGTCTCCATGGTCAATGCCCACACGCGATACAGGGCGACTCCCTCCGGGAAGCCTTCCGGCACCACTGCGAACATCTTGTCCGGGTAGAGGTTCAACCGTCGCCGATAGTCAGCGATTGAGATGTGGCGCTGGCTGATGTATGCAGCCGCCTGTTCCAAAGCCAAAGGTAGGTCGCCCAGGTCCGCGGCCAAGGCCGCGGCATCGTCGACGTTCCCAGCATGAGCAGAAGAGCCGATCAACAGCTCGACGCTGGACGCCCTGTCCAGGGCGGTCAGCCGTAGGGGCGTCAAGCGAAACCGCTCCCAAACGGTCCCGCCGAGGTCACGCCGCGTGGTAACGAGGACACGACCTCGACCTCGAAGTTGTCCGAGCAGAGGTTCGATCTCGGCGAAGTCCTCAACATTATCGAGTACAAGTAACCAGCCCGGACGCTCCTGCAGCCACCTCACTGCCCATTTATGCGCGTCAGCAAGCGTCACAGGCGAGGGGAGGAGTCTCTGCGCGAGATCCGCGAGGCCCAACACGATCCGTTCCGAGGTGTCCGCGTTGATCCACCACACGAGCGAATACCGCTCGCGGTAGGAGTACGCATACTGCAAGGCCAGCCGGGTTTTGCCGACGCCGCCGAGACCATGCAAAGTCTGGCCGATCACCGCGTCGTCGGCCTCGGCCAGATCCAGTAGGTCCGCGATCGCACTGTCGCGTCCGACGAACGGGCCGCCGGCCGGGCGGGGAAGATTGTGCATTCCGGGGGAAGCATCCACCGTCGCCGGATCCAGCGGCTCGACCACGACATGGGTGACGTTGTTGATTTGATGGTTGTGATCGCCGACTTGCAGTCCTGACGAGCCCGTCACCGAAACCTGTCCCGTTGCCCCGGACGAGTCCGGAGGAAGTCGCGTCGTCATCGGCTACAGGTCTATCGTAGAATCCGCTTGGTCGGCAGCTGTCCGTTCGTGCCCAACCTGTCGGCGCTTGTCGGTGGGACGCCACAAAGGCCTTTGGCGGATGCGTCTCAAGATTCGGGGAACGAGCGGCGGCGTGTGAGCACACTGCCGATCGGCCGCGTCGTCGTTGTCGAACGGCTTGACGCCCAAGCTGCCCATGGTCCCGCCCTATCCTGCGTCGCCCATGAGCAACGCCGCGCTCGTGTCGTGGCGACTCTACGAGCGCGGCGTCTCGCCCGTCAGCGGCGGAAGGGGCCCGTCACGCAGTACGTGATGCCGCCCGACGAAGAGCCCGTCGTTCCCCTCTGTGAGGAGAAGTAGAGGCGGTCGCCGGCCGGGGTGAAGGCCGGGCCGGTGATCTCGGAGCTGCTCTGGCCGGTGATGCGCAGGAACGGGGAGATCTTGTCGTCGGGGGTGATCAGGCAGATCTCCATGTTGCCGCCGTCCTCGGCCACGTAGAGGTCGCCGGACGTCGAACCCGTCACGTTGTCCACGCCGGTCAGTGGGGCCGTGCCGGGGCTGACCAGGTTGTCGTCGTAGGCCAGCTCGTACGTGCCCGCCGCCAGGTTCACCTGCCAGACGCGGTTGTCGCCCTTCGTGGTGAACCAGACCGTGTCGTCGGCGTAGTGGCAGCCCTCGCCGCCGTTGAAGGACTTGGCGCCGGACACCTGCGAGCGGGTCACCGTGGGCGAGCCGTCGGGGTCGGGAACGTTCGCCCACGTGAAGGTGCCGGACGTTCCCGAGCCGGCCACGAAGACCTGCAGGACGCCCGCCGACAGGTCACCCCACACCGTGGGCACGAAGCGGTAGAACTTGCCGTTCGTCTCGTCCTCGGTCAGGTAGACGACCTTGCGTACGGGATCGGCGGCCGCCGCCTCGTGCTTGAAGCGGCCCATCGCCGGGCGGGCAACGGCACTGCCACCCAGGGGGTACGTCTCGTAGACGCGGCCCAGCGAGACCTCCTCGCACGACAACCACGTGTTCCAGGGCGTCTTGCCGCCGGCGCAGTTCTGATTCGTACCCGAGAGGATCCTCGAAGCTCCTGTCACAACGCCGCTGGAGTTGAAGACGATGCGGGAGGCGCCACCGCCCGCGGAGGACGAGACCTCCGAGTTGGAGACGTAGATCCACCCGGTGCCGTTGGGGATGACCGCGCCGCCGTCGGGGGCGTCGTGCCAGACGTACGACGTGCCGGGCACCGCCTGCCGTGACCGGGCCACGATCGCGCTGGTGAAACCGGCCGGAAGTTGGATGCCGCGGGCGTCCGCGGCCTGAAGCGGGCCGTACGGCCCGGTGGCGTTCTGCGCCGGCGCCCCGTACGCCGCCGACCATGCCGTGAAGGGCAGCGCCACCGCGCCCGCGCCGACCACTGTCGCTCGCAACATCGCTCGTCGATCCATGGCTCACATTCAGCCGGACGCGACTGACGGCGGCTCAATGATTAGATGAACGTCGATTGGATAATCAGTGGTCCGGCCTGCCGCCCGCCGCTAGGTTCGCCTCGTGGTCTATCAGCATCCACTGGCGTACACCCTGGGAATGGAAGGTGTGGCCTTGCTCCGCGCCTTCGCCGGGGAGTACGACCGAGCCTTCACCGAAGCCCGCATCAGCGAGATCCGGCGTCTGCTGGACAGCCCGCCCCTGAACGACGACGGGGTCACCGCCGAGCGGGTGGACACCGTGAACGGCTACAAGGTCTGGTCCTCAACCTACGACCAGCCGGGCAACGGCCTGTTCGCCATCGAGGAGCCCATCGTCCACGAGATGCTCGGCCCCGTGCCGCCCGGAGTGGCCCTGGACGCGGCGTGCGGCACCGGCCGCTACACCGGATATCTGGCCGCGCGGGGCCACCGGGTCATCGGCGTCGACAGCTCACCGGACATGCTGGCCCACGCCCGCGAACGCGTCCCGTCGGCCGACCTGCGGCAGGGCGATCTGCACGAGCTCCCGCTCCCCGACGACCACGTCGACATCGTGGTGTGCGCGCTGGCCCTGACCCACCTGCCCGACCTCACTCCGGCCATCAGCGAGTTCGCCCGGGTCCTGCGCCCCGGCGGCCACCTGGTCATCACCGACGTGCACCACGAACTGGTGGCCCTGGGCTCGGTGCCCCGGGTCCGTTCCGGCGACGGCGAGCCGGGCCTGCTGCCCGCGTTCCGGCACCGCCCCAGCGACTATCTTCGCGCCGCGCTGCCGCTGGGCCTGGTGCCCCGGCGGTGCGAGGAGCCCCGAATGGGGGGCGACCCCAGCGGCCAGATGCCGGAGGACATCACCACCGGCCCGTGGGACCTATGGCCCTGGTCCCTGCACGAGATCACCCCGGCCGCGACCGGCGCCGCCTGGAACGGCACCCCGAGCCAGATCATCTGGCACTTCCAGCTGACACCGCCACCGGCCCCGTCGGTCGGCGCGCTCAGTCCGCCGGATTCATGAGTCCCTGTTGTCATCCTCCCGCATTTCGAGCACACCGCGGAGCATGGAGGCAGTGTTCGTCGTTCTCGGGTGGTCGCGGCCGAGCACCCGAGAACGCTTCGCGAGGACTTGCTCGTACAGGGTGATGGCCTCCGCGATCCGGCCCGCCGACGCGTACGCGCCGGCCAGGTTGTTGCAACTGGTCAGGGTGTCCGGGTGGTCGCCGCCGAGCACACGCCGGTAGTCGGCGAGGACCTGCTCGTACAGGGTGATGGCCTCCGCGATCCGGCCCGCCGACTCGTAGGCGTAGCCGACGTTGTGGCGGCTGCTCAGAGTGTCCGGATGGTCGTCGCCGAGGACGCGCCGTCGATCGGTGAGAACCTGCTCGTACAGGATGATCGCCTCGGCGGTCCGGCCCGCTGACACAAAGGCGCCGGCCAGATTGCTGCGGCTCGTCAGGGTGTCCGGATGGTCGTCGCCCAGCGCACGCCGCTGCCCGGTGAGAGCCTGCTCGTACAGGGTGATCGCGTCGGCGACCCGGCCCGCCGACTCGTAGGCGTAGCCGAGATTGTGGCGGCTGCTCAGCGTGTCCGGATGGTCGTCGCCGAGCATGCGCCGGAAGTCGTTGAGAACCTGCTCGTACAGGGTGATCGCCTCCGTGACCCGACCCACGGACACGTAGGCGCCGGCCAGATTGTGGCGGCTGGCCAAGGTGCCGGGGTGGTCGTCGCCGAGCACCCGCCGACGCTCGGCGAGAACCTGCTCGTGCAGGCTGATCGCCTCGGCGATCCGGCCCACGGACGCGTAGGCGCCGGCCAGGTTGTTGCAACTGCCAAGAGTGGCCGGATGGTCGTCGCCGAGCACCCGCCGCTGATCGATGAGGACCCGCTCGAACAGGGTGATGGCCTCCGCGACCCGCCCCACCGACGCGTAGGCGCCGGCTAGGAGACCGCGGCTCGTCAGGGTGTCCGGGTGATCGTCGCCGAGCATCCGGCGACGGTCGGTGAGAACCTGCTCGTACAGGATGATCGCCTCGGCGATCCGGCCCACCGAGCGGTAGTCCCCGGCCAGGTTGCTGCGGCTGGCCAGAGTGCCCGGATGGTCGTTACCGAGCACCCGCCGCTGATCGATGAGAACCTGCTCGTACAGGGTGATGGCCTCCGCGACCCGGCCCGCCGACTCGTAGCCTCCAGCCAGATTGTGGCGACTGGTCAAGGTGTCCGGGTGATCGTCGCCGAGCACCCGCCGCCGGTCCACGAGAACCTGCTCGAACTGGAGGATCGCGGCTGACGTCTGGCCCTGGAACTGTCGGTAGGCTGCCGCCCGGTCATTGACGTACATGAGATCGGCGTGATTGTGCCGGGGGCCGGCATGCTCGGTCAGGGCGTCGATGTGCGGCAACAACTGATTCCACCGCGGCCATCCGGCCACATTGCCGATCGGGTCGCGGGGGATCGTCTGCCGCAGCAGCGAGACCGCCGTCGCGTCGGCCGGCTCGGCCCCGTCCCCAGCCGGAGTCTGCCGCCGGACCACGGCCTGCACCAGCCGGTGCACACTGACCTGGCCACCTCCGCGGGTGACGAGACTGAACGACGCCAGCACAGCGAGGGCGTCACCCATCACGACCGGGTCGTCGGCACCGAGTGGATCAAGCACGTCTTCCGGCAGATTGTCCGGGCCCAGCCAGGCCAGCACCTGCAGCGCCCGCACGGCCGGCGCGGATCGGGCCGCGACCGCCCCCATGCTCGCCCGCCAGACCGCCGCGACCGTGCGTTGCGCCGGCCCGCACTCACCCGGGTCGGCGGCGACCAGCCCGAACCGCTCGGTGAGCAACCGAAGATAGCCGTCGAACCCGAACCCGTCGTGCTGGGAGATGTAGGCAGCGGCCTGCTCCAACGCCAGCGGCAGATCTCCCAGCGCCCGCGCCAGCCGGCCCGCACCGTCGACATCATCCGAGCCGGTCAACCGCACCAGCAACCGCACACTCGCGGCCGGCTCCAGCACACCCAGCCGCATCGGCGTCAACCCGAACCGTGTCCACCGGGCCAGGCCCAGATCACGGCGGGTGGTCACCACGAGCCGGCCATGGCCGGCGACCTGCCCCAGCAAGGGCTCGATGTCGGCGATGTCCTCGACATTGTCCAAGATCAGCAGCCAGCCGCTGTGTGACTGCAACCAGCCCACCGCCCACGCCTGCGCATCGGCCAACATCGCCACCGGATGCAACCGCGCGGTCAACGCCGCCAGCCCCAACTCGAGTGCCTGCCGGTTCTCCGCGGTGACCCACCAGACCAGCCGATACTGATCGAGAAACGCCCGCGCGAACTGATTGACCAACTCACTCTTACCGATGCCACCGAGCCCGTGCACCGCCGCCTGGCCCACCACCAGCCCGGTACCCGGACCGCGACCGAGCAGGCGATCCAGCACGGCCACATCGCGGCCTTCGAAGACCGCCGTCGCCGGCGGCAGGTTGTGCACTGCCGGCCCGTCGGCGCCCGGCGTCTGGGGCGCCGGCAGCGTCGACGCGTCCACGACGAGATTGGTCTGGGTGTTGTGGTCACCGACCTGGACCCCGCTACTGGCCGAGATCACTGTCCCGGCTGTCGGCGCGACCGGATCCGACGGGACACCCAGATCCATGCCTGTCACCGCCCAACAACGCACCGCTATAACCGCAGGTATAGCACCTCCGGCCGAGGAAGGCGCGCAGGGCGCCAGTTCCGCAAGCCTATGGGGTGGGACGCGGGGAGCCGGAGAGGCGGAGGGCGAGTTCGACCTCGCGGAACTTCGCGGGTGGCAGGGTGCAGACGTACCCGGTCAGCGCGTCCGGGGTCAAGGTTGTCTGCCACGTGCAGAAGATGTGGTTCTCGTGGGGGAGGGCGACCCGGATCACCCCAGGCTGTGGCAGGCCGAGCGGGACCTCGATGCCGGCCAGGCCGGTGGGGCTCGCATGTTCGGCCTCCGACGGGGACAGCAGGGTGTAGCCCTGCTTTTCGGCCTCTGTCGCGGGGGCGACGATCTGGATGACGGACAGGTCCTCGGAGAGCAGCAGCACCGGCCACTCGGGGTCCAAGGTTGAGTGCCATACCTCGCCGGGTCTCATGGGGCTCCTGGTTGGATGGTCGGCATGAGCTTGCCGGAAACCTCGGAGCTGACGCTCCCGGACGGTCGCGTCCTACGGTATTGCCTTTACGGGCCCGAGGACGGACTGCCGGCCGTCTTTCACAGCGGGTCGCCCAGCAGCCGGTGGAAGCGGCCCAGCCTCATCGATGTCATGGAGCGGAGCAAGCTTCGCTTCCTCGTCTACGACCGGCCCGGGTACGGCGGGTCGACGCGGCAGCCGGGGCGGACCGTGGCCGATGCGGCTGCGGACGTGCGGGCGCTTGCCGAGGCGTACCGCTGGGAAAGGTTTGCCGTCTTTGGTGGGTCCGGCGGTGGGCCTCACGCGCTGGCCACCGCGGCGTTGCTGGGGGAGCGGGTGACGCGGTGCGCGGTGTTGTCCGGCATCAAGCCCCGCGAGTCGTCCACCGGTGAGGAGACGTTGCGGGAGCGGCAGGCCGAAAGCGCGGCGCACATCCTGGCTCAGATCGAGGCGGGCGGGCCCGAGGTGCCGTGGGAGCCGGGCGGGCCGGCGCTTGACGACCCGGAGGCCATGGCGCGGATCCGGGCCACCTTCGCCGACAGCATGGACGGGTGGGTGGACGACAGTCTCGCCTTCGCGCGGCCGTGGGGGTTCGACGCGGCTCGGATCGCCGTGCCGGTCGGTGTGTGGCGGGGTACCGACGATCAGGTCGTGCCGCCGGAGAACGCCGAGTGGATGCTGGCGACGATCCCGGGTGCGCAAAGACATGTCTACTCCGGAGGGCATCTGCCGGGGGCCGACGTCTACGGGGAGATCTACGGCTGGCTGAGCTGACGCGTGTACGGTCGGGGCATGCGCGTCTCCACCGCCGCGGTCACCGCGGCCTCCCTGATCGGCGGGTGGCAGGTCGCCCGCAGCACCGGTGTCCGTCCCCTCGGCGGCGCCGTTCTGGCCGCCGGTGGTGTGCTGGCCGGGCGGGAGTGGGCGCGCCGCACCAGCCCGGCCGTGACGGCGGGGCTCGTGGCGACGTACGTCGGTGCTTTCGGGTTGTCGCATCCGCTGGCCAAGCGGATCGGGGCGTGGCCTTCGGTGCTGGCCGTCTCGGCGGTCACGGCCGCGGCGTCGTACGCCCTCTCAGACCGGAAAGCACCTCGCTGAGCCCCGCCACCGCCGCGCTCGGCAGGAGCATGTCCGCCGCCGGGAACCGGGACGGGGAGAGGTACGGGTTCGGGATGGCCACGCAGGGCAGGCCGGCCGCCTGGGCCGCCGCCACGCCGTGCGGGGTGTCCTCGAAAGCGACCGCCCGGGCGGTGCCCAGCCGGGACAGCGCGAGCAGGTAGACCGCCGGGTCCGGCTTGTGGGCGGCGACCTCGTTGCCGCAGGCCATCACGTCGATCGCGGCGGCCAGGCCGGCCCGTTCCAGCAGGCCGCGCACGTGGTCCTCGTGCGAGCTGCTGGCCACCGCGAGCCGCAGCCCCAGCTCGGCCGCCTCCTCGAACCACTCCCTGATGCCCGGCGCCGGCTCGAGCTTCTGGTTCAGGGTGAGGCGGTACGCGGTGCGGCGGGCGTGACTCGCCGCGCGGTCGTATCCCGTTCCGACCGCGGCCGCCAGCGCCGCGTACCTCTCCTCGTTGACGTCGCCGCCGTGGTCGGCGAAAAACCCCTCCTCGGCGAGTTCCAAGCCGTGCTGCCACCACTCGTGCCGCCAGCTCTCCAGCAGGGTCGTCTCGGTGTCCATCAGGAGGCCGTCGAAGTCGAAGATGAGCGCGTCGATCGTCACCGCCTCATAATGCCGCGAGGATCTCCGCCAGCTCGGCCGGCCGGGTGACCATCGGCCAGTGCCCCGAGTCGATGTCGACGTAGTCGAGGTGCTTCACCCGGGCCAGCTCGGGCACGTCGCCGTCCTTGACCCACTCGCGGGCCTGGGCCGGGCTGAACTCCGGGCAGACGAGCACGACCGGCACGTCGAAGCGGCGGTCGTCGGTCAGCCGTACGACGCCCCGGGCCACCCCTTCCGGAACCGCGACGGCCGACGCCTCGAACTCCTTGCGGGCCTCCTCGCCGAGATCCTCGGCGTCGGGTCCCTCGAACGGCGCCCACCCCGGGAACGGCATCACGCCGTCCTTGATCTCGAAGAAGTCCGCGTACGCCTTCCCGTCCTCCGAGGGAAAGCCGCCGATCATGGCCACCTTGGCGACCTTGCCGGGCCGGCGGTCGGCCGCGATCCAGGCGAGCGCGCTCGCCGCCGAGTGCCCCACCACGACGGCCGGTCCGGGGGCCGCGTCCACGGCCGCGATCACGGCGTCGATCTGATCGGTCAAGGTCAGGCCCGTCGGTGGTACGGGGACAGCGGTGCGCCCCCGCCGCTCGAGCTCCGGCACGACCTCGCGCCACGCCGACCCGTCCAACCACAACCCGCCCAGGAGAACAATCGTCATGCGGGCAACGTACGGCCTATTCCGGACGATTGGCTTCCGGTAGCGTGCTGCGTGTGCCGGACGGATCGAGCCCCACCGCGCGGGCCCTGCGCACACTGGAACTGCTCCAGGCGCGCCCCGGCACCACGGCCGAGCAGCTCGCCGCCCACCTGGGCGTCACCGAACGGGCGGCCCGCCGCTACGTCGGCATCCTGCGCGAGGCCGGCATCCCGGTCCAGTCCGCCCGCGGCCCGTACGGCGGATATCGCCTGGGCCGCGGCACCCGCCTGCCCCCGGTCGTCTTCACCGAGGATCAGGCCCTGGGCCTGGTCATGGCGGTGCTCGACGGCCACCCGGCCGCGATCGACGCCGACGACCTGGTCGGCGCCGCCCTCAGCAAAGTCATCCGGGCCCTGCCCGAGAGCATCGGCCGCCAGGCGGCGGCCCTGCGGGCGTACGCCTCGGCCGCCCCCGACCGGCACGCGGCCCGCCCCGATCCGGCCACGACGAGCGCGCTCGTGGCCGCTTCCGCCGACCGTCACCGCGTGCTGGTCACCTACCGCTCCGAACGAGGCGACGCCTGGGACGCCGAGGTCGACCCATGGGCGGTGGTGGTCCGCTTCGGGCGCTGGTACCTGCTGTGCCACTCCCACCGGGCCGACGCCATCCGCACGTACCGCATCGACCGCATCCGGGCCGTCGAACGCCTCCCGCACACCTTCACCCCACCGGCCGACCTGGACCCGGTCGCCTCCCTGGAGCAGAACCTCGGCGCCGGCTGGAAATACACCACGCGCGTCGTCTTCCACGCCCCGCTGGACAAGGTGGCCCGCTGGATCCGCCCGCCCATGGGCCGCCTGGAGCCCGACGGCGACCGCTGCGTCCTCATCGGCACGACGACGAACACCGAGATGTACGCCCAGGAGTGGCTGGCCACGATCCCCATCGACTTCACCGTCGAGGGCGGCCCCGAGCTGCGCGACGCCGTGGCCGCGGTGGCCGCCCGCTTCACCGCCGCCCTCGACCCGTACGGAGGAACGGCGTGAGTGTGCTGGGGAGTTCCGGCGGATGTCGCCGGGGCTTCTGGAGGAGATCAAGGCCGAGCCGGAGTACGCCTTCGGCCGAAGGGCAGTGCAGGGTTTTCTGGGCCGGGTGACAGCGGCGAGATCAGCCGGCCGGTCAGGCGCCGAAGCGGCGGTGGCGGGCGGCGTACGAGCGTATAGCCCGCAGGAAGTCGATCTGGCGGAAGCCGGGCCAATAGACGTCGCAGAAGTACAGCTCGGAATAGGCGGCCTGCCATAGCAGGAAACCTGACATGCGGCGCTCGCCGCTCGTGCGGATGACCAGGTCGGGGTCGGGGCTTCCGCTGGTGTAGAGGTGTTCGGCGATCTGGTCGGCGGTCAGGGTCTCGATCGCGTCGGCCAGGGACGGTGCCGACGACAGCAGCGCGCGCACCGCGTCGACGATCTCCTCGCGGCCGTCGTAGCCGATGGCTACGGTCAGGTGCGATGAGGCGGCCGGGTTTCTTGTCTCCTCCTCGGCCAGCTTCAGCGCGTTCCTCGTCGAGTCGGGCAGGACGTCCAGGCGGCCGGCCAAGTGGACCCGCCACGGGCTGGACGGGCGGCGCAGGCGTTCGGCGACCACGTCCTCGATCATGCGCATCAGGTTGCCGACCTCGACCGCGTCGCGTTTGCGGACGTTGTCGACCGACGCCACGAAGACCGTGACGTGCCGGATTCCCGCCTCGCTGCACCACCCCAGGACCTCGTCGAGGTGTTCGGCTCCGTACCGATGACCCACCCTCGGGTCGCCGAAACCCATCTGGCGGGCCCACCGGCGGTTGCCGTCCATGACCATCGCCACGTGCCGGGGCAGTGTGGCCCCGGCCAGTTGGTGGCGGAGCAGGCGTGCGTAGACGGCGTACGCGAAGGAGCGGAGCATGCGGCGATCCCAGCAGATCGGGCCTTCGCGGGCCGCCTTCCGCATGGGACCTCTACGGCATCTTCACCGTTTCGGCACGAGCCCGGTGCCGGCGTACGGCGTCGCGGTTGCCGCACGCGTGGGAGCAGTACTTCTGTACGCCCGTACGGCTGAAGTCGGCGAACGGGCGGCCGCAGCCGGCGGCGGCGCAACGGCCGAGACGGTGCATGCCGCGACCGGAGAGATGCAGGGCCGTGCCCACGCTGATCAGCGTGCACAACAGCGAGGACAGTGACTGGTCGGGTTCGCGGTAGTGGATGTGCCAGCCGCTGCCCGCGTGGTCGGTCAGGCGCGGGTAGGCCGCGGTGTCCCGCAGCAGCGCGTTGAGGGCCTCGGCGCGGCGTGAGCCGGCCGCGTCCACCACTTCCAGCCAACGCCCCAGAAACGCCGATATCTCCGCCACATCGGACGCGGAGGCCGGCTGCTCGATCGCCACGTCGGCGGCGACGCACCGTGCGGCCAGGGCCGAGGCGGACGAGGGCGGGTCGGCGACCAGCGACAGTGCGAGCCTTACCGCATCTTCCCCGTAAGGGTTGAGGTGCATAAGACCATTACAGCATCATGACCGTCGGCCCACAACGATCGAAGGGATGCCGATGGACTGGCAGTCAGTGCTCCTGCTCCTCGCGGTGGCCGCGGCCGCCGGATGGGTGGACGCCGTCGTGGGTGGCGGCGGGCTGATCCTCGTGCCGGCCCTGCTGCTCGGGCTTCCGGGCCTGTCGCCGGTGACCGCGCTCGGCACCAACAAGGTGGCCAGCATCTGCGGCACCACGACGGCGGCGGTCACGTACGCGCGCCGCACGAAGATCGATTGGCGGGTGGCCGGCCCGGCCGCCGGGGCCGCGGTCGTCTTCGCCGGCCTGGGGGCCGTCACCGCGAGCAGCATCCCGGTCGACTGGTTCCGGCCGGCCATCATGGTGCTGCTGCTGGGCGTGCTGGCCTTCGTCGTCCTGCGGCCGTCGTTCGGCGTCACCGTCAAGGCGGCCGATCCCACCGCGCGGCGCCGCGCGATCGCCGTGGTCGTGGCCGGGGTGGCGATCGCCTTCTACGACGGCGTGTTCGGCCCGGGCACCGGCACCTTCCTGATCATCACGTTCACCGCTCTGCTCGGGCTCGACTTCGTGAGCAGCTCGGCCACCGCGAAGATCCTCAACGTGGGCACCAACCTCGGCGCGCTGGTGGTGTTCGCCGCCGGCGGCCACGTGCTGTGGTGGCTGGGCCTGTCGATGGCCGTCTGCAACATCGCCGGCGCCCGCTTCGGGGCGCGGACCGCTCTGAAACGGGGCGCGGGATTCGTACGGATGGCGCTGGTCGTGGTCGTCGTCGGCATGGTGATACGTCTGGCCGTTCAGTATTTCGGGTGAATCCGCCTCTTTGCCGAAACCGATTCGCGATAGTGGGCAGAGTGAGCCGTTTCTCCTTCTCCGACCTCGGTGTCAGCGCCAAGGTGCTCATCGCGGTCGGCGTGGCCGCCCTGGTCGCCTTGATTGTGGGCATCCTGGGGATCGTCTCGCTGAGCCAGGTCAACGAGAAGGCCCAGCTGATCTCCAAGAGCAACATCCCCAGCGTCAAGGCCGTGGGCCAGATCCGGGCCGCGATCAGCGCCACCCGGATCGACCTGGCCAACCAGGCGCTGTCGGTGGACGCCGCCACGACCCAGAAGTACGCCGAGAGCTTCGCGAGCGACCTCGAGCTGTTCGGCACCGCCATGACGGCATATCGCAACAGCATGCCGGCCGGCGACCCGGCGCTGATCGACGAGCTCCAGTCGAACTGGGACGACTACGCCGACGTCGCCAAGAACAAGATGCTCCCGGCCGGCGCGCGCAACGCGCTCACCGAGTGGGCCACTCTTCGCGACACCGAGGCCGCGCCGATCCTCGAGAAGATCAACGCCAATACGACCGCCCTGGACAAGGCCGAGACCGGCGACGCGACGAAGAACTCGGACGCGGCCGGCGACGCGTACACCAGCAGCCGCACCTTCTCGCTGATCACGCTCATCGTCGGCCTCGCCGTCGCGCTCGTGCTCGGCCTCTGGGTGGCGCGCAAGATCGTACAGTCGCTGGTGAAGGTGACAGTGGTCTGCGACGGCCTGGCCGACGGCGACCTCACCCGCACCACCGGCCTCCAGAGCCGCGACGAGCCGGGCCGGATGGGCCGCTCGCTCGACTCGGCGATGGCCCGGCTCCGGGCCACGGTGACCACCATCGAGGGCTCGGCGGCCTCGCTGGCCGGCGCCTCCGAGCGGCTGACCGACACCTCGCACCACATCGCGGCCTCGGCCGAGGAGACCTCCGCGCAGGCGCAGGCGGTGTCGGCTGCGGCCGAGCAGGTGTCGCGCAGCGTCGACACGGTCTCGGCCGGCAGCGAGGAGATGGGCGCGTCGATCCGCGAGATCTCGCAGAACGCGGCCGAGGCGGCGCGGGTCGCGGCCGAGGCGGTCAGCGTCACGGCCACCACGTCGGCCACCATGGGCAAGCTCGGCGAGTCGTCGGCCGAGATCGGCAACGTCATCAAGACGATCACCTCGATCGCCGAGCAGACGAACCTGCTCGCCCTGAACGCCACGATCGAGGCGGCCCGGGCCGGTGACGCGGGCAAGGGTTTCGCCGTGGTCGCCTCCGAGGTCAAGGATCTCGCTCAGGAGACCGCGCGGGCCACCGAGGACATCTCCCGCCGGGTCGAGGCGATCCAGGCCGACACCAGCGGCGCGGTGGCCGCGATCGAGGAGATCTCGATCGTCATCGAGCGGATCAGCGAGTTCCAGACCACCATCGCGTCCGCGGTGGAGGAGCAGACCGCGACCACGGCCGAGATGAACCGCAGCGTCGCCGAGGCCGCCGGCGGAACCGGTGAGATCGCCGAGAACATCACCGGCGTCGCCGAGGCGGCCCGGATGACCAGCCAGAGCGTCACCGAGACGCAGGAGGCCACGGCCGAGCTGTCCCGCATGTCGTCCGAGCTTCGCAGCGTGGTCTCAGCCTTCCGCGTCTGACCTCCGCAGCAAAAACCGTTTCTCACTCGCGTTTCCGGTGAGTTGCGCCGCTTGGGTGTACGCCTGTGCCGCCTCCCGCCGGCGGCCGCATCGGCCGAGAAACTCGCCCCTGACGGCGTACCACATGTGGTGTCTCTCCAAGCCTTTCAAGCCGTCCACAATGGCCAGCGCCTGGTGCGGGCCGTGCACCTCCGCGACCGCGACGGCCCGGTGCAGCGCGACGACCGGCCCCGGGTCGAACAGGGCCAGGTGGTCGTAGAGCGCGAGGATCTGCGGCCAGTCGGTCTGCTCCGCGCTCGCGGCGTCCGCGTGCACCGCGTTGATGGCCGCCTGCAACTGATACGGGCCCGGCCGTTCGCGGCGCAGGCAGGCGCGCAGCAGCTCACGCCCCTCGTCCATCAACCGCCGGTTCCACCGGCTCCGGTCCTGGTCACCCAGGCGGATCAGGTCACCCTGCTCGGTCGTACGGCTGGGCCGGCGCGCCTCGATGAACAGCATCAGGGCGAGCAGGCCCCGCACCTCCGGCTCGTCCGGCATGAGACTCATCAGCACCCGGGTCAGCCGGATCGCCTCGGCGGTGAGATCGTCGCGCGTGAGATTGTCGCCGGCCCCGGCCGCGTACCCCTCGTTGAAGATCAGATAGAGGACCGCCAGGACCGCGCCGAGCCGCCCCGGCAGATCCTCGTCGCGCGGCACCCGATAGGGGATCCGGGCGTCGCGGATCTTGCCTTTGGCCCGGGACAGCCGCTGCGCCATCGTCGCCTCGGGCACCAGGAAGGCCCGCGCGATCTCGCTCGTGGCCAGGCCGCCGAGCAGCCGCAGGGTCAGCGCGACCCGGGACGCCGGCGCCAGCGCCGGATGGCAGCACGTGAAGATGAGCCGGAGCTGGTCGTCCCGCCGGCCGGGCTCCCGTTCGCGCATGGCCTCCGCCTCCAGTTCGGCCCGCCGGGACTCGCGGCGCAGGCGGTCGATCGCCCGGTTCCGGGCCGTCATGACGATCCAGCCGGCCGGCGCCGGCGGCACCCCGGTCTCGGGCCAGCGGCGCACGGCCACCGCGAACGCCTCCTGCACCGCCTCCTCGGCGACGTCGAGGTCGCCGAAGTGGCGGTTCAGAACAGCGACCGCCCGGCCGAACTCGGCCCGGAAGACCCGTTCGATCTCGCTGCCGGTCATGCGACGGGGCGCACCTCGATGGACAGCGGCGCCAGCACCCCGGCCAGGCGGGCGCCCCAGCCGAGCGCCTCGTCGAGGTCGGCCGCCTCGATGACGGTGAAGCCGCCGAGATGCTCCTTGCCCTCGGTGAACGGCCCGTCGGTCAGCAGCGTCTCCCCGTCGCGGTCGCGGACCACGGTGGCCGACGACGGCGGATGCAGCCCGGCCGCGAACACCCAGGCCCCGGCCGCCCGGATGTCGTCGTTCAGCTTCTCCAGCTCGGCCATGATCGGGCCCAGCACCTCGGGCGGCGGAGGGTCGCCGTCGGGCTGGTAGATGCTCAGTAGATACTGCGCCATCATTCCTCCTCGTTCTCGCTTCTCACTGACTACACGAACGGAAAGGCGCGATTCTCTACATGTACGCCTTGTACGCCTGGGGAAATTTCATCAATGAGGCCGAGCTCGACCGCCTGCCCGCCTGGATCGATCCGGCCGTGCTCAGCGGCGAGCGGGCCGTCGTCGACGACAACCTGACCATCGTGGACGACGGGCCGCTGCTGGTCGACGGGCCCGGGACCTACTACGACGTCGACGACGAGTGGGTCGAGGGACGCGAACTGGCCGGGCGCGACCTCAGCGGCCGCGAGTGGCGGGTCGTGCGCATCCGGGTGGCCACCGACGGCACCCGCGAGGACGCGCTGCGGATCACGGACCAGATGGAGGAGGAGGGCGACATCGACGTCGAGGAGAACCCGACGGTCAACCCGTTGCCGGTGGGCGAGGTCGTCACCGTGTGGGCGGACGAGCACGGCCAGTGGGACCTGGCGCTCGTCAAGCTCTGAAAAACCGGTGGAGGTGACCGGCGGCGCGCTGCTAGCGTCGCCGGACACCCACCGGGAGAGGACAGGCCGTTGTACCGCGTCAGCTGAGCTTCCCGCTTGTGACATCCCGCGCGTGCCACGCGCTTCATCGGCGTGCGCGGATCACCTCAGCAGATCGGTGCGATATATGCTCTTCCATCAGCTTCTGGACATCCGTCTTCCGGCTCCGTACGACGTCCGGCCGTCGAGCCTCTTCCGGCAGCAGCCCACCGCGGAGAAGTCCCGGTGGACCCGGCGGCGCCGGCCGCCGACCCTGCCGCCGTGGAAGTACTCGCCACCGCGCCGCGGCTCGTGGCGCGACGCGCGACGGCCGGGCCTCTGGGGACGGCGGGGCTAGACCCTAAGCGGGGCCGAACCAGCGGGGCAGCTGCTCCGTCAGCTCCCGCTGGTCGGCGCCGGCCCAGGCGACATGGCCGTCGGGGCGCAGCAGGACGGCCGGGACATCGACCTCGTCGCTGACGTCGGCGACGTGGTCGACCCGGTCCGACCAGCCCTCGGCCGAGAGCCGGCCGGTCTGGTCGAGCAGCAGGCCGCGGCCCGCGTGCTGAAGGTCGAAGAGGCGGCCGGCGTGCTTCAGGCGTACATCCCGCAAGCGTCTCCCGACCAGGTCCTGCGGCGAGCCGAAGTCGTAGCGGACGCCGATCGCGGTGATCTTCGAGATCAGCCGGCGGTTCACCTCGTCGATGTCCATGAGATCGGACAGCAGGCGGCGTACGGACTGCGGGCCCGGCTCGGTGGACATCAGCTCCATCTGGGCCCGGGTGTTGTCGAGCACGTCCAGCGCGACCGGGTGACGCTCCGCCTCGTACGAGTCGAGCAGCTCCTGCGGCGCCCACCCGGCGACCGCCGCGGCCAGCTTCCAGCCCAGGTTGAAGGCGTCCTGAAGCCCGAGGTTGAGGCCCTGCCCGCCGGTCGGCGGATGAATGTGCGCGGCGTCGCCGGCCAGGAAGACCCGCCCGTCGCGGTAGCGCTCGGCCAGCCGCGTGGCATCACCGAACCGCGATAGCCAGCGCGGCGAATGAACACCGAAATCGGTGCCGGCGAAGGCCCGCAGCTGATGCCGGAAATCGTCGAGGGTCGGTGCGGCCGTACGATCCTCGGCCACCCCGTCGGCCGGGACGACCACGCGGTAGGTCCCGTCACCGGAGGGGCCGAGCCCGAACCGCAACTGCGTCCGGCGCACCTCGGCCACGACGGCGGCGATCTCCTCGGGCGGCGCCGAGGCTTCCATCTGCCCCAGGAGCGTCTCGTGCCGGGACGGCTCACCGGGAAACCCGACGCCGAGCAGCTTGCGCACGGTGCTGCGGCCGCCGTCGCAGCCGACGAGGAACTGGCCCTGCACCCGCGAGCCGTCGGCCAGCTCGGCCGTGACCCCGTAGTCGTCCTGGACGATCCCGGTCACCTCGGCCCCGCGCCGGAGAGCGGCGCCGGCCTCGGCGGCGTGCTCGGCGAGAAGCCGCTCCACCACGGTCTGCGGGATACCGAGGACGTACGAGTGGGCGGTGTCCAGGCCGTCGGGCCACTTCGTGCCGAGCCCGGCGAAGAAACCGCCGAGCCGGAACTGCTTGCCCCGCTCGAGGAAACGGCCGAGCAGGCCCCGTTGATCCATGATCTCGATGCTGCGGACGTGAAGCCCGAGGGCCCGCACGTTCGGGGTCGGCTCGGGGTCGCGTTCGAGCACGACGACGTCGACGCCGTGCAGTCGTAGCTCGCCGGCCAGCATCAGGCCGGTGGGGCCGGCGCCGGCAACGATCACCTCAGTCACGAGAAACCTCCCGCCCTACCGTAGAGCGGGGGAGGCGATCAGAGGACGTACGAGGCGATCATCTGACCCAGCTGGCGGATGTCGGCGTTGGCCTTGAACTCGAGGCGGACCTTGCCCAAGCCGCTGAACCACAGGTCGAGCTCGGCGTCGCGGTCGAAGTTGCCGGCGGTCTCGATCGAGAAGGCCTGGATCTTGTTGTACGGCAAGGAGGTGTAGTCGATCTTCTTGCCGGTCATGCCCTGGACGTTGGCGGCGATCAGGCGCTTGTTGGTGAACGTCACGAAGTCTCGGGTGGTGCGGAAGGCGGCTACCAGATGCTCGCCCTGGATCAGGAGCGGAGCTACCTGGGGGTGGACCGTGGCGGGGTCGCAGGGGTTGAGCTTGAAGACTGAAGGGCTGTTGAAGTCGATCACCTTGGTCACGGTAGTGGGTGGGGGATTGCCTGCGCTGGGACGGCGGGGAGTCACCTGACGGCCAGGACGTGGTTGAGCGCCGCTGGGTGGGTGAGGCGGCTGGGCGGTCACCTTGCGAACCGGGGTGGGGTGCTGTTCGCTGCCGCGCTTTGGTTCGGGTGGGGGAGCTTTGTCACGCGGGCCTGCTTGGTGGTGGGTTGCGCGGCAATTCCAGGCCGGTTGCGCGGGTTGGTGGGAGATTGATTCTTGGCATTGTCGGCGCGGGGCTCGCCAGCGCCTTCAGGGGGCGTCCCTATGGGTTCTGTCAAGCAGCGAGGGCAAGTTTTTCTGCCGGTTTGTGCTGGTAGGTGGTTCGGGTGCGGAGCATGGCGTGTAGGACGTCGATGCGACGGCGGGCGAGGTAGATGAGGGCGGCGTTGTGCTCTTCTTGCCCTCGGCTCTTTTGCGGTCGTAGTAGGCCCGGCTGAGCGGGTCCGCGAGGGCCGCGAACGCTGACAGGAAGAACGCGCGTTTGAGCTGTTTGTTGCCGCCCTTGGGCGGGTGTTCCCCGCGGACGCTGGTGCCCGAGCGGCGGGTCACCGGGGCGAGTCCGGCGTAGGCGGCCAGGTGGCCGGATGTGGGGAACGCGGCGATGTAGCCGACTTCGAGCAGGATGCTCTCGGCAGCGGTAGTGCCAGCGCTGATCATTAATCAACCGACGCGATCAAGCCTCACAGTCATACCGGACCGAGCGACCGAGCAGCCCCGGCTGGGGACGGTCAAAAAAGTAACGGGCAGGCCGCCAGGACGGCCCCTGGTAGCCGCAGGCGACGATCTCGCGGAACAGTGCGGTGGCGTTGGTCTCGCTGCGGGCAGCGGCAAGGCCCGCAGCAGGCGCAGGAGCACGCTGCGGCTGGCCGATCGGCCGAGTGTGGCCGCCGGTCGAGAGTCCGGCCAACGCGGCTGCGATCGCCTCCAACGCTCGCTTCGGCACCAGACTCCGACGAGCGTACTTCCAGGTCAATTCAGGTATCTGCGTCGCGAACCTCGCCACTTCGCACGCCGGCGCCGGGCAGCGGAACCGTCGCACGAACAGCCGCCAGCTCACCGGCCGCCCGGCCACGGCGGCGTTCTCCAACGTCCGGCGGTACCGGGCCCAGATTCACGGCCCGCGGCACATCCAGTGGGTTGCGCGGGCGGTGGTGGGAGATTCTTGGCACAGGTGAAGAGCATGGATGGGGGTTGGGGTGGCGGGCACTATGCAGCCATGGGATCGACATCGGTTACCGAGACGCTGGCCGGGTGGGAACGTGGGGCTCGGGCTCTCGCCCTGCTTGATGCTGCCCGTGAGCGGGGCTATCTGACTTTTCTGACCGAGCCGCGCACTGCTGAGGAAGTGGCCTCGTTTGCGGGGCATGATGCGGGCGATGTGCTGGACGCCCTTGTCGCGCATGGCGTTGTGGTGCGGGTGGACGGTCAGTTTCAGCTTGAGGGGGAGCTGGCCGGGGCGCTGTCGGCTGCGGCGCCGGTTGATTTCGCGGCGCAGATCGAGCGGGGGGCTCTGCTCGCGCGGCAGGTGGGAGATGTCGTACGTACGGGTGGCTCGGTGGTGACGCCGGCCGAGAGTGTGGTGATCGCCCGGTCGGTGGCGTTGACGCCCAACGATGCGGCGCGGGGCGTTGTCGGCCAGATTCTTGATGCTGTGCCGGAGATGCGCGACGCGATCACTGATGGGCGTCTGCTTGACGTCGGCAGTGGGGTCGGGGGCTTTGTGCTTACCGCGGCCAGTCTGCTGCCTGGGTTGCGGGCCACTTCGCTGGAGCTGCTGCCTGAGGTCGCCGCTGTGGCCACCGAGCGGGCCTCGGCGCTGGGGCTGACTGACCGGGTCGACATCCGGGCCGTGGACGCTCGCGAGTTCGACGACCCCGCCCCGTACGACGCGGTCTTCTGGGCCCAGCCTTTCTTTCCGGAGGAGACCCGGGCCGGCACTCTCGCGATGATTCTGCGCAGTCTCCGGAGCGGTGGCATCCTGCTTGTTCAGCAGCTGGATGCCGAGCCGGGCGACGATGATGATGCCGCGCGGGCCGCCTTCACTCTGCCCCGCCTGGTCGCGCGGGCTCAAGGGCTGGCGTTTGCCCGGCCGCTCGATGAGCTGGTGGGTGAGATCGAGGCGGCGGGGTTCGAGCTGGTTCGTACGCTCGAAATTGACCTTGGGCGGATCGCCCTGCTTCGCCGGCCTTAGGGCCTCTCCGGGGTACGCGACGTGGCGTGCAGCCTTACGTTGCGCGTCACGCCGTGTAGCGACATATCAAACCGTTGCTACGTTCTTGCGCACTGGAATCGCCCAGTGGTCCTGATCACAACGCGTCGCGTCCTTCCCCGGAGACAGCCCGAAGAAAGGCGGCCACCATGCCGAAATCCTTGCTCCGTTCCGTCAGCGCGCTGGCGGCGATCGCGCTCTGCGCGACCTCGATCAGCGCCTGCGACTCGGGGTCCGAAGCCGAGGGGTCGGGCGGCGAGTCCGTGACTCTCGGTTTCGTCAACGGCGCCAACACCGAGTTCCACACCTGTCTGCTCAAGGCGGTCGAGGCTCAGGCGAGCGCGAGCGGCGCCAAGGTCATCTCGGCCAATTCGAAGCAGGACCCGGGTACGGAGTTGTCGAACATCGAGGACATGATCTCGCGCAACGTCGACGCGCTGGTCGTGCAGACGGTCAACGTCGACGCGCTCAAGAACGACATCGCCAAGGCCAAGAGCGCGAACATCCCGATCTACCTGACGTCGGTGATCACCGACGACACCAGCTCGATCCTGGGCGCCACCGTGGTCGACCTGGGCAAGGTCGGCGCGCTGGACGCCGAGTGGATCGCCAAGGACGCGGGCAGCGAACCGGCCGAGGTCGGCGTGATCGCGGGCGCGCCCGGCGCCGCCTCGGACATCATGGTCAAGGGCTTCACCGGCGGCCTCCCGGCCAATGTGAAGGTCGTGGCCAACCAGCCCGGCATGTTCAACCGGGGCAAGGCCCAGGACGTGGCCGACAACATGATCCAGGCCCACCCGAACCTGAAGTACGCGTTCGTCGCCAACGAGGACATGGCGTTCGGCGTGCTGGAGGCGTTCAAGGCGGCCGGCAAGAGCGTCAAGATCGTCACCGTGAACGGCACCGAGCAGGGCCTGGAGGCGGTCAAGGACGGCCGGTTCTCGGCCACCGTCTCCAACTCGGCCACCGACATCGGCCAGGGCGCGGTCAAGAACGTGCTCGCCCTGCTCGACGAGCAGCCGGCCGAGAAGATCGCCCAGGCCCCGATCAAGCTGATCACCAAGGACAATGTGGCCGAGGCCCCGAAGTACTGCTTGTAAGGGGGAACCTTTCGCGGTGCTCCCGCGTGTACCGGACATGGTGGCTTCCACAAGGAGGGCCGGCGAGGCGCCGGCCCTCCGTGATGTCGACGGCTTCGAGGCGTTCTACCGGGCCAATGTGGACCGGGTCTACCGCGCGCTGGCGGTAACCCTGCGCCGCGACGACCTTGCCCACGAGGCCGTCGACGAGGCGATGGCCCGGGCGTACGCGAGATGGCCGGTGGTCGGCGAGCTCGAGTCGCCGGCCGGCTGGGTCTTCCGGGTCGGGTTCAACTGGGCGACGTCATGGCGGCGCAAGCTGCGCCGCGAACGGCCGCCGGTCGAGGACGACGCGCACCCGCATCATGGGCCGCCGGACGGCGCGATAGTGGCGCGCGACGCGCTCGCGATGCTGCCGGCCCCGCAACGGGCCGTTCTCACCTGCCGCATCCTGCTCGACCTGTCGACCGCCGAGACGGCCGCCGCGCTCGGGCTCACCGAAGGAACCGTGAAGAGCCGCCTCTCCCGGGGGCTGGCCACCCTCCGATCCGCGCTGAGCACCGAGGAGTGATCATGGACGAGATTCCTCGCGACGTCGCCGTCGCGGTCCGGCAGGCAGCGGAGACGGCCATCGGGTACCCGGGCGCGCTCGGCGATGTCTATCGACGGGCGGCGGACCGGCGGCGCCGGCAGCGGTACGTGGGTGCCGTCGCCAGCTTCGTGGCGGTGCTCATGGTGGTCGGCGCCGGCTTCGCGCTGCGGACGCGGGAACGGGCGAGCCTGCCAGTGGTCGAGCCGAGCCCGGCGCCCTCCATCGCGCATGATCGGCCACAGCGGCTCCTGCTGCATCACGCCGCCGGCAGCTACAGCATCGGCGGCCAGGCCGCCGTGACCATCGACAGGCGGGAACGCGTCGGAGAATTGCTCGGTGACGGCCGTCTTCAGACGTACGCCGTCACGGGCACCGAAGGATGGGACGGGTTCACCGTGCTCGACGACGGCCGCGTGGTCGGGCTCGGGCCGCGTGACCTGCCCCCGGGCGTGGAGATCACCGACGGCCCGACACCCAACGGAGTCGCCGTTGATCTGGTGGTCGTCGGGACGGACGGCAAGGTCGAGCGGTCGCGGAATGTACGGCAGAAGGACAGACCGGTGACGCTGGCCGCCGCGACCGAAACGACGGCGTATCTGTGGCGTCCCGACGGCTACTACTCGCACGACTTGGCGACCGGCTGGGAGAGGCTCCTGCTTCGGATACCCAAACAGTTGATCGCGCTGGACAGCATCCCCACCGCGGTCGCGTACGACGCAGCCTCGAACATGTGCCACCCGCAGGTGAGGCAGGTGACCAGCGACGGTTCGATCAGGGAGTCGCGGCCGCCGAACTTGCCTGGCTGCGTTCATCTGACCAGTCTGCGGCTCAACCGCGACGGCAACCGGCTGGCCGTCGGTTACCTGGGCCAGGACGGTTTCCGAGTAGCGCTACTGGACGCCGGGGACGGACGCGTGCTGATCGACCGCCGGATCGCCGCCACGCCCGTCGACGGCCAGGGGACAGCCGTCGAACTGGCCTGGCAGGACGACCAGTCCGTACGCGGAGCAGTGCTAATTGACAGCGGCACCCAGCGGCTCCTCACGCCGTTCACCGTGCCGTGAGCGGCGCCGGCCGGGCGACCACCAGTTCGCCCGGCCGGCCAGCCGCATCAGCGACGGCACGAGCACGCCCCGGATGACGGTCGCGTCGACCAGAATCGCCACCGCCGCCCCGACACCGATCATCTGGAGGTACATGACCTCGCCGGTGGCGTAGAGCGAGAACGACAGGGCCAGGATCGCGGCGGCCGCGGTGACCAGGGGAGCGCTACGCGTCAATCCCTCCAGAACCGCGCGGGTGTTGTCGCCGTGCCGGTCGTAGCTCTCCTTGATCCGCGACAGCATCAGCACCTCGTAATCCATGGACAGCCCGTAGGCCACGCAGAACATCAGGATCGGGAACGCCGGATCGAGCGTCCCGATCGGAGTGAAGCCCAGCACGTCCGCCAGCGCGCCGTTCTGGAAGACGACGACCAGCACGCCGAACATCACGGCCAGGCTGAGCAGGTTGAGCACGGTTGCCTTGACCGGCACGAGCACGCTGCGCGACATGGCGTACAGCAGCACGAACGAGATCACCAGGATCAGCCCGCCGACCAGCGGGATCCGATCGGTGAGGGCGGCGCGGAAGTCGGTCAGCTCGGCCGGAAAACCGCCGACCAGGGCGTCGGGAGAAGCGTTACGCACGGCTTCGACCATTTCCGGTACGCCCGTGCCGGCCAGCGCTGCCCGGGCGGGTATCGCCTCGACGCGCGCGAGGTCGCCGCGCACGAAGCGCTCCAGATCGGGCAGGTCGCCGACGCGGGAACCGGCCACGAAGACGCCGGCGGGGGAGTTGACCTGCGCGATGCCGGGCACCCGCGATAGCGCTACTACGTCGGGCCGCCCGCCGATCACATGCAGCGCGTCGTTGGCCTCGGTGGCGAAGCCCGCCCGCAACAGGTCATAGGTCTGCCGCGTCGAAGCCGAAGGCGGTAGCACCCGATCGTCCGGCAGCCCGATCCGCAGCCCGAGCGCCGGCGCGCCGAGGACTCCGACGATCACGAGCCCCACCACAGCGAACAGCACCGGCCGGCGCACGACCGCCGATCCGCTGTGATGCCAGAAGCCGCCACCTCCTTCGGCCCCGCCTCGGCGCAAGGCACGGTGTCCGAGCACGCCGAGGGCGGCCGGGAGCAGCGTCAAAGCGCCGGCGACCGCTACGGCGACGACGAGCATTCCGGCATACGCGAAAGATCTCAGGAACGGAAACGGGAAGAGCAGCAGCGCCGAGAGCGAGGCGGCCACGGTCAGCCCGCTGAAGACCACGGTCCGCCCGGCTGTGCCGATGGTGGCCGCCATCGCCTCCGGCACCCCGCGGCGCAGCTCCTCCCGGAAGCGCGAGATCACGAAGAGGCTGTAGTCGATGCCGAGCCCCACGCCCATGACCAGCGTGATGTTCGCGGCGAAGGTCGACACCTCGGTGAAACCGGCCACGACCCGCAGCCCTGCGAGCGTCCCGACCACGGCGAAGACCCCGATCCCGAGCGTGAGCAGGGCCAGCCGCACCCGCCGGTAGAGCAACACCAGCAGCCCCAGCATGAGCGGCACGATCAGCAGCTCGGCCCGGGCGAAGTCCGCCGCCGCCCGCTCACTGACCTGACTGGACACGGCCTCGCTGCCACCCACCCGCACCGAGATCGTGCCGTCGTCCCGGGTGTACGCCGGAAGGAGCCGTTCCCGGATCTCCATCCGGGCCGTGGTCGCGTCCCCGCCGACGTGCGCGAGGATCACCGCCGCCCGCCCGTCGGCGCTGCGCATCGTCGGATCCCGGTCCCGCGTCCAGTAGGACCAGACATCGGCGACGGCCCGCTCGGCGGCGAGCTCCCCGGCCACCGCGTCCGCCGCCGCCCGGACCGCCGGCGCGTCGACCCCGCCGGACTTGGCCGTGACCAGCAGGATCAGGTTGGCGTTGCCGGTGCCGAAGCGGGCCAGCTCCTGCTGCGCCCGCACGGATTCCGTGCCCGGTGCTTCCCAGCGGCTGAGGACGAGACGGCTCATGGTGCCGGTGGCCAGCACGGCGGCGGCCAGCGTGACCAGCAGGCCGAGAAAGAGGACGAGGCGGCGACGGCGGTAGAGGATCATCGCAGGACTCCCGGTGTGCGAAAATACGAGCGATCGATCGTGTTTCCGAAGAATACGAGCGACCGCTCGTAAAAGGCAAGGGGGTAGGTATGCCCGTGCGGCGGCAGGCGAGAGGCGAGCGCCGGATCGGCGACATCCTGGACGCGACGCTCGCGCTGTTCGCCGAGGTCGGCTACGAGAAGACCTCGACCAACGCGATCGCGGCCCGCGCCGGCATGTCACCGGGCTCGCTCTACCAGTACTTCCCGAACAAGGAAGCGATCGCCGAGGCTCTGTCGCAGCGCTTGCTGGAAGAGTTGCGGGCGGCCCACGCGGCCGCCTTCGACCAGGCCGCGGCGGCCGACCTGCCCCTACCCGACCTGATCTCCCGCGTGGTGGACCCGCTGGTCGCCTTCAACGTCGCCAACCCGGGCGCCAAGACCTTGTTCGGCACCACGGCGATGCCGGCCGCCTTGACCGCCACCACCCGCCCGTTGCACGAGGCGGTCACCGGCCGCGTGGCCGCCTTGATCCACGCCCGCTTCCCGGCTCTGCCCGACGCCGACGCCGCCCGCGCCGCCATGGTCGCGGTCCAGATCGTCGCCGCTTTGATGGTCCCGATCGTCACCGCCGGCGGAGAGGAGCGCGCCGCGTTGGTCGCCGAGCTGAAACGCGCCCTGCTCGGCTACGTTGCCGGCCTCGGCTGACGGGCGCCACGGCAGTCAGTCGAAAAGGCGGCGCGGTGTCTCAAAAGAACATTCTTCGAGGTGCTTCCCGCTCGCGGGGCCAAGGACGTCAACGCCGGCTGAAGATCCGGTACGGTTCTGGGGTGCCGACGATCTATCAGCTTCGTGGATACGTACTGGAAGAAGCGCTGGCCTGGTTGCTCCGCAACAGCGGCTACCAGCTGATTGTCGCACCATCACCGAACAGTGGCCTCGCCGCCAACGGGGCCGGATTGACCGTCCGGGGACGCGGCGCCGAGCATCAGGCTGACGTGCTTGGTGATTTCGCGTTCACCCCGCCGTTCTCCCTGCCCATCCGAATGTTTGTCGAAGCCAAATACTACGGCCAGGCTCGTCCGGTCGGTCTCAATCTGGTGCGTAATGCCTCGGCGACGGTGGCCGACATCAATGAATTTCACGTATCCGACGGTCCGTATGGCCGATACCGGTACGTTTACGCATTGTTCTCTCGGTCGGGTTTCACCGCCGACGCCCAGCGGTTCGCGCTGGCGCATCAGGTCAGCCTCGTCGATTTGTCGTTGCCGATGTTCGCTGCACTCCGTCGTGCAGTCCGCGCGGCTGCCGGCGGTGCCCGTCCGTACGTCGACGGACCCGGTGGAGTGGGCGTTATGAGGACGGCCTTTCGTGCCGTTCTGGAGACCGCCGCCCAACCATCTCCGCCCGTCACGGATGCGGTCGTGTCGGCCTTGTATGACGTCGCAGCCACCATGAAGGCGAGCCTGGAAGCCTATAACGGTGGCGAATTCCTGCTCGCGTTTCCTCCGGCGCCGTTCATTCTCACGTTGACCGGCACCACGCCGGACAGCATCGTGCAATTCACCGAGTATGCAGAGCGGTATCCCGAACACAATGTCCACTTGCGGCGCGACGACACACCCGGATCGGAATCGCAGCAAGCCAGCCGTTGGCTGCGCTCGCCCGCGGATGCGCCGTCCGCGTACACGCTTACTTTCGGCCTGCCTGAACATGTGGAAGGGTGGATCACCGACGAGGCGGAAGGTCGCGCCAACACCCGCTGGCTGAAGCGCACTCTGTTGTCGGCGATCATCATTTACCGGTGGATCGGCGATGTGCCAAAGGTGTACCAGCTGCGCTATACGCCTCAACGACGTTGAGCCGAAAGGCGTGACGAGGCCGCGCTAACTCAGGAAGGTGCGCAGCTCGGTCAGAGCGGAGTCGAGCTCGGCTCCGGCGCGGGTGAAGTCGTTGTGCTCGTAGCAGCTGGTCAAAGCCTTTTCCCAAGCCGGCATCATCAAGCCGCACTCCATTCGTGAGCGTGGGGAGGCGGGCGGCCGGTTCAGGCGTTCGCCCAAGGCCTCGGCCAGAGCGCTCACCCACAAATCCTGCTGCTGCAAATGGCGGCCGAGCAAGGCCGGCTCGCTTCGGCTGAGGCGCATCACCGTGGCCATCGTGGCCGGGTCGGCGGTGACCGAGTCGACGGCTACTTCGAAGGCTGCCCTCAACGCCGTCGCCGGGGACTCCGAGGCGGGGCGCCGTCGCAGCTCGGCGGCGATCGACGGGCCCAAGGCCTCGATCGGCTGGAGGACCGCGTCCTCCTTCGTGGGGAAATTGACCGTGCTGCGGGACGGGTCCTCGTACCTGCCGCCGTCCTTTTACCGCTTCCCCGGGCTGCTGGGGGAGGACGTACGAGATCCGGATCGGCGCCCACCTGGTCCAGGGCCCGGCCGGCGCGTTCCTGATCGACGCTGGCGCCGGCGAGCTCGCCCTGCCGTTCCCGGTCGAGCTGGCCACCGAGCACAGCCCGTCCCACCTGGCGCTGGCCGGGAAGCTTCCCGCCGCCCTGGCCGAGGCCGGCGTCGCGCCCGAGGACGTCACCGCCGTCCTCCTTACGCACCTGCACCTCGACCACGTCGGCTGGATCTGGAGGACGACGTCCCGTTCTTTCCGAACGCTGTCGTCCACTACGGCGCCGAGGACTGGGCGCTGCTGGACGGCGACGAACCCACGCGGGAGATCATGGAGGCCGCGGCCAAGGCGGGCGTCCTGCGTCCCTACGGCGCCGAGGACCTGCCCGGCGTGCGCGTCATGCCCGTGCCGGGGCACGTGGTCATCGAGCTGGCCACCGCCGAAAGGGCTCGGCTCTTCGCCGAGGCCGAGGAGCAGAATCGTCCTCGCCCCGGCGCACCTGGGCGATCCGTCGTTCGGGCGGATCGCCCCTTGCGGCGGCTGGGTTCAGGCGCGGTAGGTGGCGCTGTCGAAGTCGGCGTAGGCGCCCTCGGCTCCCAGGTCGTGCACCCACAGGCCGGTGAAGGCGCCGGTGAAGCCCCAGGCCGACGGCTCGCCGTCGACCACGTGGGCCGCGTACTCGTCCGAGAGGGTGGTCGCGTCCAGTGCGGGCCCGGCGTCGGTCCAGTCGGCGGACGGGCCGGGCTCACGGGCGTACGAGAAACGCAATTGAGGGCCCTCGAAGCGCAGGCGAAGTCCGATCCGATCGGCCGTCAAGGCCGAGCGGACGCCGGGTACCACCGCCACGCGGCCGGAGTCGCAGGCCAGGAGGTCGACCACCGGTGTGCCGTCGTCGTCGGCCGTGACGTGCAGGAAGTACCAGTTGCGGGTGTTGTAGTACGCGGTGATGCCGGCCAGTTGACGGTAGTTGCGCGGGGTGAACTCCATGGTCGCCTCGAAGGTGCAGTTCGCCGCCACGACGCGGCGGGCGACCAGGCTCGGGCGCTGCCGGCCCATGGGGGACTGGCCGCCGCGCAGGCGCAGGAACGACGGGCGTGAGGCGAGGTCGATCCAGTCCGGTGCGGCCGGGCGGCGCAGCGTCGACCAGTTGACGCCCAGGGCGGGCTCGTCGAAGTCGTCGTGCTCGTTCTCCTCGGAGGAGACCGGGCGTACCTCGGCCACCGTGACCCCGCGCGGGGCCGGAAGCGAGTCGGCCGGCACGCCGTCGGTGATGCGGGGCCAGCCCTTCTCCGTCCAGGTGACCTCCTGGATCGCCGTCTCGCGGCCCAGCACGCAGCGGCCGAGCGGGGTGTAGGGGCGGGCCACGAGGTGGGCCAGGTACCACTGGCCGGCGGGTGTCCGCACGAGGCTTCCGTGGCCCGCCTTCTGCAAGGTGAGCGACGGATGGCCGTACGAGGTCAGCAATGGTCCCGTGGGGTCGGCGAGGTAGGGGCCGAGCAGGTGGCTGGAGCGGGCGACCGTGACCTGATGCTCCCAGCTGGTGCCGCCCTCGGCGGTGACCAGGTAGTACCAGCCGTCCTTGCGGTAGAGGTTGGGCGCCTCGGTGAGGGCGGCCCCGGTGCCCTGGAAGATCGTGTGCTCATCGCCGACGAGGCGGCGGGCCTCCCGGTCGTACTGCTGGATGGAGATGCCGGCGAAGCGGTTCCGGCCGGGCCGCCAGTCGGCGATCATCGACAGCATCCAGGTCGTGCCGTCGTCGTCGTGGAAGAGCGACGCGTCGAAGCCGCGGCCGTGCAGCGCCACCGGATCGGACCACGGCCCGGTCGGTGTCGGGCCGGTGACCAGATAGTTCCGCGGGTCCCAGTAACCGCCCTCGAAGGTCGCCACGTCGGCGTAGAGCAGGTGGAACAGGCCGTCGTGGTAGCTGAGGCTGGGCGCCCAGACGCCGTTGGAGTCGCCGGCGCCGGTCAGGTCGAGCAGCCGTCTCTCGGTCAGGGCGCCACCCATCGGCCGCCAGTCGACCAGGTTGGTGGAGTGGTGGATCCGCACGCCCGGATACCACTCGAAGGTCGAGGTGGCGATGAAGTAGTCCGAGCCGACCCGCAGGATCGACGGGTCCGGATGGAAGCCGCTGAGAATCGGGTTCCGGATGGCTCGCCCCGTGATGGCACTCGTCGTCATCCTCGTAAGTTACGGACTCCGATGTAAGTTGCGGAAGTCCCTGCGGAAAGTCCTTGAGTGGTTCCAGAAAAGTCCGATCTAAAAGTCTGTGCGACGTGACCCTGTCCTACTGGCCATGGCGGCCCTGACGCTGGTCGGCGGTGTGCTGTTCTACGCCCTGCCGGACGGTGTGCTCCAGGTGTCCGCTTTCTGGGGCCTCCAGGTGCCGTTCGACGCCCTGCTCGCGGTCGGCGCCTGGCGGCTGCGCCAGATCTCGCCGGCCCGCTTCCGCCGCTTCTGGACGATGATCGCCTTCGCCGGCGCGTGTTTCACCATCGGCGACTTCTCGCAGTTCATCACGTTCTCATCGGACTCGATGAACGGCGGCGTCGTGCAGACGGTGCTGTTCACGGTCGGGATGAGCAGCAACGTCATCGCCTGCCTGATCTTCCCGCAGGGCCTCGACGGCCGCCGTGACAAGGTCATCTTCTGGCTGGACGCGGCCACCGTGCTGGTCGGCGGCGGCGTCACCGCCTGGTGCTACGCCTACAACTCGAGCGACGACCAGTTCAACGCCGGCCTCACCGCCGCCCTGGTCGTCGTGGCCGCGTTCTGCGCCACGAAGGTCGCGCTCATCCCCGAGCCGCCCATGGCCCGCGTCGCCGCCTGGCCGATGGTCGCCGCGGCCGGCCTCCAGGGCATCGCCACCTTCCTGCCGGGCGTCTTCCAGGACCCCAACAACCCCTGGGTTCTTGTCGTACGCCTCCTGCCGTCGGCCCTCATCGCGGCCGGCCCCCGCATCCAGGAGGTCCTCGTCCGCCGGGGCGGCACCAGCCGCCGGGTCCAGCGGCGCCCGTACAGCCTCCTGCCGTACGGGATGATCGCACTCACCTTCGTGATCTTCTTCGCGATGATGCCCAGCCACGCCTCGTCGCAGCTCTGGGGCGCGGCCCTCGCCGTCGTCGTGATCACCTGCCTGGTCGCCGGGCGGCAGCTCATCGCCTTCCACGACAACATGACCCTGATCCGCCGCCTCGGCGAGCACGAGGTGCTGCTGCGCGAGCAGGCGTCCCTGGACGGCCTGACCAAGCTGGCCAACCGGATCACGTTCAACGAGCGGATGGCCGCGGTCGTCGAGAAGCAGGAAGCCTGCGTCCTGCTGATCGACCTGGACGACTTCAAGACGGTGAACGACACGATGGGCCACGCGGCCGGCGACGCCCTGTTGGTGGCGGTGGCCGAGCGGCTGCGCCGGTCGGTGCGCCGCGACGACCTGGTGGCCCGCCTCGGCGGCGACGAGTTCGCGGTGCTGCTGCCCGGCGCCGACGCCGGCATCGGCGGCGCCATCGCCGACGAGATCCAGCGGCTGCTCAACGAGCCGGTCGAGATCCAGTCCCACACGCTGTTCACCCGGGCCAGCGTGGGCGTCGCGGCCGCGCCGGCCGGATACGAGCCGTCCAGCCTGCTCAGCAACGCCGACATCGCCATGTACGAGGCCAAGGGCCGCGGCAAGAGCATGTGGGTGCGCTACAACGACGAGATGGGCGCGCGGATCAGCGCCGAGGCGGAGCTCATCCGCGAGATGCGCGAGGCCCTCGACGGGAACCAGTTCGAGCTGGTCTACCAGCCGATCGTGCGCCTGACCGACCTTCGTACGACCGGGGTGGAGGCCCTTCTCCGGTGGAACCACCCCGTACGCGGCCTGGTCTCCCCGGTCGAGTTCATCCCGGTCGCCGAGCGGACCGGCCTGATCGTGGCGATCGGCCGCTGGGTCCTGTGGCAGGCCTGCCGTCAGGGCGTGGCCTGGCTGCGCGCCAACCCCGAGGTGTCCGGCATGTCGGTCGGGGTCAACGTGGCCGGCCGCCAGCTGAAGGAGCACGGCTTCGTGGCCGAGGTGGCCCGGGCGCTGGGGGAGACCGGCATGCCGCCGAGCTGCCTGACCATCGAGGTGACGGAGACGGCGGTGCTGGACGATCAGGAGTCGCTGGACGCCCTGCTGGCCCTGCGCGCGCTCGGCGTGAAGCTGGCCCTGGACGACTTCGGCACGGCGGCGTCGTCGCTGGGCCTGCTGCTGACCACCCCGGTGACGACCCTGAAGCTGGACCGTTCCTTCGTCGAGTCCATCACCACGGTCGGCCGCCAGTCCGCGGTGGCGACGGCGGTGAGCCAGATGGCGGGCGCGCTGGAGCTGTCGTCGGTGGCCGAGGGCATCGAGACCACTGAGCAGAGGGACCTGCTGCTGGCCCTGGGCTACGAGTACGGCCAGGGCTATCTGTTCTCCCGCCCGGTGCCGGCCGCCCGCATCAACGAGATCATCGGCACGCCGGCCTGGGTCCCCGGAGCCACGATCACGACCTGACGCCTATCATTCCGCCATGGCGAGGCCGCTGATGTCAGCTCTGCTCGTCATAGCCGGCCTCCTTTACGTGACGGCGCCCCCGGCCCCCGCGGCCACCTCGGCGATGGACCGCCTGGCCGGCCCGGCCGCCCCCGCCGACCTGCACGTGATGACGTTCAACCTGCGCTTCGCGGACGACTCGTGGGTGCGGCGGCGCCCGGTCATGCGCGCCCTCCTGACGACCGAGAAGCCCGATGTCATCGGCACCCAGGAGGGCCTGGCCGCCCAGCTGGGCGACATCAGGGACGATCTGGGCGGCGGCTACGACTACATAGGACAGGGCCGCCAGGGCGGCGCCGCCGGCGAGTTCATGGCCATCTTCTTCCGCAAGGACAGGCTGACACCGCAGGCGTACGGCCATTTCTGGCTCTCCGACACTCCCCAGGTCCCCGGCTCGGAGACGTGGGGTGGTTTCGCGATCCGGATGGTCACGTGGGCGAGGTTCCTGGACCGGGCGACCGGCAAGAGCTTCTACGCCGTGAACACCCACCTGGACAATCTGAGCGAGTACGCCCGCGACCGGGGGGCGGACCTCATCCGCACCCGGCTGGCCGCGATGGACCCGCCCCGGCCGATCATCCTGACCGGCGATTTCAACACTCCCGCGCGCTCGAGCAGCCCTGTCTACGACCTGTTGGTCACCCGAGCCGGTTACCGGGACGCCTGGGCCGAGGCCGGGCGGCGCGGCCCGGCGTACGGCACGTTCCACGGCTATCGCCCACTCGTCCCGGACGGCCCCCGGATCGACTGGGTGCTGACCACCCCGGGCGTCACGGTCTCGGCCGCTCTGATCAACCGTTACCGTGGCGGCACCCAATATCCCAGCGATCATCTGCCGGTGCAGGTCCGGTTGCGCCTGCCCGGATGAATCGCGTCAGAAACGGGCGAAATCATAGGTGAAGCGCAACATCTCCGTCGTGATGTCGACGTCCGGCGCCGTGACCACAATCGCCGAGGCGGCGATCTTCTCCCGCACCTGCCGGGCCGGTGCCGATTTCCATTCCATGCGGTCCAGGCACGCGCCGAATCCGCCGTCGTTCTCGTTCGGATCGCAGGTAGTCAGTTTGATGTCGATGCCGGTGCAATCGAAGTCGCCGGTGTCGATGAACCCGAATGCCATACGCTGGAAGTCGTACGAGGCGTCGGTGGTGTTGTAGACATTGAGATAGGCGCCGTGTCGAGCGCCGCAGACACCGGCCGCGCCGTCCGGTTCAAATCTGAGCGCATCCTCGTGCTGGGCCACGGTCTTGCCGAACGGGTATGGCCATCCCCCGAGATGGGACGGTCGCAGTGTTGCTCCGTCCTTCAGGACCACGGTTATGGCAAGAACTTTCCCGTCGCCGTTCACTACCGCATGGATATATTCACTCTCGCGGTCGAATTGGGCGATGAAGCCGTCTTGGATCCTGTCCTCCTTGTCGGCCTCCTGATTCAGGAGTTGTTTGAATCGTGCGTAGGTGCCGCCAGGCTCCAGCTTTTCGAGTATCTGTTCCTCGGATGCGGTCTGATGTGGAGGATTTCGCTGTGGCCGGATCGCCAGAACGGCGACAAGGATGGCGATGGCAATCACCAGAATAGAGGTCAGCATCAGGGACATCAGGCGAACGGGATGGCCGACGACGATGTCACGCCCTGCCGTGAAAGCTACGGATATCGACTGGCGTCCGCCGTCGGGTTGCGCGTCGGAGCGTGCCTGCCAGGCATCAAGAATCTGAATGGCCGCGACGCCCAGCGCGAACATGGCCAACCCGGCGGCCCACCCCCAGGTGAACTTCTCCGAGACCTTGTTGGTCGCGATGCCGATAGCCACCGACAGCACCACCACGAGCGTCGAGGTGATGACCTTGATGGCCCGGCTGTCGCCCGACGTCACCAACCTTCGCAATGACCACCTTCGATCGGTCGAAGGTGTCCTCTTCACACTGTCATCGTCGCCGCGCACGCGACTCTTGCCAAGGGGCGTTACCGGCCTCGTGTTCCGCCGCGCGGTTCCCGAACCGGCCCAGCTCCTCGAGGAACCGGCCCACCGCCGACCGGGCCGAGGCGGCGGTCTTCGTCACCGGGTGCGAGCTGAGCCTGTTCGGAGCGGGTTTTCTGCCCAGGACGACACTTTCGCCCGGATCAAATTTTTGTCCACCGACGTGCCTCAGCTCGCGGAGGCGTCGGCCGCGTTGAACAGTGGGCGTCGACGCCTACGTCGATCCGGACGGCCCCGGCTTCCGCCCGGCGGTGAGGCAGTTCCGCCGGCACGGCAAGCCGCTGGCGGCAACCGAGTTCGGCTGCTGCACATACCGGGGCGCGACCACGAGGCCGTGGACACGGCGTTCTGGTTCACCTTCGCCAGTTACAACAGCCCGTACGACCCCGATCCCCACCCGGATCTCGACATGGCCGGCTTCGGGGTGTGCAAGGTGATGCCCGGCGGCCGCCTCGAACCGAAGCGGGCTTTCCACGCCATGGCCGAGCTGTACGGAAAGTAGCGATCCGTTGTCCTGACCGCGTTGCGCCAATTCCGAATGGCATGATCCTTTCTTTGCACTCGATCTTCGGAGCGCGGGATAATGGTTCATGGCGCAGCTGGGGTTCTTTTCGAGGTCGGTTATTGCTTCCATGCGGGATTGGTCGGGGGTGCCGAGTCATTCGCCGGAGATGGTGGAGTTCCGGCGTGGTCAGGATGAGCGGCGGCGGTGGGGTCTTCAACGACGTCATGCGTTGAAGTTGTGTCGCCTGCATGGTTGTTCGCGGGTGTGCGGAGAGTTGGGTTTGCATGATTCGACTGAGCGGATACCGCCGTTGATATGGGATGAGGAGGTCAGCTGGGCGCGGCCCCCGCGTCCGGGCGCGGTGGCTGGTGGGCACCCGGAGGTTGCGCCTGCCGGCCGTGCGGATGAGCCGGTTGAGGCCGAGTCGCCGGCGCGGGTTGGGATGGCGGCGCAGGCGGAGGTGCGAGCCGAGTCGCCGGCGCGGGTCGAGATGGCGGCGCAGGTGGAGGTGCGGCCCGAGCTGGCGGTGCAGGTGGAGGTGCGGCCCGAGCTGGCGGTGCAGGCCGAGGTGGAAGGGCGGGCCGAGCCGGCGGTGCGGGCAGGGGCCGTAGTGCGCGCTGAGCCGGTCGATCAGGCCGAGACGGTAGCGCGGGCGGAGCCGGCGGCCCGGGTCGGGGCGGTGGCTCGACCTGAGTCGACCGGTCCGGTTGAAGTGATGATGCGGGCTGAAACTGTGGCATCGGCTGGGCCGGATGAAGGTCACGGTGCGGGCCGAGTCCGCCGGGGAGGCCGGATCCCCGCTTTGGATTCCGGCCGTGGGCGGCGGTCGCGGGATCGAATCCACCATTCGCGCATGGCCTCAGCGGTCGGTGCACTATTGCGGCGCCGCGCTCAACGAAATCATTGGTGAGGCCGCGAGTGAAGCGCCTCAAGGTCTGTGCGAGGTCGGCGTGCGGAGGCGGCCAGTTTCATCCCGGTAATGGCGGCGTGCCTGATACTTTGTTCCGATCAGTATTTTCACCGAGACCGGCTCGTCGAATGTTTCGGTTGCGGGTAATGCCGCGCGGAGTTTGGCTGCGAAGTATTCCCGTTTGTCCGGAGCGGGGAGCTGGTCGATGGAGAAAGCGGAGTACAGGCTGCCGATGAGGTGTTCGAAGTCGATGGTGTCGACGTAATGGACATTGGTTTCCGATACGATCAGGTCCGCTTCCCGTAACAGACCCGCGTAACGCTGCTGGCTGGCCGCGTCTGTGCCGCAGGCGTAGCTCACGGGCTCTCCGAGCCAGTCCTCCAGGAAACCGCGAAGAGCCTGGGACCACGTGGAGTCGTGCAACCACGCCGGACTTCCGTTGGTCACCACCGCTACCGAGCCGCCCGGGTGAAGGTGGGGGACCAGATCTTTGAAAACGGTCTCGGCGTTCATCCAATGCAGCGCCTGGCCTATCGTCACCGCGCTGATCGCATCCCGTCCCAGCGTGGCGCCCACGGCTGGGACGTCGACGTCGGCGCCCAGGATCCAGGTCACGTTCCTGACCGCCCGATCCCGTGACACTTGCCGCGCTCGGGCCAGCATCTCCGGCTCGGGGTCCATGCCGATGACCGCACGGGCGCGTGACGCCATCGGAAGCGTCAACTGGCCCGTGCCGCAGCCCAGGTCCAGGACGAGGCTGGAACCGTCGAGGTTCACCGCTGCGGCCAGGGCGTCGATCACCGGAGCCGGGTATCCCCGCCGGTAGCGCTGGTAGTAGTCGACCACGTCGCCTTGGAAACCCAATCCCATGCCGGGAAGCCTGCCCGCGGCGCGTGGCGACGGCCAGGAATTTCGCCCAGCGGAGACAGCGGACGCCGGGCTAGGCGAAGACGATGGTGTGGTTGTCGTGGCGGATCACCCTGTCCTCGCTGTGCCAGCGGACCGCCCGGGACAGGACCGCCCGCTCCACGTCCGCGCCCCGGCGCTGGAGGTCGGTCACCGTCTCCGCGTGGGTCACCCGGACCACGTCCTGCTCGATGATCGGGCCCTCGTCCAGGTCCTCGGTCACGTAGTGGGCCGTGGCGCCGATCAGCTTCACGCCCCGCTGCTTCGCCTTGGCGTACGGGCCCGCCCCGATGAACGCCGGCAGGAACGAGTGGTGAATGTTGATGATCGGGACGGCCAGTTCCTTGATGAAACGGCCCGACAGGATCTGCATGTAGCGGGCCAGCACCACGAAGTCGACGTTTCCGCGCAGGAGCTGGAGATGCTGGGCCTCGGCCACCGACTTGTCGGGGCCGGCGGGGGAGGGCACGTGGAAGAACGGGATGCCGAACGAGCGCACCTCGTCCGCCGTGTCGGTGTGGTTGGAGATGACCATCGCTACGCTCACCGGCAGCTCGCCTCGGCGGTGACGCCACAGCAGGTCCAGGAGGCAGTGGTCCTCCTTCGAGGCGAAGATCGCCACGCGCTTGGGCCGGGAGAGGTCGCGCAGCGTGAACTCGAGGTCGAAACCGCGGTCCATCTCGGTGCGCAGGTCGTTCTCGATCTCCGGGAGGGCGGCCTTGAGCCCGTCCAGGCTGAACACCGTACGCTGGAAGAACGCGCCGCCGTGCGGGTTGTCCGAGTACTGGTCCAGCGACACGATGTTCGCCCCGTGCTTGCTGAGCACCGAACCGACGGCGGCCACGATGCCGGTGCGGTCGGCGCCGTGCACGATGAGGACAGCCTGGTCACGAGGGCTGTCGTCGCGCGGGCGACGGCTGGCGAGGGGCGCGTCCTGGATGAGCGTCACTGAGCAATCCTTCCGATCCGATCGTGGCGAGGGTACGCAAAGATCCGCACGCTGCGGTCGGTTTGTGACCCACCCGGCCTGGCTAAATCGAGCCAGTTCCGTAAGCTACACGCATGCCGGAGGCCCGTCGCGCGACCCTGAAGGATGTCGCGGCGGCCAGCGGCGTGTCCCGGGCCACGGTCAGCTTCGTTCTCAACGACACGCCGAACCAGACGATCTCCGAGGCCACGCGCGAGCGGGTGCTCCAGGCCGTACGAGATCTGGGTTATGTGCCTCATGGCATTGCCAAAGCCCTGCGTGAGGGTACGTCCCGGCTGGTCGTCCTCTTCATCGAGCACGGGCTCGAGGGCAACTATTCGCGCAGCTACATCCGCGGTCTCGACGACGAGCTCAGCGCGCACGACCATGTCCTGCTGGTCCGCCACGGCCTGGTCACCGAGGTCGCCAAGAAGCAGATTCTTGATGTCGTACGCCCGAGAGCCGCGCTCCGGTTCGGTGAGCCCTACCTGACCGGCCACGAGTTGCAGGATCACGGCGGCGGCCGCGACGACGGCCTGGCCGCGCACGCTGCCCAGCAGATCGGCTATCTGGCCGGCAAGGGGCACACCCGCGTCGCGATGGCGCTGCCGGCGAACGCCCCGCTGCGGGAGGTGCGCCTGCGGTTCGCGGGGGAGGCGGCGGCCGAGCTGGGCCTGTCGCCCTTACGGCCGCTGACCGGCCTGTCGAAGTTGCGCGAGTTGATCGCCGACGGGATCACCGCCGTCGCCGGCTACGACGACGACATCGCCATGCGGACGCTGGTGGCCGCCCGCGACCAGGGCCTGTCCGTGCCCGGCGATCTGGCCGTGATGGGCTTCGACGACACGGAGCACGGCGCGATGGTCACCCCGTCGCTGACCACGATCCACATCGACGCCGAGGCCCATGGGCGCCTGGCCGCCCGTATTCTGCTGGGAATGAGCGCGGACGGCCTGGAACCGACCCCCGCCCGGGTGATCGTGCGGGAGTCGGCGTAGGTCAGTTCCTCAGCAGCGCCGTCGCCAGTTCACGGCCGTTGTCCGTCCACGGCGCCGGCCGCATGGTCTTGGCGTCGAGACGTACGTTGACACGCCGCCCCTCGGCGAACACGGTCTCGCCGTCCTCGGAGGCCACCCGGAATCCGTACTCGGCGCTGGTCGTGCCCATCCGGTCGAGCCAGAACCGCACGGCGATCTCACCGGTGCCGGTGATCGGGCGGTGGAACGTGATGGCGTACTCACGAACGACGTTGAAAGCGTCCGGCGTGGTCGGGCGGCCGTTGGTGAACGAGACGCCGCGCTCCTGCCACCAGATCACGATGGCCCGCTCGACCAGGACGGCGTAGCGGGAGTTGTGCAGCACGCCCATGGCGTCAAGGTCGTCGAAGTGCACGGGCAGGCGCACGACGGCGCCGTACGTCTCGGTCAAGGTCGTCATGACAGCTCCGGAAGGATCGTCGGGTCGGTGGCGAGGGCACGCAGATAGCTGAGCAGGGCCAGCCGCGCGTGCCGGAAGGTGACGTCGGGACCGAGCGCGGTGGCCTGCATGACGGCGCAGACCCCCAGCGACTCCATCAGGAAGGGAATGCTGTCGCCCTCGCCCGCGCGCAGCTCCCCGGCCTCGACGGCCTCGCCGGCGAGCCGGGTCAGGAAGGCCATCCAGTCGGCGAGCTGCACGCCGAGCCGGTCACGCAGGACGCCGGGCCGGGCGTTGAACTCGAAGTTGGCGTTGGCGAAGAAGCATCCGCCGGGCAGCACCTGGGCCTCGTAGAAGGCGAGCCGCCGGTCATGCAGGGCCCACAGCCGCCGTACGCCCTTGGGCGCGGCCATCGCGGGCTTGATGACCTCGTCGGTCCACTGCGCGCGGGCGTGCTCGATGACGGCCAGTTGCAGCGCTTCCTTGGACCGCCAGTGAGCGAACAGCCCCGACTTGCTCACCCCGAGCGCGTCGGCGACCTGGCTCAGCGACAGCCCGTCGAGCCCGTTCACGGTCGCGAGCCGCAGCGCCTGATCGAGCACGGCGGTGCGCGTGCGCTCACCGCGTACCAGCCTGCCGTCCACCGTCATGCCGTCGACCCTACAAAACGACCGACCGTTCGTAAACATTTGTCACCGGCTTATCGTGTGGTGTGCCTCTCGATTACGACGCCGAGCTGCGCCTGCACACCGACGCGCTGCGCCGCCACTGGAACCCGCACTCCCACGACCGCGTCCTGGACATCGGCTGCGGCGCCGGCCAGACCACACGCGAGGCCGCCCGCGCGGCCACGTCCGCACTGGGGATCGACGTATCGCCCGTCGCCATCGAGCGTGCCCGCGCTCTCGCTCTCGGCCAGGACAACGTCGAATTCAGGTGCGGAGACGCCCAGACGTACGCCTTCACGCCGCACTCCTACGACGTGGCGATCAGCCGCTTCGGCACGATGTTCTTCACCGACCCGGTGGCCGCCTTCACGAACATCGCGCGGGCCCTGCGCCCCTCAGGCCGCCTGGCCATGCTGGTCTGGCAGGCCGCCGACCGCAACGAGTGGGACGTGACCATCCGCCGCGCCCTGTCCGTGCCGGTGGCTCCCGAGCCGTTCTCCCTGTCCGACCCGCCAACGGCCCGCCGGATCCTGGAATCCGCGGGTTTTACGGATGTGGATTTCATCGACGTCCACGAGCCGGTCTACTACGGCCCCGACGTGGACGCGGCCGTCACATGGGTCAGCGGTTTCACGTGCGCTCAGCCGGCCTCGACCGACCCGGAGGCCGTCGAGCGGCTGCGGTCGATGTTCGCCGATCACCAGACCCCCGACGGCGTCTGGTTCGACGCGCGGGCATGGATCATCACGGCACGCGAAAATAGTCCCGCAGCACCGTGATCAGCCCCTCCCGCACCCGGAAGATCTGCACGAGCGGGAAGACGCCACCACCCTCGAAAACAGTGTCGATCTCAGCGATGAAGACGTCGGGATCGCCCGTCTCATGCAGCATGTAGCCGGACCGCTCCACATCGACCGCGGCCGCAGGCGCCCGCTGCAGCTCGACGACACCACGGCGGATGGCTTCCCGCCCGGCAAGCCGCAGCGGAACGAGAGGCGCTTCCAGAACCCCGTTCTCGGCAAATAGCTCCGCCACCGCATCAGGATCGCGGGAGATGGCACCGGCGTAGACGTACTTCCGGAAGAGCTCCTCATGCGACAGGCTCACGATTCCCAGCCTACGGGTCGGTCCGGAGGGGAATGGTGCGGACCACGATGGAGCCACGGGTGGTCAAAGAGCCGAAGATCGTGGAGAACGACACCGAAGCTTTGGTCGTGTCACCTGGGATTACGAAGCGGAAGACGACCACACCCGAGACCGTGGATCCGGGTGGCACGCTGTCGGGCCACTGGCTGGCGATCGTTGAGGCGCTGGTAGTGATGCGGTCGGCGGTCATCTGACAGTTGCCGTAGAGCGGCAGCATGAGCGCATTCTCGCCGGCGTTGGCAGCCGTCATCGACATGCGGGTGAAGTGGGCGGTCACCTCGACCCGGTCGACGGTCAGGGTGAGCGCGCCGTTGCGGGCCGAGACCGGCTTGACCAGCCGGTCTACGCCCGACTCCCGGCCGGTGACCAGGCCGAAGGCGAAGCGGACGGCGAAGATGCTCACGACCAGGACAGCCACCACCACGACCGCGATCACGGCACGCCAGGTGCCGCTGCCCCGGGGCCGGGACGGCGGCGCGTACGGACCGTAGTGGCCCGTCGGGAGAGGCGGTTGCGTGGGGTCGGGCTGCGCGGGTGCGGTCACGGCCGCAATCGCCGCCGAGGCGACGACCAGGACCCCGATGATGAGCCACGGCGTCGGTGACCGCCACGATTCGGTGGCGATGTTGACGACCACGGCCAGGGCTGTGGAGACGAGGTACGTGGGCAGCGCTACGCCGATCGCCCGCACGCTTCTGCTCGCCATGGCCGGCCCTCCGACCCCGTGTATTGAACGGCCTCGTCAATGGCCGCAACGGCATCCTCTGCCACAAATGCGTCCGCTTCGGTGGTTGGGTCCTCGATCTGCTAGCTGGTGGCGGCGCCGGGATTGTCGTACCCCTTTGACAGGGTCTTCGGCATGACTGAGCAGCGGGTCGCGGTGGTGACCGGGGCGAGCCGCGGGGTGGGCAAAGGGATAGCGGTGGCGCTCGGCGCGGCGGGGTTCGTCGTCCACGTGACCGGCCGGTCGACCGGGGGCCGGGTGACCTTTCCGGCGGTGGGCGGCACGGTCGGGGAGACGGCCCGTGCGGTGACCGCCGCTCAGCTGACCGCGCGTGACGTCACGGCGGCGTGCCGGGCGTTGTCTGGTCGTGACCGAGCTGGCCGAGGAATAAGGGTTCACGACGTGGACGGCTCCCGTCCGTCGTCGATCCGGGCGGGATTCGCCGGGCGAGGCCGGGCTGGATCGTGACCCGGCGGCATAGAGTCCGGGTATGGGACGAGGACTGGTGCCGTACCTGTGCTGCGCCGGCGCCGCGTCGGCCATCGACTTCTACACCTCGGTGTTCGGCGCGGTCGAAGTGCAGCGCTGGACGGCGGACGACGGCCGCATCGGGCACGCCGAGGTGAGCGTGGGCGGTGAGACGCTGTTCCTGGCCGACGAGCACCCGGAGATCGGCGTGCGCGGGCCGACCACGATCGGCGGCACGGCGGTGTCGTTCGTGCTCGTCGTGCCCGACGCCGAGGCGACCCTGAGTAAAGCCGTGGAAGCCGGCGCCACCGTCGACCGGCCGGTGACGGTTCAGGACGACGGCGCGCGGTCCGGCTGGATCATCGACCCGTTCGGCCACCGGTGGAACCTGCACACCCCGGGCGAAGAACTGCCCGCCGGCCGGGTCGGCGGCAAGTACACGATCACGGAAGGCGGAGCCTGAGGCGCGGTGGAGTTCGAGCGGCTGGTGGCCGAGGCGGCCGGCGTGCCGCTGAAAGGGTGGGACTTCGGCTGGGTGGCCGGGCGGGTCGCGGGGTCGGATCCGAGCTGGTCCTATCCGTCGCTGGCGGGAGAGCTCGTGCGCGGCAGCACGCGGTTGCTCGATGTGGACACCGGCGGAGGTGAACTGCTCTCGTCGTTGGGACCGTTGCCGGCCGGCACCGTTGCCACCGGTCGATCGGCGTGGTGCTGAACAGGCATGGCCTACTCGACCCGGACGAGATGGCGCGCGTACTCGCGCCCTGACGTGAGAGCGGGGCTTGAGGCCGTGGGGTTGGCCGTCACCGACGTACGGGAGGAATGGCCGTTCCTGACCTTCTTTGACGTGGGCGCTCTGGTCTATCAGTTGCGCGCGGTCGCCTGGCAGGTTCCGGATTTCACGGTCGAGCGGTACGAGGAAGGTCTGCGCGGCATCGACCGGCGCATCCGCGCGCACGGGGAGTTCCGCGTGCGCGCGCATCGATTCCTTCTGCGTGTGGAACGGTCAGCGTAGGGCGGCCGGGCGGTAAGCGCGGATCGACGGCAGGGCCCGGCCGGTGAAGTCGAACTGGGTCAGGTTGTCGTTGGGGGCCTCGGCTCCGGGCTCCCAGCCGACGCCGGGGATCCACTCCGGCTCCCAGGCCAGGAAGCCGCGGCCCAAGGCGCCGGGCACGGCCCGCAGGACCTGGCGGATCCGCTCGTAGAAGGCGGCCTGGCCGGCGGGTGTGGCCGGGAACTGGGCCAGGTCGGGCAGCGTGGACGGGTCGGTGACGATGTTGCCGCGGCCGTCGCCGTCCTCCATCGTCCACGGGTAGGAGATCTCGGCCAGCAGGATCGGCTTGCCGTACCGGGCGGCCGAGTCGGCCAGGTTGGCCTCGAGGTCGGCGATCGAGCCGTGCCACATGGGGTAGTACGACTGGCCGAGGATGTCGTACGGCACGTTGTAAGCGGCGATGTTGTCGAAGAACCAGCGGGTGTCGCCCATCTTGCCGCCGCGGTCGATGTGCAGCATGATCCGGACGCGGTCGGACGCCGCCTCGCGGGCGCCGGTGATGGCCGACTTGAGCAGGTCGGTGAAGGCCGGCCACTGCTGGGTGCCGTCGGGCAGGTAGAGCTGGCCCACCGGCCACAGGATGCCGTTGGTGATCTCGTTGCCGACCTGGAGGATGTCGACCGGCGTGCCCTGCCTCGCGAAGTCGCGCAGCAGGTCGCGGGTGTAGGAGCGGATCTTCTTGATGAGACCGGGCAGGTCCTGGGGCCAGCTCGCCGGGATGGGCTGCTTGCCGGGGTCGGCCCAGAAGTCGCTGTAGTGCGGGTCCAGCACGATCTTCAGGCCGGCTTTCTTGGCCCGCCGCGCCAAATAGAGCGCCCGGGCCTTGTCGCTGTAGCCGTCGGGCGGGTCGACCCAGACGCGCAGCCGCATGTGGGTCGCGCCCTCGCGGGCCAGGATCTGCTCGGCCGGGCGGACCCGGCCGTTCAGGTCGCGGTAGCGCACGCCGGCCTCCTCCAGCTGAGGAAGGAACGACATGTCGGCCCCGCGAATGCTCAGCGCGGGGGAGGTCGCGGACGCGGCGCCCGGCGTGAGCGCGGCCAGGGCGACCCCGCCGGCGCCGCCCAGGAGGGCACGGCGGCTGATTGATGACATCGAGAACCTCCAATGCTTGTGAGCGCTCACGGTGCTCCTGCACAATGCGGAAGTCAAGAGGAGGGGCAGATGGCGGACGACGAGGCGCCTCATCCCAAATCGCGCGGGGCGGCCCGGCGGGCCCAGCGCCGGGGACCGACCATGGAGGACGTGGCCGCGCTGGCCGGCGTCTCGCGGGGAACGGTGTCGCGCGCGCTCAACGGCGGCGCCCACGTGAGCCCGGCCGCGCTCGCCGCCGTGCACGACGCCATGCGCAGCACGGGCTACGTCATCAACCAGAGCGCCCGCAGCCTGGTCACCCGCCGGTCGGGAGCGGTCGCCTTCGTGCTCTCGGACGCGCCCGACCGGCTCTTCGAGGATCCGGTGCTGGGCGCCTTGATGCGCACGTGCACGCAACTGCTGGCCGAGCGGGGGAGCAGCCTCATGCTGATGCTGGCCGGCGCCCCGGAGGAGCGCGAGCGGGTGCTGCACTTCGCCCGCGGCGGCCACGTCGACGGGGTCCTGCTCGTCTCGATGCACGACGGCGATCCGCTCGCGGCCCAGTTGCACGAGACCCGCGTGCCGGTGGTGGTCTGTGGGCGGCCGCCGTCGGCGGGCCCCGCCTTCCCGTTCGCCGCCGCCGACGATCGCGACGGGGCCCGGCTCATGACCCGGCATCTGGCCGGCCGTGGCCGCCGCCGCATCGCCATGGTGGCCGGCCCGCAGGACATGGCCGGCGGCGCCGAGCGACGGCAGGGCTTCCGCGACGTGCTGGGCCGCCGGGCCGGTCGTCGCGTCATCGCCTACGCGGGCGCGTACACGATCGACGCCGGCCGCGACGCGATGAGCCGGCTGCTCGAGAGCTGCCCCGACCTCGACGCCGTCTTCGTCGCCTCGGATCTGCTGGCCGTGGGCGCGCTCCAGGCCCTGCGGCAGGCGGGCCGGTCCGTGCCCGGCGACGTTCTGGTCGGCGGTTTCGACGACTCGGCGATCGCGCCGGCCACGACCCCGCCGCTCACCACGGTCCGCCAGCCCCTGCCGCAGGTGGCGGCCGAGCTGGTCGAGGTGCTGACCCAGCTGATCGCCGGCCGTCCCGCGTCCTCCCGCGTGCTGCCCACCGAGCTTGTGATCCGAGAGTCCGCGTGAGCGCTCACAGGGGAATCAGTCCAAGGCGGGCATGGTCGCTTTTCCGCGGTCCGGGAGCAGGAACGGGGTGTCGATGTCCGGAGTGCCCTCGCCGATCGTCACCGCGGCCACCCCGGTGCCCGTGCCGGCGATCTCGCCGGTCGGATCCTGGATGATGTACGTGTCCTTGCCGGTCCGGATCGTGTAGGTCGGCTTCCCGTTCGACTCGCCGGTCCGGCGGAAGCGGAACAACTGGTCCGGAGCCGCCGCGTCGCAGGCGACGGTGGTGACGGCCGGGGCCTTGGCCGAGACACACAGCGCCTCGCTACCCTTGCGGATCTTCGCGGTCCGGATCCAGTACTGGTCGCCCTCGGGCGAGGTGCGGGTGAGCACGAACAGCGCGCTGTCGTCGAAGGCCTCGGAGAGCCCGAGCTTCCCGTTGTCGAGCACGGCCACACCCGGCTCGCTGTTCTTCGGCAGCAGATAGACCTGCCGCGTCCCCGAGAAGACACCAGCGGAGGAGGCGGGGGAGGAGGAGGGCGCGGCGGCGGAGGAGGGCGCGGCGGCGGAGGACGACGGTGAAGACGGCGGCGGCGGCGGCGGCGAGGAGGTGGTGGTCGAGGAGGCCGAAGCGCCCGGAGAAGCGGCCGGGGAGGACTCGCTGGAGCAGGCCGCGACGAGCATCAGCCCCGTGAAGGCCGTGACGGCGGCGGGAACGCGGGCGATGCTGAAGTCGGTGCGCACGGAAGCTCTCCTCTGAGTCGGTTGCGAGCATCCTGCCCACCACACCCACCCCCGCGGAGCGGACGACGACGGTCATGGCAGAAATAGGGGAGATCCTCCTGGCGCTCGTAGCCGTCCGGGTCTGGAACTACGCAGGCCCGCCGAAACTCCAGCCCGTCGTCAATCCGATCGCCGCGTTTCTGCTGTTCACGGCCTTCGGCCTCGACGTCAAGATCTCCAAGACCGCTTTGGTGTACGCCGTCACGGGCGCCGCCGCGATCGCCATCATCTACGCCGTCGCGTCGCGGTTCGTGCCGGCCAACCGGGCCGACGAGCACCCGTGGCGCAAGGCCCTGGTCGAGATCCCGCTGGCCGTGGTCCTCTTCGAAGAGGTGGCCTTCCGGGGCGTACTCCAAGCGGAGATCGGCCCGTACTGGTCCGCCGTCCTTTTCGGGTTGTGGCACCTCCACCCGAAGGGTGCGCCCGGGACAGTCCTCTTCACCGCCGCGGCCGGCCTCGTCCTCTCCTGGGGCGCCGAGGTGTCCCTGCTAGTTCCCTTCGCCTGGCACTGGGCCGCCAATGGCCTGGGCGTTCTCTTCTTCCAGCAGCGCGGCCAGCCCGGCGACGCAGACCCGTAGGTCGAACTCGAACTGGCCCTCCTGCGACGTCACCCCGCTGAGCCCGCGGATCATCGGCAGGGACTCCGGCGGGGCCTCGTCCAGCATGCGCCTGAGCTCGGTCACCTGCGGATGCTCGTCGTAGCGCTCGATCAGCACCGTGTCGCGCGCCGAGGCGTACACGAACTCGGCAATGAAAGCGAGAGCCCGTGAGGCGTCGTGCGGCGTGAAGCCCGCGCTCACCATGACCTCGAGGAACCGTTCGGCCGGCTGCATGGTGGACAGGCCGGTCGGCAGCGACATCTTCACGTAGTCGAACAGCGCCCCGGTGCGCAACATCCCGTCGCGCGCCGTCGTGTCGACCTGGCCACCGAGCCGCGCTGGGCCCGCCAGAGCTCCACGTTCGGCGAGGACGCCGCCCTGACCGCACGGCTCGGGCTGGTCGCGCTGGTGAAGAACGGCACGCTGACCGAGGCCCGGATCGACGAGTCGGCCCGCCGCCTACTGCGCGGGAAGTTCGAGCTGGGCCTGTTCGACAACCCGTTCGTCGACGCCACGGCGGCCGAGACCATCGTCGGCGGGGCTGCGGCCCGGGCGGAGGGCGTGGCCGCACAGGCCGCCGCCCACACCGTACTGACAAATGCTTCCGAGGGCCCGGCGCGCTTGCCGCTGGGTCCGGGTCTGCGGGTGTACGCCGAGGGAGTGCCGCCGTCGTCCTTCGCCGACCGGGCGACCGTGGTGGAAACCCCGGCCGAGGCGGACGTGGCCGTGCTGAGGTTGCAGGCCCCGTTCGAGCAGCGCGGCGAGCAGGGCACGATCGAGTCGTTCTTCCGCGCCGGTTCCCTGGAGTTCCCGCCGGCCGAGGTCGCCCGCGTCCAGGCCATCGCCGCCACCGTGCCGACGATCGTCGACGTCTACCTGGACCGCCCGGCCATCCTGGACCCACTGGCCGAGTCGGCGGCCGCGCTGATCGTCAACTTCGGAGCGTCGGCCGAGGCCTTCATCCGCGTGCTGTTCGGCGCGGCCCAGCCGCTGGGCCGCCTGCCATTCGACATCCCGTCCTCGATGGCGGCGGTGGAGGCCAGCCGTCCCGACGTCCCCTTCGACACCGCCGGCGCCACGTTCCGCTTCGGCGATGGCCTGTCGCTGAGCTGACCGGTACTCACAAGGTCTGTGCTGTGGAGGGCAGCCTCGCGATGGTGGCCATGTGGCGCATGACCGGGATCGGGATGCCGGGATTCCGGGCGGCGTGTTTGGCACTGCCCGCGTGGAGCAGGAGGGACACCAAGGTGCCGGCCGATATCGAGGGGTTGAGCCACGCCCGCAGGCGTGCGCGTTGATCGGTGTCGGCGGCAAGCCGCCGCAGCGATTCCGGCGAGAGGCGGTGGTCCTCGGCGGCGGCTCGGCGCACGATCGGGTCGGGGTCGTGGCTGAACTGTTCGGCGAGTGCGCTCGTGGAGGCCGGGTCGGCGAGGGCGAGGATCCGCATCCGGGGGTTGGGATCACCCGAGTAGCGCAGCAGCCCGTCCCGGGGGAAGTGAGGATGTGTGCGCGGCCGGCCCGGGAAGGACAGGCTTCCCTCCCACCATGCCGCCACCTCCAGGAGCATCTCGGGCGGGGCGTCGTCGCATGACTCGGCGAGGAAGAGCCGCACGATGCGGTCCTGGTCACGCGAGAGCGTCGCCGCCACGTCGGCGGGCAGGCGCGGTGCTCGTGCGACGCTGCGGCGGACCAGCAACTTCGGCGAGGCGGCGAGCCGGCGCATGGCGTCGGCGTCGTCGTGGAGGGCGCCGATCCACCAGAGCGCGGTCGTGACGTCGGCCGGGTCGATGTCGGGGACCTCGGCGGCCATCGCCTCGATGTCCTGCGGTGTCCGGGGTGGTGCGGCGTCGGGGTGCGGAGCACGGCCGACGCCGCGGCCACCGCGGGAACGTCGCCGGGCGGCCAGTTGCTCCGCCGCCAGCTCCGCGAACATGTCCCGCTGTCCCGGATCCGGCGTGGTGGTGAGGAGCCGGTCCCACTGCGCGGCGGAAAGATGACCGGATTCGGCCGCGGCGGCGCGCACCCGCGCGGCGCCGTGGACGACGGCGGCATCCATGACTCCGGCCGGAAGGTCGTCCCGGTGGAGAAGGCCGGTCTCCCCGAAATCCAGCAGGTCGAGAAGCACGTCTTCAGGCGCCGAGCGGTTGAGCCCGAGCCCGAAAAGCCAGCCGAGAGCTATGCGTTGGTCGAGGTCGGCCGTCGCCGTCAATCTGGCCCAGGCACTGTCAACGACGTCGCCGGCATGTTTGTCAGTCATCGACCGAAGATTAGAAGATCAGGAGACCGGAGCAGCGGCTGACCCGGCTGGTCGACGCCGGCGGCCCAGAAGCCGCCGGCGTCGACGGGGAGCGGCATCAGGGCTTGCGGGCCACCGCGCCGTACGCCTCGATGGTCTCGACCTCGCCGTCCGGGCGCCAGGCGCTGATCTGCACGACGCCCGGCTCGATGATCTCGAAGCCGTCGAAGACGCTCTCGATCTGGGCGGGGCTGCGCAGGATGTACGGCACCCCGCCGCTCTCGGCCAGCTTGCGGGCGCCCTCGCGGACCGCCTCGGTGGTGTCCGTGCCGTCCCAGAAGACCAGGTAGCTGCCCGACGGCACCGCGTCCATCACCGTGTTCACGATCTCGCGGATGCGGTTGAGGCTGGGCTCGTAACCCATCACGCCCATGAACATGACCGCGACCGGCTCGGTGAAGTCGAGCGGGCCGTCGGCGTCGGCCAGGATCTTCTCCGGGTCGTGGTAGTCGGCGTGGACGTACTGGGTGACGCCCTCGTCGGTGACGCTGACGAGCAGGGCCCGGGCGTGCGCCAGCACCAGCGGGTCGTTGTCCACGTAGACGATGCGGGCCTCGGGGGTGATGCCCTGCGCCACCTCGTGCGTGTTCTGCATGGTCGGCAGGCCCGTGCCGATGTCGAGGAACTGCTTGATGCCGGCCTCGGCGGCCAGGTGGCGGACGACCCGGATCAGGAACTGCCGGGACAGCCGGGCCATCACCGCGATCTCGGGGTAGACCTGCGCGACCGCGTCACCGGCGGCCCGGTCGGCGGCGAAGTTGTCCTTCCCGCCCATCCAGTAGTTCCACATCCGGGCCGCGTGCGGCACGTTGGGCTGCAGGTCGGCGGGGGCTTCGTCCGTCATGTGTCCCTCTCCTTGTCATCGAATGCCACGTCATCAGCGATCTTGCGAAGAATCAGGGGTGTCTCGTCCGGCGGCGCGGCGTCGATGATCAGGCGGCTGAACGCGGTCGCGTAGTTGTCCAGATCGTCGTGCTTGTCCAGGTAGACGGCGCTGGTCAGGTGCTCGATGTAGACGACGTCGTCGAGTTCCTCGTGCGGGAACCGCAGGATGCTGAACGCGCCGCCGGCCGCCGCGTGCCCGCCCGAGTCGAACGGGATGATCTGCAGGCGGATGTTCGGGTTCTCCGTGGCCTCGAGCAGCGAGAGGATCTGCTCGTGCAGCACCTCGCGGCCGCCGATGAGCCGGCGCAGCACGGCCTCGTCGAGCACGGCCCACAGCTTCGGGGCGTCGGGCCGGGTCAGGATCTGCTTGCGGGCCATGCGCAGTTTCGCCCGGCGCTCCACCTCGGTCGTGCCCGGTCCCTGGTGGCCGAGGCGGATGACCGCGCTGGCGTACGCCTCGGTCTGCAGCAGTCCCGGGACGAACTGGATCTCGTACGTCCGGATGAGCTCGGCCGACTGCTCCAGGTCGAGGTAGTTGGTGAACCAGCTGTCGAGCACGTCGCCGTACGTGCGCCACCAGCCCGGCGAGTTGGCCTCGCGGGTCAGTTCGAGCAGCCGGTCGTGCTCCTCCTTGTCCTCCACTCCGTACAGAACAAGGAGGTCGGTGATGTCGCGGGGCTTGAAGCTGACCCGGCCCAGCTCCATCCGGCTGATCTTGGATTCGGACGCACGGATGCGATATCCGGCGTCCTCCCGGCTGACACCCTTGGCCAGGCGCAGTTCGCGCAGGCGGGCGCCCAGCTGGAGCCTGCGCACGGTGGAGCCACCGCTGTCCTGTCTCCCGGTCACGTTGACCTGCTTATCAGGCTCTGAGCTCGCACGCTACGGCTTGCGGCCGACGGCGCAGAACTGACTGATCTCGGTTTCGTCGGTCCTCCAGCGGGTCACCGGCACCACGCCGGGCTCCACAAGCGCCAGTCCATCGAAGAGCTTCGCTATCCGCTCGGGGCTGCGCAGGTGATACTTCGGGTTGGCCGAGACATTCCAGATGCGACTGGCCTCCGTGGTGGCCGGGTCGGTGTCGGCGCCGTCGTACATGGCCAGGTAACTGCCGCTGAGCAGGCCGCGCATCAGACGGTCGATGATGTTCTTGGCCTTGTCGTCGCTCTCGATGTGCCCGAGAACGCCCATCAGCGTCACCGCGACGGGCCGGGAAAGATCGAGCGTCGCGGCGGCGGCCCGGAGGATCGCTTCCGGGTCTCTGAGATCTTCGTGTACGTAGTCAGTGGCTCCCTCGTCGGTGCTGCTCAACAAACGGCGCGCGTGCGCCAGCACCAGAGGGTCGTTGTCCACGTAGACGACACGGGCGGCCGGGTCGGCCTTCTGCGCCACCTCGTGCGTGTTCTCCGCAGTCGGCAGCCCGGTGCCGATGTCGAGGAACTGGGTGATCCCGGCCTCGAGCACCAGGTAGCGGACGGCCCGGGCGAGAAAGGCGCGCGAGAGCTTCGCGTGCTCCGCGAGCTGCGGCAACGTGGCGATGATCTGGTCACCGACGGCCCGGTCGGCGGCGAAGTTGTCGGTGCCGCCGAGCAGGTAGTTCCAGATCCGTGCGGTCTCCGGCACGTTCGTGTCGAGCCGGTCGATGTCCTCAGCCACGCGACCATCCTTTGTGGAGATCCACGACGATGATCGACAGCATACTCACGCCGGGACCGGGTGAGTCTCCACCCGGTCGGCTATTTCCTTCAACCGCTCGGCGCATTGAGCTTGACAAGCTTAGTGGACGGCGGGTGCGTTTTCCTTCAGCCACTCCGTGTAGGTCTGTGTGCCCCGGGGGCCGTCGCCGGTCGGTACCAGGCCGCCGGCGCTCATGCCGCCGGGGAAGTAGACGGGCAGGATGGGGCGGCGGCGGGCGCCTCCCGCGGCCATCAGGCGGCGGGCCATGTCGACCAGGGTCTCCAGCTGCGGGCCGGCCAGTTCGGGGGCCATGGCCCGCGGGGGTTCCAGGGCCAGGCCGGCCAGGTGCTCGCCGACCTCGTGGACGGCGATCGGCTGGACCTTGCCCGTCGGGACCAGGGCCAACGGGCCGGGGACCGACGACAGCAGCTGGCCGGCGAACTCGTGGAACTGCGTGGCTCGCAGGATCGTCCACGGCAGGCCCGAGGAGCGGACGATCTCCTCCTGGCGGAGCTTGCCGGCGTAGTAGCCGTTCTTCACGCGGTCCACACCGACGATCGACAGGGACAGGAAGTGTTGTACACCGGCTCGGGCGGCCGCGGCCGTCAGGTTGGTGCCGGCCTTGTCGAAGAAGCCGACGGCGACCGCCTTGCGCTGGGTCAGCACGTTGCTGACGTCGATGACCGCGTCGGCGCCGGTCAGGGCCGCGTCCAGGCCGGAACCGGTCAGCAGGTCGACCCCGGCGGCGCGGGACAGGACCACGGGGGAGTGGCCTCGGGTGCGGATCGCCTCGACGACCTGCCGTCCGGCCAGGCCGGTGCCGCCCGCGACTGCGATCTTCATGGTCTTCTCATCTCTCTGAAGGGGCCGTACGGGAGAGGGACGAGGCAGCCGCCGGGAACGTGACAGTGACCCGTGGCACAACCCGCGCCGTCACGAAACGGCGGGATGGCTCGTCCATGACGCATGACACCTGTGAACACGTGGCTGCGGGGCGGCCTGCTGACCCTGGCCGGGCTTCAGACGATCGTCTCGGCCTGGCAGTACCTCTTCCCGCGGGCGTTCTACGACCACTTCCCGACCGTGAAGCTGGATCCGCCGTACAACGAGCATCTGGTGTCGGACGTGGGCGGGCTCGGGCTGGCGCTGACCGCGATGCTGTACTTCGCGGCCGTGATCATGGAGAACAAGGTCGTCATGTCGGCGCTGATCGGCTATCTGATCTACGCCGCGACGCATTTCTTCTTCCACGTGACGCACTTCGACAACTTCTCGCTGGCCGAGGCGCTGGGCGTGGGCACGGGCCTCGGCATCGAGGTGGTGCTGGCCGCCCTGCTGCTCTACGTCGCCTGGGCTACTCGTGGGGCAGCAGACAACGCCACGTCGCGGCCACGTAGTTAGCGGCGCCGACCCGGTACATCGGCCAGACGGGCTCGGTGGCGCGGGGCAGCCGGCTCTGGACCTCGAGCGCGGCCGCACCGCGAAGACGCTGCTCGGCGTACCAGCCGGCCGGCGGGGCGTCGAACGGCCAGGCCTTCCAGGAATCGGGCTCGTAGTCGATCTTCACCGTGGCCAGCAGGACCGCGGGCGGGCGGAAGATCTCGCCGTGGAGGACCTGGCGGCGCAGCCGCTGCACGCGGTCGTGCAGTTCGTGCAGCGCCGGTGGGAACGAGACGACCGGTCCCGCGTCGAGCCGGGCGCGGAGATATCTGCCGCCGGCGACCCACACCCGTACGTCATGGAAAGGTCTGTCGCCCCTGGTCGTATCGACCGGCGTGCTGAGCGCGTCAAGAGCGTGGATCCGCAGCGCCCGCACCTCGGCGGCGCGAAGGCGCAGGCTGGCTGCCGCGTCGGCGTACGCGGTGCCGTCGTCGTAGACCACGAGCGGAGGCGGTTCGAAGACGCCGGCGCCGGGCTTGAAGAAGCCGCCCGGCCGGGACCACTCGAACATCGGCCGGCTGGGTACGCCTCCGGCGCCGACCGCCAGCACGGTGAAGGCGCCGGCGGCGGTGGTCAGGAACGTTCGGCGGTCCATTCGATCAGACTAAACGGGCAAAACGATCGCCGGGCCGGGTGGGGCAGAATGATCGCGTGCGAGAAGTGGTGGATGGGGTCTTCGAGCTGAGCCTCGGTTTCGTGAACGTGCACCTGGTCGTCACCGACGACGGTGTCGTGCTGGTCGACACGGGGTTGCCGCGCAACGCCAAGCGCATCGACCGCGCCCTGCGCGACATGAGGAAGGCGATCGGTGACGTCCGCGTCGTGCTGCTCACGCACCATCACGCCGATCACATCGGCAACGTGGCCGACATCCGCCGCCGGTCGGGCGCCCGGGTCGTCGCCCATGCCGCGGACGCTCCGGTCATCACCGGCGCGATCACCGGTGAGCCTCCCAAAGGCCTGGCCAAGTTCGCCGTACGCCTGATCGGCACCCCCGAGCCGACCAAGATCGACCAGCTGATCACGCGTGACGAGAGCAGCCCCGTGCCGGGCTTCACCGCTCTGCACACGCCCGGGCACACCCGCGGCCACGTCTCCTACCTGCTCGACCGCGACGGCGGGGTGCTCTTCGTGGGCGACACCGCCGGCACCACCCGTGACGGCAAGGTGGCGCTGGGGCCCACGCAGGTCTCGGCCGACCCGGCCGAGCAGGGGCGCAGCATCGCCAAGCTGGCCACCTACAACTTCGAGCATGCCGTCTTCGGCCACGGCCGGGCCGTCACCGGGCGGGCCGTCGAGCGTTTCCGGGAGTACGCGGGCGCGCGCCCAGCCGGCGACGACGGTGCCGCCCCTGACGGCGAGGGTGGCGCTGCCCCTGACAGCGCTGCCCCTGGTGGCGCCGATTCAGACGGCGATGCGGAAGGGCGGAGCTGAGGTCGGGGCCGCCGTCAGCCGTACGACATCCTGCTCCTCCTCCATCGGCAGCGGCGCCGCCCCGGCGCCGGCGATCGGGCGCGGCCGGCGAGGCACGTGCGGGCCCGAGCTGCCGCCGCGGCCCGGATAGACGTAGAGGCCGTGCACCGGATCGGGCACCGCGTCGAGCGCCGCCGTCACCAGCGGCAGGGCGCGGAACGCCGTCCAGCGCTCGTCGCTCACGAACGCGATCTCGAACAGAACGCCCCACGTGTGGGTGTGCCACTCCCACTGATAGGCACCGTGAGTGATGGCGGCCTCCGTCAGCGCTGTGCCCAGCCCGTCGCGCCAGGCGCGCGCGGAGCCGCCGGGCCCGTCAAGGACCTCGATCGACCACCAGCGCAGTTCCATGAGGCGACTGTAGACCCGCTGCACAAGATCTGACATCAAAAGAAACGATCAAGAAAAGCACCCGAATTGGGGAGGCCGATTTCTCCATTCACTCGGCCGATCGGATGGTTGCGCCGTTACCGGGTGCGTTGAAAAGTGTTATCGGAAATCACCGAATAGCGAGCGTATCTGTCGGGGGGACAGGGATGAAATTCACGCACGCGCTGACCGCGTCGGCGGCCGCCGCGACCGGCCTGGTGACCGTATTGGCCGGCGTTCCGGCCTATGCCGGAGGCGGTGGCCACCACGGCCCGCCGCCGATCCGGACGATCACCAAAGGTCTCGACGGGCCGTTCGGCCTGGACGTCACGTCGTCACGCCACGCGCTGGTGGCTGAGGGGGACTCCGGCGAGATCACCGCGGTCGACCTGCACAACGGCCGTCAGCGAACGCTGATCTCGAAGCTGCCGTCACCGTCCGGTGTGACCACCGACGGCCGCCGGATCTACATCGCGCTGGGCGGGCCGGCGCCGGACGGGCCTCCGCCGCCGCCGTCGAAATACAAGCCGGCCACCGTGCTGGTCGCCGACAAGAACGGCAAGAATGTCCGGGTCCTGGCCGATCTGCTGAAGTATGAACTGAAGCACAACCCGGACAGGCAGAAGCAATTCGACGCCAAGGGCAAGCCGTACGACGCTCTTTCCAACCCGTTCAGCATCACTTCCACGAAGTGGGGACTGCTGGTCGCGGACGGCGGGGCGAATGATGTTCTGCGCGTCAATCCGCGTACGGGAAAGGTCTCAACTTTCTTCGTCCCGCCGAACCCGCGCACGAAGGAATGCCTGAAGCCGGACGCGCAGGCCAACCCGGGCACCAAGGGCTGTGACTCGGTGCCGACCGGCGTCGTGGCCAGCGGAAAGTACGTCTACGTGTCCACCCTGGGCGCAGAGAAGCCGAGAGCGTCGTCCATCTGGAAGCTCGACGGTCGCACCGGCCGCGTCCTGAAGGTCTGGCACGGCTTCACGTCGCTGACCGGCGTCGCGGTCGCGCCCAACGGCACGCTGTACGCCTCCGAGGTGCTTTACGGCATGCCCGCCGGGCCGACGCCGCCGCCCGGCTTCGACCCGTCCAAGGTCGGCCGCCTCACCCGCATCCAGCACGGCAAGGTCACGCACGCCCAGGTGACCATGCCGACCGGCATCGAGTACGCCAACGGCAGCCTCTACTCCACCGCGTGGAGCACGGCGAGCTTCGTGGGCATCAAGAAGGCGGGCCGCCTCGTGCAGGTCAGCCCGAAGGCCTTCCACTAAGGGCCCTCCACAGGAGCGGCGCGCCTCTCCGACCGGCGCCGCCCCCGGCTGCCGGGGTGACGACAAGTCACCCCGGCAGCTGCGTCTGTACGATCGAACACCGTGTTCACCCCGTACAAGATCTTCCGAATCGCCGCCGTGGCCGAGGCCTTCTCCTGGGCCGGCCTGCTCGTCGGCATGTACCTCAAGCGCGTCACCGAGACCACCGACCTGGGCGTCTACATCTTCGGCCGGGTGCACGGCCTGCTCTTCGTCGTCTACATCGCCGCCGCGATCTGGACCGCCCGCGCCGAGCGCTGGTCCCTGCTGCGCACCCTGGCCGGCCTGGCCGCCTCCATCCCGCCTTTCACGTCGCTCATCTTCGAGCGCTGGGTGGCCAAGCGCCGCCCGGCCGGGGCCGGCGCCGGCGAAATCCGGCAGGCCGCTTGATCCGGTCGAAAAGGGCGTAGGAACGAAACCGGCAATAGTCCGCTAAATGGCTCGCTGAACGGCTGGGAGAGCGCGATCCTTTCAGCGACGCATTAAACGTGTTGCCCGGCGGGCGCGCTCCCATGCAAGGTCATGACGCCGGGTCGCCCACGAGCCGGTCGACGGGCCTGGGCAATAACGGATATGCCGGTATCGGGGGTGCGTATCCCGCCAAAACCGTGACCCGCTCGTGGCGACACCCGTTCTCCACCGTGCGTTCCGGGGCGACGTACGGCCCTTTGTCGTGCTTTCCACCGCCGGATAGAATCGCCGCCTGAGATCCAAGGGGGCGGGCCGACGTGTTGCGGATTCACTTCACGCCGGAGGATGTCGGGCGCGTGCGGATCGCCGGTGAGCCCGATCCGCTCTGGGAGACCATTTTCAGCGTCTGGCGGCTGCGCCGGCCCGGTCCCGAGCTGATCTACGGGCGCTGGCGGGACCACGCGTTGCGGGCGAGCCGGCGTACGGACCTCGAATTGCTGTTGCCCTTGGTCCGAGGCGCCTATTACCCCGACTTCCTCACCCCGGCCGAGGGCGCCCAGGGTTTGCCGGCCGCTCTCGAGGCCGTGCTCTCCACCCCGGCCACCCGGCTGCGCGAGGAGATGCGCGAGCTGGTGCGCGCCGGCGGGCCCACCCCGCCCTGGATGGCCCGGCTGGCCGACGGTGACCGGACCACACTGGAACGGCTGGCCGGAGCTCTGCGGTCGCAGTACGACTCCGCCGTCGCCCCCTTCTGGGACACGGCCCGGGCCCAGATCGAGGCCGAGCGTTCCCGGCGGGCCCGGGTGCTGCTCGACCAGGGCGCCGAGGGCCTGCTCGACAGCTTCCGCCCGCAGCTGCGCTGGGAGCCGCCGGTCCTCGAGGCCGATGTCCCGTTCGAGCAGACCATCCACCTCGACGGGCGCGGCCTGCTGCTCGTGCCGTCCTACCTGTCGTGGGGCACGCCCGACGTCCTGCGCGACACGTCGCTGCCGCCGGTGCTGGTCTATCCGGTCGAGCACGACCTGACGCTGCGGGCGCCGGGCGAGGCGACGAGCCTGGCCGCGCTGATCGGGCGTACGAGAACAAGCCTTCTGGAATCTCTCTCCGACCCCCGGACCACGTCCGAGCTGGCCCGCCGGGTCGGGGTGAGCGCGGCCAGCGTCAGCCAGCACACGGCGGTGCTGCGCGAGGCCCGCCTGATCACCACGAGCCGGGCCGGCAAGGCCGTGGTGCACACGCTCACCCCTTTGGGTAACGCCCTGTTGAGCGACCTGCCCTGACGACGCCTACCATCGAGTGATGTGAATCACGCGAAGGAGGCGACATGGCCGTCGACGTCGAGAAACGTCTGCTCGGTGGGGCCACGTACCGCAGTCTGGGTGAACAGCAACTGTCACCGGCCGAGGAACGCTTCGAACGCGGCCGCCGCACGGTCGGCCTCTTCCTCGCCCCGGTCGTCACCATCGTCTTCCTGGCCCTGCCGCTGAGCATCCCGCCCAGCCAGCAGGTGCTGGCCGGCGTCCTGCTCGGCGTGATCATCCTGTGGGTGACCGAGGCCGTGCCGATCCCGGTCGGCGGCCTGATCGGCGTCGGCCTGATCGTGGTCTTCGGCGTGGCCGAGGCGGCCGACGTGCTGGCGCCGTTCGGCTCGTCGACGGTCTTCACCTTCATCGGCGCCTTCATCCTGGCCCAGGCCATGCTCAAGCACGGCGTGGCCCGCCGGTTCGCGTTCCGCATCCTGTCGCTGCCCGGCATCGGCCGTTCCACGGTCCGGGTCATCGTGGCCTTCGGGGTGATCACCTGCCTGCTGTCGGCCTTCGTGTCGAACACCGCGACGGTCGCCATGCTGCTGCCGACCGCGCTCGGCATCCTGGCCGTGATCGCCAAGATGATGCAGGACCGCGGCCTGGTCGGCGAGGGCTTCGACCCGACCCGGCTGCGGGTGGGCGCGGCGCTGATGTTGATGCTGGCCTACGGTGCGAGCGTCGGCGGCCTGCTGACCCCGGTCGGCACCCCGCCCAACCTCATCGGCCGCGGCCTGATCGAGGAGGCCACCGGCGAGAAGATCTCGTTCGCGCAGTGGATGGCCATCGCGGCGCCCATCTGCCTGTGCATGTTCGTCATCCTCGCGGTGATCCTGCTGCTGCTCAACAAGCCCGAGGTCCGGAAGATCGAGGGCGTCGAGCAGTACATCGCCGAGCAGCGGGCCCAGCTCGGCAAGTTCAGCCCGGCCGAGCGCAACACGGTGATCGCCTTCGTGGTCACGGTCGCCCTCTGGATCTTCCCCGGCGTCGTGGCCGTGGTCTCGGGCACGGATTCGAAGGTGTACGACGTGGTGAGCGGCCGCCTCAACGAAGGCGTGGTCGCCGTGCTCGGCGCGTCGCTGCTCTTCCTGCTGCCCACCTCCTGGCGCGAGCGCGAGTTCACGCTCAACTGGAGTGACGCCCAGCGCATCGACTGGGGCACGATCGTGCTGTTCGGCACCGGCATCATCTTCGGCTCGCTGCTGGCCGACACCGGCCTGGCCGAGCGGATCGGCACCTCCAGCGCCGACGCGCTCGGCCTGAGCAGCGCGTTCGCCATCACCGCGTTCGCCGTCGTGCTGGCCATCATCGTCTCCGAGACGACCAGCAACACCGCGTCGGCGGCCGTGGTCGTCCCGATCATCATCCCGATCGCGGTCGCGGCCGGCGTCAACCCGCTGGTGCCGGCGCTGGCCGCCACCTTCGCGGCGTCCTTCGGCTTCATGCTGCCGGTCTCCACGCCGCAGAACGCGGTGGTCTACGGCTCCGGCGTCGTCCCGATCACCACGATGATCCGGTCCGGGGCCTCGTTCGACGTCCTCGGCGCCCTCCTCATCCTTTTGCTGCTGCCGCTCATGGTGGCCGTGGTCGGGCTCGGGTGACCCCGATGACGCAGCGGATAGCGGTGATACCCGGCGACGGCATCGGCCTCGAGGTGACCTGGGCGGCCCGGCAGGTGCTGGATTCGGTCACGGCCAAACACAAGATCGATCTGGCGTACGACGAATTCGACTGGTCCTGTCAGCGCTATGCGGCCGCCGGCGAGATGATGCCGGCCGACGCCATCGAACGGCTGCGCCCCTACGACGCGATCCTGCTCGGCGCGGTCGGCTGGCCCGGCGTGCCCGACCATGTGTCGCTGTGGGGCCTGCTGATCCCGATCCGGCGGGCGTTCCGGCAGTACGTCAACCTGCGGCCGATCCGCGTCTTCGAGGGCGTGCGGTCGCCGCTGCGCGACGCCGAGCCGGGCGCCGTCGACTTCGTGGTGATCCGCGAGAACGTCGAGGGCGAGTACAGCGAGATCGGCGGCCGGCTCAACCGGGGCTTCCCCGACGAGTTCGCCGTGCAGGAGGCCGTCTTCACCCGGCCCGGCGTCACCCGCATCGCCCGGTTCGCCTTCGAGCTTGCACAGACCCGCGGCTCGTACGTCACCTCGGCCACCAAATCCAACGGCATAGTCCACACGCTGCCGTTCTGGGACGAGGTGGTGGCCGAGGTCGCGGCGGAGTTCCCCGACGTACGGACGGACAGCGAGCACATCGACGCGCTGGCCGCGAAGCTGGTGCTGAACCCGGCCCGGTTCGACGTGATCGTGGCGTCGAACCTGTTCGGCGACATCCTCAGCGACCTGGCGGCCGCGGTGGCGGGCAGCATAGGCATAGCCCCGTCGGCCAACCTCGACCCGACCCGCACGTATCCGTCCATGTTCGAGCCGGTGCACGGCTCGGCCCCCGACATAGCCGGCCACGGCGTGGCGAACCCGATCGGAGCGGTCTGGTCGGCCGCCCTGATGCTGGAACATCTGGGCCACGCGGCGGCCGCGGCCGACATGATGTCCGCGATCGAGGATTCGCTCATGGCTCCGGACACCCGCACCCGCGACCTGGGCGGCACCGGCGACACTGCGTCCGTCGTCTCATCGCTGGTTGCCCTTCTGGGCTGATCTCCGACAGAACGGTACCTTCCTCGCGGGATCCGGGGGAGGAAAGAGTGATGACTGACGACGCGGTGTTGGTGGCCGGCGGCGGGATAGCCGGCCTGGCGCTGGGGCACGCCCTGCGGCAGCGGGAGGTGCCGTTCGAGCTGGTGGAGCGTGACCCGCGGGCCGGCGACGGCGGCCTGGCCATCAACCTGCCCGGCAACGCGGTGGCGGCGCTGCACGCGCTGGGCCTGCGGGCCGGCCTGGAGAAGATCGGCCGCCCGACCCGCCGCCGCGAATACCGGTCGTCGACCGGTCGCGTGCTGTTCGCGGTCGACGAGGACGAGTTCTGGGGCCCGGACGCCCGCCCCCGCTGCGTACGGCGGTCCGACCTGCACGCGCTGCTCGGCGAGGACATCTCCCGCACGGTCGAAAAGGTGGGCCCGGTCGAGCTGGAGGCATCGGGCGCGCGAGTGGGCGGCCGGCGCTACGGCTTCGTGGTGGGCGCCGACGGCGTGCACTCGAGCGTGCGCGAGCAGGTGTTCGGCACCGCGGGCATGCGCTCGGCGATGCTGAGCCGGGCCAGCTGGCGCTTCATGGCCCCGAACCCGGGCGTCGGCTGCTTCACAGTGTGGTCGGGCGCCGAGGGCGCGTTCCTGCTGATCCCGGTCGACGACACCGAGGTGTACGTCTTCGCCTCGGCGACCGGGGGAGGCCCGGTCGACCCCGACCCGTCGTGGCTGCGGGAGACGTTCGGCGCCTACCCGGAGAAGGTGCGAGCGGTCCTGGACAGCCCAGGCCGCCTGTACCACTCGCCGATCGAGGAGGTCCGCATCCCGACGTGGCACCGAGACCGCTGCGTGCTGATCGGCGACGCCGCCCACGCCACGGCCCCGGTCTGGGCGCAGGGCGGCGCACTGGCCATGGAGGACGCGATCGAGCTCGCCGACCTGCTGGCCGACGGGGCCTGGGATTCGGTGGGAGCCCGCTACGAGGAGCGCCGCCGCGACCGGGTCACCCACGTGCAGGCCGCCACCGACCGTTTCTCCAAGGTGGCCGGCCTCCCGATCCGCCTCCGCAACGCGATGCTCCCGCTGATGGGCCCGATCTCGTACAAGGCCGCCTACGGCCCACTGCGCTGACCGGCTGTGCCAAAATCGCCCCATGACGATCAACCGAAAGGGTCATGCCGCGTAGACGGCCGGGCGCGATCCGCGCCACCCACCAAGCCGCCGGCCGTGCCGTCCGCCAGTGGACCCGCGAAGCGGGCGGCCCGATCGAGGGCTTGTCCCCAGCCGCGGCCGACGCCGTCAGGGCTGTCGAACAGGGCGTCCATCCCCGCACGCGCCGAGATGCGCCGCCTGCTGAGCCACCTCGACAAGGAGTTCCGCCGCCGCACTCTTCCCAACTCCAGCCCCAGAACAACTGGGCCGGCGACCCGCTGCCATGGTGGCACCGGCGCCTCTACAAGAACTGACGGCCCTTTCACTCCGTGATGGCATGGTGCTTCCGGCGCGGCCACCGCCAGGTATTGGCGCTCGCTACTGACCCGTGCCCTTAAGCTGCTCGTTCAACTGGGGTCGATAGTGTTTCAGCACGAACGCGATGAGATCACTTACGCGCTGACCGCGCGGCTGTCGTGTCACCCAGAGCTCAAGATTCTCCGGCCGATTGTCGAGCTTCTCGCCGTTCAGGTGATGAACGTTTTCGTATGGTTCCAGCGGCCTTCCTATCATGCGCTCCATCACGAGGCGATGCTCCATGACTTGGCGACCGCCGACGCCGACGATCCGATAGCCGTACGCATTCACATATCCGGCGCTTACTTTGCTTTCGAACAACGGCCGAAGATCTTGGCCAGCTAAAACCTGCGAATGGTGGCCTGCGCAATAGATCATTTTGCCGCTGAGTCCTCGGGCCAGACGCTCGCAGCCGTTGAAGGCGCAAGGTGGTCGAGGGGCTTTCCCGCGCCGGTTGTCGGTGGGAATCGATCGGAGCGGCTTCCCTGCGCGTAGTTGTTGATAGTGGGTAGAGCAATATCCCATGGCTAAATGCGGCCTGCCGCAGTTTTCGAAGCTGCAGTAGGGTTGGTACCAAGTTTCTCTCAAAGGCCGAAGCTCCTGACCTTTCCGCCGTTGCTTGGCGTGAGCGCCGCATAGGCCTCTTGCGGTCGCCCGACGCTTACACTCCGGCCCGGGGCAAGGTTTCGCAGGGCCCGTGATCTTACTCTCTTGATGTACGAAGCACCTTTTGCCGGCGCGTATCGGTAAGCGCTCGCAGTCTGCCACTTCGCACCGGGTGCGCAGCAAGTAGTGCTCGTAGCAGGATGAGGTCGTTTTGTACCGTGGCTTCCCGCAGTTCGGCATGCTGCATGTCATTGCTCTGTCCTACCTCAAGGGTGTGACAGTTTTGCCGGCGCGCCATCGGAGTCGAGATGCTGAAGCCAGTAGCGGACCGCGGGAGAAATAAGGGAGCACCGGCCCGAGGGGAGTCGGGCCGGTGCTCGTGCAAGTGAATCCGGTGTGCCCTGAAGCTCAGGCGACCGTGGCCGGGAAGCGCTCCCACACCCGGTGGGCGGCCATCAGCTGCTGGACCTGGGTCAGGGCGGCCGCGCCGGACTCGGCGGTGACGACGCCGGGAGTGCCGGTGATGCCGGCTGAGGCCAGGGCCTCTACGCCCTCGCCCCAGGCGCCGATTGCCTTGGCGTGGCGCCATGCCTCGTCCAGGAGCAGGACCACGCGCGGGTCGACCGAGGTGGCTGCGGCTCCTGCCTTGTCGTCGCGGGCGGGGATCGCGTCCGGTGCCGGGACGGGCGCGGCTCCCACGAGGATCGCGTCGAACTCGATCGAGCGGGCGGTGGCGAACGTGCGCTGCACCGCCAGGCCACCCACCTTGCCGCCGTGCGGGGCGATGATCAAGGGAACCATGCCGGCCGCCTGGATCGTCTCGCGGACCTCGGCCAGGCCCGGCATGTCGGTGCCGTCGGGGCCGACCACGATGCCGACGATCCGGCCGTCCGGCGGCCACTCCGCGCCGACCTGCGACAGGGCGGGGCTCGGCTGCGGGTCGATCAGCTCGATGGTGGGCTTCGGGGCGGGCAGGCCCAGGCCGGTCGCGACCTCCGCGCAGAGCACCGGGTCGATGTTGGCCAGCGACTGGAGCTGGCGCTCCTTGATCGCCTGCTCGTAGCACTTGCCCAGCTCGAAGGTGTACGCCCGGATGATGTGCTCCTTCTCGACCGGCGACATGCTCAGCCAGAACAGGCGCACCTGGCTGTAGTGGTCGTCGAACGAGGCCGGATTCTCCCTGATCTTGGGTGCCTCGGCTACCCGGACCGGCACGTCCAGGAAGGCCTGCTCCTTGTCGCCCGCCGTGAACGGGTTGCCGCCGTCGAGCGAGTTCGGGCGGTACGGCGCCACGCCGGCGTGGACCGCGTGCTGGTGGAAGCCGTCGCGGAGCATGTCGTTGACCGGGGCGTGCGGGCGGTTGATCGGGATCTGCGAGTAGTTCGGGCCGCCGAGGCGCGTGAGCTGCGTGTCGACGTACGAGAAAAGCCGCCCCTGAAGCAGTGGATCGTTTGTCACGTCGATGCCCGGGGGCAGGTGACCGAGGTGGAAGGCCACCTGCTCGGTCTCGGCGAAGAAGTTGCGCGGGGTGCGGTTCAGCACCAGCTTGCCGACCCGCTGGACCGGCGCGAGCTCCTCCGGCACGATCTTGGTGGGGTCGAGCAGGTCGATGCCGGCGAACGTCTCCTCGGGATTGTCCGGGAAGACCTGGATGCCGAGCTCCCACTCGGGGAACGCGCCCGACTCGATGGCGTCGTAGAGGTCGCGCCGGTGGAAGTCGGGGTCGACGCCGGCCGCGATCTGCGCCTCCTCCCAGGTCAGCGAGTGCACGCCGAGCTTGGGCTTCCAGTGGAACTTGACCAGCACGGTCTCGCCGGCGTCGTTGACCAGCCGGAACGTATGGACGCCGAAGCCCTCCATGGTCCGGTACGAGCGCGGGATGCCCCGGTCGGACATGTTCCAGATGGTGTGGTGCTGGGCCTCGGTGTGCAGCGAGACGAAGTCCCAGAACGTGTCGTGCGCGCTCTGCGCCTGCGGGATCTCGCGGTCGGGATGCGGCTTGCCGGCGTGGATGACGTCCGGGAACTTGATCGCGTCCTGGATGAAGAAGACCGGGATGTTGTTGGCGACCAGGTCGAACGTGCCCTCGTCGGTGTAGAACTTCGTGGCGAAGCCGCGGGTGTCACGCACGGTGTCGGCCGAGCCGCGCGAGCCGAGAACCGTCGAGAAGCGCACGAAGACGTCGGTCTCCTTGCCCTTCTTCAGGAAGCCGGCCCGGGTGACGCCCTCGGCGGTGCCGTAGCCGACGAACGTGCCGTGGGCGCCGGCGCCGCGGGCGTGCACGACGCGCTCGGGGATCCGCTCGTGGTCGAAGTGCGTGATCTTCTCGCGGAAGTGGTGGTCCTGCATCAGGATCGGGCCGCGCGGCCCGGCCTTGAGCGAGTGGTCGGTGTCGCGCAGGCGGGCGCCCTGCGCCGTGGTCAGATAGGCGCCCTGCTGGCCTTTGGTTTCGGCGGGTGCGCCGGTTTCGGCTCCGGTGGGTGTACGGGTGTCCGGCGCACCGTGCTCTTTCTTCGGGGGCAGCGGCTCGACAGGCGTGGTGGGCTCCGCGACGGTCGGGGGTGCGCTCGAGGGCGCTCCCGGAACCGGCGGGGTCAGCGCCTCGGCCACCTTTTCCTTGATCTTCTTGATCGGTTTGCTGGCTGCCATTTTGCGTAGATCCTCCGGAAGGTGGCGGATTGCGACGCCACCCGGGTACCCGGGTCCGGAGCCGATAAACGGGAACTGGAACCAGTCAAGACCTTTAGAAGAAGTCGCCGAAACCGCCGGGGCCGCCGCCGAATCCGTGCGGGCCGTGGTGGTCGAAGAGCGCGTCGAAGATCATCATGCCGCCGAGAGCGCCGGCGCCGGCCGCGAGCGCGGTCTTCCACCATGGCGTCGAGTACCAGCCCGCGGGAACCGGGCGTCCGCCGACGTAGCCGCCGGGGTAGTAGTACGGCGTCTGCGAGCTCGCCTGCGGGCCGGCCCAGAAGGTCTGCCCCTGCACCGTGACCTGACGATCGTCGCTGAGCGTGCCGGTGTTGCGGGTGGCCGAGGGCAGGTCGGGGCCGGGGTCCAGGCCCATGGCGAGGCGGGCCGCCCGTACGTAGGCCAGGCCCTCCAGCGCCGTCTCGCGCGCCATGTCGAACTGCAGCGGCGTCTCGGCCCGGGCGAGCTGGCCGCCGGCCGCCTGGTGGCGCTCGGCCGCGTCGACCAGCGCCTGCCGGGCCGCCGGATCGTCGCTGCTCAGGTTGACCAGCTGGCCGCCGAGACGCTCGTACCAGCGCTGGGCCTCGGCCCGCGCGTCGCTGAGCGCGTTGTGTTTTTGTCCGCTTGTGTTGCGCCGGCCGGAGAACAGGAGAACCGCGCCGACTCCGAACAGCAGCGCCAGAACCAGGAGTGCCATGACCCGAAGGTAGGCGCGGCGCCTGTGCGGTCCCTATGTCGTCGCTGTGCGTAGGTGACGGTCAGGTATCAGGCTCGTGACAGTCGTTACACCGGCTTTCCTCGCGCGCGCAACGTCGCTATGGTCTGTCGATGTCCCATCAGCCTATGGGATATCTAGGTTTTAAGGGTGCTTCTTCTTGATCGAGATAACGGGACTCCGGAAGACCTACCGGAGCCGCGGGCGTGAGGTGCGCGCCGTCGACGGCGTCGACCTCACCGTGGGCGAGGGTGACGTCTTCGGCGTGCTCGGCCAGAGCGGCGCCGGCAAGAGTACGCTGCTGCGCTGCGTCAACCTGCTGGAACGGCCCGATGAGGGGCGCATCACGGTCGGCGGGGTCGACCTGACCGCGCTGAACCGCAAGCGGCTGCGGATCGCCCGGCACGGCATCGGGATGATCCACCAGCACTTCGCGCTGCTCTCCTCGCGGACCGTGGCCGGCAACATCGCGTTCGCGCTCGAGGTCACCGGCGAGTCGCGGGCCGCGCGCAAGGCCCGCGTGTCCGAGCTGATCGACCTCGTGGGCCTGAGCGGCCGCGAGGAGGCGTACCCCTCGCAATTGTCCGGAGGTCAGAAGCAGCGCGTGGGCATCGCCCGGGCGCTGGCCGCACGGCCCAAGGTCCTGCTGTCGGACGAGGCCACCTCCGCGCTCGACCCCGAGACGACCGACTCCATCCTGCGGCTGCTGCTCGATCTGAACCAGCGGCTCGGCCTCACGATCCTGCTGATCACCCACGAGATGGGGGTCGTGAAGAAGATCTGCCATTCGGCCGCGGTCATGCGCGACGGCAAGTTCGTCGAGTCCGGCCCGGTCGCCGAGCTCCTCCACCGCGAGGGCTCGGAGCTGGCGCACGGGCTGTTCCCTCTGGCGGCCCGTTCCACGGCGCCCGATGAAACCGTTGTCGACGTCACCGCCAGCGGTGCGGACGCCGACGCGCCCCTCACCGGTCTGGCCCGGCGCTTCGACTTCCGGATCCTCGAAGGCTCCGTCGAAACCCTCGCGGCGACCCGCGCCGGCCGGTGGCGGCTGGCCCTGTCCGGCGACGCCGCGCCCCAGATCGAGTTCCTGCGCTCCTCCGGCGCCCAGGTGGAGGTGGTGGCATGACCTGGTCCGAGGTCTTCGACCTGCTCTGGGTGGGTCTGCAGGAGACCGCCTGGATGGTCTTCGTGTCGACCGTGCTCACCGCGATCGGCGGGCTGCTGCTCGGCGTGCTGCTGGTGCTCACCGCGCCCGGCGGGCTGCTGTCGGCGCCGCCGCTCTACAACGTGCTCGGCCTGATCGTGAACATCGCCCGGTCCCTGCCGTTCATCATCCTGCTCGTGGCGGTCATCCCGTTCACCCGGGCCGTCGTGGGCACCACCATCGGCACCGACGCGGCCATCGTGCCGCTGACCATCGGCGCCATCCCGTTCTTCGCCCGCATCGTCGAGGCCGCCCTGCGTGAGGTACCCGGCGACGTCATCGCCGCGGCCACCGCGATGGGCGCCACCCGCACCCAGATCGTCGGCAAGGTGTTGCTCCGCGAGGCCCGGCCGGGCCTGGTCGCGGGCCTGACCATCACGGTCATCGCGCTGGTCGGCTACTCGGCCATGGCCGGCGTGGTCGGCGGCGGCGGGCTCGGCGACCTGGCCATCCGGTACGGCTACCAGCGCTTCGAGACCGAGGTCATGGTCGCGACCGTGGCCGCGCTCGTCGTCTTCGTCCAACTCGTCCAGATGGCGGGCGATCTCGTCGTCCGCCGGCTCTCCCACAAATAGAAAGGTTCTCTCGTGCGCCGCTCCATCACCGCCCTCGTAGCGTCCGCTTCCCTCTTGCTGGGGCTGGCCGCTTGCGGTTCCGACTCCTCCTCGGAAGCCTCTTCCGACACCTTGAAGGTCGGCGTCAGCCCGGTCCCGCACGGGGAGATCCTCAAGTACGTCGCCGACAACCTGGCCTCCAAGGAGGGCCTCAAGCTGGACATCGTCGAGTTCAACGACTACATCCAGCCGAACGTGGCCCTCAAGGAGAAGCAGCTCGACGCCAACTACTTCCAGCACATCCCGTACCTGGAGGAGGAGGTGGCGTCGAAGGGCTACAAGTTCACGGCGCTGAAGCCGGTGCACATCGAGCCCCTGGGCGTCTACTCCAAGACGGTCAAGAGCCTGGCCGAGATCCCCGACGGCGGCGTCGTGGCCATCCCGAACGACCCGTCCAACTCGGGCCGCTCGCTGAGCCTGCTGGCCAAGAACAACCTGATCACGCTGAAGGACGGCGTGGGTGTCAAGGCCACCGAGAAGGACATCACGGCCAACCCGAAGAACCTGAAGTTCAAGGCGCTCGAGGCGGCCCAGCTGCCCCGCAGCCTCGAGGACACGGCGATCTCGGTCATCAACGGCAACTACGCCATCGAGACCGGCCTCAAGCCGGCCACCGACTCGCTGGCCCTGGAGTCCGGCGACGACAACCCGTACGCCAACCTGGTCGTCGTCCGCACCGGCGACGAGAACGACCCGCGCGTCCAGAAGCTGGAGAAGCTCCTGCACAGCGAAGAGGTCAAGAAGTTCATCACCGACAAGTACCAGGGCTCGGTCCTGCCGGCCTTCTGACCGGTTCTGAAAAGCGCCGGGCTGCGTGGCGGTCCGGCGCTTTTCCGTACGCCCACTGGCATGTGAGCGGTGATACAGAGGCGGCAGTCGTTCCGATCGATACAGTCGGGGAGTGCGCACCTGGCTCACCCGGACACGGCTCGCCGTCGGGCTTGCGATCGTCGTGCCCTTCGGGGTCGCGGCGGCGCTCGTGCCGTTCCGTGGAGATGTGCAGAACACGCAGGTCGCGTTGCTGCTGGTCGTCGCCGTGGTTGGCGTGGCCGCCTTCGGCAGCCGGCCCGCCGGCTACCTGGCCGCCGCCTCGGCCGGTGTCTGGTTCAACTTCTTCTACGCGCCGCCCTATCTCCAGCTGGACATCTCGGGCCGGTCCGACGTCCGTACGTTCTTCCTGCTCCTGGCCGTCGGTGTCGCCGTCACCGAGCTCGCGGTCTGGGGTCGCCGGCAGGCGTCCGCCGCCACGCGCGAGGCGGCGTATCTCGAAGGCATCCACGCAGCCGCACGGGCGAGCGCGGCGGGTGGCCCGGCGCAGGCCGTGATCGAACAGGTCGCCGCCGAACTGGCCGGGACTCTCCACCTTCGGGAGGCGCGGTACGAGCCCGGCGTGGCCGGGGCGGGCCAACCGGCACGGCTGCGGCACGACGGTCAGATCGTCTGGCGCGGCAAGCGTATCGACGTCGCGCACGACGGCCTGCCGCCGGAGACCGAGCTGCTGGTGGAAAGCGCCGGGCAGGTCCACGGGCGGTACATGTTGCGCGCGACGGCCCATACACCCGCGTCCATGGACGAGCTGCGCGTCGCGGTGACGTTGGCCGACCAGGTCGCCGCGGCGCTGCGCCGGCCGCCATCGCCTCGGCCCGGCGAGCGGGACGAAACGCCGTCACCCGGCCGGTGACCTGCCGCGCTGGCCGCCACCAGCGAATATGCTCCTGCTTGTGATCGGCGAGGAAGCGTTCTGGCAATTGTCGGAGACGCCGGGCCCGGATTTCGGCCCCGTGGTGGACCGGCTCGCGCAGCGGCCCGAGGCCGACATCACCGGCTTCGCCGAGCGGCTCGACGCGTTGCTGGCGGCGCTGGACACCCCGGCCCACCTGGCCGCCGCGCACACGGTGAGCGACGACGTGTTCCTCTACGTGCGGTGCGCGGTCGTGGCGGCCGGGCAGGAGGCGTACGAGAAGGTCCTCCAGACGCCGGACCGGCTGACCGGCTTCGCCGACGACGAGGCGGAACTGCTGCTCACCGTGGCGCCACGCGCGTACGAGCAGGCGACCGGCATGCTGTGGGAGCACGACGACGATCCGGCCGGCCCGGAGCCGTGGCTGACGCTGGCGTTCGGCGACGCTGTGCCGGGCGGGGTGCCCCGCGCCTACCCGGACTTCCTGGACGAGATCGTCGCGAGGGTGGGGGCCGACCCGGCCTGGCGGCGGTGGTGGGCGCCGGCCGGACTGCCGTCGTTGGAGCTGTGGCTCACGCTGGCCGAACCACCGGAAGTGGACGTCAAGAAGGGCCGCAAGCGCCTCCGGATCCTGCTGACCCGCGTGCCGGCTCCGTTCCCGTCCGACGATGCGCAGGCGCTGCTGACACTGGCCGTCGACGAGATGCGCGGCCTGCTCGACATGGCCCGCGACCATTTGGGCCTGGGCCCGCTGCCGCCGCTGCCCGCGCCCGAGGCCGGCGATCTTCCGCCGGAGTCCTTCCAGCCGGTCCCGAGCGACGAGCTGCAAATATTGCCGCCCGAGCTCGAGGAACGGGCTATGCGCGGCGAGCCCATCGGCATCGACGACATCATCGACTACGTCCGCGCCCACCCCGACGCCGAGGACGCCGCCTTCTGGCGACAATTCGTCACCGATTGAGCTGTCGCAGCGGCGACGGCCGTCGCTCGCCCCGCACTGCGCTGATCACAGAAGTTCGAACTTGCCGTGTTCGATTGCCACGGCTACGCCGGTTTCGGCGCTGATCGCCCCGGCGAGTGCAGCGTCCGCTGCGGAGACGTCCTCGGCTGGGGGCCGCGTGTACTCGCCGATGACGACAACCCCGTCGAAGTCGATGTCGAAGGCGGCGAGCGCGCTGACCTGGAAATTCTGGAACACGCCAGTGCCCGGCCTGATGGCACAGAGCCGATCGACAGCCCCTTCGAGAGCGGCCATGGTGTGTTTGCGCTGCTCGATCGAGAGGGGAATGCGCCGGCGGCGAGCTTCGTCCCTGATCTGCTGCTGGACGCGGTCGGGCGGACCGTGCCACACCAGCACGGTGGAGCCGGTCTCGGCCTCGTTGATGTTGGTGATGTAGCCGCTGGTGTCGATGCCGGGCAGGGCTTCGATCCAATCCCGCAGATCGCTGAGCATGTCCTGGCGGTGCCAGATGGCCGCGTCGAAGTCCGAGGCCGCGGGATTGGGCTGCTTGTCCGTCAAATGTCACGTCCTTCCTTGTGCCGGCCGCGGCTCCAGAGACTACGGCGAAACGGGGGCCGGCTCCTCGGTGTATCGGCGACTCAAGCGGCGATATGGACGACTTCGCAGGGCCACCGTCGTGGCGAAGACGCCGATGACGCCGGTCAGGACGAAGACCAGGGCCAGGCCCCGGTTGGCGCCCGTGCCGAACCAATCGCCTATCAAGCGAGCTCCGGCGCCGTCGGTCATCAGCGGGATGAAGACGAACTGGGCAGTGGGGGAGATCAGGAACGCCGTCAGCGGGGAGGCCGCCTGTTCGACGCTCTGGGCGAAGCCGAACACGCGGCCCTGGCGCTCGTACGGCACCACCTTCTGCAGGATCGTCTGTTCGGCCGCCTCCGCGTACGGGACCACCAGCATGTAGATGTACAGGCCGGCGGCCAGCCAGACGATCGACTCGCGGAGCGGGAAGATCAGGGTCACGGTCCAGAGCACCATGTTGACCATGAGGAGGAGCCAGACCGGGTTCTTGCCCAGGCCCGTACGGGCGATCAGCAGGCCACCCACGATGAAGCCCGTGCTCAAGGCTCCCCACAGCAAACCCCAGGTCTGTACCGAGACCAAGGACAGGCCGTACGCGTCCAGCAGCGCCATGAAGATGCCGCCGAGCAGATTGTTGAAGGCGGAGAAGGCGATCAGGGCGGGCAGTCCGGGCACCCCGCCGATCACCCGGATGGTGCCGCGCAGATCGACCGAGCGCTTCTCCGAGGCGGCGGCGGGCACGGCCGCGCCGGAGGGCATCCGGACGAGGGCCAGGGCGAGGACCGCCAACCCCAGCACCCCGAGCGCCACCACCAGGACCCACAACATGCCGCCGAGCGCCACCAGCAGGCCGCTGATCACCGAGGTGACCAGGAACGAGACGCCGGAGGCCGTGCCGACCAGGCCGTTCGCGCGGTCGCGGATGTTCTCCTCGACCAGGACCGTCACCATCGTGGGCAGGGCGATCGTCCGCAGGTTGCCGGCGATCACGCCGAACATCAGCAGCACCACCAGGAGCCACAGGCGGACGCTCGCCGGGTCGCGGAACTCCTCGCGCGGCGTCGCCTGGTAGAGGATGAGCGCGACCCCGTACAGGGTCAGCGACACCAGCGCCGACGCCTGCATGACCGTCTTCTTGCGGTAGTGGTCGACCAGGCTGCCGAACCAGATGCCGGTCAGCGCCGTCATCACCAGGAAGATCCCGGAGATCACGCCGGTGGCGAAGACCGACTGCGTCTCGATGTAGACGTAGAAGGTGATCGCGAACCATACGGTGAAGTTGATGACCGAGACCAGCAGTGTGTTGACCAGCAACTGATAGAAGACCCGCCCCATCGGCACACCGTAAGGGGTGAACCTTGGTTGAGGTCTATGAATTTGTCCAGTAGAGCGCTCGGGCGAACTGCGCGTACAGCCCCTTCGGGTGGGCCCGGAACAGTGTTTCCGTGCCGAACAGGACGGCCCGGCTGCCGCGGGCGGTGGTGCCCGAGACCACCGCGGCTTGGCCCGCGGCCTGCGACGGGCCGCCCACGCCGGGGGTGGTCGGCAGCCAGTGGCCGGCCACCAGCGGGTCGTCGGCGTAGCGCTGTTCGACGGTGAATCCGGTGCCGGTGAACCACAGCGGCGAGTAGACGAACGAGTGCGGCGGCGAGTCGGCGCCGACGACCTGCCCGGTGTTGCGGACGGCGACGACTCCGTTGGCGTCGCCGCGGCCCGCGACCGCGGTCGCCGGGAGCAGGCCGGCGGTCGCGTTGAACATCGCGCCGGTGACGCCCCGGGTGACCACGCCGCCCCGGCTGAGCAGGTCGTCGACCTGCGCCTTGGCGGCCGCGGTGAGCTGCGTGTAGTTCAGGCCGGAGGAGACGATCAGACCGGTCACCCCGGCCAGGCTCGCGCCGGCGTTGAGGGTGGCGGTGGAGACCGTACGGACGTCGAAGCCCATCTCACGCAGCGCGAACAGCTCGTCGGCGGCCACGGCGGCGGCGAGCACCGGACGCGAGATCGGGGTGCCGGCGCTGCCGCGCGGGGCGGCGTCGAGGCGTACACCGAAGCGGTCTGAAACCCACGCGGCCGTGGCCGGCAGGACGACCGTGGCCGGGCCGTGCAACCGCAGCTTGATCCCCTGGTCGAGCAGCGCGTTGACGGCGCGGATGTCGGCCGGGTCCCGCAGCGTGAGAGCGAGTTCCCGGCGCTTGGGCGTGGCGCTGGTGAACGACGCGGCTGAGACGGGCGACGTGGCGACGCGTGGCGCAACCCAGCGGCTTATGTCGACTGAGGCGCCCCAGAGCAGGCGATGACTCCATCCGGATATGTCGTACATCTGGGGTACCAGTGAAGAGATGTCCCGGCCGGCCTCCAGCAGCACGTTGGCCAGGCCGCGCTTGGGCTGGTGCATGTCGACGACGTACGAGCCGGCCGGGTAACGGCGGCCGTTGAGGACGAAGGCGGTCCGGGCCTTGGTGACGCGGACGTCGTTGGCGATGAGGTGGTTGACGAGGCGCGCGGCGGCGGGCGCGGAACGCTGCTTCTGGCCGGCCGGTACGACGTACGCCCGGGGGAAGTCTGTCGAGTAGCGGTCCTCGGGGCCGAAGCCGGGCACGTAGCCGTCCGGGACGTCGCGCTGCGGCTCGCCGGCCCAGCCCCGGCGGAACTGCTCGATCTGGTCGGCCAGCAGCGCGGCGCGGTTCGTGTCGGCGTACGTCAGGGCCGCCTCGATCGTCGCCGCCGCGACGTCGGTGTTGACGGCCGAGCGGCGGCGCAGCTCCTCGACCGGCAGCGTGGTGTAGAGGCCCCGGTTGACCTGCAACGGAATCTCGACGGTGTGGCCGATGGCCCCGTGGTACATCGCGTACATCGGGGTGAAGATCGGCGGCCAGTCGTCCCAGTCGCCGGGAGCGTAGTCCCGGAACGGGATGTCGGCCCGGGTGGTCTCCGGATGTCCGAGGCGCTGGATGGCCGCCTCCATGCCGAGCGCGTTGGGCAGGGCGTGCTTGATGTACAGGTCGTACTCGTAATTCTGCCCGTGCGGCGGCGTGGCCGGCTCGATCAGCGTGGTGCCGGTGTAGCCGTGCTCGTCGAGCATCACGAACGGCTGGGTGGCGATGACGACGTCGCGGACCGCGCGCGACTCCGGCTGCGAGCTGGTGGCGTGGTCGCGGTTGATGTCGAAGCCGGCCCCGTTGGCCCGGGTGCCGGCGATCCGGCCGTCCGGGTTGTTGGTGACCGTGACGTAGACCCGGCTGCGGGCCAGGAAGGCGGCGGTGGCGGCGTCGGTCGCGGTGGCGAGCCGCTCGATGACCCGCAGCGCCCCGTCGGTGCCCTCCCACTCGTCGCCGTGGATGTTCGCGTTGATCCACACCGGCGTCTTGTAGCCACGGGCCAGCGACCGGTCGCGCCGGGCGGCCACCGGATCGTCCTCGATCAGCTTGCGCCAGCGCTCCTGCCGGGCCGCCTCGGCCGCGCTCTCGGGCGCGGTGACGGTGACCAGATAGAGGTCCCGGTCGAGGGCCGAATGCCCGACGACCTCGGCCGACACCCGGTTCGAGGCCTGCTGGAGGGCGTTCAGCCGAGGAGCGATCCCGTGGTACGGGATGAGGCCGAGCTTGATCGAGCGGTCCTCCGGATTGGCGGGGTAGACCCGCAGCTCATGCTGTCGCGGATAGCCCTGCCGCCCGGGTTTCCAGGCCACGTCGGGGGCGGGCGCCGACAGGATCCGCGCCGCCGCGCTGTCGGTGGCCGCGACCTCGTTGCGCTCGGGCCCGTTTCCGAACTCGCGGGTCGAGCCCCGGTCGTCGGCGTGCGCGGGCACGGGGAAGGCGGTGATGAGCAGAGCCGCGCCGAAGCCCGCGGCGAGCCGTGAGAGGTCCACAATGCACTATTACCTATTGACGTACGTCAGTGGTAATACCGTCTGTGCCATTCGCTGGAAGCGATGGGCCCGAACGCCGGGCGGCCAGGATGCCGGTCACGACGGGCATCGGGTCGTCCGCGCCCGGCACGCCGGCCTCGACGCGGGTGCGGCGGACGGCGTTCAGCAGACGGGCGGCCTGATCGTGGTCGCCCAGGGCCGCCTCCGCGATCGCGCGGATCAGCGGCGCGTAGGTCCCGTCGGCGCTCGCCGAGGGGGCGACGCCGATCAGGGCCCGCCGCGCCTCGGCCGGACGGTCGTGCAGCAGGTCGGCGACGGCCCCGACGATCCGGCGGGACACCGTGTCGGGGCGGCGGTGGGCCAGGGCGGCGGCGACGGCCTCGATCCGGGCCACGATCGCGGGCTGGGGCGGCAGCCCGGAGACCGAGGCGCGGTGCAGTTGCCACAGACCCGGGACGACGCCCAGGGTGGCGGCGAGCGCGTCGAGCACGGCGACGTCGGCGCCGGGCGAGATGACGTACTCCTGAAGCCTGATGTAGTCGGCGGCGGCCGCCGGGCCGATGGTGACGTTCTCGAGGGCGAGCGGCCGCCCCGGGACCAGGCCGAGGGTACGGCGCAGCCGCAGGAACACGGCGATCGCCACCGCCCGCCGGTCGGCGGTGGCCTCGATGAAGGCGTCGAGGATGGCGTCGTCGATGGTCTCGTCGATGACGCGGCGGAGCGTGACGGGGTCGGCGGCACCGGCCGGAATGACCGTGGCATCGGCGCGGGTGCGGGCGGGGCGGAGGATCCAGCACAGGATGTGGGCGCCGTCGGTGGTGACGCCGCCGCGGGCGTACGGCAGCAGGTTGCCCAGGGCCAGGAACGCGGCGGTCAGGGCGGCCACGAGCAGGCACACCCGCACCGGCGCGGGCATCGGGTGGGTCGCCCAGCGGGCCAGGCCGACGGCCACGGCGACGTCGACCGCCGGGCCCGCCAGGTGGAGCAGGGCGAACCGGAGCGGCAGCGCGCGTCCGGTGTGGGTGGTGCTGACCTGGACGTACGACTGTGCCCTGTAGCTGATGACGACCTTTGTCACCTGGAAGCGCAGCAGGGGCGCGGCGAGGAGGTGGCCGACTTCGTGCAGCGGTGTGAGCGCCAGGATCGAGACCAGGGCGGTCCCGATCGGCCAGAGCCATCCGCCGGTGCCGCCATCCAGCTCGTCGAGGCCGAGCTTGACGAGCCCGGTGAAGACGGCGGCGAGGACGAGCCAGGCGGTCAGCCGGAGCACGGCCGGCCCGCCGGCGACAAGCGCGAGATCACCGGACGAGGATAGGGCCGGCGGTCGCGGGCCGCCGTCCCGTCCGGGCGCTAGGCCAGGAGGGCTTCGCGCATCTCCTTGCCCGGGTTGAAGCCGCCGACGACCGCGGGGGAGCTCGGGTCGTAGATGTCGATGACGTTGTTGCGGCGCATCAGCTCGCGGACCGGCTGCGGGAGGGGCGGCTCGTCGCTCATCGCCGCGCGCAGGTCGCGGGTGGTCGTGATGACCCGGTGGACCAGGGTGGCGGCGTCGGTGTCGGGGCGGACCCGGGCGAACTCCCAGCCGGCGATCGTCAGGTCGAGGACCTCGAACAGGTGGGCCAACAGCGGGCCCGGGTCGGTGACCTTCACGACCCGCTTGGGGTCGGCGCCGACCGCCGCGACGGCCCCGCTCACCTGGATGTACGGATGGAGGCCGCCGGGCAGGGCCCACAGGTTCCAGCGCAGCCGGCTGCCCGTCTCTCTCCACAGCGGACGGTAGTTGCGGCGGTCGACCTGATATCCGTAGCCGCCGACCTGGCCGGCCACGTCGGCGTAGGCGGCGTCGGTGAACTCCCGCACGATCCAGGCCGCGGCCAGCAGGCCGTCGTCACCGGCGAGCTGGGCGGCGGCCGCGTCGGCCTGCTGGAGGAACGTGCCGGGCTGGTGCGGACCGTACCGGCCGCGGACGTCGTCGACGAGAGCCTGCTGCTGGCCGGGGTCTTTCTGACCGCCGGACCCGCGCCGGAACCACCGCATGTCGCCTCGTTTTCGCTTTCAAAGGACGAAACCGCGGCAATGTTAGCCTGCCACCTCCACCGGGCGAAGCCACCCGGCCACGGCGGCCGCGTTCATCCGCAGGATCTCCACCGCGAGCCCGTAGTCGATGTGCGCGAGCAGGTCGTTCTCGCTGTGGATGTTCCCGTTGGCGCTGTCGTTGCCCTCGATGGTCAGCACGGCCGGGACGCCGGCCACGATGAACGGCACGTGGTCGCTGGCGAACGGGCTGAGCGAGGTCTCCACCCGCAGCCCGGTGTACGTGGCGGCCGCCGCGGCCAGGTCGTCGATCAGCTCCTTCGAGACCGGGGCGCCCTCCAGCAGCACACCCGGCTCGGGTCCGTTGCGGACGCCGATCATGTCCATGTTGAGGACGGCGCGGATCCGGAGACGCTCGTCCGGTGACAGTCCCGCCACGTACTGCTTGCTGCCGAACAGCCCCTGCTCCTCGCCGCCGAACAGGATGAGCCGCAGGTCGTTCTCCCACCGGTGGGCCGCGAGGGCGCTCGCCAGCAGCAGCACCCCGGCCGCCCCACTGCCGTTGTCGTCGGCGCCGGGCGCCCTGGTGCCGCCGGCCTGGCTGACCGAGTCGAGGTGGGCCGTCACCAGCACGACCTTGCGATCCGTGGTGGCCTGGCCAGGGCGGTCGGCGATGACGTTCGCGCTCTGCCCGCCGCCGACGCTCACCGCCTGGCGCGACGTCGCATAGCCCAGCGTCGCCAGCGCCATCTCGGCCCGATCGGCCGCCTGACGGAACCCCTCGCTGAGCGAGTGCCGGGTCTCCAGCTGGGAGATCCAGGTCAGATCGCTTTCGTACGCCGGGCGGGCGACTCCCAGGAGCACGTTCTCGACCGCCGGGTCGGCGCGCCGGGCCTGTCGCTCCGGCCGGTCGACGACGACCGGGCCGGCCGGCAGCGGCTCCACCCGCCAGCACGTGTCGTCCTTGCCGCGCAGCGCCTCGCCGCCCTCGACGACCAGGTGACGGCCGTGGTCGAGGATGACCGGCACGTCCGGGTGCGCCTCCTGGAAGGCCCGGCCCACCTGGGTGACCAGGGACAGCCCGGTGGCCACGGCGCCCGAGCGCGCGGCGGGAGCGGGCTCGGCCTGCTCTTCCTCCGACCAGAGCAGCACCTGGTCGCCGACGAGCACGCGATGTCCGGCGGTGCGGCCGTCCGGTCCGGCCTCGCCGGCGGGCAGCACGGCCCAGTGGATGTGACGTTCCATGGCCCCGACGATCCTCCTCCGGGCGCCGCGGGTTCAGTCGGCTGCCCGACTCAGCGGAAGAGCGACAGGTCGACCGCGTCGGCGATGGCCTGCATACCGGCGTCGTTGGGGTGCAGATGGTCGCCGCTGTCGTACTCCGATAGATACCGGGCCGGCGCGTCCGGGTCGTGGGTGGCGGTGTCCAGGTCGATCACGCCGTCGCAGCCGCTGGAGCCGCCACGGAGGAAGGCGTTGACCGCTTCCCGGCCGGCTTCACCCTCCGTACTCCAATAGCTCGTGCCTTGAAACGGCGTCAGGGTGGAGCAGAAGATCCGCACGCCGGCGTCGTGGCTCTGCTGGATGACGGCGCGCAGGGCGGTGATCAGCTGGTCGCCGGTGGGGCGGTCGTCGCCGAGGTCGTTGATGGCGGCGTCGGACAGGATCACCCACTTGACGCCGGGCTGCGAGAGCACGTCACGCTCGAAGCGTTTCGGTACGCTCTCGCCGGCGCCGTCCTTCAGGAGCTTGTTGCCGCTGATGCCGGCGTTGAGCACGCCGACCGTGCGGCCGGCCGCGCTGAACCGGCGGGAGAGCAGGTCGGGCCAGCGCTTGTCGGCGCCGAAGGCGGAGTCGAAGCCGTCGGTGATGGAGGCGCCCAGCGCGACCACCGTGCCCTCGGCCGCCGCGTCGCGCACGTCGAGCCCGGCCAGGAAGAAGTAGCTGTCGACGGTCTGCGCGCCGGCGAGGGTGGCGTTCGTGGTCTGGTCGCCCGAGCCGACGTAGTTGTGACGGTTCGCGAACGAGTGCTGGGTGGTCGCCTGGCTGCCGTTCGGGAGATAGGCGCTGATCGCGACGTCGGCGCTCGCCGGCAGGCCGAACGCGACCGGGTCGCTCTCGATGCTCGCACCGGCGGCCATCGTCACCCTCGGGGCGTCGCCGAACGTCACGGCCGTGGACGTGCTCGCGTCGATCGTGGCGTCGCCCTTGCTGAGCGCGAGGCGCACGTTGGCGAGGGTGAGCGGAGCGCTGCCGAACACATTCGTCAGCCGGAGGCGCACGGTCGAACCGCCGGCGCTGGTGTGCACCACCTGCCGTACGGTCTGCTCGCCGAACGTCCGCCCGCCGCTCTGCCCGGCCACGGCCCAGCTGCCCACCCAGTCCACGGCCGTCGCACTCGGGGCCGGTGTCGTGGCGGTGCACCCTGCCACGCCGAGGACCGTCAGAGCCGCTACCAGCATCTTCTTGGTCCATGTCATCGGAACCAGGGTACCGAAGTCGATCATGTGGTACCGCGGTACTACGCCCCGCCGGCAAGATCGACCCGCGGTACGACGTTGCGGAGCCCGGCCGGGCCGACGCTGGATACATGATCGAAGCAAGGGAACTCACGAAGACGTACGGCGAGAAAACCGCCGTCGACGGGCTGACCTTCACGGTCCGGCCCGGCGCGGTGACCGGCTTCCTGGGGCCGAATGGCGCCGGCAAGTCGACCACCATGCGCATGATCGTCGGCCTGGACCGGCCGACCTCGGGCACGGTGACGGTCAACGGCCGCCCGTACGCCGATCACCCCGCCCCGCTGCGCGAGATCGGCGCCCTGCTCGAGGCGAAGGCCATCCACCCCGGCCGCTCCGCCTTCGACCACCTGATGGCGCTCGCCCACACGCACGGCATCTCCCGCCACCGGGTGGAGCAGGTGATCGAGATGACCGGCCTGGCCCAGGTGGCCCGCAAGCGGGCCGGCGCCTTCTCGCTCGGCATGGGCCAGCGGCTCGGCATCGCGGCCGCGCTGCTCGGCGACCCGGAGACGCTGATGCTGGACGAGCCGGTCAACGGCCTCGACCCCGACGGCGTGCTGTGGATCCGCAACCTGCTCACCGGCCTGGCCGCCGAGGGCCGCACGGTCTTCCTGTCGTCCCATCTGATGAGCGAGATGGCCCTGGTCGCCGATCACCTGATCGTCGTGGGCCGCGGCCGGATCCTGGCCGACACGACCGTGGAGCAGCTCGTCCGTGACGCCGGGGGCGACACCGTGCTCGTGGCGACCGCCGACCCCGTACGGCTGCGAAGCCTGCTCGCCGGTCCCGGTGTCGAAGTGACCGGCCGGCCCGGCTCGGAACAGCTGATGGTGACCGGGCGCAGCGCCCGCGAGATCGGCTTCACCGCGGCCGAGCACGGCATCCCGCTCTTCGAGCTCACCAAGCACGAGGTCTCCCTGGAGGAAGCTTTCATGAACCTGACCCACGACGCCGTCGAGTACGTGGCGAGGGCGGCATGAGCATCGCCGTGACGCAGCCGCGCGTCGCCCGGTCGGAGCTGGCCAAGTTCGAGTCGCTGCGCTCGAGCTGGATCACGCTCGGCCTGGCCCTGCTGTTCCTGGTCGGCCTCGGCGTCATCGCCGCGTTCCAGTTCCGCTCGGGCATCGACGCCCCCGGTTCGGAGGGTACCACCGGCTACAGCATGGCGCTGTTCGGAGTGACGTTCGCGCTGATCGCGATCGGCGTGCTGGGCGTGCTGACATCCTCGGCCGAGTACACGACGGGCATGATCCGGTCCACGCTCGCGGCGGTGCCCCGGCGGCTTCCGGTCCTTTGGGCCAAGGCTCTGGTGTACGGGGTCATCGCGTTCCTGGTCGGCGTGGTGGGTGCCTTCGCGGCGTTCCTGGCGACCAGCGCCGTCCTGTCCGGCACGAGCGGCGCGGTGAGCCTGTCCGACGACGGCGTGCTGCGAGGCCTGCTCGGCGCGGGCGTCTACCTGGGTCTGGTCGGCGTGATCGGGGTGGCGCTGGGCGCGCTGCTGCGCTCGACCGCGGGCGGCATCTCAACCCTGGTCGGCACGTTCCTGCTCGTTCCGGGCCTGATGTCGCTGCTGCCCGACTCGTGGTCGGACGCCATCACCCCGTACCTGCCGAGCAACGCCGGCGCGTCGATCTACGCCCTGACCCAGACCGACGGCTCGCTGAGCGCCGGCGCCGGCCTGCTGGTCATGCTCGCCTGGACAGCGGCCGCCCTCGCGGGCGCGGCCTACCGCCTGAAGCGCTCCGACGCCTGAGCCCACCGCCCCTTTCCGGCCGATCGCCCGGATGATCTCGGGCGGCGGCGGGGCCGGCCCCTACCGAGGGAAGATGATCACGTGAGGAGCGAGGACGCCGGGGCGACGGCCGGGCTGCTGCGGCTGGGCCAGCGGCTCCGGCGGTTCGACACCCGGCGGCCGTGGGCGCTCGACACGGCCCTGGTGGTGCTGCTCTTCCTGAACTTCTGCCTGCCCGATCTGGGCGGCGTCCGGCACGAGGACGGGCCGGTCGCCTTCTCCGACCTGCCGGCGGGCGAGATGGTCGCGCTGCAACTGGCGCTGCTGGTCCCGCTCTGGTGGCGGCGGCGGGCCCCGATGGCGGTGTTCCACGTGGTCATGCTGGTCTTCATCGCGCAGAGCGCGTCCGGGATCCTGATGCGGGCCGACGCGGCGGTCGGTATCGCCTTCTACAGCCTGATCCGGTACGGGCGGTTCGACCGCCTGATCTGGGCCGCCCCCGTGCTGCTGGCGTCGTTCGTGCCGGTCACGTGGCGCCTGTCCGACCGGATGGGCGTCTCGGACGTGCTGTTCTTCCTTCTCAGCGTCTTCACGGCGGCCGGGGCCCTGGCCATCGCGGTGCGGCTGCGGCACGCCAACGTGGCCGCCCTGCGCGACCGGGCCGAACGCCTGGAGGTCGAGCGCGAGCAGCGGGACCGGCTGGCCACCGCGACCGAGCGGACCAGGGTCGCCCGGGAGATGCACGACATCGTCGGCCACAGTCTGTCGGTCATCGTCTCACTGGCCGACGCCGGCGCGTACGCGGTCGGCACCGCCCCCGAACGCGGCCGCGAGGCGCTCCAGCTGATCGGCGACACCGGCCGCAAGTCGCTGGCCGAGCTGCGCCGCACGGTCGGCGTGCTGCGCGACGACGAGAGCACCCCCGACCTGCGCCCGCAGCCGGGCCTGGCCGACATCGACGACCTCTGCGAGCGGATCCGCGCCGCCGGCCCGCGCATCGAGTACCGGACCGCCGGCGACTTCGCCGACCTGGACCGCGGGGTTCAGGTGACGGCGTACCGAATCGTGCAGGAGGCGTTGACGAATACGCTCAAGTACGCAGGTTCGCACACCGCCGTGAGCGTTTCGGTGACCGCCGGCCACGATCGGCTGCGCCTCGACATCCGCGACAGCGGCCCACCCGAGGGCGCCGCGAACGGCCCGGCGGCCCCGGCGAGCGAGACGCGCGGCCGGGCGGGCATGCGCGAGCAGGGGCAGGGCGTGGGCATGCGCGAGCAGGGGCAGGGCGTGGGCATGCGCGAGCGGGGGCACGGCCTGGTGGGCATGCGGGAGCGGGCGGCGATCTACGGCGGGACGGTGGACGCGGGCCCGATACCCGGCGGCGGCTGGCGCGTGACCGCGGATCTGGACGCCGTACGGCTGGAGGGCCTCACATGACCACCGTGCTGATCGTGGACGACCAGCAGTTGCAGCGGTTCGCCTTCCGGATGTTGCTGGAGAGCAATCCCGACACCGAAGTGGCCGGTGAGGCCGCCAACGGCGCCGACGCCGTACGGCAGGTCTCGGAACTGCGGCCGGACGTGGTGCTCATGGACGTCCGCATGCCGGGGATGGACGGCATCGAGGCCACCCGCCGCATCGTCGCCGCCGGTGGCCGCAGCCGGATCCTCATGCTCACCACGTTCGACCTGGACGAGTACGTGCACGCGGCGCTGCGGGCGGGCGCCAGCGGCTTCCTGCTCAAGGACGCCCACCCCGAGGAGCTGCTGGCCGGCATCCGGGCCGTGGCCGCGGGCGACGCGGTGATCGCCCCGGCGCTGACCCGGCGCCTGCTCGACGAGTTCGCCCAGCACCTGAGCGCTCCGCCGAAACAGGACGGCCGGATGGCCACCCTCACCGACCGCGAGCGCGAGATCCTCGTGGCCATCGGCCAGGGGTGGACCAACGGCGAGATCGCCGGGCGTCTCGTGCTCTCCGAGTCGACCGTGAAGACCCATGTGGGCCGCGTCCTCGCGAAGATCGGCGCCCGCGACCGCATCCAGGCCGTCATCTTCGCGTACGACATGGGTCTGGCCCGACCCGGCACGGGCTGAGCACGTCCTGTGTATGGTCAAAACATAATCATTCGGGCTGATCGGGCGGCTGATCGTGGACCTCGACGTGCGGCCGGCGCCGGTGCAGGGGCTGACCGAGGCGGAGGCCGAGGCGCGCCGCCGCCGGGGCGAGGCGAACACCACCGGCAAGGGCGGCGGCCGTAGTTACGCGACCATCCTGCGTACCAACGTCTTCTCGTTCTTCAACATCATCCTGTTCGTGATCGGCGCCGCGCTGCTGCTGCTCGGGCGCTACAGCGACGCGCTCATCAGCGTCGGGCTCGGCCTCATCAACGCCGTCATCAGCGCGCTCCAGGAGATCCGGGCCAAGCACAAGCTCGACCGTCTCCAGCTGCTCGACCGGGCGATGGTCGTCGTGGTGCGCGACGGCCGGGAGGTCGCGATCGCGCCGGGCGCGGTCGTCCGGGGCGACCTGCTGCGGGTGCGCGCCGGCGACCAGATCGTGGTGGACGGCCCGCTTCAGGACGGCGGCCGCCTCGAGGCCGACGAGTCGCTGCTGACCGGCGAGTCCGACCCGGTGGCCAAGGCGCCCGGCGACGATCTGCGCTCCGGCAGCCTCTGCGTGGCCGGCGAGGGCTTCCAGCACGCCCGCGACGTCGGCCCGCACAGCTACGCCGGACGGCTCACCACCGAGGCCCGGCGGGCCACCACGGACGACACCCCACTGCAACGGCGGATCGAGTTCGTCGTACGCCTCGTCATGGCCCTCGCGCTGCTGATGAGCCTGACCATCCTGGCCCAGGCCGCGCTCGAGGGCTTCAGCCTGCTGCGCGTGGTGCAGATGGGCGCGGTCCTGTCCGGCCTGGTGCCGTACGGCCTGTTCTTCCTCATCGCCGTCGCCTACACCGCCGGGGCGGCCCGGATCGCCGGGCAGGGCGCGCTCGTGCAGCAGGTGAACGCGGTCGAGTCGGTGAGCAATGTGGACGTCGTCTGCACCGACAAGACCGGCACCCTCACCACCGGCAAGCTCACCGTCGACGAGGTGGTGCCGCTCGGCGGATACGACGCCGCCGAGGTGCGCCAGACCCTCGGCTCCCTGGCCCGCACCTGCGAGACGCCCAACCTGACGACCACTGCCCTGGCCGGTTCGCTGCCGGGGGAGCCGTGGACGGTCCGCGACGAGGTGCCGTTCGCGTCGTCGCTGCGCTGGTCGGGCATCGCCACCGACACCGCCACGTGGGTGCTGGGCGCCCCGGACGCGCTCGCCGAGAGCCTGAGCTGGCCGGTGGAGCCGTCGCTGGTCACCGATCGGACCGGCCGCGGCCTGCGGGTGCTGCTGCTCGCCCGCGCGGCCGGGCCCGGTCAGCGCCTGCACGACGAGCAGGGACGGGCCGTCCTGCCGGAGCTTCAGCCGGTCGCCCTGGTCGCGCTGGCCGACGAGCTGAGACCCGAGGTGGCCGAGACCGTCGCCCGGTTCCGCGACGACGGCGTACGGCTGATCGTGCTCTCCGGCGACGATCCCCGCACCGTCGCCGCGCTGGCCGAACGGGCGGGCCTGGAGCCGGGTGAAGCCGTACCCGGAAGCCGTCTCGAAGGTCTCGACGACGCCGCGCTGGACCGCCTCGTGGAGCGGACGACCGTCTTCGGCCGCGTCGCCCCGGAGCAGAAGGAACGCATCGTGGCCGCGCTGCGCCGCCGCCACCACTACGTGGCGATGATCGGCGACGGGGTGAACGACGCCCGCGCCCTCAAGGGCGCCCAGGTCGGCGTGGCCATGCGCAGCGGCAGCGCGGTCACCCGCGACGTGGCCGACATCGTGCTCGTCGACGACTCGTTCGCCGCGCTGCTCCCGGCCCAGCGCGAGGGCCGCCGCATCCTCAACGGGATCGGCATCTCCCTCTATGTCTTCCTGGCCCGGGTGGCCTCGCAGGGCTTGGTCATCCTGGCCGTGACGATGCTGGGCCTGGGTTTCCCGTACTCGCCGGCCCAGGTCGGCCTGACCCTGCTGACGGTCGGCGTGCCCACGTTCTTCATGACGTGGTGGGCCAAGCCGCTGCCCCCGGACAAACATCTGCTGGGCAACATGGCCCGCTTCGTGGTCCCGGCGGCCGTGGTGACAGCCGGCTTCGGCACGGCCATCTACGCGCTGTTCTACCACCTCATCGAGAAGGGCTTCTCCGACGGCCGCACCCCGGCCGAGATCATCGACCAGTGGGAGCGCTACACCGGCCTGACGTACGGCAGCGACACCGACTTCGCCGAGGCGGCCGCCACGATCGGCGCGCAGACCGGACTGTCCACTTTCTTCTGCCTGGCCTCGTTCGTTCTGATCCTGTTCCTGGAGCCGCCGCACCGGTTCTTCGCGGCCTGGACGGCGCCGGTGGCCGACCGCCGCCCGCTCTACCTGGTGATCGGCCTGGTCCTGGTCTTCTTCGCGGTGCTGTTCATCCCGGTCCTGTGGAACTACTTCGGCCTGGCCGGCCCGTCCGAGCCGACCTTCGAGGTGGTCTTCCCGATGCTCGGCCTGTGGTTCGTGACGCTGAGCTGCGCCTACCGCTTCCGCGTCATGGACCGGGTGCTCGGCCTCGACAATCTGCCCTAGCGAGATCAGCCCGGACGGGATGCGACGGCCGCTGCGCCGGGCGGACTGGGACGTTGGCGGGGTGCGTGATGACCTCCGCGACTACGTCGTTGACCGGCTCGGTCATAGCGGGGCGGTGCTGGTCAACGACGACATCTGCTTCGTTGAGAAAGGCGTGAAGCCGGCCGGGGTGCAACGCCAATACACCGGCACCAGCGGCAAACGCGACAACTGCCAGATCGGCATCTTCCTGGCCTATGTCGCCCCGGCCGGGCACGCTCTGATCGACCGGCATTTGTATCTGCCCGAGTCCTGGATCAGTGACCCTGATCGCTGCCGAGCGGCGGGTATCCCGGAAGACACCGAGCTGCAGACCAAACCCCGAGTCGCGATGGACATGCTGCAACGCGCTCTCGACGCGAAGGTGGAAACGCCTGTCGGCCGGCCGGGGACGGCGCCCAAGGGCCCCGCCTCTATGACTGGGCCCGGGTGCCGATCCGGCCGTCCTGGGCACCCGGCCGGCGGTGGGCGGTCGAGGAATGCTTCAAACAAGCCAAACAGGAGACCGGCCTGGACCACTATCAGGTCCGGACCTGGCGAGGCTGGTACGCCCACATCACCCTGTCCATGCTCGCCCTGGCCTGGCTCGCCGCGGTCCGCGCCGCCGAACACCAAAAAGGGGTATCCGAACAGAGAAACAGCAACTCATCGGCATAACCGTGCCCGAAGCACGCCGCCTGATCGCCGCCCTCCTCACCTGGGCTCACCCGGGCAACGAGCACACCATCAGCTGGTCACTGTTCCGCCGCCACCGGCAATGGCATTACTGGACCAGGGCGAGCGCGCCGGCGATCAGGGTGGTGATCATGTGTTCCAGGGTGGGTGTGAAGGGCAGGCGCATCTTCGCCAGCTCGGGGTCGGCGTCGTAGGCGGCGATCATGCCGGGGGAGGGCCGGGAGTGGGTCCAGACGGCGCCGGCCGCCATGATGATCTGAGCGCACAGTTGCCCGGCGGCGGGCCCGAGCTCGGGTAGCCGCTCGCGGACGAGGCCGGTGAGGGCCGCGACGTTGGCGAAGGCGGCTTTTTTGTAGCGGCTGGCTACGTCGGCCGAGACGTTGTGTTCCAGGACGCCGGCCTGGGCGCTGAGCAGATCACACAACTGCGGCCGGTCGGCGAGACTGCGGGCGAGGACGGCGGCGATCTCGGCGCCGCGCTGCTGAGCCGTCCGGTCCGCGTCCATGCCGGCCGGGAGCAGTTCACCGAGGTCGGCGTTCCACTGTTCCCAGGCCCGGTTGAGCAACTCCAGCAGGACGGCCTCGCGGGACTCGAAGTATTTGAGGAAGCCGGATTTGGCGAGCCGGCTGCGGCGGCTGAGCTCGTTGAGGGTGACGGCGCTCGCCGGCATCTCGGTCAGCATCCGCGCCGCGGTGTCCAGGATCGCCTGCCGGCGGATCTCCCGCGCTTCCTCGCTGCGGGCGCGCTGGAACGTCGTCATGTCCCGCATCGTACGGGACCGTCGGTCTCTTGACAGGGGACCGTCGGTCCCTTAGCTTAAGGGACCGACGGTACGCAAAATCCAAGGGGAGAAGAGACAATGTCCAAGGTCTGGTTCGTCACCGGTAGTTCGCGCGGCCTGGGCCGCGCCGTCGTCGAGAACGCGCTGAAGGCCGGCGACCGGGTCGTCGCCACCGCGCGGAAGCCCGAGCAGCTCGACGACCTGGTTCAGCAGTACGGCGACCGGGTGCTGCCGGTGGCGCTGGATGTCACGAACGCGGCCGGCGTGGACGAGGCCGTGCGGGCTGGTCTGGCCGCGTTCGGCCGCTACGACGTGGTGGTCAACAACGCCGGCTACGCCGACCTCGCCGCGGTCGAGGACGTCGCCCTGGAGGACTTCCGGGCGCAGATCGACACCAACTTCTACGGCGTCGTCCACGTCAGCAAGGCCGTCACCCCGATCCTGCGCCGACAGGGGTCCGGGCACCTCTTCCAGGTGTCCTCCCTCGGAGGCCGGATCACCACGGCCGGCCTGACCGCCTATCAGAGCGCGAAGTGGGCCGTCGGCGGCTTCTCCCTCGGCCTGGCCCAGGAGGTCGCGCCGTTCGGGGTGAAGGTCACGGTGCTGGAGCCGGGCGGCATGCGTACCGACTGGGCCGGCTCGTCGATGACCGTGCCGCTGGTCAGCGAGCCCTATCAGGAGACCGTCGGCGTGTTCGCCGACATGATCCGCGACCCGGCCGACCCTGAGGCCGCGGCGGCGAACTCCGCCGATCCGGCCCGGATCGCCGAGATCGTGGCCGCCCTCGCCGGCCGTGCCGACGCCCCGCTTCGGATCCTTCTCGGCCAGGACGCCCTGCAGTACTGGGACGCCGCGTCGAAGGCTCTGGCCGAGTCCGATGCCCAGTGGCGTGAGGTCTCCGCGTCCGCCTGGTCGACGGAGAAGGTCAGTTAGGGCGCGGCCGGGCGTCGTACTCGGCGCGGGCCCGGTTCATCAGCGTCCAGGCGGTCTCGTGCAGGGTCCGGCCTCGGCGTGGGTCATGGTTCCCTCCCTGAGATGCTGTACGCATGACAGCGCTCCGCATCCGCACGGGTGGCACCGAGTCACCGACCGTCCTGTTGCTGCACGGCCTCGGCGCCACCGCCGACGTGTGGACCGGGCTGCCGGACGAACCCGGCGCCCGCGCGTGGATCGCGCCCGACCTGCCCGGCCACGGCGGTTCGGCGGCGCTGCCGGACTACACGTTCGCGGCGGTCGCCGAGGCGGTGGCCGACCTGATCGACTCGCGGGGCACGGTCATCGTCGGGCACAGCTTCGGCGGCGTGGTCGCGCTTCAGCTGGCCGGCCGGCCCGGCGTGCGCGCCGTCATCGGCCTGGGCATCAAGGTGTCATGGTCCGAGGAGGAGCTGGCCAAGGCGGCCGCCCTCGCGCAGCGGCCGGCCCAGGTCTTCCCCACCCGCGCGGAGGCGGAGCGCCGTCACCTCCGGGTCGCCGGCCTCGACGGTCAGGCGCCGGAGGAGGCGGTGGCCGAGGTCGAGGGCGGCTGGCGTACGACCTTCGACCCCCGCGCCTTCGCCGTCGGCGCCCCGCCGATGGAGTCGCTGCTGGCCTCGGCCGGCGTACCCGTGATCCTGGCTCGCGGCGAGAACGACCCCATGGTGTCGGCCGCGCAGATCCGGGCCTTGGGCGCCGAGCCGCACGACCTGCCGGGCCTCGGCCACAATGCTCATGTCGAGGACCCGGCCGTCGTACACACTCTGCTCTCTAGGGTTTGACCCCGATCACGGCCCCGTTGGCGCCGGGCGCGTCGAAGCGGACCGTGCGGACCTCGGTGAAGCCGGCCCCGCCGAGCCACTCCTCGTACTCCACATCGGAGTAATTGCGGCCGCCGACCGTCTCCACCAACATGTTCATGCCCATCAGGGCGGCTGCCGCCGGCCCGGTCCGGTCGGCGTCGAGCAGCAACTCGGACACGATGACGAGCCCGCCCGGCTCCAAGGCGGCGAAGGCCTTGGCGAGCAGTCGCCGGTTGGTCGCCTCGTCCCAGTCGTGCAGGATCATGCTGAGCAGCACGACGTCGTACCCACCGGGCAGTTGACCGTCCTTGAGGAAATCGCCCGGCGCCGTCGCGATCCGCTCGCCGAGACCGGCCGCGGCCGCCTTGGCCGCGGCGATCTCACACACATGGGGCAGATCCAGGACGGTCGCTTGCAGGTCCGGGTGGGTCCGGCACAGTTCGATGGGGTACGCCCCGGAGCCGCCCCCGACGTCGAGCATCCGCCGCCGCCCGGCCAGATCGACGGCCTCGGCCAGCGCCCGCGCGGTGAACAGCGACGTCGAATACATGGCGTCCCAGAACGTCGACAGCATCCGCGGATCGGCGGTGTCGAACATGGACTCCTGGGTCGCCGGGTCCCACGTGAGTGGCCGATCGGTGCGCAGTGCCTCGCCGACCCGGTGCCATGGCAGATAGGTGCGCTGGTCGCAGTAGGTGACCTGACCGCCGAAGTAGTAGGGCTTCCCGCGCACGAGGAACTCCTCGGCCAGTGGTGAGTTGCGATAGCCGTCGCCGTCGCGCTCCAGCAGGCCGAGCGAGGCGCAGGCGGCGAGCAGCAGGTCGGCCGGCCGCTCCGGGAGCCCGATCTGCTCCTTGGTCAGGGTGCGCCCGCCCGCGAGCCGGGTGAAGAGGTCCAGCTCCACCGCGGCCGCGAACGTCTTGAAACTCCAGAACCCGGTGACGAGCTCCATGAGGGGTGTTGGCGTCAACATCCATCGATCATGTCGTCAGTACGAGCTTGCCCGTCACCCGCCCCTGTGCCAGCCGGTGCATCGCCGTGGCCGCCTCGTCGAGCGGGTAGGAACGTTCCAGGGGCGGATCGGTGAGCGTGGCCAGCGCCTCCAGGTCGGCGCGGCGGGTCAGCGCGAGCGGGGCCCGCAGCGTCTGCCTGGTGAAGGGGGAGACGGCCAGGAGCTGGAGGCTGCGCTCCATGCCGCCGAGGAAACGGCCGCCGTCCTCGCCGCCGGCGATGGCCAGGACGCCGCGCGGCTTGAGCAGCTCGCGGAGCTCGCCCAGCGGGCGGTTGCCACCGCACTCGACGATCAGGTCGTAGCGGCCGGACAGCGGTGTGGTCGCGTAGTCGATGACGGTGTCGGCCCCGAATCCCTCGACCGCCTCGATCTTGCCGCTGCTCGTGGCGGCGGTGACCCGGTCGCCGCGCGCCTTGGCCAGCATGACGGTGAAGGCGCCGACCCCGCCGCCGGCGCCCAGGACCAGCACGTCACCGCGGCCCTTGGCCAGCATGAGGCGGGCGGTCGCGCCGGAGGTGGGCATCGAGGCGGCCTGCTCGAAGCTCAGGTGGGCCGGCTTGGCGAAGAGCTTGGCCGCCTTGGCCCGGGCGAACTCGGCCCAGGCGGAGCTGCCCGAGCCGTACACCTCGTCGCCGGGCTTGAACTCGGTGACCTCGGCGCCGACCGCCGCGACCCGGCCGGCCAGATCCATGCCGATCGTGCGGTGGCGCGGCTTGCCGAGGCCGAACCCGAGCCGGGCCACCAGCGGCAGGCCGGTCATGGCGTGCCAGGCGCCGCGGTCGACACCGGCCGCGCGGACCTCGACCAGCACGTCCTTGGGGCCGGGCTCGGGCTTGGCGACCTCGCCGAGGCGGAGCACATCGGCGTTTCCGTACGAGTCCTGGACGATCGCTCTCATGTCTGCTCACCTTCCGGGTACTGGAACACGTCGTCGAGGCCCACGCCGAACACGCGGGCGATCTGGAAGGCCACCTCGAGGGACGGCGAATAGCGCCCCTGCTCGATGGCGATGACGGTCTGCCGGGTGACGCCGATCCGGTCGGCGAGCTGAGCCTGCGTCATCTCGTCGTGCGCGAAACGCAGCGACCGGATCGCATTGGTGATGCGGGTCGGTTTCACCACGGGTGGAACCCGCGGCGATAGGCGAAGATGCGCGCGGTCGAGCCGAGCACGGCCGACAGCACGAACGACAGGTAGATGACGTTGGCGATCCAGAAGTGCCGCACCTCGGCGAAGGCGAGCAGCATGGCGGTCACGGCGCCGGCCACGACCAGGGACTGTCCGATGTGGTCGCCGAAGCGGCCGATCTCGCGGTCGCGCTGATCGGTCTGCCGGTCCTTGCCGAAGAACATCCCGATGACGATGTTGGCGACGATCCCGCCGCCGACGGTCTACAGCGCGGCCGCCACATAGCCGGCCTCGGCGACCAGAAGCACCAGATAGATCCCATAGCCCAGAACGCTCGTCACGGCGAGGCTCCAGGCCCGTTTCTCCTCGAGAGGCATGCTTCGAAATGTAAAAGATCCACGACATCGAGTCAAAGATCTTTGACATGATCCTCAGCGCCGTCTCAGCTTCACTCGTGGAAGGCGACGTCCCGCTTGGCCTCCTCCACCATTCGCCCGAGCTCGTCCACGGTCTCCGACGACGGCCCGAACATGGTGAACCGGCCCGAGATGAAGGCCCGCCACCATTCGTCCCACTCCGGGTGATGACCGATCGTGGACCTGAATCTGGCGTAGCTGTCGAAGGCGATAACCAGGAACGACAGGAACGCGCCCAGTTCGGGATTGCGGTGCAGGCCGTGGCGCCGCATCTCGGTCACGAGCAGATGGACGCCCGCGTCGGTGCGCAGATCGTCGAAGGCCCGCTGGATCTCCGGGACTCCGGCCGCCGACTTCCGGGCGACGAAGGACGACACCGTCCGGCGGTCGCGGTGACGCTGCCAGACCCGGTGGATCCCGGTGGCGACCAATCCGGCCGGCACGACGGCGAGGATGAACAAGGCCCACGGCACCAGGGCGATGAGGGCGAGGAGGCCGGCCATCAGGCCCAGCCATCCCGCCAGCCGGGCCGCCGTCGTCAGCCGGTTCCCAGGCCCGGCATCATGGCGGGCGAGGCGCCGTGCGGCCCGCCTGCGCCGGACGGATCCGAGGGACTCCCTCACCAGGATCGGCACCAGCCGGTACGGCAGCGTGACCCAGCTCCGGCGATGCGCCGGGGTCTTCCACCGCGCCGCCGACAACGCGCCGAACGGCCACAGCCAGAGCCAGAGCGCCGCCAGCGCCGAGGCCACGGCCATCGTGCCGAGCGCCGGGCGGTCGTCGCGGAAAGCGCCGACGGCGGCGTTCAGGGGCACGATCGGTAACGTCAGGGCCAGCGGTGCGACGAAGAGAGCGCCGATCGTGACGGCCGACTTCACGCCGATCTCGCCGATGCCGTACCGGCCGAACCTGTGCACAACGTGCCGTTCCATGCCACTCGTACTGGCCATGAACAGCCGAGCCGCCCAGGTTCCCAGGAACAGCAAGGGCGCCGCCAGCGCCACGAGCAACCACGGCGCGCCGCCGCCCGGCATGAAAGGCGCGATCAGGGCCATGCCCAGTGGTCCGGCCACCAGCGCCGCCACCGGCGCGGCGAGCAGCAGGTCGGCAACCTGCGGCAGCAGGCCGGGGGAGGGCAGCCGTTGCATCTGGATCCGGGTCGAGCGGCGTTCCCGCCACAGGCGCCCGTCCAGGCTGAGATCGATCAGCGTCTGCCGGATCTCGGGCTCGAGGCGCGCGGCCGCCGGCCCCACCCGCCGTACCTGACGGTAGGCCTCGTCCCGCAGCCAGACGCTCTCCTTGGCGAAGGCCCCAGCCAGATATCCGACCGCCTTCTCGGCGCCCGCGGCCGCGCAGAGTTCGACCACCCACTTACGGTCCAGCAGGGTTCCTCGCTCCCAGGCCCGGGCGAGGATCCGGTCCGCCGCTTCGCTCACCGGATGCTGCGCGATCTCCTCCGGCGTGAGCGCGTCGGCCATGAGATCGAGCAGGTAAAGAGTGCCCGGCGGCCACAGTGTGGACTCGTCCGCGGCCAGCAGCCGCTGTTCGAGCGCCGAGAGCAGGCCGGTGGAGAGCTCGGCCCGCTGAGTTTGCAGGATCACCACCGCGGTCTCGCGCCAGCGGCCGTCCGAGAGGAGCTGAGCGGGGGTCACCGCGCCGTCGTCGCGGATCACCGCGCACGTCGCGAAGTACTCCTGAAGTCGGCGGTGGGAGAACGTCACGCGGGTGCGGGCGCCCGTGTACCGGAGGAGATGGCTGTAGAGCAACGCTTCGATCGCGGAGTCGACCTCATCCACGGACGAGCCGGCGCGCTCGGCGAGCCGTCCGGTGATGGCCGCGCGGTCGGCGGTGAGGCCGAGATCGGGCTCGGTGAGCATCACGAAGGCCATCTCCTCGGCGACCCGGCGGGTGAGGTCCACCTCCACGGCGAAGCGGTATTCGATCCGGTCGCGGTCGCGGCTCAGCCGGGTCCGCACGTAGCTCTCCATCACCGCGTGCGTGCTCGACGGCAGCGACCCCGTCGCCCGCACGTACTCGCAGAACAGGCTCAGGAACAGCGGGTTGTCGGTGAGCTGCTGGACCTGGAGCTCCATGCCGTCCAGCCCGTCGAGGACGGTCCGCTCGACAGCGGCGTCCAGGTCGGCGTTGCGGATGAAACGCTCCCGGCGTTCGCGGCTCAGCGGCATCACCCGCAGGAGCGGCTTTCCGCTGCGCGTCGGGCCGCGGAACTCCCGGCTCGCGATCACGGCCCGGCTCTGGCCGAGACCGACGAAACCCGCGATGGCCTCCACGTACGCGTCGATGACCGGGCCCGCCTCGGTCGCGCTCAGGATCGCCGGGATCTCGTCGAACGAGTCGAACAGGAACAGCCAGCGCCCCTGCTCCCGGTCGGTGTCGAAGCGCTCCTCCAGATAGCGGTCGATGTCCCGGCTGCGGCTGGGGTTGAGGTTGTCGCGGACGAAGCGCTCGACATCGGCGGCCGACACCCCCTGCCGTACATCGAAATTCTTGAGATTGAGGTAGAAGGGCAGCACGCTGCTCTCGGCCGGCCGCCGCCGCACCTCGTCGGCCATGGTGGCCGCCAGATGGCGCAGCGCGATGCTCTTCCCGGCGCCGGGTTCACCCTCCAGGACGACCAGGCTGTCCTCCCGCACGCGCAGCGCCTCGGTCAGCGACGGCAGCCGCCGCACGCGGACCGCCGCCCGCCGCCGCAACCACGACCGGGCCGGCGCCTCGACCTCCACCTCGGCCTCGAGCTCGGTGAACTGGCTGTCCCGCCACTCCTCGTTGACGGCCAGGCTGTGCACGTCGTCCCACAGCACCGAGGCCAGCTTGGCCCGCCGGCGCGCCTCACGCGACGGCGGGGGAGCCGTCTCCGGCGCCTGCGGCGGCGCGGTCACCAGCGCGGCGATGACCAGGCCGGCGACGATCAGGGCCAGGATCAGCCAGGGGCGCCAAGGGTCGTCCGTGAAGAACGCCGGCACCTTCTCGGACGCGTAGTTCACCACCAGGCCCTGGACGGTGCCGAGCACCACCACGACCACCGTGACGACCAGCAGGGAACGCCGCACCGCGCACCTCCTCCGGCCGCGACCGTATCAACGGAATTTGATCTCGCTCCCGGGTTGCCGCCGCAAACGATTGAGGTGAGGATCGATGCCATCCCCCAAGGGTTGGAGGCGGTACCGTTGTCCCTGCTCACCGCGCTCGACCGCCAGCACACCGTGGCGCCGGCCGGGTACAGCCGGTGGTTGATCCCACCGGCCGCGCTCTCCGTGCATCTGTGCATCGGCCAGGTCTATGCGACCAGCGTCTACAAAAACTCGTTCATCGCGCACTTCGACACCAGCCAGACCGCGATCGGCATCATCTTCAGCATCGCCATCGTCATGCTGGGCCTGTCCGCGGCCGTCGGCGGCACGTGGGTCGAGGCGAACGGCCCGCGCAAGGCCATGTTCGTCTCCGCCTGCTTCTGGGCGTCCGGCTTCGGAGTCAGCGCCCTGGGCATAGCCACCGGCCAGCTCTGGCTGGTCTACGCCGGATACGGCTTCCTCGGCGGCATCGGCCTCGGCATCGGCTACATCTCCCCGGTCTCCACCCTGATCAAGTGGTTCCCCGACCGCCCCGGCCTCGCCACCGGCCTGGCCATCATGGGCTTCGGTGGTGGCGCTCTGATCGCCAGTCCCGCTTCACGACAATTGCTTTCCCTGTACGACTCGGACTACGACCCGAACGTGGCCACCTCAGTGGCGTCGGGTCACGCCCTGGTGCTCCTGTTCCTGACGCTGGGCATCGGCTACTTCCTGATCATGATGTTCGGCGTGGCCAACATCCGCGTCCCCGCCGACGGCTGGAAGCCGGCCGGCTGGGATCCCGCTTCGGTACGCGAGAAGCCCCTGGTCACGACGGCGAATGTGTCGGCCGCGAACGCCATCCGGACAAAAGCGTTCTGGCTCCTCTGGATTGTCCTGTTCTGCAACGTGACCGCCGGCATCGGCATCCTCGAACAGGCCAGCCCGATGATCCAGGACTTCTTCCGCTCGGACGGCGTCTCGACGGTCAGCGTGGCCGCCGCCGGTGGATTCGTGGGCGTCCTGTCCCTGTTCAACATGGCCGGCCGCTTCGCCTGGTCCTCGACATCAGACCTGATCGGCCGCAAGCCCATCTACATGGTCTACCTGGGCGTAGGCATGGTCCTGTACCTGCTGCTGGCCCTGGTCGGCGACGTCGCGACGGCCTTGTTCGTCCTGCTGGCGGGCGTGATCCTCTCCTTCTACGGAGGAGGCTTCGCCACAGTTCCGGCGTACCTGAGAGACCTCTTCGGCACCTACCAGGTCGGAGCCATCCACGGCCGCCTGCTCACGGCATGGTCCGCCGCGGGCGTGGCCGGCCCCCTGATCGTCAACGGCTTCCTCGACCAGCAGGGCAAGCCCGGCACACTGACCTCATCGGCCTACCAGCCGGCCTTGCTGACAATGGTCGGCGTCCTGGCCGTCGGCTTCATAGCGAACTTGCTGATCCGCCCGGTCCCGTCCACCTATCACGAGCCCACGTCATCCCCAGCCGCGAAGGAGGCCGCCGCATGACCACCGAGGACACCTCCACCACCACGACGAGCACCGCCCGCCTGGTCCTCTCGTGGCTCCTGGTGGCCATCCTGCTGGGCTACGGCATCGTCCAGACGGTCATCACCGCCGCCAAGCTCTTCGAATGACGTGCACACCGGCCGTGTCCCCGGGGCGCGGCCGGTCTCAGCCTGTTCGATCCCGGCCGTATCCGTGCCGCATCCGAAATCTCATCGGATCGGTCCCGGTCGCCGTCACGTGGACGATCAGCGCGGACCGGAGCGGCTCCGGAACCTCCGCGCGTTTCCATTCGAGCGAGGTGAACAGTTCCGCGGCGCCGTCGAGCTGGGCCGCGGACAACGATGCGGACGCCAGCGCATCGAAGATCGCTTCCCGTGACTCGGTGAGCAGGATGCGCTCAGGCGCCAGTTCGTACCAGGGTGTGCCACCCAACGTGGTGGTGTGGCGAGGAGGAAACCCGGCCCACGCCGTCAGCGTTCGAATGCGCTCAATCGGCTCGGCATAGAGCCGGACCACGAGGTCGGCAAGCGCTTCTTCCGCTCCGGGCTCTCTGCGCGAGGTTCTCTCGGCGGCTTCGGTAAGGCCGGGCGGAGCGGCTGCGACCCACTGGACACGGCGTTCTTCCCCCTCGGCGGCCTCTCGCGCCAGCTCCTGTTGGACCTCGCGTGATCTGGTCAGTCCCCGATCGGCCAGCCAATCGGTCAGCCCGGGGCCGTCGAGCAGCTCCGCGTCACAGTTCCCGAGGCCTCGGATGCCCGTCTGATGATGCAGTGTCCAGCGGGCGATCTCCCGGCCGGCGTCGTCCGAGACGAGGAGCGTCGGCCATCCCATGCACAGGCAATGGTCTCCCGTGCCGCCGTCCACGACGGCGAGCCGCCGAGCCAGCTGACCGATGTCCTCTCCCGAAACCACGGTGCGAGCGGCGTCCGGTTCGTCGATCTCATCGGCGTACGCCTCGACGATCAGCACTTCAGATGCCCGCGCCAACACGTGTTCCATCAAGGCTGTACTGGGAGCCACGTCGTCGCTGTTGCGTTCCTGACCGCCGATCACGCCGGCGAGACTACATCGCCCGGACGTCGATGATCACGGCTTCCGGGCCCAGACCCAGGTAGTCCAGGAACAGGAGGACCGGGAGGGCGGGGCGCACTCGCGTGCCGTCGGCCGGGTCGCCGTCGTCGCGGACCCGGAAAGTCTCCAGGCGGGCGTCTCGGACCAGCTCTCTCATCTCGGCCGGGCCCAAAGGTGGCAACCCGGCCTCCGCACGCGTGTTCTCCTCGGCCCAGAACAGGTCGGAGAAGGCCGTCGCCTCGGCTGAGCGCTCGCATCCGGGCTCGCGGTACTGCTCCGGCATCGCCTCGAAGAACGAGCTCACCGCCGGGTGTGGTGGCCGGCCGTCGTCCGGGCGCGGGCTCACCGCCAGCCAGCTGCGGCCGTCCAAGGTCAGCCGGCACATCACCGACGGCCGGGGCCGGGGCTCGGGAGCGGCCGGCCTCGGCTGGAAGTCACGCGCGTACCACTCCGCTATGTGTGACGACGGCAGCGTGCCGCCGACCACGAGCTCGCCGGTCCTCCGGTCGAGCACCATGCTCGGCACCCCGTAGGGCTCGCCGGGCGGAAAGCGGGCGGACAGAACCCAGCCGAGCTCGAACTCGTACAGGACGGGCTCCGAGCCGGGAGGGGCCCACTCGCGGGCCCTTTCCTCCGCGTCGGCCCGGGTCAGTGGCGTCATGATCCTTACTGTAGGGGTGCTGTCGACTCGCGGGTGATCAGGCGGGGCGGGATCGTCTCCGTGCCCGAGCCGACGTTGCCGTCTATGGCCGCGAACAGCCTCTGCGCGGCCAGGCGGCCCAGCTGTTCCAGGTTCATGTCGATGGTGGACAGTGGCGGGCGGGCATTCGCGGCCAGGATGTTCCAGTTGTCGAAGCCGATGACCGCCACCCGGCCCGGCACGTCCAGGCCTTCCTGGTGCAGGACGTCGAGGACGCCCCGGGCGATCTCGTCGGACCCGGCGAAGATCGCGTCGACGCCGGGGTCCCTCTGGAGCAGCATGCGGGTCGCGCCCCGGCCCCACGCCTCGGACCACGCGCCGTACCAGACCTGGTCGCCGGCCAGCGGCAGTCCTTCTTCCCGCAAGCGGTCGAGCGCCCCCGCGGCTCGGTCGCGTGCCGCGCCGTACGTCGCGTCGCCCGTGATGTGGGCGATGTGCCGGCGGCCGTGGCGGATCAGGTGGTCGACGGCCATGCTGCCACCGCCGACGTTGTCGGTGACCAGGGACAGGTCGCCGGGGTTGTCCGAGGGGGAGTAGGCGTAGATCACCGGCACCGGCAGGTCGCCCAGGGACGGGCGGGCGTCGGGGCGTGCGCCCACCACGATCAGGCCGTCGACCCGGCGGGACAGCAGCGCCCGCAGGTGGTGGCGCTCGCGCACGTTATCGCCGCGGGCGTCACAAAGGAAGACGGACGTTTGGTCGGATCCGAAGGCATCTTCGGCTCCCATCAGGATCGGTATCGAGAAGCGGCCTTCCAGGTCGGAGGTCAGCAGGCCCACCGTTCCGCTGCGCTGCGTGATCAAGCCCTGGGCCAGCGTGTTCGGGGAGAACGACAGCTGCTCGGCCGCCCTGACCACCTTTTCGCGCGTGGTGGCGCGCACCTGGGGCTGTCCGTTGAGCGCCTTCGACGCGGTCGCGATGGAGACGCCGGCCAGCTGGGCGACGTCGCGCAGCGTGACCGTGCGGGTGGGCGGCTGGTCTCCGTCCGATGAAGACGGAGCGCCCATCGAAGCTCTTGACAAGAAATTTCCTCCGTATTACGTTCCTGAAAACGTTTTCGGTCCCCAAAACCCCAGGTCGCTGCGCTTGAAGGCTACCCCATAACGGGCATCACCGAAAACTCACCGAAAACATGGAGGTGCATCCGTGCGACGGACCATATTGAAGGGCATCATTGTCGCCGCCATTGCGGGGCTCATGACGCCCGCGGTTGCCGCCTGCGGTGGCGATGGCGACAAGGGGAACCCCACCGCGGCCCTGGCCGAGGTGACCGCGGAGGGCGTCGACGACGGCTCCGAACTGACCCTGTGGACCCGCGCCCCGCTCGAGCTCCAGGCCAAGGCGCTCGTGGACGCGTACAACAAGAGCCATAAGAACCAGGTCAAGCTGACCATCGTCCCCAACGACGACTATGTCGCGAAGGTCGGTGCGGCGGCCGGCAGCGGCGATCTGCCCGACCTGTTCGCGGCCGACATCGTCTACGTGCCCAACTGGACCAAGGCCGGCCTGTTCGCCGATCTGACGAGCAACATCGGCAAGCTTCCGTACGCCGACAAGATCAACCAGGGGCACATCCAGGCCGGCACGTACGAGGGCAAGAAGTTCGTGCTGCCGTTCGTGCTCGACCTGTCGGTCATCTTCTGGAACAAGAAGCTCTACAAGGAGGCCGGGCTCGACCCCGAGAAGGGCCCGACCACCCTCGACGAGTTCAAGGAGCAGGCGCTCGCCGTCCAGAAGCTGAACAAGCCGGGCGTCAACGGCACCTACTTCGGCGGCAACTGCGGCGGCTGCGGCGTGTTCACCTGGTTCCCGATGGTCTGGGCCAGCGGTGCCGACGTGATGGACGCCGAGGGCAAGAAGTCGCTGCTCAACAGCCCCGAGGCGCAGAAGGTCTACAGCACCTGGAGCGAGCTCCAGAAGGCCGGCGCCATCGCCCCCGGCTCCAAGGACGAGACCGGCGCGACCTGGGTCGCCGCCTTCCAGGAGAACAAGATCGGCGTCATGCCGTACCCGGCGACGCTGCTGCCGACCGCGGCCAAGACCGTGGACGTCGGCGTCACCGCGATCCCGGGCGCCTCGGCCGGTGAGGGCTCGACCTTCGTCGGCGGCGACGGCATCGGCGTCTCCAAGGACTCCAAGAAGGCCCAGCAGGCGTGGAACTTCCTGTCCTGGATGATGTCCGAGCAGGGTCAGGTCGACGTCCTGGCCGCCAACAACACCTCGCCGTCGCGCACCGACCTGGCCGACAACCAGTACTCGGCCAAGGACCCCCGGGTCGCGACGATCAACAAGGTGGCGGCGTCGCCGCAGAGCAAGACGCCGGTGGCGGTCAACTTCCAGCAGGCGTTCAACGCTCCCGGCAGCCCCTGGGTGACCCTCTTCCGCAACCAGGTCTACGGCGACGGATCGAGCCTCGAGAAGGACAACGAGGCCATCACGCAGGTCCTCGGCCAGTGACGTAGCGGCGGCGCCGGGGAAGCCCGGCGCCGCACAGGGAGGAACACCCCGTGGCATCACCACTTGTGGCGCGCAGGGAAGCAAGCGCCGCGCCGCTGAACCGGACAAAGAAGCGCTCAAAAGCATTGGCGGGCTGGGGTTACGCCACCCCGACGGCCGTCTTCGTCCTGCTCTTCTTCGTCGTGCCGATCATCATCGTGGCCCGGATGTCGGTCTCCGACTGGGGCCTGTTCGCCGGCGACCAGGGCTGGAACGCCCCGGAGAACTATCAGGACGTCCTCGACGACCGGCTGCTGTGGCCGGCGGTGTGGTTCACCATCAAGTACACCGTCGTCACCACCGTGATCCTGCTGGCCCTGGCCCTCGGCCTGGCGCTGCTCGTGCAGGAGTCGACCCGCTGGACCGGCTTCCTGCGGACGTCGTTCCTGATCCCGTCGGCGCTCGGCCTGGCCTCGGCCTCACTGCTCTTCTACGCCCTCTACTCTCCGCAGAGCAGCCCGCTCGACTTCTTCGGCCCGGTGTCGTTCCTCGGCACGCCCGGCAAGGCGCTCTGGTCGACGGTCGCGCTGATCGTGTGGCGGTTCGCCGGCTTCTACATGCTCCTGCTTCTCGTCGGCCTGCAGGGCATTTCCGGAGACGTGTACGAGGCGGCGCGGCTGGACGGCGCGAATCGGTGGCACACCTTCCGGTACGTCACCCTGCCGCTGCTCAAGTCGTCGATCGCGCTCTGCACGATCCTCTGCGTCACCGGCTCCCTGCTGGCCTTCGACCAGTTCTACATCCTCACCAAGGGCGGACCGGACAACAGCACGATCACCATCGTCCAGCTCGTCTACAACATGGCCTTCCAGGGACAGAACAACCTCGGGCGGGCGGCGGCGCTGTCGATCCTCATCCTGATCGCGCTCCTGGTCCTCAACGCCCTTCAGTTCCGCGGCCTCCGCGACAAGGAGAGCTGATGTTGCGCTTCGTCCGCATGCCTCAGTACGTACTCACCGGCGCCCTGGCCCTGCTTTTCCTCTTTCCTTTGGTCTGGGCCTCGTACGCCTCGGTCAGCCCGCAGCCCGGCACCGCGCAGACCAGCGGCTTCGGCTTCGCCAACTACGAGACGCTGGCCAACTATCAGGCCGGCATCGGGCAGTACCTGCTGAACTCCACATTGGTCTCTGCCATGACCGTACTGTTCACGCTGGGCGTGGCCACCTTCGGCGGCTACGCGTTCGCGATGTTCAAGTTCCCGGGTCGCAACGCCCTGTTCCTGGTGACGCTGGCGATCCTCATGGTCCCGTACGCGACCCTGCTGATCCCGCTCTACGTCCTGCTCAATCAGCTGGGCCTGCAGAACTCGCTGTTCGGCCTGGCCCTCGTGCTCACCATGTTCCAGCTGCCGTTCGCCGTCTTCATGATGCGCATCTCGTTCGAGGCGATTCCCAAGGACCTCAAGGAATCGGCCGAGGTGGACGGCTGCGGCAGCTTCCGCGCGCTGACCCACATCCTGATGCCGGCGGTGAAGCCGGGCCTGATCACCGTGGGCCTGTTCGCCTTCCTGGCCGCCTGGAACGACTTCATCACCCCGCTGGTGCTGATCAGCGACTCCGAGAAGCTGCCCCTGCCGCTGGCCGTGGCCAACATGCGCCAACAGGTGATGGGCATCGTCGACTACGGAGCGACGGAGGCCGGCGTGGTCGTACTCGCGCTGCCCTGCATCGTGCTGTTCCTCGCCCTCCAGCGGCACTACGTCCGTGGTTTCATGTCCGGCGCACTCAAGGGTTGATCAACACGTGACCATCAACGAAGCACTCCCCACTCGTACGGACTGGACCGAGCGCGGGGGCACTCCCGCCGTGCCCAGCACCGGCCGTCTTCGTCCCCTCGGCCTGCGCGAGGTCACCCTTCGACCCGGCTTCTGGCAGCAGCGCCAGGAGACCAACCGGGCCAACTCGCTGGCGCACATCGAGCACTGGCTCGAAAAAGCGGGCTGGCTGCCCAACTTCGACGCCGCCGTCGAGGGCCGGCTGCCGGCCGACCGCCGCGGCCGTGAGTTCTCCGACAGCGAGGTCTACAAGCTTCTGGAGGCCATGGCCTGGGAGTACGGCCGAGCCGGCGACCCGGATCTCGGCGCGCGCTACCGGGCCATCGTCCACCGGGTCGCGGCGGCCCAGGAGGACGACGGATATCTCAACACCAACTTCGGCCGTACGGGCCAGGAGCCCCGTTACAGCGACCTGGAATGGGGTCACGAGCTCTACTGCTACGGGCACCTGATCCAGGCCGGGGTGGCCGCCGCCCGGGCGTACGGCATCAACGACGAACTCGCCCAGGTGGCGATCCGCGCGGCCGACCACGTCTGCGCGACGTTCGGCCCCGACGGCATCCCGTCGGTCTGCGGGCACCCGGTGATCGAGCCGGCCCTGGCCGAGCTCTACCGCGTCACCGGCGACAGCCGCTACCTCGACCAGGCCAGCCTGTTCGTCGAGCGCCGCGGGCACCAGGTCCTCGACGACATCGAGTTCGGCCGGGCGTACTTCCAGGACGATCTGCCCGTCCGCGAGGCCGGCGTGCTGCGGGGCCACGCCGTCCGCGCGAACTACCTGGGCGCGGGCGCGGTCGACGTGGCCGTCGAGACCGGCGACACCGACCTGCTCGAAGCGGTGGCCCGGCAGTGGCGCAACGCGGTGGCCCGCCGTACGTACATCACCGGTGGGGTCGGCTCGCGGCACCAGGACGAGGCCTACGGCGACGACTACGTCCTGCCGGCCGACCGGGCGTACTCGGAGACCTGCGCCAGCGTCGGCTCCATCATGCTGAGCTGGCGGCTGCTGCTGGCCGAGGGCGACCCGCGCTACGCCGACCTGATCGAGCGCACGCTGTTCAACGTCATCGCGGCCTCGCCGGCCGACGACGGCACCCGGTTCTTCTACACCAACACGCTGCACCAGCGGGTGCCCGGCACCGAGCCGCAGCCCGACCAGATCGTCCCGCGGGCCGCCTCCAGCCTGCGCGCGCCCTGGTTCGCGGTGTCCTGCTGCCCGACCAACCTGGCCCGCACCTTCGCCGGGCTCGGCGCCTATCTCGCCACCACCGACGAGGACGGCGTCCAGATCCACCAGTACGCGGCGGCGTCGCTCGAGGTCTCCCTGCCGGGCGGCCGCTCGGTCGCCCTGGAGATCGACACCAAGTACCCGGCCGAGGGCCGGATCGCCGTACGGGTCGTGCGCGCCCCGGAGACCCCGTGGACGCTCAGCCTGCGCGTGCCCCGGTGGGCCGAGGGCGCCACTGTGGACGACGGCTCCGGCAAACACCGGGTCGAGCCCGGCACCGTGCAGATCCGTCGCCGCTTCACCGCCGGCGAGGTCGTCGTCCTCGATCTGCCGGTGGCGCCGCGGGTCACCTTCGGAGACCCGCGGATCGACGCCGCGCGCGGCAGCGTCGCCGTCGAGCGCGGCCCCGAGGTGTACTCGGTCGAGTCGGTCGACCTGCCCGGCGGCCTCAGCGTCGACGAGGTGCGCCTCGACCTCACGGCCGGGCTGTCCGAGCGCGACGGCGAGGTCGTCGCGTCCTTCCGCACGCTGCCCGAGGGCAGCGACGCGTGGCCGTACGGCGCCGCCACCGCGCCCACCGACGCGGCCACCACTTTCCAGGCGCCGCTGCGGCCGTACCACCGATGGGCCCGCCGCGGCCCCTCCACCATGCGCGTCTGGCTGCCGGTCAACGGCGACTGACGGCCTGCGAAACACCCCCGTAGAAAGGTGTCCCCGTCCGTGCAGACACCACGATTGAGGGCGGCCCTCGCCGCCGGATTGCTCCTCACCTTCCTGAGCCCGATCGCCGCCGCCGAGGCGGCTCCCAACACCGGCACGCCCTTTCCCGTCTTCAAGGGTGACGCCAACCCCGTTCCCGACGAGCGCACCGGCTACCACGTCCGCAACCAGCTCCAGGGCATCTTCGACGCCGACGTGGCGGCCGGGGCCGGTGCCTCCACCGACAGCGACTTCTGGGTCGACAAGATGCTGGCCCGGGTCGGCAACCAGCCCGGCGGGTCGAACGGCGACGCCAACCAGTACCTGTTCAGCCGGGGCCGCGCCGCCTTCATGAAGACCCACACGCCCGGCGTCATCGGCTTCGGCGGCGAGCTCGCCTACATCGAGTCGATCGCCGGCGGCCAGGGCGGCTACACCATCACCGCGTCCGTGAACGGCGCCGACGTCACCTTCACCGAGGACGCCGCGCAACGCAAGCAGACGCCCAGCTACTGGCGCTCGGTGTTCACCAGCACCGCCGCCGGCCTGCGGCTGGTGCAGACCAAGTACATCACCGACCAGAACGTGCTCGTCACCGACGTCGAGGTGACCAGCACGAACGGGGCCAAGGACGTCACGCTCACCGCGAGCTCGCCCTTCGCCCGCACCATCGAGAGCGACAACGGCGAACTCACCGGCGCCGTTCGCGCTTTCAACAAGCTCACCGACCTCTTCCCGCGTTTCTCCGGCGACGGCTTCGCGCCGGTCGACGGCACCCTGAAGCGCACGCTCTCCGTGCCGGCGAGCGGTTCGGCCCGTACGAAGGTGCAGCTGGGCCTGGTCGCCAAGGAGATACCGGCCTCGGCCTCGGAGTACGAGCACTACCGCGGCCTGGCTCCGGCCGCCGCCTACAAGGAGCACGTCACCGCGTACAACCGCTGGTGGGCCGACAACGTCCCCTATCTGGACACCCCCGAGAACAACATCGACAAGACGTTGTTCTACCGCTGGTGGCTGATGCGCTACAACTTCCTCGACGCCGACATCCCGGGCAACGACTACCAGTTCCCGACGTCGATGGAGGGCGTGCTCGGCTACAACAACGCCATCGTGCTGACCACCGGCATGTTCATCGACGACCTGAAGTACTTCCGGGACCCCAGCTTCTCGTACGGCCCGTGGGTGTCGGCCGGTGAGGTCGCGAAGAGCGCGAAGTACGTCGACAACCCGGGCGACCCGGCCAACTGGTCGAACAGCTACACCGAGTACATCTCGGAGGCCGCCTGGCGCTCGTACCAGCTGCACGGCGGGCCGGCGTCGATCGCCGGAAACCTCGCCGAGTACGCCGAGAGCGACGTCGAGGGGCTGCTCGACGCGTACGACTTCGACGGCAACGGCCTGATCGAGTACAGCTGGGGCGCGATGACCGGCAACGACGCCGACGCGGTGTCGTTCGACTGGCGCAAGAACCAGAACATGGACCGGACCGAGAACGCGTACCTCTACTCGAACGCCAAGGCCGCGGCCGCCGCCTATCGCACGGCCGGCAACACCACCAAGGCCACCGAGATGGACGCCTTCGCCGCCCGCATCAAGAAGGCGGTGCTGGACAACCTCTGGGAGCCGGCCCGCGACACCCCGGACGAGATGGGGCTCAAGGGCAACCTGCTCAAGCACCGCAACGTCCCCTCCGACACGCTGGTGCCGTGGAAGGAGATCAACAACTACTACCCGTTCTCGGTCGGGCTGATGCCCAAGCCCGGCGACCCCGACTACGACCAGCCGTACGTCGAGGCGCTGCGGCTGTTCGCCGACGACGCGCAGTACCCGATCTTCCCGTTCACCACGGCCAACCAGGCCGACAAGGCGGCCGCGGCCGCGCAGGGCGACCCGGGCAGCAACAACTTCTCCGTCATCAACTCGACGGTGACGTTCCGGATGCTCTCGTCGGTGCTGCGCAACTATCCCACCCAGTACATCAACGCCGAGTGGTACAAGAAGCTGTTGTACTGGAACGCCTGGGCGCATTACCAGAACAACGGCGACAACCGTTACCCGGACCAGAACGAGTTCTGGGCCGACGGCTCGGCCGCCAACCAGAGCATCGGATATCGCTCCTGGATCCACCACACGATCCTGGGCGCGACCAACTTCACCGTGATCGAGGACGCGATGGGCCTGCGCCCGCGCTCCGACGCCAAGGTCGAGCTGGACCCGATCGACATCGGCTGGGACCACTTCACCGCCAACAACATCAAGTACCGCGACAAGGACCTGACCGTCGTCTGGGACGCGCCCGGCGGCCAGCGGTACTACGGCGACACCCCGGAGGGCTACTCGGTCTACCTCGACGGGCAGCTCGCCTTCACCGCCGACAAGCTCGGCAAGCTCGTGTACGACCCGGCCACCGGCGAGGTTTCAGCGGCGCCGGGCATCCAGGTCGTTTCGTCCGCCAAGATCGCCGCTAAAGCGCCCCAGGACGTCACCTTCGCGGACGGCGCCCGGGTCACCGACATCATGGCCAAGGCCGGCATGAACACCGCCACCAACGTCGCGGCCGGCCACCCGGCCACCGCCACGTTCTCGGCCTCGGGCCGTGCTCCGGCCGGTGCGGTCAACGGCACCACGGTCAACGAGCCCTTCTGGGGCACCGCCGGCTCGCCCAACGCGACCGACGCCATCACCGTCGACCTGGAGGGCTCGCGCAAGATCGACGACGTCCGGGTCCACTTCTACAAGACGTCCACCACCGCGACGGTCCAGGGCTACGCGCCACCGGCCCAGTTCACGGTCGAGTACGACAACGGCGACGGCTGGAAGACCGTCCCGGGGCAGAGCCGGTTCCCGGCCTATCCGCAGGGCAACCTCAACCAGGTCCGCTTCCCGGAGGTCACCGCCCAGAAGCTCCGCATCACCGTGCACCACGCGGCCGGGGCCAGAACGGGCATCAAGGAGGTCCAGGCGTACGACACCAACGTGGCCGCGCCGGCCGCGCAGGACGCCAAGCCCCTGGCCGACGCCTGGGTGGACTCCACCTACTCGCAGGACGGCTCGGTCCGGCTCCTCGGCCTGGCCCAGGACGATGGCACCCCGGGCACCCCGGGCACCCCGGTGACCTCGTCGTGGTCGGTCGTGGACGCGCCGGCCGGCGGCTCGGTCGCCTTCGACCCGGCCACCTCACCCACCACGATCGCCCGCTTCACCGCGGCCGGCCGGCACGTGCTGCGGCTGACCGTCCGTTCCGGTTCGGAGACCTCGACGAAGGACGTCGTGGTCAACGCGACCGCGCTGACCGAGGGCGAGATCAACATCGCCACCGCGGCCACCGCGTCGGCCAGCTTCACAGCCGGCTGGAACAACGTGAACGCGATCAACGACGACAAGGCGCCGTTCTTCAGCGGCGGCTCGAACTCCGACATCTGGGGAACGTGGACCGGCAACGAGCCGGCCACCCGCTGGCTCCAGTACGACTTCGCGTCGGCGGTCCGGGTGAACCGGGCGTCGATCGACTTCTGGTCGGACAGCACCACCGGCGGCAGCGGCGTCGCCGTGCCGAAGAGCTGGAAGGTCCAGTACTGGGACGGCGCGGCCTGGAAGGACGTGACCGGGGCGACCGGCTTCGACCCGGCCGTGCGGGGCCGGACCAACGCGGTCACCTTCGACCCGGTCACCACGACCCGGCTGCGGGCCACGTTCAACGCGCTGCCGAACGCGGCCGGCACGGCGTACTCGGCCGTCGGCGTCACCGAATGGCGGGTCTTCGCCGCCGCGGCGAGCTCGATCCAGCCGGTGGACGTGCGCACCCAGACCGGTGTGCAGCCGGCCCTGCCGGCCACGGTCCAGGTGACGTACGCCGACGGCGCCACCCTGCCGGTGGCGGTGGCCTGGGGCACGGTCGACCCGGCCAAACTGGCCGAGATCGGTGACTTCACGGTCAGCGGCTTCGTCGCCGGGACCACGCTGACCGCTTCGGCTCACGTGTGGGTCCGCGGCAGCGCCCCGGTGCAGATCAACACGGTCGACCCGGTGGCGGTCACGACCGCGGTCGGTGTCGCACCCGTCCTGCCCACCGGTGTCACGGTCGGCTACAACGACGGTTCGCGGCAGAGCGGCATCGGCGTCACCTGGGCGCAGATCGATCCCGCTTCCTACTCGAAAGCGGGCACCTTCGAGGCGATCGGCCAGGTGGCCGGCACCGACAAGACGGCCACGGCGACGGTCACCGTCGGCGCCGGCGGCCCGGTCGACACGTCAGCGCCGGTCGCGGCCCTGACCGCCGACCCGGCCACGTCGTGGACCACGTCCGACGTGAAGGTGACCGCCTCCGCGACCGACAACCGCGACCAGTCCCCGTCCATCGAGATCGCGGTCGGCGACGGCGCCTTCAAGGCCTACACGGGCCCGGTCACCGTCTCCACCGAGGGCTCGACCACGGTCAAGGCCCGCGCCACCGACGACGCTTCGAACGTTTCCGCGGTCACCTCGCTGGTCGTCGGAATCGACCGCACCGCGCCGACCGCGAAAGCCGTCTTCTCGTCGGGGGAGCGGACCGTCACCATCACCGGAACCGACGCGCTGTCGGGGATCGGGGCGGTGCAGTACCGGCTGAACGCGGGCGAGTGGACGACGGCGACCGGCGCGGTGCCGATCGGCTCCGCCGCCACCACGGTCGAATACCGCTCGGTCGACAAGGCCGGCAACACCTCGGCCGTCGGCACCCTCGAGGTCGAGGCCGGTCAGGCGCCGGTGAACGTGGCCCGCACGGCCACCGCCTCCGCGTCCTACACACCGGGCTGGCTCACGGTGGACAACCTGGTCGACGGCGTCACGCCGACCGGGCCGCTCGGGCCGAACACCGACGTGTGGAACACCTGGCCCCAGGTGGGCGAGCAGTGGATCCAGCTCGACTGGGCCTCACCGGTCACCGTCGACCGCACCCGGATCTGGTTCGCCAATGACATCGACGGCGACGGCAACGGTGTCGCCCCGCCGAGCGCCTGGAAGCTGCAGTACTGGTCCTCCGCCGGCGCGTGGCAGGACGTCGAGAACCCGGGGGCCTACGAGAACTCGGCGACCTCGTGGAACACCGTCGGCTTCAAGGCGGTCACCACCACGAAGCTGCGGGCCCTGCTCACGGCCAGCGGCACCGAGGAGGGCAAGGGCGCTCCCGGCGTCCAGGAGTGGGAGGTCTACGACGTCCCGGCTCAGGCCTATGAGGTGACGGCCGAGGCGAAGGCGCAGTGCATCGCCGGCAAGGCGTACGTCTCCGTCACCGCCCGCAACAACGATGACCGGCCGCTGACCGTCGAGCTCGTCACCCCGTACGGAACGAAGACCGTGACCGGCCTCGCCCCCGGCAAGATCGCCTACCAGTCGTTCACCAGCCGGGCCACGCAGATCGCCGCGGGCACGGCGACCGTGAAGGTCGAGGGCACGGCCACCATCACCGCCCCGTACGGCTCCATCAGCTGTTCCTGATCGCCTGGCGGCGCCCCTTCGCGGGGCGCCGCCACCCCGGACCCAGAAGGAATCGCCTCCGTGAGACCGCTGAGAACAGCGGTCGCGGGGATGGTCGCGGCCGGGCTGCTCCTCACAGCCCCCGCCGCGCCCGCCCGAGCGGCCGACTCGACCACCTTCACCCACACGTCGAACCCGATTCTGGCCGACGGCTCCTACTACTCCGCCGACCCGGCGCCCCTCGTGGCCGGCGACCAGCTCTACATCTACACCGGCCACGACGAGGCCGGGCCCACCACCAACGACTTCATCATGAACGAGTGGGGCGCCTTCCGGACCGGGGACGTCGCGGAGGGGGAGTGGACCCACTTCCCGTCCCTGATGCGGCCCGAGGCCGTCTTCTCGTGGGCCACACCGGGCCGCGCCTACGCCGGTCAGGTCGTCCAGGGCCCGGACGGCCGCTACTACTGGTACGTCCCGGTCAGCGAGCGCGTCAGCACCGCCGCCGACAAGTTCGCCATCGGCGTGGCCGTCTCCGACAGCCCGACCGGCCCGTGGACCGACCACATCGGCGGGCCGCTCATCTCGCAGCGCACCCCGACCGCCAACGACATCCAGAACATCGACCCGACCGTCCTGGTCGAGGGCCAGCGGGTCTTCGTCTACTGGGGGACGTTCGGCCAGCTGCGCTTCCTGGAGTACCAGGCCGACATGAAGACCCCGGTCGGCACGCAGCGCTCGATCGCCGCGCCCACCGGATATTTCGAGGCGCCGTGGCTTTTCAAGCGGAACAACACCTATTACCTGGCGTACGCCGGTAACAACGCCGGGCCGGCGTCGGCGTGCACCCCGGCCAACTACCACGCCTGCATCGCCTACGCCACCGCGTCCGCCCCGGAGGGGCCGTGGACGTACCGGGGTACCGTCCTCACCCCGGTCTCCTCGACCACCAGCCACCCGGGCATCCTCGAGTTCGACGGCCAGTGGTACATCGCCTACCACACGGCCGACGCCGTGGGCGGCAACCACTTCCGCCGCTCGGTGGCGATCGACAAGGTCGAGTGGGACGACACCCAGTCGCCGCCGCGCATGAAGCAGGTCGTGCAGACCCCGGTGAAGCAGCCGGACCGCAGCCCACGGGCCAACATCGCCCAGGCCGCGCAGGTCACCGTCTCCAACAACCCCGTGCCCACGCAGTACTGGGTGAAGGCGCTCAACGACGAGATCGTGCGGGCCAACCCGTTGCCACCGGACATGTGGGGCACCTGGACCGGCAGCAACCCGCCGCAGCAGTGGGTCCAGTACACGTGGGACCAGCCGATGCGGATCGCCGGATCGCAGATCGAGTTCTGGAACGACCAGCCGCAGGGCACCGGCGTCGGTGTGGCCGCGCCGGCCAAGTGGAAGATCCAGTACTGGGACCTCACGACCGGCCAGTGGGCCGACGTGCCCAGCCCCAGCGGCTATCCGACGGCCACGCAGGGCTTCCAGAACACCACCTTCGACGCGGTCACCACGACCCAGGTGCGGGCGGTGTTCGACGCCTCGACCAACGGCGCCACCTACTCGGCGGTCGCGGTCGAGGAGTGGAAGGTTCTGGCGGCCCAGCCCGCCGCGCCGATCACGGCCCCGGCCCTCACGGTCGAGGTCGGCGAGACCGACCTGCCGGCCACGTTGCCGGTCGACGGCCTCCAGACCCCGGTCTACTGGGACGCGGTCACCCCGGCCGACGTGGCCCAGCCCGGCAAGTTCACGGTTTCGGGCAGCGTGCTCGGCTATGCCACCGGCCGGGTCACGGCCGAGGTCACCGTCGTCTCGCCGTCCGACACTGAAGGCGACACGACAGCGCCCACGCTGACGCTGACACCGAGCGGCAGCGCGGGAACCGAGGGCTGGTACCGCTCGGCCGTCCGCGTCCGGGCCGCCGCCGTGGACGACCGGGGCGGGCGGATGACGCTGCGCACCACTGTGGACAGCGGGGCACCGGTCGAGGCCACGCCGGTACGCCAGACCGACGTCACGGTCAGCGGCGACGGGCGGCACACGGTCACCGCGACCGCCACTGACCGGGCCGGCAACACCTCGGCCGCGTCCACGCTCGCGGTGAACATCGACGCCATCGCCCCGGCCAGCAGCGGCACCGTGGCCGACCGGAAGGTGACCGTCACCGCCACCGACGCCACCTCGGGCCTGGCCCGCATCGAGTACACATTCGGCGACGGAACCTGGGCAACCTACGCCGGGCCGATCGCCGCGCCCTCCTCGTCGAAGCACACGGTGTCGTTCCGCGCCCTCGACAAGGCGGGGAATCTCGAGACCGCCAAGTCGGTGGTCATCCCGGCCGACCTGTCCGGCCCGCTCACCGGCAACGTCGGGCCGATCGCCGTGCCGACCGCCTCGTACACGGCCGGATGGAACAGCGTCTCCGCCCTCAACGACGACAGCGACCCGGCCAGTCCGGGCCAGGCCCAGATCTGGGGCACCTGGTCGGGCACCCGCCCGGCCACCCAGTGGATCCAGTACGACTGGTCCCGGCCCATCCGGCTGACGAGCGCCGAGCTCAAGTTCTGGCGCGACAGCAACAAGGGCACCGGCGACGGCGTGGCCGAACCGGACGGCTGGAAGCTGCAGTACTGGGACGGCACGGCCTGGAACGACGTCACCAACCCCAGCGCGTACGGCACGAGCAGCACCGCCTTCAACAAGGTGACGTTCGACCCGGTCACCACCTCCCGGCTGCGCGCCACCATCACCGCCAACGGCAACGGCACCACCTACTCGGCGGTCGCGGTCACCGAGTGGCGGGCCTTCGCCGACGAGACCCGGCCCGCGCTCACCGTGACGGCCCAGCCGCGGTGCGTCGCCGGGAAGGCGTACGTCGCCGTGACCGCCCGCAACGAGGGGGACGCCGCCACCGACGTCGAGCTCGTCACGGCGTACGGCAAGAAGGTCTTCGAAGATGTCGCGGCCGGCGGCAACGCGTACCAGTCCTTCGCCGCACGGACCTCCTCGGTGCCGGCCGGCACCGCGACCGCCAACGGCATCACCGCCACCTACTCCGCGCTGAACTGCTCGTAAAGGGAGAACCGATGAACAGAAGAACCCGCATCAGCCTGGCCGCGGCCGGCTCGCTGCTCGCCGGCGTCGCCGTCTTCCCGGCCGCCGCCGTGGCCGACCCGGGCGACGAGGCCGAACTCGACGTCAGCGTCGACATCACCGAGATCAAGGAGCCCGGCGTGCTGGCCCTGACGGTCGCCGGCAACTCGGTCGCCCTGAAGGAGGACGGCTCGGACCTGCTGGTCCGGCAGTTCACCGGCACGCTGCCGACGGTCACCGTGACCGACACCCGCACCCTGGAGGAGATCCCGGCCGGAGCGGCCTGGGCCGTGCTCGGCAGCTCGAGCGACTTCACCGCGGCCGGCAAGCCCGCCATCACCGCCGACCACCTCGGCTGGAAGCCCAAGCTGCTCGACGGCGGCGACACCGGCCTGGTCTCCGAGGGCGAGGAGGTCGTCACGGTCCTGGACGAGCCCACGCAGCCCGGCAACAATGTCGGTCTCGTCGACCAGGAACTGCTGGTGTCCACCTACGACTCGGGCGAGGTGACCGGCGGCGCCTACACGGTGAACGCCGGCCTGAACCTGCGCACGCCGGCCGACGTCCCGGCCGGCACGTACCACGCCAAGCTCACCCTTTCCCTGTTCGAGTAAGGATTCTCGCCATGCGTCGCGTCGTCGTTGCCGTCATCGCCGCCGCCCTCCTGCTGCCGGCCGTGCCGGCCGCGGCGGCGCCCGCATCCGGATCCGTCACCTGGACCGTCCAGCCCGCCGGCAAGAACGGCCCGGACGGCCGCCGCTGGATCGAGCAGACCCTCGACCCCGGAAAGACCGTCACCGAACACCTGGCCGTCCGCAACTTCGGCGACACGAGCGCGGTCTTCGCCCTGAAAGCGGCCGACGGCTACCTGACCGGCAAGGGCCGCTTCAACATGCTGCCGTCCGACAAGAAGTCGGTCGACGGCGGCACGTGGATCAGCGTCCAGAAATCGGTGACGGTCGGCCCGCAGGAGACGAAGGTCGTCCCGTTCACCATCACAGTCCCGGCCAAGGTGACCCCGGGCGACCACCCGGCCGGCATCGCCGCCACCATCGCCGGCAAGCAGGGCACCGTCCAGGTGGAGAGCCGAGTCGGCTTCCGCGTCCTGCTGCGAGCCTCGGGCGAGATCCGCTCGGAGGCGACCGCGGACCAGCTCCAGGCCCGTTACGAGCGCTCGTGGAACCCGTTCCGCCCCGGCGCCGTCACGGTGTCCTACACGGCCACCAACACCGGAAACGTCCGCCTGCCCGTGCAGGCCCGCGCCGAGGTCTCCTCGCTGCTGGGCAGCCGAACGTCATCGACGGAACTGGGCGAGCTGCTCCCCGGCGGTACCACCTCAGCCTCCGCTCACGTCGACGGCGTCTGGGCGCTGGGCCGGGTGAAGACGACGGTCACCCTGTCGAACAGCACCCCGGTGACGGTGACGACGTGGGTGATCCCGTGGCCCCAGCTGCTCGTGCTCGTGGCGGCGGTGGCCCTCATCCTGCTGCTGCGCTGGAACTCCCGGCGGCGCGAGGCCGCGCTGGAGCGATTGCTGGAGCAGGCACGGCACGAGGGCCGCCGAAGCCTCGGCTAGCGGATCGCCGGCCGGCCGCAACCGTGTCGCAACCCGGCGCCGCTCATGCGGCGTGGTCCCGGTGCCGATGCTGATCCTCGTCAGCAACCACCGAGCAACCCTCCGGAGCGCCGCCGTGACGTTCGAGTTCAACCCCGGCCCCGGCCCCGCCATGTGGCCGGCCGGGCCGCCGGCGCCGCAGCGGCATGCCCACCGGTCGCCCCGGCCGCGATGGCTGGCCCCCGCAGCCGTCGTGGCCGGCGCCGCCGTGCTTTTCGGCAGCGGATGGTTCGGCGGCATCTCGTACGCGAGCGGCACGCCGACCACCACCGGCGGCGTGGCCGGCGTCATCACCGACGTCGTCAGCGGCCGGTCCGCCGGCGTCGCCCTGCTGCAGGAGGCGCAGGACACCTGCGACAGCACGCACACGGGCACTGAGATCGCCGACAACGGCTCCACGCTGACCGTGGACGGCACCGGGGAGGAGGATTACTCAGGTATCGCCTACGCGGGCGTCGAATGCGTTTTCGGCGTGCTCCAGGTGCCCGAGGCGGTCAAGGAGCACGTGGCGCAGACCCGGGCCCTCGACGGCCGGCAGCAGGACACGTGGGGCTCGTTCAGCGCGTCGTGGGGCTACCACCCCGACAGCGGCCTCGACATGATTGTCCGGGTGGTGTGAGGGGTGGCCCGCCGATATCGGGGAGCCCACGAGCGCGCGATGTCGCGCCGCACGGGCGCCGTCACCGCCGGCGCCGCCATCGCGGCCGGCGCCGGTGTCGCCCTGCCGCCGAGCTCTCGAGTCCCACCTGGGCCACTCGCTGACCGACGTCAACTTCGCCAAGCATCGACGCGCCGAAGGTGCGGCAGTTGGTCGCGGAGAAGCCGGCCCAGTCGGCGCTGATCTGCCTGGGGCTGACCGAGCCGATCACCGTGACCGTCAGCTCGTAAGCCCTTGCCAACCGCGCGGACCGGACGGCCCCAGCATGCCGAGGTAGTCGTCTCCCGCCGGCCCGTGCGGGGCTCGTTCACCCACGCGCGACTCACACCTTGAACTGGCCCACCAGGACGCGCAGGTCGTTGCTCAGGCCGGAGAGCTCCTGTGTTGCCGCCTTGATGTCGAGGACACCGTCGCTCGTGCTGGCGGCGCCCGAGGAGATGGCGGCGATGGCCTCGGCGATGTCGGCCGAGCTGGCGGTGGACTGGGCTATGTCGCGGCTCATCTCGCCGGTGGCGGCGGTCTGCTGTTCGACGGCGGCCGCGACCGTCGCCTGGAAGTCGCCGAAGCGGCCGGTGACCTCGACGATCTGGCCGACGGCGGAGGCCGCGGCCGCGGTGTCCTGCTGGATGCTCTGCACCATCGTCGTGATGCTCTCGGTGGCGCTCTCGGCCTCCTGGGCCAGGTCCTTCACCTCGCCCGCGACGACCGCGAAACCCTTGCCCGACTCGCCCGCCCGGGCCGCCTCGATGGTGGCGTTCAGCGCCAGCAGGTTCGTCTGCTGGGCGATCGCGGTGATGGCCTGGACCACGTCGCCGATCTGGCGGCTCGACTCGCCGAGCCGGCCGATCAGCTCGTGGGTGGCGCGGGCCGCCCGCACGCTCTGCTCGCACACGGCCGACGCCTCGGCCGCGTCGGCCGAGACCCGCTGCAACGATCCGCTCATCTTCTGGGTTCCGGTTTCCACGGTACGGACTGTGCCCAGCACCTCGTCGGCCGCCAGCACCACCTCGCCCGACTGGCGTGACGTCTTCTTGGCGTCGACCAGAATCTGGATCGCCGACTTGGTCAGCGTCTCGCTGGCGTGGGCGACGGTCGCGGCGGACGCGCCGATCTCCCGTACGGTGGTGGCGATCTTCCCGACGAAAGTGTTGAACGACTGGCTGACCCGGGTGAACTCGTCGTGCCCGGTCGTCTCGAGGCGCCTGGTCAGGTCGCCCTCGCCCTCGGCGATGTCGGCCAGCCGGTCGCCGAGCGCGGTCAACGGCCTGATGATGGAGTACGCCAGCGCGACGGCCAGGGCCACCGACAGGAACAGCACGGCCAGGCCGACCATGGTGGCGACCCGCCTCGTCGTGGTCGCGGTCTGCCGGGCCCGGTCGAGGGCGGCCGCCTCGGTCGCGCGGGCGCTGGCCAGCAGGCTGTCCGAACCGCTGCGGATCACCGCGTAGATCTCCAGGCCCTGCCCGACCACCAGGTCGTTGGCGAGCTCGGTCTGCGCCGGGGTGCCGGCCCGGTAGGCGGCGATGATCCGGTCGTCCATGTCCTCGAACTGGGCCAGGCCGTTGCGGATGGTCGCCACGTCCGCCCGCTCGGCCGGGGTCTGCGCCAGCGCGGCCAGCGTGTCGAGCTCCTCGTGGAAACTCGCCATGGCGGCCAGATAGGCGGAGCGGGTGACGGCGTCGTCGTCCGTGGCGTCCTTGGCGCCGCGCACGATGTCGAAGGCGTACCCGGCCTGCCATCCGCTGACGTCGGTCACCCGGAACTTCAGCTGCTGGGCCGCGTCGAGCTGGGCCTGCGTGCGGGCCAGCTCGGTGGCGGTGACCCGGGTGCCGTGCGCCGACCACAGCGCGGCCGCGCCGACCGCCACCACGCAGAGCGAGAGGAGCAGAAAGCCGATGACCAGCCGGGTTGTCACACGCACCCGCCGTAGGACGTTCACGGTGCATTTTATCCCTTTTGCGGGTCAGCGGCCGCCGTTCCAGACTCCTTCCGGGGTCGGGCTGATCTCGGGCACATTCACGATCAGGTCGTACGCCTCGGCGACCGGCCCTTCGAGCCAGGTGTCGAGCAGCCGGACGCGGTCCGGGCCGCGCCGGCCGCGCAGCGGGCGCAGGTCGGCCACGACGGCCCGCGGGCCGAGGAAATCCTCGACACTGCCGGGCACAGGCGGCGGCAGGGGCACGGCCACCGTCTCGGCGCCGGCGGGCGCGTCCGGCGCCGGGCGCCGGGCCGGGGTGACACCGCCGTGCGCGGTCAGGCCGATGGCCAGATAGTCGTCGCCGTACGCGGCGGCCAGGTGGTGGCCGAGCACGTCGAAGCCCGGGAAGACACGCTGGATGTGCGTGTTGGCGGCCGCTACCACGATTTTGCGGTGGCCCTGACCGCGTACCCAATCGACGGTCTCCGCCATCGCGGCGTCACGCACGTTGAGAGAAGGGTCGGCGGCCCGCAGCATCTGGTCGAGCAGCACCAGCAGGCGCAGCTCGTGCCGGGCCTCGGCCGCGCCGCGATGCCGGACGGCGAAGCGGGCGCTGAGCTCGGCCAGGCCCAGCGTCAGGGCGTCCCGGTCCTCCTGCGGCATGGCGCGGTACGCGGCCAGCGCGGGAATCGTGAACGCGCCGGCGAATTTGTCCGCGTGGCGGCGTACACCGTCAATGTTCTCGAAGTTGGCCAGGTGGTCGAGGGCGGGACTCATCGAGGCGAGGTCGCCGGGCAGGTCGAGGCCGTAGAAGGCGACGCCGCGCCGGCGGGCCCAGCCGATCAGGTGCCGCATCTCGGGGTTGCGGCCGAAGCGATAGGTCATCGCGCCCTCGGGGAACGCGCCGGACCCGTCCCACGCGGTCAGCGCCAGCCCTTCGCTGAAGCCCGACTCCATGACCAGGGCCGTGAAGCCCTTCTCCTCCACCAGGAACTGGAGCAGCTGGTGGCGGACGAGGTCGTACTCGCGGACGTGGTGGGCCGACTCGCCGAGCGCGACGATCCGGGCGCCGCCGACCAGATCGCCGAGCCCCGAAAGAGAAATGTTCACCGCCCGAACCTTAGTGTTGGTTGATTGATCAAGGTCGCTCCGGATAGGACGGGAGCATGAGACGTCTTCTGGTCACCGCCGTGCTCGCCACGGTGGCCCTCGGCGCCGCGTCCGCGCCGGCCGAGGCCCATAGGAACCGCGATCTGCGCGTCGCGACGTACAACCTGTCGCTCAACCGCCCCTCGCAGGGGCTGCTGCGCGAGCACCTGGCCAACCCGGACGTCGACGACGTGTACCGCCGTCAGGCGAAGAACGTCGCCGAGGTCATCCAGCGGGCCCACCCGGACGTGGTGCTGCTCAACGAGTTCGACTACGACCCGGCCGCGGCCGATCTGTTCGCCCGGAACTTCCTCGCGGTCTCGCAGAACGGGGCGCCGGCCCAGCGCTACCCGTACCGGTTCGTGGCGCCCTCCAACACGGGCGTCCCGTCGGGCTTCGACCTGAACAACAACGGCGTCATCGACACGACGCCGGGCGATCAGGCCTACGGCGACGACTCGTACGGCTTCGGGCTGTTCCCCGGCCAGTACGGCATGGTCGTCTACTCGAAGTACCCGATCGACCGCTCGGCCGTGCGGACCTTCCAGCAGTTCAAGTGGAAGGACATGCCGGGCAACCTGCTGCCCACCGACTACTACTCGGCCGAGGAGCAGGCCGCGCTGCGGCTGTCGTCGAAGAGCCACTGGGACGTGCCGGTCCGCGTGCACGGCAAGACCCTGCACTTCCTGGTCTCGCACCCGACGCCGCCCACGTTCGACGGCCCCGAGGACCGTAACGGGCGCCGCAACCACGACGAGATCCGCTTCTGGGCCGACTACGTCAACGGGGCGAAGTACATCTACGACGACAAGGGCCACCGGGGCGGCCTGAAGCGCGGCCAGGACTTCGTCATCGCCGGCGACCAGAACGCCGACCCGCTCGACGGCGACTCGTACGAGGGCGCCGTCGACCAGCTGCTGACCCACCCGCTCATCAACAGCCGCACCCGGCCGTCGAGCGCCGGCGCGGCCGAGGCGGCGGCCCTGCAGGGCGGCGCGAACGCCACCCACAAGGGCGATCCGCGCTACGACACGGCCGACTTCGCCGACACCGCACCGGGCAACCTGCGCGCCGACTACGTGCTGCCCCGCAAGGGCCTGAAGGTCACCGGCGCCGGCGTCTTCTGGCCGAAGCAGTCCGACCCGCTGTCCCGCCTCACCGGCGTCTACGACCCGATCTGGGCCCCGGTCAACGGCTTCCCCACCTCGGACCACCGCCTGGTCTGGCTCGACCTGCACAAGTGACGCGGTGGGCCCGCCGCGCCCGCACGGGCGCGGTGGGCCTACGGTCGAGCGCATGGTGAACGCTCGATATGACGCGGTGGCCGAGTTCTACGACGCCGGATTCTCCGACCCGGACGACCCGGCGTCGACCTGTCGGCGGCGCTGCTGGCCAAGGCGCGCGCGGCCGGGCCGCCGTCGATCCGTTACGTGCACGCGGACGCGGCCGATCTGAGCGAGCTGCCGGACGCGTCGTTCGACGCGGCGGTCTGCAACTTCGGGCTCTCCGACATCGACGACCTGAGCGGGGCGCTGGCCGAGGCCGGCCGGCTCCTGCGCCCCGGCGGCTCGTTCACCTTCTCGATCCTGCACCCCTGCTTCGCGGGGACGCCGGCCGTCGCGGGTTCATGGCCGCCCGGCGGCGACTACACCGGCGAGGGCTTCTGGATCACCGGCGACGAGCGGGCCACCCTGCGGCGGCAGGTCGGGGCCAACCACAGGACGCTTTCCACGTACGTCAACGAGCTGTCCCGCAACGGCCTGCACATCACGGCGATGAGCGAGCCACCGGCGCCCGAGAGCTGGAAGACCGACCCGGCCCGGCGCGAGGCCGCCCGCCTGCCGGTCTTCCTGGTGGCGCGGTGCGTCCACCGCCAGTCGTGAGGTAGCCGGCTGCTCCAGGCACCGCCGATGGCGGGAGCTAGCAGGAGCTGACCGGCTGACGGCGTCTTCGACGTCAAGGCCGCGACACAGCTCTACCGGCACTCCTGCCCGGAAGGTGGTTCACCCGTCCCGCGCGAAACCTCGATCGTCACCGACTCAGCATCCTTGATGGCCAGAAGAGCAACCCGTATCCATGTAGCGTCCCGGCCCGAGACGACCATGGATTCGCCCGGATCAAGATAGTTGCGGCATTCGAAGGACTCTGTCGCAATCGTGACCGATGAGTAGGAGTCTTCGACGGTTGGTACGCCCACTCGAATGCTTCCCTTCAGGAAAGTTCTCGAGATCGCCTCATTGAGGCTCGAGGTTTCTCGCTCTCGTACGACCGGACCTGAGCCGGTCGGTGACGGCGATGTCGTCTCAGGAGGAGGAGGGGAGCTCGTTGCCGGCGTCGACGCCGGAGGTGTCGTGACGGTGGTGGGCGGCGTCACGGGCTTGTCGTCCGGCGTGTCGGCGGGGACGGCCTGAACCAGAACCAGGCAGCTGACGATCCCGATCGCGCACGCGCCGATGAGGGACCATTTGAATACGGTCCCGCCGATGTGGCGGTGAACAAGGAACCCACCGAGGAGCAGGACGATGGCCCCGGTGATGAGCGCCGCGCGGGCCGGCGGAAGCTGAGCCCAGGTCAGGAGGGCGCTGACCAGTCCGATGAGGAAGGCGGTGGCGTCGGGCGTCTTCGATGGGCTTCCCTGGCCGGCCGGTGAGTCATGCGGCGCCGCGGAGCTCGACGTCGACGGCGGGGCGGCTGCTTCCTCGGGCACGGCCGGTTCACGGCGCGACAGCGTCCCGGGCGAGGGGGTCGTGCGCCCGGGACGCTGTCATGGTGGGGTGGGCGTGGTGGATCAGGTGAAGCGTGCGGCGATCCAGTCGGCGACCAGGGTGGTGCTCTGGAAAACGGCGCCGTCGTGGGTGGCTCCGTCGAGCTCCGTGTACGTCACAGGCTGGCCGTAGGCGCCGAGCTGGGTCATCAGCGGGCCGGCCGTGAAGATGTACGGCACGGCCTCGTCGGCCGTTCCCTGCACCAGCAGGATCGGGGCGCTCGTGGCGCTCTGGCCGGGGTTCAAGTATCGGGCCAGCTTGGTCACGACCGCGTCCGGCAGGGCGCCGCCGACGAGCAGCTCCTCGGCGGTCAGCGGGGCGAAGGCGTCCAGGATCTGGTAGAGGCAGCCGGACTGGAGCACCGACACCTTCTGGCGGGCGGGCGGCGCCAGAAGATTGTTCGGGTTGACGCTCGGGTCGACCGCCTGGAGGCCGTAGAGGCCCATCACCAGATAGCCCTGACCGGCCGTGCCGGGGATGACGGGGGCGAACAGGTCGGCGTTGGAGACGGGGGCGATGGCCGCGGTGCCGCGCAGCACGAGCGGGCTGTCGTACGAGGGGGCGATCTGGTTGACGAACAGGGCGCCCTGTCCGCCCTGCGAGTGCCCGTCCACGACGTACTGCGTGCTCAACGCCGTGTCGATGCGCCGGGCGGCCTTCACACTGTCGATGATGGAGCGGGCCTCGCTGTTGCCGATCAGGTACGGGTGGGAGGTGGGGGTGCCGAGGCCGGGATAGTCGGGCGCGGTCACCGTCCAGCCGCGGCGCAGCAGCTCGGCGATCGCGGCGCGGGCCTCGGGCCAGAAGACGGACTGGCTGGCCGAGGGGGAGCATTGGTCGGCCAGGCCGGTCGTGCCGTGACCCCAGGCCACCGTCTTGTTGTTCTTCCCGGTCTTCGGGGTGAGGACGAGACCGGTCGCGGTGATGACGCCGCCGTTGACATTTGTCGTCACATAGGAGATGCGCTTTCCGGTGGCCAGCGGGGAAAGCTCGGCCGGAAGGGTGGCCGTGACGTTCGTGAGAACGGTTCCGGCTAATACCGCGCCTTTCGCGGGCGCGGAGAACAGGGACACACTGAGAATTATGGTGGCCGCAATGGCCAGCCGTCTCAGGGCAGGGTGCATCGACTTTCCCTTTCGATTCCGGTGAAAAATGGGCAGAACGGGTTCCGGGCCGCAAGGGGCGCGGCCCGGAAGCTTTAAAGGGGAATTGCTAGCGCGTTATCGCGAAATGGTCGGCGACGCGGCGCAGAGCGGCGACGGTCTCCCGGTCGCGGCTCTCGTCGTCCTGCGTCGGCCACGCGCTGCACTTCACGATGACCACGTCGGCGGTGGGGTCGACGTAGAGGTACTGCCCGTGGACGCCGAGGGCCGTGAAGGCCTGGAAACACTCGGTGCCCAGCGTCCACCACTGGTTGGCGTATCCGTAGTGGTCGTAGCCGGAGGGGCCGAGCGCACCCACGGCGAGCTGGGGTTCCTCGGAGCCCCGGCTGCGCCGCACCCAGTCGCGGGGCACGACCTGGCGGCCGTTGGCGAGGCCGTCGTCGACCATCAGCTGGCCGAGGCGGGCCAGGTCGCGGGCGGTGGCGTTGAACGAGCCGGCGCCGATCGCGGTGCGCGGCCGGGCCCGGGTCAGCCAGTAGTACGCGTCGCGGTCGGCGCCCAGGTGACGCCAGAGGCGCTCCTCGGCGTACGCCGCGATGCTCTTGCCCGTCGCCGCTTCCAGAACCCAGCCGAGAATCTGCGCGTCGAACGTCGAGTAATTGAATCTCTCACCGGCCGGGGCGCGCCGTTCGGCCGCGCGGACCACCGTCGCGACGTCGCCGCCGCCCATGACGGCCTGTTCGAATCTCTTGATGCCGCTGTCGGCCACTTCCCAGGTTTCCAGGTCGCCCACGCCGCTGCTCATGTCGAGAAGGTCGGCGAGCGTGTTCTCCTCGTACGCCGTACCGGCGAAATCGGGACGATAGTCGGTGACCCGGTCTTTCACGCTGCCGATGACGCCATCGTTCAGCGCTATTCCGATGAGCAGCGAGGTCACCGATTTGGAGATCGAGAACAATTGCATGCGGGTACGGGGCCCGGCGAAGGCGCCCGGATAGGTCTCGTGCACGATCGCGCCGTGGTGCAGCACCACGAAGGCGGTGGTGAAGGTGCGGCGGTGCAGGTCGGCGAGGCTGTAGTCGTCGTCCTCGAAGCGGTAGGTCAGGTCGAGCGGGTGCGGGTCGAACGGCAGCGGCGAACGGAACGGGCCACGGGCCACCCGCTCGGTCGGCATCAGCCAGTTCATGTGCGTGAACGTCCACTCGTTGAACGGCCGGCGCATGATCAGATCGCCCTGGCGGCCCCACCAGGAGGGTTCGCGCGCGGCCGCAGCCGGCTCGGTGGTGCTGGTCATCTCGGCTCCCCGTCGTCAGGTCCGCCCTCGAACAGTTCACGGAGGGTGAGCCCGGATGGTTCATCGGCCGGTTCGAGGTAGCTGCTCATGATGCCGAGAATCGCCATACCCAACAGGTTGTCCTCCACGACCCCCGCTCCGGGATCACCCATGTGGCGGACAGCGAACCCTTCGAGGACCGCGGCGATGATGTTGGTGAACTGCTCGATGGTGATGCCCTTGCGCAGCTGGAGGCCGCGCGAGGAGATCGTGGTGTCGTAGATCTTCATCCACGGCTCGAGCGCGCCGCGGTAGTTGTTCGCGATGGCCGTGTGGATGCCGTCGTTGCGGTCGGCCGTGGCCACCATGATCAGTTGCAGGCGGAACAGCGGCATCCGGCAGATCGTCATGAGCTCTTGGTACGCCGAGCGGTAGACCGCGTCGACGAAGCTGTCCTCCTCGACCAGCCAGTCGCCGCGGGTCTCCATCTCGGCCCCGTACTGCGGGTCGTAGCTCGCCGCGTGCAGCAGGAAGGTCAGCAGGTCGTTCAGGTAGTCGTCGTGGCTGGCCCAGGTCGAGCGATAGGGCCCGGCGCCTTTCTGCCGCAGGAACGGCGGATCGAGCTCGGCCACCTCACGCGACAGCGCGCGCTCGGTCAGAAAGCTCAGCCCCGACCAGTACTGCTTACGGCCGTCCCCGTTGGGCGTGACCCGCTCGCCGGCGCCGAGATTGCGCTCGACCAGGTTCGATCCCGCCTTGAGGTAGGACGCGACCTTGAGCGAGTTCACCAGCGCGGCCCGGGTGGACTCGCGAACGCCCTTGACCCGGGTGACGATTCCCGAAAAATCCAGACAGTATGGGTAGGGAAGATCCTTCTTTCCGTACGTCATAGGAGTGATTCTGTCGTGGATTCGCGTTCCTTCAAGTACGCGCGTGCGTAGTACTCGGAGGCTAGTCCTTCAGCCGATTTCGAATGGTGAAATCGTGGCAATGGGTAGCCGAGTCATCACGCATTGAGTTCTTTCTCTGCGCGAAGGTACGCCACGGCGAGCGTCCGCCGCACCGGAGTACCTTCCAGGGCCGTCATCGCAGCGTCGAGCCGCTCCCGTTCGGCCGGCGTGAGTGCGGCCTCGATCGCCTCGCCGTAGGTCGGCGCCAGCGGATTGGGCGCCGTCCTTTTCAGGCCCTCCCAATCCGCGAACGGTTCGCCCGGCGCGTCGATCTGGGCCCGGTAATCGAGCTCGATCGCGCCGAATCCGGTGCTGTGGGCCCAATCCAGCAGATCGCGCTCGTCGAAACCGATCAGGACATCGTCGTCCGACGCGGTGCGGAATCGCTCGACCACCTTGGCCAGCAGATCGTCGACCTCGGTCGCGCGCGGCGTGCCGTAGAGCTGCCCGGGCCGGTAGCGGGACGAGAACCGGTTGATCGGCTCGAAGATCGACAACCGGCCGCCCGGCCGCAGCACCCGGAAGAACTCGGCGAAGGCCCGCTCCCGCCGGGTGCTGTAGATCAGCACCGATCTGGTGGTCACCACGTCCACTGTGCCGTCCGGGATGGCCGACAAATCGGACGCATCGGCCCGCACGAAGCGGCACCGCGCGTCCTCACCGGCCCGGCGGCGACATTCGTCCAGCAGATCCTGCGAAATATCACTGAAGATCACGCGCCCGCCGGGTCCGAGCCGCTCCAGGGCGCCGAAGGCGATCAGCCCCGTCCCGCAGCCCACGTCGAGCACCACATCGTCCGTTTCCAGGCCGGCCCGATCGAGCACTCCGTCGCGTAACGCCTCCAGGTCCGGCGCGTGCCGGTCACGCAGCGTCGCCGAACCTCCGTCACGCCTGGTCAGGAGCCAGCTCGCCCACTTGTCGGTGCCCATCGGCTCACCGTACTTGACAGCCGTCGCATCGAGGCCCGCTAATGGAAACGCCGTTTCGTAGAGCGTGACAACTGGAGGTTTCGTGAAACGCTTCCTCGCTGCTCTGGCCCTCGCCGGTACCCTGCTCGCGGCCGCCCCCGCTCAGGCCGCTCCCACGTACACCCAGGTCAGCACCACTGTCGACGTCCCCTGCTGGGTCTTCACGTATCGTCCCGCCGCCGACTGGTACTTCCCGTCCGGCACCCCCAAGGCGCTCGTCTATCTGCAACACGGTTTCAGCCGTTCCAACGGCAACGTCCAGGACCTGGCGACCAGGTACGCCGCCGCGGGCTTCCTGGTCTTCGCGCCCACCCTGCCCTCGGCCGACATCTACGGCTGCACGGTCAACAACATCGGCAACAACACGCCGTTCCTCAACAGCGTGGCCACCTGGCTCGGCGACGCCGCCAACCCGAACGGAAACCTGGCCCGCAGCTACGCCACGGCCGCCGCGACCGCCGGCCGCACGGGCACGGCGCTGCCGGCGAAGTACGTGATCGCCGGCCACTCGGCGGGCGGCGAGGCCGCGGCGTACGTGGCCAACCGGCTCCGCACGGCGCACCCCAGCGCCTTCGCCAAGCTCGGATACCTCCAGCTCCTCGACCCGGTGAAGTCGCCCCTCGGCAACAACCTCCCGTCGGCGATCAGTGGCCTCGCCGCGACCTCGTTGCCGATCTACGCCATCTCCTCGCCGCCGTACCTGGCGAACAGCAACGCGAGCGGCACGGCCGTCCTGACCGACGGCTTGGACCGCCCGTTCCTGGGCGTACGCCTGACGACCGGCAGCCACTGCGACGCCGAGGGCGCCAGCACCGACGGCCTGTGCACCGTCCTGAACGGCACTTCCCAGCCGGCGAACGTGGCCGCCCTGCAGACCTTCGCCGTGGCCTGGGCCAACGACGCGATTTCCGGCTCCACCACCGCCACCTACTACCCGGGCGGCGCCTACTACCAGAACCTGCTGACCACCGGCGTCATCCAGACCCTGAGCGGCACCTGACCCTGAGCGGCACCTGACCCGCTGGCGCTCGGCTGGGGTCTCCCGGTTGAGCGCCCGCGTGGCCGCGCCGGTCCCGTAAGCTTTGGCGCTCGTGGACGTCGATGAGAGTCTTCGCCGCTTCGGCCTTCGGCCCTCGGACGGCGACCTCGAGGAAATCCGGGACATCCTGCGTGCCGAAGCGGAGCTCCTCCAGGACGATCAGGACACCGAGCTGATGAAGCTGTCCTGCGTCCAGCTGTTCAACACCGGCCGGCTCGACGATGTGCTGGTCATCTGGCAGGCCAAGGAATCCAGCTGGGACGCCCACTGCGCCCTGGATGTCCAGTTGCTCTGCGGCGCGGGCCTGGACGCCACCAAGGCGCACCTGGCGGCCGACGGCTCGGAGCTCGCCGCCGAGGCGCTCGGCTACCTGGCCGAGTGCGAAGCCGCGGGCGACTTCAGGTATTTCACCGTCGACCGGCAGGCGCGCTCGTGGGCCGGCTACTTCCTGGCCGGCACCTGACCGCGTTCGCTCAGCTCCCTGACTGCCTCGTCGAGGGGGATCACGTCCGCGTACTTGGCGTCGAGGTCGAACAGGTTGGACTCGTGCGGGCCCGGATCGCGGTCGGCGCAGGCCTCCCTCACGACCATGGGGCGGAAGCCGTTCTGCAAGGCGTCGAGGGCCGATGCCCGTACGCAACCGCTGGTCGAGAAACCGCCGATCGCCAGCGTGTCCACGCCGTGGGAGGTCAGCCAGGCCGCAAGCGACGTGCCGGCGAACGCGCTCGCGTAATGCTTGACCACCACCAGCTCGCCGGGCGCGGGGGAGAGCGGCGGCGCGAACGAGGCGAGCCGGCTTCCCCCGGCGAAGACCGACAGGGCCGGCACCTTGGCCGCGAACAGCGGCGCCTCGGCGCAGGACTCGTCGGCGAAGTGGACCCGCGTCCAGACCACCGGCACGCCGGCCGCGCGCGCCGCCGAGGCCAGAGCCTCCATGGCCACGGCCGCGTCCTGGCCCGTCTTCAGGTGGAGCGGCGATCCGGCGTCCGTATAGGCGAGCGCGGGGTCGACCAGCAGCACGGCCGGGCGCACACCCCAGCCGAGACGCCGGGCGAAACCGGCGGCGGCATAGTCTCGATCGAGATCCGGCATCACTCACTTTATCCCGGCAGGCGCTCTCACGCGGCCACCCTATACTCGCGAAACAGCGTTTCGCTAGACGGAACAGGGGATCGAAGATGGAGATCGTCGAGGTGGGCCCGCGCGACGGCCTGCAGAACGAGAAGCGCGTGCTGTCCACGGAGACCAAGACCGATTTCGTACGCCGGGCGATCGCCACCGGGCTGCGCCGTCTCGAGGTGGCCGCCTTCGCCCGTCCTGACCGCGTCCCGCAGATGGCCGACGCCGAGGCCGTCCTCGAAAGAGTCCCGCGCCCGGACGGCGTTCGCTACATCGCCCTCGTGCTCAACGCCCGCGGTCTCGACCGGGCCCTGGCCCTGGCCCACCGGCCCCACGAGATCAACTACGTCGTCGTGGCGACCGACGAGTTCTCCCGGCGCAACCAGGGCGTGCCCACCACGGAGTCCCTGTCCGGCTTCCGCGCTGTCGCCGCCCGCGCCCGGGCCGAGGGCTTCGGTGTCACGCTCACCGTCGCCGCGGCCTTCGGCTGCCCCTTCTCGGGCGAGGTCACCCCGGAGCGCGTCCGCGACGTGGTCGCCGCCGCCGGGGACGATTTCGACGAGCTCTGCCTGGCCGACACGATCGGCGTCGGCGTCCCCGCTCAGGTGGCCGCCCTGGCCGCCGCCGTCCGCGAGGTCTCCGGAGCCCCGCTCCGCGCCCATTTCCACAACACCCGCAACACCGGCTACGCCAACGCGATCGCCGCCGCCGCGGCCGGCTTCCAGGCGCTCGACGCCAGCCTCGGCGGCATCGGCGGCTGTCCCTTCGCCCCGGCCGCCACCGGGAACATCGCCACCGAGGACCTTGCCTACCTGCTCAACCGGAGCGGCGAACCCACCGGCGTCGACGTGCCCGCCGCCGCGGCCGTGGGCACGTGGATCGGCGAGCAGCTCGGCCTCGCGACCGTGCCCGCCCAGCTCGGCCGGGCCGGGAACTTCCCCGCTTGAGACCTCTCTTGCGCCAGAAGGGAAACGGTGTTTCCATTCTGGCATGTTGCGGCCCGGTGGTGCGGATCTGACGATCGCTGGTGGGGTGCGCGAGTTCGGCCGGGCCACACCGGCCGCGACCGCCGTCATCGACGGCGACCGGCGGCTCACCTACGCCGCGCTCGACGAGCGGTCCTCGCGGGTCGCCAACGCCCTTCTGTCGTACGGATTGACGACCGGCGACCGTGTCGCCCTGCTCAGCGGCAACCGCCTCGAATACCCCGAGATCGCGGCCGGCATCGCGAAAGCGGGCCTCGTGCTCGTCCCGGTCAATCCGCGCCTGACCGCGCCGGAGGCCGAGTTCATCCTGCGGCACTCCGGGGCCCGGGTGCTGATCGCCGACCGGGCCGTCTCCGACAAGGCCGCCGAGCGTCTCGTCTCCCTCGGGGGCGACGCGCTCGGCCCGGAATACGAACGCTGGCTCGCGGCGGCGCCGGCCGCCGATCCGTGTATCCCCGTCGACGAGCGCGACCCGTTCTGCATCGCCTACACCGCCGGCACGACCGGCGACCCCAAGGGCGTCCTCGTCTCCCACCGCTCGCGGTGCCTCACCTTCTACGCCACCGCGCTCGAATGGGGCCTGGGCCCGGGCCGCCGGACCATCGCCGTCGCCCCGATGTACCACGGGGCCGGGTTCGCCTTCGCCTACGCGGGCGTCTACTGCGGCGCCACCGTCAGCATGCTGCGCTCGTTCAGCCCGGACGGCCTGCTCGACCAGATCGAGCGCGAGGGCGCCCAATCCGTCTTCCTCGTGCCCACCCACGCTCAGCTGATCCGGGCCTCCATCGAGAAGGTCCCGAAGCTGCCGACCCTGGACACCCTCTACTTCAACGCCGCGGCGCTGCCGAAGGTCCTCAAGGAGTGGGTGTTCGAGGCCTTTCCCGGCGCCGGCGTTCACGAGCTCTACGGCTCCACCGAGGCCGGCGTCATCAGCAATTTGCGCCCGCCCGACGCCCGCCGCAAGGCCGGAACGGTCGGCCATCCGTGGTTCGCCACGGAGGTGCGGATCGTCGGCCCCGGCGGCCACCCCGTCGGGCCGGGCGAGCCCGGAGAGCTGTACAGCCGCTCCCCGTATCTGATGAACGGATATCACGACAACCCGGAGGCGACCGCCGCCTGCACCACCGCCGACGGCTTCCTCACCTCCGGCGACATCGTGGTCGCGGACGGCGAGGGCTTCCTGTCCATCGTGGACCGGGTCAAGGACGTCATCATCACCGGCGGCGTGAACGTCTACCCGCGCGACGTCGAGGAGGTCCTGCTGACCCACGGCGCGGTCGCGGAGGCCGCGGTGGTCGGCGAGCCGGACGAGCAGTGGGGCGAGCGCGTGGTGGCGTACCTGGTCTGCCGTGAGCAGGTGGACAGCGGCGCCTTGGAGACGCATCTGCGGGGCCGCCTGGCCGGCTACAAGGTGCCCAAGCGGTTCCGATTCGTCGCGGCGCTGCCCCGCAACGCCGCCGGCAAGGTGTTGAAACGCGAACTGAGGAGCGCACCGTGAGGGCACACGTCGAGCTGATTCACGAGGACGATTACATCTTTCATACGGCCGAGCTTCCGTACGGCGAGGGGAAGATCTTCGAACGGCGGCTGTCGACCGACGAGGAGGACGGATCGTCGTCGCTGGCGCTGCACGCGGCGGCCGACTGGGGCCGCGGGCCGGGTGTTCCGCACGCGGACACGGAGTTCTACGTTGTCGAGGGTTCGCTGACGTACGGCGGTGTCGAGCTCGGGCCGGGCGGCTATGTGCAGGTGCCCAAGGGCGTACGGATGGACTGGCTCAAGGTTCGTGAAGGCTCGCGCGTGCTGCACTGGCGCGAGTACGGCGACTGCGGCTTCGACCCCGACGCCCGGGCCACCGAGGAGGGCGCGGCGACCGTCGTCGACGCCGAGAAGCAGGAATGGGTTGCCGCGCCGACGATCGGGCCCCTCACGCCGCTCTACATCAAGCTGCTGCACCGCGACCCCAAGACCGGCTTCTACACCCGGCTGATCCGCGCCCCCCAGGGCTGGACCGACCACCGCCTCGCGCATCACCCGTGCTACGAGGAGTTCTACACGCTGAGCGGCCGGATGGCGTACAACTTCGGCGACATCGACGAGGGCACGTACTGCTTCCGCCCGGCCGGGGTGAAGCACGGCCACTTCGTCGCCGAGACCGACATCGACTGGATCATCCGGTCGGACGGCGAGCTGGTGAACTGGTACACCACCGAAGAGTGGATCAAGTGGGGCGGGCACGCCGAGAACTACGACGAGCACAGCCACGCGCCCGTCGTCTCGACGCTGCCGGTCCGTTCGCGCTCGCGTGGCCCCTGGAGCGGCGACGGCATGTAGGGCCAGGGCCGGCGGCCCCAAGGCCGCCGGCTTCTCTATCGGGCCAGATAGCTGCCGCGCGCCTCGCCGATCACATTTCCTTGGTGGTACGCCACCTGGCCGCGCAGCACGGTCGCCACGGGCCAGCCCCGGACCTTGCGTCCCTCGAACGGGCAGTGGTCCTGCCCGGACAGCAGAAGCTCGGCCGTGACCTCCTGCTCCAGCTCCGGATCGACCACGGTCAGGTCGGCGTCGTAGCCGACCAGCAGATTGCCCTTGCGCCCGTCGAGCCCGTAGGCCCGGGCGGGGTTGCCGGAGACCAGCTCGGCCACCCGGCGGGCGCTCAGGCCCCGCTTGTGCATGCCCTCGCTGAGCAGGATCGGATAGAGCAGCGCGGTGCCACCGAAGCCGGGCAGCGCCGGCCAGAGCGCGTCGCCCTTGGACTCCTCCAGGCAGCAGGCATGATCGGAGGCGACCCAGTCGACCGTGCCGTCGAGCACGCCGTCCCACAGCGCCGCGTTGTCGGCGGCCGAGCGGATCGGCGGGTTCACCTTGCCGCCCAGGCTGTGCCGGGCGTCCAGCTCGTCGTGGTTGAGGCACAGGTGGTGCAGCGTGACCTCCAGCCGCGCGTCCAGCGCGGTCCGGGCCTCCTTGGCGGCGGCCAGCGCCTCACCGGACGACAGGTGCAGAAGATTGACCGGGCAGCCGGTGGCCCGGGCGAGGGTGGTCGCCTCGCCGATCGCGACGCGTTCGGTCAGCGGCGGGCGGGCGTCGGAGTAGGCGCGCAGCGTCTGCGGGTCGCCGTCCGCCCGTACGCGGTCGATGAAGAGCCGCATCAGCTCGGCCTGTTCGCAGTGCAGCGAGAGGGAGACCCGGCGGCCGGTGGCGGCGTCGGCCGCCGCGACCGCCTCCATGAGCTGGTAGAGGTGGCCCAGGTCGTACTCGTCGCTCATCGTGAACGCCTTGGCGTCGCGCGAGTCGGCGGCGAGGTTGAAGCCCTTGTAGAACATGTAGTACTTGAACGAGCTGACGCCGTGCCCGTCGACCAGATCGGGGATCTCGCGCACCTGCGCGGTGTCCATCGGCGCGAGGTGGAAACCGTAGTCGGTCCAGGCTTTCCCGCCGACCGCCGCGAGCACCTCGGGCAGGATCTCGCCGTACGGCCCGGTCTTGTTGAGGTAGTGCTGGCCCGTCCGGAAGTACGACAGGACCGTGGTGGCCCCGCCGACCAGCGACGAGCGGGTCTCCTCGGCCGCGTCGACCTCGAGCGGGCGATAGATGCCGAGGTGGAAATGGGCGTCCACCGCGCCCGGGAAGACGAGCTTGCCCTCGGCGTCGAGCACCTCGTCGCCCTCGGCGGCCGGGATGTCCTCGGCGATCGCGGCCACCCGGCCGCCCTTGGTGGCCAGGTCCGCGCGGATCTCCCCCAGGTAGGGCAGGACGAGCGTCCCTCCGCGGACCACCAGTTCGTAGCGGCTCATCCGAACCTCCTGACAAGTGTTTCGCACACTGTAACGAGGTTTCCGTAAGCGGAACAGAGCGGTTAGGGTGGCGCCATGACACCGCTGGACGGCGTCCGCGTCGTGGACGCGTCGACGCTCTTCGCCGGGCCGCTCGCGGCCACGATCCTGGGCGACTACGGCGCCGACGTCATCAAGGTGGAGCATCCGGCCAAGGGCGATCCCGCGCGCGGGCACGGCCCGGCCAAGGACGGTGTGCCGCTGTGGTGGACGATGCTCGGCCGCAACAAACGCACGATCACGCTGGACCTCTCGCGCGGCGCCGAGGTGTTCCGGCGCCTGCTGGCCGGGGCCGACGTGCTCATCGAGAACTTCCGGCCCGGCACGCTGGAGCGCTGGGGCCTCGACCCGGCTTCGCTGGGCTCTCATCTGGTCGTCGCGCGTGTCACGACGTACGGGCAATTCGGCCCCTATGCCTCCCGGCCCGGATTCGGCACCCTGGCCGAGGCGATGAGCGGCTTCGCGGCCATCACCGGCGAGCCGGACGGGCCGCCCACGCTGCCGCCGTTCGGCCTGGCCGACGGCATCGCGGCGCTGACCTGCGCCCAGGCGGTGATGACGGCGCTGTACCACCGCGACGCGCACGGCGGCGGCGGGCAGGTGATCGACCTGGCCATCGCCGAGCCCATGCTGACCGTGCTCGGCATGCAGGCGATGGTCTACGACCAGCTCGGCGTGGTGCAGCGCCGCACCGGCAACCGGTCGGTCAACAACGCGCCCCGCAACACCTACCGCACCGCCGACGGCCGCTGGGTCGCCGTCTCCACGAGCGCGCAGGCCATCGCCGAGCGCGTGCTGCGCCTGGTCGGGCGCCCCGATCTGATCGCCGAGCCGTGGTTCGCGACCGGGGTCGGCCGGGCCGCGCACGCCGACGAGCTCGACGAGGCGGTCGGGTCCTGGATCGCCGCCCGTGACCTGGCCGCCGTGACGGCGGCTTTCGACGAGGCGCAGGCCGCGGTCGCGCCCGTCTACGACATCGCCGACGTCTTCGCCGATCCGCAGTTCGCCGCCCGCGACTCGGTCACGACGGCCGAGGACCCGGTGCTGGGGCCGGTACGGATGCCGGCGCCGCTCTACCGGCTCTCGCGGACGCCCGGGCGCATCGCGTGGACCGGCCGCCCGCACGGCGCCGACACCGACGAGGTGCTGGCCGGCCTCGGATACGGCGAGGTCGAGCGACGGAAACTGCGCGACGAGGGGGTTGTCTGACGTGAAGGTCTTCGATCTGGCCCAGCCGATGCGCCGGGGCATGCCGCAGTCGCCGAACCATCCCGCCTATCAGCACGCATTGGTGCGGCGGCACGGCGACCACGTGCGGGCCGGCGGCGGCTCGGCGGCCAACGACATCGTGGTCCTCGGCACCCACGTGGGTACGCATGTCGACGCGCTGGCCCACGTGTCGCAGGACGGCCTGCTGCACGGCGGGGTGGTGGCGGCCGACGTGCAGTCGGACGCGGGGTTCTCGCGCCTGGGCATCGACGAGTTCACCCCGTACGTCGGAAGGGGCCTGTTCCTGGACGTCGCGGCCGTGCACGGGGTGCCGGTCCTGCCCGCGGGCTACGAGGTGACGGTGGCCGACCTGGTCGCGGCGGCGGGCGACCTCGAGATCAATCCGGGGGACGCTGTCCTGGTCGGTACGGGCTGGTCGCGGCTGTTCTCCGACGGCGCGGCCTTCGTGGGCGCGACGTCCGGCGTCCCCGGCGTCGGGGCCGGGGCGGCGCGCTGGCTCGCCGCCCGGGAGATCGCGGTCACCGGCGGGGAGACGATCGCGTACGAGCGGATCGCGCCCCGGGTGGGCCACGCCTCGCTGCCGGTGCACCGGATCCTGCTCGTCGAAGAGGGCATCAACATCGTGGAGACGATGCTGCTCCATCCCCTCGCGGACGCGGGTGTGAAGGAGTTCCAGCTCATCCTGGCGCCGTTGCGGCTGGTCGGCGCGACCGGTTCCCCCGTACGGCCGCTGGCGGTCCTGCCGTGACGCTGGCCGCCGCGCTGGGGGAGTTCGCGGCCGGGATGTCGTTGCCCCCGGCCGTCCGGGCCGACGTGCCGGGGCGGATCCTCGACGTGCTCGGCAACGCCCTGGCCGCCTACGCCGATCCGGAGGCCGACGCGGCGCCGGCCGGCCTGGCCGCGGCCCGCCGGTGGGGCGGCACGCCCGAGGCGACCGCCCTCGGCTCCGGCGACCGCCTGCCGGCCCCGTCGGCCGCGCTGGTCAACGGAACCCTCGCCCACTCGCTCGACTACGACGACACCCACCTGCCGTCCGTGCTGCACCCGAGCGCCTCCGTGGTGCCCGCCGCGCTCGCCGCCGCTCAGGCCGCCGGTTCGGACGATCTCCTGGCCGCGATCGCGGCCGGGATCGAGGTGACCAACCGGCTCGGCATGGCCGGGTGCGATCCGGAGACCGGGGCCAACCTGTATTTCGAGCGCGGTCAGCACGCCACCTCGATCTGCGGCACGATCGGCGCCGCCGTGGCCGCCGGGCGGCTCTACGGGCTCGGCGCGGCCGGGATCGCCCACGCCATCGGCATCGCCGCCTCCATGGGCGCCGGCGTGCTCGAAGCCAACCGCACCGGCGGCTCGGTCAAGCGCGCCCACTGCGGCTGGGCCGCGCACTCGGGCGTGGTCGCGGCGACCCTGGCCGCGGAAGGGCTCACCGGCCCGCCGACCGTGCTGGAGGGGCGTTTCGGCTTCTTCACGGCCCACACGGGCGTGTTCGACGCCGCCGCGGTCACCGACGGCCTCGGCGAGCGCTGGGAGCTGCTGCGCACGGTCTACAAGCCGTATCCGGCCAACCACTTCACCCATCCCGGCATCGACTGCGCCCTGACGCTGCGCGCGGCCGGGCTCGAGGCCTCCGATGTGGAGTCCATCGAACTCGGCGTGGCCGAGCCCGTCCTGCGCACGATCGCCGAACCGCCCGGGGAGAAGGCGCGGCCACGCTCGGGCTACCACGCGAAGTTCTCCGGGCCGTACGCGATCGCGATCGCGCTGACCGGCGGCGGCGGTCTCGGCGTCGGCCTGGACGACTTCACCGATCTCGATCCGGTACGCCTGTCGCTCGCGGCCAAGGTGCGCGTGCGCGCCGATCCACGGGCGACGGAGCTGTTCCCGCGCGCGTTCGCGGCCGTGCTCACCGTGCGGACCCGCGGCGGGGCCGTGCTCAGCCACCGCGTCGACGGCTCACGCGGCGGTCCCGCCCATCCGCTGACCCCGGCCGAGCTGGCCGCCAAGTTCGCCGGCAACGCCGGCCGCTTGCTGCCGGCCGGCCGGGTTGCCGCGCTGTCCGCCGCCGTTTCCCATCTGGGCGACGGCGGCGCTGTGTCCGACCTGTTTCAGTTTGGGGAAACGCTGTATCGCACAGCGGAAAAAGCCCGGTCGGACGCTTGACACACCTTCGTGACGGCGGATTAATAGGGGCACGCAAAAGGAAAACGCTGTTTCCTCTAGGGAAACGGAAAGGGGCCGGATGCGTACCGCGCGCTAGTACCCACCTTTGACAGAGGGGACGCGGCACCACGATGAGACAGTCACTAAGGGCGGCCATCGGGATCGGGCTCGTCACGGCGCTGGTCGCCGTGGCCGGACCCGCCTCCGCGTACGGGCCGACCGCCAACTCCCTCGGCTGCCGGATCTACTTCAGCGATACCGGGACCGGCAGCTCCCCGACGACGTGGAGCGACACGTTCGGCCTGACACAGACCCCGGCCACGCCGAAACCGGGCCAGACCGTCACCGTGACGTTCACGGCGGCGACCGGCTCGAACAACGGACCGGTGCCGCTGACCGCGGGCTCCGTGCCGATCTCGGTCAATGTCAAGATCGCCGGCAACCAGACCGGCACCCTGACGCTGAGCCAGCCCAACTATCCAGCCACCGCGGTGGCGGCCTCGGCGCCGCTGGGGCCGATCAGCGCCACCGGCACCTTCGTGGCCGGCCCGGCCGGAGCGGGCACGCTCACCGCGGCCCAGGTGAAGTTCGCCAACTCCACGGCGTCGACCTACTGCTCCAACGCCGGCGACCGCGACCACAAGGCGGCACCCCAGGACACCACCATCGTGCAGAACTTCACGGTGTTCGAGGGCGGCGCGACGGTCACCTCGGTCGAGGGCCAGACCGGCACGGGCGCGGCCCGGGCCGGTAACACCATCAACTACTCGGTCACCGGGCTCGCCGCGAACGCCACGCTCACGGCAACGCTGAAGGACAGCTCCGGTGGCGGTACGGGCGAGGGCAACGGCACCGGCGCCACCGGCGCGAACGGCGCCGGAACCGGATCGATCGCGGTGCCCACCGGCGCCACGACCGGCAGCCGCACGGTCTCCATCACCGACGGCACGAACACCGTCACCGTACCCATCACCATCCTCGGCACCCCGGCCATCACCATCACCCCGGCCGGTGGCGGCGCCGGAACGGCCGTCTCCGTGAAGGGCTCCGACTGGAACCCCGGAAGCACCATCGCCATCCGGGGCTACAAGGCGCTCGCCGGCGCTCCGCCGCCGCCCGCGACCTCGGACGCGGCGGTCTCCGCCACGGCCACGGCCACCGGCGGCTTCACGGCCTCGTTCACGGTCAACGACACCACCACCGCCTACATCGGCGCGGTGTCGGGCAGCACGTTCGCGCTGGCGCCGTGGGCGGCCTCGGCCGACGGGTGCTCCGGCTCGGGCTGCGCCCTGACGTACGAGCTGTCCCAGACGGTCACCGGCGGCGCGCTGTCGATGTCGAGGGGCACGGGCAGCAGCAACATTGTGTTCACCGGGGTCACGCTCAACGGCTCGGCCCAGGCGGCGACGGCGAAACTGCCGATCGTCAACGTGACCGACCACCGGGGCAGCACGCTTGGCTGGAGCGTCACCGCCACGGTCACCGACTTCGCCGGTGTGCCGGGCGGCACGATTCCCCAGAGCGCGCTGACCTGGACGCCGGCCTGCGTCGACCACGCCGGGGCGACCAACGCGGTCGCGCCGGTGGCCGGTAGTGCCGGCGAGCTCAAGGACGGCGCCACGCTGTGCTCCGCGCCCAGCGCGGTGGCCGGCACCGGCGGCTCGTTCGACGCCTCGGCCGATCTGTCCCTGGCGGTTCCCGCGAACCAGCTCGCGGGCGCCTACACGGCGACGCTCACCGTCACGCTGAGCTGAGCCCGGGTGGGGGCGGCCACCACCGCCCCCACCCATCCGCCTTTCGAGGAGGTCCCGTGCGGATTCGTGCGCTCGTCGCCGGCGCCGCCGTCGCTCTCGCCCTGCTCCCGGCGGCCCCCGCACACGCCGCCGGCAACGGCGAATGGGCCGTCACGCCGACGCCCGCGGCCAAAGCCGGGCCGACGCCGCGCCTCTACTTCTTCCTCGACGCCACCGCCGGGCAGGCGGTCAAGGAATCGGTGCGGGTCCAGAACCTCACCAGGACCCCGAAGTCGTTCTTCGTCTTCGGCGCCGACGCCTATAACACCGTCCGGGACGGCGGTTTCGCCCTGCGCACGCGGGAACAGAAGCAGACCGGCCTCGGTTCGTGGGTCACCACGACGGCGACGCGGGTGACCGTCCCCGCGGGCTCCCAGGCCGACATCCCGTTCACCGTCAACGTGCCCAGGAACGCCTCGCCGGGCGACCACGTCGGCGGCATCGTGGCGCTGGAGACCTCGCCCGGGGCGACCGCGCCGGCCAGCGGGGCCACCGTGCGGATCCAGCGCGCCGTGGCGGCGCGGGTCTATCTGCGCGTCGCCGGGACGATCGTGCCGGGGCTCGCGGTGCCGTCGGTGACCATGGACATCGGCACGCCGTGGCTTCCCCGCACCACGGGCGGCGACCTGACCTACCACGTCTCGAACATCGGCAACATCCATCTCGTTCCCCAGGCGACGGTCACCGCCTCCGGCCTGTTCGGGCACGACATCTCCCTGAAGGGATCGAGGCCGGCCGGCGACTTCGTGCCGGGCGCCGAGGGGGAGTTCACGATGCGGGCGGGCGGGATCTGGCCCATCGACGTGGTCTCCACGTCGGTGACCCTCAAGGCGGACGGTGGTGTCTACGCTCGCCGGACCGATCGGGCGTTCGTGGTGTCGTACACCGGAATCGCGCTCCTGACTGCTCTCGCCGTGGCCGCCGGATGGTGGGTGCGGCAGCGCCGGCGCAGCCGCGTGCCGCGGCCGCGCGGACTGGTCGCCGAATGAGGCGCTTGTCTTTTCTTCTTCTCGTCGCGTTGATACTTCTTCCCGCTCCGGCGTACGCCGATGGACGGGCCGTGCAACTCGGCGCCGACGAGGCCGAACCCGGCGACACGATGCGGGTGACCGGGTCCGGCTGGCCGGCCGGGCAGCTCATCCAGCTCGTCACCTGCGGCGAGGGCGGCCTGAGCGGCTCGGTGGCCTGCGACAACCGGGCGGCGCTGGCCACCCCCGTGAGGCCGAACGGCACGTTCGTGGTCGACCTCCAGATCGGGAAACCACCACGGGACTGCCCGTGCGTCGTGCACGTGGCGCTCGTCGATGGACGGCCCGACCAGGTCGTGAACGAGCCGCTGACCATCACCGGGCACCCGGTGGGCGCGCTGCCCTCGACCGGGGTGCCGCCGCGCGTGCTCGAAGTGCAGGACGCGCGGATCTCGCGAGGGTCGTTCGCGTCCTGGTTCGGATGGCCGGACGAGCTCACCATGACCTACACCGTGCGCAACCCGACCGTCTCGACGCTGGCCAACGCCACCGTGCGGGCCCGGATGATCCAGGGCGGCGACGACAACGCGTTCCTCCAGCAGAACATCTCCGACCTCAGGCCCGGGCAGAGCCAGACGTTCCTCATCACCGTCGCCATCCCGGTCGCGGCGTTCGGCCGCTACGGGGTCAGCGCGGACGTGAGCGGACTGGCCGAGGCGCGGGTGCACCACGACGCGTACCCCTGGGGTCTGTTCGCGGTCAACGCGGTCGGGCTGCTGCTGATCGCCTGGGGCCTGCTGCACCGCTATCGCAAGCGGCGCGAGCTCGCGCTGATCGATCCGGCCCAGCCCGCGCTACCGGCCGTCGTGCGGGTCGGCAGCCTGGGCGCGTTCCTGGTCTTCGACGACGCTCCCGGCTCGGGGCGGTTGCGGCGCCTCGCGGCCGGACAGCTCAGCACGGACGGGTTGCGAACCCTGCTCGGCACGTCGGCCGGCCGCGGCGACTCGGTGGTCGACCTGGACGCGCTCGAGCGCGTGATGAGACGTCGCTACAAGGAGGAGCGGTGACGGCGCTTCGGGAACGGTGGCCGGTGGTGGCCCGGGCCTTGGCCGTGCTTCTGGTCGGCGTGCTCGCCTACACGGGATGTGATGCCTTGATGCCCGGGGCGACCGGCGACACGGCACGTCCCATGCCGGGCGTCACGGACGACTCGGTGAAGGTGGTGTTCATCGGGACCGACCTCGGCAGGACCGCCTCGCTGACGGGCTTCAAGGACCCCGGCACGGGTGACGCCCGGGCGCAGGTGGCGGCCCTGGAGACGTACGTCAACAAAAGCGGGGGAATCGCCGGGCGCAAGATGGAGGCGGTTTACCGCAACTACGAGGCGAGCAACGACTCGCCGGCCGCCGAGACCACGCTGTGCAGCCAGATAACCCAGGACGACCGGGCGTACGCGGTGGTGCTCACCGGGCAGCTCCAGTCGAACGCCCGTCCCTGCTACGCCCAGCGCGGCACCCTTATGCTCGACGCGACCCTGATCGCCAACGACAAGGCGACCTTCACCGAGCTGGCGCCCTATCTGTGGACGGGATCGTTCCCGGAGTACGACGCGTTCGCGGTCTCCTTCATGGCGGTGCTCGAACGGGAGGGCTTCTTCGCCGAACGGGACAGGGCCGGGATCGTCGCGGCCGACACCCCGGCCAATCAGGCGGTCTACCGCGACGTCGTCACACCGGCACTGGCCAAGCTGGGCGTCACCGGAACGGTGTCGTGGATCGACACGACCGATCTGGGAACGCTGAACACGGGCCTCAACCAGGCCGCGGTGAACTTCCGGGGCAAGCAGATCGACCGGGTCTTCTTCCTCGGCGGAGCGCGGATCGCGCCGTTCTTCATGACGAGCGCCGCCGCGCAGAACTTCACCGCCCGCTACGGCGTGTCCACCTTCGACAACCCGAGCTTCATGGTGAACAACCCGGCCACCATCCCGCCCGCGTCACTGAAGGGGATGGTGGGGGTCGGCTTCGCGCCCGCGTACGACGTGCCGGACAGCGTCCTGCCGTTCCCGTCGACCGAGGCCGAGAAGACCTGCCTGTCGATTTTCGAGGCGGCCGGCATCAAGTTCACGAAGCGGGAGAACGCGCGGGTGGCGTTCACCTACTGCGATGCCGCGCTGCTGCTCCGGACGGCCCCGCCCGGGGAGAAGCTCGACGTCGCCTCCTTCGCGACGGCCACCGGGTTCGGCGCCGGAACCTCGCTTTACGCAGCCGGCACCGGTTACCGGGTTCTCAAATACGCGGGAACCAACTTCACGTACGAGGGGCCGGTGAGACCTCTTGGCGAATGAGCTGCTCGCCGTCGAAGAGCTGACCGGTGGATACGGGCCGATCCAGGTGCTGTTCGGAGTCGACCTGACCGTCGCGCCGGGCGAGACGGTGGCCCTGTGCGGGCCGAACGGGGTCGGCAAGTCCACGCTCGTCCGGATGCTGGCCGGGCTCACCCGGCCCGCCGCCGGCCGGGTCGTGCTGTGCGGGCGGGACATCACCGGCGTGCCCGGGGCCAAGCGGGTCCGGCTCGGCATGTCCACGGTCATCGGGCAGCAGGCCTTCGGATCGCTGTCGGTGCGGGACAACCTGCTCATGCACGCCTACGGGCGCCGGCGCGGCGACGAGCCGGCCGCGACCTCGGTGGACGGGGCCCTGGCCGTCTTTCCCCGGCTGGCCGCGCGGGCCCTGCAACCGGCGTCGACGCTCTCCGGCGGCGAACGGCAGATGCTCGTGCTGGCCAAGACGCTCATCCAGCGGCCCCGGCTGCTGGTCATCGACGAGTTCTCGCTCGGCCTGGCCCCGGTGGTCGTCGGCGGCCTGCTCGAACTGGTACGCCGGCTCGCCGCGGCCGGGGTGGGAACGCTGCTGATCGAGCAGTCGGTGAACGTCGCCATGTCGGTCGCCGACCGGCTGCTCTTCATGGAGCACGGCCAGGTCATCGCCACGCACACGCCGTCCGAGCTGCGCGCGGCCCCCGACCTGGCCCGGCGCCTGGTGCTGGGAGGTCATGCCGCGTGAGCCTCGCCGGGTTCGACGCCGGCCTCGACCGCATCGCGGTCGGGCTGTTCACCGGCATGACGTACGGGCTGCTGGCCGTCGGGCTCGTCCTCGTCTACCGGTCGAGCCGGTTCGTCAACTTCGCCCACGGCGCCATCGGGGTCTTCGGGGCGGCCGTCCTGGCCCGGCTCGCGACCGGAATTCCGTACTGGATGGCCTTTCCCGTCGCCATCGCCGTCGCCGGCCTGCTGGCGGCCGGGACCGAGGCAGTGGTGGTACGGCGGCTGGCCGGCCGCCCGCGCGTCATCGGGATGATCGCGACGCTCGGGCTGGCCCAGTTCATCCTCGTGGTGGCGCTGCTCATCTCCCGGGACAGCTTCTCCGGCGCCACCTATCCGAAACCGCCCGGCCTGCCGTCGTTCCAGATCGGGACGACCGCCGTGGGTTCGTCATTGACCGCGATGCTGCTGCTCACCCCCGTACTCCTCGGGGGTCTGGGGTTGTTCCTGAACAAGACCCGTTTCGGGATAGCCATCCGGGCCGCGGCCGACCACCCGGACGCGGCGACCGTCAACGGGGTGGCCGCGCCGAGGATGGCCGGCCTGGCCTGGGCGGTGGCCGGGGGAGTGGCGGCGTTCTCGGCGATCCTGCTGACACCGACCCAGGGGGTGCAGTCGATCGACTCGCTGGGACCGGAACTGCTGCTCAGGGGCCTGGCCGGAGCGGTGATCGCGCGGATGGCGTCCCTGCCGATCGCCTTCGTGGCCTCGCTTGGGGTGGGCGTGCTGGAACAGATCCTGCTGTCGGGGCAGACGCGCGGCTTCGTCGACGTGGTCCTGGGGGTGGCCATTCTGATCGCGCTGCTCCGGCAGCGTTCGGTGGGGCGGCGGGTGGTCGAAGCGGGGTGGACGCGGTCCCCGGCGTCAGCCCCGTCGCGCCTCGGGCTGGCCGCGCTGGCGCTGGGCGGGGTCGGCCTCGCCTACGTCGTGAGCAACGCGACGGCGTCCGTGCTCACCGAGATCTGCGGGTACGCGCTGGTCGGCCTGTCGGTCATCCTGGTGACGGGGGTGGCGGGGGAGCTGTCGCTGGGACAGTTCGCGTTCGCGGGCATCGGGGCGGCGGTCTCGGTCCGGGTGGCCTCGGCCTCCGGCAACCTGTTCCTGGGCATCGTGGCCGGATGTGCGGCCGGGGCGCTGGCGGCGGTCGTCGTGGGCATTCCGGCGCTGCGGCTGCGCGGGGTGGCGCTCGGGGTGACGACGCTGGCGTTCGCGCTCGCCACGAGCGGCTGGCTGCTCCGCCAACCGTGGCTGCTGGGGGACGGCGTCACCACCCCGTACCCGGTCTGGCGGGGATACGTGGTCAGCGTGGCCACCGACTACTACCTGTTCGCGCTGCTCCTGCTGGGCATCGGCTGGTGGGTGACGGCGCGGCTGCGGGCCGGCGGCTTCGGGCGGTTGCTGCTCGCGTTGCGGGACAACGAAGAGGCGGCGAGGGCTCTGACGGTTGCGGCGCCGCTGCGCAAACTTCAGGCGTACGCCGTCTGTGGCGCCCTGGCCGCACTGGGTGGAGTGGTCATCGGGTTCGGTCAGCCGCAGCTGAGCGTCAACAGCTTCCCGCCGTCGGCCAGCATCGACGCGGTGGCCATCGCGGTGGTGGGCGGGATGGCGCGCAACGGGGGAGCGCTGCTCGGGTCCATCGTCATCGTCGGCATTCCGGCGCTGCTGCCGCTGGGCATCGCGGGCCAGGCGCTGCTGACCCTCGGCTGGCTGCTGGTGGTGCTGTTGCTGCCCGACGGCCTCGGAGGGGTGTTGTCCGGAGCGCTGCACCGGTTGCCCGCGCTGTTCCGCCGAAGGCCGGACGCATCCGGTGGCCGCTCGCGTGTCGCCCGGCTCAGCGAACTCATGGACGGTCCCGAAGCCGTCTCCGTGGCCCCCACCCCCGTGCCTCCTTCCCCCTTACCTCTTTCCTCCTTACCTCCTTCTCCCGCCTTACCTCCTTCTCCCGCGCCCGCTTCTCCCGCGCTCCCTCCTTCCGCGCCTGCCCATCCCTTGCTGGCCGGGCCCCTTCTGCGGGTGGCCGGGGTGCGCCGTTCCTTCGGCGGCGTCCGAGCGGTCGACGGGGCCACCCTCGAGGTCACCGAGGGGGAGATCGTCGGCATCATCGGCCCGAACGGCGCCGGCAAGACCACGCTCTTCGAGATCCTGGCCGGATTCACGGCCGCCGACGCCGGAACGGTGCACTACCTCGGCCGTCCCATCACCCGCTGGACACCCGAACGGCGCGCCCGAGCCGGACTCGTCCGCTCGTTCCAGGATGCGAGGCTGTTCCCCGCGATGACCGTACGGGAAACAGCAATGGTCGCCGCCGAGCGCGAGTTCCCCTCCCACCTCGCCATCGACGTCCTCGGTCCGCCCGAGGCCGCACACGCCCGCCAGGCCCTGGCCGACCGTGCCCTCGCCGCCATGGACCTGGCCCCTCTCGCCGACCGGCCCGTCGGCGAACTCTCCACCGGCACTCGGCGCCTGGCCGAGATCTGCTGCCTGCTCGCCCTCGAACCCCGCCTGCTCCTGCTCGACGAGCCGTCCTCCGGCCTCACCCAGGCGGATGGGGCGGCCCTCGGCGACCTGCTGCTGCGCATCCGCTCCGAGCTGGGCACCACGGTCCTGGTCATCGAACACGACCTGCCGCTGCTGTCCCGGATCGCCGACCGCCTCGTCGCCATGGACGCCGGCCGCGTCATAGCGGACGGCCCGCCGGACGAGGTCCGCGCCCACCCCGACGTCGTCCTTTCCTATCTCGGCACCGACGAGGCCGCCGTGGCCCGCTCCGGCGCCCCACCATTGGAGGTTCCCTGACATGGTCCGCCGCTCCCTGGCCCTCGCGGCCGCCGCCGGCATCACGATGGCCGCGACCGTGGTCCTCGTCGACGCGTCACCCGCGCTCGCCGCGCCCACCCTGAACGTCTCCAAGACGACCGGCCTGAAGGACGGCGAGCAGATCACGGTGTCCGGCACGGGCTTCACGAAGAACCTGCAACAGATAGCCATCGGCCAGTGCATCAAGGACGTGAAGGGCCCGGCCGACTGCAACCTGTCGGGTGGGTCGCAATTCACCAACGCCGACGGTACGGGCAAGACACCCACCCTGACGCTGAAGATGTCCGCGGTGTTCAGCGGCCACGACTGCACGAAGGTGGCCTGCGTGATCGCGGCGCAGATCCTGCCGAGCTCCGCACCGGAGGAGACGGTGAACGCCAACCGCGCGTCGGTGGCCATCACGTTCACCACGGGCGGGGGCAGTACGAAGACGCCCACGCCGACCGCGACCACGAAGTCGCCCACGAGCGGCGGCACCACCACATCTGCCTCCTCCAGCACCACGGCTGCCGGCGGCACGGGAGGAGACGATGGCGGCACGGGTGGGGATGCCCTGGCGAAGACCGGGCCCGGACTCGAGTGGGCCACGGTGGTGCTGATCGGTGGGGGCCTGCTCCTGCCCGGCCTGGGTCTCATCGCGATCCTTCCCGCCCGGCGGCGGCGCATGGCCTCCTTCCACTGATCCACCTTCTTCTGACCCGCCTCGACCCGGCGCGCGCCGGCCCGGTTCAGGGCTGTGGGGCCGTCTTTGCGCGGGGACGGTCCCGCAGCCCCGATCCGGGCCGGCGCGCCCGGGGACCCCGATTTGGCGTTGCGGGGATCTAGGAGTAATGTTTTCCGAGCCGCCAGGGAGACGGGCGAGCGAGCGGGACCCGGTTTGAGGCAACTCTGCG
>NZ_JBIAZI010000014.1:0-266255 GCF_042899005.1 Actinoplanes sp. NPDC000266
AGGATGACGGCGAGGGTGCCGCCGAGCAGGTGGCCGGAGACGCCGGGCAGGACCTGGAAGTTCAGCATCTGCACCGCGAAGATGAACGCCGCGACCAGGCCGGCCATGGGGGCCAGGCGGTCGTCGAGATCGGCGCGGGCTTTACGGACACAGAAGGCCAGCGCCACGACCGCGAAGACGGCGAAGATCGCTGACACCGGACCGTTCACGATGCCGTTGGCTATGTGCATCGCCGTCGTCTCCATGACGGGCCTCCTCTCAGAATGTTTGTAGGGATTCGCAGCATATTGGCGTGCGGATGCTGTTGCAAAGAGTTGGCAACTAGACAGAAGGCTGAAGATCAAGTGAAGGGGAGGGTGCGGCGACGCTAGAAGAGGGAGAGCTGGCCCGGCGTCGGATCGCGGCGGGCGGTCAGGCCGCCGCGGAACACCCAGGGCCTGACCTCGGGAATCGGGTCGGCGCCGTCCTCCACGACCGGGGGCGAGCCGCCGGTCAGGGCCCACAGCGAGGGGCCGAGATTGATGCCGCGCGTCCGCAATGCCTTTCTCATCACAGTCATGCTCAGGGGCAGGCGGGCCGAGGCGAGCGGGGGGATCGGCAGGTCGAGGCGCATCCTCATCAGCTCGCGGTTGCGGTCGACGATCTCGCGGGCGGACGGGTCGGTGAAGTGCTTGGCGGCGTGATCGCCCACGGCGTCGCGGACGAGCGCGGCGCCGGCCTCCCAGGCGGCCTCGACGCTGCCGAACGCGGCCAGCAACTTCGCCGCGGTGGCCGCGCCGAACCGGCGTACACCATGAAGGTTGTCGGACGGGTCGCCGCGAAGCGCGGCGAAGTCACGGTATTGCCAGGGGTGCACGCCGTAGAGCTCGGGCAGGCCCGCCGCCTCGACGAGAACGGCCTCGTCGAAGCCGCCGTTGCGCACGCGCAGGACCGACGTGTGCTCGTCGAGCAGGGCGAACGCGTCGCGGTCGCTGGTCATCAGCACCGAGCGCCACCCGTCGCGGCGGGCCGAGGCGGCGGCGCTGGCCAGCACGTCGTCGGCCTCCCACGACTCGTGGACCACCGTGCAGACCCCGGCGTCGCGCAGCAGCGACGGCGCCTCGAGCAGCTGGGCCGTCAGGTCGGGCGCCTTGTCGGGGCGGTGTGCCTTGTACGCGGGGTAGGTGAGGCGCCGCGCCGACGAGGAAGGGCAGTCGAAGCCGACGATCAGGGCGTCGGGGCGCAGGTGGGCGGTGGCCCGGGCGAGATAGCCGAAAAGCCCGCGCAAGGCCCAGATCGGCCGGCCGTCAGCGTCGACCCAGCCGTCACCGGCGCCGGCGTGGTAGGCCCGGTGCAGGAGACTGTTCCCGTCGAGGACCAATAGCAGCGGCACCTCAAAGAGGGTACGCGGGCCCGCCGGAACCATCACTCCCCTGATGGTCCCGGCGGGGGAACTGGGCGTCAGGCCGGCGGGGGAGCCACGCTCTCCCGGGCGACCAGGGACGGCGCGATGGTGCGCCGGGCGGCGTCGGCGGTGGTCTCCTCCTCGATCTGGGCGAGCAGGAGTTCCAGGGTCGCGGTCGCGGCGGCGTCGAAGTCGGGGCGGACGGTGGTCAGCGGCGGGGTGAAGTATTCGGCCTCGGGCACGTCGTCGAAGCCGACGATGCTCACGTCCTCGGGGACGCGCCGCCCGTGCTCGTTGAGCGCGCGCAACAGGCCGAGCGCGATGTGGTCGTTGGCGGTGAAGATGGCGGTCGCCTCGGGCAGGCGGGCCAGCAGCTGGCCGTTGCGATATCCGGAGGCCGCGCCCCAGTCGCCGGTGAGCAGCGGCGGGATCTCGCGGCCGGCGTCGCGCAGCGCCGACTCCCAGCCGCGCACCCGGCCGGCGGCGTCGAACCAGTCGGACGGGCCGGAGATGTGCCAGACCGTCTCGTGGCCGGCCGCCAGCAGGTGCTCGGTGGCGGCCCGTGCGCCGGCCACCTGGTCGACCGTGACCAGCGTGCTGGTGCGCTCCGGGTCGCCGTCGATGGTCACCAGCGGCACGTCCTCGGGGAGCTGGGCCAGGGCTGGGCCGGCGCTCGCCACGGGGGCGATCACCACGAGCCCGGCGACCCGCTGGTCGAGGTGGCGCTCGACGGCGTCGGCGATGGAGCGTTCGTCGAGGTTGCGGACGCTACCCACGTTCACCGCGAATCCGGTCGCCAGGGCGGCCTCCTCGAACGCGGTCAGCATCATTGCCGGTCCGTACAGCGCCGTGTTCTGGGTGACGACGCCGATCACCTTGGAGGTGCCGGTGACCAGGGCGCGTGCCGCCCGGTCGGGCCGATAGCCGAGTTCGGCGATCGCGGCCTGCACCTTGAGACGGGTCTGCTCGCTCACGTTCCGGTGCTCGTTGAGCACCCGTGAGACTGTCTGATGGGAGACCCCCGCCAGCCGGGCCACGTCCATCATGCCCGGCGGTCGTCCGCGCTTCACGCTCACCCGGGGCAGGATATCGCCTCATCACAGCCCTCCCGCGAGCAGCTGATACGCCGTCGCCCGTTCATCGACCACCGGCGATCTAGTTGATCGTTTCCGGTGGGTCGGCAACGCGGTCGCGGTGGTCCACGGCCGGGGCAGGCCGGCCGGCGCGCGCAGGCGCAGCAGAGGTTTGCGCAGCGTCTCGAGCCCGGCCGCCCACATCTTGGCGGGGGAGAAGTCGTGCATCCACGCGATCACGCCGGCGCAGCGGTCGTCGGTGTTCGCGGCGACCATCGTGGCCGTGATCGCGGCGGCGTCGGTCAGCACCGGGCGCCACACGATCGGCAGCGGCACGTCGCCCGAGCCGTCGAGCTCGGCCACCACCTGCTGCGACTGCGCGGCCACCCGGGCCAGGGTGTCCTCGCCGTGCCGGTCCTGGCTGCCGGTGAGGAACCAGATCTCGCGCGCGTCGCCGGGTTCGACCGTCATGACCCGCTCCGGTCCGGCGGGCGGGCCACCGTGTCGCGGTCGACCAGGGCCGGCTCGACCAGTGCCGAGGCCTCCGTCCGGGAACCGGCGACGAGCTGGTCGAGCAGCAGCCGCAGGGCCTGGCGGCCGACGTCGGCGAACTCCTGCCGGACCGTGGTCAGGGCCGGGTGGAAATACGCGGCCTCGGGCACGTCGTCGAAGCCGATCAGGCTGACGTCCTCGGGGACGCGGCGGCCCTGATCGGCCAGCGCCCGCATCACGCCCAGCGCCACGTGGTCGTTGGCCGCGAAGACGGCGGTGCAGTCGGGGATGCGGGCCAGCATGCGGCCGCACTGGTAGCCCGACGCGGCCGACCAGCCGGCGCGCAGCATCGGCGGGGCCTGGGCGCCGGCCTCGGCCAGCGCGGCCCGCCAGCCGGCCTCGCGGGCCCGGCTGCCGTGCCACTGCTCGGGGCCGGCGACGTGCCAGACCGTACGGTGGCCGTGCTCCAGCAGGTGCCGGGTGGCGAGCCGGCCGCCCGCGTACTGGTCGACCGAGACGTTGGTGACGTTCCACTCGGGCAGGCCGTCGACGGTCACGATCGGGATGCCGGGCGGTACGAGGCGCATCGCCTCGGCGGCGGCGTCGACCGGTGCGATGAAGACCAGGCCGGCCGCGCCCTGCTGGACGAGCCGCTCCACGATCCGCCGGGACGCCGCGGTGGCGTCGTATCCGGCGACGTGGCCGACGGTCAGGGACAGGTCGGCGCCCAGCGCGGCTTCGCCTATCGCCTGCACCATGCTCGACGGGCCGTAGAGGGTCGTGTTCTGAGCGACCACGCCGACCACGTTGGAGCGCCCGGTGGCCAGCACCCGGGCTGACAGGTTCCGGCGGTAGCCGAGCTCGGCGATGGCGGCGAGCACCCGGGTGCGGGTCGTGGGTGAGACGTGCGGGTGGCCGTTCAGCACACGCGAGACCGTCTGATGGGACACGCCCGCCCGGGCGGCCACATCGGACATCACGGGGCGGCGGCTCATGCGCCGATCGTCCCGGCGTCCGGCTGTGCCTTCATCAGAGGTCGTCCTTTACCGGCGGGCTGGGCAAATGTGAACGCAAACATGCTGGGTGGGTGTACGCGCTGTCAAGGGTCCATTACACCCCCGTTACCTGTTCGTGACATTGGCGGGCATGCGCGGTGACAGGGCCAAACGGGGACCTTGACAGCGATCATGGCGGTGCCGGATCGTGTCCTTCGTGTATCGACGATGTTTCACCCGCCTCGTTGTCACCGCTGGGCGGTGTCACGTGGGTAGCCCGGACGTGTGAACGCTCTCAGCGATGATGGCGCGGTGAGCGACGAGCTGGTGGGACTCTGGGACAGCGCGCCCTACGAGTACGGGTCCATGGAGGCCAGCTGCGTCGCCTTCCACGCGGACGGCTCGGGCTGGTCGGTCTGGGAGAACGCCGGCGGTGCCGCGCTGACGACGATCCGCTGGACCCGCCTCGGCCCGGCGGCCGTCGAGGTGGTCGAAGTGGAGACCTTCTTCGGCAGGTGGGAGTCCCCGGATCCCGGCGTCCGCCGGTTGGTCCTCGAGGACGCGGCTCCCGGTGGTGATGTCCACGAGTTGCGGTACGAGGTCATTGAGGACGTCCCGCCTCTGGCCGAGGGGCCGATGGTGGCGCTGAAGCTGGCCGAGGCGTACGAGGGAAGCTCGGCCTATGCCCTCTCGCGGCGTGACGTCGGGCCGGACGACGTTCCCACGGTGGTCGCCGAAGAGGTCTGAGCGGACGCGAGCGGGGCGAACGCGATCAGGATCGCGGTGGCGGCGAACGGCAGCAGGTCCAGGTCGACGGGGATCGCCAGGAAGCCGGCCAGGAACAGCACAGGGCTCCACCAGGGAAGACGGCGCGCGGCGGCCAGCAAGCCCATCAGGACGACGATGCCGAGGCCGAACAGGGCCGGGCCGGTCGTCTCCAGGACGTCCGGCAGCGGGGCGCGCTCGCGGAAGCCGTCGAACAGGTCGCCGGTGATCACCCACAGGAAGCAGCCCACGCCGAAGACCGCCGCCGCGGCGGCGAGCGACGCGGCCACCGTCACGGCCCGGCGCCCGGTGATGAGCCCGCGCATCCGGACGGCCAGGACGGCGAACAGGACCATCGCGGCGAAGAAGGCGACGTGGCCGACATCCCAGGCCGGGCCGTTGCCGCGGTCGCCGTCCCAGCCGTCCACCCACCGCAAAAGGCCGTAACAGAGCATCAGCAGGGGCGCGACGACCGCCATCAATCTCATGAACGGAGCGTAGGAACGGGGCGGCCCATCAGGAATCGGTGGGACCCCTTAAGGGAGTACGCCGGCGGGATTGCCGCCGGCGTACTCCCCTCGTGGGAGTGAGGTCAGACGAGCGGGCAGGTGCTGCGGTACTCCTGGATGGCCAGGCCGGTCGGGCCGGGGCAGATGAACTGGTCGTAGCGGGTGTCGTTGTCGACGAAGCGCTTCAGCCAGGAGACCGCGAGGCGGGCGGTCGGCGTGTTCACCGACTGCGGGAAGAAGTGGCTGGCGTTGTTGAGTTCCAGGTACGCCTTCTCGGAGCCGGAGTTGAGGCTGTTGTAGAACGGCTCCGAGTGGGTGCCGACCGGGGCGATCGTGTCGGACTCGCCGCCGACGATCAGGGTCGGTACGCGGTTGCTCGACCACGACTTCGTGAGGTTCCACGGTGCGAGCGGGATGGCGGCCTGCAGCGACGGCCGGTCGCGGGCCGCCTCGAGGGTTCCGCCGCCACCCATGGAGTGGCCGGCGACGGCGAGCCGGGACGAGTCGACGCGGGTGCGCACCGAGCTCGACCGGGTCAGGTAGTCCAAGGCGGCCAGCAGCTGGTCGCCGCGCTGGGCGGGCTGGTCGAGCAGGGTGTTGGTCTCGATGCCGATCACCACGAAGCCGTGCGACGCGATGCGCGGGCCGAGCCACGACAGGCTGGACCAGGTGGCGGTGAAGCCGGGCGAGATCGCGACGGCGCCGAAGGTGCCGTCGCTGGTGGTGGTCGGATAGTAGATGACGCCGCCGCCGAAGCCGGTGACGAGCGACGAGACGTTCTCCGTGGCGACCGAGTACGGGCCGCGGCTGGCGTCGAGCGCCGCGAGCGTCGGGTTCGGGCCGCGCTCGTACGGGTTGTCGGCCGCCTGGGCCGGCGCCACGCCGACCGTGACGGAGAGGGCCACGGCGGCGACCGCGGCGGCGAAGACCTTACGAAGGTGGTGCACCGGACACGCTCCTCGGGGGTAGGAGATTGATGGCGGTCAGTTTTTGCCGCTCAGGGCATGTCGCGCATCGGCGAAACCACCGGTGTTCGCAACCGCCCGTTAACGAGCGCGAAATTTCATCAACCGAAAAGGCCTTCCCCGACGCCGCCCGGATGGACAGACTCGCCGCATGCTTAATGCACCGGCAGTGCATGAAGTTGCCCCGCTCGGGCGCGACGCCGACCTGGCGGCGATCGCCGGCCTGATCGAAGAGGCGGCTGAGGGGCGAGGTGGCGCGCTGGTGCTCGCCGCGGGGCCGGGCGAGGGCCGGACGACCATGCTGCGCGCCGCCGCCGGCGCGGTCGCGAACGGGCTGGTGGTCCCGGTGCCGGGGCACGCGGACGAGGCGGAGGTCGCCTACGGCGGGCTCGAGCGGCTGATCGAGCTTCTGATCGAGTCGCCGGCCGGCTCGGTGCGGGATCTGCCGGCGGAGTGGCGGGAGCCGCTGCTCGCGGTGGCGGCCGGGCGCGATCCGGGCACGGGGCCGCTGCCCCTGTGCCTGGCGGTGGTGGCGCTCTTGCGCCGGGCGGCGCGGGAGCGGGCCGTACTCTGCCTGTTCGACGACGCGGATCTGCTGGACGGGCCGACCTGGCAGGTGATCCGGCTGGTCGCCCGCCGCGTCGCCGGGGTGTCCGTCGCGTTGCTGGCCACGGTCACCGCGAGCGCGGCCGGGCACGCGGCCGCGGCCGGCCTGCCGATGCGGCAATTACGGTCCCTGAGCGAGGAATCGTGCCGTGAACTGCTTCGGCGACGGGCGCCCGGCATCACCGACGACGTCGCCGCCGGGCTTCTCGACATCGCTCACGCGAACCCGGCCGCCCTCGTGGACCTCGCCACCGCGCTGACGCCGGAGCAGCGTCGCGGCTATGCCGCCCTTCCCGCCACGCTGCCGCCGGACAGCGGCCTCCGCCGGCGGCTCCGGGACGAGCTGGCGTCGTTGCCGCTGCGCACCCGCACGCTCCTTCTGCTGGCCGCGACCGAGCCGGGCGCCCGCCCGGCCGAACTGCTCGCGGCCGCGGAGCGGATGGCCGGCGAGGCGCAGGGAGTCCGCTTGTCCGATTTGGATCTGGCGGATCGGGCCGGGCTGGTGACCGTGGGCGAGGACGGGGTCCGGTTCACGCCGGCGGTGGCGCGGTCGGTGGTCTTCGAGGAGGAGCCGCTGGGGCGGCGGCACGCGGCGCATCTGGCGCTGGCCGGTGTGTTCGGCGGGGGCGGGCGGCGGCTGCCGGCGCTGGTGCACCTGGCCGCGGTGGAGGTGGGGCCGGACGAGGAACTCGCGCGGGAGCTGCTGGCGGCGGCGGAAGGGGCGCCGCCGATCGCGGCGGCGGTGGCGCAACGCCGGGCCGCCGAGCTCAGCGCCGCGCCCGGTGCGGCGGCGGCCGCCCTGCTCGCGGCGGCGCGGTCGCTGATGGCGGCCGGGCGCACGCACGAGGCCGGGCTGCTGGTGCGGCGGGCCGGGAAGCTGCGGGGGAGCGCGAGCGTACGGGCGCGGGCGCGCGGCGCCCTGGCCGAGATCAACCTGCGGTCGGCTCCGGGCGCGGCCCAGGAAGTGCTGCTCGATGTGGCGGCCGAGTTGCTGCCGGCCGATCCGCGTGGGGCCCTGGACGCGCTTCTCCTGGCGGGGGACGCCTGTAGCCGTACGGGCGAGCCGGGCCGTTACCCCGAGTTGGCGCGGCAGGCGGCGGCCCGGTTCGCCGACGAGCGGTCCAAGGCCGGCCGGGAGCTGGTCACGGCGAGAGCGGCGGCGGACGCGCGGGGGCCGGCGCCGGTCGTACGGGACCTCGACGCGGCGCGGCATCAGCTGACCGCGAAGCATCAGGCCATGACGCTCGATGAGGCGAGAGCCGTCGACCTCGCCATGGCGTTGCATCACGTCGCCGGCGTGGCCGACCTGATGACCGGGGCCGACGAGGCGGCCTTCGGGCACCTGCGGGAGGTGCTGCGGCTGGCCGAGCGGACCGCCGACCCGGCCGGGCTCATCCGGGCCGCCAACACCGGCATCGTGCTCGGGCAGGACAAGCGGGCGGCGCGGCTGGCCGGGCGCGCCGCCGGGCTCGCGCGGGAGTCCGGCGCCCACGCGCTGGTGCCGGCGGCCCTGGAGGTGGCGGCCTTCGCCGATCTGGCCGCCGGGCGGTACGACCACGCCACCGCGTCGGCGCTCGACGGGGCCGCGGTGGCGCGCGGGGCGGGCCGGCCCGACCTCGCCGACACGCATCTGGCGCTGCTCGGGTTGCTGGCCGCGTTCGTCGGGGACCGGGAGTCGGCGGCCGAGCGTCTCGCGGCCACCCGGCACGCCGACGCCGAGGTGCGGGGGCTGGGCGACTGGGCGGAGGCCCTGCTCGACCTGGTGGCCGGGCGGCAGGCGGCGGCCGCGGAACGGCTCGCGGGCGTCTTCGCCGGCGGGTCCCTGATCCTGCGTGTCGCGATCACGCCCCATCTGCTGGAGGCGTCGGCGCATCTCGGCCCGGAGACGACAGCGCCGGAGGGGACCTCCGTCTTCGATCAGTGGGCGGGGCGGACCCGGCAGAGCGGCTGGCTCGCCCTGCGGTCGCGGTGCCGGGCGCTGACGGCGGCGGACCACGACGCGGCCGAGGACCACTTCCGGGAGGCGCTGGGGTGGCATGGGCGCGACGACGATCCGGGGTTCGCTCGGGCGCACACCGAGTTGCTCTACGGCCGTCACCTGCGCCGGCGGCGGCGGCCGGCCGAGGCGCGCGACCATCTGCGCCGGGCCGTCGACACCTTCCACCGGCTCGACGCGGGGCCGTGGGCCGAGCAGGCGATGCGGGAGCTGCGGGCGGCCGGGGCCAAGGTCGACCCCGTCGGCCGTACGCCCTTGACGGCCCAGCAGGAGCGGATCGCCGGCCTGGTCGCCGAGGGGGCGACCAACCGTGAAGTGGCCCGGCAACTGCATCTGAGCCCGCGGACCATCGACCATCACCTGCGCAACGTGTTCGCCCGCCTCGGCGTGCGATCCCGAACCGAGCTCGCCCGCCTCCTCGCCGGATGACACGCCCGGATGACACGCCCGGATGAGACGGCCGGATGAGACGGCCGGATGGCACGCCCGGATGAGACGGCCAGGTGGGAAGCGGCGGTGGGTCAAACGGGAAGATCGGGCTGTGGGTGAAGGGGCAGACCTTTGCGGCGCGCCCGGCCGGAAGGTCTCGGGAAAGCGGCGATAAGTTTCGACGCCGATCCGCCCGAATTATCGGAACGGGCGGATCGACGTCTCTCTAATCAGGGTCAGGCCTTGCGTACCTCGACCGGGGTCACGAGGCGGCGGTCGCGGCCCACCTCGCGCACCGGGCCGGTCAGGGTCACCCGGCCGCGGCAGGGCAGGTTCGCGGCCGAGGTGCCGACCATGATCTCGATGTCGCCCGGCTCGACGATCGTCGTGAGGTCGCGGCCCGTGTACGCCGTCCGGTCGGTGTGCACCGTGAACTCGACGTCCTTGGCCTCGCCCGGCTCCAGCGGCACCCGGGCGAAGCCGGTCAGCTGCTTCACCGGGCGCGTGACCTGCCCGATCGGGTCGTGCAGGTAGAGCTGGACGACCTCGTCGCCCTGCCTTTCGCCGGTGTTGCGCACCCGCGCGGTCACCGTGAACTCGCCGTCCGTCGCCACCGAGGCCGCGCTGACGCGCAGGTCGTCGACCTCGAACGTCGTGTACGAGCGGCCGTGGCCGAACGGGAACAGCGGCGTCCCGTCGAGGTTGGTGACCCCGGTGTTCTCCACACCCAGGGCCGGCTGCAGGTACGTTCCGGGCTGCCCGCCCGCGTGGCGGGGGATCTGCACCGGCAGCTTGGCGCCCGGCTGCACCCGGCCCGACAGCACGCCCGCGATCGCCGAAGCGCCCTCCTCGCCCGGCATGAACGCCTGCACCAGGCCGGCCGTGCGGCCGGCGATGCCGCCCAGCGCGTACGGCCGTCCGCTGACCACCACGACCACCACCGGCGTGCCGGTGGCCAGCAGTTCCTCGATCAGGTCGGCCTGCACGCCGGGCAGGCGCAGGTCCTCGGCGTCGCAGCCCTCGCCCGAGGTGCCGTGGCCGAACAGGCCGGCCAGGTCGCCGACCATCGCCACCACCACGTCGGCCGAGCGGGCCGCCGCCACCGCCTCGGCGAAGCCGGAGCGGTCATCGCTGTTGACGTCACAGCCCCGGGCGTACGACACCTCGGAGAACTCGGACCGAAGCGCTTCGACGGCCGTGCGCACCTCGATGCCCAGGCCGATGCCGGGGTAGCGGGGCAGCACGTGGTTGGGGAACGCGTAGCAGCCCATGAACGTGCGGGCGTCGTCCGCCGCCGGGCCCACCACCGCGACCTTGCTCGACGCGGCCAGCGGCAGCGCCGTGCCCGGATCGAGGAGAATGACCGACTTCTCGGCCATCTCGCGGGCGAGCGCGCGGTTGTCAGCAGAGTCCAGCTGGACATTCGATGCATTCGCCACCGAAGACGCGGGCGTCCAGTCCGGATCGAGGAGGCCGAGCGCGATCTTCTGCGTGAGCAGGCGGCGAGCGGCCTGGTCGATCACCGACTCGGGCACCCGGGAGATCAGGTCGGCCGAGAAGCCCAGCGTGTCGGGCAGCTCCACGTCGATGCCGGCGGTCAGGGCCAGCGCCCCGGCCTCGGCCTCGTCGGCCGCGATGTGGTGGGTCGAGGCCAGGAACGGCACAGCCCAGTAGTCCGAGACCACCGTGCCGGTGAAGCCCCACTTCTCCCGCAGCACCGTCGTGAGCAGCCACGGGTCGGCTCCGGCGGGCACGCCGTCGATGTCGGAGTAGCTGTTCATCACCGACCGGGCGCCGCCCTCGCGGATCGCCGTCTCGAAGGTCGGCAGGATGATGTCGAGCAGCTCGCGCCGGCCCATCGACACCGGGCCGTGGTTGCGGGCCCCGCGCGAGGCCGAATAGCCCGCGAAGTGCTTGAGGGTGGCGATCACGCCGGCGCTCTCCAGGCCGCGGACGTAGCCCGCGCCGAGCAGCGCCACCAGGTACGGGTCCTCGCCGATGGTCTCCTCGACCCGGCCCCACCGGTAGTCGCGCACGACGTCGAGCACCGGGGACAGGCCCTGGTGCACACCGAGGGCGGCCATGTCGCGGCCGATCGCGGCCGCCATCCGCTCGACCAGCGACTCGTCGAAGGTAGCGCCCCAGGCGATGGCGGCGGGATAGACCGTTGCGCCGAAGGCGGTGAAGCCGGTCAGGCATTCCTCGTGAACCAGGGCGGGGATGCCCAGACGGGAGTTGGCGAGGACGATCTGCTGTTGACGGACCAGTTCGGCGGCGCCTTCGGCCGGCGTGAGCGGCTTGCTGCCGTACACCCGGGTCAGATGCCCGAGGCCCTGCCGGCTGGCCTCCTCGAGGGAGATGGTGCCCGATGCGGCGAAGACGTCCTGCATGGGAGCGACGTTGAGGGTCTCCTCGGGGTCGGTCTCCTCCTCGTCCTGCATGTCGTTGCCGAGCCAGCGGCTGCCCAGCTGCCCGACCTTCTCCTCGATGGTCATGGCGGCCAGCAGGGCGTCAACGCGGTCAGCGACGGGGAGCGCCGGATCCTGCCATCGATGTTCTACGGTCACGGCGCAACTCCTCAGAGGTTCCGAAACTTTCAGTGTTTTCACAGCGCGAACTTTCGGCGCTGGATGATCTTAGGTTGCCCTTCGGCGACGAGGGAGGACGGCGTCCACTTTTGCCGTGGGAGCGCGACCACGGCAAGACCCTTGACATGATCACCCTGAAACCCTACGTTAACGAAACCTCACGTTAACTTGCGGTCGTTGTACGAAAGTTGCAGGCTCTGTGACGCGGACGACCACCCAATCCGAGCGGCAAAAAAACTAATACGGAGATCAGCGTGATCAATAGGCGTAACTTCCTCGGCCTGGCCGCGGGTACAGCTGGTGCCGCCGCTCTGGCGGCTTGCGGCAGCTCCGGCCCGGAGGACAAGAGCGGTGGCTCCAGCGGCGGTGGCGGCGGCGCGGCGAGCTACTGGTCGCTGAGTGGCGAGCCCGGTGAGCCGATCCGCACGGCGGCGATCGACCGGTTCAACAAGGCCAACCCGGACACCAAGATCACCCCGACGTTCTTCCAGAACGACGCCTACAAGCAGAAGATCAAGACGGCGCTCGGCGCCGACCAGGGCCCGACGATGATCTGGGGCTGGGGCGGTGGCGGCCTCAAGGAGTACGTCACCTCGAACCAGGTCGAGGACCTGACCGACTGGCTCGGCCAGAACGCCGCCGTCAAGGACAAGATCCTCCCGTCCTCGTTCGGCGCGGCCACGGTGAACGGCAAGATCTACGCCCTGCCGATCGAGACCGTGCAGCCGATCGTCCTGTTCTACAACAAGAAGGTCTTCGAGAAGGTCGGCGTCGAGCCCCCGAAGTCGTGGGGCGAGATCATGGCGCTGGTCCCGAAGTTCAACGAGAAGAAGATCGCCCCGTTCTCGCTCGGCGGCCAGTCGCGCTGGACGAACATGATGTGGCTCGAGTTCCTGCTCGACCGCACGGCCGGCTCCGAGGTCTTCGACCGGGTCTTCGCCGGCGAGAAGGACGCCTGGTCCGACCCGGCCGTCCTGGACATGCTGACCAAGATCCAGGACCTGGTGAAGGCCAACGGCTTCCAGAAGGGCTTCTCGTCGACCACGGCCGACTCGAACGCCGACCAGGCCCTGCTCTACACCGGCAAGGCCGCCATGATGGTGCACGGCTCCTGGTCGTACGGCATCCAGAAGGCCGACGGTGGCAACTTCGTCAAGGACGGCGGCCTGGGCTGGATGAACTTCCCGCCGGTCGAGGGCGGCAAGGGCGACCCGAGCAACACGGTCGGCAACCCGGGCCAGTACCTCTCGATCTCCTCGAAGGCCTCGACCGAGGCGAAGGACATCGCGAAGAAGTTCTTCTCCACCACGCTGGTCGACGACGAGGAGAAGGCCGGCTGGGTCAAGTCCGGCGGCGTGCCGGTCCTGAAGAACAGCGATAGCCTGTTCACGGGCGACGACGCGCAGTTCCTCAAGGACATGTCCGCGATCGCGGGGGGTGCGAAGGTCTTCGCCCAGTCCTGGGACCAGGCCCTGAGCCCGACCGCTGCCGAGACCCTGCTGGACAACATCGCGAAGCTGTTCCAGCTGCAGGTCAGCCCGCAGCAGTGGGTCGACGCCATGAACGGAGTCATCGGCAAGTGACCACCATCGCTCCGCCCGTCGTACGGACGAAAGGCAGTTCCTCCTCCAGCGGCGGGCGGAGCGGCTCCGGCTCCGTCACCTGGATGGCGCTGCCGGCGTTCGTCTGGTTTGTACTTTTCGGCATCATCCCGTTGTTCGGCGTGCTGTTCCTGAGCTTCACCACCTGGAACGGCATCGGCGACATCGAGGTCACCGGCCTGACCAGCTGGAAAGCCACGCTGCAGGACCCGGGCCTGCCGCACGCCCTCTGGGTCACCTTCGTGATCATGGCCCTGTCCTGGCTCGTGCAGACGCCGATGTCCATTCTGCTCGGCACGTTCCTGGCCACCAGCAAGCGTTACCGCGAGCTGCTCGCGGTGCTGTTCTTCATCCCGCTGCTGCTGAGCTCGGCCGCCATCGCCATCACCTTCAAGGCGCTGCTCGACCCGAACTTCGGTCTGGGCTCCGGCCTGGGCATCGACGCGCTCAACAAGGACTGGCTGGGCAACTCGACGCTCGCCATGGCCACCCTGATCTTCATCGTGTCCTGGCAGTTCATCCCGTTCCACACGCTGATCTACCAAGGCGCGGTCCGGCAGATCCCCACGAGCATGTACGAGGCGTCGCAGATCGACGGCGCCGGCCGGGTGCGGCAGTTCTTCTCCATCACGCTGCCCCAGCTCAAGTACACGATCATCACGTCGTCGACGCTGATGGTGGTCGGCTCGCTGACGTTCTTCGACCTGATCTACGTACTGACCGGCGGCGGCCCCGGCGACTCGACCCGGGCCCTCGCGCTGGAGATGTACCAGAAGGGCTTCCAGGCCAACCTGATGGGCCCGGCCAGCGCCATCGCCGTCATCCTGGTCCTCGTCGGACTGGGCCTGTCGCTGCTGTTCCGGCGGCTCGGCGGCCGCGCCGACGAGAGCCAGATGGAAGGAGTCTGAAGATGTCGACCCTCACCGAGCGGACTCCCTCGACGACCGTCACCGGCACCCCGGGCCGCCCCAGCAAGAAGCGCCGCACCAAGGGCTACAACTGGGCCGGCGGTTCCCTGAGCTGGCTCTGGCTGTTCGTGGTGATGCTGCCGATCTACTGGATCGTCATCACCAGCTTCAAGACCCAGGACACGTACTTCATCACCAACCCCCTGGCCCCGCCGACCGACCTGACGTTCGAGAACTACAAGTCGGTCATCGAGGCGGACTTCGTCCGCTACTTCTTCAACAGCGTGGTCGTCACCATCGGCGCCGTCGTCCCGGCCGTCGTGATCAGCTTCATGGCGGGTTACGCGATCGTCCGCGGCGCCGGCAACCGGACGCTCAAGGCCATGAACTGGGTCTTCCTGACCGGTCTGGCCATCCCGCTGCAGGCGGTGATCATCCCGGTCTACCTGATCATCATCAAGCTCAAGATGTACGACACCCTGGCCGCGATCATCCTGCCGTCGATCGCGTTCGCCATCCCGCTGTCCGTGCTCGTGCTGTCGAACTTCATCCGTGACGTCCCGAAGGAGCTCTTCGAGTCGATGCGCATGGACGGTGCCAGCGAGTGGGGCACCATGTGGCGCCTCGCGTTCCCGCTGACCCGGCCCGCCCTGGTCACCGTGACGATCTACAGCGCGCTCAACGTCTGGAACGGATTCCTGCTGCCCCTGGTGCTCACCCAGAGCCCCGACCAGCGCACGATCCCGCTCGCGCTGGCCAACTTCCAGGGCCAGTTCGGCATCAACGTGCCCGCCATCGCCGCCTCGGTCACGCTGACCACGGTCCCGATCGTGATCCTCTACGCGATCGGCCGGCGCCAGCTGCTCAGCGGTCTGACGGCCGGCTTCGGCAAGTAACTAAGCAAGCAGGGCGGTACTTTCCCGGACCACCAGCTCGGTGGCCAGCTCCACCCGGGGAGTCTCGATGGGCTCGCCGCGCGACAACCGCAGAACGGTACGCGCGGCGAGCCCACCCATATCCGCCAAAGGCTGGCGCACCGTCGTCAGCGGCGGCGACGACCAGCGCGCCTCGGGCAGGTCGTCGAAGCCGACGATGCTCAGATCGTCCGGCACCCGCAGCCCGCGCAGCCGCGCCGCCTCGTAGACGCCCAGCGCCATCTGGTCGCTCGACGCGAAGATCGCGGTAGGACGGTCGTCGCGGCCCAGCAGCCGCTCGGCCGCCGCGAAACCCGACTCGTGGTTGAAGTCGCCGGGCTCGATGAGCCTGCGGTCGACCCGCATGCCGGCCGACTCCAGCGCGGCCCGATAGCCGTCGAGCCGGGCCCGGCTGCACAGCAGCGTGCGCGGCCCCTCGACCAGAGCGATCCGCTTGTGGCCCAACGAGATCAGATGTTCGGTGGCGCTGCGCCCGCCCGACCAGTTCGTGGCCCCGATCGTCGGTACGTCGGCGGCCGCGCCGCCCGCCGGATCGATTATCACCATCGGCACGTTCAGCCGGTGCAGCTCCGTGCTGACCGGGCCGGCCCCGTCGGAGATCACCAGGATCACGCCGTCGGACTGCCGCGACCGCAGGTTCTGCAGCCACTGCCGGGTCGACGCGGTCCGCCGGTGCACGGCCGACACCACCGTGCCGACGCCGGCCGCGTGCGTGACCTCCTCGACGCCCCGGATCAGCTCGACCGCCCATGGGCTGTCCAGATCGTGGAACACCAGGTCGATCAGCCCGGCCCGCAGCGGCTGCCGAGAGTTACGAGGGCGGTAGTCGTGCTCCCGGAGAAGGTGCTCGATCCGGTCGCGGGTCTCCGGCGACACGTCGGTGCGCCCATTGAGCACTCGCGACACCGTAGGAACCGAGACTCCCGCGGCTTCCGCGATGGTCGCGATCGTCACCCGTCGCCCGCCCACGGCCATCCGACTCTCCTTGTTTGCTCGGACCATGCTTCGAAACTTTCGATTCCGAGTGCCGGAAGTATTGCACATTCCGCAGCGGTTGGATGCATCCGCGCAGGTCTGAGTACGCGCACGGCGGGGTATATCGACCCGCATGCCCCTCATTACCGGTCGCTACCGGCTGGACGAGTCACTCGGGCAGGGCGGCATGGGCCGCGTCTGGCGCGCCCGCGACGAGGTCCTCCAGCGCGACGTGGCCATCAAGGAACTCCTCCAGGAAGGCGACGCCGAGCATCGCCGGCTGCTGCGCGAGGCCCGGGCGGCGGCCCGGCTGGGGCATCCGAACGTGGTGCAGGTCTTCGACGTCCTCGAGGTCGACGAGCACGCCTGGATCGTCATGGAGTACGTCCCGTCGCGCTCCCTTCAGGAGGCGATGCGCGACGAGGGCCCGATGGATCCGCGCCGCGTCGCCCGCATCGGCCTGGAGGTGCTGGCCGCGCTGCGAGCCGCGGACCGGGCGGGCGTGGCCCACCGCGACGTCAAGCCGGCCAACGTTCTGCTGGCCGACGACGGCCGCGTGCTGCTGACCGATTTCGGCATCGCCACCATCGAGGGCGACGCCCTGATCAGCACCTCCGATGTGCTGATCGGCTCGCCCGAGTACATGTCGCCCGAGCGCGCGAAGACCGGAGTGGCCGGCCTGGCCTCCGATCTGTGGTCCCTGGGCGCGACCCTCTACGCCGCGGTCGAGGGTCAGTCCCCGTTCCACCGCACATCGGCCATCGCCACCTTGACCGCGCTCGCGGCTGACGAGCCCGATCCGCCGCATCGCGCGGGCCCGCTCGAGCCGGTGCTGACCGGCCTCCTGCGCAAGGATCCGGCGGAGCGGATCGACGCGACCGAGGCGGAGCATCTGCTGCGCGCGGCGGCTTCCGGTTCCTACGGACATGCTTCGGTGGTACGCAGGGACGACCGGCCCGACCGCATCGAGTCCCCCGACGGCTCGCCGAGCGAAGACCACGCCTCGGCCGCCCTGGGAACGCCGGTCACGCCTATCCCGTCGCAGCGCCCGCCCTCCGACTCGCCCCTTTCCTCCTCGTCGCCCCCTACGGCCGGCGAAGTGCCGCCGCCCTCAACAGCCGGCGAAGTGCCGCCGCCCTCAACAGCCGGCGAGGTGCCGCCGGCCGGCGATGTGCTGGCGCCGCGCGAGGTGCCGCCGGACTCGACGCCGACCGCGGTGCGCGGCTCGCATCGGGCGCGGGTGCTCCTCGGGGCCGCGGTCGCCGTCCTGCTGCTGGCGGGAGTCGTGTGGATGGTGGTCCGATCCGGGGCCGGCTCCGGCGGTGACCCGACCGCCGAGGCTCCGCCCGGTGCTACGGCTCCTGTAGCGTCGGAGCCCGGAGCGGCCGCCGGCCCGACCGGGTCCGCCTCGGCCACCGCGTCGTCTTCCGCTTCCGCGCCGGGCAGTCCGAGCCCCGCCGCTTCTCGGACGTCCGCCGCGCCGGCAACCACCGCGCCGGCCGCCGGCTCGGGATCGGGCCTGCCGGCGCTACCCGGCGGTTGGCGCGACTACAAGGACGCGACCGGATTCGCGGTCTACGTGCCCGAGGGCTGGACCCGCTCCAAGGAAGGCACGATGGTCTACTTCCGCGACAGCTCCACCGGCCGGATCCTCGGCATCGACCAGACCCGCAAGCCGGAGCCCGACCCGGTGGCCGACTGGCGGTCCAAGGCCGACTACCGGGTCTCGGCCGGTGACTTCCCCTCCTATCGCGAGATCCACATCAAGCCGGTCGACTACTTCCGCAAGGCGGCCGACTGGGAGTTCACCTTCAACCGCAACGGAACCCGTCAGCACGTCAACAACCGCGGCGTCATCACCGCGACGACCCAGGCCTACGGCTTCTACTGGCAGACCCGGGACGCCGACTGGCAGCGCTACCGCGACGACCTCCAGCTGATCTTCGACAGTTTCCGCCCCGCCCGCCGCTGAGCCGTCACTGGCCGGCCAGGAAGTCCTCCGGCCGCAGCGACATGGCGAACGGCTTGGCCGCCGTCAGCACGTCGCCGGAGATCGCCGCGGCCTGCCGCGCGTAGTGGCCGTGGCTGAGCCGGAACAGCTGGATGCGGATCACGTTGGGCGTCGGCCGATGCGGCTCGACCAGCAGGTACCAGGGGATGTGGGCGGCGGCGTACCGGATCTGCAGCCCGCGGTCGGTCAGCGCGGTCTCCGGCGCGATCTCCGCGATGAGCACGACATCGGTGCTGTCGATGACCAGCCCCGGCTGCGGATCCCGCGTCACCACGATGTCCGGGACGACGATGCGGTCGATGTCGAGCCGCACGTTGATGGACGCGGCGACCCGGAACCCGGCCGCTTCGACCGCCGCGCGCAGCGCTCCCACCAGCAGCCACGACATCTCCTGGTGGGGCCAGCTCGGCGCCGGACTGGGCCGCAGCCGCCCATCCATCAGCTCGATCCGGCGCGCGGGCTCGTAAATGGCGAGGTACTCGGCCTCGGTCAGGGGAGTCATGGCAGTCAGATGTCGATCAGCGCGTCAGTGAACAGCTCGAGGGGAAACGGCCGATCGGACCGTAGGGTCTCGCCGTCCCGCGCCACGGAGACCTCGTCGTAGCCGCCGTCGCGGCGGTGGAGCAGCCGGAGGGTGAGGCCCTCGTAGTCCGGCAGGTCCGGCTCGGCCAGGAGGTACCAGTCGATCCCGGCGGCCGCGTAGAGCTCCCGCTTCCACACCCGGTCCAGCAGGACGCTGCTGGGCGAGAGGATCTCCGCGACCAGTGCGACCTCCGCCGCGTCGGCGACGTCGCCGATCCGCCCCATCGTGCCCACCGTGACGTCGGGAATCACGATGCGCCCCGGGGCCAGCCGCACATTGATGGCCGAGATGGCGTGCATGTTCGCTGCTCGGGCCGCGGGATGCAGCAGCCGGACGAGGTTCTGCAGGACGCTCTGGTGTGCGAGGTCGCCGGCTGGGGTGACCTGGAGTCCACCGTCGACCAGCTCGATGCGCGGGTTGGTCTCGCCGAGCGCGAGGTAGTCCGCCTCGGTCCAGGGCAGGGAGTGGTCCAGGAAGGGGCCGATCACGGGCAATGTGTGGGGTGCGCTCATGGTCGAAATGGTCACACGACTAGTAGTGATGAAGCAACTGGTCCCGTGACACCCTTTCGGGTGATGCGTCGGCGGTCACAGTGGTGAATTTCGGGCGTATGCGTGCGTAGTAGTCGGCATGAGTGAGCCGTTTGTTACGCCGTTCGATGGCAGCACCACCGCCGGCGAGGTGCTGAAGGGGATCGACCTCACGGGGCGCCGGTACATCGTGACCGGCGGCGCCTCCGGTATCGGCCTGGCCACCAGCCGGGCGCTGGCCGACGCGGGAGCCGAGGTCGTCGTGCCTACGCGGCGGCCGCAAGGGGCGCAGCGGGCGCTCGACCTGAGCGACCTCGACTCGGTGCGCGCATTCGCCGCCGGCTGGGACGGGCCGCTGCACGGGATCGTCGCCGGCGGCGGGATCATGGCCTACCCGACGCGCGAGACCACCGCCGCCGGGTGGGAGCTTCAGCTCGCCACCAACTTCCTCGGGCACTTCGCCCTCGTCACCGGGCTGCACGAGCACCTCCGGGCGGCGGGGGAGTCCCGCGTCGTGGTGATCAGCTCGGGCATCCAGGCCAAGGGCGCGTTCGACTTCGACGATCCGCAGTTCGAGCGGCATCCGTACGACCCGTGGGAGGCCTACCGCAACTCGAAGGTGGCCGGCAGCCTGTTCGCCGTGGCGCTCGCCCGGCGCTGGGCCGCCGACGGGGTGCTGGCCAACACCTCCGATCCGGGGTACGTCGCCACGAACCTCCAGCGCCACCTCGACGAGGACACGCTGCGCGCGTTCGGGATGGCCGGCGAGGACGCCCAGCTGCCGGAGTACTTCTCCACCCCCGAGCAGGCCGCCGCCACCAACGTCCTGCTGGCCGCCTACCCGCTGCCGAAGGAGGTCACCGGCCGCTACTTCATCTACTGCCAGGAGGCCGAGCCCGTCCCGGGCGGCCCCGACGCGACCGGCGGCGTGGCCCCGTGGTCGCTCGACCCGGCGGCGGCCGACCGCCTGTGGGAGCTCGCCGAGAAGGCCCTCTAGCGGGGCACCGCCTGGGCCGGGGCGCGGGCGGCCTCGGCCAGGCGGGCCGCGACGGAGGTGTGGTCGGCGGCGATCAGGCCGACGGTCACCCGCAGGTGCGGGGTGCCGGTGCCGACGGTGAAGGCGGCGCCGGCCGCGGCGGCGATGCCGGCGCTGGCCAGGGAGATCAGGGCGGCCTGTTCGTCGGCGACCGGCAGCCACAGGTTCAGGCCGTCGCCGGGTGGCAGGGACAGGGCCGACTCGATGAGGCGGCGGCGGGCCGCGTACTCGGCGCGGGCGTGGGCGACGGCGGCGACGGAACCGGCGTCGGTGAGCAGGCTCAGCAGCAGGTGTTGCAGGAGGCGGCTCGTCCAGCCCTGGCCGAGCAGGCGCCGTTCCAGGATGGGGTCGAGCACGGCGGCGGGGGCGCCCACGGCGGCCAGGCGCAGGTCGGGGCCGTGCGATTTCGAGAAGCTGCGCACGTGGACCGTTTGGCGCGGCAGGTGCGACCCGAGGGAGAAGAGCTCGGCGGAGGCTACGTCCGAGGCGGAGTCGTCCTCCACGGCGTACACCTGAGGGGTCTCCGCAAGCACCGCGGCGAGTGCCGCGGCCCGCGAGCCCGACCACGACGCGCCGGTGGGGTTGTGGGCGCGAGGTTGCAGGAAGACGGCGGCCGGGCGCTGAGCGAGGGCCGCAGCGAGCTGATCCGGAATCATGCCCTCGGCGTCCGCGTCCGCGCCGATGACCTGGACGCCCAGGGCGTCGAGCAGGTCGAGCAGGGGCGGGAAGCACGGGTTCTCGACGACCGCGCGATCGCCCAGGCGCAGCAGGGCCGAGGCGACGTGGTCGATCGCGTCCATGGCGCCGTCGAAGATGGCCAGGCGCTCGGGCGGATAGGGCCAGCTCTCGCGCAGCAGCGCCGCCAGCGCCGGCAGGACCGGCTCGTCGAGATAGCTGGTGGGCGCGGGGGACAGGCCGGCCAGCGGCGGCAACGACGGGAGAAGCGACGGATCGGGTACGCCGGTGGAGAGGTCCAGGGGAATTCCGGAGCCTCCGCGCAGCGCGGCCCGGTAGCGGCCCGGTCCGCTGAGCCGGTCCTCGGCGACGATGGTGCCGCGACGTCCGTCGGTCCGGATGGTTCCCGACCGGCGCAGCAACTGCCAGGCTGCGCTGACGGTTGTGGGCGACATCTGCAGGGCGACGGCGACCCGGCGTACGGGCGGAAGCTTTGTCCCTGGGTGAAGCGCGCCGTCACCGACGGCGCGGCCGATCGCCTCGGCAAGGCCCTTCGCGGAGATATCGACGAGCCGTTGTTTCACGTCGTCAAGCACTTTGTGACAGTACGATTCGGCCATTGTTCGGTCCAGAGGTGTTACGTAATCTCCGCTCATGATTCGTATCGCGCACTGGATCGGTGGCGCCGAACGGGCCGGCACGTCCGGCCGGGTCGGGCCCGTCTTCAACCCCGCCACCGGCGAGCAGACCGCCGAGGTCGCCCTCGCCTCGTCCGCCGAGGTCGCGGACGCCGTCGCGGTCGCCAAGGAGGCGGCCCAGGCGTGGCGCTCGGCGTCGCTGTCGAAGCGTTCGGCCGTCCTCTTCAAGTTCCGCGAGCTGCTCGCCGCGCACTCGGGCGACCTCGCCGCGATCATCACGAGCGAGCACGGCAAGGTCCTCTCCGACGCGGCCGGCGAGGTCGCCCGTGGCCTGGAGAACGCCGAGTTCGCCACCGGCATCCCGCACCTGATGAAGGGCTCCTTCTCGGAGCAGGCGGCCACCGGCGTCGACGTCTACTCGATCCGCCAGCCGCTCGGCGTGGTCGCCGGCATCACCCCGTTCAACTTCCCGGCCATGGTGCCGCTGTGGATGTGCACCACCGCGATCGCGGCCGGCAACGCCTTCGTGCTCAAGCCCAGCGAGAAGGACCCGTCGGCGGCGCTCTTCCTGGCCAAGCTGTGGAAGGAGGCCGGCCTGCCCGACGGCGTCTTCACCGTCGTGAACGGTGACGCGGAGGCGGTCAACGCCCTGCTCACCCACCCGGACATCGCCGCCGTCAGCTTCGTCGGCTCGACCCCGATCGCCAAGCACATCTACGAGACCGGCACCAGCCACGGCAAGCGCGTGCAGGCCCTGGGCGGCGCCAAGAACCACATGATCGTGCTGCCGGACGCCGAGATCGAGGCGGCCGCCGACGCCGCCGTCAACGCCGCCTACGGGTCGGCCGGCGAGCGCTGCATGGCCGTCTCGGTGGTGGTCGCGGTCGGCGACGCGGCCGACCCGCTGGTCGACGCGATCGCGGCCCGGCTGCCCAAGCTGAGGATCGGCGCCGGCACCGACCCCGAGTCGCAGATGGGCCCGCTGATCAGCGCCCAGCACCGGGACAAGGTGGCGGGCTACGTGACCCGCGGCGTCGAGGCGGGCGCGAAGGTGATCGCCGACGGCCGCGAGGCGGACGTGCCGGGCGACGGCTACTTCCTCGGCGTCACGCTGCTCGACAACGTCACGCCGGACATGGAGGTCTACACCGACGAGATCTTCGGGCCGGTGCTCTGCGTGGTGCGCTCCAAGACGTACACCGAAGCCGTTGAATTGATCAATAACAACGAGTACGGCAACGGGACCGCCATCTTCACCCGTGACGGCGGCGCGGCCCGGCAGTTCCAGTTCGACGTGAACGCGGGCATGGTCGGCGTGAACGTGCCGATCCCGGTGCCGGTGGCCTACTACTCGTTCGGCGGGTGGAAGGCCTCGCTGTTCGGTGACACCCACATGTACGGGCCGGACGGCATCCACTTCTTCACCCGTTCCAAGGTGGTGACGTCCCGCTGGCCCGACCCGGGCACGTCCTCCATCGACCTCGGCTTCCCCACGAACCGATGACCGCCGACCTCGTACGCGCGGACGACCGCGCCCACGTCTTCCACTCCTGGTCCGCGCAGGGGCTCATCAACCCCATGCCCGTCGCGGGCGCGCTCGGCTCCTACTTCTGGGACTACGAGAACACGAAATATCTGGACTTCTCGTCGCAGCTGGTGAATGTCAACATCGGGCACCAGCACCCTCGGCTGGTGGCGGCGATCCAGGAGCAGGCGGCGAAACTCTGCACGATCCAGCCCGCCTTCGCCAACGACAAGCGCGGCGAGGCGGCCCGGCTGATCAGCGAACTCGCCCCCGGCCCGCTCAACAAGGTGTTCTTCACCAACGGCGGCGCCGAGGCCAACGAGAACGCGGTGCGGCTGGCCCGCGGGCACACCGGCCGGCACAAGGTGCTGTCGATGTACCGCAGCTACCACGGCTCGACCTCGACCGCGATCACCGCCACCGGCGACCCGCGGCGCTGGGCGAACGAGCCCACCGCCGTCGGGGTCGTGCACTTCTGGGGCCCGTACCCGTACCGCTCGCCCTTCTATTCCTCCTCGGCGGAGGAGGAGACGACGCGGGCGCTGGCCCACCTGCGCGACACGATCGTCTTCGAGGGCGCGGCGACCATCGCCGCCGTGCTCATCGAGACCGTGGTCGGCACCAACGGCATCCTCGTGCCGCCGCCCGGATATCTGGCCGGTGTGCGCGCGCTGTGCGACGAGTTCGGCATCGTCTTCATCGCCGACGAGGTGATGGCCGGCTTCGGCCGGTGCGGCGAGTGGTTCGCCGTCGACCGCTGGGGCGTCACGCCCGACCTGATCACCTTCGCCAAGGGCGTCAACTCGGGTTACCTGCCGCTGGGCGGCGTGGTCATCTCGGACGAGATCGCCGAGACGTTCCGCGAGCGCCCGTTCCCGGGCGGCCTGACCTATTCGGGCCACCCGCTCGCCTGCGCCTCCGCGGTGGCCTCGATCGAGATCTTCAAGGAGGAGGGGATCGTCGAGCACGCCCGCGCCATCGGCGACGACGTGATCGCGCCCGGGTTGGCATCGCTTTTTGAGAAGCACCCCAGCGTCGGCGAGGTCCGTGGCCTGGGCGTCTTCTGGGCGATCGAGCTGGTACGGGACCGGGAGACCCGGGAGCCGCTCGTGCCGTTCAACGCCGGGGGAGCGGCCGCCGGCCCGATGAACGAGGTGGCCGCGGCCTGCAAGGAGCGGGGGCTCTGGCCCTTCACCCACTTCAACCGGGTGCACGTCGCGCCGCCGTGCACGGTCAGCGCGGCCGAGGTCGAAGAGGGTCTCTCGATCCTCGACGAGGCACTCGTGGCGGCCGACAGGTATTACACAGGCTAACCCCGGATTACGTAGCTTTCTCGGCCATGGAACCACGATTTCCGTTTCAGGTTTGGAAATTACTTCGGATTCCCTTGTCTTCAGTCCGTCGCATGTGTCAAGGTCCCTCACGTCGTTTCGTGTGGGAGCTGTCACAGCGCCTTCCTCGGAGGTCATATTCAGTGAGCGCCGCTCTGCCCGTTCTGCGCAACTTTGTCGGTGGGTCCGCCGCCGACACCGTTGACGGGGTCACCTCCCAGGTGATCGACCCCAGCACCGGGGAGGCGTACGCGCTCGCGCCGGTCTCCTCATCCCGTGACGTCGGCGCGGCCATGACCGCCGCCGAGAAGGGGTTCGAGGTCTGGCGGGACGCCACCCCGGCCGAGCGGCAGCGGGCGCTGCTGAAGATCGCCGACGCCGTGGAGGCGCGGGCCGGCGAGCTGATCGACGCCGAGTGCCGCAACACCGGCAAGCCGGTCGAGGCGACCCGGCAGGAGGAGATCGGCCCGATGGTCGACGAGCTGCGCTTCTTCGCGGGCGCGGCGCGCAACCTCGAAGGCAGGTCCGCGGGGGAGTATCTGCGCGACCACACGTCGTTCGTCCGGCGCGAGCCGATCGGCGTGTGCGCGCAGATCACCCCGTGGAACTATCCGATGGTCATGGCGGTGTGGAAGTTCGCCCCGGCCATCGCGGCCGGCAACTCGGTGGTGCTCAAGCCGTCCGACACCACCCCGGTCAGCACCCTGCTGCTGGCCGAGATCGCGGCCGAGTTCCTTCCGCCGGGCGTGCTGAACGTCGTCTGCGGCGACCGGGACACCGGCCGCGCCGTGGTCGCCCACCCGGCTCCGCAGCTGGTCTCGATCACCGGCTCGACCCGGGCCGGCATGGAGGTCGCGGTCTCGGCCGCGGCCGACCTCAAGAAGGCCCACCTCGAACTTGGCGGTAAGGCCCCGGTCATCGTCTTCGACGACGCCGACATCGAGGCGACCGCGGCCGCCATCGCCGGCGCGGGCTACTTCAACGCCGGCCAGGACTGCACGGCCGCCACCCGTGTGCTCGTGCACGGGCGGATCGCGAGCGACTTCACCGCCGCGCTGGCCCAGGCCGCGCGCGACACCAGGGTCGGCGCCCCGTCCGACACCGAGGCCTTCTTCGGCCCGGTCAACAACGCGAACCAGCTGGCCCGGGTCCAGGGCTTCCTCGACCGTACGCCCGGGCACGCCTCGATCGTGGCCGGTGGCAAGCGGATCGGCGAGCGCGGCTACTTCCTCGAGCCGACCGTCGTGTCTGGACTGAAGCAGCGTGATGAGATGATCCAGGACGAGGTTTTCGGCCCGGTCATCACCGTTCAGGAGTTCGACGACGAGGACAACGCCGTCCGCTGGGCCAACGACGTGCGGTTCGGCCTGAGCGCCAGCGTCTGGACGCAGAACCACGGCCGCGCCATGCGCGTCTCGAGGCGTCTCGACTTCGGCGCCGTCTGGATCAACACCCATCTGCCGTTCGTGTCGGAGATGCCGCACGGCGGCTTCGGGCATTCGGGCTACGGCAAAGACCTATCGATGTACGGGTTCGAGGAGTACACCCGAATCAAGCACGTCATGAGCTTTCTGGGCTGACTGATTTCACCACCACCGCGAAGAGGAACGCCATGACCACCCCCCAGCACAGCGTGGCCCGTCCCCGGACGACGACAGCGCCCGCGGCCGGCACGCCGGCGATCGAGTTCGCCGGCGTGCTCAAGAACTACCTGTCGCACGGCGAGACCGTTCCCGCGGTCAAGCGGACCGACCTGGCTATTGCCCAGGGTGAGTTCTTCTCGCTGCTGGGCCCGTCGGGCTGCGGCAAGACGACGACGATGCGGATGATCGCCGGCTTCGAGGAGCCGACGGCCGGCACGGTGTTCCTCGACGGCAAGGACGTCACCCACGTCTCGGCCAACAAGCGCGACGTCAACATGGTGTTCCAGTCCTACGCGCTCTTCCCGCACCTGAACACGTACCAGAACGTGGCCTTCGGCCTGGAGCGCAAGAAGACCGGCAAGGACGAGATCAAGCGCCGGGTCGGCGAGATCCTCGAGATCGTGTCGCTGACCGGCATGGAGAAGCGCTCGCCGCGCGAGATGTCCGGCGGTCAGCAGCAACGCGTGGCGCTGGCCCGGGCCCTGGTCAACCGCCCGCGGGCGCTGCTGCTGGACGAGCCGCTGGGCGCGCTCGACCTCAAGCTGCGCCAGCAGATGCAGATCGAGCTCAAGCGCATCCAGCGCGAGGTCGGCATCACCTTCGTCTACGTCACCCACGACCAGGGCGAGGCACTGACCATGTCGGACCGCATCGCGGTCATGAACGCCGGCGTGATCGAGCAGCTCGGCTCGCCGCGGGAGATCTACGAGAAGCCGGCCAGCCGGTTCGTGGCCGGCTTCATCGGCACCTCGAACATCGTCGACGGCCGTGTGGAGCGTGTGGAGGGCGGGCTGGGGCTGCTCTCGTACACCGCTCAGGACCGTGTGGTCGTGCCGGTGGAGGGCGCGGTGCGCGCGGGCGACAAGGTCGAGGTGTCGATCCGGCCCGAGAAGATCGACCTACACCGTGGCGTTCCGCCCGTGACGGCGACCGGCGGCAGTGTGCTCTCGGGCACAGTGACCGAAGTCGTTTATCACGGAACCTCAACGAATTACACCGTAGCCACAGCGGCCGGTGCGGACTTTACTGTCTTCGATCAAAATGCCTCCAACGCCGACGATCTTGCCGATCGCGGCGACCGCGTCTATCTGACCTGGGCCCCCCAGCATTCATACATGATCGGAGTCTGATATGTCCGCGCCGAACTTTTCCGACCCCTCCCTGCTCCGCGGTCTGACCAACCGGCGGTTCGGGCGTCGCGACGCGCTCAAGCTCTCCGGTCTGACCGCCTCGGCCGCCGCCCTCGCCGCTTGCGGCGTGCAGGGCAAGGGCACGTCGACGGCGAGCGCCGCTCCCGACGCCGTCGCGCAGTTCTGGAACGGCAAGGTCGAGAACAAGAAGATGCGTTTCGCGGGCTGGCCGCTCTACATGGACCCGAAGCAGCCGGAGCTCAAGGCGTTCACCGCCAAGACCGGCATCACGGTGAAGTACGACGAGGTCATCCAGGAGATGGGCCCCTGGTTCGCCAAGGTGCAGCCGCAGCTGTCGGCCGGCCAGTCCATCAACTACGACCTGATGGTCATCACCAACAGCTTCCAGTTCACGCAGTTCCGCGACTCGGGCTTCCTCGCTCCGCTCGACCTGGCGAAGCTGCCGAACTACACCAAGAACGCCGCCGAGGCGTACAAGAAGGAGGCGTTCGACCCGGGCAACCAGTACAGCATCCCGTGGGCCTCCGGCATGACCGGCATCGCGTACGACCCGGCCAAGACCGGCCGCAAGATCACCAAGCTGGCCGACCTGTGGGACCCGGCGTTCAAGAACAAGATCGGCATGATGTCCGACATCCAGGAGCTCGGCAACTTCGGCCTCATGGCGATCGGCGTCGACCCGGCCAAGTCCACGGCGGAGGACTGGGAGAAGGCGGCGGCCAAGCTGAAGGAGCAGAAGCCCCTCGTCCGCAAGTACTACGACCAGAGCTACGTCGACGCCCTGGGCAAGGGCGACATCTGGATCACCCAGGCGTGGTCCGGTGACATCTTCCAGAAGAACCTCTCGGACAACTCGAACCTCGAGTTCGTGATCCCCGAGGAGGGCGGCACGATCTGGACCGACAACATGACCATCCCGGTCACGGCGGAGAACCCGGTCGACGCCCTCAAGCTCATGGACTTCTTCTACGAGACCCAGTACGCGGCCTCGCTCGCCTCCTACATCAACTACGTCTGCCCGGTGCCGGCCGCGCAGGCTCAGCTGCGGGCCGACGCCGCCAAGCTGACCGGCGAGGACAAGGACGCGATGCTCGCCATCGCCAACAGCAAGCTCGTCTTCCCGACCGCCGCCGAGTACGCCAAGCTGCACTACTACGTGGCGTTCGAGGCGATCTCCGAGCAGCAGAAGTTCCAGAAGACCTTCGAACCTATCGTGCTGGGATGACATGAAAAACCGCGTAAAACGGCAGCTCGCGCCCTATCTGCTGGTTCTTCCCGGCGGAATCTGGCTGTTGATTTTCTTCGCGGTACCGATGATCACGATGTTGTCGCTCTCCCTCCAGGAGGGCGACATCGTGAACGGTTACCGCTTCACCGGGCACTGGCAGACCTATGTGGACGCCATCTCGGCGTACGAGACCCAGATCTTCCGCTCGCTGATCTACGGCGCCGTCACGACGATCATCCTGATCGCGCTGGCCTTCCCGGTGGCGTACTGGATCGCCTTCCACGGCGGCCGGCGCAAGTCGACGTACCTCTTCCTGCTGCTCCTGCCGTTCTTCGTGTCGTTCGTCCTGCGGACGATCTCGTGGGGCCAGATCCTGGCCGACGAGGGGCCGGTGCTCGGCCCGTTGCGCTCCATCGGCCTGGTCGGCGACTCGTTCCACATCCTGGGCACCTCGTACGCGGTGATCGGTGGCCTGGTCTACAACTTCCTGCCGTTCATGGTGCTGCCGATCTACGTGGCGCTCGAGCGCATCGACCCGCGCGTGGTCGAGGCGGCGCGTGACCTGTACGCCAACCCGGCCACCACGTTCCGCAAGGTGGTCTTCCCGCTGGCCCTGCCCGGCGTCTTCGCCGGCGTGCTCATGACGTTCGTCCCGGCCTCGTCCGACTACGTCAACTCGGCGGTGCTCGGCAGCGCCGGCACGACGATGATCGGCCAGGTCATCCAGGCCCAGTACCTGGTCAACTCCGACTATCCGACGGCCTCGGCGCTCTCGTTCGTGCTGATGGCGGTGCTGCTGATCGGCGTTTTCCTGTACGCCCGGATGCTCGGCACCGAAGACGTCATGAAGGTGGCCGCGCGATGACGACCCAGACTCTCGACCGGCCCGCACAGACGCCCGTTCCGAAGCCGCGGCGGCGCATCACCGGCACCGGCTTCATGCACACGTACGTCTGGGTGATCATCGCCTGGCTCGTGCTCCCCATCGCGGTCATGATCGCGTTCGGCTTCAACGACACTCCCGGCCGCTACAACCAGGAGTGGGTCGGCTTCACGTTCAAGTGGTACGCGAGGCTGTTCGAGCTCTCCAACCTCACCCAGGCCCTGATCAACTCGATCCTCATCGCGATCGTGAGCAGCCTGCTGGCCGGCGCCCTGGGCACCGGAATCGGATACGCCCTGGGCCGCTACCGCTTCCGCGGCGCCGGCTCCCTGAACCTGATCATGTTCGCCACCATCTCCAGCCCCGAGCTGATCATGGGCGCCTCCCTGCTGACCCTCTTCGCCTCGCTGCAGGTGGGCCTGGGCGCGGTCACGATCACCATCGCCCACGTGATGTTCTCCATCTCGTTCGTGGCCACGGTGGTCCGGGCCCGGGTGATGACCCTGGACCGCTCGGTGGAGGAGGCGGCAGCCGACCTGGGCGCGACCCCCTGGGTGACGTTCTGGAAGGTGACCTTCCCGATCATCCTCCCCGCGGTCTTCTCGGGCGTCCTGCTGGCCTTCGCGTTGTCGATCGACGACTTCATCGTCACCAACTTCACCGCCGGCACAACGGAGACGTTCCCGCTGTTCATCTGGGGCGCCACCCGGGTAGGAATCCCACCCCAGGTGAACGTCATGGGCACGCTGATCTTCGCCGTCGGCGTCCTGTTCGCCGTGATCAGCAACATCCGCTCCCGCCGCGTCACCAAGAAGGACTGAGCCCGTCCGGGGCGGGGGCTCGGGACCCCGCCCCATTTCCGGCTTTCCGGACTAGGCTCCCATTGTGGGCGAGCTTCGAGCGGACGCGCGGCGCAATCGAGAGCGAATCCTCGACGTGGCCCGAGTGGTCGTACGGGAACAGGGAACCCAGGCCTCATTGCGAGACGTGGCCCGTCGCGCGGAGGTAGGGCTGGGAACCCTCTACCGCCACTTCCCGTCAAGAGACGCTTTGCTGGACCAGTTGATGCGCCGCCGCTTCGACCACTTGACGCTGCGCGCCGCCGCCCTGGCCGAACAGCACGACCCCGCACGGGCGCTGGAGACCTGGCTGATCGAGTTCGCGTACGGTGCAGGCGCCTACCAGGGCCTCCCCGCCTCGATCATGGCCACGCTGGCCGACGAGAACTCCCCGCTGTACTCCTCATGCGACGCCATGCGCAACGCCGGGGGAGCGCTGCTGGCCAGCGCCCAAAAGTCCGGAAAGATCCGCCCCGATTTGACGGCGGCGGAGCTTTTCGCCTTGGTGAACGCCGTCGCGTGGACTTCGGAGGCTGCTCCCGAACTGGAGGAGCGAGAGCGACTCCTGCAATTGGTGGTCGAGGGTTTACGGGCCCAGCCCGTTTGAGCCAATTCCCGGGGCCGGTTTTATATCGGGGCTCCCGCGCGCGTAACATTTGCTGAGCTTCTCATCGGGCGGCCAGAATTCTGGGCATCGCGGCAATTGGTATTGCCACCTGCCGTGCGGTCGCTTAGCTTCGTCGCGCGGGGGCGGCCATATTCGCTGGGCCCGGGCGCACATAGCCTTGAATGCCCGAGTCAAGGTTTTGATGACACGCGCCGCTCCCGGTTCATGGTTCCGCGCTCTCGTCGTCATTTCAAGCGCGGGCTCCCGTTCAGCCTTTGGCGCCTGTGCGGGTCTCGGCGGGGTTTGATGCGCGGGTTCCTGTCCGGCTTTTGATGCTTGTGCCGGTCTCGGCGTCGTTTCACGCGCGGGTTCCTGTCCGGCTTTTGATGCTTGTGCCGGTCTCGGCGTCGTTTCACGCGCGGGTACCTGTCCAGCCTTCGTTGCCTGTGCGCGTCTCGGCGTCGTTTCGTGGGCAGGTGCCTTTGCGTCCTTCGGTGTTGTCTCATGTGCAGGATCCCGCGCCGGCTTCGTTGCTGTTGGCTGCGGCCCTACTCGTGCTGCTGTTCGCTGGTTTGCCTCTGTCGGCGCCATCATCTGGGACTGCTCTGTCGGCAGCGGCACGCGCGTCGTCGCCGGCACCGGCGTCTGTTCCTGCGCTCGAACCTGTGCCGGCGGCCGCGCTCGGTGTTGCGGCACTGATGTCGGGGCCGTGAGCCGCGCCTTGGCCTCGGCTTCCGCCCGGGCCAGGCGGTCACGCTCCTCGACGCGTAACCGGAAGAGCTTCATGCCGTGGCGTTGCGCGAGACCCCACTTGCGGCGGCGGTCGAATTCGCGACGGTCCGCGTCCCGCTCGGGCGACCACTTAGGCGAAAGCGTGCGATCAGTCATGGCGGACAGTTGCTTCCGAGAGAACATCCCAATCTGCTGGTATCGCATGACCAATTATCCCGCCATTCACCCGCCACATCCATCCGCAAGCCATTGTCGATCATGCCAACTTCAACCACGGATTTTTGCGGGCATCGCCCTGAGAGTAATTCGCGTGATAACTTTGCCGCAGGTCCTAATCCCAGCAAATATGCCATGAGTTGATCAGGGAAGGGGAGATGGCATAATGCGAGACTCGGGGAAGGCTAAGCGCAAGCCGACCCAATAGGTTCAACGCCACGCGCGCTCCGATAGCGAGCAGAGCCGGGCCGCACCGGCAGGCTCACCCCGCACTCGCTGCCGTGGAGGGCAGGAGCCGCAATCCGGCACTCGCTCCCGTGGCGTGCGCAGAGCCCGGCCCTATGGTCGGGGTGACGCGGGCGGTGAGGCGCAACCCGGCACTGGCTCCCGTGGCGTGCGCAGAGCCCGGCCCTATGGTCGGGGTGACGCGGGCGGTGAGGCGCAACCCGGCACTCGTTCCCGTGGCGTGCGCAGAGCCCGGCCCTATGGTCGGGGTGACGCGGGCGGTGAGGCGCAACCCGGCACTCGTTCCCGTGGCGTGCGCAAAGCCCGGCCCTATGGTCGGGGTGACGCGGGCGGTGAGGCGCAACCCCGCACCCGTTCCCGTGGCGTGCGCAAAGCCCGGCCCTGCGGTCGGGGTGACGCGGCCGGCGAGGCGCAACCCGGCACTCGCTCCCGTGGCGTGCACAGAGCCCGGCCCTGCGGTCGGGGTGACGCGGCCGGCGAGGCGCAACCCGGCACTCGCTCCCGTGGCGTGCACAGAGCCCGGCCCTGCAGTCGGGGTGACGCGGCCGGCGAGGCGCAACCCGGCACTCGCTCCCGTGGCGTGCGCAAAGCCCGACCCTGCAGTCGGGGTGACGCGGCCGGCGAGGCGCAACCCGGCACTCGCTCCCGTGGCGTGCGCAAGGCCCAGCCCTACGGTCAGGGCGACGCGCCGGCAAGCCAAAACCCCGCACCCGCGGCCTACACACAACCCAGCCCCGCCGCCAACGTGACTCGCGCGGCGAGGCCGGCCCGACCTGGGAGGGGTGAGCGGGTGGTCAATCCGCTATCTCAAAGATCCACCCCAGTAAGCACCATGACCCGAGGCTCTGTGTAATCCTCCATAGCGCTGGCCACCCCTTCCCTCCCCGCCCCGCTGCCTTTCACGCCCCCGTACGGCATCTGGTCAGCCCGGAAACTAGGGACATCGCCCACGATCACGCCGCCCACCTCGAGTCGCCGATGGGCCGCGAACGCCAGATCCAGTCGCCTTGTGAACACCCCCGCCTGCAATCCGTAGGCCGACGAGTTGATCACTGCGAGGCCTTCCTCGTCCGACGCCACCGATGACAGGACCAGTACCGGGCCGAAGACCTCCTCCGCGCACACCTTCGCGTCCGGGGGCACGTCTGTCAGGACCGTCGGGGCTATCCGCGTGCCCGACCTTTTACCTCCCGTCAGGATTCGGCCGCCCTTCTGCACCGCCTCCGAGATCCACTTTTCGATGCGGTCCGCCGCCCGATCGTCGATCACCGGGCCCACGTCGGACGTCTCGTCCAAAGCCTCGACCGCAGACACCAGCAATGGCGTGAAAGCCGGCAAATGGCTCGCGTGCACGATCACCCGCTGCACCGCGATGCAACTCTGCCCGGCCTGGTAATTGCCGAACGTCGCGATCCTCCGCGCCGCGAACGGCAGGTCGTCCCAGTCCGCCGCGATCAGGGCCGCCGCGTTTCCGCCCAGCTCCAAAGTCACGTGCTTCTGTGGCACCGCCGCCTGGATCTGGGCGCCGACCGGGCCGCTGCCCGTGAACGACACCACCGGCAGACGCGGGTCGGCCACCAAGGCCTCCATGCGGTCGTTCGGGACCGGCAGCACCGAGAACATGCCGGGCGGCAGGTCCAAGCCGGCCATGATCTCGCCCAGGAGCAGCGCCGTGAGCGGGGTCGCCGGGGCCGGCTTCACGATGATCGGGGTGCCTACCGCCAGGGCCGGCGCCACCTTGTGGGCGACCAGGTTCAGCGGGAAGTTGAACGGCGCGATTCCCAGCACCGGGCCGCGCGGCACCCTCCGTACGAGCGCAATTCTCCCCTTCGCCGCCGGGTCGGTGTCCAGGCGCTGCAGGTCGCCCGAGAAGCGCCGGGCCTCCTCGGCCGCCCAGCGGAACGTCGACACCGCGCGGTTCACCTCGGCCGCCGCCCATGTGGCCGGCTTGCCGTTCTCGGCGGTGATCAGGGCGGCGATCTCGGCGGTGCGGGCGGCCAACTGCCGGCTGATCGCGTCCAGGGCGGCGACCCGGTCCGCCACCCCCACATCGGGCACGGTCGCGGCGGCCGCGACCGCCTCCTCGACCTGTGCATCGGTGGCGTAGGAGGTGGCGCCCACGACCTCGCCGGTGGCGGGGTTGCGGACCGTCAGGGCATCGGTGCTGGTGGCCGGGCGCCCGGCTACGTAGAAGGGGATCACGGGCGCAGCGTACCCAGAGATGTAACACGGAAATAGTTGTCAGGGCTTCCGTTCGCTGCGGAATCAGTGAAATGATCCGAGCTCTAAGCCTGAAGGAGTTGAGACATGCCCAGCTCGGCCGATCTGCACCGGCGCCGCGCGGCGGTCGTCGCGCGCGGGGTCAGCAGCATGATCCCGTCGTACGTCGACACCGCCTCGGGCGGCACCCTGACCGACGTCGAGGGGCGCGAGTGGATCGACTTCGCGGCCGGCATCGCCGTCACCAACGTGGGCAACTCCGCGCCCAAGGTGGTCGAGGCGGTCAAGAAGCAGGTCGAGCGGTTCACGCACACGTGCTTCATGATCGCGCCCTATGAGCAGTACGTCCTGGTGTGCGAGGAGCTGGCCGCGCTCACCCCGGGCGACTTCGAGAAGCGGTCCGCCCTGTTCAACTCCGGGGCCGAGGCCGTCGAGAACGCCGTCAAGATCGCCCGCCACGCCACCGGGCGGCCGGCGGTCGTCGTCTTCGACCACGCGTACCACGGGCGGACGAACCTCACCATGGCGCTCACGGCGAAGGTCATGCCGTACAAGCAGGGGTTCGGTCCTTTCGCCGGTGAGATCTACCGGGTCCAGATGTCGTACCCGTTCCGCGACGGGAACGACGGTGCCGCCGCGGCGGCGTACGCCATCTCCCAGATCGAGAAAACGGTCGGCGCGACCAACGTCGCGGCCGTGCTGATCGAGCCGATCCAGGGCGAGGGCGGCTTCGTCGTGCCGGCCGAGGGCTTCCTGCCCGCGCTGGCCGGCTGGAGCCGCGAAAACGGAGCGGTGTTCATCGCCGACGAGATCCAGACCGGGTTCTGCCGCACCGGCGCGTGGTTCGCCAGTGAGCACGAGGGTGTCGTGCCCGATCTGATCACCACGGCCAAGGGCATCGCGGGCGGGCTCCCGCTGGCCGCGGTCACCGGCCGGGCCGAGCTGATGGACGCCGTGCACCCCGGGGGCCTCGGGGGGACGTACGGCGGAAATCCGATCGCCTGCGCCGCCGCCCTGGCCTCGATCGAGACCATGCGCGAGCTCGACCTGGCCGCGGCCGCCCGGCACATCGAAGCCGTGGCCCGCCCCCGGCTGGAGGCGCTCGCCGCCAAACACCCGGTGATCGGCGAGATCCGCGGCCGCGGAGCGATGCTCGCCCTGGAACTGGTCAAGGACGAGAACCGGAGCCCCGATCCGGTCACGACCGCCGCCGTACAGAAGAAGGCCCACGAACTCGGCCTGCTCCTGCTGACCTGCGGAACGTACGGCAATGTCATCCGCCTTCTTCCGCCCCTGATCATTTCCGACGACGAGCTCGACCGCGGCCTCACCCTGCTCGAGCAGAGCTTTTAAGGAGCACCCCTTGACCGACCTCCAGTCACCCGACTACGAGAAGCTGGCCGGCGACGCCAAAGACCACCTGTGGATGCACTTCACGCGGCTGTCGAGCTACAAGAAGGCCGACATCCCGATGATCGTGCGCGGCGACGGCTGCTACGTCTGGGACTCCACCGGCCGCAAATATCTCGACGGCCTGTCCGCGCTGTTCGTCGTGCAGACCGGACACGGCCGGCAGGAGCTGGCCGAGGCCGCCGCCAAGCAGGCCGGCGAGCTCGCCTACTTCCCGATCTGGTCGTACGCGCACCCCAAGGCCGTCGAGCTGGCCGACCGGATCGCCGACCTCACCCCGGGCGACCTCAACCGGGTCTTCTTCACCACCGGCGGCTCCGAGGCCGTCGAGTCGGCGTGGAAGCTCGCCCGCTCGTACTTCAAGCGGGTCGGCAAGCCGACCAAGACCAAGGTCATCTCGCGGTCGATCGCCTACCACGGCACCTCGATGGGCGCGCTGTCGATCACCGGCATCCCCGCGCTCAAGCAGGACTTCGAGCCGCTCGTGCCGTCGACGATGCGCGTGCCGAACACCAACTACTACCGGCGTCCCGACGAGAACATGACGCCGGAGCAGTTCGGTGTCTGGGCCGCCGACCGCATCGCCGAGGCGATCGAGTTCGAGGGTCCCGAGACGGTGGCCGCGGTCTTCCTCGAGCCGGTGCAGAACGCCGGGGGCTGCTTCCCGCCGCCGCCCGGATATTTCCAGCGGGTCCGCGAGATCTGCGACCGCTACGACGTGCTGCTCGTCTCCGACGACGTGATCTGCGGCTTCGGCCGGCTGGGCGAATACTTCGGTGGGAACAAGTACGGCTACACGCCCGACATCATCACCGTGGCCAAGGGCCTGACCAGCGGCTACGTGCCGCTGGGGGCGATGATCGCCTCGGAGAAGCTGGCCGAGCCGTTCCTCGAGGGCACCAACTGGTTCGCGCACGGCATCACCTACGGCGGCCACCCGGTCGGCTCGGCGGTGGCCCTGGCCAACCTCGACATCATGGAACGGGAGAACCTCAACGGCCACGTCCGGGACAACAGTGATCTGTTCCGGTCGTACCTCGAGCGCCTCACCGACCTCCCGATCGTCGGCGACGTCCGCGGTGATGGCTACTTCTTCGGCCTCGAGCTGGTCAAGGACAAGGCCACGAAGGAAACCTTCAACGAGGAGGAGTCGGAGCGCCTGCTGCGCGGCTTCCTCTCGCACGCGCTGTTCGACGCGGGCCTCTACTGCCGCGCCGACGACCGGGGCGACCCGGTGATCCAGCTCGCGCCGCCGCTGATCGCCGGCGAGGCGCAGTTCCAGGAGATCGAGCAGATTCTGCGCTCCGTGCTCACCGAGGCGTCGAACCAGCTCTGAGCTCCGGCGGACGGCCACCCCTCTATGGGGCAGGGGTGGCCGGTCCTCCGCCTGGCTCCCAGGTGGTCTCCGTGATCGTCGGCGTCGGCGTTTCCGTCGGAGGTGGCGAGGTCGGCGGTTCCGACGGCTCCGCCGTCGTCTCCGACGGCGACGGGATGATCTCGGGTTCTTCGGTCTCGGTTTCCTTTGGTACGGCGTCACGCGTGCGCCGGGGTTTCACGACGCCCAGCTTCGGCTGCGGCGCCGGCTCGACCCGGCTGTGCTCGTCGTCGTCCGGCTGTTTGCCGAAGTCGGCGTGGATACCGTCGTCCGGCTCGTACGTGATCTCGTAGTAGTCGCGCCCCAGGGCCAGCACTGTGACGATCAGTGTGACGACAGCGATGAACGATCCGAAACCGCGCAATCCGCCCGCCTTGAGTTGTGGTGAGACCCGTGTGCGCTGATCAACGGGCGGTGGCGGGACTTGGTTACGTCTCGGTCGTGCGCAGCGCGCCCCGCCGCTGCTCGTAGATGCCGGCCAGAACCGTCGCGACCAGGATGAGGGTCACCGCTCCGACGGCCAGCACCGGTTCGAGCGACTCGAGGAAGCCGAGCCCCGCGATCACCGGGATGACCGCCGCCGGCCACGGCCAGGCCGACCGCAGCCGGCCCGACGTCCCCATCATCACGACCGCGACGCCGATCAGATAGAGGGCCACGCCGCCGTGCAGCGCCCACCGGCCGGCGCTGTCGAGCTCGCCCGCCGGGTGCACCACGAACTGCTCGATGCCGACCGCCGCGATGGCCAGACCCACGATCAACGGCAGATGACCATAGATGTACGCGTCGACGACCCCACTCTCCTCGTCCTCGTCGCTGTCCTCGATCAACTGCCTCTTGCCGGCGGCGCCACCCAGGTCGAAGTAGACCCACCACAGGGCGGCCACCGCGCAGAAGGCGACCCCGGCGGCCACCACCGACGAGCCCGACCAGTGCGCGTCGTGCACGCCGGTGGCCAGCGAGGCGATCGACTCGCCCAGCACCAGGATCACGAACAGGCCGAACCGCTCCGGCATGTGATCGAGGTGCAGGGGCACGTCGTCGCCGAGGCGGGTGGCGACCAGGGGAGCGGTGGCCTCGATGAGGATGCCGGCGGCCCACAGCACGTACCGCGGGGTGCCCTCCAACGGGATGGAGGCGGCCCACAGGACGGCGGCGACGCCGGCGCCGGTGAGGTAGATGGCGATCGTGCGGCGGGCGTCGGGGACGTGGCGGTACGCACGGGCGTACAGAAGAAGGAGAATGACCCGCGTCGCGAGATAGCAGGCCGCGAAGCGGGCGCCGTCGGCGCCGGTGGCCGACTGGGCCGAGGCGGCCATGCCGACGACGGCGCCGGTCATGGCGAGCTTGGCGATCCGGTAGATGACGTCGTTGGTGTCGAACCGGTTGGCGTAGAGCGTGGTGGTCACCCACGACCACCAGGTCACCACCAGAAGCCCGGCGAAGGTGAGGGCGCCACCGAGGTCGAGGTGGCCGGCGAACGAATGCGCGAGCTCGGCCACGACGAGCACATAGGCGAGGTCGAAGAACAGCTCGAGCCGGGTGGCGTGCCGCTCCTCCTCGGTGCGGAGGCGGGGCGGCTCGATCAGGGGCGCTTGGCGGTCGTTACTCATCGACCGACGCATTTCCCTCAGGCAGGCGGTTCTACGCGTCGTTTCCTAGAATCCGGCGGTGTTCGAGTACCACGGATGGATCACGGTCAGGGCGACGGCCGCCGCCACCGACGCCGATGACGATCTCGAGGCGGAGCGCCTGCCCGGGATCGTCGGCGCCCTCCGCGCCCACCTCGCCGCCGTCGACAGCCCCTACCTGGCGGATCTCCGCTTCATGAACGGCCAGGCCTTCCTTCATGTGGGAGGTTTCTCCAACCATCGGTCGGACCCGGACATCAAGGACCTTTTCCTGTACGTCGCCGAGCTCGCCCCCGGCTCGTACGGCCTGCTCCACACCCTCGACGACGAGGCGCCCGGCCACGAGAACGAGGTCCGCGTGCTCCGGCTGGCCCGGGGAGAGCTCTCGGCTCACCGGGAGCCGCTGTTGTCGCCCGTCATTCCGGCGCTCGAGGACCCGTATTCGCCCTGACCTTTCAAAGGCAGGGGAGCGGGCAAACCTCGGGTTCCGCCTCCACGACCGGCCGCTGACCGAGGGGAAGTGCGGCTTTTACAGCATTTGTTCGCGGCGGGGCTTCCGAGGTGCCGTTTCTCTCGGAGGGGAGCGAGACGCCGGCCCACGCCTCAGCCGCGAGCGACGCGCTGATCTCGGCGGCTTTCGGTTCCGGTGGAGGTAGCGCGGCGGCTTTGGCGGCGTTGGCCTCCGAGGTGAGCGACGGCCTGCTCTTGGCGGCGTTGGCCTCGGGTGGTAGCGAGGCGTTGGTCTTGGCGGCGTTCGCTTTCGTCCAGCTCGCCAGTCGCCGGCCGGAGGTGGGCGGCAGGTTGGCGGCCATCCGGCTCTCGGTCTTCTTCGTCGAGTTCCGCGATCTTGGGACGAGCGCCACCGAGGCCGCGGTGGGGAAGAACGCGACGGCCGGGGTGGCGGTGAAGGCAGGGGCGGTGGCGGGGAAGGCGGGGGCGGTCAGGGCCGGGGTGAGCGGGGGAGAAGTGAGGGCGGGCGGCGTGGCCTGGCGGGTGGTGTGGCGGATGTGGAGCCAGGAGAGCCAGCCGAGGCCGATGATGAAGCCGAAGCTGATGATGCGGTAGAGGACGACCGTGGCCACCGCGGCGGGGGTGGTCACGCCGCCGGCGATCAGGCCGAGGATCAGGGCGCTGTCGATGATGCCCAGGCCGCCGGGGACGATCGTGATGGTGCCGGCCGCCATGGCGGCGCAGAAGGCCAGCAGGACCGCGGTCAGGCCGGCCGGGTGTTCGCCCACGGCCCGGAAGCACAGCCACAGGCAGATGGCGTCCAGGAACCAGTTGGCCACGGCCAGAATCGCGGCGGCGGCGCCGTGTGCGGGGCGCAGGCGGGCGGCGCGCAACTGCTGGAGGAAGTCGCGGATGCTGTCCTGGCCGTGGGTCGCCGGACGGCGGCGCAGGCGGTTCACGGCGGCCAGCGGCGTGCGGATCAGGGCCTCGGCCGACTCGGGGCGCCGGGCCACGCGGCGGGCGCCCAGGATCAGCAGGATCGTGGCGACCAGCAGGGCGGCCAGGTGGGTCCAGTCGGCGCCGCCGCCGGCGGCCAGGGCGCTGCCCACGGTGACCACGGCCAGGGCGCAGGCCGACAGGATGCCGCTGAGCGCGATGGTCCAGGAGGCGATGGCGGGGCTCGCGCCGAAGCGGCGCATCTGCTGATAGTTGAGCCGCGTCGAGAAGGCGGCGCCGCCGGGCAGCGTCTCGTTGAGCGAGTGGGCCGCGTACGTGAGCTTGACGTTGTCGAGGTGTGACGCCCGCACCCCGGCCGACTGGAGGAGCCGGCCCTGCATCCGGGCGTAGGCGCCCATCGCCGCGACCTCGGCCAGCGTGGCCAGGGCGAGCCAGCCGACGTGGGGCGTCCGCAGCTGGTGGAGGGCGCCGGCCAGCGACGACCAGCCCAGCACCAGCTCGACCGCGAACAGGGCCAGGACCGCGATCACGCCGGCGATCCGGAGGCGGCGGCCCCAGCGGCTGCGCGCGACCGGCGGATCGTCCTCCGCCGCGGTCCCGGCGGACCGCTCCACTGCTTGTGTCACCGCTGGCTCCTGGCGTGCCCGTTCTTTGGTTGGCCTCCGACAAGGATCCGCCAAAGATTGCCTATCACGCAAGTTTTCTCACTGAGAAGCAAATCACGTGCTCTACGCCAGGAGGCAACGCCGATGATCGACTCCGCATGCCCGTGCGTGAGCAGCGTCGCAGTCGGGGCGAGGGGCGCCCATGGTTCCTGAATGGACGTACCGCCGGAAATCTTTGCGGCGCAACGAATCCGGCCAGACCGGCACCGTCCACGAAGGATCCGGCGGGCCATGGTGGCCGAAACGGGGACGAAAGTGGCAGCTGTGGCCATCGTGACCGGTGAGCCCCGTATCAGGTGCGGCTGGAACATGAAAGAAATGTCGAGACATCGCTTAAACGAGAGACATATCCGACTTTTGCCGTCGAAGATCGGTCTGTGGTTGCGGAAAGGCTCGGCCGGCCGCTGGCGGCGCTGCTCGCCCTCGTGGTGACGTTCTCGCTGCTCATGGTGCCTGGGGTGGCGTACGCCGCGTCCTCTGTCACGACCTCGGCCGACGCCGTGCGGGTGGAGCTCAACGTGCTCGGGCTCGCGCCCAAGATCACCATCCCGGAGACGTCGGACTGGCACGACGACGCGGCCGAGGCGCACAACGTCGCCCTGGCCAACGTGCCCCTCGTGCTCAACGCGGGCGCCGTCAGCACGGTGGCCGAGCCCGCGACCAAGGGCGCCCGGGCCCAGAGCCGCGTCGCCGGCCTCAACCTGCTGACCAACACGATCACCGCCGACGCCGTCGACTCGGCCTGCAAGATGACGGCCGACGAGTTCACCGCCGGGGTGACGATCGCCGACCTCAAGGTCCTCGGCCTGACCGCCAGCGTGGCCGCGAACGTCAGCGTCACCATCCCGGGCATCCTCACCGCCAGGACCAACTATCAGAACGCGGTCTGGAACACCTCGACGGGCAAGTTCGACGTCACCGTACGGGCGGTGAGCGTCGACGCCATCAAGGTGCTCGGCACCCTGCTCAGCGGGAGCGTGGTGGTGGCCGAGGCGTACTGCACCGGCACCGTCAAGCTCGGCGCGATCGCCACCGGGCCCACCTCGCTGGTGCCCGGCGAGTCCGGCACCCCCTGGATCACGGTCGCCAACACCGGCGAGGTCGCCGCGCCGCACACCACGATCCGCATCCCGAAGCCCGACCCGGCCTACTACACCCTCAAGCCGGCGTCGGTCGGCGACCTCGCCTGCGACATGACGTCGAACGCGAACTTCATCATCTGCGACGACGTCACCGTCCCGGGCAAGAGCACCGCCCGGGTCAACCTGCCGGTCGAGCTGAAGCCGTCGGCCACCGGCTCGGCCCCGCCCTGGTCGCCGGGCGCCGACACGATCACGGCGACCAGCGTCCCGGTGCCCGGCGCCCCCACCGCCACGATGACCGTCAAGGGCCAGGGCCCGCTCGTCACCGCCCTCGCCCGGTCGACGACCAGCGGCGCCTTCACGGTCGACGCGACCCAGCTCGCCGCCGGCAAGAGCACCCAGGCCACCGTCCGGCTCACCAACAACGGCCCCTCGGACGCCGACGGCGCCGTCGTCACCGTCCCGCTCACCGGCCTGCCCAGCGGCGTGACGGTGGGCTCGGCCACGATTCCGGGCGGCCAGTGCTCGGTGGCCAACGGCAACGTCAGATGTACGGGGGTGTCGGTCACCCGGAACGGCACCGCCACCCTGACCCTGAATGTCTCCGCCACCGGCACCACCACCCCCGGCAGCACCTGGGACCTCACGAACGTCACGACCAGCCTCAACGGCACCGCGGTGACCGGGCACGGCCGGCTGCTCACCATCACCGACCCCGACGTGAACCTGACCGGCGGCGTCAGCATCACCCCGGCCGCCGTGACGCCGGGCGGGCCCGAGGCCACCGCGACCATCCGGATCGCCAACTCGGGCGCGCTCGCCGCCGCCGGCACCACCGTCACCATCACCGGGCTGCCCGCCGGATACACGATCGGGCCGATGAACAGCCCGGGCGGCGGCAACTGCCTGACCGTCGGCACCGAGATCCGCTGCTCCAACATCACCGTCCCGGCCGCCGCCAACGGCACCGCCGGGTCGGTCGCCCTCTCGCTGCCGGTATCGATCTCCTCGGGCACAACCGCCAGCTGGACCGGCACCGTGACCGCGAAGTCGGGCGACTCGACCGGCACGGCCAGCGGCGCGGTCGTCATCACCGCCGTGCCGCGCTTCACGCTCGGTGTCGACGCGCGCGGCCCGGCCGACCGGACCGTCAGCCCGGGCCAGCCGGCCACGATGACGATCGACGTGCAGAACCAGGGACCGTCGGACGCCCGCAACGCCCCGTTCGTCGTGGTGGCGCCGCGCAACACCACCTTCACCGCGCTGAGCCTGCCGGCCGCCTGCACCCTCCTGACGCCCACCACGATCCGGTGCACGCTGGACCGTACGCCCGCCGACCCGCCCACGACGTTCGCGCTGCCGCTGCTCGTGCTGCCGACGGCCGACCCGGCGACCCCGCTGACCGGGGGCTGTGTGAGCGTCGACAACGACTCCGTCTGCGGGGCCTCCGATCCGGCCCTGCCCGCGATCGCCCTCCGGGCCGCGCTCAGCGCCCGGCTGGCCGCTCTCGTCAGCCCGGCCGTCGTCACACCGGGACAGACCGGGACCGGCCGGATCACCCTGACTTCGGCCCAGGCCGAGACCGGCGTGACCGTCACCGTCCCCAAGGGACAATTGCCGGCCGGCTGGACGGTCACCGGCGCGACGGTGTCCGGCGGCGTCTGCGACCCGGCGGGCACGTCGATCGTCTGCACCGGCGTCGCCCTCACGGCCGGCGCACCCAAGGACGTCCAGATCGCCGTGCGGGTGCCCTCGAACGCCACCGTGGGCACGACCTGGACCGCCACCGGCGTCACCGTCGACACCGGCGGCGAACGCGTCACCACGTTGGGCGCGCTCGCCACGACCAGCCTTCCCGAATACGCGCTGACCGCGTCGGTCACCCCGCCGGCGCCCGGCACGGTCGCGCCCGGCGAGACCGCCGAGCTCAAACTGACCGTGACCAACCAGGGCCCGTCGGCCGTCACCGGCGGCACCTTCACCGTCCCGGCGCCCGCCGGCACCACGTTCGGCCAGCTCACCGACCCGGCCACCGCGCAGCTCTGCACCGTCGACAACGGCCGCACGCTGCTCACCTGCGCGGTCACCCTGACGGTGAACCAGCCCACCCCGGAGTTGACCATCCCGCTGGTGACCGCGCCCAACGCCGAGCCGGGCTCGACGATCGGCGGCGGGTGCGTCGATCTGGACGGCTTCTCCGGCTGCGGCACGGGCGACGTCCAGCTCCCGTCGATCACCCTCAAGGTGCCGGCCACGGCCCAGGTGGCGATCAGCTCGACCGCCGCCACCGTGACACCGGGCGGCACCGCCACCGGCACCGTCCGCGTCACGGCGACCCGCTCGACGCTGACCGGCGTCACGGTGAACATCCCGCTCACCGGGCTGCCCGGCGGTCTGCAGGCGCCCGCGGTGACGGTCGGCAACGGCACACCGTGCCCGGTGACCAACGGCGTCGCCACCTGCACGGTCGGCACTGTCGACCCATTGGCGCCCAAGGACATCGAGGTGACCGTCTCGGCGCCGGCCGGCGCGGCCACCGGCACCGCCTGGACCGCGGCCGGTATCACCACCGAGATCGCGGCCGGCACGGTTCCGGCGCCCGATCAGGTGCTGGCCCGGGTCGGCGCGGCCCGGTACACCCTGGCCGCGACCGCCGATGCCGGCAACACCCCGATCCTGCCCGGCGGCGCCGGCACGCTGACCGTCCAGGTCGACAACACCGGGCCGTCCGACGCCCGGGCGGCGACCGTCACCGTCCTGCCGCCCAGCGGCGCCACCTTCACCGGCGCCGGCGACCCGGCCTGCCGTCTGCTGCTGGGCGGCGCCCAGGCCACCTGCACCTTCGACCTGACCGTGGCCGCCGCCCCGCTCAGCTGGGCGTTCCCGCTGGCGGTCAACGCCAACGTGCGGGCCGGCGTGCCGCTCAGCGGCGGCTGCGTCGACCTCGACGGCAACGGCGTCTGCACCGGATCGGACGGCGCCATCACGCCGATCGCGATCGCCACCCCGCTGCAGAACCGGCTGACCATCACCACCACCGGGGCCGCGATGGCGCCGGGGGCGGGCGACACCGGCCGGATCCGGATCGCCGCCGCCGCCGACATCTCCGGGCTCACCGTCACCGTGCCGACCGTCGCGCCCGCCGGCCTGACCGTGTCCGGTGTGGCCGGTCCGCTCGGGTCGGTCTGCACCCGCAACCCGAACGGGTCGTTCACGTGCACCGGCGTCGACCTGAGCGGCGCGGGCCACGACGCCGAGATCACCGTGCAGGTCGCGGCCGGCCCCACCGCGGCCGCGGCGACCTGGACGGCCGCCATCGCGGTCACCGACGGCACCGAGACCGCGGCCGGCACCGGCGACCTCGCGGTGATCGGCGCGCCGCGGACCGCGGTCACGGTGACGACCGCGGCCGGACCGGCCGGTGGCACGGTCGACCCGGGCCAGACGGCGAACCTGACCGTGACGCTGAGCAACGCCGGGCCGTCCTTCGCGAGCGGCCAGATCGCCCTGATCACCGCGCCCACCGGCACCGTCTTCGGCACCCCGCCGGCGGGGTGCCTCAAGACGCTGCCGGATCAGTTGTTCTGCCGGGTGGACGTGGCCGCGAACGGCAGCGCCACGCTCACCCCGCCGATCTCCGTGCCGCTGAACGCCGACATCTTCACCCCGATCGGCGGCGGCTGCGTCGACCTGACCGGCGTGCCCGGCTGCGGCAACGGCTCGGACGCGATCGCCGCCTTCTCGCTGCGGACGCCGATCGAGCGGCGCGCCACGGTGGCCGTCACCCCGGCCACCATCACCCCGGGCGACTCGGGCGCCGCGACCGTCAGCGTGACGGCCGAGCACGGGACTCTGACCAACTTCACCGTCAGCTTCCCGCTCGCCCTGCCCCCGGGAATCACCCTCGACACGCTGACCCCGAACCCGGGCTGCGCCCAGAACCCCACGAACCTCGTCACCTGCACCTGGGCCTCCATTCCGGACGGTCAGAGCCGAACCGTCACCCTGACCGCCTCGGCCGGGGCCGATCTGGCGGCCGGCGTGAAGTGGGAGACCACCTCGATCACCCTCGCCGACGGCACCGGCACGGCGACCCTGAACGGCACCCGTCCGCTCGCCGTCACCGGCGCCCCGCGGCATCCCCTGGTCACGACGTTCGACCCGGTGGCCGGCGTCGAGCCCGGCGCGGCCGGCACCATCGGGGTCCACGTCGCCAACAGCGGGCCGTCGGATGCGCCCGGGGTCACGGTCGGCTTCGTGGCGCCGCCCGGCACGACCATCGGCTCCGCGCCCAGCGGCTGCACCATCGTCACGCCGGCCCGGATCACCTGCACGGCCGGCATCGACGCCGGCGACACCCTGACCATCGCCCTGCCCGTGACAGTGGACCGCAACGCCGATCCCACCGGGACGATCACCGGCGGCTGCGTGGACCTCGACAACGACGGCGCCTGTACCTCGGCCGACCGGGCGCTCCCGCCGATCCCGCTCACCACGCGGTTCGATCAGGAGATCACCGTACGGGCGGAACGGGCCGACCTGCCCATCGGCGGCGGCACCGTGGCGGCCCGGCTCGTCGTCACGTCGGCCGAGACGCAGAACGTGGACGTGCTGATCCCGCTCAGCGGCCTGCCGGCCGGGCACAGCGTCACGCCCCCGGTCGCGCCGTGCGCGCTCGACATCGGCGGCGACCTGCTCTGCCCGCTGTCGCTCACCGCGAACGTCCCGGCGACCCTGACCGTCAACGTCACGAACACCGGTGGCCTCGCCGAGAGCACCACCTGGACCGCCCAGCGGATCGAGCTGCGGGGCCCGGGCGGCGAGACGGTCCGCACCGACGAGCTGCTCTCCCGGGTCGGCACCGCCGCGTACTCCCTGTCGGCCGCCCTGAGCGGTGTTCCGGCGAACGACGTGGTGCTTCCCGGCCAGACGGTCACGATCACGGCCGACGTCACCAACACCGGCATCGTGCCCAACTTCCGGGCCCCGGTGCGGATCACCGCGCCCACCGGCACCACCTTCGGCACGCTCGTCGGCGCCGCGCAGACCGACTGCGCCGTCACCACCCCGTCCACGCTGACCTGCCGCACCGACGTGTCCCGCAACGGCGTGGTCGCCTCCTACGAGCTTCCGCTGGTGGTGCCCGCCAACGCGACCGGCGGCACGGTGCTCACCGGCGGCTGCCTGGACCTGGCCGGCGACAACAGCTGTGGCCGGGCGATTCCCGGCTTCAGCGTGCGCGCCCCGCTCGGCGCGGTGCTCACCGTCGACAACACCACCACGCCGGCCACGCCGGCGCCCGGCGACGACGGCACCGCCACCATCGTGCTGAGCTCGAGCCTGGCCCGGGCCGGCCTGGCCGTCGAGGTGAGCCTGACCGGTCTCCCGTCCGGTGTCACCGTCGCCGCGGCCCGCCTCGGCGTCGCGCCGTGCACCGTGGGCGCCACGATCACCTGTCCCGCGACGACCATCACCGCCGGCGGCACGGCCACGCTCGCGATCGACCTCGAGACCGCCTCGAGCACGGCGGCCGGCGCCACCTGGACGCCGGTGATCACGGTGACCGACCCGGCCGGCGCCGGCAGCCGGGCCACGCTGGGCCCGCTCGCCCTCACCGTCGGGCCGCCCGACCGGCAGCTCACCATCGGCCTCGACCTGCCGGCGCCGGGCAGCGTGCTGCCCGGCGGCACGGCCGAGGTGACCGTGCGGATGGCCAACGACGGCCTGTCCGACCACCCCGGCGCCCGGGCCGTGTTCACGGCGCCGTCCGGCACCACCTTCGCCGACCTGGCCGGCACCCCGGCCGCCGCGCACTGCACGGCCGACTCGGCCACCCAGGTCACCTGCGTCTCCGATCTGGCGGCCGGGCAGTCCCGTTCGTTCAAGCTCGCGCTGCGGGTCGCGACCTCGGCGACGGCCGGCGGCAGCCTCGGCGGCGGCTGCGCCGACGTGCCCGGCGACTCCGTCTGCGACACGGCCATCGCGTTCACCCTCGGCACACCCTTCGCCGACCGGGCCCGGATGACCGTCGACCAGGCCACGATCGTGCCCGGCGACACCGGCACCGGGCACGTCCGGGTCAACACCGACGGCGCCCTGACCGGCCTCACCCTGACGGTCCCGCTGACCGGCAAGGACCCCGGCATCGCCGTCGTCGGCGCCGGCGGACCGGCCGGCTCGCAGTGCACGGTCAACAGCAGCATGATCACCTGCACCGGCGTGGCCCTGGCCGACGGTGACCACGAGGCGCTGCTCGACCTGGTCATGCGCCCCTCACCGGCCCTGCCCGCGGGCGTGGTGTGGGCGCCCGTGGTGACGCTGACCAACAGCTCGGGCGCCACCAGCCAGGCCTCCGGCGTGCTGCTGCGCACCGGCCCGCCGCAGCCGCGGATCGAGTACACCCTCACCGCGCCGACCGGCACGATAGCCACCGGCACCACGGCCACGCTGACCGCCACGGTCGACAACACCGGCGCCTCCGACGCGACCGGCGTCGCCATCCGGATCAAGGCGCCGACCGGCACCACCTGGGGCCAGCTGGCCGGACGGGCCGCCACCGACTGCGCGCCGGTCGGCACCACCCAGCTCGACTGCCGGTTCGACCTGGCCGCCGGCGCCCCGGCCCCGATCACCTGGTCGCTGCCGGTGCGGATCCCGGCCAACGCCGACCCGTCGCAGCCGGTGGACGGCGGATGCCTCGACACCGACCGGGACGACAACTGCGACCAGAACCTGCCGGCGATCACCCTCACGCCCACCCTCGCGCAGTCGGTCACCGTCGACGGCAACAACCCCACACTCGTGCCCGGCGCGACCGGCACCGTGCTGATCAACGTCCACACGGCACAGGCGCGCGCCGGCCTGGTGGTGACCATCCCGGCCGCCACCCTGCCCACCGGCATGCGCGTGCTCCAGGCCCGGGTCGACGGCGGCGCCTGCACGATCACCAGCGGCGTCGACGTGACGTGCCGCAACATCACGCTGGCGGCCAACGGCACCGCCCCGATCACGCTGACCGCGCAGGTCGCCGACGACGCGCCGGCCAACGACACGTGGCAGACCGACGTGCAGATCGCGCAGGGCGCCCAGTCCACCCACGTGCCGCTCACGGCGGCCACCGTCGGCGCCGCCGACGTGCGGGTCACCGTCGACGTCACGGAGCCGTCGGCCGACAGCCTGCTGCCCGGCGCGACCGGCGCCCTGACCCTCAACTTCACCAACGAAGGCCTCTCACAGGGCACCCGGCTCGGCTACACCGTGCTGGCGCCGGCCGGGGCCACCTTCCCGGCGCTGATCGGCGCGCCGGCCGGCCTGTGCACCCGCACCTCGGACACCCGGCTCGACTGCCGCGTCACCGTCGCCGGCAACGGCCGCCTCTCGCTCGCCGTCCCGATCACGATCGACCCCGGCGCCGACCCGGACACCCCGCTGACCGGAGGCTGCGTCGAATCCGCGGGCAACGGCTCCTGCGCCGTGCCGCCGGACGTCGCGATCCCCGCCATCGTCCTGGCCACGCCGCTCGCCGGCCGCCTACAGATGGCGCAGGCCGACACCACCGTCGTGCCCGGCCGCACCGCCTCCGGCACCATCCGGGTCACCGCCGAGGGTGTGGTCGACAACGCCGTCTTCACCATCCCGCTCACCGGCAAGCCGTCGAGCCTGACCATCACCGGTGTCTCCGGGCCGGCCGGCTCGACCTGCGGATTCACCAACATCGAGATTCGCTGTACGGGCGTGGACCTGCGTTCCGGGCTCAACACGGCCGTCACCGTGGTCGTCAACTCCGATCCGGGCGGCACACCCGGCGACCGCTGGCGGGCCACAGGCATGACCGTGACCGCGAACGGCGAGACCAGCACCGGCATCAACGCCGACCTGTTCACCGTGGGCGACCCGGAGTCGGCGGTGACGTTCACGGCCGTCAACACCAGCCGTACGGTCAAGCCGGGGGAGACCACGACGCTGACGGTCACCGCGGCCAACGCCGGCCCGTCGCACGCCACCAACCGCACGGCCACGGTGATCGCCGCGAACAACACCGAGTTCGGCGCCCTGTCCGGACGGGCCCAGCAGGACTGCCGTCTCGCCAGCGCCACCGTGCTGACGTGCACGTACAGCGTCGAGGCGGACGACTCGCTGACCTGGGCCCTGCCCCTGATCGTCTCCTCCGGCGTCGAGGACGGCGACTCGCTGACCGGCGGCTGCGTCTCGGATGACGGCAACAGCGCCTGCGGCGACGACCTCGACGTCGACATCGACGCCACGCCGGTCGAGCAGCCCCTGAGCACCACCGGCACGCTGAGCGTGGACGGCACTGTCACCGCGGCCGGCGGGTCGGGCACGGCCCTGGTCCGGCTCTCGGCGACCGTCGCGCACACCGGCCTCACACTCACCGTGCCGCTGACCGGGCTGCCCAGCGGCTTCCGGGTCACCGGGGCGGCGCTCGGCGACGACAGCTGCACGATCACCGGCAACGCCGTCACCTGCACCGGCGTCGACCTGGCGGCCGGCACACCCAGGGTGCTGCGGCTCTCGGTCACGGTCAGCTCGGCCGCGGCCGACGGCGCGGCCTGGCGGGCCACCGGGATCACGCTGGTCGATCCGGGCGACACAGCCGACCGGCTCACCGCGGCCGGCGTCCTCGTGAGCACGGTGAACACCTCGTACTCCATCGGCGTGACCGTCGGCAGCCCTTCGGTGGCCCGGCCCGCGCCGGGCCAGACGACGATCCTGCCGATCACGCTGGTCAACTCCGGGCCGGGCAACGCCACCGACTACACCGCGACCATCCGGATCCCGGACGGCACGACCCGCGGCACCCTGCCCACCGGCTGCTCCGCGGGCGACAGCGACCGCATCGTGGTCTGCCGGATCTCGCTGAACGCGGGCGCCCGCAAGCTCATCTCGCTGCCGCTGATCGTCGACTCCGGCGCCGATGACGACCAGGTGCTCTCCGGTGGGTGCGTCGACGAGGCGCTCAGCGCGGATCCGGTCTTCGACCAGACGTGCGGCGGCCGTGACGACGTGGCGATCCCCGGCATCACGGTCGGCCGCCACAAGGTCAACCTCGCCATCCGGTACGGCAAACCGGCGCATCCGATGAGGCCGGGGTCCCCGCTGCTGGTGAAGATCCCGTACACGAACGACGGCAGCGAGACGGCCGACGAGGTGCGGTTCACCGTCGCGCCGCCGGCCGGGGTCACCGTCCTCGATGCCGCGATCCTCATCGACGGCACCCTCGACACCGACACCGACACCGACACCGACGCCGACACCGGCGACGGCGTCGCCGAGGTCTCGGCGCTCGCCGCGACCACCGAGGAGAACACCGTCGAGGCGCCCTGCGCGGCCGTCGACGACACCAGCGCCTCCAACGACGTGATCTGCGAGGCGCCGGACACAGCGTCGTTGGCCGGCAGCGAACTCTGGCTCACCCTCGACGCGCACGAGTCGGCGAAGTCCGGCACCTATCCGATGCGGGTCACCGTCAGCACCACCAGCGCCGACGGCGACTCGGCCGACAACACCGTCCAGGTCTGGCTCAAGCTGAGCGCCGCCGCCACCGATGACGACGACAGCGACGACGGCGACGGCGGGGACGGTGACGACGGCGGCGACAGCGGTGACGGCGGCGAGGACGAGGACCTGCCCACCACCGGCGCCCAGGTGGCCGGGCTCGGCCTGATGTCGTTCCTGCTGATCGCCGTCGGCGCCGCGCTGGTGCTGCTGGTGCGCGAACGCCGGCCGGCGACGCCGGAAACGGTCAGGACGGGTACGGCCACTCGTGGACCGGGAGGTTCTCGTGCATCAGCGGAAGGTATCGCCGCAGCATTTCGTGCAGCGCGTCCTGGCGGTCGTTACCGTCGGCCTCCAAGGCATGCAAGGTCTGCACCTGCCAGGCGGCGCCATTCCGGTGAGTGAGGCAACGCTGCTCGACGATGCCGAGCAACCGGTCGCGCTCGGACGCCGAGACACCCCACTTCTCGAGGCCCTGATGGGCCATCGGCAGCAGCCGCCGCAGCACGAGCTCGGTGACCTGGATATATCCCAGGCCCGGCCAGAACACGCTGGCGTCGATGCCGTGCCGGGCGCAGGTGTGGAAGTTCTCCTCGGCCGCGCTGAAGCTCATCTGCGTCCACAGTGGGCGCTCGGCCTCGGCCAGGGTGCGGATCAGGCCGTAGTAGAACGCTGCGTTGGCCATCGTGTCGACCACCGTCGGCCCGGCCGGCAGCACCCTGTTCTCCACCCGCAGGTGCGGACGGCCCTTCACCACGGCGTAGATGGGCCGGTTCCAGCGGTAGATGGTGCCGTTGTGCAGCCGCAGCTCGGACAGCTCGGGGATCTCGCCGCGCTCGAGGATCTCGGACGGGTCGGCCTCGTCGCAGATCGGCAACAGGGCCGGGAAGTAGCGCACGTTCTCCTCGAACAGGTCGAACACGCTCGTGATCCATCGCTCGCCGAACCACACCCGGGGACGTACACCCTGTGCCCTTATCTCCTCGGAACGGGTGTCGGTGGCCTGCTCGAACAGCGGGATGCGCGTCTCACGCCACAACTCGCGGCCGAACAGCAGCGGCGCGTTCGCGCCGAGCGCCACCTGGACGCCGGCGATGACCTGGGCCGCGTTCCAGTACGCCGCGAACTGCGCCGGGCTGACCTGAAGGTGGAACTGGGTGCTGGTGCAGGCCGACTCGGGCGCGATGGTGTCGGTGGTGACGGCGAGCCGGTCGACACCGTCGATGCGGATGTCGAGGTCCTCGCCGCGGGCCGCGAAGATCTGCTCGTTGAGCACTTTGTACCGCGGGTTGGCCGACAGCGCCTCGAGCGTCATGTGCTCGCGCCGCAACGTCGGCAGGATGCCGATCATCACGGTGTGGGCGCCGACCTTGCGGGCGTGCGACTCGGCGTTGTTCAGGCTGGCCCGCAGGCTGCGCTCGAGGTCGACGTTCTCGTCGCCGGCCAGCCGGCGGGGCGGAACGTTTATCTCGATGTTGAACTGGCCGAGCTCGGTCTGGAAGTCCGGATCGGCGATGGCGCCGAGCACCTCGGAGTTGCGCATGGCGGGATCGGCCTGCTCGTCGATGAGGTTGAGCTCGATCTCCATGCCGGTGAGCGGCCGCTCGAACTCGAACCGCGACTCGCGCAACATCGCGGCGAACACGTCCAGACTCCGCCGGATCTTGTGCCTGTACTTGGCGCGGTCCTCACGGGTGAAGTTGGTCTGCTCGACTTCCTCGCCCATGGCACACCACCTTTCTGGACGAAGTTCAAACTCCCACACGCTCGGCGTGTCGCGCCAGACGACACCAAAGCATGAGATCGCACAGGGTGTCCCTTCCATCCTCGTCGATGTGATGAAGGTTGACGCCGGGGGACGACACCGCAGCGGTACCCTGCTGTACCGGATTTCATCCGGACGAGACCCTGGGGAGGGCCACAGCGTGAGAATGCGGCGCTTGGTGATCGGCGTCGTGGCGACTTCTGTCCTGTCCACGATTCTCACCGTCACCTACGTGGCCCTCGGCCCCTTACGCGTGACACCACCCGCACCCCAGGGCGCGCCGGCGGCCGCGGCCCCGGCCGGACCGGAGTGGTCCACGGCCTGGGCGGCCGCGCCCTCGTCCGGCTTCCGTAACGGCCCGGCCGGCCACACGGTGCGCAACGTGGTGCACACGACCGTCGGCGGCCCCAAGGTCCGGGTCCGGCTGACCAACCGCTTCGGCACCGCGCCGCTGGTCTTCGGCCACGTCACGGTCGCCATCTCGGCCCACGCCGGCGGGCGCCGCGACGGCTCGGTCGACGCGAGCGACGGCAGCGCCGCGCCCGGTACGGTGCGCGACGTTCTGTTCAACGGCATCAAGTGGGTTTCGGTTCCGGCCGGCGCCGATGTTCTCAGCGATCCGGTCACGCTCGACGTGCCGGCCGACACCGACCTGCTGGTCAGCGTCTGGACCCCGGTCCGGGCCCCGATGGCGACCTGGCACGTCGACGGGCGCCAGGTGTCGTTCGTGAGCCCGGGCGCGGCCGACGCGGCGGCCGACCCGACCAGCAGGCAATACACGTCGCGGACCACGGCCTGGTTCTTCCTCACCGGGGTCGACGTGAGCGGCGCCGCGGGCACGATCGTCGCCTTCGGCGACTCGATCACCGACGGCTCGGCCACCCTCCGGGGCGGCAACCATCGCTGGCCCGACCTGCTGGCGGCCCGGCTGGCGGCCGGTCCCGAGCCCGACTACGGCGTGGCCAACCTGGGCATCGGGGGCAACCGTCTCCTGCTCGACGCCGAATACCCGTACACCAAGATCGATTCGAAGGCCGGGCACTCCGGGCAGTCCCGGTTCGCCGACGACGTGCTCGAACAGGCCGGCGCCCGCACGGTCGTCATCCTGTTCGGCATCAACGACATCATGCAGCAGCCGCGGCAGGGCGACCCGGCTCAGATCCGGGCCGGGCTGGCCCACCTCGCGGCGCGCGCGAAGGCGCAGGGCCTGAAGGTCGTCGTCGGCACGCTGACGCCGTTCCAGGGCTGGGGCCCGTGGTCGCCGGCCCTCGACCAGGTGCGCAACCAGGTCAACGACTGGATCCGGGCCGGTGGTGGCGGCGCCTTCGACGCGGTGGCCGACTTCGACCAGGCCGTCCGCGACCCGGCCGACCCGCGCAAGCTCCGGGCCGCCTTCGACGGTGGCGACCACCTGCACCCCAACGACGCCGGCATGCAGGCGATGGCCGACGCCATCCCGCTCGACAAGCTGTGACGGCGCGCTTCGGCTAGTGCGGTGTCCATGAACGTTGACCGGGTTCGACGGCCGTGGCATCCTTGCTCCATGCCTAGACGTCGTGGCGCTAGTCCCGATCCGGTCGTGCACCGCACCGCCCGGATCGGCCTGCGCCTGACCCGCGCGCAGCGGCAGCGTTGTTTCGGGTTGCTGCGCTCGGCCGGGGACGTGTGGGCGTGTGTGCTGGAGGTCAACGGCTGGCGGCGCCGGCGTGGGGACGCCCCGGCGGCAGGCTTTCAGGAGTTGTGCCGGTTGCTGGCCGAGTCCGGGCCGGGCACGTTCGGTGAACTCGACAGCGTGGGCGCCCGGTCGGTGTTACGGCGTTACTCGGATGCCTGGTTCTCCGCGGCCGCCCGCCGCAAAGCCGGCGCCCTCGAGGTGCGGTATCCGCGTCGCCGGCGCTCGTTGATGCCGATCCGCTGGTACCACGGCACCTTCACCGTCGAGGGCCGCCGGTTGCGGCTGCCGGTAGCGCAGGGCCGGCCGCCGTTGACCGTGCGGCTGGATCGGCTGGTGCCGTATCCGGCCGAGACGGTGCGGTCGGTGACCCTGCTGTTCGCCGACGGCCGGCTGTGCCTCGACGTCACCGCCGAACTCCCGATCGCCACGTATCCGGCCGGGCAGCGACCTGATCCGGGCCGGGCCGCCGGGGTGGATTGCGGGATCATCCACCCGTTCGCGGTCGCTACCCGCGACGGTGCGGCGCTGCTGGTCTCCGGCCGGGCCGTCCGCGCCGAGCACCGCCTGCATTTGGCCGACACCAAAGCCCGCCGCCGCGCCACCGCCAACCGGGCACCCAGCAAACGGCAACGCGGATCGCGGCGCTGGCGCAAGACCCGCCGCCGGGCCCGGCTGATCGAAGGCCGGCACCGCCGCCGCGTGCGGCAGGCCTTGCACGAGGCCGCCACAACAGTGGTCGGCTGGGCGGTCGAGCACCGGATCGGCACGCTGACCGTCGGGGACCCGCGTGGTGTGCTCGATCTGCCGGCCGGCAGGCGGCACAACCTGCGGCTCCGGCAGTGGCAGATCGGCCGCACCCTGCAAATCCTGCAAGACAAAGCCGCCCTGGCCGGAATCCAAGTCCATCTGGTCGACGAACGCGGCACCTCCTCAACCTGCCCACACTGCGGCAAGAGGATCACCAAACCACGCGGCAGGACCATGACCTGCCGGCATTGTCAGTTCGCCGGGCATCGTGATCTCGCCGCGGCGTTCACCATCGCCGCCCGAACACCTGGCAGCGCTCTCACCACCGCACCCGCCCAGATGAGTGCAGTGGTCACGCACCGTCGAGCCGGACGGCACCTTCCCGGTGCCGGACCAGCACGGCGTGACCCCCGCCGCCACCCACCCCGGGCGGCGGCCGGAGGGTCAGTTGGCCGGCGGAGGCCCGCCCCACCCGTAACGGTGGGGAGTCGCTCGTCCACCTCTGTGGGCGAGGATCCACAACACCGCCGGAACCCATCCGGCGAACGTTCGTGGACACCGCACTAGCTCTGGCGGCGCGCTTCGGCAAGCTCTGGCGGCGCGCTCATGCCACGGCGAAGGCGATGAGCGCGGCGACCACGGCGACGCCGAGGATGGCCTGAAGGAGCAGCGCCGGGCCCAGATGCGACCACATGGTGGGGATGCGCGGGGTCAGGGGCTGCATGGTGGTGAGGTTGATGACCTGCGTCAGGCGTACGGGAAGAGTCTGGTCCTTCTGCGGCGCCGTGGTGAGCTGGACCAGATCGCCGCGGTGCAGCGCCGACTGTGGCAGCTGCCCGTGCATCTCGACCTCGTAGACCTGCCCGAGGTCGTCACGGATCCGCACCGGGGTGACGAGGAACTCGGGGCCCTTCTTGAGCTCCTTGAAGCTGCGCCGGGGACCGCGCATCCGCAGGAAAGAGCCGATCATCTGGGTGATGCCGGCCGCCACGAAGATCGCCATCAGGGCGGATCGCCCGATCTTGATCTGGCGGGTGTACGAGGCCTGGAAGCCGGCGAACCGGCCGGTGATGACGGGGCTGATGTGCCGGAGGATCTGCTCGCGGTGCAGCTCGACGTCGTCCATGGGGGATCACCTCCTGAGAAGTATTCACATCGTACGGAGAGCTACTAGATCCACACCGTGAGTGAATTTAGCGATCACTTCGCTCATCGCGGGCCCGCTTTGCCCCACCCACCAGGGCGGAGACCCGGAAATTTCGGCTCGTACGCCCCGCGCGTCCCCGATCTGCGGAAAATCGCGCGAATCGCCACCTTCCGGCGGTGAACTGTTCTCAGGTTCGCCGAGTCGCGATGGGGGCGGAAAAGTGGCACCGACGAAGGCGTTCGTGAACCCGGACAGCGTCCTCGCGCGCACCGCCCGGGAAATGATCGAGGCCCACGCGGGCGGCCCCGGCGTGACGGCCTGCCCCTCATGCGGCGAGCCGTTGCCGTGCGCGGCGAGCCGGGCCGCGGCCGAGGTCCTGGAGGCGGCGGGCCTGGCCGAGGTCCTGGAGGCGGCCGGCCTGGCCGAGGCGTCGGGGCTGGTGGCGGCGTCCCGGCGAGGGCTGGGCGGCGGCCCGGAGGCGAGCGGGCCGGGCTCGTCGGCGTACCTGGGCTATTCGCCGCCGTACTACGCGGCCCACGCCTCGCCGGCGCCACCGAAGCCGCCGACCTACGACGCTGTCTACGGTTCCCCGGCCGGCGTCGAGCGGCCCGCCTTCGGCGCGCCCACGGATCTGGAGAGGCCCGCTTTCGGCTCACCGGCGGGCTTCGGGTCGCCGGCCTTCGGTTCGCCCACGGAGCTCGATGCGCCTGCTTTTGGGTCGCCCACGGAGCTCGATTCGCCTGCTTTTGGTTCGCCCGCGGAGCTCGACTCGCTTGCTTTCGGATCGCTCACTGATGCTGCGCGGCCTTCTTCCGGTTCCGCCGGCGGCGACGAGGGTGCCCATCGGCTGGCTTCTCCCGCGGCGCCCGGCCCTGCCGCTTGGGAGGCTTCCGCGGCCGACGAGCCCGTGGTGCCCGGCCTCACCGCGAATCTGCCACGGTGGGATGCGGATCAGGCCGACGGGATCGGTGAGGCGGCGGGGGGTCGGGGTGAGCCTACGGCCGGGACGGGCTTCGCGAACGGATCGCCGTCGAAGGCGGTGGACCTCGCGTTCGAGGCGCCGTCATCGAGCGGCTTGCGCTCCAATCCGCCGGAGGAACCCGCTCGGCCGGAACCGGCATGGGCCGCCGAATCCGGAATCCATCTGGAGAATCCGTGGTCGGCCAAGGATGAGGCGCAAGCTGAGCAGAAGGCGTCACCAGAGACACGCGCGGCGGAATCGCCGATTGGAGCGGAACATTCCGTTCCGGTGGTGGAGAGGCTGCCGGCTGAGGTCGAGGAACGCGCTGTTCCCTCGGTGGTGGTCGAGGGGGACGTCCGTGACTCGGCGGTGGGCACGGCTCGGCCGCCCGCGCCGCCTGCTGCGCTTCCGCCCGACTGGCGGCAGAACCGCCCGTTGGACGCTCCGCGCTTCACACCTTCGGCGCGTCCGAATCAGGCGCGGCCGACGGGGGTCAATGGTCACCCCACGCCGGCGGCCGGCGGTAGCGGTCCCGTTTCGCCGGCCGGGCGCCCGGTTCCGGAGCGGGCTCCGTCCCCTGAGGACAGGCCGCCGCAGCCGCTCACCCCGCCGCCCTTCGAGCCGCCGGTCGGCGCGCAGCGTTTCGAGCCACCCGCCGCGCCGGCCGCTTTCGAGCCGCCGACGGCCGCGGCCGCTTTCGAGCCACCTGCCGCGCCGGCTTCCGAGCGGCCGGCCACTTCGTCCGGCCTCGGGTCGCCTGACGCTTCGTCCGGCCTGCCGTCGGCCGCCTCGGCTGCCTTCGGGTCGCCTCCCGCCTCGGTTGCCGGTGGATCGCCTGACTCTTCGACCGGCTTTGGATCGCCTAATGCTTCGGCTGCCGGCGGGTCGCCTCATGCTTCGGCTGCCGGCGGGTCGCCTAATGCTTCGTCCGGCCTCGGGTCGCCTGACGCTTCGGCTGCCGGCGGGCGGCCTGCTGCTCCGGGTGCTCTGGGATCGCCCGCTTCGTTCAATGGAGCCGGGGTTGAGTCGTCGGGTCAGTCTTTCGCCGGTTCGGAATCGCGAGGTGCCGCGCCGCAGCCCTATGGACCGGGGCAGCCGCGCAACGCTCAGCCGCCTCACGCCGCCGGGCCGGGGCAGCCTCCTTCCCTGGCTGGAGGACTCGGGCGCCAGGCTCCGGGGGAGCAGCAGGGTGCGGCCGGGCCGGGGGTGTCCGAGCCGAGTGGGCTTGCGCGTGCGGATTCTGGCCGGACCGGTGGCGGGACGCAACCGCAGGGGGAGGAGCCCAGTGGATTGCCTCGTGCCGGTGCGTTCGGGGCGGGAGCCGCTCAGGACGACGCGTCGAGCGGGGTGCCGGGACCGAGTGACAGCGCGCCGAGCGGGCTGCCCGGTCGAGCTTCGGGTCCGGCCGGCGCCGTGCCCGGCGGCTCTGCGGCTGCGGCGGGGAGCGCGATGGGCGCGGGCCCGGCTGGTGGCGTTGCGGGCGGTGGCCTGACTGGTGGTGGCCCGGCTGGTGGTGGCCCGGCTGGTGGTGGCCTGGCTGGTGGTGGCCTGGCTGGTGGTGGCCTGGCAGGTGGTGGTCCGGCTGGTGGTGGGCCGGCTGGGCTTGCCGGTGGCGGACCGGCCGGCGGTGAAGGGCAGGCTGTTCGGTTCGGTGGTGGGTTCGACGACGCGCCCAGTGGGCTCGGGATGCGGGCGGCCGAAGCCGTGCCGAACCGGGCTCCCGGTGAAGGCGCCGGTGGGGGACAGCTCAACCGGCCGCCCGCGGCCGCTCAAGCGACCGGCGCCAACAACGGTGCCCGGGCCAATCGGCCCCGGCTCGAAGCTCCCAACATGGGGCAGGTCAATCGGCCGCTCGAGGGTGGGGAGGAGCCGGGCCCGGCGTCCGCCTGACGGGGGAAACTTGGTTGCAGTCGTTCAAGTGTTTGAGGTCTCGGCACGCCGGGCAGTAACGTCGCCGAGAGGGTGGCTGGGCCGATGACCTGGGCTGCCCGACAAGCGTGCGACCGGGGGGTCGTGTCCCGATGGGGCCGGGCGGTTCGGTCGTCGAGGGGAGAGCCGATGTTCGCGCGCGACGTGAAGAAGGCTCGACAGCAGGACCTGCCGGGGCGGAAGGCCGGTGACGGGCTCGACGACCTGGACGCCGCCGCTCTGGCGTACGCCGAAAGGGCGCAAGCCGCGCCGGAGAGTGAGCGGGCCGCCCTGCGCGAGCAGCTCACCCGGCTGTGCCTGCCCTTCGCCGGGCGGCTGGCCCGCCGCTATCGCGGGCGGGGCGAGACCTTCGAGGACATCGAGCAGGTCGCCCGGCTCGGGCTCGTGAAGGCCGTCGACCGCTACGACCCGGAGCGCGGGTCCTTCACCGCGTACGCCGTCATCACCATCTCGGGGGAGATCAAGCGGCACTTCCGCGACAAGACCTGGGGTGTTCACGTTCCGCGGCGGCTTCAGGATCTCAGCCTCGAGGTCGGGCACGCCACCATGGTCATGACCAGCATGCTCTCCCGTACGCCGACCGCCGCCGAGATCGCCGAGCGGCTGCACGTCGACGTCAGCGCCGTGCTCGAGGCGATGGAGTCGTCGGCCGGATACGCGCCCTCGTCGCTCAACGCGCCCATGGGTGGTGAGGGTGCGGCCGAGTTCGGCGACATGATCGGCGGCGTCGACAGCGACCTGGAGCTGGTCGACGACAAGGTGACCGTGGCCGACCTGCTCATGCGGCTGCCGGCCCGGGAGCGGCGGATGCTGGCGCTGCGGTTCTACGGCAACCGCACCCAGGCCGAGATCGCCACCGAGCTGGGCATCTCCCAGATGCACGTGTCGCGGCTGCTCACCCGCGCGCTGACCTGGCTGCGGGAGGCCATGCTGAGCGACGTTCCGCCGCGCTGGGAGGGCGCCGAGTCGCGACCCGAGCGCAGCCCGATGGAGGTCGTCACCACCCGCGAGGGCGGCGTGGTGCTGGCCCGGGTGCGGGGCGAGGTCGACCGGGACACCGCCGAGCGGCTGCGCCTCGGGCTGCGGCACGCCATCGGCATGGCCGGGGACGAGCCGGTGGTGATCGACCTGTCGGCGGTGCCGCTGCTCGACGCGGCCGGCATCGCCGTGCTGGTGGACGCCGCGTCGGCGGCGTCGGTGGCCGAGGTGAAGCTGAGGCTGAGCGGCGCGCAGCCGTACGTCGCCGGAATTCTGGCCGTGACCGGCCTGGCCGGTCTGCTCAGCGAGAGCTGATCAGTCGCGGGGGCGGGCCAGCGAGGCCCAGACCACCTTGCCGTCGGCCGACGGCATCCAGCCCCACGCGTGGGCCGACGCGTCGACCAGCAGCAGCCCGCGGCCGCGTTTGAGGTCGGCGGCGGCCGGGCCGGGGCGGATGGGCTCGGCCGGCGAGCCGTCCCGTACGGCGATGTTCAGATAGCGCGGGCGCAGCGACAGGCGCAGCGTCATCATCGTGTGCGCGTGGTCGACCACGTTGCTGACCAGCTCGTTGGCGATCAGGCTGGCCGGCGCGATCAGGCCGGGCAGGTCCCAGCGCAGGCAGGCCTCGGTGGCGACGTCGCGGGCGTGGCGGGGCGCGCCGGACAGCGGCAGCAGCTCCTCGGAGAGGGCCGGCAGCGCGGCGCCGACCTGTTCGCGGGCGGCTTCGAGGCCGCCGAAGACGGGCAGGCGATAGTAGGCCGGGCCGGTCAGCAGCTCGTGCACCCGCGGCTGGGCGCCGTAGATCAGCACCGGGATGCCGGGCCAGCGGGTGGCCTGGCGGCTGGCGGCGGTGAAGACGGCCAGGGCCAGCGGCTGGTCGACGGTCATCGCGGAGACGTCGACCAGCAGCGCCTCGGGCTGCTCGGCGAGCGCCTTGAGCAGGCGGGTGTGCACCCCCGAGACGTCGGTCAGGCCGAGGGTGCCGCTCAGCCGGACGATCAGTTCGGAGCGGGTGCCGGTGACCTCGAAACCGACGGCCATGTCCCACCTCCTGACCCGACCGCACGCCGGATACCCCGGCCGACCATGGACAAACCGCTCAGGCCGATTCCGTGGCGGCGGTCTCCATGACGATGATCGCACCCTCGGGGCGCGCACCGCCCTCGCGACGGCGCAGGGGGGTGCAGGCCACCCGTACGGAGATCGACTTGCCCCGGCGGTTGACCGCGTCGACCTGCATCTCGGCCACCTCGCCGTCGGGACCCAGGGCGCCGCGCAGCAGCGGGCGCAGATGGTCGATGGGCAGGCCGATGTCGAGGTTCAGGAAATGCTGGCCGATCACCTCGCCCGAGCGCAGGCCCCACAGGTCCTCGGCGCGCCTGTTCCACATGCGGATGCGCAGGTCGGGGTCGACCACCGCGACGCCGGCCTGCATGCTGGTCAGCACGGTCTCGAGGAACTCGTTGGCCTCGTCGAGCTGGGTGCTGCTGATCCGCAGCTGGTCGTTGATGCTCTGGAGCTCGTCGTTGGTGGACTGGAGCTCCTCGTTCATGGTCTCCAGCTCCTCGTTGGTCGACTGGAGCTCCTCGTTGGTGGTCTCCAGCTCCTCGACCGTGGACTGGAGCTCCTCGTTGGTGGTCTCCAGCTCCTCGTTCGTCGACTGGAGCTCCTCGTACGCGGCCTCGAGCTGCTGGTTGGCGTGTTCCAGCTCGTCCTTGAGGCGCCGGGACGCGGTGACGTCGTGGAAGATGACGTTGACGCCGAGAAGGCTGCCGTCGGCGCCCGCCAGCGGGCTGATCTGCACCTCGAGGTTGAGCTGCTCGGTTCCGCGCTGGAACTCCACGTCGGAGATGCGCAGCGTGCGGCGTTCCAGCTGGGCCTGCTCGATGAAGCGGCGCAGCTCGACCGGGCGGTAGGAGAGCTCGAGGTCGCGGAACGGCCGGCCGATGTCGCGCGACGAGACCCCGAAGATCGTGTCGAGCTGACGGTTGGAGAGCGCGACCATGCCGTCCGAGGTGAGCGCGAGCTGGGCCAGCGGGCTGGCCGCGAACGCCTCGTTGCGCAGCTCGTCGAGGCCGGTCACGGGCAGGCTGGTGGTCGGCGCCGGCTCGGCGAAGGCGACACCGGGGGTCGCGTAGAGGCGGGGGACGCGGCGGAACACGCGGCGTTTGAGGTCTATCGGCGTGAACAGGCTGCCGTGGCTGAGCAACATCTCGGCCTTGCCGAGGAAGAGAACACCGGCGTCGCGCAGGGCGAAGTGGAACCGGCCGAGGATCTTGGCCTGGGTCTCGGCGTTGAAGTACATCAGCGTGTTGCGGCAGGTGAGCAGATCGATCCGGGAGATCGGGGCGTCCTGCACCAGGTCGTTGCGGCCGAAGATGACCGAGCGCCGCAGGTCTTTGCGGAAGGCGAACCGGCCGCCGGCGGCCGGCTCGAAGTAGCGGTCGACGAGATCCTCGGGCACGCCCTGCATCTGGCGCTCGCCGTACGTGGCCTGGCGGGCCTCGTTGAGCTGCTCCTCGTCCACATCGGTGGCGTAGATCTTGACGCGCTCCTTGAAGCCGTCGACCCCGAGCACCTCGGCCAGGGCGATCGCCAGCGTGTACGCCTCCTCGCCGGAGGCGCAGCCGGCACACCAGACGCGGATCGGGGCGTTGTCGGCCTTGCCCTCGACGATCGGGGTGAGGACCTCCTTGGACAGGTAGTCCCACGCGTCGGCGTCGCGGAAGAAGGCCGTGACGTTGATCAGAATCGTGTTGAAGAGCGCGGTGAACTCGTCCGGGTGCACCTGGAGGAAATCCAGGTATTCCTGGTAGTCGCTGGCGTTGACCTGGCTCATCCGGCGGCTGACTCGCCGCATCAGGCTCGACCGCTTGTACCCGGTGAAGTCGAAACCGCGAGACTCTTTCAGATAGACCAGCAGCGCTTCGAAATTCGGGTCCGTCGGCTGCACGGCAAAGACGCTACCGTACGTCATGCCGTGTGCAGCGGGCCGTCGGTCGGCGTGCCGAGCCGGTCGATGAGTTTACGGATGGTCGAGGCGGCGGATTCGGACTCGTTGGCGATGTCGTCGAAGCGGGCGCCACTGCCCGAATGCCGGGAATGCGCCATGCGGCGGCTCAGCGCGGATTTCTCCTCGAGCGCCCGCAGCGCTATCCAGAGGGCGCCCTCGAGCGCGACCGCCTGCTCGTCGAGCAGGCTCTCGGGCGACCAGGCGTGCCCCACGCGGCAGCGGAACCGGGGGAGCGGGTCGGACTCGATCTGGAAGAGGCTGCCGCCGCACGAGGGGCAGCCGTATCCGGCCGGCTCGGCCACCTCGTCGGTGGTGGGCGCGTCCTGGCGGAGGTCGGACACCGCGACCTCGAAGTCGAGGAGTCGGTCGCGCGGCGGGCGTGAGTCGGGCAGGTCCATGTCGGCCATCCCGGTGAGCAGGGCCCCGATCTTGGCGACCGGGAGGATGTGGTCAGGAGTGACCCGGGCGATGGCGGCCTGGGGCATCCACGGGCAGAGCGCGTCCTCCGGATCCTGCACGACCGTGGCGCCGCCCTGCGCGGAGATGGCGGCCAGCCCGGCCGCGCCGTCGTCGCGCGAGCCGGAGAGCACCACGCCGGCGGCGCGGGGACCGGCGGCCCGGGCCACCGAGCGGAACAGCGGGTCGATCGCGGGGCGGTGCCCGTTCTCGGACGGGCCGCGGGTGAGCCGGATGTGGCCGTCGAGCAGCAGCAGGTGGTGGTCGCTGGGCGCGACGTAGATGTGGCCCGGCGCCAGGGCCGCCCCGTCGGCCGCGGTGACCGCCGGCAGCGGCCCGCTGCGGGTCAGGATGGCCGGCAGGGCGCTCGGCGCGGAGCGGGCGATGTGCAGGACGACCAGGATCACGCCCGGGAAGTCGGGACCCAGACCGGCGACCAGGGAGCGCAGGGCCTCCACGCCTCCGGCGGAGGCGCCGACTGCCACTACGTCGCGATGCTGGCTCACGAGGCTCCGGGGGTCAATTGCGTCCACACGACTTTACCGTCGGACACCGGGAGAACACCCCACGCGTCGGTCAGATCGCGCACCAATCGCAACCCGCGGCCGCCGGCGTCGGTCACCGCGGCCTCGGTCGGCTTCGGCATCCGGCGGCTGTGGTCGCGCACGCTCATGCTCAGCCGCCCGTCGCGCAGGGCGGTCACCGTGAACTCCATCGTCGTGTGCGCGTGCCGCACGACGTTGGCCACCAGCTCGGTGGCGATCAGCGCGGCGACCGCGGACAGCTCGCCGCGCTGCCACGTCGCGCAGGCCTGGATGACCAGGGTGCGCACCTGGCGGCAGGCGTCGGGCACCGGCCGGAGCCGGACGTGCAGGCGCGGCGGCCCGGGCTCGGTGGCGCCCTCGGCGATCGCCTCGTCGCAGTCGTCGGAGAACGTGAGGCTCTCGCAGGAGGGCGCTTCGACGACGGTCTCCCGGGTGTGCTCGTCGGCGCCGCAGACCACGATGGGCACGTTCGGCCATTCCGCCGTCTCGCAGACCGCGGCGCTGAGCGCGGCCAGCCCGAGCGGATCGCCCACCCGCATCTCGGCCACGTCGAGCAGCAACCGGCTCGGCCCGGTGGCCAGGCGCAGGCGGATCGCCTGCTGCAAGGCGTCGCCGGTGAGCTGGTCGAGCGTCCCGTTGATCCGCAGCACGGCGACCGGGCCCGCCTGTTCGGGCCGGCACACCAGCTGATTCGGCAAGGTGTTTCCCTCCACCCGTGGTCCGTCGGGGGATGGTGCCCGCACCGGGGCGCCCACAAACGTCCGGAAGGCGGCGGTGTCGTGACCTAGCGCTCAGGTAAATCGAGTACCGTTGCGCGCCATGGGTGTGTCTCAGCGGCTGAAGGGCCGTTTCCGCAAGTTTCTGCAGCGTCCGGGCACCACGGTCGACCTCGCGCCGCTCCGCAAGAGGTTGCCGGCGATCGAAGCTCACGCGGAGGCCCTCAGCGAGCTCGACGACGAGGCGCTGACCGCGGCGGCGAACGAGGCGAGCGACTACGCCGAGATCTGCTCGGTCGGCCGGGAGGCCGCCTGGCGGGCTCTCGAGCAGAGGCCGTACGACGTTCAGCTGCTCGGCGCGATGGCGCTGCTCGACGGCCGGGTCGCCGAGATGGCCACCGGTGAGGGCAAGACGCTGACCGCCACCATCGCCGCGTTCGGTCACGTGCGGCTGGGCCACGGCCCGGTGCACATCCTCACTGTCAACGACTATCTGGCCCGCCGCGACGCGGAGTGGATGGAGCCGGTCTACAAGCTGCTCGGCCTCACGGTCGGCTGGGTGACCGAGGCGTCGACCCACGACGAGCGCGTCGAGGCGTACAAGGCCGACGTCACCTATGTGTCGGTCAGCGAGGGCGGCTTCGACTATCTGCGCGACCAGCTGGTCACCGACGTGGAGGACCGGGTGCAGCGGGAGCTGGCCACGGCCATCGTCGACGAGGCCGACTCGATCCTGATCGACGAGGCCCGCGTGCCCATGGTGCTGGCCGGCAGCCTGTCGTCGGAGAGCGACCCGGTGCACGAGGCGGCCGACCTGGTCCGCGACCTGATCAGCGGCAAGGACTACGAGGTGGCCGAGGACGGCCGCAGCGTCGCCTTCACCGAGGCCGGCCTCAAGAAGGTCGAGGAGAAGCTCGGCGGCGTCGACCTCTACGCCGACGACCAGGTCCAGCAGCTGTCGGCGGTGAACGTCGCGCTGCACGCCGAGACGCTGCTGAGCCGCGACGTCGACTACATCGTGCGCAACGGCTCGGTCGAGCTGATCGACGAGATGCGCGGCCGGGTCGCCCAGCGCCGGCGCTGGCCCGACGGCCTCCAGGCGGCCGTCGAGGCGAAGGAGGGCCTGAGCGCCACCGCCGAGGGCGAGGTGCTCGACACGATCACCGTGCAGGCGTACATCGCCCTCTACAAGACGGTCTGCGGCATGACCGCGACCGCCGTGCACGTCGGCGAGCAGCTCCGCGAATACTTCAAGCTCGAGGTCGCGGTCATCCCGTCGAACGCCGAGAACATCCGCGAGGACGAGCCCGACCGCATCTACTCGGCCCACGACACCCGCGACGAGGCGCTGGTCGAGGAGATCAAGATCGCGCACGACAAGGGCCGCCCGGTGCTGGTCGGCACGCTCGACGTCAAGGCGTCCGAGCTGCTGGCCAAGCAGCTGGCCGCGGCCGGCGTGCCGAGCAGCGTGCTCAACGCCAAGAACGACGCCGAGGAGGCGGCCATCATCGCCGAGGCGGGCGCGCTGGGCGCGGTCACCGTCTCGACCCAGATGGCCGGCCGCGGCGTCGACATCCGGCTCGGCGGCAGCGACGAGGCCGACCGCGACCAGGTGGTCGAGCTGGGCGGCCTCTACGTGATCGGCGCCGGCCGGCACGACAGCCGCCGCGTCGACGACCAGCTGCGCGGGCGCGCCGGCCGCCAGGGCGACCCGGGCGGCTCGGTCTTCTTCGTCAGCCTCGAGGACGAGCTGGTCACCCGCCACGCGGGCGACATCCTGCCGGCCTCGCCGCGGATGGACATGGACGGCGTCGTGCACGACGACCAGGTCAATTACGCGGTCGAGCATGCCCAGCGGGTGGCCGAGGGCGTCAACCACGAGATCCACCGCAACACCTGGCGCTACAGCGTCGTGATCGAGCAGCAGCGGGTGGCGCTGGCCGAGCGCCGCGAGCGGCTGCTCACCTCCGAGGTCGCGGCGATCATGCTGCTCGAGCGCTCGCCCGAGAAGGCCAAGGAGCTCGACGAGGACGTGCTCTCCGAGGCGGCCCGGGCCATCGCGCTGTTCCAGCTCGACCGGCTCTGGGTCGACCACCTGGCCTACCTCTCCGAGGTGCGCGAGGGCGTGCACCTGCGGGCGCTGGGCAAGCTCGACCCGCTCGACGAGTTCCACCGGTCGGCCGTGCCGGCGTTCCAGACGCTGCTGCTCGAGGTCGAGAAGCGCACGATCGAGACGTTCGAGGAGACCGATTTCGAGGATGGCTGGGAGCCCGACCGCGCCAAGATCGTGCGACCGAGCGCCACGTGGACCTATCTGGTGCACGACAACCCGTTCGGCTCCGAGCTCGACCGGCTCATCGCCGCGGTGGGCCGCCGCCTGATTTCCAGCAACGACTGACGACCGCGCAACAAAGAACGCCGGGCGGCCCGCCCGGCGTTTTTTGTGTGGTCCTTGTCTCAGAAACGCCTGTTCGGCGACCCTTAATCAGGCTGACAGAATCCGTTCGGAAAATGCATTTCCGGTGAGGCAAGCTGATTCTGGAACGGATTTCCCACACTGTGGTTGCCGGGTTGACCAGGCATACCCGAAACCGGAAATATCGTTCGCGGTTTACGGAGTGTGATCAGTCGTATTCGCGTTTTCAGGGGGCTGAAACAGAAATGCCGGTCAATGCGCTTGATAGACCGCCCGCTCTCACGCTGACCTTGGCGATCCCGCTCACCGGCGACACGCTCAGCCCGCAGGCCCGCCGATTGATCGAGGCCGTGCGCGAGCTGGTGGAGGACAATCAGGGCACCATTGCGGTCGAAGAGGAGGCGGCGGGAAGCGGCCCGGAGATCCGCCTGCTGACCGGCAGCCGCCAGGTGGTGCTCGACGGCGAGGTGCTGCCTCTGACCCGCCTCGAGTTCGATCTCCTGCTCTTCCTGGCCGAGCGGCCGCGCCGGGTCTTCACCCGCGGGCAGCTGCTGTCCGGCGTCTGGGGATACGACCACACCGGCGAGCGCACGGTCGACGTCCACGTGCGGCGGCTGCGGCTCAAGCTGGGCGGTTCGGTCCCGGTCATCACCACGGTGTACGGGGTGGGCTACCGCCTGGCCGACGACGCGCGGGTGATCGTCCAGCCGTACGAGTAATCTTGCTCCGCGTGCGTGTGCGACCCGTCTCGACCGGCAACCTCGTGAATGAATTGGCCGATTTCCTGATGAGTCGGGAACCCGACAGTTACCTCCGAGTTGCGGTGGACGGCCCGGCTGCGGCCCGGCCCGGCGATCTCGCGGATTCCCTGGTGGATCCGCTGAGGGAGCGCGGCCGCCCGGTAGTGAGGATCGACACCTCCGACTTCCTCCGGCCGGCCTCGGTGCGGCTGGAGTTCGGCCGGGACAATCCCGACACTTTCTACGCCGGCTGGTTCGACGAGGCCGGTCTGGCCCGCGAGGTTCTCGACCCCACCGGGCCCGGCGGGCCGGGCCGGGTGGTGACCAAATTGTGGAACGCGTCGACCGACCGGGCGGCCCGGTCCCCGTACGTCTCGCTCGAAAAGAACGCGGTGGTGCTGGTCAGCGGCCCGTTGCTGCTCGGCGGGGGTCTGAGCTTCGACGTGACGGTGCACCTCGAGATCAGCGAGGGCGCGCTGCTGCGCCGTACGCCCGAAGCGGAACGCTGGACGGCGCCGGCCTTCCGCCGCTACGCCGAGGAGGTCGCGCCCGCCTCCTTCGCCGACATCGTCGTCCGGATGGACGATCTCCGCCGTCCGGCGCTCGTCGAAGAACGTTGGTGAAGCGAGTCTGTAGCGCGACCGACCACTGACAGTTATGCTCCGGTTACTTTTTCAGCGGAGGCCCCGTTTGGGATCTCCGGCGGCGGGTATCAGGCGGCACCACGGTGCGATGGGGTCGTTTCCCGGGGGAACCCACCGGTAGGGGCAGAGGAAGGGCAGGGGAGCGCATGCTCGTCAATGGAGCGGTTATCACGGGTAAGGGTGCCGCCAAGGTGGGGCGTACGCCGGAGGAGATCGAGCAGATCCGGGTCATCCTGCGCGGCCGGTTCGAGGACATCAACGCCGAGTACGAGGAAGCGGTGGCCGAGAACCAGAAGCTCCGGCTGGTCGAGATCGGCGACGCCGCCGGTGACGACCAGGCCGACAGCGGGTCCAAGACGGCCGAGCGCGACGCCGCCACGTCCCTGCTGCGGACCCTTCTGGACCGGCGCACCCAGGCCGAGCACGCCATGGCGCGCCTGGACGACGGCTCGTACGGCAACTGCGAGGGCTGCTCGAACCCGATCCCCTGGGAGCGGCTCGAGGTCTTCCCGTCGGCGACCACGTGCGTGCACTGCAAGCAGAACCGCGAGCGCCGCGCGGGCTGAGACCACCAGCGTTCCGGGTCCGTCGCTCGTCGAGCGGCGGACCCGGCCTATCGGGACTAGCTTGGGCCCATGGGCACGATCGAGGTCGGTACGGCGTCCTGGACGGACAAGACGCTGCTCGCCTCGGGCTGGTACCCCGCCTCGGCGGACACGCCCGAGAAGCGGCTGGCGTACTACGCGAAGCAGTTCGGAGTGGTCGAGGTCGACTCGACCTACTACGGGCCGCCGGCCGAGCAGACGACCCGGCTGTGGGCGCAGCGCACGCCGGACGGCTTCACGTTCAACATCAAGGCCTTCAGCATGCTGACCGGCCATCCGACGAAGGTGTCGGCGATCTACAAGGATCTGCGCCCCGAGACGGACAAGAAGAACGTCTATCCGGGCGATGTGCCGCCACAGACGTACGAGGAGATCTGGACCCGTTTTCTCTCGGCCCTTGATCCGCTCGTCGAGGCGGGCAAGCTCGGCGCGGTGCTCTTCCAGTTCCCGCCCTGGTTCGGGATCAAGAAGTCCAACAAGGAATATCTGCTCGAGGTGGCGTCGAGGTGCAAGCCGTTGCGCCCGGTCTTCGAGTTTCGCAACGCGTCGTGGTTCGACGGCGCCAATCAGAACGAGACTCTGGACTTCCTGCGCGCCCACAAGCTGCCGTTCGTCGGCGTCGACATGCCGCAGGGCCACAAGTCGTCGGTCCCGCCGATCCTGGCCGCCACGTCAGACCTGGCGGTGGTCCGCTTCCACGGCCACAGCGACAAGTGGACCAGCAGGGACATCCACGAGAAGTTCGGCTACGACTATCCGAGGAAGGAACTGGCGTCGTGGGCGCCGCGCCTGAAGGAGCTGGCCGCCGAGGCCGACGCCACCCAGGTCTTCATGAACAACTGCTACTCCGACTACGCCCAGCGCAACGCCGGCACCTTGATCGACCTTCTGGCCGGCGAAGACGCAAGCTGACCGGTGAAGACCGGTCGGAGGCCAGAGTGGCCCTCGGCTCCCCGGCCCACCCGGTCAGAACAGCAGCCGCTCGCGCAGCGTGGTCCAGCGAATGATGCGGCTCGGGTCAGGCTCTCCGCGCGGAGCTCGGCCAGCTCATGGTCGTTCATGGTGTTCGCAAGGTGGCGGGTAGGCTATTCCGACCCGCCAACTCCTGAGTTCGATCTGACCACCACAGGTCCTGAACACCATGGGTGCACCGGCATACCGAGAGATCGCCGATCAGATCAAGGCCGACATCGAGGAACGGCGCCTGACTGAGGGCGATCGGCTGCCGACCGTTCAGGACGCGGACACCGGGGACAGGATCCGCGTCGTGCACGTCGAGGTCGAGGAACAAGCGGCCCCCCGAGCACATCGCGGAAGCGCTCGGCGTGCCGGCCGGGGCGGCCGTTCTGGTCAGGGCACGCCGCTTCGCTGTCGAAGACCGGATCGTGCAGATCGCGACGAGCTTCATTCCGTTGGACGTGGTGGCGGTCGCGCCGGCCATCGCCTACACGGGTCCCGGCCCGGGCGGCATCTACGCCCGGATGGAAGCGGCGGGGATCGGGCCGGAGATGTTCCAGGAGCGGCTCGTCTTCCGGGCGCCCACAGCGGCCGAGGTGACGGCACTGTCGCTGCCCCGGGGCGCGTGGGTAGTGGCGATCACTCGGCGCGCCTACGCCGCCGAACGCCGATGCGTCGAGGTGAACGACATGGTGCTGGACGCCGGCGCATACGAACTGGAGTACATGGTCAGCGCAACGCCGGCACCTTGATCGGCCTCATCCGCGAGGGGTGATGACCTTCGGGGCCGGGGCGGCGACGGTGGATCTCGTGGGAGATCATGACGTGGCGGCGGTGGCGGAGGCGACACTCGGCAGGCGGCTGGCGGCCGAGTTTCTCGGGACGTTCTGGCTGGTCTTCGGTGGGTGTGGCGCCGCCGTTCTGGCCGCCCGCGCGCCCACCGGTATCGGCATGCTGGGCGTCGCTCTGGCCTTCGGGCTGACGGTGGTGACCATGGCGTACGCCGTCGGGCACCTCTCCGGCGGACACTTCAACCCGGCCGTGACGCTCGGGCTCTGGCTCGGCCGCCGCACCCGGTCACGTGACGTCCTGCCGTACATGGCCACCCAGGTCGTGGCGGCCATCGCGGCCGCGGCCGTGCTCCTCGTGGTGGCCGAAGGCCGCCCGGGCTATCGCCTCGATGTCGACGGGCTCGCCGCCAACGGGTACGGCGCCCACTCGCCGGACAGGTACACCGTCGGGGCCGCCTTCCTCGTCGAGGCGCTGCTGACCCTGGTCTTCGTGCTGATCATCCTGGGGGTCACCGATCGCCGGGCGCCGGCCGGGCTCGGGCCGCTCGCCATCGGGCTCGCGCTGACCGTCATCCACCTGATCAGCATCCCCGTCACCAACACCTCGGTGAACCCGGCCCGCTCCACCGGGCCCGCCCTGATCGCCGGCGGCTGGGCTCTGGCCCAGCTGTGGCTGTTCTGGCTCGCGCCTCTGCTGGGCGCCGCCGTCGCCGGCGTCGTCTACCGGCACCTCACCGGCGAGACCGGGGCCGAGCCCGTGGCCGCCGAGGGCCAGGACGTCGTGGAGGGTGAGAAGATCATGCGGTGACGCTTGAGGAGCAGCGGGAGCGGATGCTCTCCGGGCTGATGTACGACGACCTGACCGCGGAGCTCGTCGAGGCACGGCAGCGGACCGTGCTGCTGACCGACGAGTACAACGCGAGCTTCGGGCGGCCCCAGGAGGAACGGTCGGCGATCCTGGCGCGCCTCTTGAAGACGGCCGGGCGGGACTGCCATTTCGAGCCGACCTTCCGGTGCGAGTTCGGCTTCAACATCAGCGTCGGCGACCACTTCTACGCCAATTTCGACTGCGTGATGCTCGACGGCGGCGGCATCACCATCGGCGACCACGTGCTCTTCGGGCCCCGGGTCGGCGTCTACACCTCCAACCACGCCATCGACGCGGGGGAGCGGGCGGCCGGCGGCTGCTACGCCAAGCCGGTCACGATCGGGAACCGGGTCTGGATCGGCGGCGGGGTCACGATCAACCAGGGGGTGACCATCGGCGACGGCGCGATCGTCGGCTCGGGCAGCGTGGTCACCCGCTCGATCCCGGCCGGTGTCATCGCGGCCGGGGTGCCGGCCCGGGTGCTGCGGGAGATCACCGCCGCCGACCGGACCGGCTTTCAGAGCTCGTCGTAGGGCACCGACTTCCACGTGTCGCTCAGCAGGGCCGTCAGGCGGTCGCTCGACGGGTAGGCCTGGTTGTCGATCCAGGCGATCGGCTGGGCCGGGCAGGCCGAGTTGACCGCGACCGCGCCGGTGAGGGCGGGCAGGTCGGCCTGGGGGACCGGGCGCAGCGTCCACGGGACGCCGTTCATGGTCATGGCGATCTGGAGCAGGACCATGGTGGTGCCGCGCAGCATCGGCGCCTGGGGCCAGATCACCTGCTCGCCGTCGTGGAAGGCCACGTTCCACGTGCTGCCCTCGCTGACCAGGCCGGTGTCGCCGACGAACAGGGCGTCGTCGTAGCCGTCCCGCACGGCCTGGCGGCGGGCGACGAACAGGCCCATGGTGGCCGAGTGTTTCTGCTCGGGCCAGTCCCGGCGGTGGCTGTCCGTGCGTACCCGCAAAGGTTTTGTGGGGTCCGAAGGACGTGGATCGCTGACCGCGACCACGACGTCGGGCGGGCTGCCCTCCTCGGGACCGGTGACGAACGAGACCCGGACCGAGGCGTCGCGGTGACCGCCGAGCGCGTGGTGGATGAGCGAGACCACGCGGGCCTCGTCGTCGACGCCCATCTTCCAGCCGAAGAACTCCTCGTTGCCGTCGGCCAGGCGGGCCATGTGCAGCGCCAGGCCCTTCACCGCGAGCGACCGGACCTGCATCGAGGTGAAGTGGCCATAGTTGATCGTGGCCAGCCGATGGGTCTCGGCGAGGTCGGGGACGTGGCCGTTCAGCTCGAGATTGCGCACCTCAGCAAGCCTACGGGCGGGGGTTGATCTCGGGGGTGCGGGTGCGGCCGAGGCCACGCCGATCGGCCTCGGCGGCCAGCGCGGCCGCGTCGATCACCGCCGCGCCGCCGGGGTCGTTGTTGAAGAAGACATAGCTTTCCCGTACGCCGGTGAGCCGCTCCGCCCACGTCCGCAGCGCCGCCCGGCCGTATCGTGGCCACGGCTTGGCCCGGCCCTCGTGCAGCCGCAGATAGACGAAGTCGGTGGTGATCCACAGGGGAGCGATAGGCCGGCTCCGGCGATCCGCCCAGCACAGCGCGGCCCGTCTTTGCCGCAATAAGTCACATAGATCGGGCGTGAACCACGAGTCGTGCCGAGGTTCGACGACAACCCGGACATCCGCGGGAAACAGGCTCAAAGTCGCGTCCAGGGAAGTCAAGTCCGCTTTGAGGGTGGGCGGGAGCTGGATCAACACGGGACCGAGCTTGTCGCCGAGCCCTTCCGCCCGGGACAAAAAACGCGAAACGGGCTCGTCCGGGTCCTTGAGCCGCTTGATGTGGGTGAGATAGCGGCTCATCTTCACCGCGACGCGGAAGTCGCCCGGCGTCCGTGACCGCCACTGTTCGAACGTCTCCCGCGACGGCAGACGGTAGAAGGCGTTGTTCACTTCCACCGTCTGGAAACGCTCCGCGTAATGCTCCAGCCAGAGCCTCTGCGGCAGCCCGGCGGGGTAGAGGCCACCACGCCAGTCCTTGTACTGCCACCCCGAGGTGCCGATGTGCATCACGTGAGCTCCGATACCCCGATCCCCGCCGGGTTAGACGGGATGATCACGGGGTATGGCGGGGTCCCACGCACCACGGACCCACAAGGAGCTCTCATGTCTCTCAGCGACGACGACATCACCACCACCTCGGGCTCGGCCACCGGCGAGGGCCCGGCCGACGGCGGCGCCAACCCGGGCGGCCACGACGGCGGCGCGGACGGCTCGGCCGAGGGTCCCGCGGACGGCGGCGCGAACCCGGGCGGCCACGACGGCGGCGCCGACGGCTCGGCCGAGGGCCCGGCCGATGGTGGCGCCAACCCGGGCGGCCACGACGGTGGCGCCGACGGCTCCGCCAACTGATCAGGAACACCGGGATGACGATCGACGCGCCGGGCGAAAGCCCGGCGCTCTCCCGCGCCGTGGCGGTGGAGCCGGGCAAGTTCGCCGCCGCCTACTGGGGCCGCGTGCCCCTGCTCTCCCGGGCCGCCGAGCTGGCCGGCCCCGACGGCTTCGCCGACCTGCTCTCCCCGGCCGCGGTCGACGAGCTCCTCTCCCGCCACGGGCTGCGGACCCCCTTCCTGCGGGTCGCCCAGCGCGGTACCGTGCTCCCGGCCGGCCGCTTCACCGGCGGCGGCGGGGCCGGGGCCGAGATCGGCGACCAGGTCATCGACGACAAGGTCATGCGGTTGTACGCCGAGGGCGCCACCCTCGTGCTCCAGGGCCTGCACCGGCTCTGGCCCCCGCTGATCGACTACAGCCGCCGGCTCGGCGCCGAGCTGCGCCGCCCGCTGCAGGTCAACGCCTATCTGACCCCTCCGCAGAGCCAGGGCTTCAGCACCCACTACGACACCCACGACGTCTTCGTCCTGCAGGTCGACGGCACCAAGCGCTGGCGCCTGCACGAGCCGGTGCTGGCCGACCCGCTGGAGAAGCAGGCCTGGGGCGGCCGGGCCGACGAGGTCGGCGCCACCGCCGAGGGCGAGCCCGCCCACGACATCCTGCTCGAGCCGGGCGACGCGCTCTACCTGCCCCGCGGCTGGCTCCACTCGGCCGAGGCGCAGGGCGCCCGCTCGCTGCACCTGACCATCGGCGTCCGGGCCATGACCCGCTACGCCATGGTCGAGGAGCTGCTCGGCCTCGCCCTGGACGACGCGCGCCTGCGGGCCACCCTGCCGTACGGCGTGGACGTCTCCGATCCGGAGGCGATCGAGCCGGAGCTCACCGAGACGGTCGAGGCCCTGCGCGACTGGCTGAGCACGGTCGAGCCGGCCCAGGTGGCCGAGCGGCTGCGCGCGCGGGACTGGCCGTCGGCCCGCCCCGAGCCGGTGAGCCCGCTGGCCCAGCTCGACTTCGCGGCCGGTCTCGGGCCGGACGACGAGATCCGGGCCCGCGAGGGCCTGCGCTGGCGGCTGGCCGGCGACGGGGCCGAGCACGTGGTGCTGCGGCTGGTGGGGCGCACGATGCGGTTCCCGGCCTACTGCGCGCCCGCGCTGCGGCTGGCTTTGAGCGGTGCGCCGGTCCGGGTCGGCGATCTGCCCCTTCAGGACGACGCGGACCGGATGGTGCTGGCCCGCCGCCTGCTGAACGAGGCGCTCGCCGTACCCAATGTCTGAGAATTAAACGGCCGGGTTCTTCGCGGAACCCGGCCCGTGACCCCCGCGGTCCTCGCTAGCGTGGATCTCGATGTGGAACCGTACGGAACGGACCGGACCGGTCGTCCTCCTGGTCGAGGACGACGAGGATCTGCGTGAGATGACCACGCAGATGCTCGAGATGCGCGGCTTCGATGTGCTCGCCGCCAAGGACCCGGTGACCGCGATGATGACCTGCCGCGTGCACAGCGGACGGATCGACGTGCTCCTGACCGACCTGGGCCTGCCCGGCGTCTCGGGCGGTGAGCTGTCGCGCTCGGCCGCGGCCGTCCGGCCCGAGATGAAGATCGTCTACATCTCCGGCATCCCCGAGGACATCGCCGTCAAGAAGGGCATGATCCGCGCCGGATCGCCGTTCCTGGCCAAGCCGTTCAGCGCCGACGTCCTGGCCGGCACGCTGCGCGCCGTTCTGGCCCAGGGCTCGACGGCGTCACGCTGATCCGGATAGCAACCGACGGCGACCACCCTGCAACCATGATCGATCTCAAGCAGACCTTTCGTCTCCCGATGTGTATGGCAACTGGCCACCGGAACCGGTCGCCACTGATACCTGGGGGACAACACCATGGAATTCTTCAAGATGCTGGTCACCTACGTCCGCGCCGCCCACAAGTCGGACGAGGGCGCGACCGCCGTCGAGTACTCGATCCTGGCCGCGCTGATCGCCGGTGGCCTCGTCGCCACCCTGGGTCTGCTGCGCGACGACATCAAGGGCATGATCGAGAAGCTCATCGCGGCCATCTGACCGATCGCCCGCCTTCGCGCCGCGGGCCGGTCCCTAGGGCCGCCCGCGGCGATCGCGGTGTCGCGGCGATCGAGTTCGCGATCGTCCTGCCGCTGCTCCTGCTGATCCTCTTCGCGATCATCGACATGGGGCGCTATCTCCAGCAGTACATCCAGCTCACCGAGGCCGCCCGCGAGGGCGCCCGGACGGGCGCGCTCAACGGCACGGTCACCGAGGTCAAGAACAAGGTCCAGGGCATCGTCGGCACGGGGGTCGCGCTCCAGTATCCGAGCGGCCCGGCCGTCTGCGGCACCGGTGTCGTCGACTCGTCCGTGACCGTCACCCGGACCTTCGACCCGGCCACCCCACTGTTCAAACTGCTTGTGCTGTACGGCGGCACGAGCCAGCCGGGCGCCCACACGATCAAGGCCATCGGGGTGATGTCGTGCCTCGGCTGACCTCCCTCGTGCCCCGCCGCCCCGGCGAGGACCACGACCACGGCGCGATCGCCGTCGTCGTCGCCCTGTTCCTCAGCATGAGCATCCTGCTGGGCATGGGCGCCGTCGTCATCGACGTCGGCCTGCTGTACGCCGAACGCGAGCAGCTGCAGAGCGGCGCCGACGCCGCCTCCTGGAAGGTCGCGCAGGCCTGCATCCTCAAGAAGGCCGACTGCACGGTCCCGGCGCAGACCCTCAACGCGCAGGCGTACGCCTCCAAGAACGCCAAGGACGGCCAGGCGGGCGCGCAGATCTGCCTGGACAACAGCAACTGCCCCACCACCTGGAACACGGCCACCACGTGCCGTCCCCAGCCCACCGTCACCGGCAACGGGCACCAGGTCGAGGTGCGCACCACCACCCTCAACACCGACACCACCACCCTGATCCCGCCGCGGCTCGCCCAGACGCTGGTCGGCGGCACCTACAAGGGCACCAAGGTGGGCGCGTGCGCCCGGGTGGCGTGGGGAGTGCCGGTGAACGCCAGCGTGCTGGCCCTGGCCATCTCCAAGTGCGACTGGGAACGGCTCAGCGGCAACGGCGACAAGCTTCTGCGCCTGCCGGTCCTCGACCCGCTGCTCGGCGGGACCGGCCTGCTCGGGCTGCTCGGCCTCGGCCCCCCGCAGAACTTCTCCATCCCGGTCAACAACGGGATCCTGTCCGGCTGCAAGAACACCACGGCCGACATCCTGGCCGGTAACCCCAACGGCTACGCCTGGCTCACGCCCCACGCCGACGCCAACTGCCGCACCACCATCGCGCCGGCCGCGACGGTCGACCTGTGGATGTACACCGGACTGCTCGACCTGGCCGGCGCGATCAAGTGCTTCAACGTGATGAACCAGGTCATCGCCAAGGGGCAGGCGGTCCTCGTGCCGATCTTCGACAAGGTGGTCGGCGCGCTCAACCTGCTGCCGGCCGCCTTCCACATCGTCGGGTTCGCGCCGTTCGTGCTCACCGGCTACGAGACCCTGATCTCCGGGCTCACCGGCACGCTGTCGACGCTGTTCAGCGATGGTCTCAACTCGCTGCGGACGACCGCCTGCGCCCTTCAGACGTGCATCTACGGCTATTTCACGCGATCAGTGATCACGCAGCGCTTCCCGACCACCTTCGGCACCTCACCGGACTACGGAGTCCAGGTGATTGGCCGTACTGGGTGACCGTTTACTGAGATTGTGGAGACATGCGACGGCGTGTCCTGATTCTGCTCGCCGCACTGCTGCTGGCCGGTATCAGCGGGGTGGCGATCCTGGCGTACGCGCACTCCGCGGACCGGCGGGCTCTCAACGGGGTGAAGGGGGTGTGGGTGCTGGTGGCCAAGCAGCGCATCCCGGCCGGGACCAAGGGGTCCGACATCCGGGCCAAGGGCATGGCCGAGCGCGTCCTGATGCCGGCCCGGACCGTGCCCGAGGGCACCCTGACCAGCTGGACCAGCGACCTCGACCGGCTCACGCTGTCGGCCACGGCCGAGCGCAAGCAGCTGCTGATGCGCCCGCTCTTCCAGGCCGCCGTCCCCTCCGCCTCCGCGTCGGCCCGCGGTTTCACGGTGCCCAAGGGCATGCTGGCGGTCACCGTCGAGCTCAGCGTGCCGACCCAGGTCGCCGGCAATCTGATCGCGGGCGACCGGGTGGCCGTCTACGGCACCTTCCCGGCCAGCGCGCAGAGCTCGGAGGAGCAGACCACCCGGCTGCTGCTGCCCCGGGCCGTGGTCATCTCGATCGGCGAGGCGCTGGCCCCCGACATCACGCCCCAGCCGACACCGGCGCCGTCGGTCTCGGCCTCGGTCTCGCCGTCGGCGACCAGAGCCGGCACCTCCCAGGCCACCTACGTGCGGTACGTGGCCACGCTCGCGGTCGACTCGGAGGACGCGCAGCGCCTCGTGCACGCCGCCCGCACCGGACTGCTCTACCTGGCCATGCTGGGACCGGAGGCGACCGCCGTGCCCGGGCCGGGTGTCGACATCTCCGGGTTGTTCCCGTGAGCCTCTACGTCTACGTCGAACCCGACGACGCCCGCCGCTCGCAGATCGGGCCGGCCTTCCGCGAGGTCGGCTGCACCATGCTCGACGGGATGGCCGACCTGGAGGCGCACCTGCGGCGCTACCCGGAGACCATCCTGATCATCCTGGGCGCCACCGTCGAGCTCGAGGAGTCGCTGATGGTCGCCGCCTACCAGCGGCTCCAGCGCCCGCTCATCGGGGTCGTGCTGATCCGCAAGGTGGTGGAGCCGGGGGTCGTGCTGCGGTGCCTGCAGTCGGGCGTACGGGAGATCGTGGCCGAGGACGACGAGCAGGGGCTGCGCGACGCCACGATCCGCTCGATCGACCTGTCGAAGGCGCTGAGCACCACGCTGCGCACGTCGGCCGACAACGCCCCGTACGGCCGGGTCGTGACGCTCTTCTCCGGCAAGGGCGGCAACGGGCGCAGCATGCTCGCCACCAACCTGGCCGTGGCCCTGGCCGGCGGCGGCCGCCGCGTCCTGCTGATCGACCTCGACCTCCAGTTCGGCGACATCGCCATCATGCTCAAGCTCTCGCCCGAGCGGAACATCGCCGGCGGCGTCACCATGACCGGCCGGCTCGACGAGCCGGGCCTGCGCTCGATCGTCACCCCGTACAAACCCGGCCTGGACACCCTGCTCGCCCCGCCCAGCCCGGCCGAGGGCGAGAAGGTGACCCGCGAGTTCGTGGTCGAGCTGCTCGACGCGGCCCGGCCGCTCTACGACTTCATCGTGGTCGACACGCCCGCCGTCGTCACCGACCAGGTGCTGGCCGCGCTCGACATGACCGACTGGTACGTCCCGATCGTCACCCCCGACCTGCCCACCCTGAAATCGGTGCGGCTCACCGTCGAGATGTTCGACCTGCTCGACTACGCGCAGGACAAGCGACTGCTGGTCTTCAACCGGGCCAACACCCAGGTCGGCCTGAGCCCGGCCGAGGTCGAGCTCGCGGTCGGCATGCCCTTCACCGTGCAGGTGCCCTCCAGCCGCGACGTGACCGTCTCGGTCAACGCGGGCGAGCCGCTCGCGCAGACCGACCCGCTTCATCCGGTGAGCCGGGCCATCCGCGCCCTGGCCGACCGCTGCGCCGGCGTGGAGGCCGCCCCCGAGCGCCGGCGGCGGTTCCTGTCCCGGAAGGGCAAGGCATGAGCCTCTCCTCGCGCATCGGCGCCAACACCCCCGCCGACAAGACGCCCGCCCCCGCCGCCGAGGAGCGGCACCGCCCGGGCCGCCCGGTCAACGACCAGGTGTACGAGGTCCGCCAGCGCATCCAGCGCAAGCTGGCCGACGAGCTGGGACCGTCGCTGTACGCGGCCGGCCGCGGCGAGGGCACCGAGGAGCTGGACGGCCGGGTCCGCGAGGCCCTCAACGACCTGCTGGCCCGCGAGGAGACCCCGCTGTCCGGTGCCGACCGGCAGCGGATCGTCAACGAGGTCGTCGACGAGGTGCTCGGGCACGGCCCGATCGAGTCGCTGCTGCGCGACAACTCGGTCACCGAGGTCATGGTCAACGGGCCGCAGTCGGTGTACGTGGAACGCTTCGGCCGCATCGAGCGGGTCGGCGCCGAGTTCGACGACGAGGCCCACCTGCGCCGCATCATCGACCGGATCTGCTCGCGGGTCGGCCGCCGGGTCGACGAGGCCAGCCCCATGGTCGACGCCCGCCTGCCCGACGGCAGCCGGGTCAACGCGATCGTGCCGCCGATCGCCATCGACGGCTCGTCGCTGACCATCCGCAAGTTCTCCTCGGTCCCGCTGACCGTGGGCGACCTGCTGTCGTACGGAACCCTGACCCGGCCCGCCGCCGAATTCCTCGACGTCTGCGTCCGCGGCCGCCGCAACATCCTGGTCAGCGGCGGCACCGGCTCCGGCAAGACGACGATCCTGAACATCCTCTCCGGCTTCATCCCGGTCGACGAGCGCGTCGTGACCATCGAGGACGCGGCCGAGCTGCAGATGGACCAGGAGCACGTGGTACGCCTCGAGACCCGCCCGCCCAACTCCGAGGGCCGGGGCATGGTCACCACCCGCGACCTGGTGCGCAACGCGCTGCGGATGCGCCCCGACCGGATCGTCGTGGGCGAGGTCCGCGACGCGGCCGCCCTCGACATGCTCCAGGCGATGAACACCGGCCACGACGGCTCGCTGACCACCCTGCACGCCAACACGCCGCGCGACGCGCTGTCCCGGCTCGAGACGATGGTGCTGATGGCCGGGCTCGACCTGCCCAGCCGCGCCATCCGCGACCAGATCGTCTCGGCCGTCGACCTGATCCTTCAGGTCGGCCGCTACAAGGACGGCACCCGCAAGATCAGCCACATCACCGAGGTGGCCGGCATGGAATCGGAGGTCATCACCCTGCAGGACCTTTTCCTGTACGACCCCACGGCCGGCTCCGACACACCGGGCGCCGCCGGCGGTCTCCGCTCGACCGGCATCCGCCCCCAGTTCGCCGAGGCGATCGCCCGCTACGGCGTGACCCTGCCGCCGGCGCTGTTCTCGGGCCGCCCGCGGTGATCCCGGCCTTCGTCATCGCGGTGGGCGCCGCCTCGGCGGCCACCTTCCTGCTGGCCTACGCGGTGCTGGCGGCGACGTTCGGGCGTACACCGATCCAGCGCCGGCTGGCCTCGCTCCAGCACTTCACCGTGCGGCGTGAGGTCGAGAAGGACGCCTGGTGGCGGCGGCTGATGCACGCCTCGGGCCGCAAGGTGGAGCGTTCCGAGCTGCTCAGCGCCCTGGCCGAGCGCAGCGCGCCCCTGCTCGACCGGCTCGGCGCGACCACCCGCCCGGCCGACTGGCTGGCCGTGCGGTTGTACGCCTGCCTGGCCACGGTCGTGCTGCTGACCCTGTTCGTGCCGTTCGCGGTGGCCCTGCCGCTCGGCCTGCTGGCCGGCTTCTTCGGCTCGAACGCGCTGCTCCGGGCGCGGATCCGGCGCCGCGAGCAGGCGTTCGCCGACGAGCTCCCCGGCGCCCTCCAACTGATGATCAGCTCGCTGCGCTCGGGCTTCACCATGCACCAGTCGGTCGAGGCGGCGGTCCGCGACGACGAGGGCCCGGTCGCCTCCGAGCTGCGCCGCGCCCTGTCCGAGACCCGCATCAGCGGCAGCTTCGAGGACGCGCTCGAACGCATCGGCGAACGCACCCGCAGCGACGAGATGCTGTGGCTGGTCATGGCCCTGCGCCTGCAGCGCGAGGTCGGCGGCAGCCTGGTCGATGTCATGCAGACCACCGCCGACACCATGCGCGAACGCTCGTATCTGCGCCGGCATGTGCGCGCGCTCTCGGGCGAGGGCCGCATGTCGGCCTACGTGCTGACGGCCATGCCGATCGGCACCGCCCTGGTCCTCTACCTGACCGAGCCGGCCTACCTGAAGCCCCTGTTCACCGAGCCGCTCGGCTGGGCCATGCTGGCCTTCGGCATCGTGGCGATCACCATCGGCGCCATCTGGCTGCGCGTGGTGGTCCAGGTGAAGGCGTAACCATGGCGAACGTCGTGCTCGGAGCGGCCGTAGCCGGCGTGGTGCTCGCGTTCGCGCTGGTAGCGACGGCGATCCTGCTGCCGCCGCCGCGCTTCGACCGGATCATGCGGGCGCTGGCGGCCTTCGGCACCGGCCCGGAGATGCGGCGCGACACCGGCAGCGCGTTGCAGCGGCGGCTGCGCTCGGTGGTCATCGCCGGCCTGGACCGGCTCGCCGAGGTGCTGACCCCGGCCGCCGACCGCGACCGGCTGAGCCGCCTGCTCGACTACGCCGGAAACCCGCCGGCGTGGCCGCTGGCGAGGGTGATGAGGGCCCGCCCGTTCGGGGCGGTGGCCGGTGCGGGTGTGGGGGCGTTCTTCGCGTACGGCTGGACGGAGAAGACGGACTCGGTGCTGATCGGCGCCCCGGCCGGCCTGATCGTGGGTTACCTGCTGCCCCAGCTGCTGGTCTACAACGCGGGGATCAAACGCCAGGAGAAGATCCTCTACTCGCTGCCGGACGTGATGGACGCGATGGTGATCGGCGTGGAGGCCGGCCTGGGCCTGGACTCGGCCATGGACCAGGTGGCAACGGCGACGACGGGCCCGATGGCCGACGAGCTGAACCGGGTGCTGCAGGAGATGCGCCTGGGAGTGGCGAGAACGGAGGCGCTGCGCTCACTGGCGACCCGAACGACCGTACGAGACCTCAAGCGCTTGATGACGGCGCTGATCCAGGCCGGCGAGCTGGGCATCTCGGTAGCCGGCATCCTCCGCGAACACGCGGCCGACCAGCGCATGCGCCGCCGTCAGCGAGCCGAGGAGATGGCACAGAAGGTCCCGGTGAAGCTCCTGTTCCCGGTCATGTTCTGCATGTTCCCCGCCATCTTCATCGTGGTCGTAGGCCCCGCGGTGATCACCCTCTCTAAGGCTTTCGGCTAATTCTCCTGGCCCGGCCGCCGCTGATCGACAGCCCGCTGACCCCTTCGGTACCCGTGAGATCGATGCGGCCGCCCAGATTCAGCTTGACCGTCCGTCCCTCCAGCCCGGCCAGCGGGGCCAGGTCGATGGTGCCCTCGTCGTACGACAGCAGGTAGACGGCGCGGAGGTTCCTCAGCCGCGCCAGATGCGGGAGCGTGCTGTTGATGGTGTCGGGATCGGACATCAGTTGAATCCGTTCGAGAGAGGCCAACCGGCCGATGGCGGCGTCGTCGACAGTCGTGCCGCTCATGAGAACCAGATTCGACAGGCGCTTCAGACCGGTCAGCGGCGAGAGGTCGCGCGGACAGTCGCCGATCAGCCGGACATCGGTGACCGATTCCGCCCACACGGTCAGGAAACTCAGGGAGTCGTCCTGAAGGGTGTCGGAGGCGACGACGAGGGCGACCGGGGATGCCGACGGCATTCGGGCCAACTGCGAGAGCAGCAAGCGCGAGCCGCCGACGGCGCGGAGCTTGTTCAGCCTCGTGAGTTCGCCGGCATTCCTCAGGTTGCTGCCATGAACCATCAGCGACCGGAGGTTCGCAAGACCCGCCAGCGGACGGAGATCTAATTCGTGATCGCCTTGAGATGACACCGACAATGCCGCGAGATCACTGCCCTCCAGCGGAGACAGGTCGCCACAGGAGGGGACCTGGATTCCCCCGAGCCTCGGATTGTCGCGCGCGAACGACAAGTCGACGGGCGGCGCGTCGGGCGACGACTGCACCTTCACCGCGCGGGCATTCCTGAGCAGGTGCAGGAACCCGAGCAGGTTCCGATCGCTGATCGTCACGTTCTCCGAGGAACCGAACGGCACATCGCGCAGCACCCGTGTCGCATAGACCGCCGGATCGAAATACTGCCACGCGTCGACGAGGGCCTCGTGCACGACTACCGACGTGCTCGCCGCGAACTCCGCCAGGAAGTCGATGGCCGTCGGATCGCCGATCTTGCCGACCGCGCGGATCGTGAGTGATGTCTGCTCCTCGGTCGCCGGTCCCGACTTCATGAGGAGATCAAGCGACAACGAGCCGGCCTGCGCGAGCATGTCGGCATAGCGTTCGTTCTCCGGCGGCAGAAGTTGTCCCGTCACCTCCAGAACCGCCGCCTGCACGTCCTCCGGGCACTCCGCCGACGTGTCCAGGCAGGCCAGGGCGAGCAGCCTCATGACGGTGCTCTGGCCGCTGTCGGCCCGCTTCTCGGCCTTGGCGAGCAAACCCTCGATGAGAGTCTTGCTGCCCCGCGCCTTGGTGTGGCCGGCGGCCATCACGATCGTCTCGTGCCACTGATCCTCGTCGGCGTGCAGCACCAGTGATCTCAGGTCGCCCTCGTCCACCGCCTCCTTGGCCGCGAGGTACTCCTGGAAGGTCCGGTGGATGAAGTCGACCCGGTCGTGGGTGGGCTCGCGGATCAGGCCGCTTCTCTCGAGCAGTACCTGGTAGGTCTCGTGCTCGTCGAGGGCGACGCGCGGCATCTTCCGGAGCTTGACCGCGATCCGGTCCAGCGCCTCCTCCTTGGCCGCGTCCGACTGGCCGTTGCGCATCAGCCAGTAGGCGAGGTCCTGCAGCAGCAGCATCTTCTGCGTACGGCTGAGGGTGTTGAGGGCCTTGATCTCCCGCTCCTCGTCGCGCCTCTCCAGGAGCATGTGCAGCGCCACCTCGTACAGCTCCATCCGGCTGCTCGGCAGCTGGCCGCGCCGGTCCTTGTGGAGCGCGCACGTCAGCGCGCACAGCAGGGGATAGGCGACGATCTGCCGCAGGTGCCGGTTGCGGTCGATCGCCCGCAGCAGGCGCCGCTGATAGTCGAGGATCGACTCCCGCTGTTCGAGCGTCCGGGTCTGTTCGAGCATCGCCCGGTGCCAGCGCTCCACGAACACCGTCACCGACTGGCGGTCCATCGGGGCCAGCTCCACCACCCGGAAGTCGTCGCCGCCGAGCCACTCCGCCGGGACCGCGCCCGGCCGGGAGGTGACCACGTATCGCGCACGCGGGAAGGCGGCGATCAGCTCGGAGATCCACCGGCGGGCGTGGATCCGGCGGTCGTCGGGCAGCTCGTCGATCCCGTCGACCAGCACGACGCCGCGGCCCGAGCGCAACTGCTCCTGCACCCAGCCGGCCGGCATCTCGTCCGCGATGTGCCGGCCGACCTCGTTGACGAAATCTCCCGGCGCGGGCAGGTCGGCGGTGGCGAAGCGCCGCAGCGGGACGAAGAACGGCACCGTCGCGTTCCAGCTGTTCAGGTGGTCGGGGAAGGTCCGGCGTGCGCTGTTGACCGCGATCCACTGCAACAGTGTGGTCTTGCCCAGGCCGGCCTGGCCCCGGATGAAGATGCGGTCGCTGGCGCCGGCCAGTTCCTCCACGCTGACCAGTCGGTCGTCGCCGGTGGCCTGGCTCGCGTGCAGGCTGAGGTAGGCCACCGACAGCGGATACGCCCGGCTCGAATCGGAGACCGTGGCGCCGTACAACTCGATCCGGTCCAGAAGGTTGGCGACCAGCTGGCGGTAGTCGCGTTCGAAGTCGGCGCCGACCCGCAACCGGGGCAGCCGGTCGAGCACCGCCTCCAGATCGCCGATGATCTGCCGGCTGCGGGCCAGCAGCTCGGTCAGCGCGTTGACGCTCGTGGCCGGCAGCGTCCGGGCGATCTCGATCGTGTACGCGGCCGACTCGCGCAGCAACAGGTCGTACAGCCGGGTGCCGCCCTCGGAGAGCCCCGCCCGGCCCGCGCGATCGGGTGACTGCGACCGCAGATGTCGCCCGAGGAATCCCGCGTCGAGGTCGCTCTTGAAGAGATCCGCCTCCGACAGCGCCGCCTGCTCGAACGTGTCCCGCACGGCCAGGACCGCCGCTTCCCGTTCGGCCGGTTCCACCGTGCGGAACTCGGTGGTGATCCACGTTTCCAGGCGGTCGGACACCGCCTCGGCCGCCTCCTCCCAGATCCGGATGAACTGGCGCTGCTGACGGCCGCCGGTCAGGGCGGCCGCCACCCGGTCGACGGTGCTGTTGCCGATCTCGTTGAGCAGCTTGTTCTCGCCGGCCCACAGGCCGCACGCGGTTTTGGCGACGGCGGTGCCCAGGACGTACGTCGCGACTTCCAGTGCCGGCATGTCCGTATCCTGCCCAGCCGCGCCGTTCGTTCTCAAGAGCCGCTAAGCGATCGGGCCCGGCGGCCGATCGAAGAGAAGGTGACGGCCAGTTTGCTCGACCCGCCCGAGCTGGAGCGTCGCCGGCTGGCGGCGCTGCACGAGTACCGGCTGCTCGACGCTCCGGCCGACGACGAGCTGTCGGCGGTCGTGCGGGTCGCCGCGATGGTGGCCGACGTGCCCACGGCCACCCTCAACCTGATCGACGAGCACCGGCAGTGCCAGCTCACCACCGTCGGCTTCGAGGGCGGCAACTCGGCCCGCACCGACTCGATGTGCGACATCCAGCTGCGCAAGGGCCGGTTCGTGCACGTGCCGGACGCCCGCGAGCATCACCTGTACGCCGCCAACCCGTGGGTCGACGGCCGCATGGCCAACGTCCGCTTCTACGCCTCGGCCCCGCTGATCGCCCCCAACGGCTACGCCCTGGGCACCCTCTGCGTCTTCGACGACGTGGTCAAGGAGCTCACGCCCCGCCAGATCGAGCGCCTCACCGACCTGGCCGACGTGCTGGTCGGCCTGTTCGAGCGCCGCCGCCAGGGCCGCCTGGCGGCCGAGATGGCGATCACCGCCGAGCACAGCCGCAAGTTCGTCGAGACTCTGGTCGACACCGTGGACGTCGGCATCGTGGCCGCCGACGAAAAAGGTCAACTGACAGTTCTCAACCGGGCCGTACGCCGGTGGGGCGGCGCCCTGGAGAGCGGCGGCGCCGGCGACCTGGCCGAGATCGCGGGCCGCCTGGAACTGCTCCAGCCGGACGGCGTCACCGAGGTGCCGGACGAGAGCGGCCCCCTGTTCCGGGCCCTGCACGAGGACGTCAACCTCGACAACGAGGAACTGGTCCTGCGCACGGCCGACGACGCCCTGCTGACACTGACGGCCAGCGCCCGCAGCATGATCGCCGACAACGGCCGGCGCATCGGCGCGGTCGTCGCCCTGACCGACGTCACCCGCGAACGCGAACACCTGCGCCAGATCCAGGACCTGGTGACCGAGCTCCAGCGCTCGAACGACGAGTTGGAGGGCTTCGCGGCCGCGGTCAGCCACGATCTCGTACGCCCCCTGGCCGGCGCCCGCGGCTACCTGGAGATGCTGACCGAGACGTACGGCGAGGTGATGGACGACCGGGCCCGCAAGTGGATGTCGGGCGCGGTGGCCGCCACCGACCGCATGCAACAGCTGGTCCAGGCCCTTCTCTCGTACGCCCGAGCGGGCCACGCCCCGTGCACGACCGAGCCGGTGGACCTGGCCGGGGTGCTGACCCACGTGACGACCGACCTGCGCACCCTCATCGAGAGCACCGGCGCCACGGTCACCGTCGCCCCCGACCTGCCGCACGTCACCGGCGACCCCACCCTGCTCCGCCAGCTCCTGCAGAACCTGGTCGACAACGCCATCAAGTACCGCCACCCCGACCGCACCCCGCACGTGCGGGTGGCGGCGAACGCCACCGCCACCGGCTGGGACATCACGGTCACCGACAACGGCCTGGGCATCCCACCCGGCCAGCGCGACCGCGTCTTCGACATGTTCACCCAGGTCGACCCCACGTCCCGAAAGGGCCACGGCATCGGCTTGTCGACATGCCTGCGCATCGCCGAACGCCACAACGGCCGCATCTCCATCGACGACGCCCCCGGCGGCGGCACAGTCCTGCGCCTCCACTTGGCCCGCTAATATAGGCGCTCCGCCAAGGTCGAGGAATTCTTGGGGCGCAGGTCGAAGGCCGCCTGACAGTGCTGACACCGGGTTACGGTGAAACGCCGGTCACCGACGAGCAGATAGAGGCCCTTCTGCCTCCGATCCGTACTCCTCGCGAGCTGGGCATCGCCGCGCACGCCGAGATCGTCCGGATCCGTCCTTTCGCCGATGGCAACGGCCGCTCGACCCGGCTGCTCGCCGACCTTGTGTTCATCGCTGCCGCCCTTCAACGGCTAAGCGGCCGCCGCTCGCACCGCGGTCAGGAGGATGCCGGCGGTCACCAAGCCGGTGATCAGGACCGTGACGACCGTTGACGTGTCCAGGCCTACGCCTCGGCGGTCGGCCACCCGCTTGGCGGCCACCACGGCCAGGACCGGGCAGGCCAGCAGGACCAGGAGGGCCACCACCGGCAGGGCGTCCTTCCATGTGCCCGTGGCCGAGCCGCCGTTCTCGCGCAGGACCTGGTGCAGGATCACGCCCACGACGCCGCCCAGGAAGCCGAACACGCCGAACAGCAGCTTGACGCCGCTGGTGATCGGGCGGGCCGGCGCCGTGTACTTAACCTTGTTGGCCACCTCGTCGAAGTAGTCGTCGGCGTCACGGTCGGAGCGCTGGCGGGGGATGGCCGCCGTCGGGACCGTGCGGCCGTAGCGTTCCGCCACCGGGCCCACCTTGTGGACGTACTCCGACCACAGGCCGGCCGCCCGGGCGTCCGCCTCCTCCAGGGCCCGCTGGGCCTGCGCCACCTCGTGCGACGTCGAACGCACCGCCTCGTCGGCCGCCCGGATCGCCTCCTCGGCCGCGGCCACCCGCTCCTCGTGCCAGTGGGCCGCCTCGGCCCTCATCGTGGCCGCCTCGTCGTCGAGGGTGGTCAAGCGGCGCAGCACGCTGCGGTAGTCAGCGGTCTCGAAGTCGGCCGGCTGCAAGCCTTGTGTCATGACCCGGCTCCATAGGGGATGATCACCTCGGCGCCACGGTGCACCGAGCGGTCGAAGTGCAGGGCCCGCCACGGGCGCGGGTACCAGGCCGGCGCGCCCGCTCCCGGATAGAACGGGGCGAGCTCGCTGCCGTGCACGTCCAGGGCCACCCACGCGCCGATCGGGTCGGTGCGGGACGCCTGGCCGCCGAGCGCGTCGCGCAGCAGGGCCGCGCCCCGCCACCAGCCGAGCACGTGCAGGCGGCGTTCCGGGCCCTGGCGCAGGATCGTGCGGAGCTGCTCGGCCGCCTCCTTGCCGCCCGGCAGCGCGTCGGCCGCGTAGATGACCAGGAAGTGCGGCCGGTCGGCCGGCCACGACGCCGACGCCTCGGCCGCCGCGTCCTCGAGCAGCCAGTCCGCGTTGTCGGCCTCGTACCAGCCGCAGTCGGGCAGGTCGGTGCAGAGTGCCGAGGCGGCCGCCCGCGCGTCCGGGTCGAGGCACAGGATCGAGAAGCGGGCGCCGTCCGGCGGGAACTGCGCGGCCAGTGACACGGCCGCGGTCGACAGGATCGCGCACGCCTCGTCCATGCGGGTGCCGAGCACGGCCAGGTTGCGGCCGGGCGCACGCCGCAGGACCGTGCGGGCCGAACGGGCCGCCACGTCGATCGTCTCGCCGACCAGCACCATCGGCGCCGCCACCGGCTCGGCCGGGGTGAGCCGCCGGAAGTCGGGGCTGTCGGCCAGCCGCGGCACCACGTCGCCGTCGAAGAGGCGGGGCGGGCCCAGCTCGGGCGGGCGCTTGCGCCACAGCCGGTGCTGCAGCGCGTTCCACCGTTCGCGGTCGCCGGCCGCCGGCACCCGGACCACCTTGTTGGCCTCGATCGCGCCCGAGTCGGCGTTGACGACCGCGTGGTAGCGCGGCAGCGACTCGGCCGCCGTGTTCGTCTCGGCCAGGATGCGCCGGGCGCGGGGCAGGGCGATGCGCAGCGAGAACTGCGCCACCAGGGCCGGCCGTCCCCACAGCGCCTCGATGCCGCTGACGTCCTGCGAGGCCAGGATCAGGTGGATGCCCTGGGACCGCCCGCGCCGGGCCAGGTCTTCGAGCAGGTCGACTGCCTCGGCGGCCACCGCGTCGCGCCCGGAGAGCAGCACCTGGAACTCGTCGACCACGGCCACGATGCGCGGCCAGCTGCCCTCGGGGTCCTCGGCGCGCAGCTCGGCCAGGTTCGTCACCTCGTACCTCTTGGCCGCGTCGGCCCGGCGCCGCAGCTCCTCGCCGAGGAAGCGCAGCAGGGCCAGCCCGAACTCGCGGTCGGTGTTGACGTTCACGCCGACCAGCCGGACGTGCGGCAGCCAGCTCGGGTCGCGGCGGCCGGGCGCGAACCGGGCGAACGAGACGCCCTCCTTGAAGTCGAGCAGGTAGAAGGCGAGCTCGGCCGGGGAGTAGCGGGCGGCCAGCGCGCCCATCCAGGCGTAGATGAGGTTGGTCTTGCCGGTGCCGGACGGGCCGGCGATGAGCGCGTGCGGCGGATAGTCGGCCAGCGTCACCTGTACCGGCACGCCTTGCGGGCTGTCGCCGAGGGGCGCGCTGAGCCCGGTCGCCGCGCTCTCTTTCCATTCCTCCCGCGGCAGCAGACTGTCCAGCGCCACCGGCGCGGGCCCGGCTTCCACGGCCTCGGCGATCCGGCGGCAGGTCGCTGCCACCACCGCTTGCGGAGGACCACCATCGAGCCGTACGGGCAACGCGCCGGCGCTGCTGACACGCGCGTGGTCGCCGCCGGCGGCGGTGATGAACTCGATCCCGTCGGCCGCCTGCACCGGCAGACCTTGAATGACCAGGTGTACGCCGCAGGCCGCACCCGTGCGCAGCAGCCGTTGCAGCTGGGCCTGCTCGGCCCGGCCCAGGTCGCCCGCGCCGAGCAGCACGGCGACCCGCCACGGCTCGGGCCGCCGGTGGGTGGCCGCGTTCAGCTCGCGCAGCGACGTGTACTCGCCGGCCAGCACCGTCTCGTTGATCCGCCGGACGTGCGCGGTCAGGTCGTCGAGCAACGCCGGCAGCCCGCCCGGCCCGACGAAGGTGAGCACGCCGGCCGGCGCCAGCGGCGCGAACCGGGCCAGCCCGCCGCCCAGGTGCTCGGGGTCGTATCCGATGAGCCGCACCTGGCCGGGCGCGGCGGTGCCGAGCGCCCGCAGCAGCAGCCCGGCCACCACCTCGTCGCCCAGGGCCTGGTCGCCGCGGACCACCACGTGGCCGCGGTCGAGCAGCGGCACCAGCGCCGGCACCTCTTCCGGGTGCGGCAGCAGCAGCCGGCCCACCCGCAGCTCGGCCGCCCGGTCGAGCGGGGTGGCCTGCCAGTCGTCCCACGGGTCGCCGGCGGCGCCGGGCGCGGCCCGGTCGGCGGCGGCCGCGGCGGCCTGGGCGTACGCGGCGAGGTCGGCCCGGTGCTGGTCGTCGATCTCGGCCAGCCGGGCGTCCCGCGCGTCGTCGATCTTGCGCAGGCGCGCCCCGGCCGCCGCCTCGACCCGCCGCCGCCGTTCGACGGCCGCGGCGTGCGCGCCTCTGGCCCGGTCGAGGGCGATCGCGGCCGCGCCGAGCGCGTGCGACAGCCCGGCCCGGATCTCCATCACCTGCTGTGCGGTCGACTCAGCCATGGCTGGAGGGGCTCCCGGGGGAGTCGGAGGCTTCGGCGGGACGGCGCACCGGGTCGGGCGCCGACGGGTCGAGCGTGCCCGCGTCGCGGCCCAGCCGGGCCAGCAGGACACCGGTGAGCACGCTGGCGGTCACCGCGTTGTCGGCCGGGTGGCCGGGCGGCCGCGGGGAGCCGCCCTCCACGGGCACGCGGCAGATGCGCGCGATCAGGGTCTCGAGCACGGCCGGCGAGGTGCCCGGCAGCAGCGATCTGACCCGGCCCTCGGCGGCCGAGCGCAGCCGCGGCACGTCCTCGGGGCGGGGCTCGTGGCCGAGCAGGTCGCCGGCCAGCCGGTGCAGGACGGGCGGGGTGACCGCGGACAGTGCGAGCCCGGTCGAGGCGTTCACGCCGTGCAGCTCGCGGCCGAGCCGGGCGCGGTCACCGGCCCGTACCCCCGAAGCCACCCGGCGCAGCAGCTCCGCCGTATCTGGTTTGTCCGATTTATCGGACGAGGAGGGCGCCGGCTCGCCGGTGAGCTGCGTGACCCGCTCCTGCCACCACGGTCCGAGTTGCTCGGGCTTTTCGGGATTTTCTCCGGTTTGCGCAGCCGAATCGGGCTGCTGAAGACCGGCTTTCCAGTCACGGTCGGGCGGAGCGCTCGCATCGCCGCTGAGACCCACGGAAGCCAGGTACTGCGCGATGGCGTCCTGGGCGAGGCGCAGCGCGGCCGCGGCCCGCTCGGCCGCCTCGGTGGCGTTGGACAGCTGCGGCACGCCGATCGGGTCGACCGACTGCTCGCGCACCCACATGAGAATCTCGGTCGCGCTGCGCAGCTTCTCCATCGCCACGGTCACCTGCGGAGTGGGCAACTCGTCCGAGGTGGCGCGAAGCCGGGCGCCGAGCTCCTGGATCAGCGACATCGCGTCAGAGCATCGCCGTGTAGGTCTGCGCCTGCTCCACCGCGAGCAGCGTGGCGCCCAGGCACTCCTCGAGCGACTGGTCGGCCTGCGACAGGGACGCGTGGGCCGCGCCGACCGCGTCGTTGCCGCTGCCGTCGAGAGCGGCGGCCAGGCTCTGCTGGGCCTCGCCGATCTTCTCCCGGGCCGCCTGTATCGCCGCCTGCCCTTCGGTCACCTGCTGAAGTGCGGCATCGACGGCCGCTTTGACCTCGGCGACACTGGCCACCCGTGCAGCCTCCTGCTGTGCGGAACCCGACTACTGTCCTGAAGCCTACTGCCCCGTTCCTGTCCGGCTATCCCCGCACGCCCCTTTTGCCGCACCCCCGCTTGACGGGTGGCACGACCTGCGAAAACACTCTTCCCGTACGACCGGTGACAGTCCACTTCGGGCGTTTTCCGGACGACTGGTGATCGTTCTTGAGTGAACAGGATTGAACCGCACGGGTGATCTTTCACCCGGCGAGCGTGCGCCCGGCCGCGCCGGCCAGCGTGGCCGGCAGGTCGCCCCCGGTGCGTTCGTGCTCGCGGCGCAGCCGGTCGGCGCCGGTGCCCACGGTACGCAGCGCTGCCAACAACTCGTACGTGATGTCCAGGTCGCCGTGCCGGTCCAGGGCCGGCGTGACCGTCTCGACGAGCTCGCCGACCATCTCCCAGGCCGGCCGCGAGGTTTCCCGCGACGGGTCCAGCAGCATGCCGCCGAGGCCGCTGTGGGCCGCGTTCCAGTGCGCCGCCGTCAGCACCCAGTCCGGGATGGGCAGCGCCCGCCGGCCAGCCCGGATGTCATCCAGGGCCGTGCCGACCAGCGCCCGGATCAGCGCCGTGAGCAGCACCGCGTCGGTGACCGAGGGGCAGACGTCGGCCATCCGGACCTCGACCGTCGGATAGCGGGCCGAGGGCCGCGCGTGCCAGAGCAGCAGGCTGTCGTCCATCATCACGCCGGCGCCGACGAGCAGACGTACCGTGCGCTCGAGGTCCGTCTCCGACTCGAAGTAGGGCGTGGGCCCGAGTCCGGGCCACCGGTCGAGCTGCATGGCCCGCCAGCTCGCGTGCCCGGTGTCCGCCCCGGCGAAGAACGGCGAGTTCACGAACATCGCCTGCACGACCGGCAGCCAGGGCCGCAGGTGATTGCCGACCTGGATCGCGGTCCGGCGGTCGGGCACGCCGACGTGCACGTGGCACCCGCAGACGGCCGGGTCGTCGACGATCGGGCCGTAGTGCCCGGCGATCGCCCGGTAGCGGGGATCGTCGGTGACGAGCAGCTGGGGCTCGCCGACCGGCGTGGCGGCGAGCGCGACCAGGTTCGCGCCGGCCGCCGCCGCGGCCTCGCCGGCGGCCCGCCGCATCGCGGTCAGGCTCTCCCGCACCTCGGCGAGGCTCGAGCAGACCGGCGTCACCATCTCGATCATGCTGTGCCGGAACTCGCGCCGGCTCTGCCCGCGCAGCTGCTCCGGCAGCTTGCCGGCCACCGCCGGCGCGACCGGCACGTTCTCGCCCGTGCGCGGGTCGAGCAGCAGGAACTCCTCCTCGACGCCGACCGTCGGCCCGCTCATCGGGTCGCGGTCAGCAGCACGAGGGCGATCCGCTCGGCGTGTGCGTAGGCCGGCCCGTCGAGCTCCTCGCCGTACACGTCCGGATCCCACTCGCGATAGGTCCACCGCAGGCCGGTCCCGGCCAGCCGCTCGGCCGCGGCCTCACGGAACGGATCGGTCCCGCCGACGATCCCGGTCCCGGCGAACAGGACCAGGCTGCCGTACGGCGCCAGGCGCTCCGCGGCCGCGTCGATGATCGCCATGGACAGCTCGTGCCCGTGCGCCCCGCCGTGCCGGTACGCCCGCCCGGCCGGGTCGATCATGAAGGGCGGGTTGGCGAAGATCAGGTCGAACTCCCCGTCCACGTCGTTCAGCAGGTCGCTGCGGCACGGGCGTACCCCCGATGTGCCGGCCAGCGCGGCGTTGATCCGGGCCAGCCGCAGCGCCGCCGGGTTGATGTCGACCGCCAGCACCTCGGCCTCCGGCGCCCGCTTGGCCACCGTGACCGCCCCGGCCCCGGTGCCGCAGCCGATGTCGACCGCCCGCCGGATCGGCCGCTCCCGGCCTTCGACGTGGGCGGCCACGGCGCCGGCCATCCGGTAGGTGTCGGGGCCGAAGAAGACCGAGTCCTCCGCGTCGGTCGGGAACGCCGAATGGGCGAAGAGCTCACCGTCGTACGAGGAGAACCGCACCGCGCTGCGCCACTCGTCACCGTCGCGCCGCAGCACCCCGGCCGCGTCCATCAGCTCGACGATCCGGTCCGGCAGCACACCCGGGCCGAACGGCCGGCTCCAGCCGAACACGTCCCGGAGCCCGCACGCCCGACGGTTCCGCGAACGCCGGTTGACCCGTTCATGGGTGGCCGGCGTGACAGTCGTGAACTCGTAACCGGCCTCGCGCAGGGCCCGGCCCAGATCGGCCAGGGCGGCATCGAGGCCCGGAGTGATGGCGGTGATCGTCATGGCGCCCGCATGCCCACGATCGCCCCGCCCATGCCTGCCGGAACCCGGCCTACCTCGGTCCCCGGGTGGCGACGAGCATGACCAGCGCGATCCGCTCGGCGTCGCCGTAGCGCGGGCCGTCGAGCTCCTCGCCGTACACGTCGGGGTCCAGCTCCCGATAGGTCCAGGCCAGGCCGGTGCCGGTGAGGTGCTCGGCCGCGGCCCGCTGGAAGAGGTCGCGGCCGCCGACCACGCCGGCGCCGCTGAACAGCAGCAGCGAGCCGTGCGGGGCCAGGTGGGCGGCGGCCTGGTCCAGGATGGCGGTCGACAGCGCGTGCGGCTCACCGCCGAGATACGTCTGCCGGCCCGGATCGAACATGAACGGCGGGCAGGACACGATGAGGTCGAAGGTGCCGCCCACGTCGTCGAGCAGGTCGCCGGGGCAGTGCCGGACACCGGGCGTGCGGGCCAGCGCGGCGTTGACGCGGGCGAACCGCAGGGCCTCGGGGCTGACGTCGGCGGCGAGCACTGTCGCACCGGGCCGGCGCCGCGCGACCGCGATGGCCCGGGCGCCGATGCCGCACCGGATGTCGACCGCCCGCCGCACCGGCCAGGCGCGGGCGTCGATGTGCGCCGCCACGGCGCGGGCCATGGCACGGGTGCAGGCGCCGTAGAAGACCGAGCCGGGCCGGTCCGGGGAGGCGGAGTGCACGAACAGGCCGTTGTCGCAGATCGAGAAGCGCACCGTGCTGTGCCACTCGTCGCCGTCCTGATCGAGCACTCCGGCCTCGTCCATCAGCTCCACGATCGGGCCCGGGAGCACGCCCGGCCCGAACGGCCGGCTCCACCCGAAGACGTCGCGGAACCCGAAGGCGTACGCGTTGTGGGATCGCCGGTTCACCCGCTCGTGAGTGGCCGGCGTGACTGCGGTGAAGCGGTAGCGGGCTTCCTCGAGCTTGCGGCCGAGGCCGACCAGCGCGGCGTCGGCGCTGTCGAGATCCCGCACGGGGACGGTCATACCCGCCGAGTCCCCTATATCGGGCAAATCATGCATCTCGGTTCGGGTGGCGTGCCACGTAGGACATGGCCCCGACCGCCAGGACGGCGGCCACCGGCGCGAAGGCGAAGCCGTAGCGGATGCCGGCGTCCGTGAGGGGCCCGGCCACGGCCGCGCCGAGGGCGCTGCCGACGCTGAAGGCGGTCATGATCCAGGCGAACGCCTCGACGGCGGTGCCCTCGGGGGCGAGGCGGTCGGCGGTGAGGAAGACCGCGGTCAGCAGCGGCGGGAGCATGATGCCGCTGACCGCCAGCAGGACGGCCATCGGGGCCGGCCCGGGCGCGATCAGCAGCGGCAGATATCCGGCCGTGAACCACAGGGCCAGCAGCGGCAGGCGGCGGGGGCCGCCCGGCGTCGCGCGCGTATAGAGAAGGCCACCCACGAGCGCGCCGCCGGCCTGGGCGGCCAGGAGCCAGCCGGTCAGCGAGCGGTCCCCGGCCGCCTCGGCATAGCCGGTCAAGACCACCGGGATGCTTCCGACGCCGGCGCCCGCGCAGGCGATGCCGGCGACCATGACGGCCAGGCGGTGCTCGCGCAGCGGGCCCAGCCAGTGCCGGCGGGCCGGGCGGCCCCGCCAGCGGCGGACGGCGGGCGCCCGGACGAAGGCGGCCACCCCCGCCAGTTGCAGCACGGCCGCGGTGACCAGGCCGGCCGCCGGCCCGCCGATCGCGACGGCGGCCAGGGTGACCAGCGGCCCGGCCACGAAGATGACCTCCTGAAGGGCGACGTCGAGGGCGTACGCCGCGTGCACCGCCGCCGGGGGCACGAGATCGGGCCAGAGGGCCCGCAGGCAGGCCTCCATCGGCGGGGTGCCCAGGCCGGCCAGGGCCGCGCCGGCGACGATCGGGGCGGTGCGGCCGTCGCTGAGCACGACGAGCGCGTAGCCGGCGGCGGAGACCAGGGCCGAGCCGTAGAGGACCGGCGGCTGCCGCCACCGGTCGACGGCCCGGGCCAGCGCGGGCGCGCCGGCGGCCATGCCGGCGGTGAAGACGGCGACCAGCGCCCCGGCGGCGGCCAGGCTGACCGTCTCGCGGGCGAACAGCAACAGGGCCAGCGGCGACGCGCCGAGCGGCAGCCGCCCGACCTGACTGGCGGTGAGGACGAGCGGGACGAAGGGCCGGCGCAGCACGGCACGGGCGCCGGCGCGCGGATCTGCGGATGCGGACATGTGACTCACTCCGGGGGTCCGGCGGACAGCCGCGGCCGGAGCCGAACTCAGCGGCGGCGGCGAGGACGTGAGCTCAGCGCGAGCGCGCCGGACGCCGGAGCGAGGTCGCGGCGCTCGTGATCGTCGCCGTACAGGGGGAGCGGGGGAGTGAGCCAGGTCCCAGCGGGAGCCCAGGGCGGGGCTACCGTCCGTGGGAGCATCGTCACACTTTAGCGCCTCGGCACGCTCGACGGGCCCCTCACTTCGGCCCCCAGTTGTGTCACCCGGTCGCGCAATCCCCGATCGGCCGTCACAACCACGATGCGCCTGGGTGCGGCTTCCCCACGTACCAGATCGACGATCTTGTCATCGCCCGAGCCGTCGGCGCGCTCCACGCGCACGCCGCCCTCGGCCGGCGGGGTCTCCCGGGCCTTACCCTCCACCACCAGCACGACCTCGACCGGGCCGGCCAGATCGGTCAGGCCGTTCTCCATGATCGGCGTCAATGCGTCGCGCAGCCGCAGGGCCGCGCCGCGCCGGTCACGCCACCACCCGTCGGGTACCGAACCCACGACATTGGCCCCGTCGACGATCACCAGAGGTACGGTCATGAAGTTGAGCCTACCCGAGTCAACTTTTGCTCCGGATCGGGAATCAATCGATCCGGCACGGCGCTGATAGGGGTCGTGCAAGGTGGGTAAAGGCCCCCGGCACAACGGCTACGGAGAAGAGAGAAGACGTATGAGCATCGGACCGATCGGACCGGGCGGGCCCGGTCAGTGGGACGACTTCTTCGCGCGCTTCTTCGGCGCGGCGGACCCGCGCCGTTCGCAGCGCATCGATATCACCAAGTACATGAGCGGCGACGCCCGCGAGGTGCTGTCCGCGTCGGCGCGCCGGGCGGCCGAGCTGGCCGACCCCGACCGCACCATCGCCGACCTCGACACCGACCATCTGCTCTGGGCGACCCTCCAGCTCGAGCCGATGAAGCAGACCGTGCGCCGCGCCGGCGCCGACCCCGACTCGCTGCTGGCCGCCCTCGGCCGCCCGGCCGGGGTCAGCGAGGAGCCGCCCACGCAGGTCCAGTTGACCCCCGCCGCCAAGCGGGCGCTGCTCGACAGCCTGCAGATCTCGCGCGCGGTCGGCGCCTCGTACGTCGGCCCCGAGCACATCCTGATGGCCCTGGGCCTCAACCCCGACTCGGCGGCCGGGCGGCTGCTGGGCGGCAAGCTCGACCCGCAGGCGCTCCAGCAGTCGGCCGAGCCGCAGCAGGGCGCCCCGCGCCCCGGCGCTCCGCGCGGCGGTGGCAGCGGCGGCAACGCCAACACCCCCACCCTCGAGCAGTTCGGCGTCGACCTGACCGAGCTCGCCCGCCGCGGCGAGATCGACCCGGTCATCGGCCGCGCCAGCGAGATCGAGCAGGCCGTCGAGATCCTCTCCCGGCGTACCAAGAACAACCCCGTGCTGATCGGTGAGGCGGGCGTCGGCAAGACCGCGATCGTGGAGGGCCTGGCCCAGCGCATCGTGGACGGCGACGTGCCGCTGACCCTGGAGAACAAGCGGGTCATCCAGCTCGACCTGGCCGGCCTGGTGGCCGGCACCCGCTACCGCGGCGACTTCGAGGAGCGCCTGCGCAAGGTCATCGACGAGATCCAGGACTCGGGCGACCAGCTGATCGTCTTCCTGGACGAGATCCACACGCTCGTCGGCGCCGGTGGCGGCGGCGAGGGTGGCGGCATGGACGCCTCGAACATGCTCAAGCCGGCCCTGGCCCGCGGCAAGCTGCGGGTGGTCGGCGCGACCACGCTCGACGAGTACCGCAAGCACATCGAGAAGGACGCGGCCCTGGCCCGTCGCTTCCAGCCGGTGCTGGTGGGCGAGCCCAGCGTCGAGGACACCGTGTCGATCCTGCGCGGCCTGCGCGACAACTACGAGGCGCACCACCAGGTGCGGATCACCGACGAGGCCCTGCAGGCCGCGGCGGAGCTGTCCGACCGCTACATCACCGACCGGTTCCTGCCGGACAAGGCGATCGACCTCATCGACCAGGCCGGCGCCCGGGTGCGGCTGAGGGTCAAGACCCCCGACGCCGACGTACGGGAGAAGGAGCGCCGCCTCGAGCAGCTCTCCCGCGACCGTGACCAGGCGGTGGCGGCCGAGAACTACGAGAAGGCGGTGGCCCTCCGCGACGAGATCAACTCGCTCAAGGAGCAGATCGCGACCGCGGGCGTGACCGGTGACGGCGTGCCCCAGGTGACCGACGCCGACATCGCCGACGTCGTGTCGCGGGCCACCGGCATCCCGGTCGCCCAGCTCACCGAGGAGGAGAAGGAGCGCCTGCTCCGCCTCGAGGGCTATCTGCACGAGCGGGTGGTCGGCCAGGACGACGCCGTCGAGGCGGTGGCCGAGGCGGTCCGCCGCTCGCGGGCCGGGCTCGGCGACCCGGACCGGCCGGTGGGCAGCTTCCTGTTCCTGGGACCGACCGGTGTCGGCAAGACCGAGCTGGCCCGGTCGCTGGCCGAGGCGCTGTTCGGCGACTCGGACCGGATGATCCGGCTCGACATGAGCGAGTTCCAGGAGCGGCACACGGTGTCGCGCCTGGTCGGCGCCCCTCCCGGCTACGTCGGCTACGACGAGGCGGGTCAGCTGACCGAGGCGGTTCGCCGCCGCCCGTACAGCGTCGTGCTGCTCGACGAGATCGAGAAGGCCCACCCGGACGTCTTCAACATCCTGCTCCAGGTGCTCGACGACGGCCGGCTGACCGACAGCCAGGGCCGCACGGTGAGCTTCAAGAACACCGTGCTGATCATGACGAGCAACCTCGGCTCGGACATCATCAGCGGCACCCGGCGCAGCGTCGGTTTCGGCACCGGCTCCGGTGGCGCGGCCGAGGAGGAGCTGCGGGACCGGCTCGACCGCCGGCTCAAGGAGCAGCTGCGGCCCGAGTTCATCAACCGGATCGACGAGATCATCGTCTTCCGGCAGCTCGAGCAGGAGCAGGTCCGGCAGATCACCGAGCTCATGCTCGACGAGACGCGGCGGCGCCTGCACGCGCAGGACATCAGCCTGGAGATCACCACCGAGGCGATCGACTGGCTGGCCGAGAAGGGCTTCCAGCCCGAGTACGGCGCCCGCCCGCTGCGCCGGGTCATCCAGCGTGACCTCGACAACCGCCTGTCGAAGATGCTGCTCGGCGCCGACCTGGCGCCCGGGCAGAAGGTCAAGGTCGGCGCGGCCGACGGCAAGCTGACCTTCGAAGCGTCCTGACGTCAGTCGCGACCAGGGGCCCGGCTCACGCCGGGCCCCTGAAGCTGTTGGCCAAACCGTCGTAGACGCCCAGGTGGGGATAGTCGACACGCCAGTCGAGGTAGGCCGGGTTGCGCGCGGCCACCTCGACGTACGCGTCCTGGGCCATCTCGATCAGCTTGTGCGCGCTGAGCGCGGCCGGCGAGTCGGGATGCCACCCGATCACGTAGCGCCAGCGCAGGGGAGCCCCGCGCAGCGGACGGTGGGCCAGCCCGGCCGGGGCCCGGAACGTCGGCTGGCACAGTCCCAGGGCCGAACCGGCCTCGACCATGTCGACGCAGCCGCGGATGTCGCTCTCGAGGACCCGCCGCGGGGTGAAGCCGGCCCGCGCGCAGGCCGCCGCGAAGCAGTCGCCGAAGCAGCCGTCGCCGGTGCCGGCCACCCACTGCTCGTTGGCCAGCTCGGCCAGGTCGACATCGGTGCCCTTGGCGTTCGGGTGGTCCTCGGGCATGAGCACGCACACCGCGTCGACCGCGACCGTCTGCCACACCAGGCCGTAGTCGGCCGACGGGATGGCGTCGCCGCACACGCCGACCTGGCAGTAGTCGAGCTTGCCGGCGATCACCATGTTGGCCAGCTCGTCGACGTAGTACGAGGCGTACGTGGTGATCTGGGCCTCCGGCTCGGCCATCGAGAGCCGGTGGACCATGCCGCCCAGGATGGGACCGCCGATCGCGCCGAACCGGTAGCGGCTCATCCGGCCCTCACCGGACGCGCCGGCCAGCCGGGCCGCCTCGTCCTGCAGGCCTTTCATGGCCGGCAACAGCACTCGGGCGCGGGCCAGGACCAGCTCGCCGAGCGCGGTCGGGCGCGCGCCCCGGCGGTCCCGCTCGAACAGCGGCCCGCCCAGGGTGCGCTCGATGCGCTGCAGCTGCGCGGTCAGCGCCGGCTGTGCGAGCCCCAGCTGCGATGCCGCCTTGGTGACACTGCCGGTCTCCGCGATGGCGCAGACCACCTTCAGGTGCCGCAGCTCCAGGTTCATAGCGTGACGTTAGGACCACATATACATAGATGGCTAGACCTACGCGCCTTCGAAACATCCCCCACTTGTGACAAATGGGTTAACGAATCCGGTGTTTTCCCTACAAATCCTTGGCGTACGTCGTGCGACGAGTGACGGCATCGCGCAATTTGTCCACCACGGCCACGGCCGGATCGACCACCTTGTTCCACGGGGGAGTGGACGGGGTGGCCGGGTGCGGGCGGGTCGGCGCGGCCTCCTGGGCCGTCTCGAAGCGGTTGCCGACGCGGATCAGATCCTCGATCGGGACCATCTGCGTCAGAACCGGAAGAAGCTCCTCGGCGTCCGCGTCGACGTGCCGGCGCACGGCCGCGGCCACGTCGGCCTTCGCCGAGGGATCCCGTTGCAACTGTTGCAACGTGACCAGCAGGGCCTGATCCTCGGCCAGCTCGCGGTCGGTGAGCTCCTCGCCGCCGGGCACCACCTTGCGGATCGCCGGGTACAGATATTGCTCCTCGCAGCTGAGGTGCCGCGACAACGTGGCGATCACGACGTCGGTGACCCTCCTGTCGTCCGGGTTCGCCAGCATGCGGTCGCAGAGCTCGAGCAGCTCACGGTGCTCTCGGGTGATGACGTCGACGACATTGCGCCCGGTGGTCTCGCCACCCATGGGCGGAAGCGGGGGAAGATTCAGCGAAGTCACGGCCGTCACGTTTCCCCAAGTGGCGCTCCCCACAAACCCCCTTAACGATCTGCTGGTAGGAATAGCGGATGAAGACCACCGCCGTCGACGAGGTCACCGGCCTCTGCCGTGACCTGCTGCGCATCGACACCACGAACACCGGCGACCCGCGCACCACGGTCGGCGAGCGCGTCGCGGCCGAATACGTCGCCGGGAAGCTCGGCGAGGTGGGCATCGAGTCCGAGATCCACGAGTCGGCCCCGACGCGGGCCAATCTGTTCGCCCGCATCCCCGGCGCCGACCGCAGCCGTGGCGCCCTGATGCTGCACGGCCACCTCGACGTGGTCCCGGCCGACGCGAGCGAGTGGTCGGTCGACCCGTTCTCCGGTGAGGAGAAGGACGGCTACCTCTGGGGCCGCGGCGCGATCGACATGAAGGACTTCGACGCGATGATGCTCGCGGTGGTCCGCGAGTGGCAGCGCACCGGCTACGTGCCGCCGCGCGACATCGTGCTGGCGTACACGGCCGACGAGGAAGCCGGCATGGAGTACGGCTCGCAGTGGCTCGTGCGCAACCACCGCGACGCGTTCGAGGGCGTCACCGAGGCGATCGGCGAGGTCGGCGGCTATTCCTTCACCGTTAACGACGACCTGCGCCTCTATCTCGTGCAGACCGCCGAGAAGGGCCTCGACTGGCTGCGCCTGAACGCCACCGGCCGCCCCGGGCACGGCTCGTTCGTGCACGACGACAACGCGATCACCACGCTGGCCGAGGCCGTCTCCCGGGTCGGCCGGCACCGCTTCCCGACCGTGCTCACCCCGACCGTGCGCACCTTCCTCGAGCAGATCAGCGAGGCGCTCGACGTCGAGCTCGACCCGGAGAAGCCCGAGGAGGTCATCGCCAAGCTCGGCCCGATCGCCAACATGATCGGCGCCACGGTCCGCAACACGGCCAACCCGACCCGGCTCGAGGCGGGCTACAAGGACAACGTGATCCCCGGCCGGGCCAGCGCGACGATCGACTGCCGCACGCTGCCCGGGCACGCCGACGCCTTCCTGGCCGAGCTGCGCGAGCTGATCGGCCCCGGCGTCGACATCGAGCACGTCTCCCAGCAGACGGCCGTGGAGACCGGCTTCGACGGGGCGCTGGTCGAGGCCATGAGCGACGCCCTGCGGGCCGAGGATCCGGCCGCGCGCACCATCCCGTACATGATGTCGGGCGGCACCGACGCCAAGGCCTTCTCCACCCTGGGGATCCGGTGTTTCGGGTTCGCCCCGCTGAAACTCCCGGCCGACCTGGCGTTCTCCTCGTTGTTCCATGGCATTGACGAGCGGGTCCCGGTCGAGGGGCTAGAGTTCGGCGTGCGTGTGCTCGACCGTCTGCTCCGTAACAGCTGATTTGTGTGGAAGGACCCACTCCGATGACTGACCAGAACGCGGAGCTCGACGCCGCCCTCGAGCGGGTCGTCGAGGCCGCCCGGGCGCACCTGACAGCGGTCAAGGCGGCCGAGGGCCGCATGGACGACGACGACGTCTGGCAGGCGTACGTCAACCTCAACAACGCCTCTTTCGCGTACGACGAGAAGATGCTGGACGCGTACGGCGAGGTGACGCCCTGGGACGTCGAGTCGATCGACCCCGACGAGGCCGACCAGCGCTTCGGCTTGGGCGTCGACGGCTTCGACCCGGCCGAGTCGACCGACCCCTACCCGCAGGTCCTCTCCGTGCGCCAGCGCCGCGACTACCGCGTGCCGAGCATCTCGGCGCTGCTGCGGCGCGCCGAGGTGGCCCGGCGCAGCGCCGTGCCGGAGGACGAGGACCCGGGCGCGGTCGAGACGGTCGGCGAGGCCGTGCTCGAGCTGCTCCAGGCCGGCGACGGCTCGCTGTCGTCGCTGGACGTGCCCGAGCTGGAGCCGCTCGACGGCCTGCTGACCGTCAGCGAGATCTCCGAGCCGCTCGACCTGGAGGCCTTCGAGGACTCCGACGGCGACGGCCCGTTCGCCCCGAAGCAGGGCGACCTGCTGGTCGGGCGCCTCGACGAGCACCCGTACCTGCCGGACGAGGAAGAGGACCACGCCGGTCACCACCACTGAGCATCTTCGGTTGTAGCCAAGAAAGGCCCGTCCGCAACGGACGGGCCTTTCTCAGTAGCTCAACCCCGGCTGCGGGGTCGGCTGCACACGACGGCGGAGCATCACCTTGCGGGTGCCGTCCCGGTAGAGCTGCACGCGCGCCAGCTCCCAGCCCGAGAACTCCGCCTGAATGGCGAGCTGCGCCGCCGCGGTCAACCGATCGACATTCGAGGGCAACCTCAGCGGCGCGTATTCGTAGTCCATGGAAGCTAGAGTGCACCTCTTCCAGCCCCTCCGACAAGCTCTGACCAGCGGTTATTCACTCTGAGCGACACCCGGAGCAGAGCGGCGAAGCGTGTATTGCCGGATCTCGCCTGGTCAAGCCAGGTCCGAACGCCGGCGTTGCGGCAGAGGTCACAAACCGCCGTCCGTGACTACCGGTACACCGCCCAGAGGATCGAGGCGCGAGGACCGGGGGCGGCCGATAGCCTGGGCCGCAGCCATCGTGAAGGGCATAGGTGAACAGGGTGCGTGTCGCTAAGACGGACGTGATCGCCGGCCTCGATGCAGTCACCGCGAGGGACCTGGCGAGAAAGCTCTTTCGCCACGAAGCCTTCCCCATCGAGGTAATGGCTCGCTACCGAGGTTGCGGCCAAGCGGAGGCGCGCGACCTCCTTGCCGCCCTCGCGGAAGAGGGATACGTCGAGCCGGACCCGCGCAGCGTCAATGACACCGGGCAATGGTGGCGGACCACGGTCAAGGGCAATGCTCTGGCACAGGCCGGCTTCGGTCGACCGGTGAGTCGCGCCAAGGCGGAGGAGCTGTTGGCGGGAGTGTTGGCACGCGCTCGCGCGTACAACGCCGACCCGGCCCGGCTCTACGCCATCGCCTCGATCACGGTCTTCGGAAGCTATCTGGATTCTGCTGCAGATCGCCTCGGCGACGTGGACTTGAAGGTTGACGTCGTCCCGCGCGGCAATGGGGAGGAATTCTTCCGGAAGGTGCGGAAGCAGGGCTACGAGAATGCGGCCGCTTCGGCATCGTTCATGGACGAGCTGCATTGGTCGAGCAGGGAACCCATGAAACTTCTGCGTAACAGGTCCGCCTACATCAACCTGACGGACGAGGACATCACGGCGCTGACGGATCGATATCGTGTCGTCTACGAATTGGCCACCGACCCAGCGGCCATACAGCTGGACGTAAGTCAGTACCCCGACCAGATCTTCGCGGGTAGCCCGCTGGCCTCCTTGATAACCAGGTAAACGCCGACAACTCTCGGCCGGCAAGGACAGGCAACGCCGATGTCGGGCCCGGTGCTGGGAAAGCGCGTACCGTGTGCGGCACTTCTACACTGCGGCCATGGAGGGCTGGCTCGACGGCGCTGACAAGGTCGCGTCCGTCGTGGGTGGAGTGATCGTGCTGGTGGGCGCGGTGATCGGCGTGCGGCGGTGGCGCCGGAGCCGGCGGGAAGCTGAAGCCGACGCCGAGCTGCGGGCGATGCGGCACGCCATCGCGAAGTCGAGTCTGCTCTCGGCGAAGGCGAAAGCCACGATCGCGAACCGGGGGAGCCACTGGGTGAACCGGCCCCGATCGATGAGGCGCTCCTCGCTTGCCGTGCGGCTCGGGGTCGTCGCCGGGGTGGTGGCGCTTGTTCTCGTCGTCGTGCTCGCCGGGGAACTGGCCAAGTGACCGGGCGTCAGGCCTCGCCGTCGCGCTCGGGGTAGCCCACGTCGATGGCGGAGACGTCGTCGAGGGCGTTGGCGATCTCGGCCGGCAGGGTCAGGTCCTCGCTGAGCAGGGCGCCCTGGAGCTGGCCGGCCGTGCGGGCGCCCAGGATCGGTGCGGCCACGCCGGGGCGGTCGCGCAGCCAGGCCAGGGCGACCTCGACCGGTGAGACGCCCAGGCCGGCGGCCGCGGTGACGACCGCCTGGACGATGCTGGAACTACGGGGTTCCAGGTACGTCTGCACGAAGGCGGCCAGATGTTCGGTGGCGGCCCGGGAGTCGAGCGGGCGGCCGTTGCGGTATTTGCCGGTCAGCACGCCCCGGCCCAGTGGCGACCAGGCCAGCACGCCGAAGCCGAGGCCGGCCGCGGCCGGCAGGAGTTCGCGTTCGATGCCCCGCTCCAGTAGCGAGTACTCCATCTGGGAGGCCACGATCGGCGCCCGGCCGGGATAGGCCGCCTGCCACGTGGCGGCGCGGGCGGTCTGCCAGGCCGCGAAGTTGGAGACGCCCACGTAGCGGACGCGGCCGCTGTTCACGGCGTGATCCAGGGCTCCGAGAGTCTCCTCGAGGGGCGTCATGGGGTCGTACCCGTGCACCTGCCAGAGATCGACGTAGTCGGTGCCGAGCCGGCGCAGCGACGCGTCGAGCGAGCGCAGCAGGTTGCCGCGGGAGCCGTCGCGGGTGCGGAAGCCGTGCGGAGTGAGGCCGGCCTTGGTGGCGATGACCACCTCGTCGCGGGGGACCAGGTGGTCGAGCAGCGAGCCGATCACGGCCTCGGCGTCGCCGTCGCCGTAGACGTCGGCCGTGTCGAGCAGCGTGCCGCCGGCCTCGAGGAAGAGTTTGAGCTGCGCGGCCGCGTCGTCCGGGTCGGTGTCCCGGCCCCAGGTCATGGTGCCGAGGGCGAGCCGCGAGACCGCCAGCCCGCTTCGGCCGAGCGGTCGCTGTTGCATGAGTGAACCTTATTCAGACAGTCTCCATAGGGAAATGCTGACGCCCAGGTCGAACCGGTCGGTTACCTGACCGAGATCACCGAGCGTGGGCCACTAGGCTGCGAACAGCGAAAATGGAGGGGAGCGCACGTGCGTCTGGGACTGAGCCTCGGTTATCAATCGGCGTGGAGCACACCGCAGGACCATCTGGCGATGGCCCAGGAGGCGGACAGGCTCGGCTACGCCGTCGCCTGGTCGGCCGAGGCGTACGGCTCGGACACGGTCAGCATGCTCTCGTGGATCGCCGGGCAGACCCAGCAGATCGACCTGGGCGCCGCCGTGATGCAGATCCCGGCCCGCACCCCGGCCATGACCGCGATGACCGCGGCCACCATCGACACGCTCTCCGGCGGCCGTTTCCGGCTCGGCCTGGGCGTCTCCGGCCCGCAGGTGTCCGAGGGCTGGCACGGCGTGCGTTTCGGCAAGCCGCTCGGGCGTACCCGGGAATATGTCGAGATCGTCAAAATGGCGATCGCCCGGCAGCCGGTCTCGTATCAGGGCGAGCACTACACGCTGCCTCTGCCGGACGGGCCCGGCAAGGCGCTGCGGCTCGGCTTCCACCCGCCGCGCGAGGCCATCCCGATCTACCTGGCCGCCGTCGGCCCCAAGAACCTGGAGCTGGCCGGCGAGATCGCCGACGGCTGGCTGGCCATCTTCTTCGCGCCGGACGCCGCGGGGGAGTATCTGCAGCACATCGAGCGTGGCCGGGCCAAGAAGGGCCTGGGGCTGACCGGTTTCGACGTGGCGCCGACGGTGCCGGTGGTGCTCGGCGACAACGTGGCCTGGTGCGCCGACGTGATCCGGCCCTACGCCTCGCTCTACGTGGGCGGCATGGGCAGCCGGGAGCAGAACTTCTACAACCAATTGGCCGTACGCATGGGGTACGCCGACGCCGCGGCCAAGGTTCAGGATCTCTACCTCAGCGGCAAGAAGGCCGAGGCGGCCGAGGCCGTGCCGCAGGAGTTCATCGAGCGCACCTCGATCCTGGGCAACAAGATCCAGGTCAAGGAGCGGATCAGGCAGTACGCCGCGGCCGGCGTCGGCACGCTCTCCATCAGCCCGTACGTCGGCGATCTCAAGAGCGGCCTCGACACCCTCCGGATCGTCGCCGAGGCGTACGAAGAATCCGGCGTGGCCGAGTAGTGGCCACCGTTCTGCTGCTCCGGCACGGGCGCACGACCGCCAACGCCACCGGCGAACTGGCCGGCCGGCTCCCGGTGGAGCTCGACGAGACCGGGCGCCGCCAGGCCGAGCGGGCCGGTGAGCGGCTGCGCGCGCTGCCGCTGGTGGCCGTGGTGACCAGCCCGCTGATCCGGTGCCGGACGACCGTCGAGCTGGCCCTGCCCGGTGCCACGCCGGTCGTGGACGAGGCCTTCACCGAGTGCGGCTACGGCGACTGGGAGGGTCGCCCGCTCAAGGAGCTGGCCAAGGAGGATCTGTGGCCGGTGGTGCAGCAGCATCCCAGCGCGGTGGTCTTCCCGGGCGGCGAGGCGATGGCGGCGATGTCGGCGCGGGCGGTCGCGGGCGTACGGCGATGGGACGCCAAGATCACGGCGGAGCACGGCCCGGAAGCCCTCTGGGCGGTCTGCAGCCACGGTGATGTGATCAAGGCCATCGTGGCCGACGCGCTCGGCCTGCACCTCGACCAGTTCCAGCGCATCGTCGCCGACCCGGCCTCGGTGACCGTGATCCGGTACACGCCGACGCGGCCCTTCGTGGTGCGCGTCAACGACACCTCGGACCTGTCGTCGCTCGTGCCCCAGGCGGCTGTCGCCTCCGACGCCGCCGTGGGCGGCGGTGCGGGAGCCGGGGTCTGAGAGCAGAGTGTGACCGGCGTGTTACCGCTGGCTGGTGAGCGTTGCGCCGTGGGCGAACCCGGCCCTGTGGGGATGCGCGGGGCCGGGTGAGGGTGGATAGGGTTGTTCCATGACCCACCAGGTGCACTCCTTCGAGCCGCCCGAGCGGTTCGTGGCCGGGACGGTGGGCGAGCCGGGCGACCGGACCTTCTTCCTCCAGGCCCGCGGTGGCGGCCGGGTGATCAGCGTCGCGCTGGAGAAGGTCCAGGTGTCGCTCCTCGCCGAGAAACTCGAGGAACTGCTCGTCGAGGCGAACAAACGGTTCGGTGTCTCGCTGCCCGAGACGGCCATGCTCGCCGGGCACGACAACGAGCCGCTCGACGTTCCGGTCGACGAGGAGTTCCGCGTCGGCACGCTCGGGCTCGCCTTCGACGTCGACACCAGCACGGTGGTGATCGAGGCCATCGAGGCGGGTGAGTCCGAGGTCGAGATCGAGCTCGGCGGCGACCCGGGTGACGACCCGGACGACGACGACGTCGAGGACGACGAGGACGAGGACGACGAGCCCGACGACGACCTCGACCGGCTCCGCGTGCGGCTGACCCCCGAGGCGACCCGTGCCTTCATCGACCGGGCCCGCCGCGTGGTGGCCGCCGGCCGGCCGCCCTGCCCGCTCTGCGGCCAGCCGCTCGACCCGGCCGGCCACCTCTGCCCCCGGCACAACGGCTACCACCGGTGACGGCTGAGCCCGCGGCGGCGCTGGCCGAGAGCGACGCCCTCGAGCTGCTCGCCCACGGCGAGATGGAGATCGAGGGCCGGCTCGTCGACGCCTCGAACACGACGCTGCGGGCCGAGATCACACTGTCCGGCGTGACCCGGCGCTGTGTCTACAAGCCGGTGCGCGGCGAGAAACCGCTGTGGGACTTCCCCGACGGCACGCTGGCCGGGCGCGAGGTGTCGGCCTATCTCGTGTCCCAGGCCACGGGCTGGGACCTGGTGCCGCCGACGATCCTGCGGGACGGGCCGCTCGGCTCGGGCGCCCTGCAGCTGTGGATCGACGAGCCGGAGGATCTGACGCCGTTGATCGGCTTCGTGCCGGCGTACGACGTGCCCGAGGGCTGGATCGCGGTGGCCAACGCCCGCGACGACGACGGCGACGCGTACGCGCTGGCCCACGCCGACGACCAGCGCCTGGCCCGGCTCGCGGTCTTCGACGCGGTGATCAACAACGCCGACCGCAAGGGCGGCCACGTGCTCTACCCGGCCACCGGCTCGGTGCACGGCGTCGACCACGGCGTCTCGTTCCACGTGGAGAACAAACTGCGCACGGTCCTGTGGGGCTGGACGGGCAAGCCGTTGATCGACGAGGCCGCGGCGCTCCTGCCCCGGCTGATCGCCCAGCTCGACGGCGAACTGGGATCGGCCCTCGAGGAGCACCTGACGATCTCCGAGGTGCAGCACGTGCGCCTGCGGGCCAAGCGGCTGCTGCGCGCGGGCCGCTTCCCGCAGCCGCCGCAGGACTGGCCGGCGATCCCCTGGCCGCCCGTGTAGTAGGTCACGGACGCGCGCCTTTGTTCCTACCAGCTGGATAGGCTTCACAACCATGGACGCTTGGACCGGGCACGATGTGCCGACCCTGCCCGGCTCGGGGCAGCCGCCGCGCCTGTACGACTCGGCCCGCCGCTCGGTGCAGCCGTCCGAGCCGGCCGGCGACGCGGCGACGATGTACGTCTGCGGCATCACCCCGTACGACGCCACCCACCTGGGCCACGCCGCCACGATGATCACGTTCGACCTGGTCAACCGCCTGTGGCGCGACAACGGCCACGAGGTCCGCTACGTGCAGAACGTGACCGACATCGACGACCCGCTGCTCGAGCGGGCCGAGCGTGACGGCGAGGACTGGATCGTCCTGGGCATGCGCGAGACGGCCCTGTTCCGCGAGGACATGGAGGCCCTGCGGATCATCCCGCCGGCGCATTACGTGGGCGCCGTCGAGTCCATCCCGTCGATCGTGGCCCACGTGAACAAGCTGCTCGCCGACGGCGCGGCCTACACGCTCGACGACGGCACCGGCGACGTGTACTTCGCCATCTCGGCCGCCCCGCGCTTCGGTTACGAGTCCGGATACTCCCGCGACGAGATGACCACCCTGTCGGCCGAGCGCGGCGGCGACCCGGCCCGTGCCGGCAAGCGCGACCCGCTCGACCCCCTGCTGTGGCGCGGCGCCCGCGACGGCGAGCCGGCGTGGGACGGCGGCGACCTGGGCCCCGGCCGCCCCGGCTGGCACATCGAGTGCACGACGATCGCCCTGAACCTGCTGGGCGACACCATCGAGGTGCAGGGCGGCGGCAGCGACCTGATCTACCCCCACCACGAGTGCTCGGCCGCCCACGCCGAGACGCTGACCGGCGCCGAGCCGTTCGCCGCCCACTACGTCCACGCCGGCATGATCGGCCTGGAGGGCGAGAAGATGTCGAAGTCCAAGGGCAACCTGGTCTTCGTGTCCCGCCTGCGAGGCGACGGCGTGGACCCCATGGCCGTACGCCTGGGCCTGCTCTCGGGCCACTACCGCACCGACCGCGAGTGGACCGACGAGGTCCTGAAGGCCGGCGAGGACCGCTTGGCCCGTTGGCGGTCCGCCGCCGCCGCCCCCGCGGGCCCGTCGGGCGAGGGCCTGCTGGCCGCCGTACGGGAAAGCCTGTCGAACGACCTGGACGCCCCGGCCGCCCTGGCCCTGGTCGACGCCTGGTCCGAGGCGGCCCTGTCCGCGGTCGGCGACGACACCGAGGCCCCGGCCCTGATGTCCCGTACCGTGGACGCTCTGCTGGGCATCCGCCTGTAACGCCCCGGTTCCGCTCCCCAGCCCCCGGTTCCGCTCCCCAGCCCCCGGCTCCGCCTTGCAGCGCCCGGCGCTGACTCAGCGGGGCCCGGTCCGCCTTGCAGCGCCCGGCTTTCTTCGGATTGCCGGGCGCTTCTTTTCGCCCGGCTGCCGAATTTCCTGGCGTGTCGCGCCCAGCGCCGTTCTTCGCGCGCTCGCCGCCCCTGTTCGCGACCTTCCCGCGCGGGACCGGCGTCCTTTTCCGCGATCGGCGGCAGGCCGCCCCGCGAGGACTTTAGACGGTGATCTTGGGTTACTGGGCGGTTTGGGGATTTCGTACGCGGTCGGTCGTACCTATCCGAAATCAGCCACATTTTGCCGACAAACGGTCCAGACTTTCGGTGGTCAAACAATCGTCCGAAAGGAAATACCATGCGTCGTCCGGTCATGTACGTTGGGGGTCTTCTGCTGGCTGCCGGTGCGAGCCTCGCCTTCGCGGGTCCCGCCTCCGCCGCTGCCTCCCACGACAGCCACGCAGCCGTCGTCGCCAACAACCCGTGGGGCAACGACGTCGACTTCGACTACGACTACGACTCGCGGAGCTACGACCTCGACTACCGCCTCCACAACGAGGACAACGACGAGTACACCCAGGTCAGCCTGCTGAACCTGCTCAGCCCGAACGGCGAGAAGAACCAGGGTCTGGGTCTCGGCCTCCTCGGCAACGGCGGCACCTTCAGCTGACCAGCCACACCCGCACGGCTCCCGTAGCCGTCGACTGGAACCCCGGGGCGCCCACTTTGGACGCTCCGGGGTTTTTCGTTTTCCGCCGGAGCACCATGGAGCGCATGAACGAGGCACCCACGCTGTTCCTGATGGTCGGCCTTCCCGGTTCGGGGAAGACCTTTCGCGCGCGGCAGCTGGCGGCGGAGCGTGGCGCCCTGCGGCTCACCGCCGACGAGTGGGCGCTCACCCTGTTCGGCCCGGACGACCGTCACCAGGAGCCCGGCGGCAAACGGTGGCTGCTGGAGGGCCGGCTCGTCGCGCTGGCCCTCGACACCCTGCGCCTGCGGCTCAGCGTCATCCTCGACTTCGGATTCTGGTCACGCGACGAGCGCTCGGCCCTGCGCTGGATGGCCGCCTCGGCCGGGGCGTCGTGCGAGATCGTGTACCTGCCGGTCGACCGCGACGTGCAGTGGCGCCGGATCCAGGACCGCTGGAGGACCACGCCGGAGCAGGCGTTCCCCATGGCCGAGGAGGAACTCGGCCCGTGGCGGGAGCAGTTCGAGGTGCCCGGCGCGGACGAGCTCTCCGGTTCCTTCCTCCCATCGCCGCCGCCCGGGGATGCGACCTGGTTCGCCTGGGCTCAGCGGTTCTGGCCGTCCCTAGGTGAGGGCTAGGCCGGGCCCCGGTTCCGGCTCGGGCACCGGCGCGGGGATCCGGTACTCCTCGGTCAGTGTCGTCATGGGACCGGGCCAGGTGGCCTGGGCGACCTCGATGGGTTTGCGGGACTCGTCGAAGGCCACGTGCAGCAGGTGCAGCACCGGTGTGTCGGGGCGGATCTGGAGGATCTCGGCCTCGTCCCGGCTGGGCTGGCGGGCGCTGATCGTGTCGGTGGCCGAGGCGTACCTCTTGGCCAGCACCTCCTCGGCCTCCTGGTAGAGGGGCCGGCCGAAGGACTCGGGGCGCTCCAGCGAGGTGCCGCTGGCGTCGGTGACCCGGAACCATGAGGCGCCGAGCTCCACTGTGGCGTCGTCGGTTTTGACGATGTGGCGGCGCACCAGCATCTCGGTGCCGTCGCGGACGCCGAACGCGTCGGCCACCTCCGGGGGCGCCGGCTCGCGGCCCACGCTCACCAGCTGTTGCCGATATCGGGCGGCCAGGTCGGCGTGATAACCGCGATGGGCGCCGTAGCGGCCGCGGGACAGGCGGTTGAGGCGCCGCCGGGTGCCGCGCACATACGTACCCGAACCCGGTTTTGTAATGAGAATTCCTTCGACCCGCAGTTGGTCCACGGTGCGCTGGACCGTCTGCTTGGCCACGCCGAACATCTCGGCCATGGCGGGAATGGAGGGCAGCCGTTCGCCGGGCTGCCAGTCGCCGCGCCGGATGCGTTCCCGCAGCTGGGCGGCGATCTGCCGGTGAGGGAACTCAGCGGCGCCGGGATTGATCGTCATGCGACCTCCTAGACCCTAGGTTCCTAGGATGCGTCAGAGGCGGTGTGACACGCGGCAGCGACACGCCCGGCCCGCTCGGAAAGACGGCCGGGCGTGCGGAAGCGCTACCAGGAACCGGCGGTGGGGCCGGCTGAGCCGCCGCGGCGGCGGAGGTATTTCTCGAACTCGCTGGCGATCTCGTCGCCGGTCAGCGGCTGGATGCCCTCGTCGCCGACCCGCTCTTCGAGCTCGCGGACGTATTCACCCAGCTCGGCGTCCTGCTCGGCGGCGGCCCGGACGCGCTTCTCCCACTCGTCGGCCTCCTCGGCGAGGTCGGTCATGGGCACCGGCAGGTCGAGCACGTCCTCGAGGCGGCTGAGCAGGGCCAGCGTCGCCTTGGGGCAGGGCGGGTTGTTGGCGTAGTGCGGCACGTGCACCCAGAACGACAGGGCGTCCAGCTCGGCCCGCCCGGACGCCTCCTGGAGGACGCCGACGATGCCGGTGGGGCCGTCGTAGCGGGTCGGCACCACCTTGTATTTCTCGGCCGCGCCCTTGTCGGTGGCGGAGCCGCTGATCGGCAGGGGCCTCGTGTACGGCACGTCGGCCAGCAGCGCGCCCAGCAGGACGATGCGGTTGACCTCGAGGCTGTGGCAGATCTCGAGGATCTGCTCGCAGAAGGTGCGCCAGCGCATGCTCGGCTCGATGCCGCGGATCAGCACCACGTCGCGGTCGCTGCCGGGCGGGCTGGCCACGGTGAACCGCGTCGTCGGCCACTCGATCTTGCGGGTCTCGCCGTCGGACATCGTGACGGTGGGCCGGCTGACCTGGAAGTCGTAGAAGTCCTCCGGGTCGATGGCGGCGATCTCGCGGGCCTGCCACACCTGCTCGAGGTGTTCCACGGCCGCGGTCGATGCGTCCGCAGCATCGTTCCAGCCCTCGAAGGCGGCGATGGCCACGGGGGAGCGGAGCAGCGGAAGGCCGTCGAACTCAGTCATAGGCAAAGCCTACTTGCGCCCGCACCGCAGCACCCGTCGGCCGCGCCGCGCTCAGCGCTCCCGCATTTCGCCGCTAAAACGGCAAAATCGAGTTATTTGGTACGTCACCAGGACGTCAGACTTTGGCCGGGATGCGCCGATGCAGCTCCGCGATCAGCACTTCGGGGCCCGGCGACATGAGGCCGACGTCGACGAGGTAGGCGACCCGGCCGTCCCGGCGCCGGGTGCGGGGCGCGCGGCCCGGCCCCTCCATCTCCTGGGCGAACTCGCCGTCGCGCGGGGTGACGATCAGCTCGGCGAAGGGGCCCCGGTAGCGCAGTGCCACCGTGTCGACCCCGGCCCAGGGCAGGTGGACGGGCCGGCGGCCGGTGGCGGCGAAGTCGAGGCCGCGCATGGACGTGTGCAGCCACCCGAGGCGGTTCCACACGGCCAGCATGAGCAGGGCCGAGAGGACGACCGGGACGATCAGCGCCAGCTCCACGGTGACGACCAGGCCGCCGGCGGTGAGAGTGTCGCCCAGGGCCATGCGCAGCAGCGTGAACAGCCCGAGCGTGGTCACCCAGACGGCGGCCACGACCCAGAGCATGGTGACGAAGACGTTGGCCCGGGGCTGGAAGAACGTCAGCGTGTCGTCGTCCGGTCCGAGCACTTCGTCGATGTGCGCCACGCTCGAATTATGACCGATCTTTCCGTACATAGCGGGCGATTATGGATGGGTGGACGTGATGCGACTGACCGGGCCGCCGTACGGCGAGGCGGCGAAGGTGCTCGACGAGTACCGGCAGCACTACGGGGCCAATCCCGCGCCGGAGGCGGTGGAGGCGTGGCTGCGGGAGCAGGTCGAGGCGGGCCGTATGAAGGTGTGGGCGGCCGACGGCGCGATCTGCACGGTGGCGGTTGTCCCGGCCGCGCTGACCCTGCGTACGGTCTGGCTGATCCGGGATCTTTACGTCCGTCCCGCGTCGCGCCGGCAGGGGCTGGCCCGGGCGCTGCTGGCCGCGGTCGAGGAGGAGGCTCGGGCCGGCGGCGCGCACCGGCTCTCCCTGCAGACCGAGACCGCCAACGTCCGGGCGATCGACCTTTACGCGACGAGCGGCTTCGCGGCGGTCACAGAGGTGACAGTGATGGACGATGTGCTCGGGTGAAGTTGTAGAGCCGGTAGATCAGCAGCAGCTCGAACGCGACCAGCAGCAGCGACGACAGCACGGTCAGCGCGACGATCTGCTTCAGGACCGGCCCGACGATGAAGACGAACATCATGAACTCGATGCCGCTGAACAGATGCGGCCGGATGCGGCGGCCGACGAGCAGGTTGCGATATTTCCACCAGCCCGGCGCCTCGGTCATCCCGACCGGCGCGTCGACGACCACCACCGGGTCGGGGGCGCCGACCTCGGCCCGCACCTTGCCCATCTGCAGCGCGTTCAGATAGCGGAACATGTCGAGGAAGATCACCAGGCCGGCCATCCAGACGTACACGAAATCGTGCGTCGCCTGATATTGCCCGCCGAACAGGCCGACCGCGCAGGCCAGCACCCGCAGCCGGTCGAACACGTAGTCGAGCCACGACCCGAACGGCGACGACTCCTCCCGCAGGCGGGCGATCTTGCCGTCCATGCAGTCCAGGACGAAGCTGAGGTGGAACAGCAGCGCGCCGGCGAGCAGCCAGGGGTAGCTTGCACGCCAGAAGCACAGCGCCGAGCCGAGCCCGACGATGAAGGCCAGTACGGTCAGCCGGTTGGGCGTGACCGAGCGGAAGGGGGCCACCAGCTTGACGAGCCGTGCCGCGAGCGGATCGACCAGCAGGACGGTCCACCACGCGTCCTTCTCCTTGTACGTCCGCGACCGGATCTCGTCGAGGGTGTAGTGCCGCGCCATGCCTGCCGCCCCATGAAGGTGAACTTCGGACTTCGCGGACCTTACTAGAACCTGAATCGTCCTGGAAAGACAAAGATCCTCAAGCACCCGGGAGGTCTTCGAGGTGGACGCCAACCACGTCGCCGGTGATCTCGAAACGGTGATCCTGACCGAGGAGCAGATCCTCGCCCGGGTCGCCGCGTTAGCCACCGAGCTTCACGACCGCTACAACGGCGACGTCCCCGTGCTGGTCGGTGTGCTGGGCGGCGCCGCGACCTTCACGGTCGACCTGGCCCGCGCCTATCCGGCCCAGGCCGAGATCGGCTGGATGGCCATCAAGTCGTACAGCACCCGCAACCGGGCCTCGGGCTCCGTACGCCTGCTCAAGGACCTCGACGTCGACATCCGCGACCGTGACGTGGTCATCGTCGACGGCGTCATCGACACCGGCCTCACCATGACCTGGATCATCGCCAACCTGGCCCAGCGCGCCCCGCGCTCCCTCGCCGTCTGCGCCCTGCTCCGCAAACCGGAGACGGCCCGCTTCGCCGACACCCCGACGTACGTGGGCTTCGACGTCGGCCCCGGGCTCATCGTCGGCTACGGGCTGGACCACGAGGGCCGTTACCGGAATCTGCGCTGCGCCGCGGTCCTGTCTCCCCAGGTCTACGAGGTTCTCTCCAGCTCATGACCGGCCAGGTGCACTCGGTGCCGCTCGACGTGCCCGCCCTCCCGTGCGAGGTCGTGGTGGGCCGGTCCCGTCCGGCCCTGCGCGGCCTGGTGACCGGATATTCCGGGTTCCGGTCGGGCACGCGCGCTCCGGTCGCCCACCGGTTGCTGGCGCTGCCGTCCGCCACCCTGATCATCGACTTCGCCTCCCCGTCCGGCATCGTCACCGGCCCGCGCGCACAGGCGGCGACCGGCGGCGACACGACATGGGGAGAGGGCGTGTCGGCCGGGCTCACCCCGGCCGGTGTGGCCGCGCTGTCCGGCCTGCCGATGGGTGAGCTGGCCGGCGCCACCGTGCCGCTCTCGGCGCTGCTGGGCCCGTACGCCACCGAGCTGCCGGGCCGGCTGGCCGCGCAACCCGGCTGGGAGTCACGTTTCGACCTGCTCGAAGCGGCGTTGGGCGCCGTCTTCCGTTCCCGGCGGGCTGGGGTGGACCGGGCCGTGGCGCAGGCGTGGCGGCGGTTGCAGGAGGACGGGGCGCCGCGGGCCGGTGACGTCGCGGCGGGGCTGGGGGTGACCCGGCGGTGGCTGGAGCGGGCTTTCCGGCGCGACGTCGGTGTCTCGCCGGGGCAGGTGCGGCGGATCGCCCGGTTCCAGCGGGCGGCCGGGCAGTTCGGCCGGGGAACGGAGCTCTCGGTGGCGGCGGCCGGCAACGGCTACGTGGACCAGGCGCATCTGAGCCGGGAGGTGCGGGCGCTGGCCGGGCTCACGCCGGCCGAGCTGCGGGTGCTGTTCCAGGAGGCGGGTGCGCATTTGTACAAGACCGGGGCCGCGCCGGGGGCCTAGCTTGCGGGCATGACATTGACGGGGAAGACGGCATTGGTGACCGGTGGGTCGCGGGGGATCGGGCGGGCGATCGTGGAGCGGCTCGCCGCCGCCGGGGCGCGGGTGGTGTTCACGTACCGGGAGAACCGGGCGGCCGCCGAAGAGGTCACCGCGACGGTGCCCGGGGCCGTCGCCGTGCGGGCCGATCAGGAGGATCCGGGCGCCATCGCGGCGATGTTCGCGCCCGTGCGGGACGGGCTGGACATCCTCGTCAACAACGCGGCGCTCGTGGAGGCCATGCCGATCGAGAAGCTCGGCGAACAGGACATCGACCGGGCGTTCCTGATCAACGTGAAGTTCCCGCTGCTGGCCCTCCGCGAGGCGATCCCGCTGCTGCGGGACGGTGGCCGCGTCGTCAACATCTCGACGCTCAACACCGTGGCCGCGGGGCCGGGGCTGGCCCTCTACTGCGCCACCAAGGGCGCGCTCGAGCAGATCACCGCGGTCGCGGCCAAGGAGCTCGGGCCGCGCGGGATCACCGTGAACACCGTGTCGCCGGGCGCCACCGACACCGACCTGCTGCGCGCGGTGAATCCGCCGGAGGCGCTGGAGCGGGCGGCCGGGATGAGCCCTCTGGGCCGGCTCGGGCGGCCGGGCGACGTGGCGGCCGTGGTCGCGTTCCTGGCGTCGCCGGACGGGGGCTGGATCACCGGGCAGAACATCCGCGCCACCGGAGGTATGTAGCGTCTACTCTCGCGGGGGTGAAGATCGTGACGCGCGTCGATCACCCGGAGTTGCAGGACGAGGCCGCGACGGTCTTCCGTGAGCGCTGGCCGGAGTTCATCTTCCACGACGACGTGCCCAAGAAGTACCTCGGGCGGGTCGAGGAGCACTTCAGCTTCTTCGACGTGATGGCCCTCGGCGACGGCGGCGCCGTGCTGGCCGGCGGCTGGGGTGTGCCGCTGGCCTGGGACGGCACCGTTGAGGACCTGCCGACCGGCTACGACGGCGCGCTGGTCCGCGCGGTCGAGGGCTACGAGGCCGGCAAAGAGGCGACGACGCTGAGCTTCATGGCGGCGGCGGTGGGGGCGGCCCACGACAAGCGCGGTCTGGCCACCGCCGTGCTCCAGGAGCTGACGCGCCGGGCGTACAGCAAAGGTCTGGTGAATGTCATCGCGCCTTTGCGGCCGACGTGGAAACACCGTTATCCGACGGTGCCGATGGCCGAGTACGCCGGGTGGAAGCGGCCCGACGGGCTGTCGATCGACCCGTGGATCCGCACCCACCAGCGCATGGGGGCCCGGATCCTGGCGCCCGCCGCCGAGTCGATGGTGATCGCCGGGACGGTGGCCGAGTGGGAGAGCTGGACCGGGATGGTCTTCCCGGTGACGTACGACTACGTGGTGCCCGACGCCCTCAATCTGGTGAGCGTGGACGTCGAGCGGGACCACGGCGTCTACGTCGAGGAGAACCTGTGGGTCCAGCACACAGGTTTTTTCCCTGACGCTAGTGCGGTGTCCATGAACGTTGACCGGGTTCGACGGCCGTGACATTCTTGCTCTATGCCTAGACGTCGTGGCGCTAGCCCCGATCCGGTCGTGCACCGCACCGCCCGGGTCGGGCTGCGCCTGACCCGCGCGCAGCGGCAGCGTTGTTTCGGCCTGCTGCGCTCGGCCGGGGACGTGTGGGCGTGTGTGCTGGAGGTCAACGGCTGGCGGCGCCGGCGTGGGGACGCCCCGGCGGCGGGCTATCAGGAGCTGTGCCGCCTGCTGGCCGAGTCCGGACCCGGGACCTTCGGCGAGCTCGACAGCACAGGTGCCCGGTCGGTGTTACGGCGTTACTCGGATGCCTGGTTCTCCGCGGCCGCCCGCCGCAAAGCCGGCGCCCTCGAGGTGCGGTATCCGCGCCGCCGGCGCTCGTTGATGCCGATCCGCTGGTACCACGGCACCTTCGGCCTTGACGGACACCGCCTGCGGCTACCGGTCGCCCGGGGCTGCCAGGCGTTGCTGCTGCGGCTGGATCGGGCGGTGCCGTACCCGGTCGAGACCGTACGGTCGGTGACCCTGCTGTTCGCCGACGGCCGACTGAGCGTCGACGTCACCGCCGAACTCCCGGTCGCCGCCTACCCGGCCGGCAAGCAACCCGACCCAGACCGGGCCGCAGGGGTGGATTGCGGGATCATTCATCCGTTCGCGGTTGCTACCCGCGACGGTGCGGCGCTGCTGGTCTCCGGCCGGGCCATCCGCGCCGAACACCGCCTGCATTTGGCCGACAGCAAAGCCCGCCGCCGCGCCACCGCCGCCCGGGCACCCAGTAAAGGCCAGCGGGGGTCACGGCGCTGGCGTAAGACCCGCCGCCGCGCCCGGCTGGCCGAAGGCCGGCACCGCCGCCGCGTCCAGCAGGCCCTACATGAGGCCGCCAAGACGGTCGTCGGGTGGGCCGTCGAACAGCAGATCGGCACCCTGACCGTCGGCGATCCCCGCGGTGTGCTCGATCTGCCGGCCGGGCGGCGGCACAACCTGCGGCTGCGGCAGTGGCAGATCGGCCGCACCCTGCAAGTCCTGCAAGACAAAGCTGCATTGGCCGGGATCCGGGTGCATCTGGTCGACGAACGCGGTACCTCTTCGACCTGCCCACACTGCGGCAAGAGGATCACCAAACCGCGCGGCAGGGTCATGGTCTGCCGGCATTGTCGGTTCGCCGGGCATCGTGATCTCGCCGCGGCGTTCACCATCGCCGCCCGAACCCCGGGCAGCGTTACCACCACCGCACCCGCTCAGATGAGTGCTGTGGTCACGCACCGTCGAGCCGGACGGCACCTTCCCGGTGCCGGACCAGCACGGCGTGACCCCCGCCGCCACCCACCCCGGGCGGCGGCCGGCGGGTCAGTTGGCCGGCGGAGGCCCGCCCCACCTGCACTGGCGGGGAGTCGCTCGTCCACCCCTGTGGGCGAGGATCCACAACACCGCCGGAACCCCTCCGGCGAACGTTCGTGGACACCGCACTAGATGAACGCCCTCAGCAGGACAATCGCGAAGAACACGATGATGAAGGCCAGGTCGATGGACATGCCGCCGGCCCGGATGGGCGGGACGACCCGGCGGACGGGGGCCAGGATCGGCTCGGTCAGGTTGAAGACGCCGCTGGTCAGACGCGACCGCAGGCCGCCGGGGGCGGACGGGCCGGCCAGGACGACGCTCCAGTCGAGCACCGCCCGGGCCACGAGCAGCAGCTGCACCAGCAGGAGCACCAGGCTCACGACGGCGAGGACAGCACCCACGAGGAACCTCCAGTAACCGGATGGGTTGGTGCACCTACTGTGCGTCGGAAAACTGTGCAGTCGCTGTGTGGCGTCTGAGCGGTAGGTTTCTGCCCCATGAGCGTGCGTGAACGGCGAACGGTTTTCGGTGAGGCGGCCGACGAGTACGACCGGGTGCGGCCCGGATATCCCCAGCAGCTGGCCGGCGATCTGCTGGCCGAGGCCGGCCCCGGGCCGGTGCTCGAGGTGGGCGCGGGCACAGGCAAGGCGACCGCGCTGTTCGCCCGGCCCGGCGTCGACCTGACCTGTGTCGAGCCCGACACACGCATGGCGTGGCTGCTGCGGCGCAACGTGCCCGGCGTGACGGTGGTCGAGTCGCCGCTGGAGGACTGGCGGCCCGACCGGCCGTACGGGCTGCTCTTCAGCGCCCAGGCCTGGCACTGGGTCGACCCCGAGCGGCGCGCCGGCCTCGCCCTGGGCGCTCTGGCCCCGGGCGGCGTCTTCGCCCCGTTCTGGAACCTCTTCCTGGTCGCCGACCCGGCCCTGCACGCAGCGCTGGCCGAGGTCGACGCCCGGCACGGCCTCACCGAGGAGACCGCCCACCGGTTCCTGGCCGCCGAGGGCGCCATGCTCGCCGAGTTCGAGCAGGAGCTGCCCGCCACCGGAGCGACCGACGAGCGCTTCACCGGCCTGGAGACCCGCCGCTACGAGCGTGTGCTGACGTACGACGCGCAGACCTACCGCGACTATCTCAGCACGGTCTCCATGTACCGGATCCTCGAACCGGCCACGGCCGAGGCCGCCCTGGCCGACACCGCGGCCGTCATCGAGGAGCACGGCGGCCGCATCGAGTTCCAGGTCTGCACCGACGTCGTCATCGCCCGGAAGCGGTAGGCCCGAAGACGGCGGCGACGCCGGGGGAGAAGAGCACGCTGACGGGCGGTCCCGCCGGCGCCGGCAGCCCGGCCGCCGCGATGAGCCCGTCCGTCAGCGACTCGGCCGAGGCGTGGTGCAGCGGCCACGGCTGATGCTCGTTCGACAGGTGCATCGTGCGTCCCCAGGCCCGGTTGTGCAGCCCCCAGCGCGAGGTCAGGAACAGCTCCAACGGCGTCGGATCGGTCACCGGCGAACCGACCCGGATCGTCATCTCGCTGCCCGCGCGGGTACCCCAACGGCGCCGGGTCGAATACGTGACATCGTCCCCCTCTCTGCGCAGGCGCATGCGTGACCACACGTACGGCAGGCCGAGCGTGGCCCGCGCGACCAGGACCGGCACGAGGCGCGACGCCTCCATCGAGAGGAAGACGACGCCCCGGCGGCCTTCGGAGTCCACAGAGTAGAGACGGACGTTCGTCTCGAGGAAGCTACTTAAGTAGGGGATGCCCCGCATACGGAAGCCGATCAGCCCGACGTAGGTGAGGCCGTCGAACGTGTCGGGCACTGTCCCCGCGGGCATCAAGGGCGCGGCGAGCGCGGGCGCGAGCGGCCAATGCAGGAACGCCACCGAGAGCCACTGCTGCGCCAGCAGCGCCCGCCGCACCGGCCGGGGTGTGACGGACGTGACCGGCTCCAGTGAGACGTCTCTCATGCGCCAGACGCTACGCCGCGGCTCGGAGAGAATGGGACGGCAGACGACGATGGGAGCTCATTCTGAACGCGCGACGACCCGCAGCGGTGCTCTTCGACATGGACGGCACGCTGGTGGACAGCGAGAAGGTGTGGGAGATCGCGCTGCACGAGCTGGCCGCGCACGCCGGCGGGACGCTGTCCCCCGAGGCGCGCCACGCGATGATCGGCAGCAGCATGGCCAACAGCATGCGGATCCTGCGGGAGGATCTGGGCCAGCCCGGCCGGCCCGAGGCGCCCGACGTCGAGTGGCTCACCGACCGCGTCTTCGAGCTGTTCGGCGAGGGCCTGGTGTGGCGGCCCGGCGCCATGGAGCTGCTTCAGGCCGTACGCCTGGCCGGGCTGCCGACGGCGCTGGTCACCTCGACCGGCCGCCGCCTCGTCGAGGTCGCGCTCAAGACGCTGGGCGCCGAGAACTTCGACGTCGTGGTGGTCGGCGACGAGGTCACCATGCCCAAGCCCGACCCCGAGCCCTACCGGACCGCCGCCACCCTGCTCGGCGTGCCGATCGAGGACTGCGTCGCCATCGAGGACTCGCCGACCGGCGTGGCCAGCGCGCTCGCCTCGGGGGCGGCCGTGCTGGCCGTGCCGGCCGAACTGGAGCTCCCGCCCACCGACGGGGTCCACCTGCGCACCTCGCTGGTGGGGGTGGACCCCGACTATCTGGCGAGCCTGCTCGTCAGTCGTGGGCTATTGCCGACAGAACGTTGAGCCGGGCCGCGCGGATCGACGGCAGCACCGCCGCGAGCACGCCGACCAGGGCGGCCAGGCCCAGATAGAGGCCCATCCGTTCCCAGGGCAGCACCAGGTCGGTGATGCCCTCGCCGTCGAGCGCGCGGACCACCGCGGTGCCCAGCCCGGCGCCGACCACCACGCCGAGCAGCGCGCCGAACACCGAGATCACCACCGCCTCGACCGTGACCATGCGCATGGTCTGCGCCCTTCCCAGGCCAACGGCACGGAGCAGACCGAGTTCCCTCGTACGCTCCAGCACGCTCAGCGCCAAGGTGTTGACCACGCCGAGCACGGCGATGAGGATCGCCAGCCCGAGCAGCACCTGCACCATCGTGATGACCGTGTCGAAATCGCCGGACTGCTGCGCGATGAAGGCGCTGCGGTCGGTCGCGTTGACCTCCGGGCTGTCCGCGACCAGCTGCTTGACCTGCGGCAGCACCTGGTCGACGGGCACGCCGTCGTCGAGCCGGACGAAACCGAAGATCGGCTGGGTGAGCCCGAACTCCTTGGTCGCCGCGGCCGGCAGCAGATAGCTGCCGGGCATGCGGTCCTGGTCGTACGTCGCCGCAATCGTGTATTTGTGCAGCTCACCACGGGGCAACTGCACCTCGTGGACGCTGCCCACGGTCCAGCCGCGGTCCGTGGCCTCCTCCACGCTGACGGCCATCTGGTCGCTGCGCAACGTGGTCAGGCCCGGCGTCCCGAAGGTGTCGGCGAGCTGGGCCAGGTCGTCGGTGGCATTGACGTACGTCCGTTCGCCGTCGATGACCGCCTGGTCGTTCCAGACCCCCGCGACCGAGCGGACGCCCGTGATCTGCTGCGCCTTGGTCAGCACCCCCTCGTCGAACGTCGGCGGCCGGGGGCCGCTCTGCTCGCCCGAGACGACGATCTGCGCCTTGATGGTGTCCTCGGCCTGCGCGGCCAGGCTCTGCTTGGCCGAGTCCATGACCACGGTGACGCCGGTGACCAGGGCGATGCCGACCATCAGGGCGGCCGCGGTGATCGCCGTGCGGCGCGGGTTGCGGCCCGAGTTGAGCCGGCCCAGCCGGCCCGGCACCGACCACGAGAACAACCGGCCCAGCAGCGCCACCACCGGCTTCGAGATCACCGGCGTGAGCAGCGCGACCCCGATGAAGGTGACCAGCACGCCGGCCAGGATCAGCAGCAGCGAGCTCGCGCCGTACAGGCCGACGCCGAGCAGCGCCGCCCCGGCCGCGCCGACGATCGCGCCGGCCACGGTGACCTTCGTGAGCGGCCGGTCGGGCGTGGCGACGTCCTGCATCGCCGCGACCGGGGCGATCCGCGACGCCCGCAGCGCCGGCAGCACCGCCGCCACCACCGTCACGACGACACCGACGATCAGCGCGCTGAGGATCGCGGCCGGCGGCACACCGACCGTGGCCGGGCTCATGCCGCCGCTCATCCGGCCGAACAGCCAGACCAGCAGCGCGCCCACCCCGATGCCGGCGCCGAGCCCGAGCACGGCGGCGATCAGGCCGATCGCGACGGCCTCGGTCAGCACCGAGTTGATGACCTGGCGGCGGCTGGCGCCGAGCGCCCGCATCAGCGCCAGCTCCTTCGTCCGCTGGGCCACGATGATCGAGAACGTGTTGAGGATCAGGAAGATGCCGACGAACAGCGCCACCCCGGCGAAGCCGAGCAGGATGTTGTTGAAGAAGCTCAGCGCCTCCTTGAACCCGGCCGAGCTGTCCTCGGCCAATTGCTTTCCGGTCTTGACCTCGTACGCCTCGCCGAGATCAGCCGAGATCCGGTCCCGCACCGCCTCCGGCGTGGTGCCGCCGTCGACCCGTACGGTGACCTGGGTGAAAACGCCTGTCTGGCCGAGCATGGAACGCTGGGCGACCGGGGTGGTGAAGGCGACCTCCTGGACGCCGCCGATGGAGTCGCGGTCGTCGGTGTAGCCCCAGACGCCGACCAGCTTGAAGGTCTGCTTGGGCAGCTGGGTCAGCACCGCCACCTGATCGCCGACCTTGATGTTCGCGGCCTTGGCGACCTCGGCGTTGACCGCGATCTCGTTGTCGGCCGCCGGCCCGCGGCCCTGGCGCATCTCCATGATGGCATCGAGGCCGGTCCAGTTCGCGCCGATGCGCGGCGGGCCGAAGCTGGTCACCACCTTGCCGTCCGAGCCGATCACCCGGGCGCCGTCGGTGCCGACCATGCCGATCGCTTCCTTGACGCCCTCGACCTTGGCCACCTGGTCGACGACCGAGGCCTTGAGCGGCGTCGGCACCTCCTCGCCGTCCATCTCGGCCACGGCGACCTTCGGCTTCGCGGTCACCGCCACGTCGGTGGTCGCATAGCCCTCGGCGAACAGGTTGTCGAACGTACGCCCCAGCGTGTCCGTGGTGACGAAGGCGCCGGAGACGAACATGACGCCGAGCACCACGGCCAGGCCGGAGAGCACCAGCCGCAGCTTGCGCGCCAGCAGGCTCTTCAGCGTCGCGCGCAGCATCAGACCAGCACCTCCCCGGACTTCATCGCCTCGAGCACGGTCTCCGGGGTGGGGTTGTCGAGCTCGGCCACGATCTCGCCGTCGGCCAGGAAGACCACCCGGTCGGTGTAGCTGGCGGCCACCGGGTCGTGGGTGACCATGACGATGGTCTGTCCGTGCTCCCGCACGCTGTCGCGCAGGAACGACAGGATCTCGGCGCCCGACTTCGAGTCGAGGTTGCCGGTCGGCTCGTCCGCGAAGATCACGTCGGGCCGGCTGACCAGCGCCCGCGCGCACGCGACCCGCTGCTGCTGACCGCCGGAGAGCTGGCTGGGCCGGTGACCGAGGCGGTCCTTCAAACCGACCGTCTCGATCACGGTGTCCCACCACTGCGGGTCGGGCTTGCGGCCCGCGATGTCCATGGGCAGCCGGATGTTCTCGGCCGCGGTCAGCGTCGGCAGCAGGTTGAACTGCTGGAAGATGAATCCGACCCGGTCACGGCGCAGCCGGGTCAGCGCCTTGTCGCCGAGCCCGGTCACCTCCGTGTCGCCGATGTGCACGGTGCCGCGGGTGACCGTGTCGAGGCCGGCCAGGCAGTGCATCAGCGTCGACTTGCCACTGCCGGACGGGCCCATGATGGCCGTGAACCGGCCGCGGCCGAAGCTCGCGCTCACGCCGCGCAGGGCGACCACGCGGGCCTCCTCGGAGCCGTACACCTTCCACACTTGTTCGGCGCGCGCCGCCACCGATGTCCCGTTCATGCGTCCTGCCCCCTGGTAGGTGCGGTGCCGCCCCCGTCGGCCGGCCCCGCCTGTGGTCCGGCCGGGGCGTGTCCCCGGCCGGCCGACTCAGTGTTTCGGCGCACGAGGGCGGAAACGTCAGCCCAGGGGCGTATCGCGACGCGGAGATTTCGGTACGGGAAATCCGTAGGTGACATCAGGGTGGACCCTGAGATGTCACTGATGACGCTTGACTGACGTCACCTTTGACGTCATAGTGGTGCCATGGACCTGACGCCGTACCTCGAGACCCTCCGGGCGGACCTGGCCGCGGCCGCCGCCCCCGGCGGCCCCGAGACCACCCGCGCGGCCGAGCTGCTCGGCCACTCGCTCGAACCGTCGGCCCGTCTCGCCCTGCTCGAGGCGCTGGCCGACGCCGCGGCCGAGATCACCACCCGGCTGCGGGACGCCACCGTCGAGGTGCGGCTGCGCGGCCGCGAGGCCGACCTGGTCGTCACCCAGCACGCGCCGGAGCCCACCGCCGCGCCGGCCGCGCCCCCACCGCCGCCGGTCGACGGCGGCGACCTCACCCGGCTCACGCTGCGCATGCCCGAGGCCCTGAAGACCCACGTCGAGCAGACGGCCGCGGCCGAGGGCATCTCGGTGAACGCCTGGCTCGTGCGGGCGGTCACCGCCGCCGTCAACGGCCCGGCGGCCCCGCCGGCGTACCAGACGCGCAGCTCCAAGCGCATCACCGGATATTTCCAGGCCTGACCCCCTTTTCTCAGGAGACGCAGATGTACGAGTTCGAGCACCCGGCCCCGGTCGTCGTGGCGCTGCGGGCCCTCAACGGCACGGTCGACCTGGTCGCCGAGTCCCGCGACTCGGTGCAGGTCGACATCGAGCCGTTCGACGACAAGGGCCGCGACGACGCCGACCGCACCCGGGTCGTCCTCGAGGGCGACCGCCTGCTGATCGAGCCCCCCGGCGCCGACTCCGGATGGCGCCTGCGCCGCTCGCCGAAACTGCGCATCACGGCCCGCGTGCCACTGGGCAGCGCGCTGACCGGCCGCAGCACGTCGGCCGACGTCAGGGCGGAGGGCGTCTGGTCGGCGGTCGACCTCGACCTGGCCTCGGCCGACGTCGACCTGGCCGACGTCACGGGTGACGCCAAACTCCAGGCGGCCAGCGGCGACCTCCGGGTCCGGAGGGTGGGCGGCTCGCTGAAGGCGGAAAGCTCCTCGGGCGACCTCCGCATCGGTGACGTCACAGGTGACGTCAGCGCCAAGACGGCAAGCGGCGACATCCGCATCGACAGCATCGGAGGCTCGGTCCGCTCGACGGTGGCAAGCGGCGACATCGAGATCGGCCGCATGGTCAACGGCACGGGCGACATCCGGGCGGCCTCGGGTGACGTCACCGTGGGCATCACCCCCGGCACAAGGGTCTGGCTCGACTTGAGCAGCGCGTCGGGCCGCACGACAAGCGACCTGACCCCCGAGGCGTCGGCCCCGCCACCCCCGCCGCCGGGCGTGGGCATCGGCGCCTTCGTCGACCTGGACTCCTTGCCCGGTCTGTCGGCGGTGCCCGGCCTGAAGGCCATGCTCCAGTCCGTCCACGTGCCGACTTTCGGCTTCGAGCCCGGCCCCGGCCCCGACTTCCGCCCCGGCCCCGGTCCTGGCTTCCGGCCCGGCCCCGGTCCTGACTTCCGCCCCGGCCCCGGCGGCGTTCCCGGCCCGCCGCCGCCCACTGCCCCACCCGGCGCCCCGCACGCGCCTGGTGTTCCACCCGCGCCCAGCGCCTCGCCCGCGCCTGGTGTTCCGCACGCGCCCAGCGCCCCCTCCGCGCCCGGTGCCCCGCCTGCGCCCGGCTCCAGGTACGAGCACGGCCGCTTCGAGCCCGGTCCCGGATCTGAGCCTGGGCCTGGCACCGAGCCTGGCCCTGGCACCGAGCCTGGCCCTGGCACTGAGCCTGGTCCCGCATCCGCGTACGACCCCACGCCCGAGCCCGTGCCCGACGACGTCCTCCCGCCCGAGGCCGGCGCCCCCGGAACCATCGAGCTGCGGGTCCGCACGGCCAGCGGCGACATCCACATCTTCCGAGCCACCCCGAACAGGAAGGCAGCCTGATGCTCCCCGACAACCGCTTCGGCGTCGAGAACTCCGCCCGCGGCGTACGCCGCCGCCTCCTTTCCGGCCGCCAAGGCCGCGCCGACCGCTTCGCCCCGCCGGAGTGGCCCGTGAGCAGAGGCCCGACCCCGAACCCGCGCCGCGGCTGACCCGCCGCCGCCCGAACGCCCCGAGCCCCACTCGGGGCGTTCGCCGTGCCCACAGTCCGCGCGCCTGCCTCCCGCCCGCCTGCCTCCCGCCCGCCTGCCTCCCGCGCGCCTGCCTCCTTCGTGCCTGCCCCCGCTCGCCGCCTCCCGCGCCTGCCTCCCGCGCGTTTCTCCCGCGCGCCTGCCTCCGCACGCCGCCTCCCGCGCGCCTACCCCCGCACGTCGCCTCCCGCGCGCCTACCCCCGCACGTCGCCTCCCGCGCCACGGCTCTCGCGCGCCCCCGCTCCCGTCCTCGCCTCGCGCACGCCTGGCCCTCCGCGCTGATTGCTCCCGCGCCAGCTTCCCGCGCCCCGCCTCACCCTCCGCGCGAACTAGCCTCCTGCGCCTCGGCTCGGGCGTGGCCGCCTTCCGCGCGGTGCGTCTCGCGCGCGGTCACCTTCTGTGCCGCCTCCGCCCGCGTGGCCGCGCCTTCGCCCGCGTGGCCGCGCCGCCCGTGCGGCCGCGCCTTGGCCCGCGTGGCCGCGCCGCCCGCGTGGCCGCGCCGCCCGCGTGGCCGCGCCGCCCGCGTGGCCGCGCCGCCCGCGTGGTCGCGCCGCCCGTGCGGCCGCGCCTCCGCCCCTGCGGCTGCGCCTCCGTGTGCCATGCGAGTCCTGCGTTGGCATCCCTTGAGCCGGATGGTTGCCGAAATGTCCGTGATGTTCGGGCTGACTGTGGGGAAGGGCGGGCTCTCGGTGATCGGGAGGGCCTACCGCCAGCCCGTGATCAGGCTTTAGCCTCAGGGCGGGGGATTGAGCCATGACGAGCCGTGCCGCACCGCGCGGGCTCCGCGGGCGGCGGGCGGAGTGCGCGGTCCTGGATCGACTGATCGCCGACGTGGGGGCCGGGCGGGGCCGGGCCCTGGTGATCCACGGTGAAGCCGGGGTCGGAAAGTCGGCTTTGCTGCGGTACGCCGGAGGGCGCGCCCCCGCCTGCCGGGTGGCGCTCGCCTCGGGGGCCGAGTCCGAGATGGAGCTTCCCTTCGCCGGGCTGCACCAGTTGTGCGCGCCCATGCTCGACGCCCGCGATCGGCTTCCGGAGCCGCAGCGGGACGCTCTTTCGGTGGCCTTTGGCCATGCGGCCGGGCCGGCGCCCGACAAGTTCCTGGTCGGGGTGGCCGTCCTCAGCCTGCTCGCCGCCGTCTCCGAGGATCAGCCGCTGCTCTGCCTGATCGACGACGCGCAGTGGCTCGACAGCACGTCGGCGCAGACCCTCACCTTCGCCGCCCGGCGGCTGCTGGCCGAGCGGGCCGGGGTGGTCTTCGCGATTCGTGAGGCGGCGGCCGGGCCGGCCTGGCGCGGCCTGCCCGATCTGCCGGTCGGCGGCCTTTCCGACGAGGATGCGCGCGCCCTGCTCGACTCGGCCGTTCCCGGGCGTCTCGACGAGCAGGTGCGCGACCGCATCGTCGCCGAGACCCGGGGCAACCCCCTCGCCCTGCTGGAGCTGCCCCGGGGGCTGACGGCGGCCGAGCTGGCCGGCGGGTTCGGCCGGCCGGACGCCCGGCCTCTCGACACCAAGATCGAGCGCAACTTCGCCCAGCGCGTACGGGCCCTGCCCGCCCCGGCCCAGACCGTGCTGCTCGCCGCCGCGGCCGAACCGCTCGGCGACGCCGGGCTGCTGCGCCGGGCCACCGGGCTGCTCGATCTGCCGGCCACCGCCGGTGCGCCGGCCGAGGCGGCGGGGCTGATCGAGCTGGGTTCGCGGGTACGGTTCCGTCACCCGCTCGTGCGGACGGCGGTCTACCGGGCGGCGTCCCCGGCCGCTCGCCGTGACGTACATCAGGCTCTCGCCCGAGCCACCGACGCCGCGACCGACCCCGACCGGCGGGCCTGGCACCGGGCCAACGCGGCCGACGAGCCCGATGAGGACGTCGCCGCCGAACTGGCCGGTTCGGCCGAGCGCGCCCAGCGCCGCGGCGGCGTCGCGGCCGCCGCCGAGTTCCTGCGGCGCGCCACCGAGCTGACCCCCGACCCGGCCACCCGCGCCGCCCGGGCCCTGGCCGCGGCCGAGGCCGAGATGCGCTGCGGCGCCTTCGAGGTCGCGCTGAAACTGTTGGTGACCGCCGACGAGGGCCCGGCCTCCGAATGGCACCGGGCCACCACGGCCCTGATGCGCGCCCAGATCGCCTTCGCGTCCGGGCACGACATGGTCGCGCCGCGGCTGCTGCTCGAGGCCGCCCGCCGGTTCGAGCCGCTGGACGCGGCCCTGGCCCGTGACACCTACCGCGACGCGATGGGCGCGGCCGTGCTCGCCGCCGATGGGGTGGCCGAGGTGGCCCGGGCGATCCGCGCCTCGCCGCGGCCCGAACGGCACCGCCCCGGCGACGATCTGCTGGACAGCCTGGCCGTGGCCCGCACCGACGGCTACCTCACCGCCGCCCCGCTGGTGCTCCGCGCGCTGACGGGCTTCCGTGCGGAGAGCGCCGGGGACGGCGATCAGGGCTGGCTCTGGCTGGCCGGGATGACCGCGGCCGACCTCTGGGACGACGAGACGTGGGCGGCCGTGACGCGGCGGCACGTCCGGGTCGCGCGGGCCGTCGGGGATCTCAGCGCGCTGCCGCTGACGCTGAGCTCGCTCGCCGTCGTCGAGCTGTTCGCCGGTGACGCCGCCGCGGCCGCGTCACGGGTCGCCGAGATCCAGGCGATCGGCGAGGCCACCGGCGTCGCGCTGGCCCCCTACAGCGCTTCGGCCCTGGCCGCCTGGCGGGGCGACGAGGCGGTCGCCGCCCCGCTGATCGAGGCCGGCATGGCCGACGCCGCCGCGCGGGGTGAGGCCGCCGCCATCCTCGCCCTGAACTGGGCGCGGGCGGTGCTGCTGAACGGCCTGGGCCGCTACCAGGAGGCGATTCCGGCCGCCCGGGCCGCCGCCGCCCACCCGATCCACTCGGCCATCGTCTACTGGGCGCTGGGTGAGCTGGTCGAGGCGGCCGTGCGCAGTGGCGACCCGGGAACCGCCGGGGAGGCGTACGACCGCCTGGCCTCGACCGCCCGGGCCAGCGGAACCGACTGGGCTCTCGGCTCGCTGGCCCGCGCCGGCGCCCTGCTGGCCAGTGACGGCGGCGAGGCCGACGTCCTGTACCGGCGGGCGATCGATCATCTGGGCCGGACCCGGATCCGGACGGAGACGGCCCGGGCCCATCTGCTGTACGGCGAGTGGCTGCGCCGCCAGAACCGCCGCCGGGCCGCCCGCGGCCACCTGCGCACCGCCTACGACATGCTCACGGCGGCCGGCGCCGGCGCCTTCGCCGAACGGGCCCGCCACGAGCTGGCCGCCGCCGGCGGGCCGGTCACCGAGGTCGCGACCCGGGCCGACGACGCCCTGACCGCGCAGGAGGCGCACATCGCCCGGCTCGCCGGGCGCGGCCTGACCAACCCCGAGATCGGGGCCCAGCTGTTCCTCAGCCCGCACACCGTCGAATGGCATCTGCGCAAGGTCTTCACCAAGCTCGGCATCACCTCCCGCCGGCAGCTGCGCCGCTCCGACTCCTAGCGGGCCCGCGCCGCCCGTTCGATGCCCTGAGCGACCGTCCGCGAGTCGGAGAGCAGTCCCAGGTGGCCGCCGCCGTACTCGATGATCTTCGATCCGGCCCGCAGGGCCATGGCGCGTTCGGCGGCGGGCGGGATGATCGCGTCGTGGGCGCCGATGAGGTACCACGACGGGATCGTCTTCCAGGCCGGCGCCCCGGACGGCTCGTTCAGCGCCCCGAGCGTTGCCGGCCGCTGGGTGGCCGCCACCAGCGCCTTGTCCCGGGCGTTCAGCCCGGTCGCGAAGGACGCGAACACCGTCGGCCTCTTCAGGTACAGGTCGGTGGCCGGCGTGGGCGGCAGCGTGGCCGGCACGAAGTCGAAGATCGTGACCGGGTCGGCCGAGAGCGCCGAGTCCGGCCCGGCCAGCGCGGTCGCGCTCTCTCCCGTGTCGGGTGCGAACGCGTTGACGTACACCAGTGCCTTGATGTTCTTCAGCCCGGTCGCCGCATTGGTGATCACGGCGCCGCCGTAGGAATGCCCGACCAGGACGACCGGCCCCTTCACCGACTCGAGATAGGCCCGGATGTACGCCGCGTCGCCCGGCAACGAGCGCAGCGGATTGGCGACCGCGACGACGGGATAGCCGTCGTCCAGCAGCCTCGGGATGACCTTGTTCCAGCTCGACGCGTCGGCCCAGGCCCCGTGCACCAGCACGACGGTCGGTTTCGCCGGCTGGGCCAGGGCGCCCTGCGCCGGCCCGAGGCCGAGCGCCGCGACCACCACCGCGGTGAGGGCCACCGCGAGCGATCTTCTGTTCATGGTTCCTCCTCCTGGATGGATCGGTCGGGATGCAGACCACGCGCCGGCGCTCTGGCGTGACACGGCTGTCACGGATTCGCGGGCCGGTGCGGTCTGAAGGGCGGACCGGTTCATAGAGAGGGGTGGATCATGGATGACCTCCTGCCTCGCCCCGTGGCCGTGGTGGTCGGCGGCGGCGGGGTGCTGGGCGCGGCGCACGCGGGGGTGGGGTACGCGCTGGAGCGGCGCGGCTTCGTCCCCGACCTCATCGTCGGCACGTCGGTCGGCGCCCTCACCGGCGCCATCGCCGCGGCCCACCCGGACCGGGCCGCGCCCTGGCTCGACCAGGTGTGGACCCGGCTGCGCCGGCGCGACGTCTTCCCGATCGGCCCCGCGCGGGCCGCCCTGTGCGGCGACGGCGGCCTGCGGCGGCTGATCGGCCGGGCCGGGCTGCCCCCGCTCATCGAGGATCTCCCGATCCCGTTCACGGCGGTCGCCACCGACCTCGTCACCGGCGGCGAGGTGCTGCTCGACCGCGGTGACCTCGAGTCCGCGCTGCTGGCCAGCGCGGCCATCCCCGGGATCTTCCCGCCGGTCGCCCGTGACGGCCGGCTGCTGGCCGACGGCGGGGTGATCGCCTACGTCCCGGTGCGGGCGGCGCTCGAAGCCGGCGCGGCCAGCGTGGTGGTGCTGTCGCTCGGGCCTTCGCGGTTCACCGCGCCGCCACCCCGGGCCGGCGCCATCGCCGCCCGGGCCGGCGAGCTGCTCTTCCGCCACCAGGTCGAACGCGATCTGGCCGAGGTGGCCCGGCACCTGCCGGTCGTCGTCCTGCCGACCGGTGTCGAGCGGTGGCCGTCGCCGTGGGACTTCGGGCACGCCCGCCGGCTGATCAGCACCGCCGCCGTCGCCGCCGGTGACTTCCTCGACCGGCTCCACGTGGACGGCCCCGGCCTCTACCGGGAGCGGGGCCGCGCGCTGACGGGGGCCGGGCGATGAGCACCGTCGCGTTCCTCAACATCGGCATGCACGGGCGGGTCAACCCGACCCTGCCGATCGTGGCCGAGCTGGTCCGGCGCGGGCACAGCGTCAGCTATCACACGCCGGCCGCGTTCGGTGACGAGATCGCGGCGGCCGGGGCCACCGTCCGCCCCTACCCGGGCGGCGATCTGGCGATCCCGGATCCGCCGACGCCGGCCGGGCTGGTCGCGGCGCTGGCCGGCATGGCCGTGCGGGTGCTGCCTGCCGTGCTGAGCGACCTGAGGTCCGTACGGCCGGATCTGATCGTGCATGATTCGGCCTGTCCCTGGGGTGCCGTGGCCGCCCGGGAGCTCGGCGTGCCGGCGGCCTCGACATTCACCACCTTCGCGTTCAACCGGGGGGCGCCCAGCCCGACCGCCGGATCCTGGGGACTTCTGCTCTCGCCGGGCTATCTGCGCTCCCGGCGGCGGCTGGGGCGCCGTGGGCTGCCGCTGGTCGACCTGGGCAACATCCGCCAGCCGCTCAACCTGGTCTTCACGTCGCGGGCGTTCCAGATCGGCGCCGCCGAGTTCGACGATTCGTACCGGTTCGTCGGCCCCAGCATCGGCGCCCGGCCGGCGATTCCCACCTTCCCCCTGAGCCAACTTCAAGATCCGGTGTTGTACGCCTCCCTGGGCACCGTCTTCAGCGCCGACCCCCGGCTGCTGCGCCGCTTCGCCACCGCCCTGGCCCCGCTGGCCGGAACCGTGGTCGTCGCCACCGGGCAGACCGATCCGGCCGCCCTCGGCGACCTGCCGGCCAACGTGCTGGCCCACCGGAGGGTGCCGCAGCCGGAGATCCTGGACCGCGCCGCGTTGTTCGTCACCCACGGCGGCATGAACAGCGTCAACGAGGCCCTGTACGCCGGGGTGCCGATGCTGGTCGTCCCGCAGGGCGCCGACCAGCCGCTGGTGGCCTCGCGCGTGCAGGCGCTGGGCGCCGGGCTGACGCTGGGGTCCGGTGACGTCGGCGCCCTCGCCCGCCGGCTGCTCGGCGAGCCCTCGTTCGGCCGGGCCGCGCGGGCCCTTCAAACCGCCCAGCGCGAAGCCGGCGGGGCCCTGCGCGCCGCCGACGAGCTCGAGGGCTACGCCGAGATCGGCCGCCGCCGGGCCGTCCGATGAGCACCGGGGTGGCCGTCGTGCTGCTGTTCGCCGGGCTGTCCGAGGCGCTGGGACGGGTGCTGCCGGTGGTGGCACGCCGGTCCGGGGCGTCGCGGTCGGCGGCGGTCGGCCTGCTGCTGTTCGGGGCCGTGGTCGACGCCACGGTCTTCACGCTGTGGCCGCTGACCGCGGGCGCCCTGCTCGGGCTGGCCCCGGGCGACGCCGTACGGCTGTGGACGCCGGGACTGGCGGCGCCGCTGCTGCTGGCCGCGGTTCTCGCCTTTCCGCTGCTCGGGCCGCTGCTGCATTTCCTGCTCCTGGTGGGTGTGGGCGCCGGCCTGGCCGGAGCGGTCGCGGCGGCCACGGAGCAGGGGTGGTGGACCGCGGCCGGCTGCGTGGCGGTGGCCGGGGTGGGGCTGGCCCTGGCCGTCGAGGCCGTCCGGCGGGTGGTCGCGCGGCTCACCCGGGTCTCACCAGGGACGGTGGCGGCGTGAGCGGGGTGCTGCTGGTGGTGCTGCTGGCCGGGCTGGGCCCGCTGCTGCTGGCGGAGGCGCTGCTGGCCCGGTTCGAGCTGATGACCTACGCGGCCCGCTGGCGTACTCCCGCCACCGCGCTGCCGCCCGGGATGCCGTACGCCCGGGGAGCGGAACCGGACCGCCCGCCCGCCGCCTATCTGGTCTATCTCGACGGCATCGGCAAACGGCGCTTCCGTGACACCCGCGACGGCGGCAAGCTCGTGCGCGCGGTCATCGAGGGCGCGCCGGAGCTGCGGGTCCTCGGCCAGGTGCTGCCGTACTCGCCGCTGGCCGACCCGCTGGCCGACCGGCGGGTGTGGACGTGGCTGCGCCACCGCGCCGGCCTGCTGCTGTTCCTGCACAACGTGATGCAGATCTTCATCGCCGCCGACCGCCGCTACCGGCCGCTCTACAACCGGGCGGTCGGCTCGCAGATCGCCGCGCAGCTCCGGCACGCGGGCTACGAGCCGGACTGCGGCATTCCGGTGGTGCTGCTCGGATACAGCGGCGGCGCGCAGCTCGCCCTGGGCGCGGTGGACGAGATCTGGACGCGGCTGCGGGCGCCGTTGTGGCCGATCACGCTGGGCGGCTTCCACAACGGCGCCAACGACCTCACCCACGCCGAGCACGTCGACCAGCTCACCAGCGGCGCCGACTGGATCGAGCGGACCGGGACGCGCATCTTCCCGCAGCGGTGGGCCCTGCTGCGATCCAGCGGCTGGAACCGGGCCCGGCGCGAGGGCAAGGTCGAGGTGCACCGGCTCGACCCGGCCACCCACGTCGGCCCGCTCAGCTACATCAGCCCCGGCGCGAAACTGCCGGACGGGCGCAGCCACCTCGACCGCACCGCCGCGACGGTGATCGAAATAGTCCGCACCCGTCACGGGCCGCTCAGGGACTCCGCCCGCTCCGGCCCGAAGTAGTGCACGGCATGTCCCCGCCGCTGCCGGACCAGACGCGCGATCTCGTGCTTCTCGTCCGGCCCGGCCGGGATCATGAAGGCCACCTCGCCCTTGCGCAGCCCCTCGTCGTACAGGTTGAGGATGGCGTCGTCGTACCCCCAGTTCTGGAAGAACCGGACGAACCGCGAATGCCATCCGTGCCGGCTGCCGTCACTGTCGAGGATCCGGACCCCTTCGGGCCCGTGCAGCACGGTCACGCCGGAGACGTCGACCCCGGCCGCCCGCAGATCCTCCAGCAGCTCGGCCATCAGCTGCCGGTCCGGCACGAGACCGGAGACCGCCTCGGCCGGCCGGTCGATGAACACGTCGACGTTGTCCGCCGGCTCACCCTTCTCCCGCAGCACGGCGGCCGCGCGCACGACCTCGACCGGGCAGGCCGCGTGATGCAGGAGAGCCTGGCTGACCGAGCCGAGCACGAGACCTTTGAAGGTGTCGCGTCCCCGGGCGCCGACGACGACGAGCCGAGCGGTCTTCGACCTTTCGATCAGAGCATGACGAGCGTTTTCCCGTACGGCCTCCGTCCGCACCGTCACGTCGGGATAGCGCTCGCCCCAGCCGGCCAGCGCCTCGCTGAGCAGCAGCCGGGCCCCCGGGCTGTCGTCACCGGCGAGCACGGCGACGAGATCGGCCCCGAGGAAGGCGCTCTGCTCGAACGCCGCCGCGACGGCCAGCCGCGAACCCTCGGACCCGTCGACACCGACCACGACGGGCCCGCCCGGATGGTCGTCACCGCGGACGACGAGGACCGGGCAGTGCGCGTGGGCGCTGGCGTGCACGGCCACCGACCCGATGATGAGCCCGCTGACGCCGCCCAGCCCGCGATCCCCGAGCACGAGAAGCGACCCTCCCCGCGACTCGTGCAGGAGTACGGGCGTGGCTGCCCCGTCGACCAGCGCCGTGGCAACCGGCACGCCCGGGGCGACGTCGCCGGCTACGGCGACCGCTTCGGCGAGCAGATCCTCGGCCTGATGCCTGAGCCCCGTCCCCGGCATGTCGTCGGCAACCGGCCCGACCCCCACGTGAAGGGACGGCCAGATGAAGGCGTGCACGATCCGCAGCGGAAGCCCGCGGCGCCGCGCTTGAAGGGCCGCGACCCGCACTGCGGCCAGAGATTGCTCAGATCCGTCGATACCCACGATCACCGGTGCGACCATGCTGCGCCTCCTAGTCTCGTCACGGAGACCCGGCCGGCCCCCGATTCGTGACAGCGCGTCAGGCGCCCGGCTTCACCAGCCCCGTCTCGTAGGCGAGGACGACGGCCTGGGTGCGGTCGCGCAGGCGCAGCTTGGTCAGGACATGACCGACGTGGGTCTTGATCGTGGTCTCGCTGACCCGCAGCGCGGCGGCGATCTCGGCGTTGGAATGCCCGCGGGCGACGTGCACGAGAACCTCGCGTTCCCGTTCGGTGAGCGCGTCGAGCTTGCCGGCAGTCGTGGTCTCGGGCGCCGGCAGAGCGTCGGCGACCCGAGCCAGGATCCGCGCCAGCACCGACGGTGTGATGACGGCACCGCCGGCGGCGACGGCCCGTACGGCCGCGATCAGCTCCGCGCCCGGCACGTCCTTGCTCAGAAAACCGGCCGCCCCGGCCGCGATGGCGGCGAGCACGTCGTCGTCGGTGTCGCCGGCCGCCATGACCAGCACCCGCACGGGCAGCCCGGCCCCGGTGACGGCCCGGGTGACCCCGAGCCCGTCGACGCGCGGCAGCACCAGATCGGTGATCAGCACATCGGGCAGCAGCCGCCGGGCGAGATCGACCGCTTCGCCGCCGTCCCCCGCTTCCCCCGCCACCACGATCTCGGCCGCGCCGCCGCCGGCCGGGGCCGCCGTGAGAACCATCCGGAGCCCCGACCGCTGCATGGGCGCCGCATCGGCCACCAGAATCCGCAGCGGTCGCGGGGCGGTCACCGGCACTCCAGGCCAACAGCGGCGTACATGGCGGCCACCCTAAGCGATCGCCGTAACCCCGGGCGACGTCCACCCGGGCCCGGCGTCCCCGGTCACCCGCCTGTAGCGCCATCGTCGGCCGGCGTCCACCATTGACCGGCGGCCTTGGGTCACCCACCCCCGAGCGACGCCCCTCCTCACCGGGGGCGCCCTGTCACCCCCTCCCGAGCGACGCCCCCTCTTTCACCGGGGGCGCCCTGTCACCCGCCGGCTAGCGACAGCGTTGACTCACCGGGCGGCGGTTGCACCCGGCAGGCCGAAGGTTTCCTGGGCGATGGGCCACCAGTGCCGTTCGGCCAGCAGCGCCGGGGCCTCCGCGGCGGCGATCCACGTGCCGGCGCCCTCGGCCGGGGCCAGGGCGGGATCGCGCGGCGTGAAGACCGGGACATGCGCCAACGGCACGGGCAGCCGGTAACCCTCGTCCGGCTCCGGGACGATGTTGCGGACGTAGCCGACGCACCGCGTCTCCACGCCGCCGCCGAACGTGGCGGCCTGGGGCGCCTCCGCCGCCCGCGACGAGCCGCCGGCCTCGGGGCGCCTTTGCGCGGCGGGCAGGTATTGCCGGGTCAGGCGGGACACACCCTCCATTGCCGACAATCCCTCCAGGAACAGCGTAGGAATGTCGAAGCCCTGTCGCCGGCCCACACCTCGGCCGTGCTGCCCGCGGGCAGCCACGCGGCGTCGGGGAGGGACCGGATCAGGCGTGGAGACCCGTACTGGCGGGTGGTCATGATGGGCCGTCAGGCCAGGCGGTCGTCGTCGGTGGGGGTGGTGTCGATCTGGAGGACGTCGGGGGCGGCGGGGAACGGCGGTGGGGTGCCGCCGAACTCGGGGCACAGCGCCTGGTGGTTGCACCAGCCGCAGAGACGGCTGGGTTTGGGGCGGAAGTCCTGGTCGCGCTTGGCCCGTTCGATGGCGGCGGACAGGGCGACCAGGGTGCGCTCGAATCTCTCCAGCTCCTCGGCGTCGGGGCTGTAGTCGAGGGCCTCGGCGTCCTTGAGGTAGAGCAGGCGCAGGACGCGGGGGACGACGCCCTGGGTGCGCCACAGGACCAGGGCGTAGAACTTCAGCTGGAACAGGGCCCGGCCCTCGAAGGCCTCACGCGGGGCGCCGCCGGTCTTGTAGTCGACCACGCGCAGGTCGCCGGCGGGGGAGATGTCGAGGCGGTCGATGTATCCACGGATCAGCAGCTCGTCGTCGATCAGCGTGGAGACCAGGCTCTCGCGCTGGGCCGGCTCGAGGCGGCGCGGGTCCTCGACCGCGAAGTAGCCGGGCAGCAGGGCCCGGGCGCTGTCGAGAAAACGGGCCAGCCGGGCGGCCTCATCGGCCTCGGCCACCTCGACCAGCGCCGCCTGACCGGGAATCGGCGAAACAGGAGCGCCGAGGCCGGCGGGGTCACCGGAGGCGGCGGGGGAGCCGGTGGCGTCGGCCTCGGCGGCCACGGCGGCGGGGTCGGTCACGCCACGGGGCGGTGCCGCGTTCAGGATCTCGGCCGCCCGGGGCTCCTCGGCCAGGACCCGCTGCCAGGCCGGCTCGACCAGGGCGGCCGCGGCCTCGGGGGTGCGCTCGGCGGCGGGCAGGTCGAACAGGCTCTCCAGCACCGCGTGGACCAGCGTGCCCCGCACCTGGTCGGCCGACGGCTGCTCGGGCAGCTTGTCGATGGTGCGGAAGCGGAACAGCAGCGGGCACGTCTTGAAGTCGGCCGCCCGCGACGGCGACAGCGAAGGCCCGGCCGGCCGGTCGGTGGAGTCCCGGCGGGAGGAGCCGGGCGGGGGTGGGGAGACCGTGGGTGCTGTCATGTCCAAGAGGCTAGGGCAGGGGTACGACGAAAACCGACTCCGTAGCATCGACGGCGTGGACGAGAGCAGGACGACACCCAGGAACCGCCGCGGCGCCCGGCCGGTGGGGCACGTCCTGGGCATCCCGGTCTTCGTGAACGGATCGATGATCCTGCTCGCCGTGCTGGTCACCTATGTGTACGGCAACTACGTGCGCGACGGCCTCGCCCTGCCCGGCCCGGTGGCGTACCTGGTCGGCTTCGGTTTTGTGATCTGCCTGCTCGGCTCCGTGCTGCTGCACGAGCTGGGTCACGCGCTGACCGCCCGACGCTTCGGCATCGGGGTGCGCGGCATCACGCTCGAGCTGCTCGGCGGCTGGACCGAGATGGACCGCGACGCGCCCACCCCGCGGATCGACGCCCTGGTCAGCCTGGCTGGGCCGGCCGTGTCCCTGGTGCTCGGCGGGCTGGCCACCGCGGCCACGGTGGCGCTCCCGGACCGTACGACAGCGGGTCAGATCGCCTTTCAGCTCGCCGCCAGCAACATCCTGGTCGCGCTGTTCAACGTGCTGCCCGGATTGCCGCTCGACGGCGGCCGGGCGCTGCGGGCGGGGCTGTGGGCGCTGATCAAGGACCGGAACCGGGCCACCGAGGCCGCCGGCTGGGCCGGGCGGGTCCTGGCCTTCGGCACCGCCATGGTCGCCCTGTGGTTCTACCAGCTGGGCACGCTGACCCTGTTCGGCATGCTCTTCGTCCTGCTCGTCGTCTTCACGCTGTGGCAGGGCGCCGGCCAGTCGATCCGGCTGGCCCGGATGACCCGGCGCTTCCCGCTGGTGAAGCTGCGCGAGCTGGCCCGCCCGCTGCTCACCGTGCCCGCCGGCACCCCCCTCGGCGAGGCGCAGCGGCGCCGTTCGGAGGACCCGCGGCCGAACGTGGTGCTGGCCGTCTCGGACTCGGCCGGTAATCTCACCGCACTGGTCGACCCGGTCGCCGCCGAGCGGGTTCCCGTGGATCGCCGCCCGTGGGTGGCGGTGGACAGCGTGTCGCGCTCGCGTGACGCGGTGCCCGCGCTGCCGCTGGACCTCAGCGGCGAGCAGGTGGTGCGCGCCCTCCAGGCGCATCCCGCCGCGCAGTACGTGGTCATCTCCGGCGACGATGTCGTCGGGGTGCTCCGCGTCGGCGACGTCGCCCAGGTGCTGGAACCCCGACGACCTATCAAGCAACGGAAGTGAACGAAGCTGTGACCCTTACGCCTGCCGCCGTCGACACCGACTCGCTGCCCGCCCACCGCGGGCCGTTCCGGGAGGGCGATCGCGTCCAGCTCACGGACCCGAAGAACCGGATGCACACGATCGTGCTGCAACCGGGCAAGGAGTTCCACACGCACCGGGGCGCGCTCGCCCACGACGCCCTGATCGGGCTGCCGGACGGCAGCGTGGTGACTTCGTCCGGTGGTACGGCCTATCTCGCGCTCCGCCCGCTCCTCAGCGACTATGTGCTGTCGATGCCGCGCGGCGCCCAGGTCATCTATCCCAAGGATGCGGCCCAGATCGTGGCCATGGGCGACGTCTTCCCCGGGGCCAAGGTGCTCGAGGCCGGCGTCGGCTCGGGCGCCCTGTCGATGTCGCTGCTGCGCGCCATCGGCACCGGGGGCGAGCTCCACTCGTACGAGCTGCGCGAGGACTTCGCCGCGATCGCCCGCAAAAATGTCGAGGCCTTCCTGGGCGGCCCCCACCCGGCCTGGCACGTGCACCACGGCGACGTGGCGACCAACACCGAGACCGGTTTCGACCGGATAATCCTGGACATGCTGACCCCGTGGGAGGCGCTCGACATGGTCGAGCGCTCGCTCATCCCGGGCGGAGTTTTCATCGGCTATGTGGCGACCACGCCGCAGATGTCCGAGTTGGTGGAGGCGCTGCGCGAGCGCGGCGGCTGGACCGAGCCGCGGGCCTGGGAGTCGCTGGTGCGCGACTGGCACGCCGAGGGCCTGGCCGTGCGCCCCGACCACCGGATGATCGCGCACACCGCGTTCCTGGTCTCGGCGCGCAAGCTCGCCCCGGGTGTCACCGCCCCGCCGCGCCGGCGCAAGCCGAGCAAGGGCGCCGAGGCGTACGCGCTGCGCCGCGCCGCCCAGGCCGCGCTGGCCGCCGCGGCCGTGGCCGAGATCGATGACACTCGCTCGGACGACGAGAGCCCCGAAGAGGCCCCGGAGATGTGACGGCACCCACCGGGTTCGGGTAGCTTCCAAGCGGCACGAATTACCGGGGAGGATCGGGTGGGCGCTATGAGTTCTCCGCCGTTCGGCGGCAGCAACGAGATGCCGGCTGTCTTCCCCGACTGGTCGCCCTACCAGGACCTCGACTCGGCCGCCCGGGCCTATCTGCGCGACCCCGAGGTGGCGCTCGACGCGCTCTTCGGGGTCCTGCGCGGCGCCTCGGTGCTCTGCTTCACCCTGGAGCGCTTCGTCAACGAGGTGAACGGCGTCTGGCAGGAGGTCGTCATCTGTGACGGCAGCCGCCTGGTGCTGTGGCACGGTGAGGATGTGGCGCCCGGTGATGGCCCGGTCGGCTCGATGACCTCGTCGCTGCGGGTGGTGCCGCTGTCCACGGTCACCGAGGTGGGCTGCCGGCGGCGGCTCACCCGCACGTCCAACGGGCAGGCCCGGGTCGACAGCATCGACGTCTACCTGCTGTTGAGCTCGGTCGACGACGCGGTGCCGCCGCCCGGCATGGACGAGGGCGAGTCCCGGCAGACGATCCGGCACGACGCGCTGCGCTTCGGCAAGACGCTCGACGACGGCGGACCCGGACAAATCGCCCGACTTGAGGAGTTTTCGCGCGTCGTCGCCTCTCTGGTGGGACGGCCGACACTCTAAACTTCGGTTTCCGGCGTGTGACTTTTTCCGCGAATTCACGACTGAACCCCCGGGCCGTCGGGGAGCGGAAAACGGCCGTACGTAAAGAGTCTCAGGCGGCGTCGGGGCCGGCGATCTCGACGTCGTCGGCGCGCCGCACGACGTGGATGCAGTCGCCGGGACACTCCTTGGCCGAGTCGATCACCTCGAGCAGCAGCCGGGACGGCACGGCCGTGCGCTCACCGGGGGATTGCAGCAGCTCACCGGCGGTGTCCTTGACGTAGGCGAGTCCGTCGATGTCGAGCTCGAAGACCTCCGGCGCGTACTGCACGCAGAGCCCGTCACCGGTGCACAGGTCCTGATCGACCCAGACCTGCAGCTCGTCGTTACCGGTCTGTGCCGACACCCGTACCTCCCGCGAATAGCCCCTCGCCGACCGTACCGGAACCCTCCGACAAGTCACTTGCGAGGACCAGCCGAATGGATCAAGACTCGGTGACGAGGGTGTTGCATGGGTCGAAATCCGGCCCGCAGCGGCTAGTGTTAACCCAAGACGTTCGAGCCCCCGGGGAGGTGGGACGTGGCACGCAGCGACGAGGCGGACAACCGCGCCGCACGTTGGGAAAAAGAGGCCAACGATCTCTCCAGCCAGGTCGCGTTCCTGCAGGAGGAACTCGCCCTTGTCAGGCGGAAGTTGACCGAAAGCCCACGACACGTCCGGCAGCTCGAGGAACGGCTTGCGGCGACGCAGGCGCAGCTGGCCCGAGTGACCGAGAACAACGACCGGCTCGTGGCGACCTTGAAGGAAGCCCGGGCCCAGATCGTCACTCTCAAGGAAGAGATTGACCGGCTCGCCCAGCCGCCCAGCGGCTACGGCGTATTCCTGGAACTGCACGAGGACGGCACCGTCGATGTCTTCACCGGCGGCCGCAAGCTCCGTGTGGCGGTCTCGCCGTCCCTGACGGTCGAAGACCTCCAAAAGGGCCAGGAAGTCCTGCTCAACGACGCCCTCAACGTGGTCGACGCCTTCGGCTTCGAGCGCACCGGCGAGGTCGTCACCCTCAAGGAGGTCCTCGCGGGCCCCGACGGGGAGCGCGGCGACCGTGCTCTGGTCGTCTCGCACGCCGACGAGGAGCGCATCGTCTCCCTGGCCGACTCGCTCGAGATCAGCAAGCTCCGCGCGGGCGACTCGCTGATGATCGAGCCGCGTTCGGCGTACGCCTACGAGCGGATCCCCAAGAGCGAGGTCGAGGAGCTCGTCCTCGAGGAGGTCCCCGACGTCGACTACACCGACATCGGCGGTCTGCACTCGCAGATCGAGCAGATCCGCGACGCGGTGGAGCTGCCGTTCCTGCACGCCGACCTGTTCCGGGAGCACCAGCTGCGCCCGCCGAAGGGCATCCTGCTCTACGGCCCGCCCGGCTGTGGCAAGACCCTGATCGCCAAGGCGGTGGCCAACTCGCTGGCCAAGAAGATCGCCGAGCGCCGGGGCGAGGAGAAGCACACCAGCTACTTCCTCAACATCAAGGGCCCGGAGCTGCTGAACAAGTACGTCGGTGAGACCGAGCGGCACATCCGCCTGGTCTTCCAGCGGGCCCGTGAAAAGGCCGGCGAGGGCACCCCGGTGATCGTGTTCTTCGACGAGATGGACTCGATCTTCCGGACCCGTGGCTCCGGTGTCTCCAGCGACGTGGAGAACACGATCGTTCCTCAGCTCCTCAGCGAGATCGATGGCGTCGAGGGCCTGGAGAACGTGATCGTGATCGGCGCCTCCAACCGCGAGGACATGATCGACCCGGCCATCCTGCGGCCGGGCCGGCTCGACGTGAAGATCAAGATCGAGCGCCCGGACGCCGAGGCGGCCAAGGACATCTTCGGCAAGTACATCCTGTCCGGCCTTCCGCTGAGCACGGACGACCTGGCCGAGCACGGCAACGACGCCGACGTCACGGTGGCCGCGATGATCGACGCCGTGGTCATGCGGATGTACACGGAGTCCGAGGAGAACCGCTTCCTGGAGGTCACCTACGCCAACGGTGACAAGGAGGTCCTGTACTTCAAGGACTTCAACTCCGGCGCGATGATCCAGAACATCGTGGACCGTGGCAAGAAGATGGCCATCAAGGAGTTCCTCACCTCCGGCAAGAAGGGGCTGCGCCTGCAGCACCTGCTCGACTCCTGCGTCGACGAGTTCCGCGAGAACGAGGACCTGCCCAACACGACCAACCCCGACGACTGGGCCCGCATCTCCGGCAAGAAGGGCGAGCGGATCGTCTACATCCGCACGCTCGTCTCCGGCGGCAAGGGCGCCGAGGCCGGCCGCTCCATCGAGACGGCCAGCAACACCGGTCAGTACCTGTAACGACGGTTATCGGGCGCGGGCCGGGGGTTTCCCCCGGCCCGCGTTCTCGTTCTACCCACCATGAGACGCATGGCGTGGCTGGACGCGCTCCGGGGCTACGCCGCGCTGACGGTCGTCCTCTTTCACCTCAGCCCGCAGATCATCGGCGTCGAGCGCCACATGGCGATCTACCGGCAGATCGACCTGGGTAAGTACGCGGTACTGCTGTTCTTCCTGGTCAGCGGGTACGTCATCCCGATGTCGCTGGAACGCCACGGCTCGCTGCGCCGGTTCTGGACCGGCCGCCTGCTGCGGATCTACCCGGCCTATCTGGTCACCATCGCCCTGGTCACCCTGCTGGTCACGGCGGGCCTCATGCACTGGCCGGGCTCCCTGCGCACCGAGACGGTCACCGGCGTCCTCGCCCACGCGAGCATGACCCCCGACCTGGCCGGGGTGCGCGGTGTGGTCCGGGTCTTCTGGACCCTGTCGTACGAGATGGTGTTCTACCTGATCGTCACCGGGCTCCACGCCTGGCGGCTGCACCGGCTCAGCGCCTGGTGGGCGGGCGGGCTGGCCCTGGTCGCGCTGCTGGCCGGGCCGCACCTGCCCGACGACCTGTTGGGCGGTTCCTTCGCGCACCGGCGCGCACTCGCAGGCGTACTCCTGCTGATTCTGGTTTTGGTTGTTCTTGCTTGTCTGAAGCAGCGCTGCCTCAAGGCCGCCGGCGTGCTCGGCCTGGCCGTCGTGTTTGTTCCGGCGCTCAACGGGCATCCCAACGCCGGCAGCACCGTCGCCTCCTCACCGCAAGCCCTGACGTTCCTGGCGGTGATGTTCGCGGGCACCGTCGTCTACCGGTGGCAGCACGGGCAGATCGGCCGCTTCGCCGGCCTCACCGCCCTGACGATGGTCACTCTCGGACTCCTCGGTTCTCAGAGGACGTACGCCACCACGGCCGCCCTGATCGCCACGGTCCTTTTCGCATACGCCATGCGAAACCGGACCATGCCTCTCGTTTTGCCGTGGCTCGGACAGATCAGCTACTCGCTGTATCTGCTGCACGTCGTGCTGCTCTTCCTTATGCTCCGCCTCGTCCCGGAACTCGGGACGCAGCCCGTGCCCGTACGGCTGCTCGCAGGGATTACGTACCTCACCTCGGCGATAGGGCTGGCGTGGCTGTCGTACCGAATGGTGGAACTTCCGGCCCAAGCCCTGGCCCGCAAGATCTCCGGGGGCGGCTCGGGGAGGCCGATAACGGCCACCGAGCGTGCTTTACCGGGCACGGGCCGGGGCGAGAACCAGCGCCAGAGCGTCTAGGCTCGGTACATGAGCAGCAGGGGCAGCACGGCGGGCGGGGTGGTCGCATGAGCGTTCGACGGATTATGGGCACCGAGGTCGAGTACGGCATCTCCGTCCCGGGGCAGCCCGGCGCCAACCCCATGGTCACCTCATCACAGGTGGTCAATGCCTACGGCGCACGACCCGAGTTGAACCGCGGCGGCCGGGCCCGGTGGGACTACGAGGAAGAGTCGCCGTTGCGCGACGCACGCGGATTCACCTACTCCGGAGCCGCCTACGACCCCGCGGACGCCCTCGCCGACGAAGACCTCGGCCTGGCCAACGTGATACTGACCAACGGCGCCCGGCTCTACGTCGACCACGCGCACCCCGAGTACAGCACGCCCGAGTGCACCACCCCGCTCGACGTCGTCAAGTGGGACAAGGCCGGCGAGCGCGTCATGGCCGAGGCGTCACGGCGGGCGGCCACCATCCCCGGCACCCACCGTATCCAGCTCTACAAGAACAACACCGACAACAAAGGCGCCTCGTACGGCTCGCACGAGAACTACCTCATGCGCCGGCAGACGCCGTTCGCCGACATCGTCGCCCACCTGACGCCGTTCTTCGTCACCCGGCAGATCTTCACCGGCGTCGGCCGCGTCGGGCTCGGCCAGGACGGCTCCGGCTCCGGCTTCCAGATCTCCTCACGCGCCGACTTCTTCGAGGTCGAGGTCGGACTCGAGACCACCCTGAAGCGGCCGATCATCAACACCCGCGACGAACCGCACGCCGACGCCGACAAATACCGGCGCCTGCACGTCATCATCGGCGACGCCAACCTGTCCGAGATCGCCACCTACCTCAAGGTCGGCACCACGTCGCTGGTCCTCAACATGATCGAGGAAAAGGTCTTCAGCGGCGACCTCGGCATCGCCGACCCGGTCAGCGAGCTCAAGTCGGTCAGCCACGACCCGTCGCTCAAACACCTCATGCGGCTGCGCGACGGCCGCCGCCTCACGGCGCTCGACCTGCAGTGGGCGTACTACGAGCGGGCCCGCGCGTTCGTCGAGGAGCGCGAGGGCGACGACGCCGACGAGCAGACCCTCGACGTGCTCGACCGCTGGGAGGACATCCTCGACAAGCTCGGCCGCGACCCGTTCGAGTGCGCCGACACCCTCGACTGGGTGGCCAAGCTGCGGCTGCTCGAGGGCTACCGCGAGCGCGAGGAGCTGAACTGGTCGTCGCCGAAACTCCAGCTGGTCGACCTCCAGTACTCCGACGTGCGCCCCGAGAAGGGCCTCTACCACCGCCTGGTCGCGCGCGGCTCGATGAAGACGCTGCTCGACCCGGCCGACGTGCAGCTGGCCATGTCCGAGCCGCCGGAGGACACACGGGCGTACTTCCGCGGCCGCTGCCTGGCCCAGTACGCGTCCGAAGTGGTCGCGGCGAGCTGGGACTCGGTCATCTTCGACGTCGGGCGCGAGTCGCTGGTGCGCGTGCCGATGATGGAGCCCGAGCGCGGGACGAAGAAGCACGTGGGCGCGCTGTTCGACAAGTGCGAGAGCGCGAAGGACCTCCTGGAAGTCATCACCAGCCGCTGAGAAACACCAGCGGCCGCGGGCGGTTTTTTGTCACAACGGCGAGGTAGGTTTTAGCCACCCGATGTCGCGGGCTTCGGGTGGCTAGAAAGGTGGTACCCCATGGCAACTCGAGACACCGGCGGTCAGTCGCAGTCCGGCAAGGGCCGGCAGGACTCAGAGGTTGAGGACGTCACCACTGAGGCCAACCCGGAGGTAGCCGAGCGGCACGCCGAAATCACCGAAGACGTAGACGACCTCCTCGACGAAATCGACTCCGTTTTGGAGGAGAACGCAGAAGAGTTCGTCCGTGGCTACGTGCAAAAAGGGGGCGAATAGGGCATAGGCGGGCAAAACGGACATGCCTCTCCCGAATGATGACGAGGACGGGCGGCGACGCTGTCGCGATTGCGGCGAGTGGAAGCCGCTCGATCTCTTTTGCGCGAGCAGCAAGCGGCCGTCCGGCCGCGGCAGTTATTGCAAGGATTGCTTCAACGTGCGGTCCAAGGCGAGCTATGCCAAGCGGCTTCGCGAACAGGCGGGTCGGGACGTCCAGGCTCGGCGTGTGGTGCCCGAAGGGCACCGCTATTGCCCGGACTGCGGGGAGACGAAGCCACTGCTGGAGTTTCCCCGCAGCCGTAACGACAGCGGAGGGCATGGCCGCTACTGCAAGCCGTGCCACAACGCTCGTGGTCGAGAGTCGAAAGAGCGGCTCTACGGCGGGACGCGCGAGTATCACCTGCGGCATCGATATGGCATCACCGAAGCGGACGCCCGAGAGCTTCTGGCGGAGCAGGGTGGGGTGTGTGCGATCTGTGGCGCTCCTGACCCTCAACACGTCGATCACGATCATCGCACTGGGTGGGTGCGCGGGATATTGTGCTTCAACTGCAACGGCGGGCTCGGGCAGTTCCGGGACAACCCTGTGTTCCTCGCCGAGGCGATCACGTATCTGAAAGGAACCACGTGGCAATGGACTTTGATCCATCCGGGCGTCTACCAGCGTTCTTCCAAAACTCGGGGACGTCGTCCTTCACGCAGTTCCTGACCCAGGCGGCGCCCGAGATGTTGCCGGGGCGCCGGCCCCTGCCGCCGGGAATGGCCGCTGACATCGCGCCGCACGGGACGACGATCGTGGCCATCGCCACCGCCGAGGGCGTGGTCATGGGCGGCGACCGGCGGGCGACCATGGGCAATCTCATCGCGAGCCGCGACATCGAGAAGGTGCACCCCGCCGACTCGTACTCGCTGATCGGCATCGCCGGCACGGCCGGCATCGGCATCGAGCTGATGCGGCTGTTCCAGGTGGAGCTGGAGCACTACGAGAAGATCGAGGGCACCATGCTCTCGCTCGACGGCAAGGCGAACCGGCTCGCCGGCATGGTGCGCGGCAACCTCGGCGCGGCCATGCAGGGCCTCGCGGTGGTGCCGTTGTTCGCGGGCTTCGATCTGACGCCGTCCGACCCGGCCCGGGTGGGGCGCATCTTCAGTTTCGACGTGGCCGGCGGGCTCTACGAGGAGACCGGCTACGACTCGATCGGTTCCGGGTCGCTGTTCGCGAAGTCGGCGCTGAAGAAGAAGTACCGGCCCGGCATCAGCACCGACGACGCGGTGCGGCTGGCCGTCGAGGCGCTGTACGACGCGGCCGACGACGACACGGCGACGGGCGGGCCCGACCTGACCCGCAAGATCTTCCCGGTGGTGATGAGCGCGACGGCCAACGGCACCCACCGTCTGTCCGAGCAGGAGATCACCGCGGTGGCCGAGCAGGTGGTCTCCGGCCGCATGGAGAACCCGGGCGGCTAGACGCCCGCCGACAAGAGCCCGCAGTCGACTTCATGAGGGAGTAGCCACCCGTGGCCATGCAGTTCTACGCATCACCCGAGCAGGTCCAGCGTGACCGCTCGGAGTACGCCCGTAAGGGCATCGCCCGCGGCCGCTCCGCCGTGGTGCTGACGTACGAGGGCGGCATCCTGCTGGTCGCCGAGAACATCACCACGCTCCGCAAGATCTCCGAGATCTACGACAAGATCGGCTTCGCCGCGGTCGGCCGGTACAACGAGTTCGAGAACCTGCGCCGGGCCGGCGTGCGGATGGCCGACCTCAACGGCTACAGCTACGACCGGCGCGACGTGACCGGGCGCGGCCTCGCGAACGCGTACACGCAGACGCTGGGCGCCATCTTCACCGAGACCCAGAAGCCGTACGAGGTGGAGATCTGCGTCGCGCAGGTCGGCTCCTCGCCCGAGACCGACGAGCTCTACCGGATCACCTACGACGGTTCGGTGATGGACGAGCCCGGCTTCATGGCGATGGGCGGGCAGGCCGAGGCGATCTCGAACGTGCTGCGTGAGCGGCACGACACCGCGGCCGACCTGCCGGCCGCGCTGGCTCTGGCGGCCGAGGCGCTGGGCAGTGTGGGCGGCGAGAACGGCGCCACCCGTCAGCTGACCGTGAAGCAGCTCGAGGTGGCGGTGCTCGACCGGCGCCGTAAGGGCCGCGCTTTCCGCCGGATCGCCGGTGCGGCGCTGACCACGCTGCTCGAGGGCGGCCAGGACGTGCCGGAGAAGGAGCTGGGCGACGTCGACGCCGCCCCGCCGAGCCCGGCCACCGACAAGCCGACCGTCTCCGCGGCCTCCGAGGAGGACGCGGCCGACAAGGCGGGCGCGGCGAACACGGCGGACGCCAAGGGCAAGGCGGGCGCCAAGGGCAAGGCGGCCGAGCCGAAGGACCCGGCCGAGCCGGCCGACGGCGTCAACGGCGACGGATCCTGACTTGCACCGGGGCGCGGCGGTAACAGCCGCGCCCCGAGCTTTGACGCGCCGTCAGCCGAGCTGGGGGCGCCACCAGTCCGGATGGTCGCGGTACCAGCGCACCGTCCGGGCCAGGCCCGACGTGAACTCGACCCGCGGCTGCCAGCCCAGCTCGGTGCGGATCTTCTCGTCGTCCAGGGCGTAGCGCCGGTCGTCGCCGGGCCCCGGCGGCACGACGGTCACCTGCCCGGCTTCCGCGCCGACCTCGGCCAGCACCAGTTCGAGCAGGTCACGCTCGTTCAGCTCGACCGAACCGCCGACGTGGTACGTCTCGCCGGCCGTGCCCGACGTCGTCGCCACGGCCATCGCCTGGCAGAGGTCGTCGACGTGCAGCCAGTCCCGCACCCGCTCCGGGCACATCGGCACCGTGCGCCCCTCCAGCAGCCCCGTGACGGCCCGGGGGAGTGTCGCGGAGGGTGATTGGTGGCTTCCGTACGTGGTGGCGGCCCGGACGATGACAACCGGCAGCCCGTGCGTGCGGTGGAAGGCCGCCGCCAGCAGGTCGGCGCCGGCCACGCAGGCGGCGGCCGGCGTCGTCGGTGACAGCGGGAAATCCTCGCCGACCGGGTCCTCGGGGATCGACCCGTACACGGAATCCGACGACATGTGAACAAATCGGGCGACGCCCTGACGGTGGGCGGCCTCCAGCAGCGCCGCCGTGGCCAGCACGTGGTCCGGGCCGGGGGAGAAGGCGCAGTTCACGACCGTGTCGCAGCCGCGCAGGGCCATCTCGGCGATCGCCGCGTCGGCCGCGTCGCCCGGGTGGAAGTCGAGCCGCTTCGCGTGGGCGACGTCGTTGAGGTTGGCGAACGCCGTCCCGGCGTACAGAAGCTTGTCGAGAACCGTGACCGGCGCACCCTGAAGGCCCACCAGCCGGTCGTCGAGGACGGCCCGCACGAAGTGCGAGCCGACGAACCCGGCGCCACCGGTGACCAGAACGTTCATCCCGCCCGTGAGTCTATGGCGAGCGCGCGGATCTCGCGGATCACCGTCGGCCAGACCTCCCGTGGCAGGTCGTGACCCGCGCCCGGCAGTTCGACGTAGCGGGCGCCCGGCACCGACGCCGCGATGCGCCGGCCGGCGGAGGGGCGGCCGAGCGGATCGCGCTCGCCGTGCATCACGAGAGTGGGCACGCGCAGCTCACGCAGGCGCGGGCCGTGCCAGGAGGCGCTGGTCTGCCGGGCCTGGGCGCGGCTGTCCCGGACCCCGCTGGGCAGCCCGGCGTCCAGTTCGCGCTCCACGCGCCGCCGGGCGTCCTCCTCGTCGAACGGGTAGATCGGCGAGGCGACCGCCCGCAGCAGGTCCATCCCGGCCGCCACGTCACCGTCGCGGCCGGCGGGATGGCGCATGCGGGCCATGCGCACCAGGAACGGCAGGCGCACGTAGCGCAGCACCCCGAGGCCCCGGGCGTCGCTGGGCACGGCGGCGTAGGTGGTCATCGTGAGCACCCGCTCCGGGTGGCGCAGCGCGGTCCGCTGGGCGACCAGGCCGCCCTGCGAGACGCCGAACAGGTGGGCCCGCGGCCAGCCGAGCGCGTCGAGCACGGCGACGGTGTCGTCGGCCATGTCCTCGGCCGTGTAGGCGAGCGGCCGCCGGCGCAGCAGCCCGGACAGCGGATCGGTGGCCGGGGCGCCGTCGAAGCGGGTGGAGCCGCCGGAGTCGCGGCCGTCGAACGACGCCACGTGGAAGCCGGCGTCGATCAGCCCGGCGACGAACCCGTCGGGCCAGTAGAAGCGGGAGACCCCCAGCCCCATGATCAGCAGCAGCGGGTCGCCGCCGGCGCCGCCGAGGTCGTCGACGGCGAGCCGCACGTCGCCGTTGTGCGCGGTGTCCGAGGTCATCGCGGCCTCCCTCATTCGAGAACAGTGTTCGCGAACGATGTTAGCTAAGCTGGGGCGTGACCGAAAGTGGAGTTCCGGTGTGGCTCCGGGAGCGGCGTACGGGCGTCGGGCGGCCCGCCGAACGTTCCCGGGCCGAGGTGACCGCGGCCGCGATCGCCCTGGCCGACCGGGAGGGCCTGGCCGCGGTCTCGATGCGTCGGGTCGCGGCCGAGCTGGGCACCGGGGCGGCGTCGCTCTACCGCTACGTCGACAGCCGGGACGACCTGCTCGACCTGATGACCGACGAGGTCGCGGCCGGATACGAGCTGCCCGAGCCGGGCGGCCCCTGGCTGCCGGGCCTGCTCGAGGTGGCCCGGCAGGCGCGCGAGCTGATGCTGCGGCACCGCTGGCTGCCCGAGCTCGTGCTCACCCGGGCGCCGCTCGGCCCGCACGGCGCCGGCCTGCTGGAGCACGTCCTGGCGGTGCTGGACGGGCACCCGGCCGAGGTGGGGCGCAAGCTGGAGGCGTACGCCGTGCTGACCACCCTCACCGCCGCCTTCGTCCTGAACGAGGCCGGCCCGGACGCGCGCCGTAGGCAGGGCGCCTATCTGGCCCACGTCGTCGCCGAGGGACGGCACCCTCACCTGACGGCGGCGCTGGCCGGTGGCCGGCCGGCGCCGGAGCCACGCCTCGAGGACACGGTGTCCCGGGTTCTCGTTGGCCTGCTAGGGGTTTGATGGCTGCCATCGGGTGGCCGATGAGGCTAATGTTTCGTCATGGAACGGCGAATTTTCGGCCTCGAGACCGAGTACGGAGTCACGTGCACCTACCGGGGGCAGCGGCGGCTGTCTCCGGACGAAGTGGCTCGCTACCTGTTCCGCCGAGTGGTGTCCTGGGGACGCAGCAGCAACGTCTTTCTCCGTAACGGCGCCCGCCTCTACCTGGATGTCGGTTCCCACCCCGAGTACGCGACGCCCGAGTGCGACTCCGTCACCGACCTGGTCGCCCACGACCGGGCCGGCGAGCGGATCCTCGAGGGCCTTCTCGTCGACGCCGAGAAACGGCTGCACGACGAGGGGATCGCGGGCGAGATCTACCTGTTCAAGAACAACACCGACTCCGCCGGCAACTCGTACGGCTGCCACGAGAACTACCTCGTGTCACGGCACGGCGAGTTCGGCCGGCTCGCCGACGTCCTCATCCCGTTCCTCGTCACCCGCCAGCTGATCTGCGGCGCCGGCAAGGTGCTGCAGACCCCGCGCGGGGCCGTGTTCTGCCTGTCGCAGCGCGCCGAGCACATCTGGGAGGGCGTCTCCAGCGCCACCACCCGGTCCCGGCCGATCATCAACACCCGCGACGAGCCGCACGCCGACGCCGAGCGCTACCGGCGCCTGCACGTGATCGTCGGCGACTCGAACATGAACGAGGTCACCACCCTGCTCAAGGTGGGCAGCGCCGACATCGTGCTCCGCATGATCGAGGCCGGCGTGGTCATGCGCGACCTGTCCCTGGAAAACCCGATCCGGGCCATCCGCGAGGTCAGCCACGACGTCACCGGCCGCCGCAAGATCCGCCTGGCCAACAACAAGGAGGTCAGCGCCCTCGAGATCCAGCGCGAATACCTGGCCAAGGCGACCGAGTTCGTCGAGCGCCGCGGCGGCGACCAGACCGCCAAGCGGGTCGTCGAGCTGTGGGGCCGGGTGCTCGACGCCATCGAGACCGAGAACCTCGACCCGGTCGCCCGCGAGATCGACTGGGTCTCCAAATACAAGCTGATCGAGCGCTACCAGGCCAAACACGAGATCCCGATGTCGCACCCGCGCATCGCCCAGCTCGACCTGGCCTACCACGACGTGCGCCGGGGCCGCGGCCTCTACGCGCTGATGGAGAAGCGCAAGCAGGTCGACCGCATCTCCAACGACCTGGAGATCTTCGAGGCCAAGGAGACCCCGCCGCAGACCACCCGGGCCCGCCTGCGCGGCGAGTTCATCCGCCACGCCCAGGAGAAGCGCCGCGACTTCACCGTCGACTGGGTGCACCTCAAGCTCAACGACCAGGCCCAGCGGACAGTCCTGTGCAAGGACCCGTTCCGGGCCTACGACGAGCGCGTGGAGCGCCTGATCGCCAGCATGTAGTGGGGTTTAGGCTGGTCGGGACATGTCACTTCCCGACCAGCCCGAGCGCTCCGACGCTGACGTGCGAGTGGGTCGCGTCCAGCGCAAGGGCGACCGCATCCGCGCCGAGATCCAGCGCAATCGAGCCGGCGGTCATCGCATTCCGACATGGGCGATGGCGGTCGTCCTCGGGCTGATCCTGGCCGGCTGGCTCTATCTGATCATCACTTCATAAGGTCAAGATCGGGATGTCGTAGCGGGGTGGGGCATATAGACCGTCGCTCACGCCGAGGGCCGCGGCGCGGCGAGCAGGGCGCTGGCGCGCCCGGAACGCTCACCACGCCACGGCGACCTGAGTGAGTGGTGGCGCTCGAAAACCCGGCACTGGTTGATCGCCGCCTGGCACTCACGGTGTGCGGGGGAGCCGGCCACCGGGGTGACCGTTGGGTCATGACAAAGCTGCTCGTGGGGGCCTCGGGCTCCATCGCCGTCACCGGGCTCCCGGCCTATCTGAACGCCCTGCGCGCCGACCTCGGCGCCTCGATCACGGTCGTCATGACACACTCGGCGCGGCTGTTCCTGCCCGCGCCGACGGTGGCGCTGCACGCTGATCGGGTGGTGACCGGGGACGACCCCGCCAAGTGGCCGACCGACAACCAGGCGGCGCTGGCCGCGTCGCACGACGCCGTCCTGGTCCTGCCCGCCACGGCCAACATGCTGTCGGTGGCGGCGTCCGGCGCCGCCCCGAATCTGCTCGGCGGCGTGATCCTGGCCGCGACCGTGCCGGTCGTCTTCTTCCCGATGATGGGCCCGACAATGATCACCAAACCGGCCGTGGGCCGCACCATCGAGCGCCTGCGCCAGGACGGCTACCGCGTCGTCGGCCCGGTCACCGGCCCGGCCGGCCCGGCCCTGCCGTCGCCCGCAGAGGTTGTCGCCGCAACCAAGGAGGCCCTCGGCTGATCCATGATCGGGGTATGAAGTTCAGCGACTACCGGGCGGCGATCACCCGCGCGTTCGTCCCCCTGACCGCCGAACCCCTGGGCCCGCCTCCGTTCGAGGCCCGGCTGCGCCCGTCCGGTGCCGGCGACCTGCGCGTCACCACGGTCGCCGCGTCCCCGCACCGGGTGCGCCGCACGGACGACACCGCCGGCGCCTACGCGCTCGCCACCATCCAGGTCAGCGGCCGCAGCGAGTTCTCACAGGACGGCCGCACGGCCCGCCTGGCGCCGGGTGATCTGGTCTTCTGCGACAGCACCCGCCCCTTCGGTTTCACCTTCGCCGACCCGTTCGAGCAGGTGGTCGTGCAGGTGCCGCGCGGCCTGGTCCCCGAACGCTCGCTGCGCCGGGCCGCAGCCGTCCCCCTGACCGGCACAGGCCCGGCCGGCGCGGTAGCCGCGTTCTTCCGCGCGCTGCCACCGGACATCCCCGCCACCTTCGTCCCCCACGCGATCGGCCTGCTGGGCGAGGCCCTGTCGCTGGCCGCCGGCACACCCCCACCACCCGGCGACCTGGCCCGCGAGCAGGTCCTGAACCACCTGCGCCGCTCTTTCCGCGACCCCCACCTGAACGCCGACACCGTCGCCGTCGCCTGCCACCTGTCCCGCCGGGCGTTGTTCCGCCTCTTCGCCGACGAGCCCCGCTCCCTGGCCGGCGAACTACGCCACCTGCGCACCACCGAGGCCCAGCGCCTCCTCCGCCTGCACCCCAACCGCCCGATCGCCGACTTGGCCCCCGCCTGCGGCTTCACGAGCGAGACCCAGCTCCGCCGAGCATTCCGGGAGGCCACCGGCACCACCCCTGGCGCCTTCCGAGTCGGCTGACCCCGGACTGCCGGCCAGCCCGCGCCCGCTCTGCCCGCGCCCGCTCTGCCCGCGCCCGCTCTGCCCGCGCCCGCTCTGCCCGCGCCCGCTCTGCCCGCGCCCGCTCCCGCCCATGGGCCCCCGCTCCGTCTCAGGAGCCGCACGCAGTGAAGTGGAGGCCGTTCTCGTCGATGATCGGGCCGGTGCAGATCTCGCGGGTTACCTCCTTCGCGCCGAATTCGTCCTGGCGCGTGTCCTCCACCACCTCGATGCCGCCGTCGGGGCGGGTCGCGTAGACGGTGATGATCGGGTCGCCCTCGACCGTCGGGGCGGTCACCTCGAGCTGGGCCACCCGGCCTTCTTTCGACGCCGTGAGCAGGCACAACCCCGCGTCCTCAGGCACGCGCTCACCCTGATCGAGGGTGAACGTGCCGCAATCGGTCACCGATCCCGACGGCGCCAGCCTCAGCACGTCGGGCGGCGCCGCCTCGGACTCCGAGCACCCGGACAGGGCGGCCGCCATCATCATCACGGGAACCAGCACGCGTCTCATGTGGAGTGGGACGCGCCGGCGCCGCGTTCGGCTCCCGTGCTTGCGGGCCGGGCGCGAAAGGCCGACGGTGGGTGCATGGCGGAAATCATCAGCGACGCGATCAGCGACTACCTTCTGGCCCACTGCACGCCCCCGGACGATGTCCTGCGGGATCTGGCCGCCGAGACCCGGCGGCTCTTCCCGGAGGCGGCCGGCATGCAGATCTCGCACGACGAGGGTGAGCTGCTCACGATGCTCGTCCGGCTGACCGGCGCCCGGAACGCCGTCGAGGTGGGCGTCTTCACCGGTTATTCAGGGCTCTGCATCGCCCGCGGGCTGCCCAAGGACGGGCGGCTGATCTGCTGCGACGTCTCCGAGGAGTACACGGCGGTGGCCCGGCGCTACTGGGCCCGCGCCGCCGTCGACGACCGGATCGAGCTGCGGCTCGGGCCCGCGGCCGGCACTCTGCGCGCGCTTCCGGCCGAGCCGGGCGTCGACTTCGCCTTCGTCGACGCCGACAAGACCGGCTATCCGCTGTACTACGACGAGCTCGTCCCTCGCCTTCGGCCCGGCGGGCTGCTGGTGCTGGACAACACGCTGCGCGACGGCCGGGTGCTGCGGCCCTCCGACGAGTCCGACGTCGTGGTGGCCGGGCTCAACGATCGCATCGCCGGCGACGAGCGGGTCGAGTCGGTGCTGCTGCCGGTCCGCGACGGGGTCACTCTGGTGCGGAAGCTGGGCTGAGCAGGCTCGCCGCGTGCCGGCCGGCGGCCGCGGCGGTCAGGAAGTACGTGTGGTCCTCGTCGAGTTTGCGGCCCATCGTGGACAGGGGGACGGGCGAGGCGCGCAACGCCTCGTCCAGCCCGCCGGCCGGCACGGTCACGATGCGGTGTCTCGCCGCCAGCGGCTCCAAGGCGGCGAGGATCGAAGGGTCAAGACCGTCGGGGACCGGCAGGTCGGCCGGGAGCAGGGCCACTTTGCCGTACGCCGTGAGGCTGTGATGGGAGACGCCGCGGTGCCGGTCGCGGGCGTCGCCGGTGGAGATCCGCAGCGAGCCGACGGGCCGGCCGCCGAGGGTGCCGATCGCGTTCACGGCCTCGCCCAGGGCCACCCCGGAGAAGCCCCACGCGGTGCCCGTCCCCAGGTTGCCGGGGCCCTGGGACACGATCGTCACGTCGGCGCCGAGCACGTGCCGGGCCGCCAGCAGGCCCGTGTGCACCGTGCTCGCCTCGAGGTCGCCGCCGAACGCCTGACCAGTGGTGACGGTGCCGCTCATATGCCCGGCCAGGCCGTCGAGCGTACGGGAGAACCAAGCTGGTAAAGCCCCTCCGTCGGTCATCACGTAGGCGACGCGGGCGTCCGGTCGTGACGACAGCACCCCGGCCAGGACGGCGGGCAGGGCCGAGTGGAGGTCGGCCGTGACCACCGGCATGCCGTCGAGGGAGGTCGCCGCCTCCATGACCGCGCGGTGCGGGGAGGCCTCCTCGTCGACGCCGAGCCCGATGATCTGCAGCGGCGTGTAGCGGGCCTTGACCAGATGCCCGGAGTCGCGGGTGGTGCCGTCGTCCACCGGATCGGCCGGCAGCCGGTCGGGCAGGGCCACCACCAGGGCGTAGCCGCCGGTGCCGAGACCCATCACCAGGGCGCCGACGTTGAGCAGCACCCGGTCGCCCTCCACCGGCGAGCCGACCAGTGGGGGATAGGCCAGGGCGCGGACGGGCCCGTCACCGGTCGAGACGTCCAGCTCGACGGCGCCTCGCCACTGTCGCCGTACCCTCTGAACCGTCCCCGACCGCCACCGCACCATGGCGTCAGACCCTATCCGTCGACGCCGCCGTCGATGTGGTTGCGTCCGGCCGCGCCGCGGGTCGGGTCGAGGAAGACGTACCGGATGCCGGGGAAGCGGGCCCGCAGGCGGCGTTCGGCGTCGTCCGAGGCGGCCTCGATGTCGGCCCCGGTGCACTCGTCGACGAAGTCGACCTTGGCCGCGACCAGGATGTCGCCCGGGCCGAGCTGCATGGTCAGCAGGGTCGGGACGGCCACCACGATCGGGATCGCGTTGAGGTCCTGGGCGATCAGGTTGTGCACCTGGCGCGGCACAGCCCGGCCGACCAGCAGCGACGCGTTGCTCTTGGCCAGGATCGTGGCCACCAGGAACAGCAGCACGCCGATGGCCACCGACGCCGCGCCGTCCCACATCTCGTCGCCGGTCAGCTGCGACAGGGCCAGGCCGGCGCCGGCCAGGATCAGGCCGATCAGGGCGGCCGAGTCCTCGAAGTAGACGGCCTTGACGGTGGTGTCGGGGGTGAGCCGCAGGAACCGCCACGGGGTGATGCCCCAGCGCATCGACTCGCCCGCCACCTGCCGGCGCGCCCGCAGGAACGAGAGGCCTTCGGCCACGAAAGAAACGGCCAGCACGATGTACGACCACAGGTAGTTCCCGCTGTGCTCGCCGTCGATGATCGTCATGACGCCGTGGTAGATGGAGAAGCCGGCGCCGCCCACGAAGGTGAAGATCGCGGCGATGAACGCCCAGACGTAACCCTCCTTGCCGTACCCGAACGGGTGTTCCTCGTCGGCCGGCTGGGCGCCGCGGCGCAGCGCCACGAACAGGAAGACCTCGGTGATCGTGTCGGCCAGCGAGTGCGCGGCCTCCGAGATCATGGCGGCCGAGCCGGAGATCAGGCCGGCCACCAGCTTCGCGGCGGCGATGCCCAGGTTGGCGGCGCCGGCCACGACGACCGTGCCGACGCTCTCATTCTCCGGTTCTTCGGACTGTTGGGGCGAATCGATCGGATTGAGCGGTTCGGCGGCGGCCAGGCCGACCGGGAACTGCTCGTCTGGGGTCTGTGCGGGACTCACCCGGCCCATCCTTTCCTGGCGGCGGCCGCCGGAAACCGCCGGGGAGTAGCGCGTACGTCACCCCGGCGTCCTTGCTGCTAGCGTTGCCAATCGTGTCGCGCACCCGCACCGAGCGCCTGGTGAACCTGGTGATCTGCCTTCTGTCCACGCGACGGTTCCTCACCGCCGCGCAGATCGCCCTGACCGTGCCCGGTTACGAGCACGACCCGGAGGACCCGCGCGACCACGAGGCCTTCCAGCGCAAGTTCGAGCGTGACAAGGCCGAGCTGCGCGAGCTCGGCGTTCCGCTCGAGACCGGCACGGCCAGCGTCTTCGACCAGGAGCCGGGCTATCGCATCGCCCACCGGGAGTACGCCCTTCCGGACATCCTGCTGGAGCCCGACGAGGCGGCCGCGGTCGGCATCGCCGCGCGGCTCTGGCAGCACGCCGGTCTCGCCGCCGCCGCGTCGTCCGGGCTGGCCAAGCTGCGCGCGGCCGGCGTCGAGGTCGACCCGCAGGCCACCCTGGGCGTCGAGCCGGTCGTCACGGTCGACCCGGCGTTCGGGCCCCTCGCGGCCGCCGCCCGTGATCGCCGGGCGGTGACTTTCTCGTACCGCGTGCCCGAGGTCGACGACCCGGCCACCCGCCGCCTGGAGCCGTGGGGCGTGGTCTGCTGGCGGGGCCGGTGGTACGTGGTGGGCCACGACCGCGACCGCGGCGCCACCCGCTGCTTCCGGCTCTCGCGGATCGTCGGCGCGGTCAAGGCGGTCGGCCGCACCGACGCGTTCACCCCGCCCGAGAACCCCGACCTGATCAGCCACGTCGCCAAGTGGTCGGGCCCGGTGGCCCACAACGGCCGGGCCACGGTCATCGTCAAGCCGGGACGCGGCGCCATGCTGCGCCGCTGGGCCACCGACACGGTTCCCGGGCCCGAGGGCGACCGGCTGACCCTCTCGTACGGCGATGCCGACTACCTGGCCTCGAAGATCGTGGGCTACGGGCCGGACGTGCGTGTCGAGGGCCCGCCGGAAGTGCGCGACGCCGTCATCCAGCGTCTCAAGGAAGTGGTGGCCCGCTCATGACCGGACCCCGCCCCACCGGCGACCGCCTCGGCCGGCTGCTCAACCTCGTCCCGTACCTCCTGGCCCGCCCCGGCATCCTCGTCTCGGAGGCCGCCTCCGACTTCGGGGTCACCGAGAAGACGCTGCGCGAGGACCTGGAGCTGCTCTGGGTGTGCGGGCTGCCCGGCTACGGCCCGGGCGACCTGATCGACATGGCGCTCGACGACACCACCGTGACGATCAGCCACGACGCCGGCATCGACCGGCCGCTGCGCCTGACCCAGGACGAGGCCCTGGCCCTGGTGGTGGCGCTGCGGATGCTGGCCGAGACGCCCGGCACCGGCAACCGCGACGTCATCGAGCGCGCCCTGGCCAAGATCGAGACGGCGGCCGGCGACCAGGCCGACGCGCCGGTCGAGGTGCGCCTGCCCGGCAACGAGAAGCGCCTCGACGAGTTCCGGGCGGTCGTCGAGGGCGGGCACGCGCTGCGGATGACGTACTACACGGCGGCCCGCGACGAGACGACCGAGCGGGTCGTCGACCCGATGCGCATGGTCATGGTCGACGGCCGGGCCTACCTGGAGGCGTGGTGCCGCCGCGCCGAGGGCACGCGCCTGTTCCGGGTGGACCGCATCGACGCGTACGAGGAACTCGGCGAACCGTCCCTGCCTCCGGAGGAGGCCGTGCCGCACGACGTGAGCGAGGGCGTCTTCCGGCCGGGACCGGAGCTGCAGCTGGTGACGCTGCGGGTGGGCCGGGGGAGCCGGTGGATCACCGAGTACTACCCGGTGGAGGAGGTGACGCGCAGCGGCGACGAGTGGGTCGTGACCATGCGGGTCACCGACCTCGGCTGGGCCCAGCGGCTGCTGCTCGGCCTCGGGCCCGACGTGACCGTGCTCGGGCCGCCGGAGCTGCTCACCCGGATTCACGACCAGGCGACGGCCGCGCTGGATCAGTACAGCACGCCCGGCCGGTAGGGTGGCCCGGTGCTGATGTGGATCTGGATCGCCGTCGTGGTCCTCGCGCTGGTCATTCTCGGCGTCGCCGGCGGGCGGCTGCTCGGACCGCTGGGCGGGCTGCGCCGCGCGGTCGTGAAGTTGCAGCGCCGCCAGGCCGAGGTGCTCGAGTTGCAGAAGCAGGCGGAAGCGCTGCAACAGCGGGTCGAGTCCCTGCCCCAGATCCGCAAGTAGTCTTTACAGATTCTTGACGCGCCGGTAGCGTCCGCGTTCCTTCCCCGTTGTCCAAGACTTCGGGAGATAGTGCCAAAACCAGTGGGTCCACGGGGTCAACTCCCCAGAATTGACACGTACGATGGACCCCGCACAACTGATCCGACCGACTGGAGTAAACCCATGGGCGCCCTCAAGCCATGGCACATCATCGTCTTCGTGGTGGTCCTCGTGCTGCTCTTCGGCGCGAAGCGTCTTCCCGACGCGGCTCGTTCCCTGGGCCGGTCGCTGCGGATCATCAAGGCCGAGACCAAGGGCCTGGTCGACGACAACAACGATGTCGCCGAGAAGGCCGAGCCGCAGTACAGCCGCCAGCCCATCCAGGGCGAGGTCCAGCAGCCGTACCAGCAGCAGCAGTACCAGCAGCAGCCGCCGCCCTCCGCGGCGTACCAGCAGCCCGCGCAGCCGCAGCAGCCGCCGGCGCAGCCCTATGTCGACCCGGTGCAGCGCACCAACGACCGCTGACCCTCGGCCATGCAGCTGACCCTTCGCCGCAACAAAGGGCCCAGCAAGTTCCAGCAGGCGTCCGACGGCTCGATGACCCTGATGGACCACATCAGGGAGCTTCGTAACCGGCTCTTCGTCGCCTCGCTCGGCCTCGTGGTGGGCCTGATCGTCGGGTTCATCCTCTCCAAGTGGGTCTTCCACCTGCTCGAGGAGCCGTACTGCCGGCTGCCGAGCTCACAGGCGGTCCGCGCCGACGGCACCCAGTACTGCGACTGGGTCGTCCTCGGCGTCGGCGACACCCTGCTCCTGCGCCTCAAGATCGCGCTGTGGGTCGGCCTCATCGTCGGCGCCCCGGTGTGGCTCTACCAGCTCTGGGCGTTCATCGCGCCCGGCCTGCACCGCCACGAGCGCAAGTGGGCGTACGTCTTCGTGGCGATCTCCGTGCCGCTGTTCGTGGCCGGCGCCGTGCTGGCCTACCTGGTGGTCGGCCACAGCCTCGCCTTCATCATGGAGGCCGGCGTCCTCGGGGAGAGCACAAAACTCGAGGTCTCGTCGTACATCGGCTTCGTGACCAACATGTTGCTGATCTTCGGCGCGGCCTTCGAGTTCCCGCTGATCCTGCTGATGCTCAACTTCACCGGCGTGGTGAGCGCCCGCAAGCTGGCCGGCTGGTGGCGGATCGTGGTCTTCCTGTCGTTCGCCTTCGCGGCGATCGCCACCCCCGACCCGGGCCCGTTCGGCATGACGCTGCTGGCCGCCTGCATGATCCTGCTGTACTGGATCGCGGTCGGTGTCGCCTTCCTGAACGACAAGCGCAAGGGCCGGGGCAAGGAGCTGTACGCGGAGCTCGACGACGACGAGATCTCCCCGCTGGCCGACGACCGTGTGCCGGTCGGCGCGTCCGACCCGATCGAGGCGCCGACACCCATCGAGGGGCCGAGCCCCGTGGCGAAACCCCGGCCGCTGGACGGGCGCTTCGACGACATCTCGTAGGGTCTACGCTCCTCGGCTGTGACGAGCAATGAGATCGCGGTGCTGGCCAACCCCTCCGCGGGGCGAGGCCGGCACCGCGATCTGCTTCCCAGGATCGTGAAGACCCTCTCCAGGGCCGGGGCCGTACGGATCCTGGAAGCTCACAGCGGCCCCGGCGCCGAACAGGCGTGCCGGGCGGCCGTCGCCTCCGGGCCCGCGGCCCTGATCGCCGTGGGCGGCGACGGGACCGTGCACCGCGCGCTGCAGGCGGTGGCCACCTCTTCGGTGCCGTTCGGCGTGATCCCGGCCGGCACAGGAAACGACTTCGCCGCCGGCGTCGGCGTCCCCACTGACGTCTTCGAGGCCGCCTCGGCCATCGCCGACGCAATCCTCGCAAAACGCACCACACCCGTAGATCTGGCCCGAATGACCCCTCTCGCCGAGGCGTCGCCGGACCAGGAGCGGTGGTTCGGGGCGGTGCTGGCCGGTGGCTTCGACGCCCTGGTGAACGAGCGGGCCAACCGGATGCGCTGGCCGCGTGGGCCGCGCCGCTACGACCTGGCCATCCTGCTGGAGCTGGCCCGGCTGCGGCCCCGCGTGTACGAGCTGGAGATCGACGGGGCCGACCACGGTTTCACCGGCATGCTGGTCGCGGTCGGCAACTGCGCGAGCTACGGCGGCGGCATGCGCATCCTGCCCGGCGCCGACCCGTACGACGGCCTGCTCGACGTCGTGGTGGCCGTGCCGTTCGGCCGGCTGGCCCTGGCCCGCCTCAAACCGCGCCTCAATCGCGGCACACATGTCCATGATCGGCGTGTCCGGACATTCCGCGCATCTCGCATCCGGCTGCGCTCGGCGGACATCATCGGCTACGCCGACGGGGAGCGGGTCGGCCCGCTGGAGCTCGACATTACGTGTGTGCCGGGTGCAGTCCGGTTGCTCCGGTAGCCACACGGTCAGAAACCCCGGCCGCGGCCGAACGTGAAGGCATGCAGATGACCTCGCTCAGCTCGCTCGCGTCCGCCGCCTTCGCCAGCGCCCGCAGCACCCTGAAGGACATGGCCGAGGCCGCTGCCGCCCAGTCGCAGGCCGCCACCGCCGACCGCGCGAAGCCGGCCGGGGCCGCCTCCGCCGAGAAGGCGATCGGCGAGAAGCCGGCGCTCGGCGCGATCGAGCAGGCCGTGGCCGACCGTCAGGCCGCCGGCGCCGAGCCCAAGCCCCTCAAGGTCCGCCAGGGCCTGTCCCTGGACTCCTACGCCTGACGGCCCCTACGCCGCGCACCCGGCCAGGGCCAGCGTCGCACCGAGGCCGTTGGGCCTTCCCGGCTCGGCCGCCGGCAGCACCAGGGCCGCACACCCCGCCTTGACCGCCCCCGCGTCGGCCGGTGTGTCGCCGACCATCAATGTCCGTTCCGGATCAGCCCCCACCATCCCGCACGCCCGGAGGAAGATGGCCGGGTCGGGCTTCGTCCGTCCCACTTCGTAGCTCAACGCGAACGCGTCGACCAGCGACGACATCCCCCACGCGTCGAAATGGGGCCGGATGTCGAAGCCGATGTTGCTGACCACCGCCACCTTCACACCCGCATCGTGCAGGGTTCGTAGCGTGGAGGCCGTGTCCGCGTACGGAAGCCAGCCGTCCGGGCCCAGAAGCCGGTCGTAGAGGGCGTCCGCCAGCCCCTCCACATCCGTGGAGACCGTCGCGGCCAGCCCGGTGTACGCCGCCCGATGGCTGTGGGCGTACAGATCCCGGTCCGACCAGTGCTCGGCCAGATGAGGCGGCACCCGGGCCGGAAGCGGCCCGCCGGCGCGCCCGGCCGTCACCAGACGGTCCGCCAGGACCGTCGCCTTGCCCCGCTCGAGGGTGTGACCGCAGGCCAGGGCCGCCGCCAGAACCCATGTCACAGGGTCTTCCACCTGCGCCAACGTGCCGTGGAAGTCGAACAGCACGGCGTCGACCTGACGGTGCGGCCGATGGGGAGGGTGATCGGTCGATTCAACATCCGGCACGGGAGCACCATACCCATCGCGCCCATGCTGCAAGTTGTCACACCCACGAACTAGCCTTGTGGTCATGACGAGTCCCGCCGAACGGTATGCGGAATCGAAGCGGCGGGCGGCCCAGGCGGCCGAGTTTCCGGCGCTCGACGATTTCATGCTCGACGTCGGCTTCGACCTCGACGACTTCCAGCGCGCCGCGTGCGAGTCGCTCGAACGGGGCAGCGGCGTGCTGGTGTGTGCTCCCACCGGCGCCGGCAAGACCGTGGTGGGTGAGTTCGCCGTCCACCTCGCCCTGCGGGCCGGCGAGCGCAAATGCTTCTACACCACGCCGATCAAGGCGCTGTCCAACCAGAAGTACCACGACCTGGTCGAGCGCTACGGTCCCGACAAGGTGGGCCTGCTGACCGGCGACAACGTCATCAACGGGGACGCCCCGGTGGTCGTGATGACCACCGAGGTGCTGCGCAACATGCTCTATTCGGGCTCGGCCGCGCTGAAGAACCTGGCCTATGTGGTGATGGACGAGGTCCACTACCTGGCCGACCGGTTCCGGGGCGCGGTGTGGGAAGAGGTGATCATCCACCTGCCGTCGTCGGTCACCCTGGTCTCGTTGTCGGCGACGGTCAGCAACTACGAGGAGTTCGCCGACTGGCTGGTCACCGTCCGCGGGCAGACCGAGGTCGTGGTCAGCGAGCACCGGCCGGTTCCGCTCTGGCAGCACATGCTGGTCGGGCGCCGCATGTTCGACCTGTTCCACGACGCCGACGCCGCCAAGAAACACGACGTGCATCCCGAGCTGCTGCGCTACACCCGGGAGATGCAGCGCCGCCTCGAATTGACCGATCGGTCGTACGGGCCCAGGGGCGGCCGGTCGAAACGGTGGCAACCGCCGCCGCGGGCCGAGGTGGTCGACCGGCTGGAACGGGCCGGCCTGCTCCCGGCGATCCTGTTCATCTTCAGCCGGGCCGGCTGCGACGCCGCCGTGCAACAGTGCCTGAGCGCCGGCCTGCGGCTGACCGACGCCGACGAACGGGCCGAGATCCGGCGCATCGCCGAGGCGAAAGTGGCCAGCATCCCGCGTGAGGATCTGTCCGTGCTGGGCTACTGGGAGTGGCTCGACGGGCTCGAGCGGGGCCTGGCCGCCCACCACGCCGGCATGCTGCCCGCCTTCAAGGAGGCGGTCGAGGAGTGCTTCGTGCAGGGCCTGGTCAAGGCCGTTTTCGCCACCGAGACGCTGGCGCTGGGCATCAACATGCCGGCCCGGTGCGTGGTGCTGGAGCGGCTGGTCAAGTTCAACGGCGAGGCCCACGTCGACCTGACCCCGGGGGAGTACACCCAGCTGACCGGCCGGGCCGGCCGGCGCGGCATCGACGTCGAGGGTCACGCGGTCGTGCTGTGGAGCCCCGAGGTCGACCCGCGGCACGTGGCCGGGCTCGCGTCCACGCGGACCTATCCTCTGCGGTCGTCGTTCCGTCCGTCGTACAACATGGCCGTCAATCTTGTCGGCACCGTCGGGGCCGACAAATCGCGGGAGCTGCTCGAGTCGTCGTTCGCGCAGTTCCAGGCCGACCGGTCGGTGGTCGGGCTCGCGCGGCAGGTGCAGCGCAACGTCGACACCATGCAGGCGTACGGCAACGACGCCGCCTGCCACCACGGCGACTTCGACGAATACTTCGCGATCCGCGTGGCCATCGCCGACCGGGAACGGGCGATGGCCCGTGAGGGGGCCTCGCAGCGGCGGGCGGCCGCGACGTCCTCGCTGGAGAAGCTGCGGGTCGGCGACGTGATCCGGGTGCCGCAGGGGCGCCGCGCCGGCCTGGCCGTCGTGCTCGAGGCGCCGACCGGCGGGTTCGGCGAGCCGCGCCCGCTGGTCCTGACGCAGGACCGCTGGGCCGGCAGGGTCAGCCCGGCCGATTTCGGCGGGCCGGCCGAGGTGCTCGACCGGCTCCGCGTGCCGAAACACTTCAACCACCGCTCGCCCGGCGCCCGCCGCGACCTGGCCGCGCAGATCGCCGCGACCGGCCTCGACCGGCACGGCGGCGGCCGTCGCCGCAACAAGGGTGCCCAGCCGGGTGAGGACGCCGAGATCGCGCTGCTCAAGGTGCGGCTGCGGCAGCACCCGTGCCACGCCTGCCCCGAGCGGGAGGACCACGCCCGGTGGGCCGAGCGGCGGCACCGGCTCGAGCGTGACACCGAGGCGCTGCGCGACAAGGTCGCCGGGCGCACGGGGTCGCTGGCCCGCACCTTCGACCAGGTCTGCGCGGTGCTGACCGAGCGCGGTTATCTGTCCGATGGCGAGAGTGGCGGCGAGGTGACCGAGGCCGGGCGCATGCTGGGCCGCATCTGGTCCGAGGCCGACCTGCTGGTCGCCGAGTGCCTGCGCCAGGGCGTCTGGGACGGGCTGGCCCCCGACGAGCTGGCGGCCGCGGTGTCCATGGTGCTCTACGAGTCGCGCCGTGAGGGCGACGACCGCGCGTCGGTGCCGAAGGGCCCGATCACCTCGGCCGTCGACGCGTGCGCGAAGCTGTGGGGCGAGATCGCCGCCGACGAGTCGGCGCACGGGCTCAGCCTCACGCGGGAGCCCGACCCGGGCTTCGTGTGGCCGATGTTCCGGTGGGCGCGCGGCGAGCCGCTGGCCCGGGTGCTGGCCAGCGGGCACAACTTCGACGCCGACATGCCGGCCGGTGACTTCGTGCGCTGGGCCCGGCAGGTGCTCGACCTGCTCGGCCAGGTCCGCGAGGCGTCGGCCGCGTCGGCCGAGGTGCGCGACACGGCCCGCGAGGCGATCAAGTTGGTCAACCGGGGGGTTCTGGCCTATCAGGCCGGACTGTGATCATCGTAGGATGTCCGCACTGTCGATGTATGAACATGGGGAGCCGCATTGGACAGGGTGGACACCACGGTCGCTCATCCGGCCCGGCGCTACAACTACTGGCTGGGCGGCAAGGACCACTTCGCGGCCGACCGTGCCTCCGGTGACGCGATCGAGGCGGCCATGCCGTCGATCCGTACGATGGCCTTGGAAAATCGCCGTTTCCTCGGCCGTGCGGCCCGGCTGATCGCCTCGCGCGGGGTGCGGCAGTTCCTCGACATCGGCACGGGCATCCCCGCGCCCGGCAACACCCACGAGGTGGTCCAGGCCGTCGACCCGGCGGGCAGGATCGTGTATGTGGACAACGACCCGATCGTGCTGAGCCACGCCCGGGCCCTGCTCACGAGCGCCCCGGCCGGCACGGTGGCCTATCTCGACGCCGACCTGCGCGACCCACGGTCCATCCTGGACCACGCCGACCTCAAGGCGACCCTCGACCTGACCCAGCCGGTCGGCCTGCTGCTGATCGCGGTCCTGCACTTCATCCGCGACGACGAGGACGTGACAGGCATAGTCCGTACGCTGCTCGAGGCCCTCCCACCCGGCAGCTACGTGGCGGCCACTCACGCCACGTGGGAATACCTGCCGCCCGAGGCGATCGCCAAGCTGACCGCCGCCAACCCGGACGGCCGCTTCAACGCCCGCGACGGCTCAGCGTTCGCCGGCCTCTTCAACGGCCTCGACTTCGTCGACCCGGGCGTGGCCTCGGTAGCCCACTGGCACGCCTCCGACGAGCCCCAGCCCCGCCCGGCCGCGGAAGACGTAGCCTGCAACGGTTTCGTGGCCCGCCTGCCCTAGCCGGTGGTGATGTCCGTCCGGCCGGACATCACAGCACCCAGGCTCAGGTGATGATCAAGGCCAGACCCGTAGTGGCGACGGCCGTGGTGGTGGTGATGCCCTCGGCACCGTTCGAGGCGGCTGAGCCGCATGCGGCGCTCTGCCCGAGGACGGTGTGATCGTCACGTGCACGATCGTCGCCGAGCTGGAGGGCGGTGAGCCCGAGCCGGCCCCGATCCTGACCGGCGGGCCGTTTCTCAACTCACCGCGTGTCCCGCGGGCCACCCGGCTCGCCACCGGCGGCGTGCCGGGGTGTGTGCGCGGGCCTGCGCGGCCGGTCGTCGGCACCACCACGCCGGCCCTGTCGGCGGTGTTCGTGGCCCCGGCGCCGTTCGAGGTCATCTTCGAACAGCAGGCGTTCGGCGAGACCGGCTCGGTCGTGAGCGCGACGACCGGAGTGCCCGGCGAACCGGTCGTCCTGGAGTCGCCCGAACGGGGCTTCGCTCCGGGGGAGTCCTGGTGCTGGACGCGCTCGCCCCGATCGACGTGGTCGGCGCGGACACGGCGATCGTGACCAGCGGCTGATCTCCGATACCGTCACCCTGACCGGCGACCAGCGGGCCACGGCCGCCGGCGTGGCGCACGTCTACGACCAGCTGTGCGTGGAGGAACCGGACGTGTACGAGAGCGACGGCGCCGCGTACTGGAAGACCGTGGACCGCATCTCGGCGCGGCTGGGCGGCCCGATCGTCAGGCCGGGACCGGGGTGCGGTGGTGGGACTGCTTACGCAGGGCCAGGAGTGACGACTTCACGGCGATCAGGCCGATCAAGGCCGTCACCACGGTCAGGACCAGCCAGGAGAGCGGGCGCCAGGCCGTCGCGTGTTCGCCGGACAGCCAATGGATGGTGTAGGTGCCGCTGGCGGCGATGGTGAAGGTCAGGGCCCAGAAGCCGTGGGCGAACGGCTGGCGCACGTAGTTCGGGGTCAGGAACAGCTGCACCAGCAGCAGCGGGACCATCGTGCCCAGCAGCAGCAGGTCGATGGTGTCCAGGGTGCCGCCGTTGATGGCGTACCAGGCGTTGCCGGCCACGGCCGGTGGGGCCGAGAAGATGGCCATGGTGGGCAGCAGCGGGCCGGGCAGGGCCGGGCGCAGGGCCAGGCGGCCCAGGAGGAGCGCGCCGATCAGGAACCAGAACAGGATGCCGACGCCGAAGGCGCCGACCGCGATCGCGTGCCAGCCGGCCAGGGCGGCCGACTGGGCGCCGACGAGTGAGGCGGCGACTGTCGGCAGCAGATAGCCGGCGTGCAGGGTGTCGATGTCGAGGCCGCCGTTGAGCAGGTGGGCCACGAACCAGCCGGCGAAGACGGTGGCCGCCACCAGCATGACGGCTACGACGATCCGGCCGCCGGTGAGCCAGGTGCCGGCGAGGCGGCCGCCAATCAGCAGGCCGGTGGTCGGCACCAGCGCCGCGAACGGGCCCAGGACCGGGTGCCGCAGGTCGGCCGGTGTGGCCGTGGTGACGTAGCGGGCCAGCAGCGTCAGCCAGACGACCAGGACCGCCCACCAGAGCGCGTCGCCCACGAGACCGGGCACGAGGCCGGCTGCCGCCGAGGCCGTCCAGGTGCCGGCCAGCCCGGCGAGCCCGAAGGCGATACCGAAGAGGTTGAGCGGCATCGTGGTCCTTCCATCGGTGGTTTCTGCCGGGACCAATGCTCGCCGTTCGGCCGGCGTCGTGAATCAGTCAGATGACTGGCCGTCAGCCGACGACGGCGACCGTGAGGCCGCACACGATGGTCCCCACGTAGCCGGCCTGGGCCAGCAACGAGTGAACGGTGGCCCGCACGGCGCTCGCGGTCTCCCCGTTGACCCACAGCGTCGCGAAGCTCCGGGTCAGCGGGAACGCCCCCGCGGCCAGCACCACCGCGACGCTGCCGCTCACCGCTCCGGGCGCGAGCGCGAGCCCGGCGACCCCGGTCACGGCCACCGCGCAGGACGCCACATAGCCCCGGCGTACCGTTCGCGGGCGGCCCGCCCGGGACTGGACGAGTCGCAGGGCGGCCGCCCCCACCAGGCACATCACCACGCCGAGGCCGGTGAACCACACCACCGGGTCGGCCGCCGGCGCGAGCCCGGTCAGCCGCAGCGGATAGAGGCGCCCGAACGCGTCGGCCATCCCGTTCATCAGCATCGAGGTCACGAAGACGCCCAGGAGTACGCGGCTGCCGCGCACCCCCTGCCGCAGGATCGCCCACGCCGCCCGCCACCGCCGCGCCGGCGCGGGAACGAAACGGCGCTCCCGGAAGCGCGCGCCGACGTACACCCCAAGAAGCGTCATCGACGCGCCCGCGATGACCATCGCCGGGCTTCGCCCGATCAGCCAGGCCAGCCCGCCGACGCCGGCCAGCCCGGCGACCGTGCCGGTGAGCTGCGCGCGCTCGGCCCGGATCAGCACCGGCGGCACCTCGGCCGGGTCGCCGAGCTCGTCGCTGATCCACGCCACGTCGGCCCCGCCGGCGAACGTCCACGAGAGCCCCCACAGGGCCTGGGTCGCCAGGAGCGCCGGAAAGCTGTCGACCAGTCCCGTCGTCAGCATGGCGGTGCCCATCAGCACGTGCGAGACCACCAGCGACCACCGGCGGCTCAGGGTGTCGGCGACGACGCCGGCGGGCACCTCGAAGATGAGCGCCACCACGGCCTGGGCGACCCCGATCAGGACGAGCCGGGCCGGGCCGAGGTGCGCGTCGGCGACCAGGTAGACGCTGGTGACCAGCCACCATCCACGGTGCAGCACCGCGCGGCACCACACCCACCGGACGTACATCGATCCCATCGGTAGAGTCTGGCGGTGATCGATGAACGGGAATCCCCGCGGACGCTGCTCACCGCCGTCGTGATCGGGCTCGGCGGGCTGTTGCTGGCCGCGGCCGCGCTGACGCTGGCCAGCCCGGCGATCACGGTCGGGCTGCTGCCCGAGTGGTTCGTCGACCACGATGCCGCCCAGCTCATCATGCGCGTCGCGGGCGCGGTCGTGATCGTGGTGGTCGTGCTGTGTCTCGTCGCGGCGGCCCGATGGAGCGCCGCACGTCTCACCGGCACGACGGTGGCCAAAGGGTTCGCCGGCTCCGCCGCGGTGGCCTTCTGGCTGCTCTGCGTCGCGCTTCCGATGATCGCCGACCGGGATCCGGGCCTGCTGCGGGAGGCCGCGCCGGAGACCTTCGGCGACTATTCGGCGATCGACCGGACCATGCTCCTCAGCGGGCTGCTGGCCCTGGGTCTCCCGCTCCTGGCGGCGGTGATCGCCGGGGCCCGCTACCGGGCGCGCGGAACCGCCGGCGTCCTCGTCGTCCTCGTGCTCCTGATCTTTTTCCCGGTCGTCACCTCGGTGCGCGACGGCGTCAATCATCTCCAAGAGGCGCGGCGCGACAACCGGACCGAATGCGTTTACTTCGTCGGCGGTTACGACTGCCCCGGCGACTGAAATGGCACGCGATTCCGTTCAGTCGGCGGGGCCCTCGTATTCGATCTGTTCTTTGTGGACCGGAGCGGCAATGGTTTCCTGGTCGGTCACGGTCTGTTTGCTCAGGCGTACGCGCTCGACCGGCACCCGCTCGGTCGTCACGACGGGGCGCTCGGCGTAGAGGGTCGTGTCGGTGGGCGGAAGGTCCGGGGCCTCGACCGGCACCCGCTCGAGGTGCACCTCCTCGCGGGTGACCGGGACGGTCACCTGACGCTCCTCGGTGACCAGGTGCTTGCGCAGGCGCACCTTGGTCACGGGTTCCTTCCGCACGCTGGTGACCAGGCGTTCCTCCGAGCGCGTCATAGCGTCGCCGTAGCCGTAGTGCGCCTGGAGACGGTCGGCGTCCGCCTGCTCCAGCGGACCCTCCGTGTCCAGCATGGGCGCGGCCCGGACGTGGGTCTCGTCGACCGCGACGGTCAGCCGGCCGTTGTCCAGGCGGGCACCGCGCAGGGGCACGAAGGACTCCTGGAAGCTCATCGAGCCGGTGCTGACCGTCACCCACAGTGGTTCGCCGCCGTGCGGGTCGAGGTAGATCCGGCCGGCCGTTCCGAGAGGACGGCCGGCATTGTCGTATACCTCGGCGCCGCTCAGGTTGCCAAGATCATCCTGTGTGATCGCCATTTTCGGGTGATACCCACGAGGCGGCGTAAAACACTTTCGAATCGCATGCATGACGGCAAAGGCCACGGGTACGGATTGGGGCGTACCCAGCTCCAAGGAGGACCCCCTGATGATTACTCTGGACCAGGTCCGCGCTCTGAGCGGACACAACGTGTACGGCCCCGACGGCGACAAGATCGGCAGTGTCGGGCAGGTGTGGGAGGACGGCGCCGGGCAGCCCACATGGGCGAGCGTCAAGACCGGCCTGTTCGGGCTCAAGGAGTCGTTCGTGCCGCTCAGCCAGGCCGACCTCGACGGCGACCGGCTGGTGCTGCCGTTCGACAAGGCCAAGGTGAAGGACGCGCCCAACGTGGACGCGTCGCACGACGAGCCGCTGACCCAGGACGACGTCGAGCGGCTGTACGAGTACTACGGGCTGAACTGGCAGGACAGCGCCCGCGCCTACGAGGCCGGTGCGGCCGCCGGAAACGCCAACTACACCGGCACGGGCTACTCCCGCACGGACGACAACTACACCGGCCGTGACCGTGACGGCGACGACGACGGCGCGATGACCCGCTCCGAGGAGCGCCTCGAGGCCGGTACCCGGCGCGAGGAGGCCGGCCGGGCCCGGCTGCGCAAGTACGTGGTGACCGAGCAGCAGCAGGCCACCATCCCGGTGGAGCGCGAGGAGGTCCGCCTCGAACGCGAGCCGATCACCGGCGCCAACCGGGGCGCCGCGTTGGCCGGCCCCGACCTCACCGAGTCGGAGCACGAGGTCACGCTGCACGCCGAGCGCCCGGTCGTGGAGACCGAGACCGTCCCGGTCGAGCGGGTGCGCCTGGGCAAGGAGCGCGTCACCGACGAGGAGACCGTCACCGGCGAGGTGCGCAAGGAGCGCATCGAGGCCGACCTCCCGGGCGAGGACAACCGCCGGTTCAGCTGAGCCGTTCGGCCAGGACGCAGACCGCGAGCAGGTGCAGGGAGGGCCAGGAAGCGCCCTCCCACCCTCTCGCGGTCTCGCCGGCTCTCCACCCCTTGGCCGTGACCGCGTCGGCGACCCCGTCGGCGTAGGCGGCCAGCGCCTCCGGCCGTGCGTTCCCGATGGTGTCGCGGATCTGCGCGATGTGCTGGTCGACCGCCGCCGCGAGGCCGGGCCGTGACCGCATGGCCGCCATGCCGTCCGCGCCGAGCCGCTGTGACCACTGCTCCAGCGCCAGATGGGCCGCCGTGGTCACCCGCTGCCTCATTTCCATGACCAGCGACCGTACGGACCCTCTCCGTACCCGGCAAGGGCGAAAACCGGCATTCGGCCCGTTCGGCCGGGTCGTGGTCGGCCGGCCGGACGAATCCCTACGGGGTCAGCGCCTTGATCAGCTCGGCCACCGGGCCGGGGCGGGCGGCGGCGAAGCCGGTACCGGCCCACAGGTTCAGAGCCGACGCGTCGCCGGCGGCCGCGGCGGCGGCCCGGATCGGCGCCGTCAGGTGGTGAAGGGCCGGATATCCGACCGGCGCCGCCTCGGAGTAGGCGTCGATGAAGCGGTTGCGCAGCCCACGCGCCGGATGACCGGTGAACGCCCTGGTCACGGCCGTTTCCCGATAGGCGCCGGAGAGCATGGCCTCGCGCTGGGCGGGCCGGGTGCCGGCCTCGTCGGCCAGCAGGAAGTACGTCCCGGCCTGCACCGCGGCCGCGCCGGCGGCCAGCAGCGCCGCCACGTCGGCGGCCGAGCCGGTGCCGCCGGCCGCGACGACCGGCCGCGAGGTCACCGCGAGCACGTCGGCCAGCACCTCCGAGGCCGTCGTGGTGCCCGCGTAGGCGGCCGGGTCGGTGGTCGAGGCGTGACCGCCGGCCGTTCCGGCCTGGGCGATGAGGGCATCGGGCCCGGCGGCCAGAGCCTGTACCGCCTCGTCGCGGTTGGTCACCGTGATCAGCACAGTTCGCAGGGCGGCGACAGCGTCGGCGGGCGGAACACCGAAGGTGAAGCTGACGTACGGCACCTCGTACTCGATCGCCAGCGCCACCTTGGCGTCGAAATGGTCGTCGTCGGTGAGACGCAGCGGCGGCAGCTCCACCCCGTAGCGCGCCGCCTCCGCGAACAGCCTCTCCCGGTGCCGGAGGAGCGGTTCCCGGTCCGGCGGCGCCGGCATCGGCACAAAGATGTTCAGGCCGTACGGCACGTCGGCGCTCCGTACCGTCCGCAGCTCCTCCTCGACCGCCGCCGGCGTCTTGTACCCGGCCGCGAGGAAGCCGAGCGCCCCGGCCTTCCCGGCCGCGACGACCAGGGCCGCTGTGGTGGGCCCGCCCGCCATCGGGGCGACGACGATGGGACCGGGCAGTTCGCGCATGGACCGACCCTACGACGCCGTCACCGGGTGATGCCCTGGCGGGACAACCAGTCCAAGGTGGCGTCGGCCACGGCGCGCCAGCCGGGGTCGACGGTCAGGGAGTGGCCCCGGTCGGGGAACTGCTTGAGGTCGGTGACCGCGGTGGAGTCGCCGTACAGCTTGAACGCGGCGCGGGTGACCACGTCCGGCACGGTGTGGTCGCGCTGGCCCGAGACGAACAGCAGGGGAGCGCGGTCGGCGCGGCCGGTGTCGACGGCGGCCGGGGAGTTCTTCGTGAAGTTGGCGAATGCCGCCTCGAACAGCGGGCGGCCCGGCGACGGGATCGTCCAGCGGTCGAACAGGGCGTCCGACTCTTCCGGATCGAGGGCGTTGCCGAAGCCGTACCGGAACTGCGAAGCCGTCAGCGAGACGGCCCGGCGCTTGTTCGCCGGGTTTCCCAGCACCGGGAAACCGGAGCGCAGCTGGGCGAACGGGAGCGGCTTGACGCCCTTGATCTGGGCCGGGTCGATGGCCACGCCGGCCCGGCCCAGGCCCATGGCGAGCAGCTTCTGCGTGATGAGACCGCCGAAGGAGTGGCCGATGATGACCGGCGCGCTGGGCAGCCCGCGCACCACCGAGGCGTAGTGGGCGACGACGTCGTCGATGCCGATGCCGGCCACCGCCGACGGGTTCTCGCGGGCCTCGGCGACGGTCGCGGGCTCGCCGGGCCAGCCGGGCGCCACCGGGTCGAAGCCGCGGGCGGCGAACAGGTCGCTCCAGGGCTGCCAGGAGGAGGAGTGGAGCCAGAGACCGTGGATGAGAACAACAGGTGTCATGCCGAGAAGAGTCGTCCCGCAGTCATGGCACCCGAATCAGTTGAATGACCTAACCCAGCGCGTCGCGCAGCGCCGCCCTCGACGTGATGCCGAGTTTCGGGAAGATGCGGTACAGGTGAGCGCCCACGGTCCGCGGCGACAGGAACAGCCGGGCGCCGATCTCCTTGTTGCTCAGCCCGGTCGCGGCCAGCTCGGCGATGTGCCTCTCCTGCGCGGTCAGCGTCGCCGAGGTCGACACCTCGCCGGCTTGGAGCTCCTGCCGCGCGCGGGCGGCCCACGGCGCCGCGCCGAGCTGCTCGAAGACGGCCAGGGCCTCGGTCAGCGCCACCCGGGCCTCGGTCTTCTCCTTGCGCCGGCGCCGCCACATGCCCTCGGCCAGGCGGACGCGGGCCCATTCGAAGGGGAACGGCTCCCGGCGTACGGCGGCGAAGGTCTCCGAGGAGGGCGCGGTCATCGCCCGCGCGCCCTCCACGAGCAGGTCGAGCCTCGGCGAGATGCCCCGCAGCGTGGCCGCGGCCGTCGCGTGGGCCTCCGCCTGGGCGTCGCGGCCGGTGTGCAGGGCGGCCTCGACCAGGTCGAGCAGCATCCGCGGGGCGTGCTGGGCGTACGGCGGGAAGGTGCCCGGCGCCGTGATGCCCGACGCGTACGTCCAGGCCGTCTCGTAGTCGCCGGAGCTGAGCGCCGACAGCACGCCGATGTCCTCGGCGAACTGGAGCAGGAAACCGACCCGCCGCGGCCGGGCCCACGCCTCGACCTCGGCCTGCAGCTCGGCGGCGCGGGCCGTCTCGCCGCGCTGGGCCGCCACCAGGCCCAGGAACGCCCGGAACTGATGGCCGAACAGCTCGTTGCCGTGCTCGGCGGTCAGCGCGAGACCCTCGGCGCAGCCGCGCACGGCGTCGTCCCACCGGCCGGTCGCGATGTCGTCGAGGACCAGCAGCTGGAGCAGCGTCATCAGCGTGGTCACCGCGCCCGCGTCGCGTTCGCGCTCCACCATCCGGTCGAGGTAGGGGCGCAGGTCGGCCAGCGAGTCGGTGTAGAAGGCGGCCACGCCGAGGCGCATCAGGTCCCACGGCTCGGCCTCGTCGGTGGCGGCGACCGCCTCGCGGATCCGGTCGCGCAGGCCCGCCCCGCGGTGCGCGACGTCGCTCCACGCGTCGCGCGCGAGCAGAGCGGTGGCCGGCAGCCGGTCGCGGAGAAGGTCGACCAGCTCGTCGGTGGCCCGCCACACCGCCGGGTCGGCCGCGAACTGGCTGATGGCCAGCAGCAGGTGCACGACCCGGGCCAGCATCGCGTCGTCCAGCTCGGCGTGCCGGGCCCGCAGGACGCCGGCCACGGTGCCGTGCATGCCGACGTCGCCGTGCCGGTAGAGGGCCACGTAGGCGGCGGTCAGCACGGCGTCCGGTGAGGCGATCCGGCCGGTCGCGGCGACCAGGATCTCGGCGCGTTCCAGCAGACCGGCCTGGCCGGCGATGAAGGCGGCGTCGCCCAGGAGCCGGTCGCGGTCGGCCGGGGCCGGGCTCAGCTCGGCGGCGCGGGTCAGCCACTGGACTGCGGTCGTGGCCCCGCCCCGGCGTACGGCCGAACGGGCTGCCTCCTCCAGGGCTGTCGCGACGGCGGCGTCCGGGTCGACGGAGGCCGCGGCCAGGTGGACGGCGCGGCGTTCCAGGTCGTTCGCGTGCAGGGCGGCCAGGTCGGCGTGGGCCGCGCGGCGTTCGTTGGGGGAGGCCAGCTGCACGACCGCCGAGGCGACCAGCGGATGCCGGAAGGCCAGCCGGGCCGGTTCGAGCAGGCCCGTGGCGCGGGCGGTCTCGACATCACGGGGAACGTACTGGGAGCCGTACCCCTGACGGCCGGCCCCGTCCAGGGCGAGGCGCAGCAGCTCGGCCCGTTCCCGGGCCGGCAGCGCGCGCAGGCGGGAGGCGAAGACCCGTTCCAGGCGGCGGGTCAGCGGCAGATGGTCGAGGCCCGCGGTGGCGCCGGTGGGCAGCTCGACCAGGGCGAGCGGGTTGCCGGCGGCCTCCTGGAGCACCTGGCGCCGCACCGGTGGTTCCAGATCGGGGAAACGACTGTCGAGCAGCTCGGCCGCGTCCTCATCGGACAGTTCGGTGACGGTCAGCTCGTCGAGGCCGGCGTCGTCGAAGGCGGACGGCTCGCCGTCGCGGACCGCCACCAGGAAACGGACCGGGAGGTCGCCCAGGCGCCGGGCCGCGAACGCGAGGACCTGCACGCTCGGCTCGTCGAACCACTGGCCGTCGTCGACCACGAGCATCAGCGGCGGACCGGCCGCGAGCAGGTCGAGCAGGGCGACGCCCAGGGCCATCACGGACGGGACGCTGGTCCCTTTGAGCGCCGCGCCGATGCTGTCGGGCAGGGGCGCCAGCGGATGCAGGAGCTGATGCAGACCGGCGTACGGAATCGCGGTCTCCGCCGGCACACCGGTGGCCCGCAGCACGGTGAAGCCGTCGGCCGGCACGGCGGCCAGCAGCGCGCTCTTGCCGACCCCGGCCTCGCCGCGCAGCAGCAGCGCCGTGAAGTCGCGGAGGCGGGCCAGCTCGCGGGCGCGCCCGATCACGCGACCCGCTTGACGTAGCGGTGGCAGGGCACGGCGATCGTGCCGCCCGCGTGCCGGGCCTGATAGTCGAAGGCGCCGTCGTCGGCCCAGCCGCGCCGCTCGTAGAAGCGCCGGGCCCGCGCGTTGCCGGCCACCACGGCCAGCCAGGCCGTCTCGTGCCCGGCCGCCGCGACCTGCCGCTCGGCCGCGTCGAGCAGTTCGGCCGCCACGCCGCTGCCCCGGCTGGCCGCGGCCACGAAGACCTGCTCGACCTCGTCGCCGTCGACGGTGGCGAAGCCCACGATCGCGCCGTCGAGCACGGCGACCGTCGTCCGCGCGACCATGGCGGCGGTGCGGGTGTCGAAGGTCTCGGGAGTACGGAGCCGGACGAGCTCCTCGGACACGTGCTCCAGATGCCCGTCGCGCCAGGCCGATTCCCAGATCCGCGCGATGGTGGGAACGTCCTCGTCACGGGCTGGCCGCAGATCCGCCGACATGCGCCGACCGTACCGGAACCGCTGCTGGTAGGCGCGGGGCGTGACGCCGATGCGGCCGATGACGGCCCGCCGCAACGTCTCGGTGCTGCCGATGCCGGTGCGCCCGGCGGCCGCCGTCACCGAGTGGCCCTCGGTGAGCAGCCGCAGGGCGGCGTCGACCCGGACCGACTCGACGTATTTGGCCGGGCTGGTGCCCAGCTCGTCGCGGAACAGGCGGGAGAGGTGGCGCGGGCTGACCGCGATCCGCGAGGCCAGCGCCGGGACCGCGTGGTCGCCGGACGGGTCGGCGGCGACCGCGTCGGTCAGTTCCCGCAGCTTCGGGGTGGTCGGGCGGGGCAGCGCCAGCGACGGCGAGAACTGCGACTGCCCGCCCGGGCGCTGGAGGAAGACGACCAGCTCCCGCGCGACCGTGCGGGCGGCCTGCTCGCCGTTGTCCCGCTCGACCAGCGCCAGGGCCAGGTCGATGCCGGCTGAGACGCCCGCGGAGGTGTAGACGGCCCCGTCCCGGACGAACAAGCTGTCCGGCTCGACGGTGACATCGGGAAAGGCCGCGCCGAGCAGGCGGGCGTGGCGCCAGTGCGTGGTCGCGCGGCGGCCGTCGAGCAGCCCCGCCGCCGCGAGGATGAAGGCCCCCGTACAGATGGAAGCCGTTCTCCCCGCCTTTTCCGACAGGAGGCGGGCGGCCTCGATCAGCGGCCGCGGGATCGGGGTCACCGGCAGGGCGTCGCCGCCGACGATGAGCGCGGTGCCGACGTCCCGCGCCTCGTGGGCGGGCCCGTCGACCGGCACGCGCACGCCGGTCGAGCTGACCACGTCGCGGCCGTCGGGCGACCTGACCTCCAGCTCGTAGCCCCCGGCCTCGGCGAAGACCTCCAGCGGCCCGGCCAGGTCGAGCATCTTCATGCCGTCGAAGACGAGCGCGGTGACCCGGTGCACGATCCTGCCTCCCATGTCCCGATCTGTGGCAAGCATGGCAGGAGGGACACGGCATCGCCGCCCGTTCGCGGGTGAGAGTGGGCACATGACCATCGCCGGCATCGACATTCCCGACTCCGCACTGGCCCGCGAGGCCACCGCCCTGGTCCGCGAGGCCACCGACGACCTGCTCTTCCACCACTCCCACCGGGTGTTCCTGTTCGGCTCGCTGCAGGGACGCCGGCTCGGGCTTCAGGCGAGACCGGAGCTCCTGTACGTCGGCGCGCTCTTCCACGACCTGGGCCTGACCCCGCGCTACGGGCGCGACGACCAGCGCTTCGAGATGGACGGCGCCGACGAGGCCCGCCGTTTCCTGCTGGCGCACGGCATCGGCCCGGACGAGGCCCGCGTGGTCTGGGAGGCGGTGGCCCTGCACACCACACCGGAGATCCCGTACCGCCTGGAGCCGGAGATCGCCCTGGTCACCGCCGGGGTGGAGATCGACGTGCTGGGCATCGGCCTCGGCGACCTCGACCCGGAGGCGGTCCGGGCGGTGGTCGAGGCCCACCCGAGGCCGGGCTTCAAGAAGGCCATCGTCGACGCCTTCGCCGAGGGTTTCCGCCACCGCCCGGACACGACGTTCGGCACGGTGAACGGCGACGTCCTCGAACACCGGGTCCCCGGATACCACCACATCGACTTCGTCGACGTCATCGAGAACTCCGCCTGGCCGTCCTGACCAGCGCCCCGGTGGTGCAATACAGCGATGAGCATCTTCGTACGCGCGCGCTTCACCACCCGTGACGGCCGGCGGGCCGAGTTCGAGGACGTCACGGCGGCCCTGACCGCCCGCGCCGCCCAGGAACCCGGCACGCTGACCTATCGCTGGTTCGGCCCGGTCGAGGGCGAATACCTGGTCATCGAGCAGTACGCCGACACGGCGGCCGCCCTCGCCCACAACGAACGGTCGGCCGACCTCCTGGCCCGCGCGGCCGACACCGCCGCGATGGTGTCGGCCGAGCTCTACGGCACCCTGGGCCCCGAGCTGCAGGCCTGGGTGGCCGCCAACCCCCAGGTCACGGCGTACCCCGACTTCTCGGCTGGATAGCGCCCCTCGTCACGCCGTGAAGCCGCCGTCCACGTTGACCGTGGCGCCGGTGACGTAGCGCGCCTCCGGGCCGGCCAGGAAGGCGACCGCGGCGGCGATGTCGGCCGGCTCGGCGTAGTGGCCGAGGGCGGTCAGGGCGGCGATCGTGGCGTCGGGCGGGTTGAGGTCGGTGTCGGTGGGGCCCGGGTTGACCAGGTTCACCGTGATGGCCCGAGGGCCCAGCTCGCGGGCCAGGGCCTTGGTGAGGCCGGTCAGGGCGGTCTTGCTCATCGAGTAGAGCGAGAAGCCGGGGAAGACCGCGCGTTCGGCCACGTTGCTGCCGATGGAGATGATGCGGCCGCCCGCCGGCAGGTGGCGGGCGGCGGCCTGGCAGGCCAGGAACGGGGCCCGGATGTTGACGGCGATCGTCTCCTCGAGGTCGCCGCTTGTCAGCTGGTCGAGCGGGCCCAGGCGGAAGGCGCCCGCGTTGTTGACGAGGATGTCCAGGCGGCCCAGCTCAGCGACCGTGCGGTCGACCGCGGTGGTCACCGCCCCGGGGTCGGCACTGTCCGCCTGGAAGGCGATGGCGGGCCCGGCCACGGATGCGGCCACGGCCTCGGCGCTGGCCTGATCCCGTTGGTACGTCAGGGCCATGCCGGCGCCCGCCCCGGCCAGTTTCCGGGCCACGGCCGCGCCGATGCCGCGCCCGCCGCCGATGACCAGGGCGACTTTTCCGTCGAGTGCGTTGTCCATGATGATGAGCCTGGCCGGTCGGTGCGTCACCGTCTGGCGGAGATCGGACGCGGCGATGGGGGACCCGGTTCATGACGGACGGCGACAGGATTCCGAGGGCGGCCGCCGTGGTGGTCGACGGGGCTCGCGTACTGGTTGTCAAACGGTTCCTGCGGATGGACGACGACTGTCCGATGTGTTCGGACGGGGAGCGGGTGTGTCCCGGGCACGACTACGCGGTGCTTCCCGGCGGGCACGTCGAGGCCGGTGAGAGCGCGGCCGAGGCGGCCGTGCGGGAACTGCGCGAGGAGACCACGCTGCGAGCGGCGATCGACCGGCAGATGTGGACCGGCTGGCACAACGGGCGGCCGGCGTTCTACTTCCTGATGAGCGAGGTCACCGGGGTGCCCGCGCGGGCGGGGGACGAGCTGCTGGACGACGGGCCGGACAACCGATCCGAGCTGATGTGGGCGGGGCCGGAGCAGTTCGAGGCGCTCAACCTGCACCCGGCCGACGTCAGGGCGCCGCTGACGGAGCTGCTGGCGGGTTAGGGGCCGACGGGCGCCCGGCGACCAGATCGGCGATGTCGAGGCCCCAGCGGCCGAACCGGGCGTCGAAGCCGTCGGCGCGGGCCTGGGCGCGGGCCCGGCGGGCCGCGTCGTAGCGCTTGCGGGCCCAGGCCGACGTGGGCCGGGCCAGGCGAACAGCGCCGATCCAGGCCACCGGTGGCAGGAAGACGCCCAGGACCGCCGTCGAATACTTTCCCTTGCGTACGCAGACCAGGAGCGCCGTGAGGTGAACGAGTGCCGCCGCCAGCACCGTGAGGTGGCCGGCGCCGAGGCCGGCGTCGGACGTGAGCGGGTTCAGCCCGAGCAGCACCAGCCCCAGCACGCTCAGCGTCAGGGCCACCAGCCGCACGGACAGCTGCCCCTCGGGCGACCAGTACACGTCCTGCAGATGCAGGATCAGCGCGAACTCGTCCAGGATCAGCGACGAACCCGCCCCGATCAGCACTCCCGCGATGTCGGCCCAGGGCCGGTGACCGCCCACCGCCACCGACAGGTAGGCGCCGGCCAGCGTCAGGATGATGCCGGGCACCGCGTGGTGAATGTGGACGCCACCGGAGACGTTGTCGCGGAACGGCCCGACCCCGGCCCGGATCAGCCGCGTGATGGTGCGGGTCGCCACGAACGTCACCAGGAACGACACGAACAGCAGCGCGAACGGTGTCATCCCTCCAGCATCCGTGCCGGCCCGCCCGTGCGGCCCGCCAGGAGACGACCGTCACGGGGCGGAGGTGAGGACCTCTTCGCGCAGAGCGTCGGCCGCGGCCTCGAAGGACGGGCGGTCCAGGACGGCGCCCGCGTATTTGCCCGACCGTACCGGCTCGTCGAAGAACAGGTCGGGCATGACGCCGGGAGGAAGGCCCAGGCGCTGGTTGACCTGGTGTTGCAGGCGCAGGCGGGTGGCGCCCAGCGCGAGCACGTCGGGCCGGCGGCCGGTCACCGCCTCGACCAGGTCCTCGACCATCGTGAGGGTCAGCGGCCGGGTCGGTGTGGACGCGAACAGGCACACGCCCAGGGCGTCCAGACCGCTCCACAGGCGCATCAACTGGGCCGTGCGCTCCACGTCGAGCTCGCCGCGCGGGCGGGGGACGGCCAGGCCCAGACGTTCCATTTCGGGATAGGCCGCGGGCAGGCCGTCGACCGGGTCGAAGTCGAGGTCGTGCTCGATGATGTCGTAGCGCGGGCCGATCGGGGCCACCACGTAGGCCAGTCCCAGATTGGGCTGCACGCGCGGGTCGAACGGCGGGACGGCCACCCCATTGACGGTCAGGCGGCCGGTCGCCGAGACGGGATCGGTGCCCTGCTGTTCGTGGACGCGGAGCTGGGACCAGTCGCCACCGAGGGCGGCCAGTGCCTCCTGGTGCAGCCCCGCGCCGGCGTACACCTTGACGCAGTCGGTGGGGCAGCCGGGGCAGGCGGCTATGGCCGCCGGGCCGGGTGGTGGCGGCGGGCTGAAGCCGCGCGTGGTGTCGGTGAAGCCGTCGACCGGGGCGTAGCCGGGCTCGCCCGACCACACGCCGAAGCCGGGAAGGCCCTTCTGCCACGACGAGAGCGAGTTCGCCGAGGCCGCCGAGGCGTAGCGGGCGGCCAGTGAGGTGAGGACCGAAGGCGAGCGCACCGGCGGAACTGAAGATCCCACGCACACGACCGCCTTCACGTTGCGCTCGCCGAGGACGGCGCCGAAGCCGAGTCGCGGCAGCGGGTGGTGGCGGCAGGTGATGACCGAGGCGTACGGCACCCCGCGCTCCCCGGCCGGCCCGATCACCGCCACGGCGGCCGAGGCGCCGTAGCGGCCGAGCAGAAGCGACGTGGCCTCGCCGGTCTCCAGGCCCCACAAATCACCGGCCGGTTCGATCCGGGCCGCGCCGTCCTCGATGACGACGACCGAGGGGGAGGGTGCCCGCCCGTACAGGACGACGCCGGTGACCCCGGCCGCCCGCAGGCCGGCCGCGAACGGGCCCTCGGCCCGGGTCTCGGCGATCCCGCCGGACAGCGGCGAGACACCCACGGCGGCGCAGCGGGCCGTGCCCACCGCGCCGGAACCACCGACGGTGCCCGCGACGAGCGCCACCGGCGGGTCACCGGCGGGCGCGGCCAGCACGTGCCGCAGCGCGGCCACCGGGCCGTCGTAGTCGCCCTCGACCGGCGGGACGACCGGGGCCGCCCCGCCGGAGAGGGAAACGGCGATCAGGCCCACTCGGGCCCGTCCGGGAACGAGTACCGGGCGATCGACGCCGGGAGCATCCGCGCCGAGAAGCCGGGCGCGGACGGGGCCTGATAGGCGCCGTCGCGGATGACCACCGGGTCGGTGAAGTGCTCGTGCAGGTGGTCGACGTATTCGATGACGCGGTTGTCCAGGCTGCCCGAGACGGCCACGTAGTCGAACATCGACAGGTGCTGTACGACCTCGCACAGGCCGACGCCGCCCGCGTGCGGGCACACCGGCTTGCCGAACTTGGCCGCCAGCAACAGGATCGCCAGGTTCTCGTTGACGCCGGCCACCCGGCAGGCGTCGATCTGCACGAAGTCGACCGCCTCGGCCTGGAGCAGCTGCTTGAAGACGATCCGGTTCTGCACGTGCTCGCCGGTCGCCACCGGCACGCCCGCGCCCCGGCGGATCGCCGCGTGGCCCAGGATGTCGTCCGGGCTGGTCGGCTCCTCGATCCACCACGGCTTGTACGGGGCGAGCGCGGCCATCCAGTCGATCGCCTCGGCCACGTCCCAGCGCTGGTTGGCGTCGACCGCGATGCGGATGTCGTCGCCCACGACCGAGCGGGCCAGCCGCATCCGCCGCACATCGTCGGCCAGGTCGGCGCCGACCTTGAGCTTGATCTGGCGGTAGCCGTCGGCCACGGCCTCCCGGGCCAGCCGGGTCAGCTTGGCGTCGTCGTAGCCGAGCCAGCCGGGCGAGGTGGTGTACGCGGGATAGCCGTGCCGCTCCAGATGAGCGATGCGCTCGTCCCTCCCGGCGCGGGCGTCCTCCAGAATGGACAGTGCCTCGGCGGGCGTGAGGGCATCGCTGAGGTAACGCCAGTCGACCATCTCGACGATCCGCGCGGGTGACAGGTCCGAGAGATAGCGCCACAGCGGCTTGCCGGCGGCCCGCGCGGCCAGGTCCCAGGCCGCGTTGACGAGCGCGGCCGCGGCCAGGCTGGTGACGCCCTTCTCCGGGCCGAGCCACCGGATCTGCGAGTCGTGCGTGAGCCGGCGCGAGAACTCGCCGAGGTCGCTCGCGTCCCGCCCGACCACGAACGGGGCCAGGGCGTCGATCGCGGCCCGGACCACCTCGTTGCCCCGGCCGATGGTGAAGGTGAACCCGTAGCCCTCGGCGCCGGAATCGGTGCGCAGCACCACGTACGCGGCCGAGTAGTCGGGGTCGGGGTTCATCGCGTCGGAGCCGTCCAACTCGCGCGAGGTGGGGAAACGCACGTCGTACGTCTCGATGGCGACGATGTTCAAAGTTGTTGCTCCAAGCGGTAGGTGCGAACGGCGGTGCCGCCGAAGACGTCCTCCGGCATCCCGCCGAGTGTTTCCGCCAAGGCGTTCTTCACCTCGGCATACGTGGCGGCCAGCTCGCAGACCGGCCAGTCCGAGCCGAACATCAGCCGGTCGGTGCCGAACAGGTCGACGGCGGTCTCCACGTACGGTTTGAGGTCGCCGGCCGTCCAGTTCCGGTGGTCGGCCTCGGTGACCAGACCGGACAGCTTGGCGACGACGTTCGGGTGGGCGGCCACGGGCGCGACGAGGTCACGCCATTCGGCCAGGCCGCCGGCCGCGATGGCCGGCTTGCCCAGGTGGTCCAGAACGAACACGGAGTCGGGGAAGGCGGCCGCGGCCCGCGCCACCGAGGGCAATTGGCCGGCGCTGACCACCAGTTCGTTGACCAGCCCGGCCGCCGCGACGGTGGCCAGCCCAGCGTGCAGCTCATCCAAGAAAAGGGGCCCCTTACCCTGCACCTGGTCGCGGATGCCGACCAACAGATGCCCGCCGGTCCCGGCGCGGTGCCCCTCGATGGTCGCGGCGAGTCGCGGTGAGGCGAGCGAGGCCCAGCCAACGACGCCGGCGATCTCCGGGGTCGCCTCCGCGATCTCCAGGAACGACGTCGTCTCCGCGTCGTCGCCCCGGCCGGCCTCGACGAGCACGGTCCGGTCGACGCCGGCGGTGGCGAGCGCCGCCCGCAGATCGTCCACTGTGTAGTCGCGCCGGATCCGGGCCAGCGACGGGTCCTGGATCCAGGCGTAGTCGGCGGTCCACAGGTGGTGGTGCGCGTCGATGATCACGCGTCGAGTTCCTTCCACAGCTCTTCCGGGATGGGCAGGGTCGCCATTTTGACCGCGTCCTCCACCTCTTCAGGCGACCGGACGCCCACGAGCACACATGTGATGGCCGGGTGGCGGAACGGGAACTGGAGAGCGGCCGCCCGCAGCGGGACGCGGTACTCCGCGCAGATCCGCTGCATCTCGATGGCCCGTTCGAGGGTCGATGGGTCGACCGGCGCGTAGTCGAAGGTGGCGTCCGGCGACGGGTCGGCCAGCAGCCCCGAGTTGAAGACGCCGGCCGCGATGACCGACACGCCGCGGGAGAGGCAGAGCGGCAGCAGCTCGTCGGCGCCCGACCGGTCCAGCAGCGTGTAACGCCCGGCCAGCAGCACGCAGTCGAGCCGGCCCGTGCGCACGAAGTCGGCCAGCATCGCCGACTGGTTCATGCCGGCCGAGACAGCCCCGATCCGGCCCTCGGCGCGCATCCTCACGAGCTGGGGCAGCGCCTCGCCCGAGGCCGCCTCGAAGTGGTCGTCCGGGTCGTGCAGGTGCACGATGTCGGCGCGGTCCAGGCCGAGGCGGGCGAGGCTCTCCTCGTACGAGGTGAGGACGCCGGAGGCGCTGAAGTCGAACACGGGGGCGACGTCGGCCGGTTCGGCCCAGATGCCCTGGTCCTCGCCGTCGCCCGGCCGCAGCAACCGGCCGACCTTGGTCGACAGGGTGAACGACGACCGGTCCCTGCGGGCCAGCACCCGGCCCGCCCGCAGCTCGGTCAAACCGTTGCCGTACAGCGGCGCCACGTCGAAATAGCGGATCCCCAGATCCCAGCCACGCTCGACGGTCGCGGAAGCCTGCTCCTCGCTCACCGGCGAGTAGAGGCCGCCGATCGGCGCCAGTCCGAGCCCCAGCCGGGTCACCTCGACCCCGGTCGTGCCGATGCGGGCCCGTTCGATCGGGTTCATGCCGCGCTCACTCCTGTTTCGATGTGTGTCCCGGCGTGGATCAGCCGGATGATCTGCCGGCTCATCCGCGCGTAGTCGTGGTCGTTGGCCAGCTCGCCGACGATCCGCAGGCCGCTCATCACCGCGATCCGGTCGGCCAGGGCCACTGTCTCGGGCAGGTCGGAGGATATGAGCAGCAGGGCCAGCCCGTCCGCGGCCAGCCCGGCGATGAGCTCGTGGAAGGCGGCCTTCGTGCGGACGTCGATGCCCACCGTCGGCTCGTCGACGATGAGGATGACGCAGTCGGCGGCCAGCCATTTGGCCAGGCTCACCTTCTGCTGGTTGCCGCCGGAGAGCTGGCCGGCCAGCTGCTGCGGCGAGGCGATCCGGATGCCGAGCCGTTCCACGTACGTGTCGGTGAGCTTCCGTTCGCTTCTGTCGCCGATGAGTCCGGCCTTGGCCAGCCGCCGCCACACGGTGACCGCGATGTTGCGGGCGATCGGCTGTTCCAGGAACAGTCCCTCGTCCTTGCGGTCCTCGGTGACGTAGCCGAGGCGATGCCGCCGCAGCGCCTCGCCGACCGACCCGATCCGGGCCGGCTTCCCGTGGATCTCGACGGTGCCGCCGGTGATCCGCTCCAGGCCGAGGATCGCCTTGGCCAGCTCGCTGCGCCCGGCGCCGACCAGCCCGTACAGGCCAAGAATCTCTCCGGGCCGCACCGACAATGAGATGCCGGAGTGGCCCAGCGCGGTCGAAACCCCGTCGAGCCTCAGCGCCGGCTCGGCCGTGGCGGAGACGGTGCGTTCGGGAAGGGAGACCGATTCGTACGCCCGGCCCACCATGAGGTCGACGACCTGGCTCTGGGTGAAGTCCTTGAGCGGGGCCGCCTCGGTCACGCTGCGGCCGTCGCGCAGCACGGTGACCGTGTCGGCGACCGCGAAGACCTCCTCCAGCTTGTGGCTGACCAGCACCACGGCGTGCCCGGAGTCGCGCAGCCGCCGCACGACCGTGTAGAGCCGGTCGGCCTCGTCGCCGGTCAGCGACGCGGTCGGCTCGTCGAGCAGCAGCACCTTGCTGTCCAGGCTGAGCGCCTTGGCGATCTCGACGAGCTGGGCCTGCGCCACCGACAGCCGCGAGATGGGCGCGTCCGGGTCGAGGTCGACCTCGAGCAGGCCGAGGACGCGCCGGGCCTCGGAGCGCATCCGCGCCCGGTCGACCCAGCCGCCGGTGCTCGGCAGGTGGTGCAGCGAGATGTTCTCGGCCACCGAGAAGGCCGGGATGAGGTTGCGTTCCTGGTGCACCACACCGATTCCGGCCCGCTGAGCGTCCATCGGGTTGCCGAAATGCCGCTCCTCGCCGTCGAGCACGATCCGGCCACCGTCCGGGCGGTGAACGCCGGTGAGCAGCTTGACCAGGGTGCTCTTGCCGGCGCCGTTCTCGCCGAGCAGCGCGTGGACCGTTCCGGCGCCCAGCTCGAGCGTGGCCTCGTCCAGGGCCCGTACGCCGGGAAAGGTCTTGACCAGTTTCTCCGCGGTCAGCATCAGGTCGTCGCCAGCCTTCCGGTGAGCCTCTCACGTGCCGTGCCGAGCAGGACGGCGCCCAGCACGACGGCGCCGATGATCAGGTCGACCCAGCGCGGGTTGATGCCGAACTGGGCCTGCATGACGTCCACGAGCCGGATGAGGAAGGCGGCCAGGACGGTTCCGGTCACACTCACCATGCCACCCGCGAGGGCCACGCCGCCGATGATCGGGGCCGCGAAGCTCGGCAGCAGCAGGTCGTCGCCGATGGTCGCGTTGACCGAGCCCGAGGCGGCCACCGTGAGGACCGCCGCCACACCCGCCAGCAGACCGGAGAGGCCGTGGGCGACGATCAGCGACCGGTCGTTCGAGATGCCGGAAAGCCGCGCCGAGAAAGGGCTTCCGCCACTGGCCAGCAACCGGCGCCCGCTGACCGTCCGGGCGAAGTAGAGCCCGACCAGCACGGCCACCGCCAGCGCGGTCAGGAAAACCAGGGGCAGACCCAGGAACGAGGCTTTCCCGTACGCCCGGAGGCCCTCCGAGTAGCCCTGAAAAGTGTCCGGGCCGTTCACCCCGTACCGGAGCCCCTGAATGATGGTCATCGTGGCCAGGGTGACGATGAAGCCGTTGATGCGCGTCAGCACCACCAGGGCGCCGTTGGCCAGGCCCACGACCAGGCCGAGCAGCAGCGCCGCCGGGACCGCCAGCACCGCCGGCAGCCCGGTCTCGAGCATCAGCCAGGCCGACACCATCGCGCACAGGCCGGTGAGCGCGCCGACCGACAGGTTCATCTGGCCGACCGCCAGCACCACCATCTGGGACAGCCCGATGACGATCGGCACGGCCAGGAAGCGGAAGAACGCGCTCAGGGTGCCCGAGGAGAGCAGGTTGCCGCCGGTGGCCACGGCCAGCGCGACGAAACCGAGGATGGCGATGACGGTGAGCGTGAACTCCGGCGTACGGGAGAAGCGCTTCATGGTTTGGCCCCTCGTCTCTCGGCGAGAACGTGGCGGAGGCGGTCCAGCGACAGCGCGGCCAGCAGCACGAGTCCGATGTAGAGCTGAAGCTGGTCGAGCTGGAACTGCAACAGGTTGAGGCCCTTGTAGATGACCTGGGTGAGCGTGGCGCCCAGAACCGTGCCGAGCACACTGACGGCGCCGCCGGCCAGCAGCGTGCCGCCGAGGACGGGAGCGAGGAACGACGGCAGCAGGAAGCCGTCACCGATGCTGGCCGAGAAGGCGCCGTTGTTGGCGGCGAGGAGGAACCCGGCCAGCCCGGCCACCAGGCCGCTGAGCGCGTGGGCCTGGACGATGCGGCTGCGGGTCGGAATGCCGGACAGCTCGGCGGCCCGGATGTTCGAGCCGGTCATCAGCATCTCCCGGCCCAGCCGCGCATAGCGGAAGAGCAGACCGGCCAGTAGCGCGGCAGCGACCGCGAACGGGACCACCAAAGGGATCCGGGGCCCGCAGACGTCACCCAGGCAGTAGTCGGCGAACGTGTCGAACCGCAATGCCTCCATGCCGGCCGGCATCGTCGGGAAGGCCACGCCGTCGGTGACGCCGGTGTAGAGGATGGTGATGAGGCCGACCAGCGCGAAATCCATGGCCAGGGTGACCACGAACGAGTTCACGCCGGTCCGCGAGATGATGAGCCCGGCCAGCGCGCCGAGCGCGGCCCCGACCAGCAGCCCGGCCGTGAGACTCAGGACGAGGCCGAAGCCGAGCTTGTCGTGGACCAGGCCCATGGCGAAGGCGCTCGTCGCGGCCATCCGGCCGACCGCCATGTTCATGTGCCCCAGCGACAGGACCATCAGCTGGGACAGGCCGACCACGACGTAGACGCTGATGTCGGCCTGCATGGGCACGAGCGTCAGCTGCGTGTCCATGAAAGCGGGCCGCAGCGCGGTGAACAGGACGACGAGCGCGACCAGCAGCACGACCAGGCCCAGGCGCGGGTTGGCCCAGATCGGCATCCTCCGGGCGCGCGGCGCGGCCGCGACCGCCGTCATCGCTTCCTCCGGTCGTCGATCGCGTCGCGGTCCCAGGCGATGCCGAGCCCGGGCGCCGACGGGGCGAGCGCCTTGCCGTCCTCGACGGCGATCTCGTCGAGGGTGATGGCCCGCAGCTGCGGGATGTGTTCCAGATAGCGGCTGTTCGGGACGGCGCAGCACAGGCTGATGTGCAGCTCCATCAGGAAGTGCGGGCAGACCACGATGTTGGCCGCCTCGGCCAGGTGCGCCACCTTCAGCCACGGGGTGATGCCGCCGACGCGGGCCACGTCGACCTGGACGACACCGGCCGCGCCGCGGCGCACGTACTCGGCGAACTGGCCCGGCGCGTACATGGATTCGCCGACGGCGACCGGGATCGTGGTGTTGCGGGACAGGGCCTCGTGCCCGGCGACGTCCTCGGCCGGCAGCGGCTCCTCGAACCAGTACGGGTCGTACGGCTCCAGCAGCCTGGCCCGGCGGACGGCGTCGCTCGCGGTCAGCGCCTGGTTGGCGTCGAGCATGACGTCGAAGCCGTCGCCGACCGCGGCCCGCACGGCCGCGACCCGTTCGGCGTCCTCGCGGGGTGACCGGCCGACCTTCATCTTGATACCCGGCCACCCCGCCTTCTTGCTGGTGAGCGCGCCGGATACCAGCTCCTCGGTGGTGAGCTGGAGCCAGCCGCCCTCGGTGTCGTACAGGGGAATGCGGTCCTTGGCCCCGCCCGCCAGCACCCACAGCGGCTGGCCGGCCTCCTTGCACCGCAGGTCCCACAGCGCGGTGTCGACCGCGGCCAGCGCCAGGGACGTGATGGCGCCGACCGTGGTCGCCTTCGTGTGCAGGAACAGGTCCCGCCACACCGCCTCCACCCGCCGCGGGTCCTGCCCGGGCAGCCGGGGCAGCAGATAGTCGCGCAGCAGCGCGAGCACGGCGGTGCCGCCGGTGCCGATCGTGTACGTGTAGCCGGTGCCTTCACCGCCGTCGTCCGTACGGATCTCGACGAACACCGTCTCCTGCGCCAGGAACGTCTGGAGGGCGTCGGTGCGCAACGTCTCGACGGGCACGTCGATGAGGTACGCCTCGGCGTGGGTGATGACGGGCACGGGTGCTCCTTCAGTTACAGGCCAGATACTGGTCGTCGAACGCCTTGCGCAGCTCGCCGGTCTTCGCCTCACGGTCGTTCTCGTACGTCTCGACCTCGGCCTTGGTGACCACGAAGGAGCCGGAGTCGACGGTCACGCCGGGCTCCTTCATCGTGCAGCCGCCGGAGAGCTTCATCAGCGCGTACGACCCCACGAGAGCCTGGCCGACCGGGTTCTGCAGGACGGTGCCGGCGACCGAGCCGTCCTTGATGCCGTCGAGGATCGTCTTGTCGTCGTCGATGGCGATCACCTTGATCGGCAGCTTGGCCTGCTTCACACCCTCGGCCGCGGCCACAGCCGGGTTGTAGGCGGTGTTGACGATCGCGTTGATCTGCGAGCCCTTGGCCGCGAGGAGGTCAGCCACGGCCTTCTGCGCGGTCTGCAGATCGGTGTCGATGTCGGTGACGACCTGGAGGATCTTCACCTGCCCGCCGGTCTCGCCGACCGCCTTCTCGACACCGGCGATGCGCCGCTGGGTGTTCGAGTCGACCTTGTTGCCGGTCAGGTGGACGAGGTTGCCCTTGCCGCCGATCGAGTCGATGGCGGCCTTGGCCGCCTTGTAGGCGGCCTCCTGCACGTCGGTGGAGAGGCAGAAGTCGGCCTTGTCGACGTCGCCGGCCGGGCAGGACGCGAGCGAACCGACGGCAAAACCTTGGCGCTTGAGGTCCTCGAAGGTGGAATTGATGTTCTCCGGGGCCACACCGAAGATCCCGAAGGCGTTGTAGCCCTGCGCCGCGAGGGACTTCACGACGTCGTTCTGCTTGGTCTGGTCCCAGCCGGAGGTCTCGTTGAAGGTGACGTCGGCGAGCTTGAACTCGCTCTTGGCATCGGCCGCGGTCGTCTTCCAGGGCTGGAAGTAGGGATGGGCACCGCCCGGCACCAGCGCGATCTTCACCTGGCCGGGGGTCTTACCTGACGCTGCTTGCTCGTTGTCGCTCTTCTTGGTGCATCCGGCCGACGCGACGATCGCCACGAGGGCGACGCCGGTGCCGAGACGCCGCACGAGACTCATCCGGCTTCCTCTCAACTTCGTAGATCCTATAGGATGTTTCCTGGATGTGTACCGGGTCACATGCCGGACCGTCAAGACCTCAGGAAGAGTGGCTCCATGACGCTGCCAAGGCTCAAGCGCTCCACGCTGGGCGACGATGTCTACGACACGCTCCGCTCGGCCGTCCTGGAGCACGTCATGAAGCCGGGCGACCGGGTCAACATCGACGCCCTGGCCCGCGATCTGGAGGTCTCGCCGACGCCGGTGCGGGAGGCCCTGGCCCGCCTGGAGTCCGAGGGGCTGGTCCGCAAGCGCCCCCTGGCCGGATATACGGTCAGCCCGCTGCTGACCCGCGCCGAGTTCAACGACATGTTCGACATGCGCCTGCTGCTGGAGTGCGCGGCCGCCCGCTGGGCCGCGTCGAGGGCGACCCCGGAGCAGCGCTCAACCCTGACGGTGGAGGCGGCCCGCACGATAGAGGGCGGCGACGACCGCCAGTGGCACGCGGCGTTCACCGCCCTGGACGCCCACTTGCACGACCTGATCGCGGAGGCTTCCGGAAGCCCGCTGCTGCGCGAGAGCATCACGCGGCTGCACTCCCACTTGCATTTGCACAGGCGCTATTTCCCGTACGCCCAGACAGCCGTGACCAACGACGAACATCAGCGCATAGCGGCGGCGATCGAGCGCTCAGACCCCGACGCCGCCGAGGAGGCCATGAGGGTCCACCTGACCCGCGCGCGGGAACGGCACCTGGTCGCCTTCCAGGACGAGACTAAGTAGGCGTCGAGCTCGCTCAATAATGCTCTCGCCGCGGTGTCGAGAGCATGCTGGCGCGTATCCCCACACCAGCGACGTGTCGAATCGTTTCCTCGAGAACCTCCACGGACCAACGTTCACACCAGCCATCACTGGCCCACTTACGCTTGGTGACGGGACGCGCCTTGTCCGCAGCATGAGAATGCACATCTCGGTGGCCGGAAACACTTTATTTTTGATTGGCGTGATCCTTTCTTTGCTGTCGATCTTCGGGGTGCGGGATAATAGTTCATGGCGCAGCTGGGGTTCTTTTCGAGGTCCGTTATTGCTTCTTTGCGGGATTGGTCGGGCGTGCCGAGTCATTCGCCGGAGATGGTGGAGTTCCGGCGTGGTCAGGATGAGCGGCGGCGATGGGGTCTTAAACGACGCCATGCGTTGAAGTTGTGTCGCCTGCATGGGTGTTCGCGCTTGTGTGGGGAGTTGGGTTTGCATGATCCGACTGAGCGGATACCGCCGCTGGTCTGGGATGAGGAGGTCGACTGGGTGCGGCGCCCGAGTCCGGGCGGGTGCGTGGAGCAGCCGGTGACCACTTCCGGTCCGGATCGTGTGCCGCCGACCGCGTCGGCCGGTTGTTCAGAAAAGCCGGTCGAGGCCGACACAGTGACGCGGGTCGAACCGGCCACCCAAGCCGAACCGGCAGTCCGGGCCGACCCGACAGTCCGGGCCGAGCCGGCCACCAAGGCCGAGCAGGCAGCCCGGGCCGAGCCCATCGCCCCGGCCCCGCAGGCAGTACGGGCCGAGGCGGGGGTGCGGGTCGAGCCGGCCGTTGAGGCCGAGACGGCAATGCGGCCCGAATCGACGGATCGGGCTGAGGCGGTGGCGCGGGCTGAGATGGTGACGCCGGACCGGCCGGCGGGTCACGCGAAAGTCGCCGCGCGGGCCGGGTCCATCGGGCTGGGTGGATCCTTAAGCGTCGCTCGTAGGCGTCGACCGGGCCATTCGGGATCGGATGTTTCACATGACTCCGGCCGGCGGCGCGCAATTGCGGCAGCACACGTGCCGGAAATGACGTCACGAAATGATCGACGAAACCGGAATTGCGACCAGGGTGATCTCCGCCGTCGGCTGAAGCGTGCCGCTCGGTCGCTTCCTGATTAGCATTTATCGAGCTACCGCGATCGTCACCAGCTCGGCGTTGGACAGCTTCGCCGGCCGGCCGTGCCAGTCGTCGATCTTCACCAGAATGGCTAGGACTGGCCGGGGAAGCGCGTCTTTCGGGCTACCAACTGCAGGGCGGTGGCCGGGTGGGCGTTCATGGTTTCGACCTCGACCTCCCACGTGGCCGCGGTGGCGAAGTGGGAAAGGATCAGTCGTTCCAGCCAGTCGGCGCTGTGGTGGCGCAGGACGGCTCCGTCGTCGGTTTGGAACGTGCCGTACGGGCCGTGGGTGCCGGCGTCCCGCTCGTAGCGGGCTATGTTGCGGTCGTCGACCTGCAGTAGCAGGTCGCTGACGTAGAGGAGGCCGCCCGGCCGCAGGACGCGGGCCAGCTCGGCGATCAGGTCGCGCTGGTCGTTCTCGGACGGCACGCAGGTGAGGACTGCGATCAGGAGCACGGCGTCTACGCTGCCGTCGGCGTGAGGCAGCCGCGGTGGATCGGCGAGCACGTGGAACGGTAGCCCGGGGTGGTCGCGGCGGGCCCGCTCGATCAGCGCCGCCGACGGGTCGAAGCCCTCGACGTCGGCGAAGCCGTGCTCGCGGGCCAGAGCGGTGACCCGCCCGTAGCCGCACCCGTAGTCGACGATCCGTGACCCGGCGGGCAGCCACGAGAAGTCGACGGGATGCGTGAACGTCTTCCCCGCGCCGGTGGTGTCCCAGTAGGGCTCATACACGCCCCTCATTCTTCCACCGCCGCGGCGGCATTGACCCTCGTGACGTCTTACCGTACGGTAATGCATTACCGAAGGGTAAGGCGAAGGAGTGGGTCGTGCTCGAGGGGCGGCTGGTCCTGTCCTGGCTCGAGGAGGGGTCGGGGTGGGTGCATCCGGGGCGGCTGGCGGTGGCGGTGGGCGGCGGTGACTGAGGAGGAGCTGTTCCGGGCGATGGCCGACCCGACCCGGCGGCGCATCCTCGATCTGCTCGCCGAGCACGGGACGCTGAGCGTGAGCGAGCTGTCGGCGCACTTTCCGGGGCTGGTGACCTCCGGCATCTCCAAGCACCTGATGGCCCTGCGGGCGGCGGGTCTGGTCACCGCCACCCGGCAGGGCCGCCATCAGCTGTACGCCATCGACGGCGAGGCGATGGCGCGGGCCATGGCGCCGTGGGTGGCCCGGTACGAGGCGTACTGGACGGGCGCCCTCGACCGGCTGAAGAGGGCGGCGAGTCAGGAGGAGTAGGCCTCCAGGGCCGAGAGCTGCCCGGCCGGCCAGCCCGTGTTGCCGGTGAAGGTCGCGCGGACGTAGCGGGCCTGAGTGGGCGGGCAGGTGATGGTCACCGTGTTGCCGCGGGCGGGGTCGAAGACGCGCGGGGCGGCGGCCGACAGCGTCGCCGTGCCGTCGGAGAGGGCGATCGTCTGGGTGCGGGCGCCCCACGACGGCGGCAGCTTGAGGACGACGCGGGAGACCGTGGTCGCGGCGCCCAGGTCGACCTGGATCCATTGCGGGAAGGCGTTGTTGCCGCTCTCCCAATAGGTGCCGGGGTCGCCGTCGACCGTGTTGCCGGGGGTGTAGTTCTGCACGGAGGCGCTCGCCGTGGTGGCGCGGCCGCGGGCGAGGTCGGCTGCGGGTGGGGGCGTGCTGTCGGCGTACACCTGCAATTGGGAAATTTGAGCCGCCGGCCAGCCGGAGTTGCCGCTGAAAGTGAGCCGGAGATTGCGCACCGCCGTGCCGGGAAGCGTGATGGTCACGGTGTTTCCGGAGGCGGGGTCGAAGGTGTACGTCGTGGCGGGGCCGCCCTGGACGGCGATGGTCTGGGTGCGGCGTTCCCAGCCGGTGGGCAGGCGCAGGACCAGGCGGGTGACGGCGTGCGCGGCGCCGAGGTCGACCTCGAACCACTGCGGGAACGCGCCGGCGCTCTCCCAATATGTGGCGGCGCCGCCGTCGACGGCGTTCCCGGCCGCGAAACCGCCGTTGGTGCTGCTCGCGCTCACCGCCTTGCCGGCGGCGAGATCTCCGGTGGGTTGCGGCGGGGTGGTCAGCGCGGGCGGGGTCGGCCGTACGGCGGTGAGCGCCAGCTGGCCCTTCAGCATGCGCCCGGCGTCGGTGGTGATGCGCAGGTAGTAATCCGACGAGCAGAAGGTGCCGTCCTCGTCGAGGGCGCGGATGCCGGTGCCGGCCGGCACCGAGGCGGCCGTCTCGGCGGTCTTGGCGATCTGGTTGCCCTCGTTGAATTCGTCGAACATCGAGACGTACAGACCCTGGGCGCCCAGGCGCACCATGTTGTAGACGCTGCGCCAGTAGAAATCGCCGTGCCGGCGGTGGCCGGAGGACAGGTCGCCGGGCAGCACGCACGGCTGATAGTCGATGCCGTGGGCGTTGCAGTCGGCCTGATCGGCGGTGTTCACATTGGACAGGAACCAGTCGAGGCCGTCGAGGGTGCCGGTGCGGCCGACCATCCACGGCGACAGCATGTGGAAGGCGTGGTAGACGTCGAGGAAGCCGGTGCGGCTGTCGTTCTTGCCCTCACGCCAGTAGGTGGGCACGCCGCCGATGACGTAGCAGCCCTGCGCCTTGAGCCAGTTGACGACGTCGAGGCAGGCGGCCGGGGCGAACGGGCGGCCGTCGTCGTTGAAGCCGAAGCCCCACACGCAGACGACGGGTTTGCCGTTCTGGCGCGCGTAGGCGGGGGAGGCCGTGTGCGCGGACATCTTGGTGGTCCAGTCCGTCTTCAGCTCGGACTGCATGTTCGTCCAGCCGGTGACGTCGTACATGATGTAGAACTTGCGGCCGGTCGCCTCGGCCGCCGCGCGCACCTTGACGGTCATCGCGTCGCGGGTGGGCCCCTCGTCGCCGACCGGGTTGAACCGTTGCAGGGCGGCGGTGTCGATGCCGTAGGTGCGCATCCACGCGAAGTGGGTGTCGACGGTCTGCTGGTCGTACGAGGAGAACAGCGCGGCCGGGGCCCCGTTTCCCAGATGGGGATAGGCGGTCGGGTACGTGTGGGTGAAGTCCCGCAGATCGGGCCAGGAAACGATCGTCGTGTTGCTCGGTGACGGCGGCTGGAAGCGGTCGCTGCTCCAGTGCCACCAGCCGCCGATCGGCGCGCCGTCACCCGGGCACGAGAACCAGCCCTGATAACCGACGCTGATCTTGCCGACGACGTCGCCCGGCGGCGAGGCGGCCCGGGCGGGTTCGCCGCCGGCGTCGGTCAGCAGGGCCGCGGCGGACCCGGCGGCGGTCGCGGACAGCAGCGTACGACGGGTGAGGCGCATGGGGACTCCGTGGGGATGGAGGGGAACGGATTGACGGTCATCATTCCGCTTCCCGTCACATGACCGCAATAGTTGGACACATCAATGAAATATTTTGTCCTTACTCCTGGAAGGTCGATACAGGAAGGCCAGCATGGGTACGAGGATGGACGCGGCCAGGACGACGACGGTGAACTGGGGCGGATAGGTGCGCTCCCACAGCTGCCATGTGCCGATCAGGCCGTGCACGATCGCCGGCGGCCACGTCGAATGGCCGCCGCGCTCCCACAACCAGGCCAGCGGAAGGCAGGTGACGGCCGCGCTGAGCAGGGCCAGGAGGCCGACCATCGGGCCCGAGGTGATGAGGATGGGCACGTGGGTCAGGGCGATCAGCGGAATGGACAGGGCGACCGCTTGGCCGAAACGAGCCCGCCGGCGCAGATGCCCGAAGGCGAAGCCGCGCCAGACCAGCTCCTCGGCGACACCGTGGAAGAGCAGGGCGGCGACCAGAACCGCGGGCCAGTTGCCGCGAAGGGTGAGGTGCACGCCGAGCAGAGCGGCGCCGCCGAGATAGGTGGCGATCACGCCCGCGCCGATCAGCGTGGCCACCAGGCAGGCGCGGGGCGTGGACGGGCGCAGCCGCAGGCCCAGGAGCACCGGCAGTCGCCGCAACGGCTGGCCCTGCAGGAAGCGCATGCCGAGGACGAGGACGGCCGAGGCGGCGGCGAGCGCGGCCACGGCGGCCGGCAGGTACGGCGGCGCGGTGGCGAGCCGGTCGAGGGCCAGCCAGGCCGCCGCGAAGATCAGCGCGAAGCGTACGGTCCCGGACATGGCTACGGCCAGGTCGCGTAGACGTAGGCGGCCGACAGGAACAGGGCGAACGCCGCCCAGGTGAGCACCGCGCGGATCCAGTTCAGGGCGAAGTAGCGGCCGCGGGTCCGCTCCCAGCCGGACGGCACCGCGTCCGGGTCCCAGCCGAGAATCACGTCGTAGAGCGGCTCCGACAGGCGGTTGGAGACCAGCAGCGGACCGGCCACGGTCAGGGCGAGCCCCACCGCCGTGAGGACGAACGGGGCGCCGGACGCGTCGCCGCGCAGGCCGATCAGGGCGAGGACGGGGGCCAGGACCAGGCCGCCGACCAGCGCGTAGTTCGTCGGGGAACGCCGGGCCGTCGGGAGGAAGGCGCGCAGTTGCAGGGCGAAGCCGCGGCCGTCCTCGGCGGCGTAGATCGGGTGCAGGATCGTGGTCAGGGTCAGCAGCAGGCCGGACCACAGCCCGGCGCAGACGATCGAGAGGCCCAGGCCGGTCTCGGCGAGCATCGTTCCTCCTCAGAGCGAGAAATGGGTGTGGTGAACCCGGGTGGCGGTGCTGGTCGCGGCGACGAAGGGCGGCAGCTGCCCGAGCGCCGCGGGCTCGTCGGGAGCCGTGGCCAGCCACCAGATCTCGTGCCCGCCGCCGCGGCACGAGGCGAGCGCGGCCGTGCCCCGCAGCGGCGACGCGAAGCCCCGGAACGCGGCGAAGACCACGCCGCAGTCGGCGGCGCCGTGACGGTTGTGGAGCAGGAAGACAGGCACAACCCCGAGCCTGGCGACCGTGGCGCCGGCCGACATCGGGGTGCGACCCTGAGGTCGTGCACGCGGGCACCCTGATAGGGCGCGACGCCGAACTCGCGCGGTTCGGCGCCGAGCTGGACGCGCTCGCCGGTGGTCCGGCCCGGGCGATGGTCGTCGCCGGTGAGCCCGGCATCGGCAAGAGCCGGTTGCTGGCCGAGCTGGCCGCCCGGTCCGACGCGCGGGGCATGCTCGTGCTCACCGGCAGCGCCTCGGAGTTCGAGCGGGACCTGCCGTTCTGGCTGTTCGTCGACGCCCTCGACGAATATCTGCGCGCGGCCGCGCCGGACGGGCTGGCCGACCCCGACCTGGCCGAGATCCTGCCGTCGGTGCCGGCCGGAGCGGGCCCACCGGCTCGTGGCGACCCCCGCTATCGCACACATCGGGCGATGCGCCGGCTGCTCGAGGCGCTGGCCGAGAAGAACCCGGTCGTGCTCGTCCTCGACGATCTGCACTGGGCCGACTCGGGCTCGATCGAGCTGATCTGCGCGCTGCTGCGCCGCCCGCCGGCCGGGCCGGTGCTGCTGGCGATGGCGGCGCGGCCACGGCAGATGCCGGCCCGCCTGGCGGCGTCTCTGGCCGGTGTGACCCGGCTCGACCCGGGACCGCTCAGCCTGGACGAGGCCCGCGAGCTCGTCGGCGAGGAAGCGGAGGCGGTGTACGCCGAGAGCGGTGGCAACCCGTTCTATCTGCGCCAGCTGGCGCGCTCACCCCGTGCCGCGCGAGGCCACACCGGAACCGCCCACGAGGTTCCGGCGGCCGTGGCGGCCGCGATCGCCGACGAGCTGGCCCTGCTCGACCGCGACACCAGGCGGGTGCTGGCGGGCGCGGCGGTCGCCGGAGACCCGTTCCCGCTGGAGCTGGCGGCGGCCGCGGTCCCGGCGCCGGAGGAGGCGGTGGCGGCGGCGATCGACGAGTTGGAGTCGCGCGACCTGATCCGGCCCGGCGAGACGCCACGGCGGTTCCGGTTCCGCCATCCGCTGCTGCGCCGGGCCGTCTACGACGCGGCGCCCCGGGCGTGGCGGCTCGGAGCGCACGAGCGGGTGGCCGCGGCCCTGCGCGACCGGGGCGTGCCCCCGGCGGGGCGGGCCCATCACGTCGTGCACGCCGCGCGCCGGGGCGACCGGGAGGCGGTGGCGCTGCTGAGGGCGGCCGGCGACGACGTGGCCGGCCGGGCGCCGGCCGAGGCGGCGGCCTGGTACGAGGCGGCGATCGGCCTGCTGACCGAGGAGGACGCCGGCCTGTGGGAGGCGCTGGGCCGCTCGCTGGGCGCGGCCGGCCGGCTCACCGAGGCCCGGTCGGCGATGGTGCGCGCGCTCGGTCTGCGGCCCGGCGATCCGCCGCTGATCGCCGCCTGCGCCGGCCTCGAACACACACTCGGCTACCACGACGAGGCCCATCGCCGGCTGGAGTTGGCGTTCCTGGAGAAGGAGGACGCGCGCTTCCTGGGCGCGCTGGCCCGGGACCATCTGTTCCGCCTGGACTTCGAGGGGGCGCTGGCGTGGTCGCGCCGAGCCCTGGCCTCGTCGGCCTCGGCGGAGGCCGCGGTCGGCCTGGCCGTGAGTGCCTCCTTCGCCGGCGGCCCTGGCGCCGGTGACGCGTGCGCCGAGGCGGCCGCGCTGGTCGACGCCCTCACCGACGCGCAGATCGGGCACGCGCCCGACCCGATGCCGGCCCGGCTGGCCGCGGCCGAACTCTTCGCCGGGCGCCGGGCCGAGGCGGAACGCCACGCGGAACGCGCCCTCGCCCTGTCCGGCCATCACGTGCCCGTCATGTTCTGGGCCGGGCTGGTGCGAGCCGCCCTCGGCCGGCTCCGGGAGGCGGAGTCCCTGCTCGACGAGGCGATCGAGGTGGCCCGGGCCACCGGGAATCCGTCCATGCTCGGCTGGGTACTTCTGGCCCGCTCCACGGTCGCCACGGCCGGCGGAGACTTCGCCCTGGCCCGCGCGGCCGCCGGGGAGAGCACGACCCTCCACACCGGAATGACACTGCCCGCCGTCTGGGCGCGCGCCGCGCTCGCGGCCGCCCTCCTGGAATCCGGCGAGCCCGGCCCGGCCGAGCAGATCCTGCCCGCCGAGGCGCACATGCCGGCCCCGCTGCGCCCCGCTGTCAACGAGCTCCGGACCCGCTGCCTCCTCCGGCTCGGCCGTCCCGCCGAGGCGACCGACCCTTTGGCCCTCGCCGAGGTGGCGCTGCACGAGGGCCGCCACCGCGCGGCCGCCGAACTGGCCCTCGCCACCGCGACCACGGACGGCGTCCTCAACGCCGCCGCTGCCCGGCGCCTCGCCGCCCGGGCCTTGGAAGCCGCCGGCGACCTCCCGCACGCGCGCGAACAACTCCTGCTGGCCCGGGCCGTCTACGACCGCTGCGGCGCCCCGCGCCGGGTGGCCGAGATCGAACGGGACCTTCGCCGTCTCGGTGACCGGAGCATCCACCACCGGACCGCGCGCGGCGTGCCCACCACCGGCGGGCTCGCCACCCTGACCGCCCGCGAGCTCCAGATCGCGCGCCTGGTCACCGACCGCCGTACGAACGCGGAGATCGCCGCCGAGCTCTACCTGAGCCGTAAGACCGTCGAGACCCACATCCGCAACCTGTTCCACAAGTTGTCGGTCAGCTCCCGCCAGGAGATCGCCCGCCTCGTGGAGCGTTCCTGAGGCGTACGGGCGGCACGTTTCCGGGAGTGCGCCGACCGGGCCGGGCTCGATACCGTCGCTTGTGCTTTCAGGCAGGCGGATCTTCATAGTGGCGCTCGTCGCGGCGGTCCTCGGCGCCACCGGGCTGGGATTGCTGGCCTCGGCCGGCGGCGAGTCGACGCCCGGGCGGGCGGTGGTGGCCGGAGTGCCTCTCCACGAGGTCCATCCGGCCGGGCTGAAACCGGGGGAGCGGCGCCCCGGCGTGGTGGTCGCCCACGGCTACGCGGGCTCGGCCAAGCTGATGGCGCAGTTCGGGGACACCCTGGCCGCCCGGGGCTATGTGGTGGTCCTGCTGGACTTCGCCGGTCACGGGGCCAACGCGAAGCCCCGGACCGGCAACGCCGTCCTCCAGGAGGATCTCGACGTGGCGGTGCGGCATCTGCGCGGCCTGCGGGACGTGGACAACGCCCGCATCGCGTTGGTGGGCCACTCGATGGGCGCCACGGCGGTCACCGCGTACGCGGCCGAGCACCCCGACATCGTGGCCACCGTGGCCATCTCCCTGCCGTCGGTGCCCGACGGCCACCCGAAGAACCTGCTGATGCTGGTCGGCCAGGCCGAATTTGCGGGCTTCCGGGCCACGGCGGCCGACGCCGCCGCGCGGATCGCGGACAGCCGGGCCGAGACGATTCCCGGGGTGGAGCACATTTCCATCCTGTACGCCCCCAGGACCCACCGGGAGACGGTCGCCTGGCTGGACCAGCGGTTCGGCGGGCCGATCACGCAGGCGGCGATCCCGTCGCCGCTGCGCCGCGTGGCCGGCGCCGGTCTGCTGTTCGTGGGTCTGCTGGTGGGGCTCTATCCGCTGGCCCGCCTGCTGTTCCGGGGCCGGGCCCGGCCCGACCGGTTCCGCCCGGTCCTGCTGGCGCCGATCGCGGGCGCGGCGCTCGTGGCGGCACTGGTGGCGGCCGTGCTGCCGACGTCATGGTTCCCGCTGGACTCGGGCGACTACGCGGTCGCTTTCACGTTCCTGTTCGGCGGGCTTCTGCTCCTCGTGGCCCCACGGGAGAAACCGCGGTGGGCGCCCGGGGCGGTGGTGCTCGTCCTCTACGCAGCGGTGACGATCGTCGTGCCGTTGCAGCTGGGCTTCACGAACATGTGGCCGGCCGGCGCCCGGTGGTGGCTGCTTCCGGTGGTGTGGGCGGGTTTCGCGGTTCTTTCGTACGCCGGCGAGCGGCTCAGCCGGGGCAGCACGCTCGGTGTCCTGGCGGTCGGGGCGGCCACCGTCGTAGCTCTGACCGCCGCGGCGACACTGGGCCTGACCAACGGCTTCCTGCTCCTGGTGGTGCCGCTCCTGGCCGTCCTGCTGGTGCTGCAGGCGGGCTGGAGCGCCCTGCTCAACCGCCTGGCGGCCCCCGATTGGGCGATCGCCCTGGCCGGTTCGCTGCTGGTGGCGTGGCCGATCGCCGCCACGTTGCCGATCACGGCTTGACCACTGATACGCGCGAAAGTCGCGCGGCGCCCCGGAGAAGAGGCGTACCTCCTCTAAAATCCCGTGATGGCCAGATTCCTCGCGCTCTTCAGCGGCGCCGCCGACGAGACCGACAAGGCCGAACTGACCGAACAGCGGCAGACCGAGTTCATCGATGCCTGGGCGTCATGGGCGCGGGCCAACGAGAGGGCGCTGGTCGATCCCGGCGCGCCGCTCAACGCCAAGAAGCGAGTGACGGCGCGGGGCGTCGAGGATTTCACCGACGCCCTGACCGCCTACGCCATCGTGGAGGCGAACTCGCACGACGAGGCGGCACAGATCTTCTCCGGCCACCCGCACCTGGTGCTGTTCCCCGGCAATTCGATCGCGGTGCTGGAGTGCCCGGGGCCGCCCTGAGGGGTTGTCTCCAGGCCGGCGCCCGTGTGAAAAGCACAGAGAATCGCAATGGGGGAAGCATGGACCGGGTCGGCGTACTGGTGATCGCCGCGTTGCCGGAGGAGTTCGAGGCGGCCAGGACGGCCGGTCTGGCCGACGGTTCGTCCGGAGTCCTTCGGTGGGAGGATCGTGGGCTGGATGGTGTCCCGCCGTTCTTGTGGGGTGAGTACCGCGTTGACGGGAAGACCCGGTTCACGGTGGCGCTGGCCCGGCCGACGCGGATGGGCGGTCGAGTAGCCGGGCAGTTTGCCGCGTCGCTGGTCTACCGGCTTCGCCCGGCGTTTTTGGCCATGTGTGGCGTGTGCGCGGGCAATCCGGCCGATACGGCGCTGGGTGACGTTGTGGTCGGCAATCCCGTTTATGAGTGGGACGAGGGCAAACACTCGGATTCTGGGTTCCAGGGCGATCACCGGCAGTACTCGCTGGAATCCGGCTGGGTGCGCGCCGCGCAGGACCTCGATATCAGCACGATGGCCGGGCAGGGTGACGCCAGCGAGGACGAGGCGTTGCTCTGGTTCCTCGAGCAGTTGTTCCGCGGCCAGCAGCCGCGTAACCATCCCGCGCGCAGCCGGTACTTCCCGGCCGGCACCTGGCGACCGCGCTTGGATCGCCTTGAGGAGCGAGGCTGGATCCGCCGTGAGCCGAGCGGCGAGGCCGTGCTGACCAGCGAGGGATCCGACGTTGTGCGGCGGCGGCTGTACGACGATGTCGACGGACCGGAACGCCTTCCGTTCCGCGTGCTCACCGCCCCGATGGCCAGTGGAAGCGCCGTCGTCGCTGATGCCGGGATCTGGGATCGGTTGCAGGTCATGGGAATACGGAAGATCGCCGCCGTGGAGATGGAGGCTGCGACGATCGCTACCGTGGCCGATGAGCACGGAATCCCCTGGCTGGTCGCCAAGGGCGTGATGGACCACGCTGACACTGGAAAGGACGATCGCTACAAGCGTTTCGCCGCCCACGCTTCGGCGCGGGTCATGTTCGCCTTGCTGGAACGCCTCGCCCCCACAGCCGGCCTCCCGGCCACCGAGCCCGTTGCCGACGCCCATACGGTGCCGGCCGAGGAGCCCACCCCGGAACCGGTAGCCATGCCCGCAGTCGTCAAGCCACTGGCGGTGCAGAACGCCGTCCGGTCGGCCTGGGATTACCTGCAGTTTTCGGGTTTCTCTCGTAAGGGACTGATCGCGCAGCTGTCCTCGGACGCTGGTGGCGGTTATTCGGTTGAGGAGGCGACCCTCGCGGTGGATTCTCTGGGCGTCGATTTCAACGAGCAGGCTGTCCGGTCGGCCAAGAACTTCCTGTCAATTTCGGGTTTCTCTCGCAAAGGGCTGATCGCGCAGCTGTCCTCGGACGCTGGTGGCGGTTATTCGGTTGAGGAGGCGACCCTCGCGGTGGATTCTCTGGGCGTCGATTTCAACGAGCAGGCTGTCCGGTCGGCCAAGGACTATCTGGCATTCTCCGGTTTCTCCCGTAGAGGGCTGATCGCACAGCTGGAGTCGGATGCCGGCGGCGGCTACACGCACTCGCAGGCTGTTCATGGAGTCGAGAAGGCGGGGCTCTGACGGCGTACCTCTATGGGGTTATCTCCAGGCCCGCGCGGGCGACGATCTGTTGCAGGGCCGCCACGTGGGCGGCGAAAGCCTCGCGGCCGGTGGGGGTCAGGCGGGCCGAGGTGCGTGGGCGTTTGCCCACGAAGGACTTTCGGATGTCTATGTAGCCGGCCTCCTCCAAAGTGGTCAGCTGTTTCGACAAGGCCGAGTCGGACAGGCCGGTCTGCTCGCGGAGGAACTTGAAGTCGGCCCACTCGGCGGCGGTCAGCAGGCTCACCAAGGAGAGCCTGGTCGGTGCGTGGATGAGGTCGTCGAATCGTGGCTCGGTCACCGGGCGCCGGCCAAGGGGCGGGAAAGCATCAGGCGGCGGAGGTACGCCATCAGGCGCGGGCCGCCGAAGGCCATGCCCAGGGCGACGGGCACCATCGCGATGGTGGCCGGGTGCGGGGTGCCGAGCGCCTTCAGGGTGAAGGCCAGGGCGAGGCCGGCGGCGACCAGTGACAGGGCGAAGGCGGCGATGGCCAGGGCGCCGCGCGGGCCGAGCAGGGCGTTGCGGACCTGCACGCGGGAGCGGAAGGCGACCGCACCGATCGCGGCGGCCAGGCCCAGGCCGTAGACGGCCGAACCGGTGGCGACCAGCCACGGGATCCGGCTCTCGACGGCGGCCACGAACAGCAGCATGAGGGCGCCGATCGTGGGCCAGAACCAGGTGGGGACCAGGTTGGACGTGACGACCTGGTCGCGGCGGATGCGGACCTCGGCGAGGGCGAGCTCGGCGTCGATGGGATCCATGGGTTGAAGTATCGGCTAGTACTTTCCTGTTAGGCAAGTACTTTCCCTGAGATCTCTCTGAACTTCGGCTGGTTCGATCCGTTCAAAAGGGCAAACCGTCTCTGGGAGGCATCAAATATGCGCAGGACCGTCACCCTGGCCGCCGCGATCGTCGCCGCCGGTCTCGTGGCCAGCCCCGCCGCCGCGGCCACGCCGGACTGGAACACCGGTCTGACCTTCTACAACGGAACGACGCCGGTGGCGAACTACGCCGACCCGGACGGAGCGTGCACGGCCTTCCCGTCCACCGCCAATCTGCTCGTCGGCTGGTCGAATGTGCAGAACGTCGAGGCCTGGACAGGTGCGAACTGCACCGGCTACGCCTACAACCTCGGCACCCTGCGCAGCTTCGGCACCGGCGAGTTCAAGAGCTTCCGCGCGAGCTGAAAGCCAGAGCAGAGGTACGTTTTCTCCATGACCGTTGTGTCCATCCGGAAAGTCGGCGATTCGGTGCTGCGCCGGGTCGCCGACCCCGTCACCAGTTTCGACGCGGAGCTGCGCCAGCTCGTCCGCGATCTCAATGAGACCCTGGCCAAGTCGCGGGGCGCCGGCCTGGCCGCTCCGCAGATCGGGGTGGGATTGCGGGTCTTCGCGATCAACCCGGATCTGCCCGGCAACGACGCCAAGCTCGATCACCTGATCAACCCGGTGCTCGAGTTCCCCGACGAGGAGGAGCAGGACGGGCCCGAGGGCTGCCTGTCGATCCCGGGCATCTACCTCGACACCAAGCGCCGCATGAACGTCGCGGCCAAGGGCTACACCGAGCACGGCGACCCCGTGCAGGTGGTCGGGGCCGGGCTGCTGGCTCGCTGCATCCAGCACGAGACCGACCATCTCGACGGGGTGCTCTTCATCGACCGGCAGGACGCGGCCGGGCGGGAGCGGCTGCTGGCCACTCTCCGCGAGGCCGCGTGGTTCGACGACGCTCAGGTCAAGGTCAGCCCGCACTGATGATCTCGTCGATGACCTTCGCCAGTTCGGCGGGCATCGACAGGTGCGGTGAGTGCGAGCTCGCCAGGTGGCGTACGTCCTGTGCCCGCTTGGCGAGCTCGTTCTGCAGCTCGGCCGGGATCGAGCGGTCGTCGTCCGTGACGATGTAGGTGGACGGGACGTCGTGCCAGACCGCCCGGCCGACCGGGGTGGCGAACGACGAGTGGGTCTGGCCGACGAGCTCCTTCAGGGCCGCCCCGGCGTCCTCCACGTCGTGGTAGAGGGCGGCGTGCGGGTCCTCGGGCAGGGGGAAGAGCCCGGCCGGGATCTCGGCCGGCGCGGGCATGCCGAGCAGGGTGTACATCGACTCGCCGGCGTCGGGCATGAAGGCGGCCAGGAAGATGACGCGCTCGACCCCGGCGGCGGCCTCCGTGACCGGGATGCCGGCGTAGGAGTGGGCCACGACGACGACCCGGCCGTCGATCGCGTCCAGCGCCCCGCGGATCACGGCCGCGTCGTCGTGCACGTCGCCCGTGGGGTCGGCGCCGGCGCTCGGCAGGGCCGGGGTGACCGTGTCGTACCCCAGCCCGTGCAGCTCCTTCTCGAGCTTCGACCAGGTGCCCGGCCGGTGCCACGCCCCGTGTACGAGCATCACCGTCGTCATGGTGGGTCCTCCCGTGGAGACACTATGTCGGACACTGTGTCCGACGCGGGAAACCGTACATCGGGCGATCTAGGATCGTGAAATGCCGTCCACCACACGCCGCCCCTCGGCCGGGCCCGACCGGCGCGCCGCCGTCCAGGCGCAGATCGTGGCCGCGACCGAGCGTCTGCTGGCCGGTGGCGCCACCTTCACCGAGCTCGGGGTGCAGCGCATCGCGGCCGAGGCGGGGGTCGCGCGCTCGACGTTCTACCTGCATTTCCGCGACAAGAGCGAGCTGGCGCTGAGCCTCGCGGGAAGCCTGGCCGGCGCGGCGTACGCCATCATGCAGGCGTGGGACCCGGGCGCGCCGGACGCCCTGGAGTCGTTCGAGCGCACGATGGCCGACGTGATCCGGTTCTACCGGGCGCGGCCGGCCGCGCTGGCCGCCGTGCTCGAGGTGACGGCGTACGACGAGGCGGTGCGCGAGGCGTGGGCGGGTCAGCTCGACCAGTTCGCCGGGCTGGCCACGCGGCTGCTGACGGCCGAGCAGGAAGCCGGGCGTACGACGGCCGATCTGGAGCCGTCCGCGGCCGGCCGGCTCATGATCTACGGCGGGATGCAGGCCATCGCTCATCAGGTGGCGTCGGGTGCGCCCGAGGAGGACGGCGCGGTCGCGCGGGAGCTGGCCCGGCTCCAGTGGTACGGGACCTTCAGGCGCCCCGCTTGAGGCCGTCGATCGCGAGGTCGACGGCGGATTCGAGATATTCCGTACGGCCGGTGTTGCTCAGCAGCAGCACGCCGCCCTGGATGCCGGCGATCAGCCCGGCTGCCGCCCTCGTGGCATCGATAGTGTCTGAGATGTCGTGACTTTCTTGCATCTGACGGATTCCCGTGGCGAGGGCGGCCTGCCACTGGTCCATCAGGCCGGTCAGCACGGCCCGGGCCGCGGGAGCACGCCGTCCGGTGTCGCCGAGCAGGCCCCGGAGCGGGCACCGATCGCCCTGGGAGACGTAGCGGTCGACGACGCGGTCACGCCACTTGCCCCAGGCCTCCCATGAGGTCAGGTGGCTCAGGTACGGCTCCTGATCGGCCAGCACCTGGTCGGCCTCCTGCTGCACCACGGCCAGCAGCAGGCCCTCCTTGCCGTCGGGGAAGTAGTGGAAGAGCTGACTCTTGCTGGTCCCCGTGCGGGCCATGACGTCCTCGAGGCGTACCTCGTCGACGCCGCGCTCCCGCAGCTCCGCCGCCGCACCGGAAACGATGCGGCGGCGGGTCTGTTCCCCCTTGGGGGTCAAGGTTCGGGTCACTTCGCCGCCGCGTTCATCACCGGCCGAGCGTATCCCGCCGGTTTGTCGCCGATGGCCAGGCCGGGGCTGACGATCCACGACTGGTACTCGGGCGTGAACATCGAGTAGAGCTGTGGGGTCTCCGGGGCGCTGGCCTCATCGAGGATGTGGCGCGCGTGGGAAGGCAGCTCGAAGTCCAGCGCCGCCATGTTGCTCTTGAGCTGGGCGGCGCTCGACGCGCCGACGATGGCCGAGGCGATGCCGGGCTGGGTGACGGTCCAGTTGATCGCGACCTGGGCCATCGGGCGGCCGAGCTCGGTCGCCACCCCGTCCAGGGCGTCGATGATCTTCTGGTCGCGGGGGCTGATCTCGGTGCCGGCCAACCGGCCCTCGGCCGGGGCGCCGGCCCGGTACTTGCCGCTGAGCAGGCCGCCGGCCAGGGGACTCCAGGCCGTGATGCCGATGCCCAGGGTCTGCGCCATCGGCGCGAACTCGGGCTCGATGCCGCGGTTGTTGAGGGCGTACGGCAGCTGGAGGTTGACCATCGGGGTCATGGCGTGCGCCTCGGCGTACGTCTGCGCCCGTGCCGCGTACCAGGCCGGGGTGTCGGACAGGCCCGCGTAGCGGATCTTGCCGGCCCGGACCAGGTCGTCGAAGGTCTGCACGACCTCCTCGACCGGGGTGATCCGGTCCCACGTGTGCAGCAGGTAGAGATCCAGGTAGTCGGTGCCGAGCCGCTTGAGCGAGGCGTCGAGGGCCCGCACGATGTGCTTGCGCCCGTTGCCGCTGGCGTTCGGGTCGCTCGGGTCGATCGTGTTGGTGAACTTGCCGGTCAGCACGAGGCGCTCACGGTTGCCGGCCCGGGCGATGAGCCGGCCGAGGATGCGCTCGCTCTCACCGGCCGTGTAGAAGTCGGCCGTGTCGATGAGGTTGCCGCCGTTGTCGACGTACTCCCGGAAGATCGGCTCCGCCTCCTCCTCGGTCTTGCCGTAGGCAGCGTGGAAGCCGTCGACGCCGAAGTTCATGGTTCCCAGGGCCAGGCGGCTGACGCGCAGTCCGGAGCGGCCGAGCAGGTAGTAGTGATTCATGGCGGTAACGGTGACGCCGCAAAAATGGACCCGCAAGTCCAATCGATGTGTCACGGGGCACCGGGGGTGGCCCCAGGGGCCACCAGTACGCCGACCAGGGTGCCGCACGGGTTCGCCGGGGGCCCCTGGACGGCGACGGTGGATACCGAGGCAATCAATCGCATTGGGGGCTTGACGTGGCAACGACGATCTTGGAAGCGGCTACACCGGCGCAGCGGCTCGGCGACGTGCACCGCGAGTACGGCCAGGTCCTGCTCGGATATCTCAACGGCTTCACCGCCGCCAGCCGGCAAAGCGCGGAGGACCTGCTCCAGGAGACCATGATCCGGGTCTGGCGTCACCTGGACGACCTGCCCACCGAGGCCGAGCACACCCGCCGCTGGCTGTTCATCGTGGCCCGCAACGTCGGCATCGACGCCATCCGCCGCACCCGGGTCCGCCCGGTCGGCGTCGAGCTGGTCGACGCGTTCCCGTCGGCCGGCATGGACGACATCACCGAGACCGTGGTGGCGATGGAGTCGCTGCGCTCGGCGATCGGCTCGCTGAGCCTGATGCACCAGCGCATCCTCACCGAGCTCTACTTCGAGGGCCGCTCCACCCGGGAGACCGCCCAGCGTCTCGGCGTGCCGGTCGGCACGGTCAAGTCCCGCGCCTTCTACGCGCTGCAGTCGCTGCGCCGCTCGATGGCCGGCCCGGACAACGAGCGCCCGCGCGGCGGCCGCCCGGCCAGCCGTCCCCGGCGCTAGTACTCTTCACCGCGTGATCGATAACGTCGTTAAGCTGCGGGACGTGCGGTTCCGCCGGCAGGGCAAGGAGATCCTGCACGGGATCGACCTGACGGTCCGCGCCGGCGAGCACTGGGCGCTGCTCGGGCCGAACGGCGCCGGCAAGAGCACGATCCTCGGCTTCTGCGGCGCGCAGACCCATCCCACGTCGGGCACGGTGGAGATCCTCGGGCACCGGCTGGGCCGGGTCGACATGCAGACGCTGCGCCGCAGCATCGGCCACGTCAACCCGCGCCACCCGCTGCGCTCGCCGCTGACCGTGCGCGAGGTCGTGCTGACCGGCCTCACCGGCTCGGTCGAGTCGCCCAACCGCTGGCGGCCCACCGGCGAGGAGCTCGCCCGCGGCGAGGCGCTGATCGCCCGCCTGGGCCTGGCCGCGATCGCGGACGAGCGCTGGCCCACCCTGTCGCAGGGCGAGCGGGGCCGGGCCCTGATCGCCCGGGCCCTGGTGATCCGGCCGCGGCTGCTGCTGCTCGACGAGCCCTCCACCGGGCTCGACGTGGCCGCCCGCGAGCAGCTCCTGGAGACCCTGGACGTGCTCTTCGAATCGCAGCCGGAGCTCGCCTCGGTCGTGGTCACCCACCACCTCGAAGAGCTGCCGACCACGACCAGCCACGCCCTGCTGCTGCGCGGCGGCAGCGTCGTCGCGGCCGGATCGGCCGTGGCCACCATCACGACGGAGAACGTCACGGCCGCCTTCGGCCACCCGATCAGCGTGGCCCACGAGGACGGCCGCTGGGCGGCCCGGGCCCGTGTGAGGCAGCCGACATGAACAGCGCGCCACCTGGGACGTTGCTAGTGGGATATGGAGCTGATCGACGCGCGTAGCCGCCTGTTGAGCCACGGCGGCCGCACCCCGCGTGCCGTCCTCCTGCTGCACGGCTACACCCTCGGCCCCGATCAGTACGACGACCTCGCGCGCGATTATTTCGAGCGCGGCTACAACGTCTGGGTTCCGCGGGCTCCCGGCCACGGCACGGCCGATCCGCTGGCGCATCACCGGGTGACGGTGGACGGTTTGTTGGCGTACGCCTCGGAATCGCTCGACATCGTGGCCGGCCTGGGCGACGAGGTGACCGTCGTCGGCATCTCCGGCGGCGCCGTGCTGGCCACCTGGCTCGCCCAGAACCGCGACACCGTCCGGCGTCTGCTGCTGCTCTCGCCGTTCTTCGGGCCGTCGAACGTGCCGGCCTGGGCGGTGCGGCCTCTGACTTTCCTGTACGGCCGGGGGCTGCTGCCCGACCGCATCACGTCGCGCGGCTACTCGCTGGCCGCCGTCACCCGTTACCTGACGATCGTGCACCGCCTGCCCGACCCGCCGCGGCGGACCCGCCTGCGCTCGATCGCGGTCGCCATCAGCGAGACCGACGGCGTGGTCGACCCGGTGGCGGCCGTCACCGTGCCCCGGCGCATCGCCGAGGCCTGCGGCCTGCGGTTGCTGACCTGGACCCTGCCGGCGTCGCTGGGCGTCGGCCACGACACCCTGGCGCTGACCGGCCCGGACGCGGCCGGCCTGCGTAAGCGTTACATCGAGCTTTCCGAGGGAAGGCCATGAGAGCGATCCGCTATTACCGGTACGGCGGGCCGGAGGTGCTGCGCTACGAGGTGGCGCCGCGCCCGGTCCCCGGTCCCGGCCAGGTGCTGGTCGAGGTGGCCGGCACGTCGTTCAACCCGGCCGACGCCGCCATCCGGTCCGGGTCGATGCGTTACTCGTACGCGGTGCGGCTCCCGCACATCCCCGGCTTCGACCTGTCCGGGTGGGTGGCCGCCCTCGGCCCGGGCGTGACCGGATATCGGGTGGGCGACCCGGTGATCGCCTATCTGCCGCCGGAGGCCGACGGCGCGACGGCGCAGCTGGCGGTGGTGCCGGCCGAGGCGCTCGCCCCGGCGCCGTCGAGCATCCCGCTGGCCGACGCGGCCGCCCTGCCGGTGGCCGGCCTGACCGCCTGGCAGGCCGTCCACGAGCACCTGCGCGTCGAGCCCGGCCAGCGCCTGCTCGTCAACGGCGCCGGCGGCGCGGTGGGCCGCCTGGCCGTGCAGTTCGCGAAGCTGGCCGGGACCACGGTGATCGGCCGGGCCGGCCCCGGAAGCGTCGGCGCCGCCCTGACGGCGGGAGCCGACCTGGTGATGGGCCGCGACCGGGGCGCGGTCGTCACCCCGATGGTCGACGCGGCCCTGAACGCGGCGGCGGCGGGCGGTGACGAGCTGACCGGCCTGGTCGCCCAGGTCCGTCCCGGCGGCCACCTGGTGTCGATCACGGGCGCGGCCCCGGCCGACCCCCGGCGCCGGGTCACCACGTCGGTGATGGCGGTGCGCCGGGACACCCGGCAGCTCGCCGAGATAGCCCGCCTGGTCGACAGCGACGGCGTGACCCCGGGGATAGCGGAACGGCTGCCGCTGACCGAGACGCCGCTGGTGCACCGCCGGTACGCCGCGGGCGAACTGCGCGGCAAGATCGTCCTGAGCCCGCCGCTCGCCGCGTGACAATCGGATGGTGACTGAGCGGATAGCGGTCTTCGGCCGGGCCAACGCCGACCTGACCGTCCGGGTGCCGCACAGGGCGTCGGAGGGCCGCACGGCCTTCGGCTCCCCGCTGAGCGTGACCCCCGGCGGCAAGGCGTTCAACCAGGCGTGCGCGGTGGCCCGCCTGGGCGGCCGGGCGGCCCTGGTGGCGAACGCGGGCGACGACGACTGGGGCCGCATGCTGGCCCGCACACTGGCGGAGTTCGGAGTGGACAGTACGGGCTTCCGGCTGCTGCCCGGCGTTCCGACCGGCGCCGCCATCATCGAGGTGACCCCCGACGGCGAGTCGTACGTCACGTTCGCCCGCTCACCGGCCACCGACCCGACCCCGTTCGACGCCGCCCAGGTGCACGCCGACGTCGTGGTGGCGCAGCTGGACGTGCCGGCGGCGGCGGTGCGGGCGCTGCCCCGCCCGAGGCTGCTGATCGGCAACCTCATCCCGGAGCCGGGGGTGGAGCTGGCGGCCCTGGACCTGTACGTGGTGAACGAGCACGAGGCGGCGGCCGTCCTGGGGACCACGAGGGTGGACGCGGGGGAGGCGGTGGAGGGCCTGCTCGACCTCGGAATCCCGGGTGTCGTCGTCACGGCCGGGGCGCGCGGGGCGACGTACGGCCAAAGAAGCGGAACCGGCGCGGTGAGCGCACCCCATGTGGAAGCCGTGGACTCGAGCGGGGCGGGCGATGCGTTCCTGGCCGCGCTCGCGGTGGAACTGAGCCGGGGACGCGCCCTGCCCGACGCGGTGGCCACGGCGGTGCGAGTGGGAGCACAGGCGGTCCAGAAGCGCGGCTCGTTGCTTTAGGTTTGTCGCCATGACGGACGACAAACTGCGATCGGTGAGCCTGAAGCGAAAGAGCCTGGGGCAGTACGAGGTACGGAACCCCCGCGGCGGCACCATCACCATCGGAACGGGGGACGGGGCGGATTTCACGCCGGTGGAGCTGTTGCTGGCGGCGCTGGGCGGTTGCACGGGCGCGGACGTCGACTACATCACCAGCAAGCGGGCGGAGCCGGAGAGCTTCGAGGTCCAGGTCACCGGCGAGAAGGTCAAGGACGAGGCGGGCGGCAACCGCCTGGTCAACTTGGCCATCGAGCTGGGCGTCGTCTTCCCGGAGGGCGCGGAGGGCGACGCGGCCCGGGAGATGCTGCCCCGAGCGGCGCGAATGTCCCACGACCGCTTGTGCACGGTCTCCCGCACGGTCGAGCTGGGCACCCAGGTCGACACCCGCGTCACGCCCCAGCAGACGTGACCGTACGCAGGGTGCTCGCCCCCTGGTTTCGCGGTTCAACCGGCGCGGTTCAGGTCGGTGACGAGGGCGCGGAGCCAGGGCTGGGACAGGGTGGGCTCGCGGCCGATAGCGCGGGCCAGGGCCCGTCGTCCGGGTGCGCTGCGACCGTACGTCACCACTGCGGCGGCTTCGGCGAGGGCTTGGCGGGTTTGTTCGCCTCGCCGGGGTCCGGGCGCGTCGGCCAGCCATTGGCCGGGTCGGAACGTGCGGGTCAGCTTGGTCTGGTGATCGCCGAAGTACGACCACACCACAGGGGGCAGGGACACATTCGTCACCGCGCGAGCGGGTAGCTGCCGGGTCCAAGCCGCCTGTTGCTGCCACCGGTAGGTGTTGGGGCTGGTCTTCGTCCGGCTGGTCACGCCGACGAACCGTAGTTTTCGCCGGATGACCGGCCACGCCTCGTGCTCATCGCCGATCCAGGCCCGCAGCAAGTCGAACAGTTCGGTGAAGGTCGAGCCGTGGTGGACCACGTCCACGAACGTTATCGGTCGCTGACGGCGCGCGAGGCCGTGGGGCGTCACGCCGGCACCGCTCACGAGCCGACGTGCTTGTGCCTGCTCGGCGGGGGTCAGCGGGCGCCGCCGCCACCGTCGCCACGACCCGGCACCGGACCGCTGAAACGACAGCGGCAGCCGGCCCACCTGCCGTTCCTCACGGCAGTTCGCCAGCGCGCCGCTGAGCAGGTCGAACATCGAGTCCAACGACCTGCCGACGAAGACGAGATCGCCGTTCCCACTGCGGGCGAGTACCTTTCCGGCGCATGTGACCAGGTCGTCGAGGAACCAAAGGTCCGGCGCCGTGGTGCCGCTGAGCAGCGAGCCGAGCTGATCGGGAGTCACCAGGTTCCAGCGGAAGGGCACACTTTGTTCGTCCGCGGGCACACTCGATTATGCAGCTCCGGGTGGCTGTTGATCACAGGGGAGTCAACAGCCAGCGAGCAAAGCAACCGGAGGGGCCGAGTTCGGTGTAGGACCAGGCTTCGACCCGGTACCTCGCGCCGCCGGCTGGAAGGCGGAGTCCCGTGTCGTTGTCCCGGGAAGGTGGCCCGTGTTCCGCGGTGCCGCCGCTTCGTCCCCGAGCGGGATGCTGATCTCCTCCGGGCTCAGGCCCACGATGCGATCGAAGTACTCGTCCTCGGTGAAGCCGAGCCAAAGGTGCCGAATGCCGAAGTCAGCGGCGAGGTATGGCTCACCGTTGGTCCAGAGCCGGCCGATGTGCGTCCAACGTCGTTCCACGACACGAGTATCCGAGATGACTGACCGTCAGCGTCAGCAGTTGGCCTCGGCGTGTGGACCGGAATCGGTGTCCTCGGCGAAAGGAATGCCGGTGAACTCGGTGATGACGATGCGGCAGGTGACAGTGGCGCCGGCCTGCGTGCTGGTGGTTCTGGCAGTCAGGGTTACGGCGTTGGCTCCGATGTGCGGGGGCGCCTGCACGGTCGTCTTCCACGGCGCCGTCACCCGGGTGTGGGTGGTCGTGCCGCTCGCGTCGGGGGAGTAGGTGACGTCGACCTGGCCGGTGCCGGTGACCTCGAAAGTGAGCGGCAGCGGGTCGTCGTTGATGCGGATCGGCTCGCCGTAGATCCTGATCGTGTCGCCGTTGATGCGGAAGGTGGTCGGCGCGATGCTGATGGTCGGGGGCTGCGGGGTTTCGGCGGCGCTCGGCCACGTGTCGACGGCGTGGTAGGCGACCGCGCCCACCATGGCGGCGACCACCGCCACGAGGGCCACTTCGATCTGACGGCGCATCGGTGCTCCTGACGCATGAAATCGATCGTGAGCATGATGGCGCATGGTCAGCGCCCAGGGCCAGCAATGCGAGAGCCCGAGGTGTCGCTCTGGTTGGCGCCGGCACTCACGGACGAAGCCACTCGACGAATGTGACTGTTTCTTGCAGGGGCGCCCGGCCTGTCATCACCTGCGGTGCGCCCTCTTGTTCGTATCCCACCGAGACGCCGCACAAGAGCGATAGGCCGTCGGCGGCTCCGGTCGCTTGGCTGACCGTCCTTCGGTACATCGTCCACATCACCTGCGGGCAGCTGTGCAAGCCCTCCGCCCTGAGCAGCAGCATGAGCGTCTGCAGGTACATCCCGGCGTCGGCCCACTGGCCGGGGCCCATCGTCCGGTCCACGTAGCAGAACAGCACGACCGGTGCTCCGAACGCTCCCGTGTTCAGGGCGGCGATCTTCATGGGCCGGTCCGGGTCGTCGCGGTCGATTCCCAGCGCGAGGTAGCGCTGGGACGCGGCGTCATAAAAGCGGTTGGAGTACGGCGGGACCAGTTCCGCCGGGTACATCGGGTACTCCCGTTCGTCGCCCGGATCGCGTGCCAGCGCCCGTGCGGTCGCCCGTTCCTTCAGGTCGGCCAGAGCCTCGCCCGTCACGACGTACAAACGCCAAGGTTGAAGGTTTCCGCTCGACGGCGCCCGCGCCGCCGCGGCCAGCACTCGCTCGAGCGCCTCCCGGGGCACCGGCCGATCGCTGAACGCCCGCACCGACCGGCGGCTGCTGACCGCTTCGTACACGTCCACCGGCTCCTCCTCCTCGCTCGCCAACCTGTCGCGCTTCTGCGATCATCGTCGACCGGCGCTTCCCGCGGACAGTCGATCGGGGCGAGACATGATCACCGGATACGACAGGGTTGTCATCGCCCGCGCGCCGGCCGGTGACGCCGTACGGGCCATGGTGGACCTCGTCCATCTCACCTGGCCCAGCATGCTGGTCGGACTGGACGGGCCACTTCTGCCCTGGGCCCGAGTGCGTGGCGGGGTGCAACCTGGGGCCGGGGAGGTTCTTGTCGCCCGTGATGCCGCGATGGACCATCACTGGGATGAAGCCGGCTACTCGCTCATGGACGACGGCGAGGGACCGTTCGCCGTGTTCTATCAACCCGCGGCCCAGCCGGCGATCGCGATACGCGTCGATGAGGAGCCGTACGAGCGCTCGGGCTTCCGCTTCGATCCGTACCCGGCAAGCTTGATAACCGCCGGGCTTTCGCTCGTCACGCTTGTGACTCCCGACGAGGACAGCCCATTCAGCCGTCGTCTGGCGGGCCTGCTCGACCAAGCGCTCATCGAACAGGCACGGCGGTGAAACCCATCCGTTCGTAGAGCCGCCGCGCGACCGGATCGTCGGTACCGAGCACCACCAGGTCGGCGCCGAGTTCGGCGGCGGCCTCGAGCAGGGCCTCGGTGGCGATCCGCCCGTAGCCTCGCCCTCGGTGCGGCGCCAGGGTGGTCACTCCGGCGATCTCGGTGACTCCCGCGCAGACGGGCAGGACCATCCCGGCCGCCACCGGTTGTCCGCCGGCCCGCACGGTGACCGCGCGGGCGCACTCCAGCTCGTACCGGAACGCCTCGGCCTGGTCGTCGCCGACCGGCTTCGCCGCCGGGTCGAACCCCTGCTCGTTGACGTCGAGGTTCTCCCGGATGAGCGCCACCGGTGACGTGTGGTCCACCGGCTCCACCTCGACGTCCGCCGGCCGTGGCGCCGGCGGGGACGCCGGCACGGCGAGCGCCAACAGGCCGCTGAGCTCGCCACCGTGATGACGGCGGTAGGCCAGGGCCCTGTCTCGTCTGTCTTCCATGGCAACAGCATGCGCCCCGCCGGTCCATAATGGTCGGCGTGATCGATCTGATCGGTAAGGCCTCCCGTCCTCGGCTCTGGCTTGTTCTGCTGGCGGACTGCGCGCTCGTGATCGGTCTCGGGGTGGCGACCGGCGCGGGACGGGGGCTGCGGTCGCCCGTGGTGCTCGCCGTGGTGGCCGCGTTCGTCGTGCTGGCCGCGGTGGTCACGGGTGCGGAGATTCGCCGGCGGGGGCGTCAGCAGCTGGCGGCGTACGAGGAACTTCACGCGCGCGGCAAGGACGGCGACGGGGCCGGCCAGCGGCCCTGGGGCCTGCCGGACCGGCTGGGGCCGGCGGAGCTCGGACGTCTGGCCGGCGGAGACCGCGCCGCGCTGCTGGGCGTGATCGCCTGGCTGCGGGCGGCGGGGGCGCTCGCCACCCACCCGCGGCACCGCGAGCGGCAGGTCGCCCCGGCCTCCCCGCCGTACTTCGAGGACCGGCTGGCCGCCACCCTGGTCCGCGTCGCGGCCGGACCGGACAACCTGTACCTGCCGGGCCTGTCGCCGCTGCGGCACAGTGGGCCGCAGCGGCCGGCGGAGGTCGACCGGGAGCTGACCGCCCTGAGCGGACGGCTGACGGCCCAGGGCCTGCTGCGCGACATCGACGTCCGCGACGAGTTCACCCCACGCCCGTGGCACAGCCCGTGGCCGGTTGTGGTCGTCGCGCTGGGCCTGGTGGCGGCGCCTCTGGTCCTGCTGGCCGACGGCGGGCTCGCCGCGGCCGCGGTTCTGGTGACGGTCGCCGGAATGCTGACCTGGGCGGGTCGTCCGATCAGGCTTCCCGAGGACCGGGGCGCGGTGTCGCCGGACGGCGCGTGGGTCCTCGCGGAGGCCCGGCGCCGGCACCGGCGTTCGGCGGACGATCCGCGCGCGGTCGGCGTGACCGTCGCCCTGTTCGGTGACGACGCGCTGGAGGACACCGATCCGGAGCTGCACGACATCGTACGAAGCAGAGGGTTTTATCAGTTCGCCGCTGATGACGGGTAGTCGGCGGGGCGGTGGTAGCGCTGCCAGAGGAATGACAGGTGCCGCAATCCGTCACGTACCGGCCGGAGTTTCGAACGGCCCTGGCGCGGGAGGTATTTTATGGGGATCTCGACCCACCTCGCGCCGGTCCGCTGAATTTCGAGAAGCATTTCGTGGGCGAATTCCATGCCGGGTGACCGCAGATTCATTTTTTGCAGCCTGTCGGCCGAAATGGCCCACATTCCGCTTTGCCCGTCGCTCCACGCGATGCCGCCGACGTGCCGGAGGAGCGCCGTCAAGGCGGGATTTCCGATATATCTGCGCGCGAATGTCATGGCCTGCGGTGAGGTGCCGGCCGAAAATCGGGAGCCGCGCGCGTAGTCCACGTGTCCGGACAGGACCGGAGCGACGAGGTGGCCGATGTCGTCGCAACTGTAGGAGCCGTCCGCGTCCATGACGACCAGCACTCTTCCGCTGGCCGCCGCCGCTGCCGTGAGCACGGATATGCCATATCCGCGCACCGGCTGCAGCACCACCCGGGCTCCCGCCGACCGCGCCAGGTCGGCCGATCCGTCGTGCGAGCCGTTGTCGCACACGACCACCTCGCCCCGGAGTCGCAGCCGCTCCAGGGTGGCCAGTGAATGCCGGACCACCTCTCCGACCGACGGACGCTCATTGAGACAGGGAAGAGGGCGAGAACGGCGGGCGCCGGCTGATTCCGGCGAGGCTCCGGGCGGTGCGGGTGTCGATATCACCGCCGACGCGCGAACGGGCCCGTTCCTGGCCGCCATGAGCCTCGTTCTCTCCTTGGGGCCGCCCGTTCCCCCTCAGATGAAACCCACTGGGCCGTCGACCGCGGGCAGCCACAATTTCTACAAGTACGAGCGGATCGTCGAAGGCCGCGCGCTGCTGCTCCTGTCGCTTCCTTTCTTCTTCTTCGGGATCCTCACGACGCTGTTCGTGCTCGACAAGAAGGACTCGAACGCCGCGCTGGATTTCTCGTGGCCGCTCGCGCTGGGTGGCGCGGCGATCGTCTTCGTCGTCACCTTCGCGGCCTGCAACGACCGTGCGCGGATCGAGTCGCTCGGGTCCGAGGCCGCGGGTGATGCCCGGGTGTTCTCGAAGCTCGCGGTCAGCCTTTCGATCGCGGCCGGGCTGACCTTCGCCGTTTCCGGTGCGCGTGGCGTCGTGCTGCCGGCGGCCCTGCTGACGGTGGCCGCCGGCGCGGCCGGGTGGTCGGGATGGGTGCTCCGGGCGAGGAGGAACGACAGCAGCCGGGCCACGCAGGCCAAGCGAGCGCTGGACAGTCTTCCTCCCCTTCTCGTTCCCGGCTTCTCTACGGCTACGCGGGCCTCACCGCTCGTGACTTCTGGAGGAACAATCCGCCGGCGGTCAGGTAGCCGTCGGGGCGTACCAGCTGGTTCGGGTCCTCGGGCAGGGGCACCGGGCGGCCGGCGTGCAGAAGGGCGAACGTCGAGGCCGGCGCGCGGACAGCCGAAGGGTAGGCCACCGAGAGCCCACTGACCTGTTCGGCCAGGCGGCGGTTGATGTCGGGCTGGGCGACCATCGTGTCCACGGCCGACCGCAGCGCCGCACCCTCCGGGGTGACGGCCGTGAGCAGGACGGTCTGGGCCTGCGTGTCCGCGGCCACCGCCTCCGACACCGGGCGGCGCTCGGCCTCGTACGTGTCCAGGAACGATGGAGGGGCCTCGCCCCGGATCACCGCGGCCAGTTTCCAGCCCAGGTTCATCGCGTCCTGGATGCCCGTGTTCAGGCCTACGCCGCCGGTGGGGAAGTGGATGTGGGCCGCGTCGCCGGCCAGCAGCAGGCGGCCTTCCCGGTAGGACGAGGCCATCCGGGTGGCGTTGCCGAAACGGGACAGCCAGAACGCCTCGCGCAGGCCGCAGTCGCCGCCCGTCACGCGGATCAGGAAGTCGCGCAGGTCGTCCACCGGGAACGGGGCCGCCGTGTCCTGGTGGAGCGGGTCGTAGCCGGCCACCCGGAAGCGGCCACCGGGGGCGGGGGCCACGATCAGCGAGCCGGCCGGGCCGACCACCGACAAGCCGGGCGGTGGCGGGTCGTCCAGCACCGCGTCCGCCACGAACGCGACCACGCTGCTGTCCGTGCCGGGGAAACCGATCCCGGCCGCCTTGCGGACGGCCGAACCGCCGCCGTCGCAGCCCACCACGTAGCGGGCCGGGACGCCGTCGACGGCCACGTGGTCGTCGAAGGGCCGCACTGATGCGACCTCGTGACCGCGCACGATCCGTACTCCCAGCCGCACGGCGTGCTCCTCCAGCAGGGCCTCCGTCCGGGTCTGCGGAACGGCCAGCATGAACGGGTACGGGGTGTCCAGCACGGCCAGGTTCAGCCGGCTGCGCAGGAAGCCCCAGTGCCAGGTGGGCAGCGGATGCCCCGCCTTGATCAGCGGCTCGGCCACCCCGCGCATGGCCAGCACCTCCAAGGTGCGCGCGTGCACCCCCATCGCCTTGGAGAACTCCGCGGGCGTCCAGCGCCGCTCCAGCACCGTGACCGACAGGCCCGCCAGGGCCAGTTCCGCCGACAGCCACAGCCCGGTGGGCCCGGCGCCGACGATGATGACGTCTTCCATGACCGGAACCACGCGCGACCGGGCCCAGTGTTCAATGCCAGGGACCGCGACTGGGGCGAGACCAGTGGAGCGGCGGCGACGCTGGGGTCATGGCTGATTTCAAGATCGAGGTCGTGGTCCTGCCCGTCTCGGACGTCGAGGTGTCCACGGAGTTCTTCGCCGGCCTGGGCTGGCGCCAGGACACCGACTACACCGGCGCCGACGGCCTGCGGCTGGTGGCCTTCACCCCGCCCCGGTCGGCGGCGTCGATCATGCTGGGCAACGCCATCACCCAGGAGGCGCCCGGCACCTCGCAGAGCATCACGCTGGTCACCTCCGACATCTACGAGGCCCGCGACGAGCTGGCCGGCAAGGGTGTCGACGTGAGTGACGTCTTCCACGACAAGGGCGGTGTCTTCCACCACGCCGGCACCGCCGACCGGGTGCCGGGAGCGCACCCGGAGCGCAAGTCGTACAGCTCCTGGTTCTCCTTCGCCGACCCCGACGGGAACCTGTTCTTCGTGCAGGAGGTCACCACACGGCATCCGGGCCGCAGCTGGGACTAGGGCGGACCCTGGTCCCCGGGCACCAGGGTCCGCCACGGGGGCCCGCCGGGGGTCCCCGTATACGAAGATCTGTGTATGCAGAGTTTCGACGTGGTGGTGGTCGGCGCGGGTCCCGGCGGCGAGGTGGCCGCCGGGAAACTGGCCGAGGCGGGTCTGAGCGTGGCGATCGTGGAGGGCGACAAGGTCGGCGGGGAGTGCTCGTTCTACGCGTGCATCCCGTCCAAGGCGCTGCTGCGGCCGGGTGAGCTGCTGGCCGAGGCGCGCGCCACCGCGGGCGTGGTCGCCGGGCCGCTCGACGTGCCCGCCGTGCTGGCCAACCGGGACGAGCTCATCGGCCACCTCGACGACGGCTATCAGGTGCCCTGGCTCACCGAGCGGGGCATCACGCTGATCCGGGGCTGGGGCAGGCTCGCGGGGGAGAAGCGGGTCGCGGTCGGCGACGACATCATCGAGGCCCGCCGGGCCGTGATCCTGGCCGGTGGCACCCGCGCGGCGCTGCCGGACATCGAGGGCCTGGCCGGGGCCCGGCCGTGGACCAACCGGGAGGCGACGACGGCCGGGGCGGTTCCCGCCTCGCTGATCGTCATCGGGGGCGGTGTGGTCGGGGCCGAGCTGACCCAGGCGTACTCCTCGCTGGGCTCGCGGGTCACGGTGATCGTCGGCGACCACGGCCTGCTGCCCCGGGAGGAGCCTTTCGCGGGGGAGCAGGTCGGGGCGTACCTGCGCAAGCAGGGGGTTGAGATCCATGAGAAAGCAACAGCAGTTTCCGTACGCCGTGACGACAGCGGCGTGACTGTCAAGCTCAGCGACGGCGGCTCGGTACGGGCCGACGAGATCCTCGTGGCGACCGGCCGGACGCCCCAGACGCGCGACCTCGGGCTGGAGACGGACGGCTACATCGCCGTCGACGACCGCATGCGGGTGCCGGGACGCGACTGGCTCTACGTGATCGGCGACCTGAACGGCAAGGCGCTGTTCACCCACATGGCCAAATATCAGGCCGGCATCGCCGCCGGGGAGATCCTGGGCCGCAGCATCGTCACCGAGCACCTGGCCGACGGCCCGAACTCGCCCCGGGTCATCTTCACCGAACCCCAGGTGGCCGCGGTCGGCTACACGGCGAAGGCGGCGGAGAAGGCCGGCCTGACCGTCCGCGTGGTCGACGTGGAGACCGACGGCAACGCGGGCGGCCGGTTCTCCGGCGGCGCCGGCGGCACCAGCCGGTTCGTCATCGACACCGACCGCGACGTGCTGGTCGGCGTGACCATCACCGGCGCCGCCGTGGCCGACTTCCTGCAGGCCGCCACCATCGCCGTCGTCGGCGAGGTGCCGCTGCGGAGGCTGCGGCACGCGATCCCGGCCTTCCCCACCCGCAGCGAGATCTGGCTCAACCTGTTCAACGCCCTGGGCATCTGAGATGGAGACGCTTCTGCGCGGGCGGCGCCGCGAACAGGAGGAGCTCGACCGGCTGCTGCGTGACGTCCGGTCCGGGCGGAGCCGGGTCCTCGTCCTGCGCGGCGAGGCCGGCGCCGGCAAGACGGCGCTGCTGGACTATCTGGCCGAGGCGGCCACGGGCGAGCGGGTCGCCCGCACGGCCGGGGTCGAGCCGGAGACCGAGATCGCCTACTCGGGGCTCCAGCAGCTGTGCGCGCCGCTGATGAACTATCTCGGCCGGCTTCCCGACCCGCAGCGGCAGGCCCTGGAGACCGGCTTCGGGCTGGCCGGCGGCGACCCACCGGACGCGCTGATCGTCGGCCTGGCCGTGCTCGGCCTGTTCGCCGAGGCCGGCGCCGACCAGCCGCTGCTCTGCGTGGTCGACGACGTGCAGTGGCTCGACCGGATGTCCGAGGTGATCCTGACCTTCGTGGCCCGCCGGCTCGACGCCGAGTCGGTGGCGCTGGTCTTCGGCGCCCGCAGCCCCGGCGACGAGCAGATCCTCGGCGGGCTGCCCGATCTGCGGGTCGAAGGGCTGCCCGACGCCGACGCCCGGGCCCTGCTCGACTCGGTGCTGCCGAGCCGGGTCGACGCCCGGGTCCGCGACCGCATCGTGGCCGAGACCCGCGGCAACCCCCTGGCCCTGCTGGAGCTGCCCCGCGGGCTGAGCCCGGCCGAGCTCGCCTTCGGATTCGGCGCGCACGGCGGCGCCCCCATCGCCGGCCGGGTCGAGGCCGGCTTCGAGCGGCGCATCGCCGCCCTGCCCGGCGACACCCGCACCGTGCTGCTGGCCGCCGCGGTCGAGCCGATCGGCGACGTGCCGCTGCTGTGGCGCGCCCTCGACCGGCTCGGTGTCGGGGTCGGCGCGGCCGGACCGGCCGAGACCGCCGGCCTGGTCGAGATCGGCACCCGGGTGCGGTTCCGGCACCCGCTCGTGCGCTCGGCCGCCTGGCGGTCGGCGCCCCTGGCCGACCTGCGCCGGGTGCACGCGGCGCTGGCCGAGGTCACCGACCCGCACCAGGAGCCCGACCGGCGGGCCTGGCACCGCGCCCACGCCGCGGTCGGCCCCGACGAGGAGGTCGCGGCCGAGCTCGAGCGGTCGGCCGGCCGGGCGCTGGCCCGCGGCGGCCGGTCGGCCGCCGCGGCCTTCCTGGAGCGCGCGGCCCAGCTGACCCCCGAACCGAAACCCCGGGCCGGCCGGGCCCTGGCCGCGGCCTGGGCCCAGTTCGCGGCCGGCGCCCCGGCCATGGTGCCCGAGCTGCTGGCCGCGGCCGAGCTGGGACCGCTCGACCCGCTCCAGCGGGCCGACGTCGAGGTGCTGCGCTCACAGCTGGCCTTCGCCCTCAACCCGGGCCGTTCGGCGGTCGAGCCGCTGCTGAGCGCGGCCCGGAAGCTGTCCGGCCTCGACCAGGTGGCCGCGAGCCGCACCTATTTCGCCGCGGCCGGCGCGGCCGTGCACGCCGGGCGCCTCGGCGGCGACGACCTGCGCCGGGTCGCGGCCGAGGCCCGCACGGTGCCGGCCGACGAGAGCCCCGTCGGGCTGCTGCTGACCGGGATGACCAGCTGGGCCCTGGACGGCCCGGTCCCGGCGATCCCGCTGATCGCCCGCGCGGTCGCCGCCTTCGTCGACGACGAGGATCTCGGTTCACTGTGGATGGTTGTGCCGGCGCTGAACGAGACCCGCGACGACGAGGCGTTCCACCGGCTCACCGAACGCGCGGCCACGCTCGTCCGCGACGGCCGCCTGGCCATCTCGGGCCGGCCGGCCGCGCTGACCTTCCGGGCCGGCGCGCTGCTGCACGCCGGGCGGTTCGCCGACGCGTCCGTGCTGGTCGACGAGGCCAAGGCGTTCCATCAGGCGACCGGCATGTACGCGCCGCCGGGCGCCGAGCTCTCCCTGATCGTCTACCGCGAGACCGAGGACGAGGCGCGGGCCATGCTCGACGCGACCGGCGAGGCCGCGGCGGAGCGGCGCGAGGGCCGGGTGCTCGACCACGTCGCGTACCACCGGGCCCTGCTGAACAACCAGCACGGCCGGTATCAGGCCGCGGTGACCGCCGCGCAGTCGGCGCTGGAGCACCCCAACTTCGGCATCCACCGCTGGGTGCTCAACGAGCTCGTCGAGGCGGCCGCCCGCTCCGGTGACGTCGCCACGGCCGCCGCGACCCGCGACCGCATCGCCGAGCTGACCGCGGCCAACCCGACGGCGTGGGCGCGGGGCGAGCTGGCCCTGGCCAACGCCCTGGTCGAGCCGGAGGACGAGCAATTCCGCGAGGCGCTGCGACTTCTGCCGGCGTCGCGGCTCGGGCTCGAGGTGGCCCGGGTGCGATTGCTGTACGGCGAGTGGTTGCGCCGCGAGAACCGCCGCACCGACGCCCGCGTCCAGCTGCGGGCCGCCCACGAGGCCTTCACCACGATGGGCGCGGTCGCCTTCGCCGAGCGCGCCGGCCGGGAGCTGACCGCGACCGGCGAGACGGTCCGGTCCCGTACGGCGGGCGCCGCCCCGGACTCGCTGACCGGCCAGGAGTCGCAGATCGCGCGGCTGGCCGTGGCCGGGCGCACCAACCCGGAGATCGGCGCCGTGCTCTTCCTGAGCCCGCGCACGGTCGAATGGCACCTGCGGAAGATCTTCACCAAGCTCGGCATCACGTCCCGGAGGGAGCTGGCCAAGGCGCTCGGCGACCGGTGACTTACGGGGGACACCCAGGGTGTCACCCTGGGGCGACCGGGGCGCTCCGCGCGGCATGGTGGGAACCGATTCCACACCAAGGGAGTGCACGATGGTGGACTACCAGCTCGAGCTGATCGTTCTGCCGGTCACCGACGTCGACCGGTCCAAGGCGTTCTTCAAGCAGATCGGATTCCGCGAGGACCTCGACTACATCGACGGGGAGGACTTCCGGGTCGTGCACTTCACGCCGCCCGGCTCGCAGTGCTCGATCGTGGTGGGCCTCGGCATCGGCACGGCCGCGCCGGGCACGGTGGAGAACATCCACCTGACCGTGAAGGACATCGAGGAGGCCCGGGCCGACCTGATCGGCCGCGGCGTCGAGGTCAGCGAGATCTTCCACGACGAGGACGGGGTGTTCCACCACGCCGGCACCGACAAGCGGGTGCTGGGGCTCTACCCGGGACGGGCCTCGTACGGCTCGTTCGCCTCGTTCACCGACCCGGACGGCAACGGCTTCCTCCTCCAGGAGGTCACCGAGCGCTACCCCGGCCGTTAGGACAGCCGTCCCTCGTCCCGGCCGGGCGGCTGGTCGTCGTACTGACCGGAGCGCCCGTGGTAGGGCTTCGTTCCCGAGGGATAGGGCCACGCGTTGGGCCGGCAGCCGTGCATGCCCAGGGTCTGCTGCTGCATCACCGGCGCCGGCCGTCCCGGGCCCGGGCAGAGCTCGTGGCCGTGACCGAGCCGGTGGCCGACCTCGTGGTTGACCATGTACTGCCGGTAGACGCCCAGCCCGGCGGCGTAGCCGGGGACGCCCTTGACCCAGCGGGCGACGTTGAGCACCACGGCGTCGTCGTTGCGGCACGACGTGTAGCCGTCGGCGACGTCACCGCACAGCCGGTCGCGGGTGTCCGGCGTCGCCAGGAAGATCGTGAAGTCGTACGGCTGACCCGGGCCGACCCTCTGCAGCCGCAGGCTGCCGCCGCCGATCCAGCTCCGGCGGTCGGCGAGGATGCCGGTGATCGCCTCGGCGAAGGCCGGCGTGGACAGGTTCCGGATGTCGGTCTCGACCGCGACCCGATAGCGCAGCAGCCGCCCGCCCGTGCCCGCCGCCGGACTGTCCTGCCCGGCCGCGACGAACCACTTCGCGGCGCCGCGCGCGGGATAGGTGACGAGCTTCTGTTTCGGTGGCAGAGCGCCGGGCGCCGTCGCCGGGGCCGGGGCCTCCGTGGTGTGGACGGTCGCCACGACGGGCGTGTCCGACGTTCCGCACGCCGCGACGGAGGCGCAGAGCAACCCCGTGCAGAGCACCCTCATGATGGCCCACCGGTACATCTTTGTCCCCTTTCCGCCGCATGAGCCTGCCCTATGTGACGGCGGGGACCTGTGGCCGAGGTTGCAGAGCATGAGACTCGACACAGGACGGATCTTGAACACGAAAGGGGCTTATCCGTCGGGGAGGGCGGTGAGAAGGGAAGTTTCGAGATGAAGTTGCACGCCGCGCTCGCACGCGCCCTCGCCGCTCATCAGGTCGGCACCATGTTCGGCCTGATCGGCGACGCGAACCTGTTCATGGTGCACAGCTTCGTGCACGAGTACGACGGGAAGTACATCGGCGCCGCCCACGAAGCGGGCGCCATGTTCATGGGCTTCGGATACGCCGACCTGACCGGCCGGCCGGGCGTCGTCACGGTCACACACGGACCGGCGCTGACCAACACCCTGACCGGGCTGGTCGAGGGCGTCCGGGGCCGGGCCCCGATGCTGCTGATCGCCGGTGACACGGCCACCGGGAGCCGGGGGAACATCCAGGACATCGCCCAGCGCGACGTGGTCCTGCCCACCGGCGCCGGTTTCGAGCAGGCCCGCACCCCGCAGAGCACGCTGGACGACCTGGCCGTCGCGCTGCGCCGGGCCGTCGTGGAGCGCCGGCCGATCGTGCTCAACGTGCCGTCGGACTTCATGCTGGCCGACGTCGACTATCGCGAGGTCCCGCTGCGCCTGCCCATGGAGCAGCGCCCGTTCCCCGACCCGGTGGCGGTGGCCGAGGCGGCGGCCCGCCTGGCCGCCGCGAAACGCCCGGTCGTGCTGGCCGGCCGCGGCGCCCGGCACGCCCGCGACGCCGTGCTGCGCCTGGCCGACCGGATCGGCGCCCCGGTCGCGACCACGCTCAAGGCCCGCGACCTGTTCCGGGGCGAGCCGTTCGCGCTGGGCATCGCGGGCAGCCTCGGCGGCCCGGCCGGTCAGGAGATCATCGACTCGGCCGACCTGATCGTGAGCCTGGGGGCCGGGCTCAACTCGTACACCACCCGCCGTGGCTCCTTGTTCTCCGGCGGGAGGGTGATCGCGGTGGACACCCGCCTCGACGCGGTTCCGGCCGAAGCCGGAACGATCGTCGCCGGAGACGCGGGCGCGGTGGCGAACGCCCTGGTCGACGCCCTGGACCTTCGGGGTACGCCGGCACGGGCGTTCCGGACGCCGGAGATGGCCGCCGCCCTCGCCGCCCAGGACGAGCCCGGCGAGCGCCCGCGGGTCGCGCCCGGCACGGTCGACGCCGCGACCGCGCTGCGCCGCCTCGACGAGGTGCTGCCGGAGCGCCGCGTGGTGGTCAGCGACGGCGGCCGCTTCATGATGGAGTCGCTGCGGCACCTGCACACCGAGCCGGGCCACTTCGTGCTCCCGGCCAACTTCGGCTCGATCGGCCTCGGCATGGGCGCGGCCGTCGGCGCCGCGGCGGCCGATCCGGCCCGCACGGTGGTGATGGTGGCCGGCGACGGCGGCTTCATGCACGGCGGCGTGGCCGAGTTCGCCACCGCCGTCCGCGAGCGCCAGGACATGATCGTCGTGGTCTGCAACGACGGTGGTTACGGCGCCGAGCACATCCAGTTCACCCGCCGCGGCCTGGACCCGTCGCTGTCGCTGTTCGCCTGGCCCGACCTGGCCGCGGTCGCCACGGCCGCGGGCGGCGAGGGCTTCACGGTGCGCGACGAGGACGATCTCGACCACGTGGCCAAGGTGATCGCCGACCGCCGCGGCCCGCTCCTGATCGATCTGCGCCTCGACGTCGAGCACATCACCCCGATGCCCTAACGGGTCAACGGCGCGACGGCGGCCTCCAGGGCGGTCTCGAGATAGGCGACGCGGCCCGTCGAGCGGAGCATGACGACGCCGCCCTGGACCGCCGTGAGAATGATGCGGGCCCGATCCTGTGGGTCGCCGGCCCGCATCGCCGTCGCGCCGCGGGCCAGGGCGGCCTCCCACGTGTCGTAGAGGGCCGAGATCACGAGCCGGGCCTGCGGGGAGGTCTTGCCCAGCTCGGCCGTGAGCACCCCGAGCGGGCAGCGGTCGCCCAGCTCGGCGTAGTGGCGCAGCACGGCGTCCTGCCACCCCCGCCACGACTCGGCCGTGCCGAGGTCGTCCAGCCACGGCTGCTGCGCCTCGATGACCTGCGCCGCCTCGTGCTCGGCGACCGCCACCAGCAGCCCGTCCCGCCCCTCGGGGAAGTAGTGGAAGAGCTGGCTCTTGCTGGTCGCGGTGGCGCCCCGGACGTCGTCCAGGCTCGTCTCGGAGGCCCCGCGCTCACGGATGAGCCCGGCCGCGGCCTCGACGATGCGCTGCCGGGTGGCGGCGCCCTTGGCGGTAAGACCTCTGTTCACTTCACCATGATGCCGCGCGTGAGCCGGGTCAGGTCATCGGCGGACCGGCCGCGCAGCGCGAAGTCGAGGAACGCGGCGCAGGTCTCGGTGGTCATCCGTACGCTCCCGGCCCGGCCGAGGGAGCCCACCAGGGACGGCACGGGCGGCAGGAAGAGCGGAGCGTCGGTGAACGTGAGGTGGGCGCTGCCGGGCACCGTGACCAGATAGCCGGGCCCTGAACCGCCCTTCAGGATCTTCGACAGCAGAGCGACGTAGTCCGCGTCGGCCTGGTCCTTGATCTCGTGCGTGAGGGCGAGGACCGGCTGGCGCAGCGGGCCCTGCCCGGTGTCGGGGCCGCCGTCGAGGTTGATGACGGCGGAGAACCGCGGGTCGCGCTCGGCGGCGCGCATGGCCGCCGCCCCGCCGATGGAGTGCCCGGTCGCGGCCGCCCGTGTGGTGTCGGCCTGGCCCAGCTCGCCGAGCCGGGTGAGGGCGAAGCTGAGGTCGGCGGCCCGCGCCGCGATCCAGCCGGCGCGGTCGCCGTCGGCGGTGATCCGGGTCCGGAGGACGCGGCCATCGTCGAGGACGACGGCGGCCGAGTCGTACGGATGGTCGACCCCCGCCACGACGTAGCCGCGACTGGCCAGATCCTCGGCCCACGCGGTGTTCTGGGTACGGACGCCGCCGAGGCCGGGGGAGAACAGCACGACCGGGAAGCGGCCGGCGGCCGGGGCCGCGCCGAACGTCGCGTGGCTGTGGGCGCGGGCCGGCCCGTCGAGCAGGAAGGCGGGCGCACCGAGATAGGCGGCCTCGGCGGCGGCGACGGTGTCCGCCTCCTGCCGGGTGCGGCCGAGGTACTGCGCGCCGGGGCCGGCCGCCTGCGCCGGATACCAGAGTTGGACGACGACGGCGCGGCGGGCCCGCGCGGGATCGGACCACTGCGTCACCGTGGTGCCGACGGCGGACGCCCCGGTGGGCTCCGGGAACTCCGGCACGGGCAGCGCCCAGGCCGCGCCCGCGCCCACGGCGATCAGGGCCAGGCACACAGCGGAGGCCGGCAACACGAGCCGCCGCCGGGCCCGCCGCCCGCTGCGCCGGTGCAGCAGCCACCCCGCCCCGACGAGCAGATCGGCCGCCAGCACCGGCAGAAGCTGCCAGGGCGGCGCGGGCAGCGTCAAGGCCGCTCCGGCCGCCACCACACCCACAGCGGTGAGAGCGGCCGGGCGGCGGGCCGCGGCCGGCAACCACCGGCTCAGGACCAGGACCATCGAACCCAGCACGGCGAACAGTTCCCCCATGGACACGCCAGGATCGTTCTAGGTGCGCGCTGTGAAGCCGCTGAGATATAACGCCGGTCACAGCTGTGAGATCGCGCGGGGCGGGGCCCGTCGTAGGCGGGTGTGGACGTCGCTCTCGTACTGATCGGCCTTGTCGGTGGAGTGATCACCGCGCTGTCGCCGTGCATCCTGCCGGTGCTCCCGGTGATCTTCCTGTCCGGCGCGGACCAGAACCGCCGGCCCTATCCGGTGGTGGCCGGGCTGGTGACCAGCTTCAGCCTGCTCACGCTGCTCGGGGCGGTGCTGCTGGCGGCCCTGCCGATCCCGCCCGGGGCGATCCGCTGGGCCGGGCTGGTGGCGCTGGTGCTGCTCGGCATCGGGCTGATCGTGCCCCGGTTCGAGGCGATCCTGGAGGCGCCGTTCGCCCGGCTGCCGCAGCGGACGGTCGGCCAGGATCGCGGCGGCTTCGTGCTCGGGCTGGTGCTGGGCACCGTCTACGTGCCGTGCGCGGGGCCGGTCCTGGCCGCCATCACGGTCGCCGGGGCCACGGGCAAGGTCGGCGCCGGTACGATCGCGCTGGCCGTGGGCTTCGCGGTGGGCACCGGGGTCACGCTGATGATCTTCGCGCTGGCCGGGCGGGCCGTCACCGCCCGGGTCGCCGCCTTCCGCCGCCGCCAGCGGGCGATCCGGGTCGCCTCCGGCGTGGCGGTGGTGCTGCTGGCGGTGGGCCTGACCTTCAACGTGAACCTGCCGAACTACGGGACCGCGCTGAACCACGAGATCCAGCGGCTGCTGCCGGCGCACGTGCCGACCGACTCGGACGCCCCGCCGGTGCTCGCCTCCTGCGTCAGCCAGGCGCTCTACACCGCGCCGTCGGACCAGGCCGAGGACTGCGGGCCGGCGCCGGCCCTGACCGGCATCACGAACTGGGTCGGCGACCCGGTCACCCTGGCCCAGCTGCGCGGGAAGGTCGTCCTGGTCGACTTCTGGACCTTCGACTGCGTCAACTGCCGGCATGTCATCCCGCACATCGAGGACTGGTACGCCAAGTACCACAGCCAGGGCCTCGAGGTGATCGGCGTGCACACCCCCGAGTACAGCTTCGAGCACGAGCTGGCCGGAGTGCGAAAGGCCGTGAGCAAGTACGGCATCAAATATCCGGTCGCCGTCGACAACGACTACAAGACCTGGCAGGCGTACGGGGTCCAGGCCTGGCCCTCGCTCTTCCTGGTCGACGCGATGGGTCAGGTCCGGCACATCGCGGTCGGCGAAGGTGGCTACGACGAGACCGAGAGCCTCATCCGCGAGCTGCTCACCACACCCTGAGAGGAAGACCTTCATGTCGCTCGTACTGCTGCACGGCCTGACCTTCGACAAGAGGCACTGGGATCCGCTGCGCCGCGTGCTGCCGGCCGGTCTGCCGGTGCTCGCGCCCGACCTGCCCGGCCACGGCGACGCCCCGCGCCGCGACACGTACCGCATGGCCGAGGTCGCCGGGATCATCCACGAGCAGGTCACCGCGGCCGGCCTGACCGACCCGGTGATCATCGGCCACTCGATCGGCGGGGTCATCGCCACCAAGTACGCGGCCCTCTATCCGGCCCGCGCGGTCGTCAACCTCGACCAGCCGCTGCTGCCCGGCCCGTTCGGCGCCGCCGTGCGCCAGGCCGAGCCGCTGCTGCGCGGCCCCGGCTGGCGGCAGTTCTGGAACCGCATGCTCGACGGCATGGCCATCGACACCCTGCCGCCCGAGGCCCGCAAGATCGTCGAGAACGACACCGACCCGCGCCCCGACCTGCTCCTCGGGTATTGGGACGAGCTGATCCACAACACCGACGAGGCGATCCGGGCCGAGCGCCAGGCCGACCTGGCCACGCTGCGCGAACGGGAGGTCGGCTACCGCTGGGTGACCGCCGGCGAGCCGCCGCTGCCGTACCTGGGCTGGCTGACCGCCGCCCTGCCGGCGGTCGCGGTCACGGTGATGCCCGGCAGCCACTTCCCGCACCTGGCCGAGCCTTCGGCGATCGCCGCCCTGGTGCCCGCTCCTCAGTGATCGCCCAGCGCGGCCGCCAGCTCGCGGCGTGAGCCGATGCCGAGCTTGGTGAAGACCTTGCGCAGGTGCCACTCGACGGTGCGCGGGCTCAGGAAGAGCGCGGCCGCGATCTCGGCGTTGGTCCGGCCGGCCACCGCCAGGCGGGCGATCTGGCCCTCCTGCGCGGTCAGGTCGACCGGCACGCCGGGGGTGCGGGCGCGCACGGTCTCGCCGGTCGCGGTCAGCTCGCGGCCGGCCCGCTCGGCGAACGCCTCGGCCCCCATCGTGGTGAAGGCCTCGTGGGCGGCGCGCAGCTCGACCCGGGCCTCGGCGCGCCGGTTGTCGCGGCGCAGCCACTCGCCGTACAGCAATCGGGCCCTCATCTGCGGAACCGGCATCGTGGCCGCGCCGAAGCGTGCGACGGCCTCGCGGAAAAGCTCGTCCGACGGTTCGAGGAGCGCGCCGGCCAGGGCCTGCGCGGCCAGGGCCCAGTCGTTGCCGACAGCCGAGGTCCGCACCCTCAGGCGCTCGCGGGCCTCGGCCGCGACCGCGGGCTGACCGGCCCGCACGGCCGCCTCGACCAGCTCGCCGAGCGTCCACTGATAGGCGGCCGGATCGGGATAGGTCACGCCCTCACGGGCCGCCGTCAGCGCCGCGTCGTACTGGCCCAGGCCGTTGCGCAGGACGGCCTCGGCGTACGCGGTCAGGCCCAGCATCCGGCCCTGGCCCCGGGCGCGGGCGTCGGCGCGGGTCCGCTCGAACAGCTCGGTGGCCTCCCGCTCGCGTCCCCGGTAGGCGGCCAGGGTGAGCGCGGCCGACGGGATCACCGGGATCGTGGTCGCCGCGGCGACGGCCGCGCACTCGTCGAGCAGGCCCGAGGCGTCCGAGAACCGGCCCAGCATGACCAGGTTGCCGGCGCGGAAGGCCAGCGCCGTGGGCAGCATCGACAGCGCGCCGATCTGCCGGGCGAAGACGATCGCCTGCTCGGCCCGCAGCCGGGCCAGGTCGATGCGGAAGACCTCGTGCGCGGCCGGCGCGGCCAGCCACAGCAGGCCGAGGTCCTCCCGGTTGTTCATCGACTCCAGGGCCCGTACGAGCTGGGGCGCCGCCGCCGCGTGCCCGTTCACCGCCCACGTGGTGAGCGCGGCCAGGAACTGCCCGGCGAAGGTGGGGCTGGGCGGCAGGTCGCGGGCCGACTCGGCGGCCAGGCGCAGGTCGTCGGCCCCGCCCAGGCGCCCGGCGTACATGGCGGCGCCGATCGCCATCAGATAGGTCTCGGTGGCGGCCGCGGCGTCCAGCTTCTCGAGCTTGCGGGCGGCCGCGAGAAGTGGATGCACGCTGGTCGCGCCCGGGTTGGTGAGGAAGGCGGCCCGGGCCCGCAGCCGCTCCACGCGGGCCTGCTGCAACGGGGTCAGCGGGGCCAGCTCGACGGTGGCCAGCAGGGCCGGCACCAGGTCGGGGGAGCCGGCGTCGGCCCGCGAACGGGCGGCCCGCAGCAGCAGGTCGGCCCGGCGCCCGGGATCGAGGGTGAGCTCCGCCGCGCGTTCCAGGAAGGCGGCGCCGGCCGAGCGGCCGCCGCGGGCCAGCGCCCGCTCGGCGGAACGTTCCAGCTCGGCCGCCACCTCGTCGTCGAAGCCGAGGGTGGCGTGCGCGCGGTGCCAGGCCCGGCGGTCCGGATCCTGCTCGGGGTCGGTCACCTCGGCCAGCACCCGGTGCACCTCGCGCAGCTCGGAGGCGTGCCCGGAGCGCCACGCGGCCGAGCGGACCAGCGGATGGCGGAACCGCATGCGGGCGCCGACCTCGATCAGGTCGGCCGACTCGGCGGCGGTGGCGGCCTCGGGCCCGATCCCGAGGCGTTCGAGGGCCTGCCAGAGCAGCGGCACGTTCCCGACCGGCTCGACGGCGGCGGTGAGCAGCAGGCGGCGGCTGTCGGCGGGCAGGGCCGCGATGCGGCGCTGGAAGCCCTCCTCGACCCGGCCCGCGAGCGGCACGCCGCCCCGCCCGCCGAAACCGAACGCCAGCTCGGCCGGGGTGAGCCCGCGCGGCAGCTCCAGCAGGGCCAGGGGGTTGCCGCGGGTCTCGGCCACGATCCGGTCGCGGACCCGGTCGTCGACCGGGCCGGGCAGCACGGAGTCGAGCAGGGCGCGGGCGTCGGCGTCGGCCAGGCCCTCGACGACAAGCTCGGGCAGCCCGCGCAGGGTCTGGTCGTCGGCCGGGGTCCGCACCGCGAAGATCAGGGCGACCGACTCGGCTTCGAGCCGCCGGGCGGCGAAGGCGAGGATCGTGGCCGACATCCGGTCGACCCACTGCGCGTCGTCGACCACGCAGACCAGCGGCCGCTCGGCCGCGGCCTCGGCCATCAGGTGCAGGACGGCCAGCCCGAGCACGAGCGCCTCGGGCGGGTTGCCGGTGCTCAGCCCGAACGCGACGGATAGGGCGGCCCGCTGCGGCTCGGGCACGGCGCCGAGGTGGCCGAGCAGGGGAGCGCAGAGCTGCTGGAGCGAGGCGTAGGCGATCTCGCTCTCCAGCTCGACCCCGGCCGCGCGTACCACCCGGCATCCGCCGGCGTGCTCGGCCAGGTGATCGAGCAGGGCCGTCTTGCCGGCGCCGGCCTCGCCGCGCAGGACCAGAACCCGGCTCTGCCCGGACCGGACGTCACGCACCAGCCGGTCGAGCGTCTCCTGCTCGCGCCGGCGCCCGCGCAGCGTCAACTCACCCGGCACATCGTCTCCCTAGATCCGTGCCGGAGCGTACACCGGGGATGTGGGAGCGTGCCCAGAGTGAGGCGGCGAAGCTCACGTGCTGCCCGGATGAACTTGTGCCCTGCCCTATCGTGGAGGGGGTCATGAACAACGCTCTGGAGGCCATGCTCGCGAACTGGCGCTCCTACCTGCTGAGTTGGGGCCACGAATACCGGGACGCCACGACGTTCCGAAGCGGCGTGCCCCAGGCCGCCCTCAACGGAGTGGTCCGCCGCGGCGACCTGCCGATCGAGGAGGCCATAGCCGCCGCCCGCAAACACCTGGACGGCGTGCCATGGGGCTGGCGGGTGGGCCCGGACGAGGCCCCGGACACCGGCTGGCAGCTGAGCCACCACGGCGGCCGCCGGGTCTTCGAGTCACCGATCATGGCAATGCACCTGGACGCCCCGATCGAGGCTCCACCGGTCCCCGACCTGAAAATCGCCGTCGCAAGCGACTTGAAAACCTGGGTCGAGGCGTACACACCGAGCTTCGGCGCCCCGCCCGACCAGGTGCCGGCAATAGTCGAGGCCGAAACCCCGATCCCCGGCGTGACCCGTTTCGAGGGCCGCCGGAACGACCGGGTGGTGGGCACCGCCGCCCTCTTCGAGGAGGCAGGAGTGGCCGGCCTCTACACCATCACCACAGCCGCCGACCAGAGAGGCCAGGGCATCGGAGCGGCGATGACAGCGGCCGCACTGGAACACGCCCGCCGCCGGGGCCTGCGCCTGGCCACCCTGCAGGCAACCCCGGCCGGAGAGCCCCTGTACGAGCGCCTCGGCTTCGAAACGGTGGCCTGGATGGAGATCTACGCTTTCTAGCAACGCGCGGCCGATTCGCGGACGGTCGCGCGAGCATGCCCAAAGCCGTTTCATGTCGCCTGCCTTCTTGCCGCACGCGCTCAAGGCCCATCGCCGATGATCCGCGATGCCACCAGCGCCCGTGAGGCGCGCGGGTCCGCCGAGGCCATGCGCGAACACTCGGCGCCGGATGGCTCGACCGCCTCCCGCGACCGAGACCCCAGGCGTGGTGCGGCCATCCACCCTGCCCGGCGGACTTGGCCCGCGCGGCGACCTTCGCCTGACCCACCGGCCCAGCCGCTGCCACCGCCTCGGCCCCTGCTGCCGTCTCGGTCTCAGCCGCCGGTTCGGGCTGTGCTGCCGTCTCGGTCTCAGCCGCCGGTTGGGGACGCGCTGCCATCTCGCTTTTGGTCGTCGGTTCAAGCTGCGCTGCTGCCTCAGCGCTGGCGGTCGGTTCGGCCCGCGTCACCGCCTCAGCGCTGGCGGTCGGTTCGGCCCGCGTCACCGCCTCAGCGCTGGCGGTCGGTTCGGGCTGCGCCACTGCCTCGGCCGGCTTCTCCCTAGGGCGAGTGGGCGCAGCCTCCGGCACGCCGTGCGAGTGACCAGCGGCCATCGACTTGTCGACGTTACCGTCCGGACCCGGGCGCCGCATCCAGCTGACCTCGTCATCCCAGATTAACGGCGGTATCCGCTCGGTCGAATCATGCAGACCCAACTCTCCACACAGCCGGGAACAACCGTGCAATCGACACAACTTCAGCGCATGACGCCGTTTCAGCCCCCATTTTCGCCGCTCCGCCGCATCACGCCGGAATTCCACCATCTCCGGCGAATGACTCGGCACCCCCGACCAATCCCGCATACCAGCAATAACCGACCTGGAAAAGAACCCCAGCTGCGCCATGAACCATTATCCCGCACCCCGAAGATCGACAGCAAAGCAACGATCATGCCATTCCGGAAAACGTGGCCGGTCCGATCCTGAAGCGATTCATTCTGCGGTCGGGTGCCTCTGAACAGGCAGGCGGGCGTGGCGTCTACGGTCGCCCTGGCAGTCCCAGGAACGGCAGGGCCCTTGGTTCGCTGGGTGATCCGGGTCAGATTTGGCTCATGGACATCACCAAACGCACCGTTCTTGTCGTCGGGGGCAGCACCGGTATCGGGGCCGGGCTCGCTCGGCGCTTCGCCGCTGCCGGCAGCACCGTCGTCACGGCCGCCCGTAAGAATGCGGATGTCGAAATTGACGTCACCGTTCCCGAGTCGGTTCTTCGGGGCCGCGACGCTGTGCTCGCCAGCCATCCGGAGCTCGACCTCGTCGTCGTCTCGGCGGGGATCATGGCGGCCGAGGATCTGCGCGATCCCGGGCACTTCGGCACCGCCCGGACGATCGTCGAGACGAATCTGCTCGGCACCATCCGGGTCATCGACGCCTTCACGCCGCATCTGATCGGCCTCGGCGGCGGCGCCTTCGTCACCGTGACCTCCGGCATCGGATTTCTGCCGTTTCCGCTCATGCCGACGTACGCCGCCTCCAAGGTCGGCGTGCACGCCTACTCCGAGGCGCTCCGGGCGCAGCTCGACGGCACCGGCGTCGAGGTGGCCGAGCTCATCCCGCCGGCCGTCGCCACCGTGCCCGAGGCCAAGCGCATGAACCCTCACGCGCTCGACCTGGAACCCTTCCTGGACGAGGTCATGGCGCAGCTCGGGCAGAGCCCCACTCCGCGCGAGATCCTGGTCGAGGGCGTGCTCATGCACCGCTGGGCCGAGCGCGACGGCACCTACGACGACCTGGTGCGGCAACGCTCGGCCGCGCTCTCGATGCTGCCGGGCCGCGCCTGACTCCGCGGAGGGCAGCAGTGGGCCGGCGGATGGCCGGCAGCGGCCGGCGGTGGGCCGGCGGCAGTCAGGGGCGGGCCAGCAGTTCGGCGTGGTTGGCCCGCACCAAGCGCAAACCCAAGCGCCGGAACAAGAAGCGGCGCAGCACCCCGGGCAGGTTGCGGGCGTTGTCGCGGCGGTGGTTCTGCTCCAGCACGAACCGCACCCGGGGCGCGCGCCGCGCGCGGTAACGGCCGAGGTCGCCCAGTTCCTCGGCCAGCACCAGGGCGTCCTCCAGGGCCATCGCCCCACCCTGGGCCATGCTGGGGGAGCAGGCGTGCGCGGCGTCTCCCACCAGCACCACCTTGCCTTCGGCCCAGTCCGAGCCCTCGATCTCGTACAGCGGCGCGAAATGCGCGTCCTCGCCGTGGCGCAGGACGTCCGTCGCGAAGTCGGCGAACAGCTCCCGCCAGTCGCCCGGCGCCGCCGCCGGCACCTCGCTGTCGATGGCCGCGAAGCAGTACACCTGCCCGTCGCCGACCGGCACCGTCAGCAGGCTGCGGCCCCGGTCGCCCAGCAGCACCGACCAGGTGGCCGACACCGGGCCCTCGAACAGGAACCGCCAGCAGATCTGGCCCAGGAACCTCGGCGCCGTCGACGGGAAGACGCCGCGGCGTACGGCCGATTCGATCCCGTCGGCCCCGACCACCACGTCGTACGCGGCCCGTGTTCCGTCCTCGAAGACCACCGTCCCGTCCGGGCGGGCCAGCCGGACCGCGTTGCCGGGGAACGTCGGCGGCCCGGCCGCGTCGAGCAGCATGCCGTGCAGCGCGCTCCGGCTGACCGCCCGGCTCTCGCCGACCTCGCCCCACACTTCGTCGAGGCCGTACGCGGTGAGCAGGTCGCCCGTACGGTCGCGGATCTCCTGCCGTTCGATCGGCACGGACAGCTTGGCCAGCTGTTCGCCCAGGCCGAGGTCGCCCAGCGCCCGCACCGCGTTGGCCGGCAGGTAGAGCCCGGTGCCGCCGTCGCGGGGCGCCGGGTCCCGCTCGGCCAGGTCGGCATGTATGCCGCGCGCGGCCAGCGCGATCCGCGTGGCCAGACCGGCCACCCCGGCGCCGGCGATGAGGACGCGGGTCACTTGCCGTCCTTGAAGGCGCGCGCCCCGTACTCCCACTCCATGATGGAGCGGAACGCCGCGCGCACCGACCGGTCGTCGTCGAGGTCGACCAGGAAGCGTCGGTTGCGCTCCCTCTCGTACTCGGCGGTGACCCGGTCCATCGGATAGTCGGCCTCGCCCAGCGCGGCCAGCGCCTGCCACAGGTACAGCGTCCAGCGGCCCATGTCGTTCTCCCTTACGAACGCGACTGCCTCACACCCGCTTGAACGGGGCCGGGCCGGGCTCGTTCAGGGATGTGATCACGGTCGCGGCCGCTCAGGGGAACCGCGTGAGGTAGCCGAGCTCGATGGCGCGCCGGGTCAGCTCCGCCTTGTTGCCGGCGTTCAGCTTGGCCCGGATCCTCTTCACGTAGGTGTTGACGGTCGATTCGGTCAGGCCCATCCGGCGGCCGATCTGGCTGTGCGTCAGGCCCTGCGCCACCCAGCGCAGGGTCTCCACCTCCCGCTCGGTCAGCCTCGGCTCGTGGCTCGGCGCGGGCAGCGTGGCCAGCAGCTCGGCCGCCACGTAGGCCCCGCCGCGGCGCACCGCCTCCACCGCCAAGGGCAGGTCGCCGGCCGCGCCGCGCCGGGTGATCAGGCCGATCGCGCCGCCGCGCAGCGCGGCCAGCAGGTCGGGCGGGTTCTGCGGGCGCACCAGCGCGACCACCCGCAGCTGGTGCCACGACTCGGCCGGCACCCGGTCGTAGAGGTCGAGCACCACCAGCGAGGGCGCCGGCACGCCGCGCAGGGCCGTGAGGTCGGCCAGCTCGTGGCGCACGGTCAGGCCGGGCGACGCCGTCAGCATGCGGGTCAGGCCGGCACGGACGATCGGGTCGGCCGCGACGACGGCGACGGTTTCTATGTGACTCACCTTCCACTGTGCAATCTGCTCTGCACGTCCCGGACGGCCGGGAGCCGCAGTTCGTCGAGGATGTCCAGGGCCGCGCGCCAGGCCACGTGGGCCTCGCCGCCGGTCAGCGCGTCGCCGAGCGCGATCAGCGCCTCGGCCTCCTCGCCCCGGTGCCCGGCCTCGCGGTAGAGCTCGACCGAGCGGCGCAGCAGGTCGGCCGCGATCTCCCGCTCGCCCTGACGCTGCCGCAGCCGGCCCAGGCCGAGCAGGCAGCTGCCCACCCCGCGCGGGTCGCCGAGGCGCAGATAGCCGGCCATCGCGCGCTCGTAGAGGCCGATCGCCGACCGGTCGCGGCCCTGCACGGCGTGCGAGAGCGCGATGCCCTCGGTCGCGGCGACGATGCCCCTGTCGTAGCCGGCCCGTTCGTACAACTCGAGGGCCTTGGCGAAGGACGCCTCGTCGGCCGAGCGGACCAGGCCGAGGTTGAGGTGGACGTGCGCCTGCCCGGTGAGCGCGCCCAGCTCGGTGAACAGCGCCAGGGCCCGGTCCAGACGGTCGCGGGCCTCGTCGAGGTCGCCGAGCGAATAGAAGGCCCCGGCGAGGCAGCGCTGCATGTGCGCCTCACCGAGCCGGTCGCCGGCCCGTTCGGCCGAGGACAGCGCCGCCCGCATCGTCGCCAGCCACTCGTGCCGGAGCCCGGTCCACTGATAGAACGGCACCATCGTGGTGGCGAGCTGCCACACGCCGGGCCCGTCGCCGCGCTCGATCAGCGCCCGCAGCACGCGATGCTCGGCGCGGAACCAGCGGAACGCGCCGCAGTAGTCGCCGAACTCCTCGACGGGCACGCCCTCCGGCCGTGCGCCGGGTTCGATGGGGTCCATCAAGGGCCTCAAAAGCCGGTTCGCCTCGTACGCCGAGTGACGGTAGTGCGCGAACAGGCGTGCTCCGGCCTCGTCGCGTTCGCGCTTGCCGGAGAGCTCTTTCGCGTACGCCTTCAGCAGCACATGGAGGGTGAGCCGTCCCGGCGGCACGGCCGTGAGCAGGTGCTCACCGGTGAGACGGGCCAGCAGCGGCGCTGTCTCGCGTTCGGGCAGCCCGGACAGGGCGGCCGCCGCCGGCGGCGTCAGGTCGGGCCCAGGGTGCACGGCCAGCAGGCGGAACAGGCGCGCGGCGGGCTCGGCCAGCGCCTCGTACGACCCGGCGAAGGCCGCCCGCAGGCCGCCGAACGCGTCCAGCCCGCCCTCGCGGCGCAGGCTCGCGGCCAGGCCGTCGAGGTCGCCGCCGGCCTCGGCGGCGACCGCCGTCAGCGCGCCCGGCAACCGCCCGCACGCCTCGACGATCGCGTCCAGCGCCTCCCGCGACGCCGCCCCACGGTCGCCGAGCGCCGCCGCCAGCCTCCGGGTGAGAAGCTGCCGCGCCTCGGCCTCGTCCGGCAGGCCGAGGGTCACCAGGTGGGCGCCCTCGGCCGCGGCCAGCGCGGTGAGCCGTCGCCGGCTGGTCACCACGGTGAGGCAGCCGGCCGCGCCGGGCAGCAGCGGGCGCGCCTGCTCGGCGCTCCCGGCGTTGTCCAGCAGCACCAGCATCCGGCGCCCGGCGAGATAGCTGCGGTAGAGGGCGGCCTTCGCGTTCAGGCCCGTGGGCATGGCCGCCTCGGGCACGCCGAGCGTGCTCAGCAGCGCGGTCAGGGCGTCTCCCGGTTCCTCGCCGCGCAGGTCCAGATAGATCTGCCCGTCCGGGAAGCGGGACGCCGCCTCGGACGCCCAGTGCACCGCGAAGGTGGACTTGCCGGCGCCGGGCATGCCGTCGATCGCGATGATCGGCATGCGGCCGTCCCGCTCGCCGGCGCGGTGCAGGGCCGAGACCCGTTCCAGGTCGGCCCGGCGGCCGGTGAACAGCGGCAGATCCCGTGGCAACTGGGCCGGGCTGACCCGGATGCGGGCCGGGCTCTCGGCCGCGGCCCGCGGCCGCGGTTGCAGCACCTCGTCGTACGCGGCCCGAAGCTCCGCGCCCGGATCGACCCCCAGCTCGCGGGCGAGCGCGTCGCGCACCGACTGGAACAGCGCGAAGGCGTCGGCCTGACGGCCGTCGGCGGCCAGCATCAGCATCAGCCGGGCCTGCAACGACTCGTCCAGCGGGTTCATCTCGGCCGCCCGGCGCACGGCGGGCAGGATCTCGCCGAGCCGGTCGAACGCGACGGCGGCGCGGGCCGCGTCCCGGGCCACCGTCGCGTACTCGGCGTCGATGGCGAGGAAGACCGAATAGCGGTGGGCGTCGTCGGCGCCGTCGTCGGCGCAGCGGCCGCTCGACTGGCGCAGCGCCTCGGCGTAGCGGGCGATGGCCACGTCGCGGAAGCCCATGCTCTCGGCCTCCCGTGCCTCGTCGGCCAGCCGCCGGAACTCCATCAGGTCGATCGCGCCCTGCGGGGCCACCAGGCGATAGGCGGCGTCGCGGCGCAGCAGCCAGCGGCCCGGCGACCGGGCGGGCAGGTCGGGCTCGAGGATGCGCCGCAGCGCTCCGATGAACCGGTGCAGGCTGTTGACCGCGCTGGCGGGCGCCGCGTGCCCCCAGAGCATCTCGACGAACTGGTGCACGGGGATGTCGCGCCCGGCGCGGATCAACAGGAGTCCGAGTACTTGCCGCTGCTGCCGGGGGCCGAGATTGAGCTCGCGATCCCCGCTGAACGCCCGCACCGGCCCGAGCACGGTGAATCGGATCGGGTTCTGGCTCACAACGGCGCCAAACATAGCGTGACGTACAGGCGTACCGAACGCTTCTGAGAGATAGTCGGCGCCCGGTGAACCCCGGGGGTTCCCGGGCCGTTGTGAAATCAGAATTGAACCCGCGGGGGCCGCGAGCCGTCGGAGGGGTTACGGCACCCCGATCCGAAGGAGTCTCCCATGCGACGTGCCCGGATAGCCCCGCTCGCGATCATCGCGAGCTTCGGCCTCGCCTTCGCGTCGGCCTGCGGCGAGGAGCGGACCGCGGCCGACGCGGCCGCCGTCACCGCGCCCGGCCCGGACAGCAAGCCGGCCCCCGAACGGCCCACCGTCGACCTTTACCGGCGCGGCGATTGAACTTCGGCGCCCGCGGCCCGTCGGACCCTGCGACGGCCGCGGTGGCCGCCGTGGGTGCCGGCCGCCTCTCCCCCCGACCGGCGGAGCGCCCCGCGCCGCCGCGGCCGTCCCCACTCGTACCCCACTGTTTCCCCATCGTCCCGGCCTACCTTTCGGCTCGTGGACAACACGAACAGTTCCCGGCTCAGCGCGCTGCACGCCGAGTACGGCGACGCCCTGCTGAGCTATCTGCGCGGTTTCACCCGGGGCGACCGGGAGTTCGCCGAGGATCTGCTCCAGGAGACGATGCTGCGCACCTGGCGCCGGATGGACGCCATGCCGGAGTGCGGCGAGTCCGCGCGGCGGTGGCTCTACACCGTCGCCCGCAACACCGCCATCGACGCGCTGCGGATGCGCAAGGCCCGCCCGGCCGAGGTGGAAAGCCTCGACCTGACCGCGATGCCGACCACCGAGGACACGGCCGAGACGGCGGTCGCGGTGCAGCAGTTGCGGTCCGGGCTGCGCGCGCTCAGCGAGGCGCACCGCACCATCCTCGACGAGCTGTACCTCAAGGGCCGCTCGGTGGCCGACATCGCCCGCAGCCTGGGCGTTCCGGCCGGCACGGTGAAGTCGCGGGCGCACTACGCCCTGCGGTCGTTGCGCGAGGCGCTGGCCTGATTGCGGACGACATCACATCGGTGAGCCCGGGCCCGGCCGGCGCGTTGTACCGGGCATGGCCATTCACACCGTCGACGTCAACGGCGTCGAGCAGCGATATCACGTGTACGGGCAGGGTTCGGCGGTCGTCGTGGCGATGCCCGGCGGCCCCGGCGTCTTCTGGGACTACCTGCGGATGCCGGCCGTCGAGGAGCACGCCCGCGTCGCGTACGCCGAGGCGCTCGGCACCGGCGAGTCCGGGCGGCTGCCGACGCACCCCGACGGCTACACCCGCGAGCTCTACTCGACCGCGATCGACCGGATCGTCGACGACCTCGGCGCCGAGAAGGTCTTCCTGCTCGGGCACTCGTACGGCGGTTTCGTCGCCCAGTACTACGCGGCCACCCGCCCGCAGCGCCTGGCCGGCGTGATCCTCTACGACAGCGCCCCGGTCACCGGGGCCGAGCAGGGGGCCGAGGTGGGCCGCCAGGTCGAGCTGTTCGTCAAGCGCAACGAGGGCAACCCCGAGGTGCCGGCGGTGCTCCAGTCGCTGCAGGCGGTCGGCTCGATCACCGACGACGACCAGCTCACGCTGGCGCTGCGCGGGCTGCTGCCGTCGTACCTGGCCGACTACTGGGGCCGCGAGGCCGAGTTCAAGCCGTTCCGCGAGCACATCCGGGTCAATTACATCTCGGGCCGCGACGCCGCCGGCCACGCCGACCCGATCGACGACCGGGAGCTGCTGGCCGGCGTGCGGGTACCCGCCCTGGTCATCGCCGGGCGCTACGACATCATCTGCGGCGAGCGTTGGGCCCGCGAGATCCACGATCTGATCCCCGGCTCGCGCCTGCTCATCCTCTCCAACAGCGGCCATCTCGGCAACATCGAGGAGCCGGAGCTCTTCCAGGACAGCGTGCTGCAGTTCATCGCGGCCTACCAGAAGTAGTGCCGTTGGGGGACAGGGCCGGCACCGTGATCGTGGGTGGTGGCGCCGCCGGTCTGGCCGCCGCGTGGCACCTGCGGCGGCGGGGCCGGCCCTTTGTCGTGCTCGACGCGGCCGCGCACGTGGGCGACGCCTGGCGGCAGCGCTACGACTGCCTTCGGCTGTTCACCCCGGCCCGGTTCTGCGGTCTGCCCGGCATGCCGATGGCGCTGGACCCGGCTGCGCATCCGACCAGGGTCGAGATGGCCGACTACAGCGAGTACCACCGGCCGAGCGATCTGCCGCCGGGGCCGGGGCCGGGGCCGGTGCTGGTGATCGGGGCCGGGACTGCGGGCGCCGGCCTCGCCCTCGATCTGGCCGCGAGCCGCGAGGTGTGGCTGTCGGGGCGGCCGACCGGGCGATCGGGCCGGGTGGGTGGCCGGCGCACCGCAGGGGTGTTTCGGCCACCGTTCCGGGTCTGGGGTTCGCCGGGCTGCCCTGGCAGAACACGTTCGGTTCGGGCTTTCTCGGTGGCATGTCCGGCGACGCCGCCCACGTCGTGGTACGGCTCACGCCACGCGCATGAATGACGGCTTGCGGTCCGGCAGGTTGGCCAGCACCCGGGCGACGCTGGTCAGGCCGGGCAGGTCGCGGCGGTCGAGCTGGTCGAGGACGTGGCGGTGCACGCTGGCCGCGTACGCCCGGTCGCCGCGCCGCAGCCACTCGAGGCCGGCCTCGGTGAGCACCGCGTTCCAGCCGCGCCGGTCGTCCGGCACCTGCTCGCGGGTGACCAGGCCCTGCTGTTCGAGCTTTTCGACGATGCGGCTCATCCGGCTCAGCGACAGGAACGCGGTCGCCGCGAGCTCGTTGATGCGCATCCGGCGGTCCGGCGCGTCGCCCAGGCGGCGCAGGGTGATGTACTCGCTCAGGGTGCGGTTCTGCTCACACTTGAGGTCGGAGTCGAGGTTGCGCTGCACGGTCACCGCGGCGCTGAGGAAAGCGTCGAGGAACGCGATCTCCTCCGCCGACAGTGCCTGCTCCGCGACCCTCGGTACCTGGCGTTGCGGAAGCCAATTATCGGCCATTGTCCCGGTCCTTTCTTTTCGCGAGTCACCCATACGACGGCGGCTTTCCCGCCTCGGTTCAGGAAAGGGGGTTGTTAAGGTGCGGACCGTGGCATGGGACACGCGGGAGCGCATCATCCGGGCCGCCGGGCGGCTTCTGGCCGAGCAGGGACGCGACGCGGTGACGACCCGCTCGGTGGCGTCGGCCGCCGGCGTCCAGCCGCCGGCCATCTACCGGCTGTTCGGCGACAAGGACAGCCTGCTCGACGCGGTGGCTGTGCACGGCATGCGCGACTACCTGGCCGACAAGGGCGCGCTGGGCGAGACCGGCGACCCGGTGGACGATCTGGCCCGCGCGTGGGACCTGCACATCCGGTTCGGCCTGGCCGAGCCCGCCTGCTATCTGCTCGCGTTCGGTGAGCCCCGCCCGGGCCGGGCCGACAGCGCCCGCCGGGAGGCCATCGCCGGCCTGCGTCATCTGGTCGAGCGGGTCGCGGCGGCCGGGCGGTTGCGGACCAGCGTCGAACGGGCCACCGAGATGCTGCACAGCGGCGGCGTCGGCGTGGTCGTCTCGCAACTGGCCATCGAGCCGGCCGAGCGCGATCCCGGTGTGCCGCAGGCGATGTGGGAGTCCGTGCGGGCGGCCGTCGTCACCGGGCGGCCGGTCCGGAAGGGCAGGACCCTTTCCCAGTACGCCGGCGCGCTGCGCCAGGCGCTGCCCGAGGCGCCGGACGGCGCTCTCACCGAGGCCGAGCGCTCCCTGCTCGCCGAATGGCTGGGGCGTCTGTCCGACGCACGCTGACCCCCGCCGGTTCACCGTCGTGACGTTGTCGGCGTCAGCGGTGTCCGGCCGTTCTCGTCGCTACCGTTGATACCAGTGAGACGTTTCCATTGGAAACGCATCTGGGGAGGCGACATGAACACCTACGACGTGGTCCTGGTCGGCGGCGGAACCGCCGGTTCCGTCCTCGCGGCACGGCTGTCGGAGCGCGAGGACCTGCGCGTGCTGCTGCTGGAGGCGGGCGACGGCGTTCCGCTGCCGGCCATGTCCGACCCGCCGGCCTGGCCCGGCCTGGTGCGCACCGGCGCCAACTGGGGCGAGCTGACCGTGCCGCAGGGCCCGGCCGGGGCGGTCACCCCGCTGCCGCGCGGCAAGGGCCTCGGTGGCGGCTCGTCGATCAACGCCATGCTGTTCGCCCGCGGCCACCACACCAGTTATGACCGCTGGGCCGGGGCGGGCGCGAAGAACTGGGGCTACTACGACCTGCTGCCGTACTTCAAGCGCAGCGAGAACGCCCCCGGCCGCGATCCCGTGCTGCGCGGGCGGGGCGGCCCGCTCACCGTGGCGCCCGCCGACCCGGTCAACCCGGTGCTGGCGGCCGCGCTCGAGGCCGCCGTCGAGGCCGGCCAGCACCGCGCGGCCGACATCAGCGGCGGCCTCGAGGAGGGCTTCGCCCCGGTCGACGTGAACATCGTGGACGGACGCCGGCAGAGCGCGGCCGACGCCTACCTGACCCCGGCCCGCGACCGGTCCAACCTGACCGTCGTCACCGGCGCCCTGGCCCACCGCCTCGTCCTCGAGAACGGCCGCTGCACGGGCGTCGTCTACGGCATCGGCTCCGAGACGGTGACCGTGTCGGCCGGCGAGGTGGTCCTGACCGCCGGCACGATCGGCTCGGCCCAGCTCATGATGCTCAGCGGCCTCGGACCGGCGGCCCACCTGCGCGGGCACGGCATCGAGGCGGTGGCCGACCTGCCCGGCGTCGGATCCGGGCTGCAGGACCACCCGATCGCCAACGTGGTCTACCGCTCGGCGCGCCCGGTACCCACCCCGCGCCACAACCACGGCGAGGTGATCGGCCTGGTCCGCAGCCGCGACGGGCTGCCCGGCCCCGACCTCCAGCTCATCTTCGTCGACCTGCCCCGGCCGGTGAACGGTCACGACGGGCCGGACCAGGGTTACACGATCGGCGTCTCGCTGATGGCGCCGCACAGCCGTGGCACGGTGCGGCTGGCCGACGCCGCGCCCGGCAGCCACCCGCTGCTCGACCCGAACTACTACGGCGACCCGCGCGACCTCGACGCCGTGGTCGCCGGGGTGCGCCTGGCCCGCCGCATCGGCCGGGCGGCCGCGCTCGCCGACTGGCGCGACGCCGAGGTGATCCCCGGCCCGGCCACCGACGGCGACGACGAGTTGCGGGACTACGCCCGGCGGGCGGTCGCGTCCTACTGCCACCCGGTCGGCACCCTCGCCATGGGCGACGGCCCGGACGCCGTGGTCGACACCGGCCTGCGGGTGCGCGGCGTCGGCGGGCTGCGGGTGGCCGACGCGTCGGTCATGCCGGCCATCCCGTCGGGCAATACCAACGCCACCGTCTACGCGATCGCCGAGCGGGCGGCCGAGCTCGTCCTCGAAGGCTGATCGACCCAGCCCAGGTGCTCGTAGAGCCGGGACGCGGCCGCGTCCCGGCTCGGCCCCGGGTCCTCGGCCTCGCTCAGGCCGGCCGCGTACGCGCGGAGCAGGTCGTGCAGCTGATGGCGGCCGCCGCGCACCTGGGTCAGCATCTGCTGGGCCAGCTCGCCCAGCAGCAACCGCGCGGCCCGCTCGCCGGTGCCGGCCAGGGCGGCCGCCACGTCCACGGTGATCTCCGGGCCTGGATAGAGGGGCAGCAGCCGGAACAGGGCCGCGGCGGCGGGGGAGAGGGCCCGGTAGGACCACGAGAAGATGGCGGCGAGGCTGCCCTCGAAGCCGTCGAGGCGTTCCTGGCCCACGGCCAGGTCGGCCGCGATCTCGGTGAGCGGCGTGTCCGGCAGCGCCATCGCCCGCGCCGCCACCATCGCCAGCGCGAGGGGGTGCCGGCCGCAGCGCTCGATCAGGGCCTGTACGGCGGTCGGCTCGGCGTCGACCCGGGCCCGGCCGAGGCGGCTGACGAGGTTCTCGCGGGCCTCGGCCGAGGAGGGCAGCTCGATCGGCAGCGGGTGGGCGCCGGCCGTGATCAGATCGGTGATCCGGGCCCGGCTGGTGACCAGCGCCAGACTGCCCGGTGTGCCGGGCAGCAGGTGGCGGACCTGCTCGAAGTCGCGGACGTTGTCGAGCACGAGCAGCATCCGTCGCCCGGCCAGCAGGCTCCGGAAGAGCCCGGCGGCGGCCTGGAGCTCGGCGGGCTGGTCGTCACCGCGTACACCCAAAGAGCTCAAGAGGCCCCGCAGGGCCTCCAACGGCGTCATGGCCGCGTCCGCGGCGAATCCCCGCAGATCGACATAGAGCTGACCGTCGGGAAAGGACGGTACGAGCCGGTGGGCCAGATGGACGGCGACGGTGGTCTTGCCGACGCCGGGCATGCCGTCGAAGGCCAGGGCCACGGTCGGGCGGCCCTGGCGGCGGTCGTCGGCCAGGATCGCCTCGGCCCGGGCCAGCACATCGGCCCGGCCGGTGTAGTAGGGATGGTCGCCCGGAAGCTGGGCGGGCACGAAGTTCCGCTGTGCCGGCGGAAGGTCGTCCGGCACGGGCGCGGCGTCGGACTGCCGGCGCAGCACCCGATCGTGGGCCGCACGGAGCTCGGGGCCGGGGTCGAGGCCCAGCTCGTCGGCGAGGCGGCGGCGGATCTCCTGGAAGGCTTCGAGGGCCTCGGCCTGACGGCCCTCGGCGGCCAGGGCCAGCATGACGCGGGTCTGCAGCGCCTCGTCGTACGGCCGCCAGCCGCCGATGCGCCGCAGGGTGGGCAGAATCAGCCGGGCGTCGCCGGTGCGCAGCGCCACGTCGCCCGCCTCGCGGACGGTCTGCGCCAGCTCGGCCTCCAGGGCGATGAAGGCGGGGTGGGTGCGCGAGACCGGTTCGAGCCCGGCCGCGGGCGGGCCCTGCCACAGCGACAGCGCCTCGGCGTAGTGGTGCACCGCCTCGGCCTCACCCGCCGCCTGTCGCGCGCGCCGCACGAGGGCCCGGAAGCGCAGCAGGTCGAGGGCGTCCTCGCCGACGTCGAGGCGATAGCCGGCCGAATGCCGCACGAGGTGCTCGCCGACCGCCCGCACCGGCAGGTTCGGCTCGATCAGCCGGCGCAGGGTGCCGACCGCGCGGTGGATGCTGTTGACCGCGCTGGCCGGCGGGTCGTCGCCCCAGATGGCGTCGACCAGCTCGCCCAGGCCGACCACCGTGCCGGCCCGGGCGAGCAGGAGCGCCAGCAGCAACCGCTGCTGGCGCCCGCCGAGCTCGAGGTCCGTCGTGCCGTTGCGGATCCGCACCGGGCCCAGAACGCTGAACCGTAACGTCGTCGCAGCCACGTTCGCCATTGAACCCGGCGACGGCGGTGCGAGAGGGTTCAGGTGGGGTTTCTCCCTTTACCGTACGGTGTCGCGCGCGGCCTTCTCGATGAACGAGGCCGTGGTGCCCGGATGCGAGACGAAGACCGAGTGCGAGGCGCCCCTGACCGTCTCCACCTTGGCGTTGGCCCGCTTGGCCATCCACTGCTGCGCGGCCGGCGGGATGTTCTTGTCGGCGCCGCTGATCAGGTCGTAGCTCGGGATGGTCTGCCAGGCCTGTGCGCCCACGGCGTCCTCGTTCAGCGCGGCCTGGTCGATCGGCCGCTGCGAGACGGCCGACAGCTTGGCCTCGGAGAGCGGGACGTCGGCCGCGAACTGCTGCGGGTACTTGGCCTGGTCGATGTAGAGGTCGACGTGGCCGCCCGGGAGCTGGACCGGCTGGAGCGTGTCGCCCAGCGTGCTGCCCGGGAACTTGCCGGACAGGTCGGCCGCGCTCTCGCCGGCCTTGGGCAGGAACGCCGCCACGTAGACCAGCGCCTTGACGTCCTTGTCGCCGGCCGCGGCCTTGGAGATGACGCTGCCGCCGTACGAGTGGCCGACCAGGACGATCGGGCCGTCGATGCTGTCGAGCAGGGCGCGCACGGCGACGGCGTCGGAGGCGACGCCGCGCAGCGGGTTGGCCGCCGAGACGACCGGGTAGCCGTCCTTCCGCAGCCGCTGCACGACCGCGTTCCAGCCGCTCGAGTCGGCGAACGCGCCGTGGACGAGCACGACGGTGGGCTTCTTGGCGGCGTGGTGGTTGCCGCCCGCGTAGGCCGCCGTGCCGGTGAGTCCGGCGGCGAGGACCGCGCCGGTGCCGACGAGGCTCAGGACCTTCTTGTTCATCGCCTTCTCCTTAGTGCTCTCTGTGTTCCGGCCTGAAGCTAGGAATCGCGAGTGGACGGGGAGTGGCGAATTTGTGCGTGGCTACGGCCACGTGTGCCCGCCGACACAATCCGAACAAGTGGACTCGCAAGTCCGGTTATTGTTCAGCGATCCGGACTCACGAGTCCACTTCCTTTTCGGAGCAATCGATGCGCCAATCACCCGCGCTGGCCGCGCTGAGCCTGGGCACCCTCGCCTACGCGCTGGCCCAGACGACCGTCCTGCCCGCGCTGCCGGCCCTGGCCGCCACCCTGCACACCGACCGGCCGAACGTCACCTGGACGCTGACCGCCTATCTGATCGCCTCGGCCGTCCTGACGCCCGTGCTGAGCCGGCTCGGCGACCTCTACGGGCGCCGCCGGCTGCTGGTGGCCGCCCTCACCCTGTTCGCGGCCGGATCCGGGCTCAGCGCGCTCGGCACCGGCCTCGGCGTGGTCGTCGCCGGGCGCGTCCTGCAGGGCGCGGGCGGCGCCGTCATCCCGCTCGGCGTCGCCGTGGCCCGCGCGACGTTCCCGCCCGAGCGGCGCGGCCGCGCCATCGGCCTCATCTCGACCGTCTTCGGCGTCGGCAGCGGCCTCGGCCTGATCCTCGGCGGCCTGGTCGTCGACCACGCGCCGCTCGCCTGGATCTTCTGGAGCACGGCGATCCCGGCCGCTGTGGCCGCGATCGCCGTCCGGTTCCTGCTGCCCGGCTCGGACCGGACGGCCGGCGGCCGGGTCGATCTGACCGGCGCGCTGCTGCTGGGGGCCGGGATCACCCTGCCGCTGCTGGCGGTGGGCCGGGGATCGGTCTGGGGCTGGACCTCGGGGCTCACCCTGGGGCTGATCGCGGCCGGTGTGGCCGTGCTCGCCGTCCTCGTCCTGGTCGAGCGGCGCCTCGCCCACCCGCTGATCGACCTCGGCCTGCTCGCGCGGCCGGCGGTGCTGGTCACCAACCTCGCCACCTTCCTGGTCGGCGGCGGCATGTTCGGCGCCTTCGTGCTCGTGCCCCAGCTGGCCGCCGGGCAGGGGCTCAGCGCCACCCGGGCCGGCCTGCTGCTCCTGCCGGGCAGCCTGGCCATGATGGCCGGCGGCCCGCTCGCGGCCAAGCTGCACCTGCGGCACGGCGGCCGGGTGCCCCTGGCGCTGGCCGCCGCGGTCACCGCGCTCGGCTCGCTGCTGCTGGCCGTCGACCACGGCAACCAGGTCGCGGTGGCCGCCTGGTCGCTGCTCGCCCTGTTCGGCGTGGGCGTGGCCCTGGCCGTCATCCCGGCCGTCGTCGTCGAGGCCGTCCCGGCCGCCCGCGCGGCCGAGACGGCCGGGGTCAACTCGCTGATCCGCTCGGCCGGCTCGTCGGTCGGCACCCAGATCATGGCCGGGATCCTGGCCGCCGGTCTGGCCGCCGGCGCACACAGTCCCTCCTCCGGCGCCTACTCCGCCGCCTTCGTCTTCTGCGCCGTCGCCGCGCTGGCGGCCGCCGCCGTTGCGACCCGCGTCCCACGCGTGAACCCGGCCCACGCGGCTCCCGTTGCCGCTGGTGTCGCCTCTGAAAGGACCTCGGCATGACGAACGACGTACCGGCCAACCTCGTCTGGGCCGCTCTCACCGGGCCGCAGAAGAACTACGCCGAGATCCGCGGGGGAGCGGGCCGCTACCTTCCCGGCTACTCCCCGCTGGTGGCGGTGCGCGACTGGGACGACGAGCGGGCATGGGACGACCTCGCGGCGCTCGCCGGCCCGGGTGCGGTCGTCACGCTGGCCGGGATCGGCGCCCGGGTCCCGCAGGGCTGGGAGCTTCTCGGCAGCGGTGACGGCTATCAGATGACGGCCCGCGACGTGGTGGCCGGCGGCCTGTCCGGGGTCGAGCGGCTCGGCCCGGCCGACGTGCCCGAGATGCTCGACCTCGTGGAGCGCACCAAGCCCGGTCCGCTCGCCCCGCGCGCGGTCGAGCTGGGGACGTTCCTGGGTATCCGCCGCGGCGGCAAGCTCGTGGCGATGGCGGGGGAGCGGATCCGGGTGCCCGGCTGGACCGAGATCGGCACGGTCTGCACCGACGACTCGTACCGCGGTCAGGGGCTGGCGAGCACGCTCGTGCGCTCGCTGACCGGGGTCGTCCGCGGCCGCGGCGAGGAGGCGTTCCTGCACGTCAACCAGGGCAACACCGGGGCCTTGCGGTTGTACGGGAAGCTCGGCTTCCGGACCCGCGCCACCACCGGGTTCCTGGCCGCCCGCGTGCCGGGGAACCGGCGTGAGTCAGACTGACAGCGTGCAGGAAAGCCGCCGCAAGGACGCCGTTCGCAACCACGAGCGGGTCATCGCCGCGGCCCGGGAGCTGTTCACCGAGCAGGGCCTCGGGGTGACGGTGCCGCAGGTGGCCGAGCGGGCCGGAGTCGGCAAGGCGACCGTCTACCGCAGCTACCCGGCCAAGCAAGACCTGGTGGTGGCGGTCGCTCGCGAGCAGTTCCAGCAGCTGGCGGCGCGGACCCGCGCCGCGCTGGAGGGCGAGGACGCGTACGGGGAACTCTGTAGTTATGTCCCTGACATGTTCGCCGCCCTGGCCGCCGACCGCGTGCTGGCCGACGCCCTCTTCGACGGGCAGATCGGTCCCGCCACGATGATCCTGGCGCAGGTCGGTGAGCTGCTGGAACGGGCCGCCCGGGACGGCCCGGTCCGGCCCGACGCGGGCGAGGCCGACGTCCGGGTCGTGCTGTGCGGCGCGGTCCGCCAGCTGATCGCCCTCGGCGAGCACGACCCGGCGGTGTGGCGGCGCTACGCCGATATGGTCCTGAACGCCTTCCGGATCTGACCCTGTCAATTTTCGGACCTCACCTAGGTAGATCGCCGGATCCGCGGAGTGGCATCGAGGGTTCACTCTGAGTTCCTGACACATCGCCACTCCGTTAGGGATGATCGACATGCGAAGCCAATTGCTCGCCGCCCGGGCCGCCGCTCTGTTCACCAGCGACCTGCCCTCCGGCACCCGCCCCACCCCGGGCGCGGTCGACGCCGCCATCGCCCGCGCCGTGCGCACGCGTGGCACCCGCGGTTGCGTCGCCGACCTCGCCACCGCCTACGGCGACTATCCCGAGAACGCGGCCACGCGCATGCGCTGGGCGCGCGGCGTCGTCGTCACCGTCTACGAACCCGCACCGGCGCGGGAGGCCGTCGCCGCCTGATCGGCTAGGTTGGCGTCCGTGACGAACGACCTGGCCAAACTTATCGCCGACCGCCTGCACGAGACGCTCGATCAGAGGGTCGCCGCCGAGATCCACGCTCCGCACGTCGAGCGCGGCCTCGCCGCCGGCGGCCCGGACGAGCCGATCATCGCGATCACGGTCGAGGAGGTCGCCCGCATCGCGGCCCGGGTCGCCCGCGACGCTCAGGCCTCGTAGACCTGGAGCACGCGGGTGGACGGCGCGGCCGGGCCCAGCCTCTCCCGCAGGGCCAGCCGCTCGGGGTCGGCCATGAAGGCGTCGTAGCCGTCCCGGCCCGCGAAGCGGATCACGTGCACCTCGGCCGCGCCGTCGTCCTGGCGGAAGCGCCGCTCGATCACGCCGTCGTGCCGGCCGAGCAGGGCCAGCACGGTGTCCTCGTACTGCCGGCCCGCCTCGGCGTGCCCCTCCGCCATGTCCACGACGGCGATCAACAGAAGCTCCATCGGCAGGAATCTACCGCGCTGAGTTTCGGGTCCGTCACGGAGGGGAACCGTGCCCGCGATCGTCCATGGTGGACGGCGGAACGGGGGATAGTGATGAGGCGTGCCTTGCTGGCGGCCGGAGTGGGGCTGTCGGTCGGTCTGGTGCCGGGGGTGGCGGTCGCCGCGACGAGCGGGACGTTCCTGCCGGCGCGATATCTGAGCACGGGGTCGACCCAGGACAACGCCGTCGCGATCGCCGATGTGACCGGCGACGGGCGGCCGGACATCGTCGTGGGGGCCGGTCCGGAGAACAACACCCAGCTGAGCGCGATCCTGGTGTACGCGCAGCGGGCCGACCGGAGCTACGGGGCGCCGGTCCGGGTGGCCGGGCATGGCACCTGGGCCGAGGTGAAGCTGGCCACGGCCGACATCGACGGGGACGGGCGTACGGACGTGGCCCTCGCCGGCGGTAACGGCGTGGACGTCTTCTATCAGCGCGGCGGCCGGCTGGCGGCGCCGGTTTTCCTGTCCGGGACCGCGCAGGACGTGGCCCTGGCCGACCTGAACGCCGACGGGCGGCAGGACGTGCTGACGAGCGCCGGATTCGGCGAGATCCGGGTCTACCAGCAGTCGGCGGCCCGGACGTTCGGGGCGCCGGCCGTTGTCACCGGCCCGGTTCCCTCGTCGGCGCACGTCGATCAGGTCTTCGCCGCCGACTTCAACGGCGACGGCCGGCTCGACCTGGCGCAGTCGTGGGGCGGCGGTGCGTGGGTGCGGCTGCGGCAGGCCGGCGGCACGTACGGCGCGGCGGCCACCTATCAGCCTCCGTTCGACGGGAACTACCCCCGGGTCGGCGCCGGCGCGGCGGTCGGCGACGTGACCGGCGACGGCAAGGCCGATCTGGTGCTCAGCCTCTCGGGCAACCGGCCGGACGCCGAGATCGACGTGTTCGCCCAGCAGGGCGGCGGTTTGAGCCCCGTGCCCACGGCCTATCCGGCGTACGACTCCCCGGCCGGCCTGGCCATCGGCGACCTGACCGGCGACGGCCGCGGCGACCTGGCCGTGGCCCACGCGAGCTGGCTGGCGGTCAGCGTCCAGCTCCAGCAGTCCACCGGCGTCCTCGGCCCCTCCACGACGAACACCGTCGACAACCCCGGCTGGCAGACCGACGCCCTGGCGATCGGCGACGTGACCGGCGACGGCAAGCCCGACATCGTCAGCGTCGCCTACACGAGGGTCGCCATCCTCGAGCAGCGCTGACCCCTCTCCCGGCCGCCCCGCCCGCACCTCGCCATCCTGGGCCAAGTCGTCCCAGGGCAGGTTTCGCGGGGCGGCCGGCCCGCGCTCACCCGCCGGAGGCGAGGATCACGTTCGTCCCGGCCACAGCGTCTCCAGGTGGCCCTCGGCGGTCAGGCCGGTCTCCTCGCGGAGCTCGCGCCGGGCCGCCTCCTCGAGGTGTTCGCCCGGCTCCACGGTGCCGCCGGGCATGCTCCAGGTGCCGTCGTCCGAGCGCTGCTGGAGAAGGACGCGCCGGCGGTCGTCCCGCACCAGCACGCCGGCGCCCGCCACCACCAGGGGCTCCCGGCCGATCAAGGCTCGCATCCGCTCCACGTAGGACTTCGTCACGGACGCAGGATAGGCGAGGCTCAGCCGGTCCAGTCGAGCCACTTCTCGCCGGCGGTCAGTGCCGCGTACCAGAACGTGTAGGCGAGGACCGCGACCGCGGGCACCCAGAGGGGGCGGCCGCCGCGCATCAGCCTGATGACCACGACGAGCATGGCCAGCCAGGCGATCATGAGCAGCGCGATGGCCCAGGCGGGGGCGAGCAGGCCGCTCGCGGCGTAGAGCACCAGGGTGCCGAGGAAGGCGGCGACGCCGATCCAGCCGATGAGCCATTGCCACCAGGGGCGCGTCATGGGGTCACCGTACGGGTCTTGTAAAGGTCCCGAAACATGGTCTTGACACATAGGAACCCGGCCCGTTTCATGACAACGTTGTCATCTCCCCTGGAGTCATCATGGTCGATTCACCGTCCGTGTCCCGCCGGGCCTTCCTCGGCGCGAGCAGTGGGCTGCTTGCCTCGGTCGCCCTGCCCGCGGGCGCCGCCGGCGCCGCTCCCAGCGAAAGGACTGCCGCCATCACCAGCGAGAAGGCTCCCGGCGGCAAGGGCGAGCTCGCCCTGCACCGGCCGGTCACCGCGTCGTCCACCACGTACGGGCCGGCCCAGCCGTCGTTCGTCACCGACCGGATGGCCCGGACCGGCGTCCAAGGGTCGGGCTGGCGGGCCGGCCCGGGCGACGACCCGCAGTGGATCGCCGTGGATCTGCAGGGCGCCTGCGAGATCGAGCGGATCACCCTGACCTTCGAGGCGACGCTCGAGGACAAGCCGTTCGACGGCAAGTACAACACGACCGACGGCGACGAGATCCAGTCGAGCGCCGCCACCTCGTACAGGATCGAAGTCAGCTCGGACGGCAAGAGCTGGACCGTGGCCCACGAGACGGCCGAGGGCGCCGGCGGCATCCAGCAGATCGCTCTGCCGGTGCCCGTGCGGGCGCGGCATGTGCGGCTGACCGTGCTGGAGCGGCACAACACCAATCCGGCCGGTCTCAACGGCTTCCAGGTGTACGGGCGGGCGCTCGGCCCCCGGCCCCCGGCCACCGGCTGGACCGACTGGGCGGGCGGCAACACCGAGCCCGCGCCCGCGCTGAGCGTGGCCCCGGACGGCACCGTCCCGCTCGAATCCGGCTGGGCGCTGACCATGGACGACTTCGCCGACTCGGACCCGCGCGACTGGGTTCCCGCCGCGGTGCCCGGCACCGTGCTGGCCAGCCTGGTCGAGCAGGGCCACCTGCCCGACCCGGTCGGCGGATTCGAGAACCTGCACATCCCCGAGGCGCTCTCCCGGCACGAGTGGCTCTACCGCCGCGACTTCACGCTGCCGCGCGGCTTCGACGCCTCGCGCCGCGTCTGGCTCGAGTTCGACGGCGTCAACCACGCCGCCACCGTCACGGTCAACGGCGTCGAGACCGGCACCGTCACGCATCCGTTCGCACGGGCCGCCTTCGACATCTCCGGGGCGCTGAAGGGCCACTCCCGGCACAACGTCACGGTGCGCATCTCCCCGATGCCGCATCCTGGCACGCCCGGCGACAAGACGCTCACCAGCTGGACGTTCCTGCACGGCGGCTCCATGTACAAGGACTCGCCGACCTACCTCGCGGTCTCCGGCTGGGACTGGATGCCGGCCGTGCGCGACCGCGCCTCGGGCATCTGGAACCACGTCCGGCTCCGCGGCACCGGCGACATCGTCATCGGCGACCCGCACATCGCGACCAAGGTGCCCGACGTCCGTACGGCCGAGGTGACCGTGACCGTCCCGGTCCGCAACGCCGCCGCCACCGCCACCACGGTCACCCTCAAGTCCTCGATCGGCGGATCAAGAACGGTCACCGTGGCCGCCGGTGCGACCACCGACGTCACCTTCGGCACCGTCAAGGTCCGTGACCCCCAGCTCTGGTGGCCCAACGGGTACGGCGACCCGCATCTGCACGACCTCACCGTGACGGCGACGATCGGTCGTACGGTCAGTGACTCCCGCAAGGTCCGCTACGGCCTGCGCGAGTTCTCGTACGACACGTTCCAGCCGGTCGTGATCAGCCCGCCGGCCAAGCCGCCGCTGGAGTTCCAGAACGGCAAGGCCACCCAGACGGTCACCTTCGACCGGCGGCACAAGCGGCACGTACGCCTCCAGATGGGTGCCCGGGCCACCGGCTGGGGCGTGTCGTTGTGGTCCCTTTCGGTCTCGGACGGCGACGGCGCCGACCTGGCCCTGCACAAGACGGCCACCGCGTCGTCCGCCGCCGACGGCACGGACCCCGGCGAGGTGACCGACGGCGACGACGGCACCCGGTGGAGCTCGGACTACCGCGACAACGAGTGGATCCAGGTCGACCTCGGGGCGGCGGCCGATTTCGATCGGGTGACCGTGGTGTGGGAGCAGGCGTTCGCGCTCGACTACCGCGTGCAGGTGTCCGACGACGGCGACGCCTGGGAGGACGTCAAGGCGGTGAACAACGAGACGCCGCTGGGCAACTACGGCCCGCAGACCGTCGACGTCCCGCCGACCACCGCCCGCTACGTCCGCGTCCAGACCGGCCGCCGGGCCACGAGCTGGGGCGTGTCGCTGTGGACTCTTTCGGTCCTCGGCGGCGGCACCGATCTCGCTCTCGGCAGGACGGCGACGGCGTCGTCGAGCGAGTCGTCCAACCCGCCGGCCAACGTCACCGACGGCAACCCGCGCACCCGCTGGGCGTCCTCGGAGTACGCCGACAACCAGTGGATCCAGGTCGACCTGGGCGCGACCGGCACCTTCGACCAGGTGAAGCTGGCCTGGGAGACCGCGTACGCCAAAGACTTCGTCATCCAGGCCTCCGCGGACGGCGAGACCTGGACCGACGTCAAGGCCGTCGACAACACCACGGTCGAGCTGAAGATCAGCGTGAACGGCGTGCCGGTGTTCTGCCGCGGCGGCAACTGGGGATGGGACGAGCTGCTGCGCCGCACCCAGCCGCACCTGCTGCGCGAGGCCGTGGCGATGCACCGCGACATGAACTTCACGATGATCCGCAACTGGATCGGCAGCAGCACCCGCGAGGAGCTCTACGCGGCCTGCGACGAGTACGGCATCCTTCTCTGGAACGACTTCTGGGAGGCCGGCCCGTTCATCGACGCGTCCGAGACGTACGACGCGATCGTGGCCGACACCATCCGGCGCTACCGTCACCACCCGAGCATCGCAGTGTGGTGCGGCGCCAACGAGCAGTTCCCGCCGCCGGCGATCGACGCCGGCCTGCGCAAGGCCGTGGCCGAGCTCGACCCGGAGATCGTGTACGTCCCGTCGTCGAACGCCGGCGTGGTCAGCGGGAACGGCCCGTGGCACTGGATCGATCCAGCCACGTACGCCGACCCGAAGATCTACGTGTCGGGCACGCTCGGCTTCCACACCGAGATCGGCATGCCGGTGGTCCCGCACGCCGAGACGATGCGCAACCTGGCCGGCGGCGAGCCGGCCTGGCCGATCGGCGAGGTGTGGGGCTATCACGACTGGGCGACCAGCGGGAACCAGCACGTCGACGGCTATCAGAAGGCCATCGAGGACCGGCTGGGCGTGGCGTCGTCGCTGGAGGAGTTCACCACGCGCGCCCAGTTCGTCAACTACGAGAGCCACCGCGCGATGTTCGAGGCGTGGAACTCGCGGCTGTTCGACAACGCGTCCGGCCTGCTGCTCTGGATGTCGCACCCGGCCTGGTACAGCACGGTCTGGCAGACCTACGACTACGACCTGGACGTCAACGGCGCGTACTACGGCTCCCGCAAGAGCTGCGCGCCGCGTCACGTCCAGGCCGACCCGGGCACGTGGCGTGTCCGGGCGGTCAACCACACCCCGTCGGCATTGACCGGCGTCGTGGTGACAGCCCGTGCCTACGACCTGGCCGGCAAGCCGCTCGGCGCCGAACAGAAGCAGACATTGTCGGTGGCGCCGTCGGCGACGGCGGAGGCCTTCACGGTGGCGGCCGCGGATCAACCGCTTCATCTCGTACGGCTGGAGATGCGCACCGCGAAGGGCGAGCTGCTGTCGGAGAACACGTACTGGAGGTATGCGAAGCCCTCGGACATGCGGGCCCTGTCGACGATGGCCCGCACGTCGCTCGACGTCCGCACCGCGCCGGCCGGCCGTGGCGTGACGGCCACGGTCACCAACCGCGGCAAGGCGGTCGCGGCGCTGGTCCGGGTCGCCCTGCGCGACGGCAAGGGTGAGCGGGTGCTGCCGGCCGAGTACAGCGACAACTACTTCTGGCTGCTCCCCGGCGAGACCCGCAAGGTCACCATCACGTGGCCGTCCCGGCTGGGCCGCCCGCACGGCCTGAAGGTCACGGCCGAGGCGTACAACTCCTGAAGCCCCGCGGCCGGCGCTTTGCCCCCAACGCGCCGGCCGCGGCCCGTCCTCCACCCGGGCCTCCGTGCGGCGTCCGCGGTTCCCGGGCCTCCGTGCGGCGTCCGCGGGCTTTACCGTCACCCGGTGACGATCGAGCTGATTCCCCGTTTCCCCGTCGACGATCGGACGCTCAGCGCTTTGCACGCCCGAGCGTTCGGCGCTGATCCGGCCGTGGTGCAGCCGTGGGCGCGGCGCCTGGAACGCCACGCCCTGACCTGGGTGGGCGCTTTCGAGGCGGGCGTGCTGATCGGCTTCGTCCAGGTCTGCTGGGACGGAGGCAGCCACGCCTTCCTCCTGGACACCGCCGTCGACCCGGCCCACCAGCACGGTGGCGTCGGCGTCGCTCTCGTCGAGGCCGCCACCACCGAGGCCCGCGCCGCCGGGTGCGAGTGGCTGCACGTCGACTTCGAACCCCACCTGGCCCACTTCTACCTGGACCGATGCGGTTTCCGGGCCACTCAGGCGGGCCTTATCGCGTTGGCAGCGCCGCCGGAACGTCCTACCGTCGTCCGGTGACCTTCCCCGCGCGCCCGCCGTTGCCGCCCGACGTCGACCCCGACCTCTGGTTCGACACCGAGGGATGCGGGCGGCACTACCTGCTCGACGGCAACCCGCACACGTTTCCCGGGCGCATGAACGCCTACTGCGCCGAGCGCGGCATCCGCACCCGGGTGTCGAAGGCCGAGATCGTCGACTGCTCCGAGCAGACCCGCTATTTCGTCCGCGGCTTCCTGTCCGGCAACGAGCCCGCCCCACCGGAGCCCGGCGACGGCACCGAACCGGCCAACTCGGGCTGGAGCAACGCGGCCGCCCGTTTCCGCGCCACCGGAAAGTGGCTCGACGCCGGTGACGACGCCGGTGACGACGGTGCCCCCGACTGGCTTCGGGACATGGTGCGGGAGCAGGAGACGGCACGGGTGGCGCTCGTCGTCGACATGCCGACCGGCGACACCGCCCGCGCCGTCGCAGTGGCCACCACCCTCGCCGAACGCGTCGGCCGCCGTGCCTGCGACGGCCCCGGCCCGGCCGAGGTCAGCGCGCCGGTGTCGTTCACCCGGGTCTACACGCAGGTCGGCGTCACCGGCCACCGCCCGTGGGTGGCGGTGCAGACGGCCATGACGGCACTGGGCCGCAGCGGCTGGTCACCCGCGACGGCGGTCGAGGGCGAGCAGTACGTGACCGCCGAGTTCAAGGCCAACCGCGACCTCAACCGGGGCCTCGACGCCCTGGGCGTGAACGCCCTGGAAATCCACGCCGCCTACGGGCTCGGACGTGACCCGTCCCGGACGCCGAGCATCTGACCGCGGTGGGGAGTGGTTCACCTCGTGCAGAGCTTCAGGAGCTCGGCGCGGCCGGGACCGGGCAGGGGATAGCGCGGGGCCGACACGCCCAGGGCCAGGACCCGGTCGCGGACGCCGGGGCGGGCGAAGACCTCGTCCGGGGTCTCCAGGAAACCCGCGACCGTCAGGTAGGCGCGCAGCATGTCCGGGTCGCGCAGGGCGGCCGCGTACAACGCCTTTGCTCCTATCCAGCGCAGGTCGTCCGTGCGGTACGGTACGCCGGTCGCGTCGCCCTCGATCTCGGCCAGGCGATGTTTGTCGAAGCCGTTCGTGGCCCTGTACAGGGGGAGCAGCGTGCGGGCCGTCGCCTCGTGGAAGCGGCGGGCCAGCTTGTCGTGGCCGGACGGGTCGGTGTCGCGCAGGGCGTCGCGCAGGATCTGGGCGTGGATCAGGGTGAAGGCCGCGCCCCGGCCCAGTGACGGGTTGGTGCAGGCCCACGCGTCGCCGACCGGGACCATTCCGGTGACCAGCGGGGCGCCGCCGGGCGCGTAGTGCCGCAGGCGGTCCTCGATGCCGGCCAGCACGTCCACGCCGGTGATCGGGGTGGCGTCGATCCACGGAGCGGCCAGGGGATAGTGGCCGACCACGTCCGTCCACACCGCCGGGTCGCGCAGGACCCGCAGGGCGTGGTCGCGGCTGCTCGCGATCAGCACGACGCTCCACGTGCCCTCGTCGGCGGGCAGGGTCAGCACTGACACCGACTCGTACTGCTGCTGCACCATCACCTCCAGGTCCGGCCGGTCGCCCCGGAAGTGCCGGGAGTAGTACACGAAACCCGCGTCGTCCCTCTCCTCGGCCGGTCGCGGGGGGGCGGGCCCCCCCCCCCCCCCCCGCCCCGCCCCCCCGCCGCCCCCCCCCGCCGCCCCCCGCCCCGGCCCGCCCCCCCGGGGGGGGGGGGCGCCACCCCGGACCCCCGGCCCCCCGTGCCCGCG
>NZ_JBIAZI010000015.1:0-25407 GCF_042899005.1 Actinoplanes sp. NPDC000266
CGGCGCCGGCGCGGGGGGGGGGGGCGCGCGCCCCCCGCCCCCCCCCCCGGGGGGGGGGGCCGCGCGGGGGGGGGCGGCCCCCCCCCCCCCCCCCCCCCCCCCCCACGACTGGCAATCCCCGGGCTGTCCAAGCCGCGCCCTTCCGCCCCGGCGACCGCGCCACCGACGGCTGGCTCGACGGCTCATCTGGCCCCCCCCTTTTTGGGAAAATGCATCGTGAGATCGACTCATCGTTGATCAGGTGAATCGATGATCTAATTTGCCGCAGTCGTGTATGTCTCAACTCTTCCGGCGCCGCTGCATGTCATTCCGTGCGTGGCTCCGGCGGTGCCGCAGGCGAATGTCCGGCCCATCGCCGCCTGTTCCGTGCGCTTCCACGGAACCGCTTCCGCATGTCGATCCCGATGGCGATCATCCAGTACTATCGACCTTCGCCGAAGCGATAAACGATCATGGCAATCGCGAATCCGCGCAGCGGCCTCATGATCCGTTCGGCCAGTGAAACGAAGTCCCTCGAATCCCGGGAGGGTTGGACCGCGCCATGCCGCCACCGGGAGCTGAACTGCTTGCCAAGACAACTTACCGGCTGATCAGGCCGTTCGAGGCGATGGCACTACTCCTGCAGGCGACGAATCTGTTCGCAAGCCCGCTCAATGATCGGTACCGGCCGTTTGGGGTGCCCGTAGTGCTGGGGCTGGCGGTCGTGCACTTGATTTTGGCTGGCTTGGTGCTGCGGCACCGAGGGCCACTGACCCGTGGCCGTGCTTGGGCAGCGGCGTGGATCGCATCGATCTTCACCGTGCAGATGTTGCTGGCGCACCTTCTCGCGCCGGGCGACTTCGCCGCGTACGGGGTAGGCGTCCCGATGGGTAACTACGCCCTGATACCGCTGGCGGTGTTCGCCTTCTACCCGTGGGGCGGCTTTCGCAACGCCACGCGGCGCCGGCTGACCGAAGGCATCCTGATCATCGCCGTTGTACTCCACCCGCTTTTCATCGTGGGCGTGATGAACCGTTGGCACTTCACCGATGACCATGTGCGCAGCATCGTTCAATACGCCGGGTGGGCCTTGGTGTGGTTCATGGTCGGTAAAGGTATGGCCTGGTTGTGCCGGATCGCCGTCCGGGCGGTGACCGAAGCTCTGTCGGAAAGCTACGATGCGGCCGTGGGTGACCTGCACACGCACGTCGAGATCGCGGCTGACAAAATTGCGGCAGGGCATGACGTTCAGTCGATTGCCATAGATTTGCGGCAACTCATCACGGCTAGGCGCCGTCAATTGTTGTTGCGAGACGCAAATGTCAGTGCGGCTTCCCTGTTCACCAATGCGATTCGCTCGTATGGTGATCGCCTCACCGTAGGCTCTGTTTCTAGAATCGGAGCTCTGACGATTCCCGCGGAACATGCGATCCTTCTGGAACAGGGTCTGGCTGACCTGCTCAAGAACGTGGTTCAGCACGGCGGTGGGGCCGCGCACGTGGGCTTCACTCTGGAGGACGAGTTGATGATTCTGGACGTGCGCGACTCCGGCCCCGGTCTTGAACGCCGCGAGTTTGCCGTGGCGGGCACCAGCTTGCATCGCTTGCGCTCCCGATTGAGGGAACGAGGCGGTAACTTGGTGTTGCTGACTGGAGAGAGCGGAGCGGCCGTCCGACTGACTCTGCCTCTGCGAACACAGCGATGAGCGCCACGCGGATCCTCCTCGTCGAGGATGAGGACTACACCGCTGCGACGGCTGCAACTGAGCTCTCCAGCGCACTGACATGTGAGATCGTCCGGATCGCCGACCCTGTCGAAGCCTCTGCGCGGCTCGAGCGGGAAAATTTCGGCGCCGTAGTGGCTGACATGCTCTATTCGGCGCATTCCGCGCAGTTCGAGGAACGCCGGCGCCGGAAACAGGTCAAGCTCACCGATGCCCAGCTGCACCTCAGCGGCCTGGCGATGCTCCGGACGGCGAGGAGCAAGGAAATCCCGGCGGTCCTCTGGACCAACGGCGAGGCCAACCGGCGACTTCACATCATCTTCGCCTATGAGGAACTCGAATGCCGTGCGATGTGTCCCAAGGACGCCGTCGGCAAGCTTGCCTCGACGGTGATGAGCGCACTCCAAGGGCATACCCGGATAGACCCACTTCTCCAGCTGTATCTACCGCCGAGGTCGGCGCCGTCGCTGAGAGAGACCTTCTTCCGCTCGGCGACGGCGTTGGCGGTATGGCGGGCGATGGCATTGGGGCTGCACGAGCATTCGCAGATCGCCGGGGTGGTCGGTGTCGAAGCGCCCACCGTGCGCAAGGGAATGGCGGAGATGCGTGACAGGCTAATGGCTTTCGACCAGGGTTGCTCCCCGGGCGGCCGGCACACCCCCGAACTCGCTCGTTACGCGGGCCTGAACTGGCAGTTCTTTCTCGACCACACGGTTCGGGAGATGCACCCATGAGACGGTCACAGCTGGATCGATGGGTTCCGCGGATTGCCCTGACCGTTCTTCCCGTGGCATGGCTGGGCCTCGCATTGACGCTACCGGAGTCAGACGGCCGCGACCTGACCATCGACGTGGCTTGTGCCTCCGGCAATCCTGTCGTCGCCGTCTGGATCGAATCCAGGTCCGGTGGGTCCGACTACGCCGATCCGGGTGATCCAGGGCGAACGGCGATCAAGCGTTTCACCTTTCGGCAGAAGTTCTCCGATGTGTACCAGGTTCGCGTGGGGTGCGGCGGCAGCCGGGCCCAATGGGGCATCACGGTTCTGTCTTCCTACGACGAACCTCCTTATCGCCGGCTCGACTGCGACGACGTCGAGGTGACCGGCACCCGAGGCGCCGGTTGCTTCGACCGGCCTCCCAGGTAGGAGGCGCAACCACATTTGTCCGCTGTGCCGAGGTTCGTATATGCCCAGACTCGTGAGCAGAGGGACGCGACGTGCAAGCCCTCTGGTTGAAGGGATCCGGTCGGATGAACAGGACAAGACAATCGCCGTGGCGGCCGAGCGGCCGCGCCGCCCTCGTGGCCACCATCGCGGCGGCTGCCGCTGTGGGTGCGGCGGACCCCGCCTCCGCGGCGACAGTCAGCGGCTGTGCCCAGGGCTGGTCCACTACTCCCGGGACTTGCATCCGGGTGGAGACGGGTGCGAAGAACACCGCCAACCGCACCCAGGAGGTCAAGACGATCACGGTGCAGGCACCTCGCGGTGCCTCCTCCGGTGCGCTGGAGGCGTGGGCCGGCGACGGCCCTTCCGGCATTGCTTGGTACACGTCGGGCAACGGCACGTCCGTGACGTGGAACGTCAACAAGTCGATCAAGACGAACTCCGGCGTCTGTGGCGCCTATACCTGGCCGGGAACGTCTAATCGTTCCATCGCCTGCATAACCATCACTGTCTGATCCCGCCCCTGGCGATCCATACCGGCTGGTCCGTCCCGATTCTGGCATGGACCAGCCGGTGCCCGTCGAAGAAAAAGGATGAGGATGAAACGCAAGGCCTGGCTGATCGCCGTGAGCGTTTTCGCGGCTTTCGTGGCTCCGACGTCGGCGGCCCACGCGGACGACATGACGCGACGCGCGGAGCAGATCCGGTACGCCGAGGAGTCCATGCTCCTGGGAAACCGAGAGTTTGCCGAGCGCAAGGCGGACTTCCTTGCGGCCGGCTGTGGTCCGCGCGGGCAGTGCACCAAGCCGGCACCGTACGAGGCGTTCGACTGGGATACCGACAGCTGTAGTTGGCCCACCCCCGACAGTTGGCGCCGGCTGTTCCACCCCGCCTGCCAGCAGCACGATTTCGGCTACCGCAACTTCGGCAAGGGGCTGACTCTGGGCCGTGACGAGGCGACCCGCCGGTGGATCGACGACCGTTTTGCCGTGGAAATGAAAGCAATCTGCAATTACCGATTCAGTGACTGGACCCAGTACGCCAATCTGCAGGCCTGCTTCAAAGAGGCCGACGGCATGTACGGAGCGGTCCGCGTACTGAGCAATTGGAACCAGTGACCGTCCGATGACCGACTCCGGTACCGGCCTGGCAACATCCGGGCGCGATGACTCCCAGAACAAGGCCCTGGCTGTTGCCGGAGTCGTATTGGCCGTCGCGGTCATGGTGATCCAGCCGTCTTTGCCCTACGAGATCGACAGCATGGCCGGGATGGTGCTTTTCCTCTGCGTGTGCGCAGCGGCTGTTTGGTCAGTCCATCTAGGGCTGAACTGGTGGAGACATCGGCGGCGTCCTCGAGGGATCCGACGGGCAGCGGTCCTGACCATGATGTTGTCGGCGTTGTTCGTGACCGTGGCGCTGCCGGCCGAGGAGACCGGAACCAGGAAGGCCTACTGCCAGTTCGGCGTGCACGGCCTAGGCCGCGGCATGGTCTGGGTGAAGGTGGAGACCCGTGAGCCCGGAAAGGATCATCGGCTCACGATCTCCTGGGGAGGCTGGATAGGTCGTTCCAGAGCCATGCCGCTGTACAGGACGACGTACTTCACCTTCCTCAAGCGTGACTTCTACAGCCCGGCCGAGAGTGATGTGTCGGTCGACCGGGACGCGACCATCACGTGCGGGGATGGCCGTCCGCCACCGGACGAGGATCAGGTACACCTGGACGGCGCTGATTGGGAGCAGAAAGTCATTCGGGATAAATAAACCCGCTATTCGAGCTCGGCCGGAACCGTCACCACGTCGACCAGGGCGTTCTTGCGCAGCAGGGTCAATGGGAGCTCCTGGCCGATGGCCGGGCCCAGCATCAGGCGCTGAAGCTCCTGCACGGTCTGTATCGGCTTGCCGCCGGCGGTGAGCAGGACGTCGCCCAAGTAGATGCCGGCCTTGCCGGCCGGGCTGCCCGGAACGACCTCCACGACCCGCAGGCCGAGCTTCTGGTCGATCCGCGCGGCCAGCTGCGGCGGCAGCGGCGCGGGCACGCCGGCCACGCCCAGCCAGGCCCGCCGGACCCGGCCCGAGGCCACCAGCTCCCCGACGATCGACCGGGTGGTGGCGTTGATCGGCACGGCCAGGCCGAGGCCGTAGCCCGCGACCGCGGTGTTGATGCCGACGACCGTCCCGGTCGAGTCGGCCAGCGCCCCGCCCGAGTTGCCCGGGTTGAGGGCGGCGTCGGTCTGGATGACGCTGTCGATGATCCGCACGCGGTGGCCGTCGCGGGCCGGCAGGGAACGCCCCAGCCCGGAGACCACGCCCGCGGTCACCGACCCGGCCAGCCCCATCGGGTTGCCGACGGCCACGACCAGCTGGCCGATCTTCAGGTCGTCGGCGTTGCCGAGCGGCGCCGCGGGCGCGCCCGGCTGGTGCACCCGGACCACGGCCAGGTCGGAGAGCGGATCGGCCCCGACCACGTCGAACCTGGTCTCGGTGCCGTCGGCGAAGGTGGCGGTGCCGCCGTTGGCCCCGGCCACCACATGAGCATTTGTCAGGAGAAAACCGTCGTCGGTGAAGGTGACCGCCGAGCCGGCGCCGGCGCCGCGGGCGGTGCGGACCGACAGGGCGGCCACGGAGGGGAGGAGCTTGGTGGCGACGCCGGTCACCACACGGCTGTAGGCATCGAGTGCCCCGGATTCGACACCCGTGTGTTCGGTATCCATGACGGTCTCAACAGTGCCCGGCCGAGCATCGATGCCCGACAGTCGTCCGCCCATGGCGAACACTTGTCCGTCACGCATAGTCGCGGCCAGTCGCACAGAAAGTCCGACCGGGGGATGGCGCCGGGCGGTTGTATGAGTCGTGACGGACGTATGACGAGCGGGGGTGAGGAATGGTCATCGCCGACCGGCCGGTTCCGGCCGACATTGTGGACCGCCTGCTGTGGCGGGACGCCCAGAGCATGCTCGGGCGGCACACCGGGGCGGGCCACGACGGGAACTGTGTCTGGTGTGGATGGCGCTGGCCGTGCGCCCCGCGGCGGCTCGCCGAGCGGGCCGAGGCGGCCTCCCGGCGGCCCTGGCGGGAAGCGTGGACCGTCCGCCACGACCTGAACAGCATCCGGTCCCTGCCGGCCATGAGTCAGCGGCCGCGCAACACCGGCTACTTCAACTGAAAAAGCCTTCGACGTCGCCGTCCGCTTGACCTCCCCCGGATTAGCAGCCCGGCGACGTCACCTCGGCGGTGAGTTCGCTGCGCCCCGCCAGCGCCGCGATCTCCCGCATCAGGACCCGCCCTTGAACTGGACAGGACCGGCACGCCTCCGCCGGTCCAGCGCCTCCGGCCAGGCGCGACCCCCGGTTCGGGCGGGGCGGTTGGCGGGAGCGCGTGACCACAGGTTCCCCCGTTCCACATCGGTCACGCGCTCCCGCCCAACCAACAGCTCGCCCCCTCCCACACCGACGCCCGGCTTCCGCCGCGGCCGTCCTCGGCTTCCAGAGCCGTTCCCCGGCCTTCCGAGCCGACGTTCCCCGGCCTTCCGAGCCGACGTTCCCCGGCCTTCCGAGCCGACGGCCCAAGCCTCCGGTGCCGGCGTCGTCCGGCCGCAGTGCTTCGCCGACAACTGACGCTCGTTTGAACGAGATCCCGCCCGGCGATCATGAGCCGTTCGCTCGGCCCGGCGCGGTCACCGATAGTCGCGGCGCTCGCACAGAAAGTCCGGTCGGCGGGCAGTCGTCCGCGGTTGCATGGGGGTACGGAAAGGAGGTTGAGCGATGAGCTCGAATGCCTACTCGGCAACAGCCGGAACGGTCCGGTATGCCCTCGGAAGCAACGCCCGGACCGCCCGTCTCGCCATGCTGATCGCCGTGGCGATCCTCGCCTGGCACCTGATGCTGTAACTGCTCCATCCACCCTATGACCGGCTGCGTGGCCGGGCGGCGGACACCACGTCCGTGGCCACGCAGCCCGTCGGGACGACGGCCGGCCGGAATTCATGCGTCAGGGTGTAAAAGATCGACATGTCCCGACGTGATCCGCACACTGAAGGCGAGGAGCGGTACCGCTGGAGGTGAACCATGCCGTCCTTCTTCAACGACGAGGAGCGTCACGCCTGGGACCTTGGTGAGGCGCTCTCCGAGCAGGCCCGGGCCATGATGCGGGAGGCCGAGGCGGCGCTCGAGACGTGGAAGACCGGCAAGGAGATGAACCGGCTGCGCTGCGCGCGCAAAGGGATCAGCGAGTCGGACGCCGAGATCCGCTGGGCGGCGTCGGCCAACTCGAAGAACGCGCTGACCAACAACAGCTTCCATGTCGGGCTGGCGACGATGTATTACAGCGCGGCCTCCGCCGCCTATTCACGCGCCCTTTATCTGCGCACCGTGCGCATGGCCGGCGTCTAGGACTCGTCCTCCTCCTTCGGGGCTGTGGAGGGCGGTGGCGTTGTCGAGGACGAGGCGGACGACGCGGCCGGTGAAGACGAGGACGACGACGGTGCGGCCGTGGCCGGGCCGCTCAGGGCCAGGCCGAGGACGGCGCCGGCGCCGATCAGGCCGAGACCGGCCAGGGACACCGGACGACGGTCTTGCTTCTCCACGGGCTACCTCCCACAAGAAGTGGCTTACCAAGATGCCCGATGAAGCTGAGATCCGGCTGTGCACAACCTGCCAATCAGTTCTCTGTGTTGGCGGCCGGAAGTCGGGCAACATGAACACATGGAGATCGCCCGCGAAACGGAACTCAAATACGACGTGCCCGACGGCTTCGAGTTGCCGGACTTCGCCGGCGAGGCGGGCATCAGCAGCGCGACCGGGGCCGAGACGCACGACCTCGACGCCACGTACTTCGACACCGACGACCTGACCCTCCTGCGCCACCGGCGGACGCTGCGCCGGCGCAGCGGTGGGAGCGACGCCGGCTGGCATCTGAAGACGCCCGGTGAGGGCTTCAGCCGCAAGGAGCACCGGCTTCCGCTCAACGGCACGCCCGATCTCGTGCCGAGCGAGCTCACGGGCCTGGTCCGGGCCATCATCCGGCGTCAGGACCTCAAGCCGATCGCCCGGCTCCGCACCCATCGGGTCGAGACGCCGCTCAAGAAGGCCGACGGCACCACGCTCGCCCTCATCGCGCAGGACCAGGTCATCGCCGAGCGCGACGGTCAGGAGCAGCGCTGGCAGGAGGTCGAGGTAGAGCTGGTCGACGGCAACCCGGCCCTGCTGGCCAAGGTCGGCCGTCTGCTCGAGCGGGCCGGGGCGCGGCCCGCCGCTGGTCCCTCCAAGGTCGCCCGCGCCCTCGGCAACCCCAAACCCGGCAAAACCCCTAAGACCCCCAAAAACCCGGTTCTGGCGTACGTCCGTGAGCAGCGCGACGCGATCACCGGATTCGACCCCGGCGTACGCCAGGGTGAGGCCGAGGCGGTCCACAAGATGCGCGTCGGCACGCGGCGGCTGCGCAGCACCCTGAAGACCTTCAAGCGCAGCTTCGGAGAGGCCCAGGAGATCGGCGACGAGCTGAAGTGGCTGGCCGACCTGCTCGGCGAGGTGCGCGACGGCCAGGTCCAGGAGCAGAAGCTGCTGGCCGACATCGAGGAGGGCGCCCGGTTCGCGCCGGTCGCGGCCCGCATCCGCGAGCATCTCGACGCCCAGGTGGAGCGGGGCCGGGCCGCCCTCGACGAGGCCCTGGAGAGCGAGCGTTATCTGGCCCTGCTCGACCGGATCGACCGGCTGGCCGAGCAGCAGACCACCGAGAAAGACCTGCTCAAGCGGGCCCGCAAGAGCCTGGCCAAGGCCGACGCCCTGCTCGACCAGGCCCTCGCCGACGGCATCGACCACGAGCTGCACGACGCGCGTAAGGCGTACAAACGCGCCCGTTATGCCGTCGAGGTCTTCGCTCCGGACGCCGGCCGGCCGGGAAAGCAGCTGGTGAACGCTCTGACCGACCTTCAGGACGTGCTCGGCGCCCATCAGGACTCGGTGGTCGCCCGTGAGTTGCTCGAGGAGATCGGCCAGGACGGTACCGACGCGTTCTGGTTCGGTGTGCTCTACGGACGGCAGGAGCAGGTCGGCGTCGAGACCCACGCCCAGCTTCCGCCGGTGGTCGAGGACTCGCGGAGGAAGAAGCTTCGGGCCTGGATCGGCTGATGTTCATCTTCGCTGGGTAAGTATGACGGTCATGCAGGCGGAGGCGGAGTTCGAAGAAGTCCAGGAGCAGTTCAGCGAGCCGTACGACGGCTCCATCGCCGAGCTCGACGGCTACCGGGTGGCCGACGACGATGACGACGACCCGGTGCTGCTCAACGCGGACGGCAGCCCGGTCGACACCTGGCGCGAGGACTATCCGTACGACGAGCGGATGTCCCGCCAGGATTACGACCATCAGAAGCGGCTGCTGCAGATCGAGCTGCTGAAGCTCCAGAACTGGTGCAAGTCGACCGGCGAGCGTCTCGTGATCCTCTTCGAGGGGCGGGACGCCGCCGGCAAGGGCGGCACGATCAAGCGGTTCATGGAGCATCTGAACCCGCGCGGCGCCTCGGTGGTCGCTCTCGAGAAGCCGAACGAGCGCGAGAGCAACCAGTGGTACTACCAGCGCTACATCGCCCACCTGCCGTCCGCCGGCGAGATCGTGCTGTTCGACCGGTCCTGGTACAACCGGGCCGGCGTGGAGCGGGTCATGGGCTTCTGCACCCGGGCCGAATATCTCGAGTTCATGCGGCAGACCCCGGAGCTGGAGCGGATGTTCGTCCGCTCCGGCATCCACCTGGTCAAGTTCTGGTTCTCGGTCACCCAGCGGGAGCAGCGCACGCGCTTCGCGATTCGCCAGGTCGATCCCGTACGCCAGTGGAAGCTCTCACCGAACGATCTGGCCTCCCTGGACAAGTGGGGCGACTACACGGAGGCGAAGGAGGCGATGTTCTTCTACACCGACACCGCCGACGCACCGTGGACCGTGGTGAAGAGCAACGACAAGAAGCGGGCCCGGCTCGAGGCGATGCGCCACGTGCTCAACCGTTTCGACTACGAGAACAAGGACGCCGAGGTCGTCGGCACCCCCGATCCGTTGATCGTGGGCCCGGCCTCGCTCGCGGTGGAAGGCACCGAAATGTCCCCGCGGGTATTCCCTCGTCTGTAGTGATTCAAAAAGCATTGGCGGAGGGCCCCTCCGGTGGTTAACGTGGCCGTACACGTGAAGGGAGGTGGTCCGAAGTTGTATAGCAACGGGACTCGTGAGGTGGCTGTCAGCTAGCCGCTGTCCTCGACAGCTTCGTTTGTAGTACGTCGAGACCGTGTGGCAGCGGTGCGGCGAATATCAGACAGCCACCCGACCCCTGGGGATCCGGCCTTGTCCGACCGGACCACGCATACGTGCGTGGAAGTCCCCAGGGGTCGCTTCATTTCAGGGATCACATATGCGTGAGCTGGTCGTTCTGGGAAGCGCGAGCCAAGTGCCGACGCGGCATCGCAACCACAACGGCTACCTGCTGCGCTGGGACGACGAGGTGATCCTCTTCGACCCGGGCGAGGGCACCCAGCGCCAGATGCTGTTCGCCGGCCTCGCGGTGACCCCGATCCGGCGCATCTGCATCACGCACTTCCACGGCGACCACAGCCTGGGCCTGCCCGGCATCCTCCAGCGGATCTCGCTCGACAAGGTGCGTCATCCGGTCACCGTCCACTATCCGGGCGCCGGCCAGGAGTTCTACGACCGCCTGCGGCACGCCACGAGCTACTGGGACAACGCCGAGATCGTGGCTTCGCCGATCGAGGGCGCGAGCTTCGCGGTGGAGACCTCCGCCGGGCGCCTCACGGCGCTGCCGCTCTGGCATTCACTTCCGGCGTACGGCTATCGGCTCGACGAACCATCGGCGCGGCGCATGATCCCCGAGCGGCTGGCCGAGCACGGCATCTCCGGCCCCGCGGTCGGCGCGCTGCAACGCGACGGCCGGGTCGGCGACGTGACGCTCGACCAGGTCAGCGCTGAACGGCCGGGCCAGAGTTTCGCCTTCATCATGGACACCGGCCTCACCGACACGGTGTACGCGCTCGCCGAGGGCGTGGACCTGCTGGTCATCGAGTCGACGTTCCTCAACGAGGACGCGGAGATGGCGGCCATGGTGGGCCATCTGACGGCGGCGCAGGCTGCGTCCGTCGCGCGCGAGTCAGGCGTACGGAAACTGCTGTTGACCCATTTCTCGCAGCGCTACGCCGACCCGAGGCGTTTCCTCGACGAGGCCGCGGCCGAGTTCTCCGGCGAGATCGTGATCGCCGAGGACCTCATGCGCGTCCCCGTGCCCGCGCGGCGCCCCGCTACCGTCGAGCGATGAGCCTGTCCCTCCGTACGGCCGAAGAATTTGATCTCCATGCGGTGGGAGCCGTGCACCAGCGCTCGCGAGTCGCTGCTTACGCCCACATCCTGACCGGCGAGGTGTTGTCCGCGAGGTCCGAGGAGGGCTTCGGCGAGTGGTGGGCCGAGCGCTGGAAGTGGGAGCGCGACACGCACGAGATGACGGTCGCCACGCTCGACGGCGAGATCGTGGGCTTCACGTATGTGGGCCCGAGCGAGACCCCTTCCTCGGTGGAGCTGTACGCGATCCACGTGGCCCCGGGCCTGGTCGGCACGGGCGTCGGCCGCGCCCTCATGGTCAATGCCGTCGGCCAGTTGCGAGCCCTGGGCGCCGCCCGGGCGGTGCTGTGGGTGCTGGAGGAGAACGCCGTGGCGCGCCGCTTCTACGAGCGCGGCGGCTGGACCCCTGACGGTTCCGACCGCACCGAGCCGATCAACGGCGTCCCGGTCCGGCAGCTGCGGTATTCGCTGCCCCTTTGATCATTGACCCTCACCCAGCCTTTGGTTAGCCTACCCTAACTAGGTGCCTTGAGCCGGCCCTGGAGAACTTCGGCGCGCCCGGTCTTGCCGGGTCGGGCGCGCCGAGGATCAAAGCTTGTGACCGGATTACGCCCTCACCCTGTCATGTAGGGAAAGGACGTGGACGACACCGGGAGCGGGCCATGCTGAAGGAGCTTTTCGACCGTGCGCTCGACGACGAGCCGGTCTTCGGAGACGGTGACATCGCCCAGCGGGCGATGGCTCAGGGGCGGGGCATTCGCCGGCGGCGCCGAGCGCTGACGGCCGGCGGCGCGGTGGCGGCGGCGGTCGTCGCGGTCGTGGTGGCCCTCAACCTCGTGCCGGGAACGGCCGGTTCGCCGCCGCCGACGCCGGTGCCGGCCGCCGTGGCGTTGATCGCGCGGGTGGAGCCCGGGTGTGTCTGGTGGCCGATGTCCGACGATGCCACCGATGTGTACGTCGCCCTGCGGGACGACATCACCGAGCCGCAACGCGAGGCGCTCGGGAAGGCTCTGCGCAACGATCCGCTCGTCCGGAACCTGCTCTTCGAGAGCCGGCAGGAGGCGTACGAGAGGTTCAAGCAGTTGTGGACCGACAGCCCCGAATTCGTCGCGTCGGTCGACACGGAGTCGCTGCCCACCGCGTTCCGGCTGAAGCTGGCCCGGTCGTCGCAGTACGCGAAGTTCGAGGCCACGTACGCCGGGCAGCCCGGGGTCGCCACCCTCATCGGCGGGGTGTGCCCGTGAGCCGGTCATCGGAGCGGGCCGCCCGCGACGAGGAGTTCACGGCGTTCGTGGCCGCGGCGACCCCTCGGTTGCGGCGCACCGCCTATCTGATGTGCCGGGACTGGCATCTGGCCCAGGATCTCACCCAGCTGACGCTGGCCCGGATGTACGCCTCGTGGGGCCGGATCTGGCGCACGGCGGACTTGCAGGCGTACAGCCGCCGGGTGTTGATGAACGCGGTCTTCGACCAGCGCAGCCGGCGCAGCAGCACCGAGGTGGTGTCGGCTTCCCTGCCCGACCGTCCCGGTAACCCGGCCGGCCCGACCCCGGAACTGCACGTCACGTTGATGACCGCGCTGTCCACCCTGCCGCTGCGCGACCGCGCCATCGTGGTCCTGCGTCACTGGGAGGACCACAGCGTGGAGACGGTCGCCGAGATCCTGGGCGTCTCCGCCTCGGTGGTGAAGATGCAGAGCATGCGAGCCCTGGCCCGCTTACGGGACCTGCTGGGCGAGGACTTCGCCCACCACTGACGCCCCATCGCGGATTGCGCTCTGACGGGGAGTCATTCCTGCCGCAGTTCCTTCTGCCACCCGGCGAATCGCTGGCGCAGGGCTCCCAGCACGTCGGCGAAGGTCGCGCGATCGAACCTGGATCGGCAGCTTCGATAAGCCGGAGGAGTTGGTTTCTCGTGTAGCGGCCGCTGGCAAGTACCGCGCCGATGTCGAGGAAATCCCGGGCGAGCGCTCGCCCATTCCGTGCTCCCGAACGGCATAACCGCCGGCAAGCGCGAGCCCATAGTCACCTCCGGCTGCGCGAAGGGCGATTGCGCATCTCAGGCCACCTCCTCTCTCCATCGTCGCAAGTTGCCTGGTCAGTTGGCTCGGGCCACCCCGACCGGGCAGGTCATGCCGTTCGGGCCGTGATTGCAATAACCGCCCGGATTTTTTGCGTCCGAGAGGTACTGCTGGTGGTAGCCGTGAGGGTCTGACCGGCATTTCATCCCTGCCGTAATTCCTTCTGCCACTCGGCGAATCGTTCGCGGAGGACACGCACGGATTCGGTGTCGACGCCGTAGGGAGCGAATGCGGCATCACTGATCTGGTCTGCTACTCCCAGTACATCGGCGAAGGTTGCGCGGTCGAAGCCGGGATCAGCGGTTTCGATCAGTCGGAGGAGTTGGTCTCTCGTGTAGCGGCCGCTCGAGAGGGCCGCATCGATGTCGAGGAAGTCTCGGGCGAGCGCGCGGCCGTAGAGCGCCGCCATCTTGTTGCCGACGGCGTCGTCCGGGTGCAGGACTGGGCCGACGCTCAGCGTCACTGGCGGATGAGCACGCCAGTCGGCCGCCAACTCCATCTTCTGCGGTTCCGTTTCTGGTTCGTCGAGCCGGGACACCAGCAACCTGGCGAAGGTGTCCGCACGGGCGTCGACGTGGACCAAGAACCCGTTGTCGGTAAGAGCCTGGATGACGAGATCCGCGGCGGCGGGAAAGTCTGCCCGGCGCTGCCAGTCGGTGAACAGGTCGACGTCACCGCTCGGCCGGGCACCCATACCGTGCTCCCGAACGGCATAGCCGCCGGCGAGCGCGAGTCATACCCGCCTCCGGCCGCACGAAGGGCGATTTCGGCCAGCTCGCGGTGGCGGGGATCCATGCCGGCGACCTTACGCGGCAGGGGCCTTCGAGGTGGTCCGCCGGAGCTCTGGGAAGCGCTGTTCCCACGCACGGCGTAGGTCCGCCGGGAGCCAGATCGAAGGCCATAGCCCGGTCAGGATCCTCCGATCCAGAAAGCCGTGGAGATCGTCGGGCTTGGTCGCCTCGATCAAGACCGTGCGGTAGAGGTCGACGACTCGGCCGGGACTGTCGAGGTCGTAGTCGGCGGCACCGGACCAGTCGAGATGACGCGGCAGGGTGACCACTCCACTCGTCCGGCCTCGCAGTAGGGCCAGATCGTCCGCGACGACGATGGGTTTGGCGTATCGGCGCATTGCAGGCCACCTCCTCCTCACCCATCGTCACACGGGACGGACTCCGAAGAGTCAGCTGGTCCGAGCGACACCGATCGGGCAGGTCATACCGTTGGGCCCGTGGTTGCAGTACCCGTTCGGGTTTTTGTCACTTGAAAGGTACTGCTGGTGGTAGTCCTCGGCGTAGAAGTAGCTGCCCAGCGGGCGGACCTCTGTGGTGATCTGGCCCTTGCGGGCGGCGGTGACCACCGGCTGGAAAGCCTCCAGGGACGCCTTCGCGGTGGCGGTCTGCGCGTCGGTCGTGGTGTAGATCGTGGAGCGGTACTGCGTGCCCACGTCGTTGCCCTGGCGCATGCCCTGGGTCGGGTCGTGGTTTTCCCAGAAGGCCTTCAGCAGGTCCTCGTACGTGATTTTGGCCGGGTCGTAGACGACCTGCACCACCTCGGCGTGGCCGGTGGAGCCGGAGCAGACCTCCTCGTACGCCGGGTTCGCCGTGAAGCCTCCGGCGTAGCCGACCGAGGTCGAGTGGACGCCCGGCAGGCGCCAGAAGATGCGCTCGGCGCCCCAGAAACAGCCCATTCCGAAGACGGCCACCTCGTAGCCGGCCGGCCACGGGCCCTTGAGCGGGGTGCCCAGCACGGTGTGCTCATCGGCCACCGGCATTTCGAGGACGCGGCCCGGCAGGGCCTTGTCGGGGGTTACCAGTTCGGGCTTGCGGAACCGTAGGAACACGGTCACTCCCTTCATCCAGCGTCTACAACACTGGTGTCACCCCAGTTGTTTCGCGATCAGGGAGGCGTACGACGTGGCTTCCTCATCGCTGTCGTAGCGGTGCCGGGGCCAGAAGAAACCGCGCAGCCCGTCGCCCTTCGTCCGCGGCACGACGTGGAAGTGCAAGTGGGCCACCGACTGCGACACCACGTTGTTGTTCGCCACGAATGTCCCCTGCGCGCCGAGCGCCGGGGGCACCGCCGCCGCCACCCGCTGCACAAGACTGAAATATCCGGGCAAAAGCTCGGCGGGAAGGTCGGTCAGCGTCACGACGTGCGTGCGGGGAACGATGAGAACGTGGCCCTTGAAGACGGGGCGGGTGTCGAGGAAACCGACACCATCAGGGGAATCCACGACCTTGAAAGCGGGCACCGTCCCCGCCACGATGCCACAGAACACACAGTCCGCCACCAGCTGAGACTAGCCTTGCGCAGCATGACGGCTAACCACTACGGGTTCGACACCCTTGCCATCCACGCCGGCCAGGATCCGGATCCCCGGACCGGCGCGGTGGTGCCTCCGATCTATCAGACGAGCACGTACGCCCAGGACGCCGTCGGCGCGCCGCGTCTCGGCTATGAGTACAGCCGCTCCAGCAACCCCACGCGCGACGCGCTCCAGGAGTGCCTCGCCGCGATCGAGGGTGGCCGCCGCGGTCTCGCCTTCGCCAGCGGGCTGTCGGCCGAGGACACCCTGCTCCGCACGGTGTGCCGGCCGGGTGACCACGTGGTGATCCCCGACGACGCGTACGGCGGAACCTTCCGTCTCTTCTCGAAGGTGCTGGAGAACTGGGGTCTGGACTGGACCGCGGTGCCGCTCGAGGACCTCGACGCCGTGCGCGCCGCCTTCCGGCCCGGTCACACCAAGGTGATCTGGGCCGAGACGCCGACCAACCCGCTGCTCAACGTGGCCGACATCGCCGCGCTGGCCGGCATCGCCCACGAGTACGACGGCCTGCTCGTCGTCGACAACACCTTCGCCTCGCCCTATCTCCAGCAGCCGATCGGGCTCGGCGCCGACGTCGTCGTGCACTCGACCACCAAATATCTGGGTGGTCACTCCGATGTGGTCGGTGGCGCGCTGATCACGGCGACCGACGACCTCGGCGACCAGCTCGCCTTCCACCAGAACGCCATGGGCGGCGTCAACGGCCCCTTCGACGCGTGGCTGACACTTCGAGGGATCAAGACCTTGGGTGTACGCATGGAGCGGCACTGTGACAACGCGGAGCGCATCGTCGGATTCCTCCGGGAGCATCCGGCCGTGGCCAGCGTCCTCTACCCGGGCCTGGAGGATCACCCCGGTCACGAGGTCGCGGCCAAGCAGATGCGGCGCTTCGGCGGCATGGTGTCGTTCCGGGCGGCCGGCGGCCCCGAGCAGGCGATCGCGATCTGCAACAAAACGAAGCTCTTCGTGCTCGCCGAGTCACTGGGCGGGGTCGAGTCGCTCATCGAACACCCGGGTCAGATGACACACCTGTCCGCTGCGGGCTCGGCGCTTGAAGTCCCCGCCGATCTCGTGCGACTGTCTGTCGGCATCGAGACCGTTGACGATCTGCTCGCCGACCTGGAGCAGGCATTGGGCTGATTTACGGAGTAACCATGACGGACGGGACGACCTGGGTCGGAGCTACCGCGAAGCAGATCGCCCGGGCGGTGCGGCGCGGTGACGTGACCGCCACCCAGGTCGTCGCCGACCACCTCGAGCAGATCGCGATCACCGACCCGTCGCTCGAGGCGTTCCGGGTGGTGCGCGCGGGTGAGGCCATCACCGAGGCCGAGAAGGTCGACGACCAGGAAGATCTGGCCAACCTTCCGCTGGCCGGCGTGCCGGTCGCGGTCAAGGAGAACACCGCGGTGGCCGGGCTGCCGGTCTGGTCCGGCTCGGCGGCGGTGCGCTCGGCTGTCGCCGAGGAGGACCACGAGGTCGTACGGAGGTTGCGCGGCGCCGGGGCAGTGGTGGTGGGCGTGACGCGGATGCCCGAGATGGGCCTCTGGGCGGTCACCGACGACGCCGAGGGCGCCACCCGCAACCCCTGGGACCTCGACCGTACGCCCGGTGGCTCGTCCGGCGGATCGGCCGCCGCGGTGGCCGCCGGCCTGGTGCCGATCGCGCACGGCAACGACGGGCTCGGCTCGATCCGCATCCCGGCCGCCTGCTGCGGCCTGGTCGGCCTCAAGCCCGGCCGCGGCGTGGTCCCGGCCGAGCTGGGCGTCGACAACTGGTTCGGCCTGGTCGAGAACGGCGTGCTCACCACCACGGTGGCCGACTCGGCGGTCGGCTTCTCGGTGCTGGCCGGCCGCGACCCGGTCAAACTGGTCGAGCCGTCCCGGCTGCGGATCGGCGTCTCCACCCGCTCCCCGGTGGCCGGCATCCGCCTCGACGAGCCGAACGCGGAGGCCGTGACCACCGCGTCCAAGCTGCTCGTGCAGGCCGGGCACGACACGATCACGGCCAACCCGAGCTATCCGCAGTCGCTCGGCGTCGGCACGCTGGCCACCTGGTTCGCCTCGGCCTACGTCGAGTCGCGCGACTACGACCTGGCCCAGCTCCAGCCGCGGACCCGCCGGCACATCCGGCTCGGCAAGTGGGCCATGCGCAGCGGACTGGTCCGCCGGTCGCAGCGCGACGCGTTCCGCGAGCGGTCCATCGGCTTCTTCGCCGACCGGTCGATCGACCTGCTGCTCACCCCGGCCCTGGCCACCGCGCCGCCGCCGGCCGACGGCCACGCGAGCGGGTCGTGGCGGGCCAACATGAGCGCCAGCATGCGCTACGCGCCGTACGCCGCGCCCTGGAACGTCGCCGGTCTGCCGGCGATCGTGGTCCCGGTCGGCGTACGCCCCGACGGGCTGCCCGTGGCCGTACAGCTGGTCGGCCCGCCCGACTCGGAGACCCTGCTCCTGGCCGTCGCCGGGCAGTTCGAAGTGATGAACCCCTGGCGGCGTCACGCCTTCGGGTGATCGGTGGCACGATTCAGGTCATGACCGGTGCCCCCCTGCCGCTTGACCTCCTGACGCTGTCCGACATCGAGGCGGCGCGCAGTCTGCTGAGCGGGGTGGTCAAGACCACCCCGCTGATCGACTCCCGTCCGCTCACCGAGATCATCGGCGCCGAGGCCTGGCTGAAGTGCGAGAACCAGCAGCGTGCCGGCTCGTACAAGGTGCGCGGCGCCTATACCCGGATCAGCCGGCTCTCCGACACCGAGCGGTCCCGCGGGGTCGTCGCCGCCAGCGCCGGCAACCACGCGCAGGGTGTCGCGCTCGCGGCCGAGCTGCTCGGCGCCCGGGCCACGGTCTTCATGCCCGAGGGGGCGCCGCTGCCCAAGGTCACGGCGACCAAGGGGTACGGCGCGGCGATCGAATACGCGGGCACGAGCGTCGACGACTCGCTGGTCGCGGCGCAGCAGTTCGCCGAGCGGACCGGCGCCGTGCTGATCCACCCGTTCGACCACCCGGACGTCATCGCCGGCCAGGGCACGGTCGGCCTGGAGATCCTCGACCAGCTGCCATCGGCCACCACGATCATCACGGCCGTGGGCGGAGGCGGCCTGATCTCGGGCATCGCCGTCGCGGCCAAGTCGCTGCGGCCCGACATCCGGGTCGTCGGCGTGCAGGCGGCGGGCGCGGCGGCGTACCCGCCCTCGCTCGCGGCGGGCTCGCCGCAGAAGCTCTCGCAGGGTGTGACCATCGCCGACGGCATCTGCGTGCTGCGGCCCGGCGACCTGAACTTCGCGCACGTCAGCAAGCTGGTCGACGAGGTCGTCACGGTCACCGACGAGGACCTGTCGGCGGCCCTGCTGGTGCTGCTCGAGCGGCACAAGATGGTGGTCGAGCCGGCCGGGGGAGCGGCCTTCGCGGCCCTGCTGACCGGCGCCTACGTCCCGCCGGCGGACGGGCCGGTGGTGGCCGTGCTCTCCGGCGGCAACATCGACCCCATGCTGCTGCTGCGGGTGATCGAGCACGGGCTGGCCTCGGCCGGCCGCTTCCTGCGGCTGGCCGTCCGCTGCGACGACCGGCCGGGTGAGCTGGCCCGGCTGCTGGCGCGGATCGCCGACCTGCGAGCGAACGTGGTCGAGGTCGGCCATTCGCGGCAGAGCCCGCGGCTCGGCTTCGGCCAGGTCGAGGTGGCGCTGTCGGTCGAGACCCGCGGCCCCGACCACTCGGACGTCCTGATCAGCACCCTGCGCGACAGCGGTTACCGCGTGTCCTTGCTGGCCGACGCAACCCCGTAAAAGGTGCGGGCCCGCCTTTTCCGGCGGGCCCGTCCACGTCGTGGTCAGCCCTCGAACGGGCCGAACTTCACGACCGTGACCTTGATGTCGGCGCCGCTGGGGGCCGTGTAGGTGACGGTCTGCCCCTCGCCCGCGCCCAGGATCGCCTTGCCGAGCGCCGACTCCGGGCTGTACACGGTGAGGTCGGTGGTCGAGGAGATCTCGCGCGAGCCCAGCAGGAAGGTCTCGGTGTCGCTCTGGTCGTCGTCGAAGTAGATCGTGACGACCGAGCCCGGCCCGACGTTGTCGGCCGCCGACGCCTCGCCGACCTCGGCGGTGCGCAGGAACTCCTTCAAGTAGAGGATCCGGCCCTCTTGGCGGCTCTGCTCCTCGCGGGCGGCGTGGTATCCGCCGTTCTCCCGCAGGTCACCCTCCTCGCGGCGCGCGTTGATCTCGGCCGCGACCTCGGGGCGGGCGGCGATCAGCTCGTCAAGCTCGGACTGCAGCCGGTCGTAAGCGTCCTGAGAAAGCCAAGTCTTGGGCGCCTCTGAACTGGACACGGTTGATCTCCTTGCATGGAAGGGCGGGGGCACTGGTTCTCATGGGGCACTAACAACATCGCTCCGTGCAAATAACATTGACGGAGCGAATCACTAAGCTTACCAGCGGTACGCATGGGGTCAGAACGGCGCGATTGCCGGGGACCTCAGGCGGGGTCGCACCCCAGGACGTCGCCGACCGAGCCGCGGGCCGTGGTCGGCACCGTCTCCTTGGCCTCGATGTCGGTCTCGCCGGCCTCGGGTCTCACGACCACCGTCTGCCGCCCGACCTCGAAGCCGTCGTAGTCGCGGGCCCGCAGGACGCAGCTCGCCGCCCCGCCGGCCGGCACGCGCACCCGGAACTCGATGACCATCTCTTTGTCGGTCGGCTCCGACCACCCGACGATCTGCGCGTCGTAGTCGGTCTGCCCGAAGCGCTGATAGAGCTTCAGCGACAGGACCAGCGACGCCGCGAGGACCACCACGAGAACGAGAATGGGCAGCACCAGACGGCGGCGGCCGGAACGGCGCCGTCCGTATCGGCCCGGCGGGAAGACCGGGGCTGTGGTGCGCGTCTCGCTCACCTGACGACCTCTCATGCGTTCGTTGTCGGTGGGATCCGCCAGAATGGCAGGGTCCATTCTTCCAGCCCACACCGGCCCGTCCGACGCGGGTCGGGTCCGAGGAGATTTCAGTGGCTGAGCAGTTGCGTCTCATGGCGGTGCACGCGCACCCCGACGACGAGTCCAGCAAGGGTGCCGCGACCATGGCGAAATACGTCGCCGAGGGTGTCCAGGTGCTGGTCGCGACGTGTACGGGTGGCGAGCGCGGGAGCGTGCTCAACCCGAAGATGGACCGGCCCGAGGTGCTGGCCGACATCACGAACATCCGCCGCGCCGAGATGGACAAGGCGCGCGAGATCCTCGGTGTCGAGCAGGCCTGGCTCGGTTTCGTCGACTCGGGCCTGCCCGAGGGCGACCCGCTGCCGCCGCTTCCGGAGGGTTGCTTCGGCCTGCAAGATCCGGAGACCGCCGCCATTCCGCTGATCAAGCTGATCCGCGAGTTCCGGCCGCATGTCATGACGACGTACGACGAGAACGGCGGCTATCCGCACCCCGACCACATCATGTGCCACAAGATCTCGGTGGTGGCCTTCGAGGCCGCGGGCGACCCGGAGAAATACCCCGAGCTCGGCGAGCCGTGGCAGCCGCTGAAGCTGTACTACAACTCCGGCTGGACCCGGGCCCGCATGCTCGCGCTGCACGAGGGCATGATCGCGGCGGGGCTCGAGTCGCCGTACACCGAATGGCTCTCCAAGAGCGCCGACCGCGAGGACCGCGGTGACAAGATCACGACCCGGGTCGAGGTCGGCGAGTACTTCGAGATCCGCGACGAGGCCCTGCGGGCGCACGCCACCCAGGTCGACCCCGACGGCTTCTGGTTCAAGATCCCGCTGGAGCTCCAGCAGAAGGTGTGGCCGACCGAGGACTTCGAGCTGGCCCGCTCGCTGGTCGACAGCCCGGTCCCCGAGTCCGACCTCTTCGCGGGCGTCCGCGAGCGCGTCGAGTCGCACTAGTACCCTCGTGGTCATGGGCACTTTTGCCGTCAACAACTTCGGAGACACCCGCTCGGGCGGCCTGGCCGGCCCGATGGGTCTCTTCATCATCGTGCTGCTGTCCATAGCAACTGTTTTGCTGATTCGCAATATGAACAAGCGCGTGCGTCGGCTTCCCGACAGTTTTCCGGACGTAAGGCAGACACAGCGTGAGGCCGAGATCGCTCGGCTGAATGCGGATCTCGAGCGTTCCGACGACGGAACGGTCGCGGATCGTGTCGATGCGGATCGATCGACAGCGGTCGACCCGGGTGTGGACGACGAGGTCAAAGCCGTTACTACTGAGCGTGACGGTGGTTCGGCGGACGGCGACTCTCGCCGCGTTTGACCTAGTCGGAAGCGGTTCGATCAACAAGGCTCCGGGCACGGTCCGTATTGGTCTGACCTATGGGTAATACGGGCCGTTCGTCAAGCCTTGTTGTGTTCATCGGTATTGATTTAGCCTTCCGCCGGGGGCCTAGCCGCCCCTGATCCCTGCGCGGAAGGGGGCGCCGAAAATGACCATTCCCCGCCCGCAGATTTCTCCACTGCAGATGCACGTGCATCCGCCAGTGCGCCTGGTGAAGTGGGGTTTGCCGTGACCGCGCCGCCGGTCGCCCGGCGTTCCTGGATCGACGTCGCCGGCCTTGCCGGGCGTCCCCAAAGCGTGCGCATTCTGACCGCCGCGGTCGCCGCGGCGGCGCTGATCCTCGCCATTCTCGGAGCGCTTCTGCCGGTCGACCGGCCGGTCGACCGTCCACTCACGCCGCTGGCCGGCGCGGCGCTCGCCGCCGCCGTCGTCGCGGCCGGGCAGTTGGCCCGGCTGCGGTTCCGGCTCGGCCGCGGCGTCGTCTCCGTCTCCTGGGGCGAGGCCGCCTTCATCATCGGCGTCGTCGTGGCCCCGCCCGGCTGGCTGCCCGCCGCCACCCTGGTCGGCGCGGTCGCCGCCTGGGCGCTGCTCGCCTGGTGGGAGTCGCTGCGCAACGTGGCCGAGGTGATCCACCTGGCCGCCTCGCTCAGCCTCGGCGCGGCCGGCGCCGCCGTCGTGTCCGGCGCCATCGCCGGTGAGGCCCCGGTGCTCAGCGCCCGCATGGTGATCGCCCTGGTCGCGGGCGCCCTGACCTATCTGATGCTGACGTTCGGACTGGCCACCCTGACCCTCGCGCTGCACCGCGACGCCCCGGCGACCCAGATCCTGGTCCGCGCGTCGTACGCCAAGGTCCCGATGGTCGTCGGCAACGTGATCGTCGGCCTGGCCGCCGTGGTCGCGCTGGTCGAGAGCCCGCTCTGGCTGCTCGCCTTCCCGCCGGCGCTGTGGCTGCTCCAGCGGACCTACCGGTTCCATCTGCGGGCCGAGGAGGAGCGCCGCCTGTGGGAGGCGTTCGCCGCGGCCACGGCCACCCTGCCCGGCGGCACCGAGGTGGAGGTGGTCGAGGCCGGCCTGCGCGCCGCGCTCGACGTCTTCGGGGCCCGGCGGGTCGAGATCGAGGTGCGCGGCCGCGACGGCGAGCGCCGCTACGCCGAGGACGGCCCGGGCCAGGACAACGCGGTGGCCGGACTGCCCGGCCCGGCGATCACCCGGTCCATGGCGGTCGACGGCGACCTGGTCGGCGAGCTGACCGTCTGGCTGTCCGAGCCGACGCTGCCCGTGCCGCGCGACGAGGCGGCCATCTCGGCGTTCGGCGACGCGCTGGCCGGCGCCCTGCACGACGCGGCGGCCCGCGAGCGGGTGGCCGAGCTGAGCGAGCAGGTGGCGTACGACACCCGGCACGACCGGCTGACCGGCCTGCTCGACCGTCCCACCCTGCTCGCCGAGGGCGACCAGCTGCTGCGCTCGTTCGACCGCCGCCGCCACGTCGCCCTGCTGCTGCTCGACATCAACGACTTCCGCGAGGTCAACGGCACCCTCGGCCACCGGCACGGCGACGAGCTGCTGCGCCTGGTGGCCGACCGGCTCACCGAGATGACCCGCGACGGCGAGATGCTCGCCCGCACCGGCGACGACGAGTTCGCGCTGCTGGTGCCCCGCGTGGTCCCCCTGATCGACTCGTCGGCTCCGGCCGCCGCGCCGGTGTCCGACTCGCTGCCGCTGGCCCTGCGCCGGGCCCGCGAGCTGGTCGAGGAGCTGGGCCGCCCGATGGAGGTGTCCAGCGTCCGGCTCGCGGTCGAGGTGGCGGTCGGCGTCACGGTCGCGCCGGCCGGCCGGGCCGACGTGGGCGAGCTGGTGCGCCGCTGTTCACTGGCCCTGCAGGAGGCGAAGCGGCAAGAGGTCACGGTGGCCGCCTTCGACGCGGCCCAGGACGCGGTCACCACCGACGGCCTGGCCCTGCTGGCCGAGCTGAAGGACGCCCTGGCCGCCGACGACCAGATCGTCCTCCACCTCCAGCCGGCGGTCGACCTGGTCACCGCCGCCCCCACCGGCGTCGAAGCGCTTGTCCGCTGGCAGCACCCCCGGCGGGGCCGCCTGTCACCCGACGAGTTCATCTCGACCGTCGAACACACCGAGTTGCACACGGCGTTCACCCGCCGAGTCCTCGACCTGGCCCTGGACGCGGCCGGCCGCTGGCACGCGGCCGGCGTGGACGTGCCGGTGTCGGTGAACGTGCCGGCCCGCAGCCTGCTCGACCCGAGCTTCCCGGCCCAGGTCCGCGACGCCCTGCGCCGCCACCACGCCCCCGCCTCCCGCCTGGTCCTGGAGATCACCGAGTCGGTGGCGGTCAGCGAGGAACGCATAGTCGACGACGTCCTGGCCGAACTCCGCGACGCCGGCGTCCAGCTCTCCCTGGACGACTTCGGCACCGGCTACTCCTCCTTGGCGATAGTCACAAGAGCCCCGGTCGACGAGATCAAAATCGACCGCTCCTTCGTCGACGACATGATCGAGTCCCCAGCCGCCGGCGCCGTGGTCCGAGGAGCAGTGGAACTGGGCGCCCGCCTGGGCGTCCGGGTGGTGGCCGAGGGCGTGGAAACAACGGAGCAGAGGGCGGCCTTGATCGAGTTGGGCTGCCCCACAGCCCAGGGCTACCACTTCTGCCGCCCCATGCCGGCCGACCGCATCGTCCAGGCCTTGACCCAGTTGAGCGAGGCCGCCCCAGCCAACATCCGCCCCTTGCGCGCCGACGACGCTTCCTGACGCCCCACGATCCGCTCGCCGGCCTGGGCGGCTCCGTCTGGTTTTCGCCGTTTTGCGCCTTTGGCTGCCCACCTTGTGCGCCCGATGAGCACACCACCCGTCCGCGCCGACCGCCCGCCATCGCGCGTGGCCGCCCCATCTTGCGTGGCCGCCCCATCTTGCGTGGCCGCTCCGCCTTGCGTGGCCGCTCCGCCTTGCGCGATCGCCCCATCTTGCGCGGCCGACCAGCGCACTCACCCGGTCACGCCGACCATCCGCCGCCTCGCGCGGCCGCCGCGCCTTGCGCGATCGCCCCATCTTGCGCGGCTGACCACCGCACTCACCCGGTCACGCCGACCATCCGCCATCTTGCGCGGCCGCCCCGCCTTGCGCGATCGCCCCATCTTGCGCGGCTGACCACCGCACTCACCCGGTCACGCCGACCATCCGCCGCCTTGCGCGGCTGCCCCGCCTTGCGCGGCTGCCCCGCCTTGCGCGGCTGCCCCGCCTTGCGCGGCTGCCCCGCCCATCTTGCGCGGCCGCGCCCAGCCTTCCGGGCGCTCTGATGATCGCGTTCTGCGGGGGCGGCTCCTTCCTCATCGGCCGATGACCGTGCTTGGAGCGCGAAGGGGCGCCGGCCATCTCGAACGGGCCGCCGCGGGTGGGTGGGGTGCGAGGTACCGCGAGGTGGGCGGGGTGGTGGGTCGAGGGTGGATGAGGTGGCGGGTCGGATGCGGTCGCGGGGTAGGTGGCGTGGTGGGTCGGCAACTGTGGGTGGGCCGGTTCGTGCAGTGGATCATCGGC
>NZ_JBIAZI010000015.1:25506-229432 GCF_042899005.1 Actinoplanes sp. NPDC000266
GGGCTGGGCGGCTGGGCGGCTGGGCGGCTGGGCGGCTGGGCGGCTGGGCGGCTGGGCGGCTGGGCGGCTGGGCGGCTGGGCGGCTGGGCGGCTGGGCGGCTGGGTGAGCGGGTGAGCGGGTGAGCGGAAGTGTGAGGTGGGTGGTGGGGCGTGCGCTCTGGGGGCGGCGGTCTTCGGGGCGTGAGAGGCTGGGGGCATGGCCAACCGTCTCGCCGACGCGACCTCGCCCTATCTGCTTCAGCACAAGGACAACCCGGTTGACTGGTGGCAATGGGGGGATGAGGCGTTCGCCGAGGCCAGGCGCCGCGATGTTCCTGTGCTGATCTCGGTGGGCTATGCGGCCTGTCACTGGTGTCATGTCATGGCGCACGAGTCCTTCGAGGACGAGCAGATTGCTCAGCTGCTCAACGACGGGTTCGTGTCGATCAAGGTGGATCGGGAGGAGCGGCCCGACGTCGACGCTGTCTACATGACGGCCACTCAGGCCATGACCGGGCAGGGTGGATGGCCCATGACGGTCTTCGCCACGCCTGAGGGTGAGCCCTTCTTCTGTGGCACGTACTACCCCAAGAGCAACTTCGGTCGCCTCATCGGCTCTGTCACCAAGGCCTGGCAGGAGCAGCGGGATCAGGTGATCGAGCAGGGCGCCTCCGTGGTCAAGGCCATCGGCGGGGCCCAGCTCGTCGGCGGGCCGGTCGCCCCGATCTCGGCTGAGCTGCTCGAAGCGGGAGCTCTGGGGCTGCTCAAGGAGCAGGACGAGATCAACGGCGGGTTCGGTGGGGCGCCCAAGTTCCCGCCGCACATGGGCATGCTCTTCCTCCTGCGGCACCACCAGCGGACCGGGTCGGCCGAAGCCCTCGAAGTGGTGCGGCACGCGGCCGAGCGGATGGGGCGCGGTGGCATCTACGACCAGCTCGGGGGCGGGTTCGCCCGGTACGCCGTGGACGCCACCTGGACGGTGCCGCATTTCGAGAAGATGTTGTACGACAACGCGCTCCTGCTGCGGGCGTACACCCAGCTCTGGCGGCTCACCGGTGACGTCTACGCGCGGCGGATCGCCGACGAGACGGCCACCTTCCTGCTGCGCGACCTCGGCACGCCCCAGGGTGGGCTCGCCTCGGCGCTGGACGCCGACACCGACGGGGTCGAAGGGCTGACGTACGCCTGGACGCCGGCCCAGCTCACCGAGGTGCTCGGTGAGGAGGACGGCGCGTGGGCGGCCGACCTGTTCAACGTGACCGAGGAGGGCACGTTCGAGCACGGCAGCAGCGTGCTGGTGCTGGCCCGCGACATCGACGCGGCCGAGCCCGCGCTTGTCGAGCGCTGGGGTGACGTACGCGGAAAGCTCTTTGAAGCTCGCAAGGGCCGGCCTCAGCCGGCGCGAGACGACAAGGTTGTGGCCTCCTGGAACGGGCTGGCGGTGACCGCGCTGGCCGAGCACGCGGTGCTGACCGGCGATCGCGGCTCGCGCCACGCGGCCGTGGAGATCGCGACCGTGCTGGCCGAGCGGCATGTGGTCGACGGGCGGCTGCGGCGTGTGTCGCGGGACGGCGTCGTCGGTGAGCCCGCCGGTGTGCTCGAGGACTACGGCTGTGTGGCCGAGGCGTTCCTGGCGGTGCACCAGCTCACGGCCGAGGGGAAGTGGCTCGACGCGGCCCGCGAGCTGCTCGATGTGGCGCTGGCCCGGTTCGCGACCGGGCAGGGCGGCTTCTACGACACCGCCGACGACGCGGAGCGGCTGGTCACCCGTCCGGCCGATCCGACCGACAACGCGACGCCCTCGGGGGTGTCGTCGATCGTGGCGGCGCTCGTGACGTACGCGGCGCTCAGCGGGGAACCCGAATATCGGGAGGCGGCGGACGCGGCGCTCGGCACGGTCGGGCCGCTGATCGGCGGGCATCCGCGGTTCGCCGGATACTCGGCCGCCGTGGCCGAGGCGGCGCTGTCCGGGCCGTACGAGATCGCCATCGCCACCACCGACCCGGACGGGGATCCGCTGGTCGCGGAGGCGCACCGCAGCGCGCCGGCCGGGGCCGTGGTCGTGGCCGGTGAGCCCGACCGGCCGGGCGTGCCCCTGCTGGCGGACCGCCCGCTCCTGGACGGCGTCCCCACGGCGTACGTCTGCAAGGGTTTCGTCTGTGAGAGGCCCGTCACCAGCCCGGCCGATCTCATCGCCCGCCTGCAGGCCTGAGCTGGGGCGTCGCTACGCTTGGCGTGCGATGGATACCCGAACCGGTCTGCCCGTAGTCGGCATGGTGGGCGGTGGCCAACTGGCCCGGATGACCCACCAGGCCGCGATCTCCCTCGGCCAGTCACTGCGCGTGCTCAGCGAGTCGCCCGACGACAGTGCGGCACTGGTCGCCGCCGACGTACGGATCGGCACGCACACTGATCTGGCCGCGCTCCGTGAGTTCGCCAAGGGGTGCGAGGCGCTCACTTTCGACCATGAGCATGTGCCGACCGAGCACATCGCGGCGCTGGAAGCCGAGGGGGTCAAGGTCTTCCCCGGTTCGGCGGCGCTCGTGTTCGCCCAGGACAAGGGCTTGATGCGTTCGCGGCTGACCGCGGCGCCCGCGCCGCGCTGGGCCCCCGTCTCCGACATTTCTGATATTTCCGAATTCGCCACGACGGTCGGCTGGCCTGTCATCGCCAAAGCGACCCGCGGGGGCTACGACGGCAAGGGCGTCTGGGTGCTCGACGGCCCCGATGCCGCGGAGGAATTGCTGGCCACCGGCACGCCGCTGATCGTCGAGGAGAAGGTTCGGCTCAAGCGCGAGCTCGCCGCCCTGGTCGCGCGGTCGCCGTTCGGCCAGGTGGCGGCGTACCCCGTGGTCGAGACCGTGCAGAAGGACGGCATCTGCGTCGAGGTGCTGGCCCCCGCCCCGGGCCTGCCCGAAGATCTGGCCGTGCGGGCTCAGCAGCTCGCCATCGACCTGGCCAACGAGCTCGGCGTGGTCGGCCTGCTCGCCGTCGAGCTGTTCGAGACCGACGAGGGCATCGTCGTCAACGAGCTGGCCATGCGCCCGCACAACTCCGGCCACTGGACCATCGAGGGTGCCCGCACGTCGCAGTTCGAGCAGCACCTGCGGGCCGTGCTCGACTACCCGATGGGCGAGACGTCGCTGACCGCGCCCGCCGTCGTGATGGCGAACGTCCTCGGCGGCGAGCCGGGCGGCATCTCCATCGACGAGCGCCTGCATCATCTGTTCGCCGAAGACCCCGGAGCCCGGGTCCATCTGTACGGCAAACAGGTCCGCCCCGGCCGCAAGATCGGCCACGTCACGGTCCTCGGCGACGACATGACCAAGGTGCGGGCCCGCGCGGCCCGCGCCGCCCGCTGGCTCCAGGAAGGCAAGTAATGGCACCGCAGGTCGGCATCATCATGGGCAGCGACTCCGACTGGCCCACGATGGAGGCGGCGGCCCTGGCCCTGGCCGAGTTCGAGGTCCCGTTCGAGGTCGGCGTCGTCTCGGCCCACCGCACGGTCCGCAAGATGGTCGACTACGCGGAGTCGGCCGCCGACCGTGGCCTGCGCGCCATCATCGCCGGCGCCGGCGGCGCGGCCCACCTGCCCGGCATGGTCGCCGCCCTGACGCCGCTCCCGGTGATCGGCGTGCCGGTCCCGCTCAAGCACCTCGACGGCATGGACTCCCTGCTCTCGATCGTCCAGATGCCGGCCGGCGTCCCGGTGGCCACGGTCTCCATCGGCGGCGCCCGCAACGCGGGCCTGCTGGCGGTCCGCATCCTGGGCGCGGCCGACCCGGCGCTGCGCACCAAGATGGCCAACTTCCAGGCGAGCCTGGAAAAGCTGGTCGCCGAGAAGGACGCCGCCCTGCGAGACCAGCTCCTCGGCTGAGCTCCCCGCCCGGATCCTGGGGTAGCGTCGCGGCATGGCACGGCGTTGGCTTCCTTCGATCATCATCGCCGGGGCAGGCCTGTTCCTGGTCACCGTCTGGATCCGCGACGGCCGGATCATCGCCGCCGTGGTCATGGGCGTGCTGCTGGCCGCCGGCGCGATCATGGCATCACCGCGCGGCTTCCCCACCTCGGTCACCGACGCCGAGGCCCGAGAGGCCAGCGCCCAGGACGGCCGCCCGATCGTCTATTGGCGCCCGGGTTGCCCCTATTGCGCCCGCCTGCGGGTCTCCCTGGGCCGCCGAGCATCCCGCTTGCACTGGGTGGACATCTGGCAGGACCCCGCCGGCGCCGCCTCGGTCCGCGACATAACCGGCGGCGACGAAACGGTCCCGACCGTCCTCACCGCCAGTGACTCCTTCGTCAATCCGGCGCCCGGGCTGGTCAGGCGACTGACGCTTTGAAGAAGAGGTACGTATTCAGCGGAAAGCCCCCGAAGAGGGCATCAGGTCCGTCGTGGTGACGCTCCGCGTGCCGCCGCCGGGCTGTCCCGTCTGCTTGCGCTTCAACCCACCGGCGCCTGCCCGCGAAGTCCGTCAGCACCCACGAGGGCGCGAGTAGGGTCGGATCATGAGTTCTGCTATCGACCTGCACGGCGACCCGCACGTTGAGCGCTACCTGGAGACGAACGGCGAGGACGGCTTCCACTGGCGGAACGGGACCGAGATCCTGATCCTGTTCACCCGGGGCCGCAAGTCCGGCCACGAGCGCACCCACGCTCTGATCTTCCGCGAACACGGCGGCGCCTACTTGGTAGTGGCCTCAAAGGGCGGCGCCGAGGCCCCACCGGCGTGGTTCGTCAACTTGCAGTCCGACCCCCACGTCGAGGTGCAGATCAAGGGCGACCGCTTCCCAGCCCGAGCCCGAGTAGCCACCCCCACCGAAAAGCCCGAGATGTGGGCAAAGATGGCCGAGGTCTGGCCCGACTACAACGAGTACCAAAAGAAAACCAACCGCGAAATCCCCGTAGTAATCCTCGAACGAGCCTGACCAGCGCCCGCCGGGGCTTCCTCCGCCCCGGCCCGCCCTCATCGCTCCACCCCGCCTGTTCGCACCCCGCCGCTCGCGCTTCCCGCCGCCCACGCCGCGCAACACACGTGCCATGCCGCGCCCTCCTGGCGCACCGCGCCCTCCTGCCTTTCGCGCCGCGAATCCTGCCTACCGCATGTCTCGCGCCGCGCCTTCCGCGCAGCGCCCTTCCGCCTGCCACGACGCGCCTCCCGCGCGCGACGCATGCCTGCTACACCTATTGCGCCGCCCTTCCCGCGCGGCCTTTCATGCCGCCCTCCTGTGCCGTCCGTCCCTCCCATGCCCCGCCGCGCGGCCTCACCCGCGCTGCCCCTTGCGCACTGGGCCGCCCCTCCCGCGTTGCGCCACGCTGCCCCTTGCGCGCCAGGCCGCCCCTCCCGCGTTGCGCCGCGCTGTCCCTTGCGCGCCAGGCCGCCCCTCCCGCGCTGCACCGCGCTGTCCCTTGCGCGCCAGGCCGCTCCTCCCGCGCTGCCCCTTGCCCGCCGGGCCGCCCCTCCGCACCGCCCGCCTCTTCCACGCCACGCCGCGTCGCGCCCTTGCGCGCCGGGCCGCGCCCTCCCGCGCTGCACCGCGCCGCCCTTCGCGCCGGGCCGCCTTTCCGGGCCGCCCCCTCCCGCGCCGCGCCTTCCACGTCACGCCGCGTCGCGCCCTTGCGCGCCGGGCCGCGTCCTCCCGCGCTGCACCGCGCCGCCCTTCGCGCCGGGCCGCCCTTTCCGGGCCGCCCCCTCCCGCGCCGCGCCCCGCCGCGCCTTCCACGTCACGCCGCGTCGCGCCCTTGCGCGCCGGGCCGCGTCCTCCCGCGCTGCACCGCGCCGCCCTTCGCGCCGCGCCGCCCTTCGCGCCGCGCCGCCCTTCGCGCCGGGCCGCCCTTTCCGGGCCGCCCCCCTCCCGCGCTGCGCCCCGCCGCGCCTTCCACGCCACGCCGCGTCGCGCCTTCCCGGGCGGGGCCGCCCCCTTCCGCCGGGCCGCCCTTTCCGTGCCGGGCCGCCCCTTCCACGCCAAGCCGCCCTCCCGCCCCACGCCGCCCCTTCCGCGCCGCGCCCGCCGCCCCTTCCGCGCCGCGCCCGCCGCCCCTTTCGCGCCGCGCCCGCCGCCCCTTTCGCGCCACGGCGCGCCGCGTCCTCCCTCGCTTGGCTGGGCTGCTTCGGGGCGGGGGATCGGCCACAATGGCCGCCATGACTGTGCTGATCACGCCGCTTGTCGATGCGACGTCTCCCCGGCGGCTCCTCTGGCTTGCCTCGGGAACTGACGGGTGGCCGCTCGGCACGGCGTCTTTGCGGCTGCCGCCTGATGAAGGGCATGCCGATCTGGAGCTCCAAGTGCATCCGGCCGAGCGCCGCTCCGGTGTCGGGACCCGGCTTCTGCAAGCCGTCGTCGCGGCCGCCGCCAGCCAGCGGGGGCTTCGCAGTGTGCTCACCCAACCGGTCGATGAAGGGTCGCCCGGCGATCGCTTCTGTGCTGCGCTTCGGCTGCGGGCGGTTCTGCGACTGACGTACACACGGCTTGATCTGACCTTGCCTTTGGCCGCCGTTCCGGCTGACGTCCCTGGCTATCGGCTTGTCCATTGGGAAGGGAGGGTTCCCGATGAGCTGGCCGGGACCTTCGCCCGTTCGCGTAGCGCCATGGACGACATGCCGATGGATGACGCCGACTACACGCCGGATCCCTGGGACGTCGAGCGGCTCCATGCCGTAGCCGATGCCGTGTCACTCCGTGGTGAAGTCCTCTGTGTCACCGCCGCGCGGGGTGAGGATGGTGAGATTGCCGGCTTCACCGAGCTGGTTGTGCCCGGTGACGGCGCCGGTGATGCCCAGCACTACGGCACCGGTGTTCTTCCCCCGCATCGCGGCCTCGGTCTCGCCCGCTGGATGAAGGCCGCCCAGATCGCCCGGGTGCGGGACCGCTTTCCGGAACTGGCCGGGCTGCTCGCCGACACCGCCGACAGCAATGCCGCTATGCGGCGGGTCAACGACTCGCTCGGGTACGGCTTCACCCACCGGAGCCTGATCTACCAGTACGACCCGGATCAGGGGAGCACTACGCAGCGACGGCAGCGGGCCTCGTAGGTGTACGTCCCGTCGTCGGGAAGCGCGGTTGACGGGGCCAGCTCGCGGATCATCGGCTTGCCGTTTTCCAGGACCTGCGTGTGGGTGGCGCCCAGGGAACGGCAGACGTCGCATACGGCCCGGCGGTAGATGACCTTCTCCGGGGCCAGCTCGAACAGCGCTCGCACCGGGGCGAACAGCTGGCCCCGGTGGTCGAGGTCGATGCCGGCGACCACGACCTTGACGCCGCGGCGGACCGCGACGCCCAGCTCCGCGATGTCGTCGGTCGTGAACATGTGGATCTCGTCCACGCCGATCACCTCGAAGCCGCCGGCGGCCGCGCCGGCCAGCGAGCTCACCTTCTCCGTCTGCAGGCTTCCGCCGGAGCGGGACGTCACGGCCGTGTCCCGTCCGTGCCGGGCCGACTGGTAGACGCGGTGCGGGATGCCGGCATGCTGCAACGGCGACAGCAGGCTGATCATCTCGAGCGACTTGCCGCCCTTCATCGGGCCGAGGATCACGGTCAAATCCATGCCGCAGACCGTGCCATCGACGGGTCGGCGGGCGCTACCCGGCCGCCTGGGCCGAGACAACTGCCACACCGCTTGATCTGAGCTCTAGCGACGGGACAGCCCGAAGCCGGCACGCGGAGAGTGACCACGACGGACCCGATGCCTTCGGCGGGTGCATGATTGAAAATTCCGTATATCCAGGGTTTTCAACGCATACGGACCAGCGCGCCCCGCAGACCTTCGCGCGTGCGGCGGCGGTTTTCGTTGGTGGCGCCGACCCAGAGCAGGATGATGCCCAGCGGCACCAGGACCAGCCATGGGCCGACCAGCGTGACCGCGAAGTGGATGGCGGCGAAGACGGTGGCCAGGGCGCCGACGACCACGGGGGCCTGCTGGCGGTTTCGGGAGCCGACGATCAGGGTGGCCACCGCGCCGAGCAGGAGGAGCACCTCGCGCAGCTCGCCGCCGTTGCCGGCCAGGACGATGCCCATCGTGGGGACGAAGGCCGCCAGCAACGCCACGCCGTAGGCGGCCCAGCTGCTCAGGTCGGGGCGATGGCGCGACTCGATGACACCGACGATCAGAGCCAGAGCGGCGAACGGGAGGGTGTACGCCTCGGGGAGCGCCACATCGGCGAGGGCGATGAACAGCCACCAGCCGACGATCTCGAAGCCGACGGCCAGCCAGAAGAGCAGGCGGCGCTGGTTGGCCGGACGCCCGGCCCGGGAAGCGGCCAGGCCCAGCACGGCGCCCCACGCGGCCAGCAGAGCGGCCAGGTGGGCGGGGGAGTCGAAGGCCAGGACGCCGGCCAGGATGGCCGAGGCGTAGCCGCTCCACTCGACCGTCTGTGCCTCCAGACGGTACTGGGGCAGGCCCATGCGCGGGACCGTCGCCTCGAGGATGAGCAGGGCCGCGCCGACCGCCAGGACGCCGAAGGCGGCCCACGGGCGTTCGACGCCGGCGGCGATGGCGGCGGTGAGGACGAAGAACTGGCCCATCACGGCGGTGAACAGCCAGCCCAGGACGCGGGCGTGGCGGCTGCGGCCACCCAGGGCGGCGACCAGGCCGACGCCGATGGCCGAACCCAGCGTGAACAGGGTCAGGCGCTGCTGGGCCAGGCTGCCGGCCAGGCCCGCGTTGCCGGCCAGCAGGCCGATCACGAAGACGATCGTGCGGGTGGTGCGCAGCAGCGACGCGTGTGTCGCGACCGGCGGCGGGGTCAGGGCCAGGCCCAGCATCGCGATCGTGAAGACCACCAGGGCGGCCGAGGTCGCGGCCGGGAACGGCATGTGCAGGGCGATCGGCGCGATCAGCAGGGTGATGGCCAGGCCGGGCAGGATCACCGGCACCGACTCCGAGGCTTTGCCGCCGAAGCCGATGGCGGCCAGGGCGGCGGCGCCGGTGAGCAGCACGATGGCCAGGACGCTGGTGCCGTCGACGTAGCCCGCGGGCGGGTTGGACAGGGCCGGGATCGGGCCGTCCCAGATGTGCCTCGCCTGGGCCAGCGGGTCGATCAGAGCCGCCTTCAGCGCGGGGGCGATCGAGAACAAAGCCAAGACCGTGGGGACCAGCGCCAGTACGACGGCGCTGGTGGCCGGGTCGACCAGCCAGCGGCCGCTGAGGCCGAGCGGGCGGCGCGGGCCCCGGAAGCGGGTGTTCGACCAGTAGTGATCGCGGGCCAGCGTGATGCCGGGGGCCGGGATGGAGCCGCGCAGCAGCTCGGCCATCACGCCGAGCAGGGCGGCGGCGGCGGCGTAGAGCGCGGTCGAGTACGGCGTCGGGATCGACACGAACGCGGTGACGGTCGCGCCCAGCACCAGGCCGACCGTGGCCCACGGCAGGTACTGCGGGATCCGGCGGCCGGCCAGCGCCAGCAGGGCCAGGCTCAGGCTGGACGCGGCCAGGGCGGCGGTCAGCGCCACCTGCGCGTCGTGGCCCTGGTCGGCGGCGAGCGAGGCCAGCACGCCGGGCAGGGCCAGCAGCACCGCGCCGGTGGCGGCGCCACCGATCTGGGCGCGGTGGCGGGGCATGCCGGTGTCGTCGCGGGCCAGGTCGCTCTCGGTCACCACGAACGGCGTCCAGAAGCGGCCGGGACCCTCGGGCATGGTGTCGTCCTCGACCGGGTCGGGGATCTCGGCCACCGTGGTCCGGGCCATGACGGCGGCCAGCAGGCCCACCATCACCACCGCGAGCAGGGCCAGCGCGGTCGACCAGGGCCGGGCCAGGCCGGCGCCGACCGCGTAGAGCAGCACGACACCGGCGGCGCCGGCGCGGCACAGGGCGGCCCGCGGATCGACCGTGGCGACGGCGGCCATCACATATCCGATGGCGACCGCGCCGCTGATCAGCAGCGGGGACCACCAGGGCAGGCCCAGGGCGAACGGGGCGCCGATCGTGGCCAGCGCCCCGCAGACGGCCGAGATCAGGTACGAGAACGGGCGGGGAGCGGCGATGGCGGCCGCGAAGGCGACCATGAGCAGGGCGAAGGGCGCCTGCCAGGCGCCCGGGCCGGGAGCCGGGTAGCGGGTCAGGTCGGCGTCCCACACCTCGCCCAGCACCGAGATGACGCGGCTCGCGCCGACCAGGGCCTGCCAGCCGGCGATGGCGCCGACCACGATGCCGGCGACGGCCAGGCCGCGGTTGGGGCCGCGGCTCCAGTCGGACGGCAGCAGGGCCACGCCGAAGGCGACGATCAGCACGACGACGCCGGCCACGGCCAGCGGCGCGCTCGGGAAGGCCAGCGCGAAGACCCGGGCCAGGGCGCCGCAGATGGCGACGGTGGCGGCCGCGGCGGCGATGTCGGGGCCGTCCAGCACCCGGTCGCTGCGCCGGCCGTTGTCGATCGACTTGGCGAAGAACAGCAGGCCCGCGGCGACCAGCAGCAGCGCGCCGACCCAGACGTCGGGCGGGGTGGCGCCCGGCGCGAGCAGCGCGGCCAGGGCCAGCGAGATCGCGCCCAGGCCGGCGCCGGCGGTGAGCGGGGTGCTGATCTCGCGGCGGGCCACCTGGAAGACGGCGGCGTAGCTGAGCGTGGCGGCCACCGCGAGGAAGCCGACGGCCAGGGCGGGAACGGTGACGGCCTCGGTGGCCGGCGGGCCCTCGCCCCGGTCGGCCACGGCCAGCGCGGCGGTGACCACGGCCCCGGGCAGGGCCAGCGCGGCGGCGCCGGAGGCCCAGTCGCCGACCAGCCAGGCGTAGAGCCGGATCGGGATCTGCCGGGCGGCCACGGCGATCATCACGCCGGCCCCGGCCAGCGCGGTCAGCACAGCCGCGGTCAGCCAGGGAGCGCTGAGGGCGGACCCGGCGCCGAAGAAGCCGACCACGGCGGCCGCGGCGACGTGGACGATGGCGATCCGCCGGGTGGTGGCGGCCAGACCGGCCGCGCCGATGCCGACGGCGGCGATGACCAGCGGCCAGGGCGCCTCCGACCAGCGCATGCTCAGCGAGGCGGGCACGGCCAGGGCGGTCAGCGCGATGCCGGTGACCGCGCCCTCGTGGCGCACGCTGCGGGGCAGCGAGAGGGCGGCGCCGATGGTGACGATCAGGGCGCTGAAGGCGAGCAGCCAGCCCTGGCCCTGGGTGGCCTCGGCCAGCTTGGCCGCGTAGCCCTCGGTGTCGGCCCGCCAGATCGGGCGGGCCGCCTGCAACGGGGCCAGCGCGGCGCGCAGGCAGTCGATGGTGAGGACGACGCCGACGATGCCGAGCGCGACGGCCGAGGCGATCTCGGGGCCGCGCCGGACCTCGGCCGGCAACAGCGAGACGACGGCGCCGACGACCGCGACGACGGCGGCCGCGATCACGATGGTCCAGCGCGGCGACACCACGTCGGCGATCCGGGCCGCCGAGCCGGCCAGGGCCAGGGCCAGCACGCCGCCGGCGATGTTGCGGGCGGTCAGGTTGTCGAGCAGCCAGGCCGCGGCCACGGCGGTCAGCGCGGCCAGCACCACGATCAGGCCGGAACGCATCGCGTCGGGCACGAGCTGGGCCTGGAGCAGCGCCACCGACGAGTAGAGCAGGGCGCCCGCGCTGGCCACGCAGAGCAGGGCGAAGGTGAGCTCGCGGAGCCAGTCGGCCGAGGGCGGGCGGGCCGGCGGGGCCAGCGGGACGGAGCCCGCGGCCGGGGCGCCGGCCGGGCGGGGACCGGGGAAGATGCGGGTGCGCAGCCAGCGCCGCTTGGGCCCGGTCAGCCCGTGGATGATCAGGTCGGGTTCCTCGGGCGCCGACTCGGGCCGGACCGCCGGATCGAACCGGCCGTCGAAATCGTCGTGACCGGCGCGCCGGGCGTCGTCGGCCTGGGCCAGATTTTCGCGGTCGCCGGCCACGGGACGGCCGATGGGCCAGCGCGGCAGCAGCCGCCCGCGGCGGATGACGGTGGTGAGCAGCAGCAGGTCGAGCACGGCGACGATGGTCAGGGCCATGCCCCAGCCGGCCGGGCTCTGGATCATCGGCTCGGCCAGGAGAAGAGGCACAGGTTGTACGGCCACAACGGTCGCGTAGCGCGGAGCGGCCAGACGGGTGACGCCGGCGTAGAGGAAGGCGGCGACGGCGGTGATCGCGAAGGTGATGCCGAGATAGAGCGGCACGGGTACGTCGGCGCCGCCGGCCACCTCGCTGCCGTGCAGCGCGAACATCGTCATCGGCAGCAGCACCAGGCCGACACCGGCGACCGTCTCGGCGGTCGAGCTCAGGCCGCGCTTGGCGATGCCGGGGGCGGCGACCAGGGCGATCGCGGTGGCCATGGCCAGGATGGTGGCCCGGGCCAGCGGGTTGCTGACGGCGACGCCGGCGAAGACGACAGCGGCCACGCCGATCAGCAGGGCGCCGAGGGCGAGGGTGATGTTCTGCACCGACTGCGAGGAGGCCTCGGGAGGGTGGACCTCGCCGCCGGTGAAGCTGGCGACCCGGCGCGGCGGGGGAGCGACACGCTCGGTCGGCGGCGGGTCGTCGACCAGGGCGGTCACGCCGTCGGTGGCGACGCCGGGCGGGCCGCTGTGCGCGGTGCCCGGCGCGGCCCAGTCGGGCGGCGGGCCCGCGGGGCGGGCCGTGCGCCGGCGCGGTGGCGGCTCCTCATCGATCACCGTGCGGCCGGGCGGCGGCGGAGGCGGGGCGCTGCGGGCCGAGGCGCCGGGCGGGGGCGGAGCGTCCCGGGGCGGCGTGTCCCCAGGCGGTGGCGGAGGGGCGCCGCCGGATGGGGGTGGCGGGGTGCCGCCGGATGGGGGTGGCGGGGCGCCGGTGGGGGCGTCCGGCCTCCGTACACGCCGGGTCTTTGCCGCCTTTTTCGCCTTTTTCTGCTGGTTGGCGTGCGAAAGGATGTCGCGCTGGAACTGCGCCGCCTGGATCTTGGCGGCGATCTGGGTGCGCTCCTTCGCCGCGGCCATGTCGCGGATCTTCAGATCCGCGATCGAGGCTTCGATGCGGGCCAGCTCTTCGTCGTAGCTGTCGGGCTGTTCAGCCTGCGCCACGGAACCTCCTCGACCTGCCGGCCACCCGTCCATCTAGAGCATGCCCATACGACACCTCATTAGAACAGGCTCACGGCGGCGGAGATCTATAGAAAACGCCGCAGACCTCGTGGCCGGGGCTCAGGCGGGCGGACGGCCCATCCCCCGATAGGACCACCCGGCCCGTGACCACTGGCGCGGATCCAGGCAATTCCGCCCGTCGATGACCTTGCGGTCGGCGACGAGCTCGCCCAGCAGGGTCGGGTCGGCGTTGCGAAACTCCGGCCATTCGGTCGCGACGAGAACGAGGGAGACGTCCGTCACGGCCGCCACCATCGACTCCGCGTAGTCCAGCGCGGGCTGGGCCCGGCGGGCGTTGGCCATGCCCTGCGGGTCGTAGACGCGCACGTGCGCTCCGGCCGCGGCCAGGGCGCCCGCGACGGCGAGACTGGGCGCGTCGCGTACGTCGTCGGAATTGGGCTTGAACGTCGCGCCCAGCACCGCCACCGACGTGCCCGAGAGGTCCGGCCCGGCCGGGCCGACCGGGCGTTCGAGCAGCTCCGCGGCGAGCGTGAGCACCCGGAAGCGGCGGCGCGTGTTGATCAGATCGACCTCGTGCAGGAAGCGCAGCGCCTCGCCCGCGCCCAGCTCCTGCGCGCGGGCCTGGAAGGCGCGGATGTCCTTGGGCAGGCAGCCGCCGCCGAAGCCGAGCCCGGCCTGCAGGAAGCGGTTGCCGATCCGCGGGTCGTACCCGATCGCCCGCGCCAGCTGGGTGACGTCGGCCCCGGCGACCTCGCAGACCTCGGCCATCGCGTTGATGAAGCTGATCTTGGTGGCGAGGAAGGCGTTGGCGGCCACCTTGACCAGCTCGGCCGTGGCGAAATCGGTGACCACCACGGGAACGTCGCGATCCTCGGTGGCGGCCAGGTCGAAGACGCCCTTGTGGGCCGCACGCAGGCGTCCCTCCGCCCATTCCGAGCGAACGCCGGCGATGATCCGGTTCGGCCGCAGCACGTCCTCGACCGCATAGCCTTCCTGGAGGAACTCCGGGGACCAGGCGACCTCGACCCCGAGCGCCGGGTCCGTGTGCTTGGCGACCAGTTCCTCGACCCAGGCCGCGGTGCCGACGGGCACGGTCGACTTGCCGACGATCAGCGCCCTCTTCCGGAGCCGGGGCGCCAGGTTGACCACGGCGCTCTCCACGTAGCTGAGGTCGGCGCCCATGCCGTCCGCCCGCTGCGGTGTGCCGACACAGATGAAATGAACATCGGCAAAATCGGCGATTTCCCCGTACGTCGCCACGAAGCGCAATCGCCCGGAAGCGAGGTTCCGGCGCAGCAGATCGTCCAGCCCGGGCTCGTGGAACGGCACCTCTCCGCTCGCCAGCTTGGATATCTTCGCCTCGTCGATGTCGAACCCGAGGACCTCGTAGCCGAGTTCGGCGAAACAGATGGCGTACGTGGCGCCAAGATAGCCGGTGCCCAGGAAGGCCAGGCGGGGAAGCGTGATCACGACAGGCATAACGATCCGGCCCCTGGTGGGCGTACGCTACCTGCCAGTAACATCGCTGGAAAACGAGAAGGGCAAGGGCCGCCATGACTGAGTTCGACGCCTACCGGCTTCCGGAGGACCACGAGACCATCCGGGCCGCCGTGCGCGAGGTCTGCGACGCCCGCGTGGCGCCGAACGCGGCCGAGGCCGACGAGACCAGCGAGTTCCCCAAGGCCTCGTACGACGCCCTGCGCGCGTCGGACTTCCACGCCCCGCACATCCCGGCCGAATACGGCGGCGCCGGCGCGGACGCCCTGGCCACCGCGATCGTGATCGAGGAGGTGGCCCGCGCCTGCGCGTCGTCGTCCCTGATCCCGGCGGTGAACAAGCTCGGCACCATGCCGCTGATCCTGTCGGCGTCGGAGGAGCTCAAGCAGAAGTACCTGCCCAAGGTCGCGTCGGGCGAGGCGATGTTCTCGTACTGCCTGTCGGAGCCCGAGGCCGGCTCGGACGCGGCGTCGATGACCACGCGCGCGGTCCGCGACGGCGACTTCTGGGTGCTGAACGGCGTGAAGCGCTGGATCACGAACGCCGGCGTCTCGGAGTACTACACGGTCTTCGCGGTGACCGACCCGTCGTTGAGGTCGCGCGGCATCTCGGCGTTCGTCGTGGAGAAGTCGGACGAGGGCGTCTCCTTCGGCGCGCCGGAGAAGAAGCTGGGCATCAAGGGCTCACCCACCCGCGAGGTCTACTTCGACAACGTCCGCATCCCGGCCGACCGCATGATCGGCGCCGAGGGCACGGGCTTCGCCACGGCCATGGCCACCCTCGACCACACCCGCGTGACGATCGCCGCCCAGGCGCTGGGCATCGCGCAGGGCGCGCTCGACTTCGCGAAGGGCTACGTGAAGGAGCGCAAGCAGTTCGGCAAGCCGGTGAGCGACTTCCAGGGCGTCCAGTTCATGCTGGCCGACATGGGCATGAAGCTCGAGGCGGCCCGCCAGCTGACCTACGCCGCGGCCGGCAAGAGCGAGCGCGGAGACGCCGACCTGACCTACTTCGGCGCCGCCGCGAAGTGCTTCGCCTCGGACGCCGCCATGGAGATCACCACGGACGCGGTCCAGCTCCTGGGCGGCTACGGCTACACCCGCGACTACCCGGTGGAACGCATGATGCGCGACGCGAAAATCACCCAGATCTACGAGGGCACGAACCAGGTCCAGCGCATCGTGATGGCACGCCAGCTCCTCAAGGACTAGGGTCCTGAGCCGCTGCTTCGCCGCCAGGCTTGGAGGAGTTCGGCCGGACCGTAGGTGGCGCTCAGGCCGGTGGCCGACACGCCACCGCGGCTGATGGCTACCAGGGGAATGGGGTCGTCGGTGATGGCCGTGCGGTGTCTCTGGAGTGCGACCAGATCGTGGTCGTCGAAGGCCGACGTTTCCAGCCACTTGATCGAGCCGACGAAGAGCAGGCGCTTCGCCACCGGTTCGCGGTCGGCGCCGACGATGTCGATCTCGATGCTGTTCGATCGTGTCCAGTAGGAACCGATCACCGGTGCGGCCGGCAGGCCGCCGTCCGGCAGCACTCGCGCCAGGGATTCCCTGAGCAGCGGTTCCACCGCCCGGCCACGCCATGTGGTCCAACTCGTCTTGACGCGGGCCAGGGTGAGATCGCCGCGCAGGCGTTCGATCTCGGGCAGATGCGGAGCCACGAAGGTGAGCCAGAAACGCAGGTACGGGTCGGTGACTCGATAGCGTCTCTCCTTCGAGGCCGTCGTGGAGATCGGCAGTTCCGCCGCGACGATGCGCTTGTCGATGAGCACCTGGGCGGCTCTCGTCAATGTCGAGTGCGAGATGCCTCCGGCGGCCCGCGCGATGTTCGTGAACGTTCGCTCGCCGCTTCCGATCGCGGACAGGACCGTCCGGCCCATCGCGGCGTCGGGGAACTCGGCGGCCAGCGACCGCTCGGCCGAGACCAGCAGCGGTGAGACCGGATTGGCGAGTTCGGCGGAGAGGAACTGCCAGAGATCGGCACCCGGTCGCCAGCCGGCGCAGATCAGCGGGAGACCGCCGGTCACCAGGGCCGCGTCGAAGGCCTCGGCCGGGTCCAGCCGGAGCATCTCGCCGACCTCCGCCGGGTTCAGCGGGCCGAGGACCATCTCCTTGCCGCGTTGGTGGAACGGTCTGCCGTAGGAGCCGAGGGCTTCCATCATCGACAGGTCGGAGCCGATCAGCACGAGCAGGACCGGTTTGCGGCTCAGCTCCCGGTCCCAGGAACGCTGGAGGATGCCCTCGAAGGCGTCCACTCGATCGACCAGGTAAGGCACTTCGTCGATCACCACGACACTCGGCCGGTCGTCGGGCAGGATGCCGGCGAGCTGACGTAGTGCGGCGCTCCAGTTGCCGGGGGCCGAGTCGTCGAACACCTCTCGTTCCGGCAGCGTGGATGACCGGACGGCCTCGGTCAACGCCTCCAGTTCGATGTCGGCGGACGCTCCGGACGCGGTGAAGAAGACCGCGGGCACGCCCGCCCGGTCGACGAATGCCTCCACCAGACTGGACTTGCCGATACGGCGCCGCCCCCGGATGAGCAGACACTGCCCCGGCGAAGGATCGTGGCCGGTGGGCCCGACATCGGCCAGCAGGGCGTTGAGCGTGGCGAGTTGCTGCTCTCTGCCGACGAACGCGACCACTACGCCTCCCCGAGCGAGCGCACAATACTATCGCTAGCGATACTATTACACCAGAAAGTATCGGCCAAGAAACCATAGACGCGGTCCAGCTCCTGGGCGGCTACGGCTACACCCGCGACTATCCGGTGGAACGCATGATGCGCGACGCGGCACGAACCAGGTCCAGCGCATCGTGATGGCACGCCAGCTCCTGAAGGACTGAGCAGGCGGAGTTTCTGGCAAGTCGGATGGGGGTTGACTGGTGGTCAACGCCGGGGGTCTGGTTGGTCCCGTCGGGGGTAGATTTGATGTCCGGGTCCTGACCGTTGCTGGGCAGCGCGCGCTATGACCTCGACAACCCACGTCGACTTGCCAGCATGTACGAGACGGTTCTGCGTGAGGCGACAACCAGCGAGGAACTTCACCTGTGGCTGGATGGACCAACGCTTCTGCGTCTGTGGGCGGGTCTGGTCCTTCCTTCGCAGGTGCGGCTCGCCTGGGAGGCCAAGCACCCGGTGCTTGCCGAAGCTCGTCGAGCAGCCGCGTAGTGCCCCACGAGGCAGAGCCGCTGCACCGGCTGCTCGCCGAGATCGGTCTGCGCGCGGGCGGTCCGTTTGGTTTCGCTCTGGCGGGCGGGCATGCCATCGCGGCACACGGCATCATCGACAGGCCGAGTGAAGACGTCGACCTTTTCGCCGACTGGCAGCGACGCGCGGACTTTCCCACCGCCGTGGACGTGGTAGATCTCCGCTTGGAGACCTTCGCCCCGAATCAGCAGCACCGGGTGGAACTCGTCGCCAACTGGCGAGCCCAGCCGCCGGTGGAGATGCAGATCGGTCCGGTTCTGCACCCGGACGATGTGATGGCCGGCAAGATGGATGCCCTCTACAACCGCGCTGCGGCACGAGACTTCATCGACATCGACGCTGCCATAACCCGTGGTCGGTACACCGGGGAGCAGCTCTGCGCTTTGGCTTCGGAGGCTGACGCCGGCTTCGACAGGCGGTTCTTCGCGCAGATGCTCGGCATGATCTGGCCGGGGCGCGATGCTGTAGGACTGTGGGCGTGATCGAGTACATGGTGCGGGACGGGGCCGGATGGGTGACCATCGACAATCCGGCGCGGCGTAATGCCCTGTCGGTGGCGATGATGGGCGCTCTCGAAGCCGCGGTTCGTGAGCTCGACGACGATCCCGAGGCCCGCAGCATCGTGCTGGCGGGTGCGGGTGAGACCTTCTGCGCCGGGGCCGACATCTCCGAGTTCGCCGGGCACCACGACTCCGAGGGCGGGCGGCAGGCGTTCAACGACGCTCTCTCGGGGCTTTTCGGGACCTTGAGCGGGCTTCGGACGCCGCTCATCGCGGTCATCCGCGGACACTGCTTCGGGGCCGGCATGGCCCTTGCCCTCAGTGCCGATCTTCGGATCGCGGCCGACGGTTCCTCCTTCGCCATTCCGGCCGCGCGGCTCGGGGTCGGCTATCCGGTTGCCCTGGCCGAGACGCTCGTGCGTGTTGTCGGGCCCGCTCACGCGGCCGATCTTCTGCTCACCGCCCGGACCTTCAGTGGGGCCGAGGCGCTGGCGGCCGGCTTCGTCAATCGGCTGCTGAAGGGCGAAGACCTCGATTCGGATGTACGCCGGACGGTTGCCGCCATCGCCTCCAATGCCCCTCTGTCGGTGCGGGCGGCCAAGGCCTCCATCAAAGCCACCGCCCACCCCGAGCTGGCCGCGCGGGCCCGTGAGCTGGTCGACGCCTGTGCCGGCAGCGCCGACGAGCGGGAGGGGCAGCTCGCTTTCATGGAGCGGCGAACCCCGACCTTCCAGGGCCGATAGCCTTTTTGTCCTATTGTCCACATCGATCGAACCGATTGCTTCTCCGGTGATGGCTTTGCCACTGTCGGAAGCCGCCGCGCGGGGGCGGCGACCGAGCATGGGGGACGCTCTTGGACAGCGAGGAGCTGGCCGGCCTTCTCGAGGAGGGTGAGGCGCTGGCGCGGACGGCACAGTCCGCGGCGGCCACGCCCTCGAGGCCCGGCTCGGACGGGACCGGCTCGGTGCGCGTGGCGGTGGACGCGCAAGGGCAGGTGGCCGAGGTGTCGGTGGCAGCCGGCTGGAAACGCGAGCTCGGACCGGACGGTCTTCCGGCCGCGGTCATCGACGCGGCCCGAGACGCCCTGACCCGGCGGCTGGCCGCCTGGGGCGAGGCGTACGGGGAAGGCCACGCCGATGCCGGATCCCTCGAAGACTTCCGCTGGCAGCTGGGGGAGCTGGCCACCAGGCCGATGTCGGCCGAGGACCGCCGGGCCGCTCTGAGCGAGCTGCTGGCCCTGCTGGAGGCGGTCGAGCGGGGCCTCGACGAGGTGTCGGGACAGCTCCGGTCCACGTTGGGCGCCACCCACACGGGGCATAGCCCCGACCGGCATGTCGCTGTCACTGTTACCGGCGGCGGCGAGGTCGTCGATGTGCGGTTCGGCCGGGAGTGGCTGCGCGGCGCTCATGAGATCAACATCGGGCGCCAGACGACGGCGGCGTTCCGGTCGGCGTACGAGAAAGCGGCCGCGCACAGCGTCCAGCAGGTGATCGCCGACAGCCCGCTCGGCGCCGCCCAGCGTGAGACGCAGGACCCGTTCGGCCTGGCCCGGAAGCTAAGGCTGATCTGAGCGAGAAGGGGGAGCGCTGGTGAGTGTCACGGCCGCGATCGAGGCGCTGCGGCGCGACGCCGAGATGTGGGACCGGGTCGCTCAGGTGACCGGGCATGCCGGTCAGGAGGCCGGGGCCCTCCGGCTGGACAATACCCAGCTCTCCTGGGCCAGTGTGCCGACCGGGCTGATGCGCACGTACGCCGAGATCCAGGACAAGGTGGCCATGCTGCTCGGCGAGGCCACGACCGTGTACGCCGATCTCGGCGTCGCGCTCGACAAGGTGGCCGCCGCCTACGAGGCGAGCGACGAGAAGGCCGCCCGGCAGTTCAAGGGGGTGTGGGATGTCCGTGAGTAGCACCGAGGCCGGCCTGCTGGACAAGATCAATTCGGTGCTGGAGCAGATCCAGGCCAAGACCACCGAGCTCCAGAACGCCATCAACGCCAAGATCGGCTGGCTGCCGGGTTTCCTCCAGGACAAGGTCGTCGCCGGCTGGAACAAGTTCACCGGCTTCATGCAGCGGGTCTGGACCAACCTCAACGAGGTGCTGTCCAACATGGGCTCGCCGTCGGCGCTGGGCGACACCGCCGAGGCGTGGAGCGACCTGGTCGGCGGCCCGGTCAGCGCCCAGGTGCAGACGGCCGAGGCCGGCCTGCTCAGCGCGGACGACAAATGGGACGGTGACGCCGCCGACGCGTACCGGCAGACTCTGCCCCTGCAGAAGGCCGCGCTGGACAAGGTCAAATCCAGCCTGACCGACGGCATCGCCTCGGCATTGAGCACCGTCTCGACCGGCATCCTGGCGTTCTGGATCGGCCTCGTGGCGGCGCTGGTCGCGCTGGCGGTCGGCATCGTCGGCGCGCTCGGCTCGACCGCGACCATCGTCGGCCTGCCGGCCGCCCCGATCATCGCGGCCGGAGCCGCCCTGGCCGCCTCGGCCTCGCTGATCGGCGGCGCCGAGACGCTGAAGGCGCTCTGCGCCTCGGCCAACGCGACGCTGCGGCAGAAGCTCGCCGACAACGCGGGCTTCCACGAGGGCCACTGGCCGCCGGCGGCGAAGGCGTGACGACCTCACCGATCCGCCGCAGCCGCAGCGGCTTCTCGGCCGCGCTGACCGCGGTGGTGATCGCGGCCGACCTGGCGCTGGCCGCCATCAGCTATCTGGCCTGGACGCTGAACGACGACGCCAAGGGCGTGACGTTCGTCCTGGCCGGCGTCTCGGCCGTGATCGGCGCGGCGCTGCTGGTGCCGGTCGCGGTCGCCTTCGCCGGGGGATCGGCCCGCCTGGCCCGTCGCGCCGACGGCCTGATGTGGCTGCGGCTGATCGGTGTGCTGATCACGCTGGCGGTGTTCGCCGTCCGGCCGGGCTTCGCGGCCATGGCCGGTGTCCTGGCGGCCGTCGGCGCCCTGGCCGCGGTGGCCGACGCCGTCGCCGGCGTCGTGCTGGCGCGGGTGGCGCTGCGGCGCACGTCCGGTGGGTGAGCCGTTCGGCGCCGTGATCGGCCTGTTCTGTCTCGTGTTCGGGCTGCTGTTCGCCGTGCTTTTGGTGGCCGCGATTTGGCGGCGGAACCGCGCGCGGGACCACCGGCGCGCCTGGGCCGACGGCAACGGGTGGAGCTACACCGAGCACCCCGGCGTCGACTGGGGCCGCCATCTGCCCGGGGCCAACAAGCGGGGCATCGAGTACGTCTTCTCGGCCGCACCCCGCGGCCGTCAGCTGAGCGTGGCCCAATATTCGGTGACCGACGCCGACGGCGGCTCCCATCACCACGTGGTCGTCGTGGCCGCGCTGAACCGCCGTCTCCCGCCGGCCGAGGTCACCCGGCGCGGCCGCATCGCCAAGCTGATGAGCGGCGGCGAGACCGGAACCGGCCATCCCGCCTTCGACAGCGAGTTCCGCGCCCGCCCGCCCGGCCGGCTGACGAGCGCACTGATCGAGGCCCATCTGAGCGGCCGGATCCCGGTGCCGTGGCTCGTCGAGGGCGCCGAGCTGATCCACCACCATCCCGGGCGGCTGGAACTGGGTGACGTCGCGCGCCACGCGGCGGCGATCGCGTATCTGGCCGACCTCGTGGACGGAACCGTCCGGTAGCGGAACGTTGCCTCCGAAATAGCCCAGCGTCACGTCAGCAAGTCGTGTACGGGCCAGCCACCTGCGGGAACGTAGCCCGCCATGACCATCTCACAGCAGGAACTCCGGGCCGCGGTGGCCCGGGAGATGCCGCGCGTCCGCGCCGATCTGGAACGGCTGGTGCGCATTCCCAGCATCGCCTTCGACGGCTTCGACCATGCTCAGGTGGACCGGTCGGCCGGCGTCGTGGCCGAGCTCCTCCGCGGCTGCGGCCTGGACACGAAGATCGTCCGCAGCGGCGGCCGGCCCGCGGTGATCGGGCGGCGGGTCGCGCCGCCCGGTGCGCCGACCGTCATGCTCTACGCCCACCACGACGTGCAGCCGGCCGGCGACCCCGCACTGTGGACCTCTGATCCGTTCGAGCCGCAGGAGAGGGACGGCCGGTTGTACGGCCGAGGGACCGCCGACGACAAATCAGGCATCATGGCGCACGTCGCCGCGTTGCGGGCCTGCGGCGACGACCTGCCGGTCGGCGTGGTCGTGTTCGTCGAGGGCGAGGAGGAGTACGGCTCCCAGTCGCTCCGCGGCATGCTCCGTGACCACCTCGACGATCTGCGGGCCGACGTCATCGTGATCGCCGACTCGACCAACTGGGACATCGGCGTGCCCGCGCTGACCACGTCGCTGCGCGGCGAGGTCAACTGCTTCGTCGAGGTACGGACCCTGGAGTCCGCCGTGCACAGCGGCATCTACGGAGGCCCGGCCCCGGACGCCCTCACGGTGCTGTCGCGGCTCATCGCCACTCTGCACGACGCCGAGGGCAACCCGGCCGTGGACGGCCTCGTCGGCTCCGATCACACGACCCTGGACTATCCGGAGGAGCGTTTCCGCCGGCAGGCCGGCGTGCTCGACGGCGTACGCCTGATCGGCTCCGGAAGTGTCGCCGCGCGCAACTGGACCAAACCGTCGATCTCGGTCCTCGGCATCGACGCCCCGCCGACCGGCGCCGCCCCCAACGCCCTCGTGCCGGTGGCCAAGGCGAAGATCGGCGTCCGGGTGGCGCCGGGCGACGACGCCGGCGCCGCCTGGCTGGCGATCAAAGCCCACCTGGAGAAGCACGTGCCGTGGGGCGCCCAGGTGAGGGTCACCCTGGAGCTCACCGGCGAGCCCACCGCCCTCGACGCCACGGGCCCGTTCTTCGACGCCGCCCGCGCCGCCCTGCGCGACGCCTGGGACGGCACGGAGCCGGTCGACATGGGCCTCGGCGGCTCGATCCCGTTCATCGCCGACTTCCGCGACCTGCTCCCGGGCGCCGCGATCATGGTGACCGGGGCCGAGGACCCGTACTCGCGCACCCACTCCCCGGACGAGAGCCTCGACCTCTCCGAATTCGCCCGCATCTGCCTAGGGGAGGCGTTTCTGCTGCACCACCTGGCGGTCGCGGATCAGCGGCGCCACCCAGACGCCGGCGATCACCAGGGCGAGCAGGAGACTTCGGGGTTCGCCTCCGGCGTACATGGCGAGCGCGACCAGCCATGGGGCTAGAACGAGGGTTCGCAATAAGAGGTCCGGCTTCACGTCAGTGGACTTCCCCGCCGGGCGGCCCACCCGGGCCGGGCGATGGCCCGCCGGGGCCACCGCGGCAGGACGACCTCCATGGCCAGGCCGATGGGTGAGGCCGTCCGGGCCCGGACCGACCCGTCCAGCGAGCTCACCAGCTGGCGGACCACCCACAGGCCGAGGCCGTGGTCGTCCGGCGGCGCGGTGCGGCGACGGAGGGCGGTGCGCAGGGCCGGCGTCACGCCGCCGCCGTCGACGACGGTCAGGCGCAGGCGGCGGGCCCGCACCGAGGCGGTGAGCCGAACCGGTCCGGGCGCGTGGCGGAGCGCGTTGCCCGCCAGATTGATCAAGATCTGCCGGGTGTGCGCCGCGTGCACGGGCCATCGCAACGCCGCCTCGGTCGCGAAAACCGACAATCCCGGCGCGGCGGCGCGGATGGTGGGAAGGACCTCAGCAAGCGGCTCGGCCGCCGGGGAACCCCCGGTCCGTCCCGACGCGGTCTCGGCGGCCTCGCTGAGAACCGCGCCGGCGTATTCCACGTGCTCGGCGGCCAGGCGGGCCAGTTCGCTGCGGCGCGGCTCCGGCGGCGCGTCCTCCAGCGCCCGCAACAGCGCGGCGAGCGTCGCCATCGGCGGCCGCAGTTCATGACAGAGGCTCCGGGCCAGCACCAGCCCGGGATCGGCGGCGACCGGGGAGCCGGCGGCGCGGGGGCGGCGGATCAGGCGCATGACTCGGCCCGGAGGGGGCAACCGGCGGCCATGCGCAACATCCGAGTGGCGGTCGTCGATGACCATAATCTCTTTGCCCGCGGCCTGGAGCTGCTCCTGCCCGAGGTCAGTGGCGGGCGGGCCACCGTGGTGGCGACCACCGGCGACGCGGCGTACGCGGCGAGTGTGGTCCGGCACGCCGTGCCTGACGTGGTGCTCGTGGACCTGCGCATGCCACCGCCGGGAGGGATGCGGGCGATCAGCGCGGTGCGCCGGGCCGCGCCCCGGGCCCGGGTGCTCGCCATGTCGGGCGACGACGATCCGGAGCTGGCGCTGGAGGCGCTGCGGACCGGCGCGAGCGGGTTCCTGCCCAAGAGCAGTGACCCGGCCGACATCCTCCAGCCGCTGCTCGCCGTCATCGACGGCTGGGCGGTGCTGCCGGAGAGCCTGCTCGCCGTGATGGTCGAAAGGAACGGCCGCCCGGCCACGCCCGACAATCTGTCCGATGAGGACCGTGAACTGCTGAGGTTGATCGCGGCCGGTTCGTCGACGGTCGAGATCGCGACCAAGCTGCACGTCTCCGAACGCACCGTGAAGCGCCTGACCGCGACGCTGCTGCGCAAGCTGCACGTCGCCAGCCGGGCCGAGGCGGCGGCCCTGGCCGGGCGGACCGGTCTGCTGTAAGTCGCCATGCCGGCCCGCATGCCCCTTTCGGCGGCGGTCAACCCAGCGTTCTCGCGATCAGCAGCACGTTCAGCCCGATGATCAGCAGGGCCGCGGCCGAGGCGGCCATCGTCGTGACCCGGTGATTGACCTGGTCACCCATCACGTCCCGGCGCCGGGTCAGCCAGATCAGGGGTACCAGGGCGAACGGCACGCCGAAGGAGAGCACCACCTGCGACCAGATCAGCGCGCTCGTCGGGTCGGCGCCGAGCATCAGCACCGCCATCGCGGGCGCCATGGTGATCAGCCGCCGGGCCGCCAGTGGGATCGTACGGCCGATGAAACCCTGCATGACCACCTGCCCGGCGTAAGTGCCGACGCTGGAGGACGCGAGGCCGGAGGCGAGCAGGGCGATGGCGAAAGCCGTCGCCGCGTGCCCGTCCAGCACCGAGGCGAACGCCGTGTGGATGCCCTCCAGCGACGCGACGTCCGAGCCGAAGAACAGCTGCGCCGCGATCACCAGCATGGCCAGGTTGACCAGCCCGGCCGCGCCCAGCGCGACCAGCGTGTCGGCCCGTTGATAGCGCAGCGCCTCGCGCAGGCGCGACCGGGCGGCCACCGCCCGCGACTTGGTCAGCGCCGAATGCAGGTAGATCACGTGCGGCATCACTGTCGCGCCGAGGATGCCGGTGGCCAGCACAAGGCTGTCCGGCCCGTCGAACGACGGCATCATGCCGGCGCCCAGGGCGGGGACGTCGACGCCTGAGCGCAGCGAGTTGTAGAGGAAGCCGAGAAGGATCACGCCGAGCAGGGCGCCGATCACCGTCTCGAACCGGCGCACACCGTGCCGGTGCAGTTCCAGCAGGGCGAACGCGGCCGCGCAGGTGATCAGCCCGCCGATCGGGAGCGGAACGCCGAACAGGAGATAGAGGGCCAGGGCGCCACCGATGATCTCGGCCAGGTCGGTGGCCATCGCGACCAGTTCGGCCTGCACCCACAGGCCGCGGGCGACCGGCCGGGGCAGCTTCTCGCGGCACCACTCGGGCAGGTCGCGTCCCGTGACCAGGCCCAACTTGGCCGAGAGCGACTGGATCAGCATGGCCATCACGTTCGCCGCCACGATCACCCAGACCAGCAGATAGCCGAAGCTCGCGCCGCCGGTGAAGTTCGTCGCGAAGTTGCCGGGATCGGCGTAGGCGATCGCGGCCACGAAGGCCGGTCCGAACCAGGGCGCGACGCGGGCCACGCGGGCCCGCAGGGGAGCAGCAACGACCATGGGCCCGTCTTCCCCGGCCGGCGCGGCCCTCAGAGGCCGCAGCCGACCCGGCGGGGCCAGGTGAGCGGGTAGCCCGACTGTCGTACCGCACGACACCGCAAGGGAGGCACGTGATGTTCAAACACGTCGATTACCTGCAGTTCCAGGCCAAGCCGGAGAAGCCGGACGCGTTCTTCGCGGCCAAGCTCCAGGAGCTGATCGGTGGCCAGTTCGGTGAGATGACCGTGATGATGCAGTACCTGTGGCAGGGCTGGTCGTGCCGAGTGCCCGGCAAGTACAAGGACATGATCATGGACATCGCGACCGAGGAGATCGGTCACGTCGAGATGCTCACGACCATGCTGGCCCGCCTGCTCGAGGGCGCGCCGTCGGAGGCCACCGAGAAGGCGGCCGCCGCCAATCCGCTGCTCGCCGCCGTGCTCGGCGGGCAGAACCCGCAGCACGCCATCGTGACCGGCGGCGGCCCCATGCCGACGAACAGCCAGGGCGTGCCGTGGAACGCCGGATACATCGTGGCCAGCGGCAACCTGCTCGCGGACTTCCGGTCCAACGTGGCCGCCGAGGCGCAGAGCCGCCTACAGACCAGCCGCATCTACAACATGACCGACGACCGCGGGGTCAAGGACATGCTCCAGTTCAACCTGGCCCGCGACACCTATCACCAGCAGCAGTGGCTGCTCGGCATCGAGCAGCTCATCGAGGACGGCTTCACCGAGAACGGCATCGAGGACTCCAACGCCGAGCACGAGCACCCGGAGGCCAACCACACCTTCTACAGCTTCGACCCGGAGAGCACCGCGGCCGAGGGCCGGTGGGCGCGCGGGCCGGCGCTCAACGGCAAGGAAGAGATCATCTATGTGCCGGACGCGCAGCCGCTGACCGACGACAAGCCGCTGGGCCCGGCGCCGGACCCGAAGCTGTTCGTCACCTACGACGGCTCGATGGGCAAGGGCAAGCCGGGCACCGGCGCGGGCGCCCATGGTCAGGGTGTGGCCAATGTGGTCAACAAGATCAAGGGCGCGCTCGACTAGTTTATCGATGCCCTACCGAGGTACGCGGCCCATGAGCCGAACGAAAGGGACGCACCATGGGCCGTACGGGAAGAGCACTGCTCGTCATCACGCCGATCGCTGCCGGCGCCGCCTTGGCGGCCTTGCGAAAGCGTTCACCGTCACCACGTCGCACACACGTGGTGACGGTGAACCGGCCGTTCTCCGAGCTGCCACCCCGCCTGCGCGAGCTCGCCGGCGATGTCGAGATCAATCTGTCGGCCGCGCCAGGAGATCGAGGGACGGAGATTTCCGTACGGATCCCCGAGGGCTCCCCGGTGAGCGAGGGGGAGGTCCGCCGGGCCCTGCGCGAGACCCGCTCCCTGGTGGAGGTCGGTGATGTGTTGCTGCCGTCCCGGCCGACCACTCAGAAGACACTGCTCAGCCGGCCGCTGCGCGAAGTGACCGAGCACGGCCGTGAGGGAGGACTGCTGTGAAGGCGTTGCAGTGGCAGGGCGTCAACAAGCTCGCCGTAGGGACCGTGCCCGACCCGGAACTGCGCAACCCGGGCGACATCATCGTCAAGGTGGCCCGGACCGTCACCTGCGGCTCCGACCTGCACCTGATCGGGGGCTACATCCCGTTCATGGAGAAGGGCGACGTGCTCGGGCACGAGTTCCTGGGCGAGGTCGTCGAAGTTGGCCCGGACGTGCAGCGGCACCACGTCGGCGACCGGGTCGTGGTCTCGTCGTTCATCGCCTGCGGCAGTTGCTGGTACTGCGACCAGCAGCTCTTCTCGCTGTGCGACAACGGCAACACCAACCCGGCCATCACCGAGACGATGTGGGGACACGCGCCCGGCGGCTGCTTCGGCTACTCGCACGCGATGGGCGGCAACGCCGGGAGCCACGCCGAGTACGTCCGGGTGCCGTTCGCCGACGTCGGCGCGTTCACCGTGCCGGACGAGGTGAGCGACGAGCGCGCGCTGTTCGCCTCCGACTCGGCCGCCACCGGCTGGATGGGCGCCGATCTGGGTGGGGTGAGGCCGGGTGACGTGGTCGCGGTCTGGGGTGCGGGCGCGGTGGGCCAGATGGCGGCGCGCGCGGCGGCGCTGCTCGGCGCCGACCGGGTCATCGTCATCGACCGCCTGGACAACCGCCTCGACCAGGCCGGGAAGTACGCCGGCGCCGAAACGCTCAACTACGAGCGCACCGACGTGGCCGGTGAGCTGCGCGAGCGCAGCGGTGGCCGCGGGCCTGACGTCTGCATCGAGGCGGTCGGCATGGAGGCGCACTCGCCCGGCGCGCACTTCGGATACGACCAGATCAAACAGCAGCTGCGCCTGCAGACGGACCGTCCGATCGCTGTCCGCGAGGCGATACACGCCTGCCGCAAGGGCGGGTCGGTCTTCGTGCTCGGTGTCTACGCCGGCTTCGTCGACAAGTTCCCGCTCGGCGCGCTGATGAACAAGGGCCTCACGGTGCGCGGGGCGCAGATGCACGGCCAGCGCTACATCCCGATGCTGTTGGAGCGCATGGCCAAGGACGAACTCACCACCGAGCACCTCGCCACCCACGTCATGCCGCTCGACCGAGGCCCCGAGGGCTACCGCATCTTCAAGGAGAAAGAGGACAACTGCGTACGGGCGGTCTTCATCCCGTAGGTGGTTCAGCAGTGACTCGAGGATCACCTTCCGTTTCCGTGGGAACGGCCCGAGGGAATCCTCGAGTCATGCGAACGATCATTGCGGTAGGAGCGGCCGGGCTCGTCCTCGCGGCCGGCGGATGCGGCTCGTCGACCAGCGCCGCCCCGGCGCCGGCACCCACACCCACGACGGCGACGACCAGCCCTCCGGAGACGACCAGCCCTCCGGAGACGACCACGGCCGCGCCTGCGCCGACCCGGACGACGACGTCAGGATCCACCGCCGTCAAGTCCTGTCTCAGCAAGAACCTCAAGGTCACCGTGGTGGCCGACGAGGGAGGCGGGTCGGCCGGTCACACCACCGAGCGGATCGTGTTCGCCAACACGTCCGGATCGTCCTGCACGCTGTACGGATATCCGGGTGTCTCGTTCGTCGCCGGTGACCAGGGCACGCAGGTCGGCAGCGCCTTCACCCGGACGCCGGGCGAGAAGCGCACGGTCAGGCTCGAGCCGGGCGACAAGGTGCACGCGACGGTACAGATCGCGAATTACCAGAACGTCAGCGCCTCCTCCTGCAAGCCGGTGCAGGTGCGCGGCTTCCGCGTCTACCCGCCCAACGAGACCGCCGCCGTCTTCGTGGCCCAGCCGCAGACCGCCTGCTCGGCGCCGAACCAGGCGGTCGGCCAGGTGCAGCCGGTCACGGCGGAGTGATCCTCGCCCCACCGCCGAACGCGCGCCCGATCGTCGCGTTGCAGTGAAAGTGCAGACCAACGACGCTTTCGCGTACGCCTTCCGGGACGGCATCGAGGCGCTGACCTCACTGGTGCCGGGTTCCTTCCACACCACCGGCCCGACGGGCACGCTGCTGGCCCTGACCCGCTCGGTGATTCCCGCCCTCAACCCGATCGTCGTTCCGCAGTCCGCGCCGGACGTGGACGAGGTCGCCACCCTGGCCGAGCTGGCCGACCGCGAGGCCGGCCCGGCGCCGTGGTCCCTCCGGCTGCGCGGCGAGCCAAGCGATCGACTGCGCGAGGTCGCCGCCCGGCACGGCCGGACCACCACCACCCCTCAGCCGTTCATGACGTTGTCGCAGCCGCGGCTGGCGGCGGCGGGCCGGGTGCGGCGGATCAAGGGCGACGAGCACAAGACCTTCGCCACCGTCGTGGCCGGTGTCTTCGGCGCGCCGCCGGAGCTGGTCTCGGCCGTCTACACCCCCGAGGTGCTCGACAGCCCGCAGGTCACGGCCTACGTCGCCGAGACGGGCGAGGGCGAGCCGGTCGCGGCCGGCGTCGCCATCACGACCGGCGACTACGCCGGCCTCGCCAACATCGGCACCCTTCCCACGTTCCAGGGGCAGGGGTACGCCCGTACGGTCACCCAGGCGCTGCTGTCCACCGGGGCCACCCACTTCTACCTGCACGCCGACGAGCAGACGACGGCCTTCTTCGAGCGCTTCGGCTTCGCCACCGAGGAGAACTGGACGATGCTCACGCAGTAAGTTCCCCGACTGTCCTCCGCCCCCGGGAGGGCCAGACTGGGGCCCATGCCCCTTCTCGAGCGCGAGCACGCCCTCGCCTCCCTGGTGGAATACGCCGCCGACGGCGACGTGCGCCTCGTGCTGATCGCGGGCGAGGCCGGCATCGGCAAGACGAGCCTGGTCGAGGCGCTGCGCGAGCGGACCGGCGACGGGACCCGGTGGGCGTGGGGGATGTGCGACGGGCTCTTCACGCCCCGGCCGCTCGGTCCGCTGTTCGACCTGGCGGCCGAGCTCGGCGGCGAGATCGACCAGCTGTGCCGCCGCCGGGCGCCCCGCGAGGAGCTCTTCGACGCGCTGCTCCAGCAGGTGCGGGGCCGGCCGCACCTTCTGGTCATCGAGGATCTGCACTGGGCCGACGAGGCGACCGTCGACCTGGTGCGCTTCCTGGCCCGGCGGCTGCGCGACACCCTGCTGATCGCGACCTACCGCGACGACGAGCTCGATCCGCACGGCCCGCTGCGGATCGCGCTCGGCCGGCTGGCCGCGCTGCGCGCCACCCGCCGGATCAACCTGGCGCCGCTGTCTCCCCAGGCCGTGGGCGTCCTGGCCGCCGACAGCGGTCTGCCGGCGGCCGAGCTGCACCGGCTGACCGGGGGCAACCCGTTCTTCGTGACCGAGGTGATCCGTGCCGGGAGCACGGCCGTGCCGGCCTCGGCCCGCGACGCCGTGCTGGCCCGGGTGGCCGAGCTCAGCGCCGAGGGGCGCGCGCTGCTGGAGACCGCGGCCCTGGCCGGGTCGCGGGTCGATCCGCGCCTGGTCGAGGCGGCTCCCCTCGACGAAGTGATCAAAAGTGGCCTGCTGGTCGAGGATCCGCCCTGGCTGCGGTTCCGGCACGAGCTGGCCCGGCTCGCGGTCGAGCAGGCCGTGCCGGCCCATCGGGCCACCCGCGCGCACGCCGCCATCCTGACCGCGCTGCACGAGCTGGACAGTGACGACGACGCCCAGATGGCCTTCCACGCCGAGATGGCCGGCGATTCCGGGGCGACACTGCGTCATGCCGTACGGGCGGCCGACCGCGCCGCCGAACTGGGCGCCCATCGCGAGGCGGCCGCGCAGTACGAGCGCGCGTTGCGGATCACCGAGAGCGCCGAGCTCTACGACCGCCTGTCGGCTCATCTGTCCCTTCTGGACCGTGGCGCCGATCAGCTCGTGGCCGCGCGAAAGGCCCGCGATCTGTGGCGGGCCGAGGGCGACGAGCGCAAGGAGGGCGTGGCGCTGCTGCGGCTCTCGATCGCGCTGGTCGCGCTCTGCCGCCGGCGCGAGGCGATGGTCGCGGCCGAGCAGGCCCTGGCCATCCTCGAGAAGCACGACAAAACCCCGGAGCTGGCCCGGGCGTACGCCCACCTCGCCACCCAATGCATGCTGACCGACCGCCACCCCGAGGCGATCGGCCTGGCCGTCCGCGCTCAGGAGGCCGCGGCCGAGCTCGGCCTGCCGGCGATCGTCAGCGACGCGCTCAACACGCAGGCCTGCGCCCTGTCGATGAGCGACCAGGAGTGGTGGGCCGAGATGACCGCCGCCCTGCGGGTCGCCCAGGAGAACGACCTGGACGAACAGGCAGGCCGCGCCTATACCAACTTCTACGGCATCCTCACCTGCGAGCGCCGCTACGCCGAGGCCGAGCCGCACTACGAGGCCGGTATCGCCTTCTGCGACGAGCACGACGTCTCCGCCTTCGGCACCTGCATGCGCGGCGAGCGCACGGTGAGCCTGGCCCGCACCGACCGCTGGGACGAGGCGGCCCGGCTCGGCCGTCGCTTGATCACCGAGGTCGAGGCGTCGCCGATCAACCGGATCAGCCCGCTGCTCGGGCTCACCACGGTGCTGGTGCGCCGCGGCGACGACGAGGTCGCGCCGCTGCTGGACGAGGCGGCGGCCACCGCCGACGGGTCGGCCGAACCACAGTGGATCGTCTACGCCCGGCTGACCCGGGCCGAGTGGCGGTGGCTGGCCGGGCGGTGGGAGGAGGCCCGGTGCGAGGCCGAGCTGGCGGACGACGTGGCGGGCCGGGGGAACCGGTGGCTGCGGGGTGCGGTTGCGGTCTGGCTCCGGCGTACGGAATCGGAAAGGTCTTTCAAATCGCCCGTGGCCGAGCCGTTCCAGCTCTTCCTGGACGGCGACTTCGCCGCGTCGGCCGAGCGGTGGGACGCGATCGGCAGTGGCTATGAGGCGGCCCTGTCGTTGATGGCCTCGCCCGAGGAGGAACACCTGCGCGAGGCCGTGCGGAGGTTCGACGAGCTGGGCGCCGTGCCCGCCGCCCGCCGGGCCCGGCAGCTGTTGCGGAGCCGGGGTGTGCGCTCGGTGCCGGTGGGCCCGCGCGCCGCCACCCGCGCCCATCCGGCCGGGCTGACCCGTCGCGAGCACGAGGTGCTCGACCTGATCGGCGCCGGGCGCACCAACGCCGAGATCGCCGCCCACCTCGTGCTCTCGGTGAAGACCGTCGACCATCACGTGTCGGCCGTGCTGGCCAAGCTCGGCGCGCCCACGCGGTCGGCGGCCGCGGCCAAGGCCCGGAACCTCGGACTACTTGGGTAGCCGGCGAAGAAATCTGGGTAGCCGCTCCCGATCTCCCGTCACGCGTCCGCGACGAGAGTCAAAGGCATGAATACCTACATGGATGTCCACACCGTGGCCGGCGGCGTCAACCTCGACGACGTCGTCAAGGCACACCAGGCCGACCTCGCCACGCAGGGCGAGTTCGGCGTCAGCTATCTGCGCTACTGGGTCGACGAGGCCCACGGCAAGATCTTCTGCCTCGTCGCGGCACCGTCGGCCGACGCCGCCGCGGCCGTGCACCGCAAAGCGCACGGCCTGGTGGCCGACGAAATCTATCAGGTGGCCGAGGGCGCCTGAACCCCACTAGTCAGTCTATCTGCTATGCAGTTAGTCTGACTACATGACGCCTCGGCCGTGGCTGCACGGCTTCCTCGACCTGTGCCTGCTCGCGATGCTGCGCGAGCAGCCCGATTACGGGTACGGCCTGGCCCAGCGGCTCGCCGCCGCCGGCGTGGCCGACGTGCCCGGCGGCACGCTCTATCCGGCCCTGCTGCGCCTGGAGCAGCAGGGCCTCGCCGTGCCCGGCTGGCAGCCGTCCGAGTCCGGCCCGCGCCGCAAGTACTACGCGATCACCGACGCCGGCCGGGAGTTCCTCGACGGCCAGGCGGCCGAGTGGCGGCAGTTCCGCGACGGCGTGGACGCCCTCATCGAAGCGAAGGCACCCCGATGAGCGAGTGGCCCCAGCTCTTCGAGACCGAGCTCCTGCGCCTCGGACTCCAGCCGGCCCGGGCCCGGCAGCTGACCGACGAGACGGCCCAGCAGGCGGCCGAGCACGCGGCGCCGCCGGCCGACGTCTTCGGCCCGGCCCACCTGTACGCCCGGCACCTGGTGGCCGAGCTCAACACGCCGGCCTCGGCCCAGCGGCTGGCGCCCGGCCCCGTGCTGCTCGATCTGGCCGGTGTCGCCAAGCGCTACCGCCGCCGCACCGTCTTCGCCGGCGTCAACCTGCGGGTGCGCGGCGGCGAGGTGGCCGCCATCGTCGGCGCCAACGGCTGCGGCAAGTCCACATTGCTCCGCATCTGCGCCGGCCTGACCCGGCCCAGCGCGGGCGAGGTCCACCGCACCCGGCGTGTCGGCTTCGTCCCGCAGGACGGCGGCACGGCGGGCTGGCTCACCGCGGAGGAGCACTTCACGCTCTTCGGCGCGGCGGCCGGCATGGTTCCCGGCCGGGCCCGCTCCACCGGCGCCCACCTGGCGACCCGGCTGGCCTGGCGGCCGAGCCGCAAGCAGCCCGCGCAGCAGTTGTCCGGTGGCACGAGGCAGAAGCTCAACCTGGTGCTGGGCGAGCTGCACGCGCCCGACCTGTTGCTGCTCGACGAGCCGTACCAGGGCTTCGACCAGGGCACCTATCTGGACTTCTGGCAACAGGTCTTCGCCTGGCGCGACGCCGGCCGGGCCGTCGTGGTCGTCACCCACCTGCTGCACGATCTCCAGAACGTCGACCACGTGCTCGATCTGGGCGCTCTGAGCCTGGAGGGGGCACGATGACCGCGTTCGTGGTGGCGAGCCTGTCGGCTCGCGAGGTCTCCCGCCGGTGGGTGGCGCTGGTCCTGGTGATCGCGCTTCCGCTCTGGTTCTATCTCGTACGCCGTGACCTCGCCGGCCAGTCCACACGCATGCTGGCGCTCGGAATCGGCTGGTCGGTGTCCACTTTGACGTTGTTCGTGGTGAACGCCTCCCGCAGTGTCGATCCGCGCCTGCGGCTCACCGGCGCGTCGACCGCGAGCATCATCGGCGGCCGCCTGGCCGCGATGTCCGGCGTCGGCCTCGCCGTGGCGTTCGGATATTGGCTGCTGGTCGGCGTCGACCAGGACCTGCTCCACTGGTGGGTGGCCGGCCTGATGATGGCGACCACGGCGCTGGTGGCGGCCCCGCTCGGCAGCCTGATCGGCGCGCTGCTGCCGCGCGAGCTGGAGGGTGCGCTGGCCCTGCTCAGCGTGTGCGCGGTGCAGATGCTGGCCGACCCGGCGGGCACGACCGCCAAGCTGATGCCGTTCTGGTCCACACGCGAGATCGGCACGTACGCGGTCGACGGCGGCGGCTTCGACATGGTGTGGCACGGCCTCGGCCACGCCGCCCTGGTGTGGCTGATCTGCGCGGGCGGCACGCTGGCGATCTTCCGGTGGCGCCTGCGCTTGGCGAACTACCCAGAACCCATTTAAAACCTGACAAACGGTCAACCAAGATCAGCCGAAAGTACGTATCAGCCTCCGCAAGACTCTTATGTCCGATATGCCACGATCTGTGGCGTAAGCGGAAAACACAGCTGGAGGTTGGATATGAACAAGGCAGTTCGGATGCTGACCATGATCGGCATGGGTGTGATGACCAGCGTCGCGATCGGCGCCCCGGCGCTGGCCGCGGACAGCGGCTCGTCGGCGACGGCCAAGAGCGAGTCCACGGCCAAGGTGCAGCGGCACGACCGCGACCAGGTCGTCGGCTTCTACCGGACGCTGCGCGACTGCGAGCGGGCCGGCCGGGTCGGCGAGTGGTTCGACCGCTGGGAGGACTACGACTGCGACCGGGTGCGCTTCGGCTTCCGCCGCGGCTACTGGGCCCTCGAGGTCGAGCGGGACTGGCGCGGTGGCCACCACTTCCGCGACCGCGACCACCGCGACCGTGACCGTGACCGTGACCACCGCGACCGTGACCACCGCGACCGTGACCACCGCGACCGTGACCACCGCGACCGCGACCACGACGACCGCGACGACCGCCGCAACCCGAGCCGTCGCTGACCCACCACGTCAGACACGCCACCGGCCATGACGCCCCGAACCGTCAAGGCCGGCGGCGTGCCCTGACACCCACCCGCCCCGGCGCCGAGAAAAGTGGGCCCACCGCCCACCCGGCGCCGAGGGGGTGGCCCTATTTGCTCATCCGGAGTTCCGGCCGGCACCGAGGGCAAGCGGCGCCCATTGCTCATCCCGGAGTTCCGGTCGGCACCGAGGGCGAGCGGCGTCCATTGCCCATCCCGACATTCCGGCCGGCGTCCACTGCCCATTTCGGATTCCGGCCAGGGTTGGGGGCGACCATTACCCACCCGCCGTTCTGGCCGGCGTCGAGGGGAGTGGCGACCACCGCCCATCCGGCGTTCCGGCCGGCGTCGAGGGGGAGTAGCGACCGGCCGGCGTTGGGAAAGGCGCGGTGCCCACTGCTCACCTGGCGGGAAAGGTGCGGAGCCCATTGTGTGGCCCCGGCGGGAAGCGCTGAGACCACTGTTCACCGGGCGTCGAGAAGGGCCGGCGCCCTCTGCCTACCTCGCGCTGGAAGGCGGGGCGTCCGTCCGGCGCTCGGGTGGCGCCAGGCGCGGCGTTCAATGCGCCGCCCGGCGCTCGTTGAGGCGCGGCCGGGTGTGTCGCGTCCACAGTCCACCCCGGTGCTCGGGCCGTGTCCTTCGGGGCGCGGCCCGAGCATTTTCTATATGCGCCGGAGGACGCTGACCACCTTGCCCAGGATGGTGGCGCCGTCGCCGGGGATCACGTCGTAGGCCTCGTTGCGGGGCACCAGCTCTACGTGGCCGTTGGTGCGGCGCAGCACCTTCACCGTGGCCTCGCCGTCGAGCATCGCGGCTACTATCTCGCCGTCCTCGGCCACCTGCTGCTGGCGGACCACCACCGTGTCGCCGTCGCAGATCGCGGCGTCGACCATCGAGTCGCCCTTGACCCTCAGGGCGAACAGCGTTCCCTTGCCGACCAGGCTGACCGGCAGGGTGAGCTGCTCCTCGACATGTTCGTCGGCCAGGATCGGGGCGCCGGCGGCGATCGCGCCCAGCATCGGGACCGAGACGTTGCCGTCGCTCGGGGTGCGGATGTCGATCGCCCGGGAGCCGCGCGCGCCCCGGCGGATCAGGCCGCGCTCCTCGAGGACGCCGAGCTGATGGGCCACCGACGACGGCGAGTCGAGCCCGACCGCGGCGCCGATCTCACGAATGGTCGGCGGATAGCCATGACGGTCGATCCAGTCACGGATCATCGCGTAGATCTGCCGCTGTCTCTTGCTGAGGGGCACGTCGTCATTCAAAGGCACGTCATCCGGGGACGTCATGCATGGATGATACTACAATCTTCGATCATCTGTACGAAACTCTTTCGAGTGACGCTCAGCCTCTGAGCCTGCTGAGCAGCCCGTCCTCGGCCTGGTCGACCGACGGCTCAGCCCAGTAGTTCAGCGGCCCCGCGGATCCAGCAGGTGCCTCCGCCTGGGCGCGGCCGCGCCGGCGGTCTGCACCCGCCGGGCGAGCTAGTCGTCGGAGGGCCGGCGCTGGGCCGGAATTTCCTCCGGTGGGCGCTCCATGCTCATCACGGTCATCTCACGCTTCTCGGGCTCACCGTCGCGAGGCGCCGGCGGCACGATCCGGCCGGTCGGATCGTCCGAGATGTCGGGCTGTTCGGCATCCGCGATGGACGAGGCGGCCAGCGGTTCCGAGCGGATGATCTCCGTCCGCTCCGAAGCGGGCCGGATGACCTGAGTGCGTTCCGGATCCCGGATCACCTGCGTCTGATCGCCACCGGCTCCGGGCACGTCCGCCACGCGCGGCTGATGATCACCGCTGGCGGGGCCGGCCGGCGGGAGCCTGATGGGCTCGGTCTTCTCCGGCTCGGCGGCCTGACCGAGGGAAGCGATCGTGGCGGCCTCGTCCGACGAGACCACCACCCCGGTCGCTCGTGATGTGGGAGCGATCAGCCGGGAGAGGGTCGACTCGACCTCGCGTTCCTCCGAGACGTAGGTCGTGGCCGCCGCCTCCACGCGAAGCGGCTTGGCCGCGGGGGCCTTCACGACCTGGCCGGTCTCCGTCGCCGGCTCGCCGCCCACGGTCGGTTCGTCGGTCGCGCCCACCACCGCGGTCTCGCCCGAAGCGTTCACCGCCGTGGTTTGGCCCGGAGCGTTCACCGCGGTGGTTTGGCTCGGAGCGTTCACCGCCGTGGTTTCGTCTGCGGCGGTCACCGCGGTGGTTTCGTCCGGGGCGGTCACCGCCGTTGTTTCGTCTGGAGCGGTCACCATCGTGGGCTCTTCGAAGGCGATGGCCCTGGTGGGTTCGTCGGTCGCGGGGACCGCGGCCGGCTCGTCGAGCCGGATGGCCGTGGTGGGCGCCTCGGCCTGCGGCTGGGCGGTGTCCACCGTCGGGTCGTTGCTCGATGCGCTGCTGACGACGACTGTCGGGTCGCTGTCGATGCTCGGCGGCTGCGGGCCCAGACGTATCACCGTTGTCGGATCCGGGTCGGTCCTCGACGGCAGGACCGTCGTCTCCAGGACCGCGGCCGGCACTGTCGGCGCCGGCGCGGTGGCCCGGAAACGGCCGATCTGGCCGATCAGCGGCAGGACCGGCGGCTCGTAACGTTCCCAGCGGCGCGCGCTCAAAGCCGTACAGATCAACGGGATCGCCAGCATCGCGGCCAGGCCGTAGCCGGGGCGGCTCAGGTCGAAGCCGTCCTTCGCGACGTTCGCCGGCCACAGGCCCGCGTAGCCGGGCGGCTCGGCCAGCGCCCAGATCGAGACCCCCAGGAACGCCAGACCGGCCAGCAGCGGGCCGGCCGGGGAGATCGGGGCCAGGAGCAGGATGGCGTACGCCGCGCCGGCCAGCAGCAGCAGGGACAGGCCGCCCAGGGACTCGACCGCGAAGTCGTCGCGCCCCCGGGTGGTCAGGTCCTGGGTGAAGCCGACGGCGGCGAGGATCCACACCGCCGGTGCCAGCACGACGGCGTACAAGATCGACCTGAAGTGGCGCAAGGGTGTCTCCCGGGTTTTCCAGCTGCTCAGGCAACGTACCGCCGCCGGGCAAGCCCCGTAATCTACGGCGCATGAGTGAGCAGCCCACCGGCCGTCCGACGTCGTATTCGCGGGTCACGCTGAGCCGGATCATGACCGCGGTGGACGTCAATCTGTACGGCACCGTGCACGGCGGTGTGCTGATGAAGTTCGTCGACGACGTGGCGGGTGCGGCCGCGGCCCGGCACAGCGGCGGCACCGCCGTGACCGCCGCCATCGACGAGATCCTGTTCCTCGAGCCGGTGCGGGTCGGCGATCTCGTGCACGCCTACGCGCAGGTGAACTGGACCGGCACCAGCTCGATGGAGGTCGGCGTCAAGCTTGTCGCCGAGCGCTGGGACGTGGTCAGCCCGGAGCCGCTCACCGTGGCCACCGCATACCTCGTATTCGTAGCGGTGGACGTGGCGGGCCACCCACGGAACGTCCCTCCGGTGTTGCCTGAGCACATAGACGACGAGCGCCGTTTCCGCGAGGCTCTGATCAGGCGGGAGCACCGCCTGTCGCGCCGGACGGCCATTCAGCGGGCCCGGCAGGAACAGGTGAATGAACGTTAAGGTGAGCGCATGACGGGCACAGTGTTGTGGGAGCCGCCGGCCGACGTCCGGGAGAAGTCGCGCATCGGGCGCTACATGTCCTGGCTGGGCCGGGCCGACGACGACTACGCGGCGCTGTGGCAGTGGTCCGTCGACGACCTGCCCGGCTTCTGGCAGTCGATCTGGGACTATTTCGAGGTAAAAGCGGACCAGCAGCCGACGGCGGTGATCGGCGATCCGGCCATGCCGGGAGCGAAGTGGTTCCCTGGCGCCACTCTGAACTACGCGGAGCACGTGCTTCGGGCCCCGGGCCTGGGTGAGGACGAGGTGGTCGTCGAGGCGTACAGCCAAAGCCGTGACCGCGAGCAACTGACCGTGCGTGAGTTGCGCGAGGAGGTCCGCCAAGTCCGAGCCGGGCTGAAAGCGCGCGGCGTCGGCCAGGGTGACCGAGTCGCCGCCTACGCGCCGAACATCCCGGAGACGTACGTCCTGATGCTCGCGACCGCGAGCCTCGGCGCGATCTTCTCGTCGTGTGCGCCGGAATTCGGTGTACGCAGCGTCATCGACCGCTGGCAGCAGATCGAGCCCAAGGTGCTCGTTGCCGTCGACGGCTACATGTACGGCGACAAGGCCATCGACCGCCGCGAGGAGGTCGCCGCGATCGTCGAGGCGCTCCCGTCGATCGAGCACCTGGTGACGATTGGTTACCTGCACGGCGGCGGCGATTACGACGCGCTGAAAACCGACGAGCCGATGGCGTTCGCGCACGTGCCTTTCGATCATCCGCTGTACGTGCTCTACAGCTCGGGCACGACCGGCCTGCCCAAGCCGATCGTCCACGGGCACGGCGGCATCCTGCTGGAACACCTGAAGATGCTGGCCCTGCACCACGATCTCGGACCCGGCGACCGCTTCTTCTGGTTCACCACGACCGGCTGGATGATGTGGAACTTCCTGGTCAGCGCCCCGGCGGTGGGCGCGGCCATCGTCATGTTCGACGGCAACCCGGCCTATCCGGGCATGTCGGCCCTGTGGGATCTGGCCGACGAGGCCGGCATCACCTATTTCGGCACCTCGGCGCCGTACATCATGGCCTGCCGCAAGGCCGGTCTGACCCCGCGCAAGCGGCTCAAGGGCATCGGTTCGACCGGCGCGCCGCTGCCGCCCGAGGGCTTCGACTGGGTCTACGAGGCGGTCGGCTCCGAGCTGCAACTGCAGTCGCTGTCCGGCGGCACCGACGTCTGCACCGGTTTTGTGGGCGCGGTTCCGCTGCTCCCGGTGGTCGAGGGCAAGATCGCCTGTCGGGCCTTAGGGTCCAGGGTCGAGGCGTACGACCCCGCAGGGAACCCGGTCATCGGTGAGCTGGGCGAGCTGGTGATCACCGCGCCCATGCCGAGCATGCCGGTCGGTTTCTGGAACGACCCGGACGGCAAGCGCTACCGCGAGGCGTACTTCGACTACTTCCCGGGCGTCTGGCGGCACGGCGACTGGATCACGATCGGCGCCGACGGCAGTTGTGTGATCACCGGGCGCTCCGACGCCACCCTGAACCGCGGCGGCGTGCGGCTGGGCACCGCCGAGTTCTACTCGGTCGTCGAGAGCCTGCCCGAGATCGCCGACTCGGTCGTCGTGCACCTCGAACAGGACGGCAACCCCAACGGCGAACTGCTCCTGTTCGTCGTGCCCGCCGAGGGTTTCACCCTCGACGACACCCTGCGCAAGCGCATCGGTTCCGAGCTGCGTGCGGCGCTTTCGCCGCGGCACGTCCCGGACGAGATCCATGCCGTACGGGCGGTGCCGCGCACCCTCTCGTCGAAAAAGCTCGAGGTGCCGGTGAAGCGCATCCTCACCGGCACGCCGGTCGAGTCGGCGGCCGCCGCGGGCGCGCTGGCCAACCCGTCGTCGCTGCTGGAGTTCGAGAAGCTGTTCAGAGAACGAGCGTGACCTTTTCGGACTCGGCGCGGGCGGCGGTCTTCGCCGGGTCCAGGTTGGCGCACAGCACGACCGAGGCGCCCGCGACCAGCGGGGCGAGCAGCCACGTGACCGGGTCGGGGTGCCGGCCCGCGTCGATCAGCACGCGGGCGCCGGCCGGGATGCCCTTGGCCGCGGCCTCGGCCAGGACCTCTCGGTGGGTACGGCCGTCGAGCGCCCTGTCGTCGGGGGCGACCGGCTGACCGGGGAAGTAGTCGCCGTGCTGGCGCACCTCCAGCACGAAGTCGGCGAAGCCGGCCGGCAGCTCGCGCAGCGGCATCGCGAACGGGAGCAGGCCCGTGGCGTACCTGTCTGGCGCTTTTGTCGCACTGGTCTGTCCTGGCGTGGTCACCACGACATCCGCCGACTCTGTGTCCCCGGTCTCGGCGGCCAGGCCGGCCGACCACACGCCGAGCAGGACGGCCGCGGTCTGCCAATGCGGCGGCAGCTGCACGGCCGCGGTGTCGCCGTTACCCAGCCCCAGGCCGTCGACCAGCAGGTTCGCGGTCTTCGAGACCCAATTGTCCAGAGTCGCCCCGGACAATTCGGTGCGGTCGCCACTGGCGTCGTCGTAGAAGGTCAGCAGCGGCGAAGCCGGGTCATTCCGGACGGCTGCGGCGAGAACCTGCGGGATCGTCGGTTGCACTTCGACCACGATAGTGTCGTCACCGTCCGTAATCGATCCTGGACGCGCGATGAGTTCGCCGAAACGCCGGGAACAAGGCGGTGTCGCCGTCACATGCGCGATGCATTGCGGGCGTAGTCTTGCCAGTGGTCTGAATTACAACCTCTTTGGGAGTTGCCTCGTGACCGCCGGTCGCCCCCCGCGAGTGCTCGTCGACGCCACCAGCGTCCCCGCTGACCGGGGAGGTGTCGGCAGATACGTCGACGGCCTCCTCGGCGCCCTCGGGCGGATGGACCCCGACCGGGTCGATCTGGCCGTCGTGGCCCAGCGTTCGGATGCGGAGCGTTACAGCCGCATGCTCGACGACAAGGCCGAGGTGATCGCCGGCCCGGCCGCGGTCGCCCACCGGCCGGCCCGGCTCGCCTGGGAGCAGACGGGTCTGCCGCTGCTCGCCCAGCAGGTCGGCGCCCAGGTGCTGCACTCACCGTTCTACACGTGCCCGCTGCGCGCCAGCTGCCCCGTCACGGTGACCGTGCACGACGCCACGTTCTTCACCGAGCCGGAGCACTACGACAACACCAAGCGGACGTTCTTCCGCAGCGCGATCAAGACGTCGCTGCGCCGCGCGGCCCGGGTGATCGTGCCCAGCAAGGCGACCCGCGACGAGCTGATCCGCCTGCTCGACGCCGATCCGACCCGCATCGACGTCGCCTACCACGGCGTCGACCAGGCCGCGTTCCACGCGCCGACCGAGGAGGAGAAGGCGCGCGTGCGCGCCCGTCTCGGCCTCAACGACTCCGGTTACGTCGCGTTCCTCGGCGCCAAGGAGCCCCGCAAGAACGTGCCCAACCTGATCCGCGGCTGGGCCCGCGCGGTGGCCGACTGGCCGCACCCGCCGGCGCTGGTGCTGGCCGGCGGACAGGGTCACGACGACGAGATCGACCGCGCGGTGGCCGAGGTCCCCTCCCACCTGCGGCTGCTGCGCCCGGGCTACCTGCGCTACGCCGACCTGCCCGGCTTCCTCGGCGGCGCCCTGGTCGCCTGCTACCCGTCGTTCGGCGAGGGCTTCGGCCTGCCGATCCTCGAGGCGATGGCCTGCGCCACGCCGGTGCTCACCACCCCGCGCCTCTCCCTGCCCGAGGTGGGCGGCGACGCGGTGGCCTACACGACCGAGGACCCCGACCGCATCGCATCGGACCTGGCCGATCTGCTCCACGACGAGCCCCGCCGCCTGACCCTCGCCAAGGCCGGCTTCGACCGCGCCAAGGAGTTCACCTGGCAGTCGAGCGCCGAGGTACATGTCACAACCTGGAAACGAGTCGCGGCGCTCTGACCTTTACACTCTGTGCACATGAGCGATCAATTCGGTGGACTCTACGGCGTCGTGCTGGCCGGTGGCACGGGCACTCGCCTCTGGCCTCTGTCCAGGGCGGGTCACCCGAAATTCCTGCACCCGCTGACCGGCACCGACGCCTCGCTGCTCCAGGCGACGGTCCAGCGCCTCGACCTGCTCGCGCCCCTCGACCGCATCTTCGTGGTCACCGGCGTGGCCCACGCGGCGGCGGTGTCCCGCCAGCTCGACACCATCCCTGATACGAACGTGCTGGTCGAGCCGTCCCCCCGCGACTCGTGCGCGGCGATCGCGCTGGCCGCGGCGGTGATCGCCCGCCGCGACCCGCAGGCGATCATGGGCTCGTTCGCCTCGGACCACCTGATCTCCGACAAGGAGCGGTTCACCGAGGTCATCAAAAAAGCGATGGTCGGCGCCCAGCAGGGCCTGCTGATGACGCTGGGCATCACGCCGACACGCCCGGAGACCGGATACGGATATCTCCAATGCGGCGGCGAGATCGGCGACGGCCCCGTCCTCGCGGTCGAGGAGTTCAAGGAGAAGCCGACGTACGACGTAGCCGAGAGTTACGTGAAGTCGGGCAACTATCTCTGGAACGCCGGCATGTTCGTCTGGCGCGTCGACGCGTTCCTGTCCGAGCTCTCCCGCCAGCAGCCGCAACTGGCGGCCGGCGTCTCCCGCATCGCCGCGGCCTGGGACTCGCCCGAGCGCGAGGAGGTGCTGGGCGAGGTGTGGCCCACCCTGCCGCGCATCTCGGTCGACTACGCGGTGATGGAGGGCGCGGCCACGGTCGGCCGCGTCGGCACGGTCCCCGGCGACTTCGGCTGGAACGACGTCGGCGACTTCCACACCCTGGGCGAGGTGCTGGCGGCCGACCCGTCCGGCAACGTGGTGGTCGGCCAGGCCGTCGAGACCCACGCCAAGTCGGGCGTCCTGCTGCGCGACGCCGAGGGCCTGGTCGTCGTGCCCACGCCGGGCCGTCTGGTGGCCGCCATGGGCGTCCGCGACCTCATCATCGTGGACACTCCCGACGCCGTGCTGGTCTGCCCACGCGAGCGCGCCCAGGAGGTCAAGCACCTGGTCGACGAGCTGAAGGAGCTGGGCGAGCACGACTACGTGTGACGTTCCTCTTTGCGGACATTTCGGATAAATCCGACTGCGATAGAGTGCCCGGATGTCTGACGACGACTTCCGGGCCGGTGTGATCAGCGCGGCCGAAGAGCTGGTCCGCGAGCGACTCGGCGCCGACGCCACCGGGCACGACTGGTTCCACGCCGACCGGGTCCGCCGCATGGCCCTGCGGATCGCCCGCGAGGAGGGCGCCGACCTCTTCGTCGTGGAGCTGACCGCCCTGCTGCACGACATCGCCGACTACAAGTTCTCCGGCAGCGAGGAGGCCGGCCCGCAGCTCGCCCAGGCCTGGCTGATCGGCAAGAACGTCGAGGCGGAGACGGCCGAGGCGGTCGCACACATCATCCGGCACCTGTCCTACAAGGGCGCCGGCGTGGCCGACGTACCGCTGACCCTCGAAGGACAGTGCGTCCAGGACGCTGACCGCCTGGACGCGATCGGCGCGATCGGCGTCGGCCGCGCTTTCGCCTACGGAGGCTGGGACAAGCGCCTCATGCACGACCCCGACGTCCCGCCCACCATGCACGCCGACGTGGCCGCCTACCGCGCCGCGAAGGGCACGACGGTCAACCACTTCTACGAGAAGCTGCTCCTCCTGAAGGACCGCATCAACACCAAGGCCGGCGCCCGCATCGCCGAGCACCGCCACCAGGTCCTGTCCGACTTCCTCGACGAGTTCCTCGCCGAGTGGGACGCCAAGGACTAAGCGCCCGACAGCTCGAGGCGGATGCCGTCCTCGTGCGGCAGGGACAGGGTGACGATGCCCTCGGCGGCCAGGGCGGCACGCAGGCGGTGGGCGTCGGCTCCCAAGCGCATGTAACCGGCGGGGCCGGCGTCCCGGGTGCTCAAGTGGAGGGCGGCCGTCGCTCCGCTGCCGGGGATCGCCTCGGCCGGGGCCAGGACCGTGGCGTGGGACAGCGTGACCGTGGACAGGGCTCTCTCAACGGCGGCCGGGTCGGCCGGGTGGCCGGGCAGTGCGGCTCGTGGGCCGTCCGGCAGCTGGGCCGCGTCGCGGAGGCCGGCCGCGCGGGCCTCGGCCGTGCCCAGGCTGAACATGTCGCCGGCGGCGTCGCGCAGCAGGACCGCGGCGCCGTCCGCGTCGCGGATGCCCGCGCGGGGATAGCCGCGGACCACCGCGACCGGCACCGCGTCGACCTTGCCCTTCACCAGCTCGCCGGCCGCGGCCAGCTCGTCGATCACCGCCATCTGGGTGATCTCGAGTTCGTTGCCGTACGGGTCGGTCTCGCCCCGGTGGTCGCGGATCGGCTCGATGCCGGCCGCGCCCAGTGCCACGTCGGTGAGCCCGTTGCGCCAGGCCCGGCCCATCGTGTCGGAGACGATCACGCCCACGTCCAGGCCGCGGGCGCGCAGGTCGGCCCGGAGGCGGCGGGCCGAGGCGTCCGGGTCGGCCGGCAGCAGGACCAGGTGGGTCTTGTCCACGTTGGAGGCGTCGATGCCGGCCGCGGCCATCACGAAGCCGTGATGGGTCTGCACGATCGTCGTCGGCCCGCGGCGGGCCACCACCCGGGCCGTCTCCGACTCCAGGACGGCGGCGCGGGCCGCGTCGCGTTCCGGGCCGTCGGCCGGCACCTCGACCAGGCGGCCCTCCGCCTTCGACACGATCTTGCTGGTCACGACCAGGACGTCGCCGTCGGCCAGCCACGGCGCGGCCTCGGTGATCAGGCCGGCCAGGTCGTCGCCGGCCACCACGTCGCCGATGCCGCGCACCGGGAGGATCTCGAGCCCGTCAGTCACAAACGTCATCCTTTCTGGAAGCCCGCGAGGGACAGGGCGTCCGCGACCATCTGTGCGGTCGCCTCCTCGGAGCTCATCCACAACGGGACGGCCCGGGTCTCGACGCCCGGCACCTCGGCCCCGGCGTCGCTGGAGTCGACCAGCCAGCCGTCGAGCACGCCGCCCTCGGAGCGGGGTCCGTAGAGGCGGCCGACCGCCGCCGCGCTGACCTCGACGTCGATGGTGGCCAGGCACTTGTCGGCCATGCCGCGCAGGGGCGAGTCGCCGATGATGGGGGAGACGCCGACCACCGGGGCCCGGCCACCGGCCAGCGCCTCACGCAGGCCGCCGACCGCGAGGATCGGCGCGATGCTGACGACCGGGTTGCTCGGCGCGATCAGCACCACGTCGGCCGCGGCCAGCGCGTCGAGCACTCCGGGGGCGGGCTTGGCCGCCTCGGCGCCCACGAAGACGAAGCGGTGGGTCGGCACGCCGCCGCGGTAGCGCACCCACCACTCCTGGAAGTGGATCGCCTTGCGCTCGCCCTCGACGTCGGCCACCACGTGGGTCTCGAGCCGGTCGTCGGTGGCCGGCAGGATCGTCACGCCCGGCTCCCAGCGGGTGCACAGCGCGGCCGTGACCTGGGAGAGGGGATATCCCGCGGTGAGCATCTGGGTCCGTACGAGATGGGTCGCCGTGTCCTTGTCACCCAGGCCGAACCACGACGGCTCGGCGCCGTAGGCGGCGAGCTCCTCCTTCACCACCCAGGTCTCTCCGACGCGCCCCCACCCGCGCTCGCGGTCGTGCGCGCCACCCAGCGTGTACATCACGCTGTCGAGGTCGGGGCAGATCTGAAGACCGTGCATCCGTACGTCGTCACCGACGTTCACGACCGCGGTGACCTCCGCGCCGATCGTCTTGGCGTGCGCGCGCACGCCGACAAGGAATTTGGCGCCGCCGATGCCGCCGGAAAGGACCACGATCCGCATGCACCCATCCTCGCGCACGGCGTATCGGTGCACCGTGCGGGCCCGGACTACGCTGAGCGGACCCGACCATCCCCACGTTCAGGGAGTTTTCGTGACCAGCCCACCGCAGCCGCCGCCGGGCGAAGGCAAGTCGGCTCTCCAGTTTCTGCGCCCGCTGCGTGACCTCGCGGTCTACGCGCTCGTGGGCGCGCCCGCGCTGTTGTTGTTCGTGGCGGTCGTCCGGCTCATCCCGGACAGCGGTCTCGGGTTCGGACCGCGCACGCGGGGCAGCTTCGACGACTTCGTCAACCTCGCGACGATCTTCTTCCCGCTCGCGGCCGTGCTCCTGGCGCTGCTCACCGGCCCGCGTCACCCCAAGGCCCAGCTGGTCGTCGTGGCCGCCCTGGTGGAATACGCGGTGGTGGCCTTCTTCGGGGTGCTGTTCGGCTTCCTGATCGGCCTGATCAACCTGGCCAGCGACAGCGGCGCCCGCGCGGCGTTCGAGGAGCTGCTCGTGCGCGGCGCCTGGCTCGGCGTCTTCGGCGTCGCGGCGTACGCGGTGTTCCGCGTCTGGCAGGGCATGTTCCACGTGCCGAAGCCCAAACCCCAGCCCGGGGTGTACGGCAACCCGCAGTACAACCAGCCGGGCGCGTTCCCCGGCCAGCCGGGTTACGGCCCGCCCCCGGGCCAGCCGGGCTACCCGCCGCACCCGGGCGGGCAATACCCGGGCGCGCCCCAGCCGGGCGGCTATCCGCCTCCGCCGGGCGCCGCTCCCTACGGCCCTCCGCAGACGTACGGCCAGCCGCAGCCGCCCTCGTGGAACCAGCCGGCCGTCCCGATCCCGGCCTCGGGCGCGCCCGCCTATCCGGCATCGGCCCCGCCCGCGCCCGGCTATCCCACGTCGGCCCCGCCCGCGTCCGGCTTCCCGCCGCCCAGTCCCGCGTCGGCCCCGCCGGCTCCTCCTGCCGCGTCGTCGCCCTTCTCCGAGCCGACCCAGGTCGTGCCGCCCACACCCGCGCCGCCCGCGCCCGCCGCGCCCGCCGCTCCGGCCCCGGGTGAGGACCGCACGGAGAAGATCCCCGACGACCGGCCCGGCTTCGGCCCGGCCGATCAGGACCCGCCGCGCCACTGACCGAGCGTGTTCAAGCCCGGGCGCCGTGTCCTATCCCACTGCGCGCGCCCGGGCACCGCTGGGGCAGCGAAAAGAATTCCGGCCTAGGCTGCTCTGGTGGTCGAGGTCAACGCGGCAGTAGCCAACATCAGCATCACGCCCACCGAGCCGGCGCCGACCGAGGCGCAGGTCAAACGGGCCCTGCGCCGGGCCGCCGACGGCAAGGCCGTCGATGCCGAGGAGGCGGCCGCCCTGCTGGCCGCCACCGGCGAGCAGTTCGACGAGCTGCTGGCCATCGCCGGCGGCATCCGCGACGCGGGCCTGCGCGAGGCCGGGCGGCCGGGCGTGGTGACGTACTCCCGCAAGGTCTTCATCCCGTTGACCCGGCTCTGCCGCGACCGGTGCCACTACTGCACCTTCGCCACGGTGCCGCACAGGTTGCCGGCCGCCTTCCTGGAGCGCGACGAGGTGCTCGCGATCGCCCGCGAGGGCGCCGCCCAGGGGTGCAAGGAAGCCCTGTTCACGCTCGGCGACCGTCCCGAGGAGCGCTGGCCCGCGGCCCGGCAGTGGCTCGACGAGCGCGGCTACGACTCGACGCTCGACTACGTGCGGTCGGTCGCGATCGCCGTGCTCGAGGAGACCGGCCTGCTGCCCCACCTGAACCCCGGGGTGATGAGCTGGGCCGAGCTTCAGCGGCTCAAGCCGGTGGCGCCCAGCATGGGCATGATGCTCGAGACCACGGCCACCCGCCTGTGGTCGGAGAAGGGCGGCCCGCATTACGGCTCGCCCGACAAGGAGCCGGCCGTGCGCCTGCGGGTGCTCGACGACGCGGGCCGGGTCGGCGTGCCGTTCACCACCGGCATCCTGATCGGCATCGGCGAGACCCGGGCCGAGCGGGTCGACGCGATCTTCGCGATGCGCCGGGCGGCCCGCGAGTACGGGCACATCCAAGAGGTCATCATCCAGAACTTCCGCGCCAAGCCCGACACGGCGATGCGCGGCATGCCCGACGCCGAGCTGCGCGAGCTGGCGGCGACGGTGGCGGTGGGCCGGATCATCATGGGCCCGCGGGCCCGGGTGCAGGCCCCGCCGAACCTGATCGACGCCGAGTTCTCGCTGCTCCTGCGGGCCGGCATCGACGACTGGGGCGGCGTCTCCCCGGTCACCCCCGACCACGTGAACCCCGAGCGTCCATGGCCCCAGATCGACCTTCTTCGCGAGAAATCAGCCGATGCCGGATTTGTCCTCCGTGAGCGGCTGACGATCTACCCGGAGTACGTCCGTCGCGGAGCCGAAGGCTGGCTCGATCCCCGGCTGGCCGCCCACGTGGCCGCGCTGGCGGACGACGACGGGCTCGCGCGGGACGGCGCGACTGTGGAAGGCCGCCCCTGGCAGGAGCCCGACGACGCGTACGGCTCAGGTCGCACTGATCTTTTCGCCACGATCGACACCGACGGCCGTACGAGCGATCGCCGCTCCGACTTCGACGACGTCTACGGCGACTGGAAAGAGGTCGCCGCCCACGTCACCACCGATACCCACACGACGCTGGACAGCGACGTGGTCAAGGGCCTCAAGCTGGCTTCGGAGGATCCGGCCAAGCTGCTCCTCCCGGAGCACGAGGACGAGGCGATGGCGCTGTTCAACGCCGACGGCCCCGCCCTCGACGAGCTGGCCCGCATCGCCGACGACCTGCGCAAGCACGTGAACGGCGACGACATCACGTACGTCGTGAACCGGAACATCAACTTCACCAACATCTGCTACGTCGGCTGCCGGTTCTGCGCCTTCGCCCAGCGCGAGAAGGACGCCGACGCCTATCGCCTCTCGGTCGACCAGGTCGCCGACCGGGCCGAGCAGGCCTGGGCGGACGGCGCCTCCGAGGTCTGCATGCAGGGCGGCATCGACCCCAAGATGCCCGTGACCGCGTACGCCGACCTCGTCCGCGCGGTCAAGCAGCGCGTTCCCGGGATGCACGTCCACGCGTACTCCCCGATGGAGATCGTCACCGCCGCCGCCAAGGCCGGTGTCTCCGTGCGGGAGTGGCTCACCGACCTGCGCGACGCCGGCCTCGGCACCATCCCGGGCACGGCGGCCGAGATCCTCGACGACGACGTGCGCTGGGTGCTGACCAAGGGCAAGCTGCCCGCGAGCGCCTGGGTCGATGTGGTCACCACCGCCCATCAGGTGGGCGTCAGATCAAGTTCGACCATGATGTACGGCCATGTCGACCACCCACGACAGTGGCTGGGCCATTTCCGCGTGCTGGCCGGCATCCAGGATGTGACCGGCGGTTTCACCGAGTTCGTGGCGCTGCCGTTCATCCACACCAACGCGCCGATCTATCTGGCCGGTATCGCAAAAGCGGGTCCCACCTGGCGGGAGAACCGGGTCGTGCACGCGATGGCCCGTATTCTGCTGCACGGCCGGATCGACAACATCCAATGCTCGTGGGTGAAACTCGGCGACGACGGAACGCGAGAAATGCTCAACGGCGGCTGCAACGATCTCGGCGGCACCCTGATGGAGGAAACGATCTCCCGAATGGCGGGTTCGGAGCACGGTTCGGCGCGTACGGTCGCCGAATTGAAGGAACTCGCGGCAACGGCCGGACGGCCTGCGGTGGAGCGGACGACGACCTACGGTCGACGATAGGTCACAAATCGGGTTAAATTGGACTCGTGTGGCCGAGGACGCGTTACCAACCGGGGCTTCGGAGAGATAGGGCAGGAACGGGACCACGACGCGCCGAAGGCGCGCCGGGGAAACGGGCCTATTTATCAGGTTCGGCTTGACGACGCACGTCTTACACGCGTGTAATTTCGGTGGGGTTGTGGGCTGCGGCGCCGCGAAATGGGTAGGCGGCCCACAAAAAACACGCTGCGTGCGTGGGGGGTCAGCATCGGCATCGCTGCCGGTGCGGAAATTGGGAGGCACGCCGATGGAAGCGCAGGTTGAAGGGGTCGACCTGCTCGGGGACGCGCCCGAGTGGCAGGAGCGGGCGCTGTGTTCGCAGACCGACCCGGAGGCTTTCTTCCCGGAGAAGGGTGGGTCCACCCGGGAGGCAAAGAGGATCTGCGGCCGCTGCGAGGTCAAGGCCGAGTGCCTTGAATACGCGCTGGGTCACGACGAACGCTTCGGCATCTGGGGTGGACTGTCCGAGCGCGAGCGCCGCAAGCTCAAACGACGGGTCGCGTAAGCCCAGCGCCTAAGACAGCTCGTCAGGGTCCACACCGAGCAGGTTGGCTACCTGCTCGATGATCACATCGTGAACGAGGTCGGCGAGGTCCTCACGGTCCATCGCCCGGAATTCCAGCGGCCGCCGGTAGAGCACGATCCGTGGGGGAAGCTCCTGCCGGCCGGGGCGGCCGGGAAGCAGGCGGGCCAGTGGCACCTCGCCGTCCTCGAGCACGTCCGAGTCGTAGACGTTCAGGTCGGGCGGCACGTCCTCGACGGCGAACTCGACGCCGGCGAGCTCTTTCGCATAGCGCCGCTCGAGCCCTTCGACGGTGTCGAGCACGAGGTCGTCGAAGATCTCGGCTTTGGTGCGGGCCAGGGGAACGGTCGCCGGCACCAGCCGCCCCCGGAGCCCTCGCCCGTGCCTGTCGCGGCGGGCGGGATGACCGGGTCCGGCTCGGCGGGGCGACCGCGCCGGCTGCTCGCTGCGGCTGCGTTCGGGGCTGGTGGTCACCGGACAACTCTAGTCCTCCGACGGTGTGACAGGCTCTCAGGCCGCGTAACAAGCGTGTCGTGCCCGAATTCGCCCCATCGGGGGCGGCGTGTCTGCCCGGCATCGCCAATTCGTGATGCATCGTGAGTCGGCGTGTCGCGGCCCTTCCGCGCCCTTGCGGCCTCCCGGGGCGATAAGTTGCCGCCGTGAGGTCACCACGGCGCTGCTCCCGGAACGGCTGTCCCCGACAGGCGGTCGCCACGCTGACCTACGTCTACAGCGATTCGACCGCCGTAGTGGGCCCGCTGGCGGCTTTCGCCGAGCCCCACACGTACGACCTGTGCGAACCGCACGCCCGCAGCCTCACCGCCCCCCGAGGCTGGGACCTGGTGCGCCACGACGGCGACTTCGCCCCGCCACCCCCCACCACGGACGACCTGGTCGCCCTGGCCGACGCCGTCCGCGAGGCCGCCCGCCCGGTGGCCCCGCCGCCGCGCACCGACGACCAGGACGCCCCCGGCCACCAGACCGGCCGCCGAGGACACCTCCGGGTCATCCCGCCGAGCCACTGACGGCGGCGCACCACCCCTACGGCAGGGCGATCAGCTGGAACCGCTTGCGCAGGAATGGCAGGAGCGTCCGGTAAGCCGCGATCGTGTCCGGCTGGGCATAGTCGTGCGACAAGATGATCGCTCCGGGCCGGGTGTGCTTCTCGATCGTCGCGATGACCCGGGCCCGGTGAGCCGACGGCGACTCGCCCTTCTTGTGGTCCCAGTCGCGCGGGTCGAGCTTCCAGTAGATCGACGACATGTGCAGCTTGTTGGCCACCGACACCAGCCGGGGCGTGAAGTTTCCGCCCGGCGCCCGGAAGTACTTGACCTTCGCGTTCGGCACCGCCCGCAGGATCGCGTTGTTCGTGCGCATCAGGTCGCTGCGGATCTTCGCCTCGGGGTCCTTGCCGATCTTCAGGCTGTGGTTCCAGGTGTGGTTGCACAGGGTGTGGCCGTCGGCGGCGATCTGGCGTACCAGGTTCGGGAACTTGGCGGCGTTCTTGCCGACCAGGCAGAACGTGGCCTTGACGTGCTGCTGCCTCAGCATCTTGAGCAGCTGGGGCGTGGTCGCCGGGTCGGGGCCGTCGTCGAAGGTCAGCGCGACACCCTTGGACCCGGTCATCGTGCGGCTGCCGGCCGGTCCTCCGGCGTACGAGATGCTCTTGCCGGTGGGCTTCTGGCCCTTCGCGGGTTTGCCCTTGGGCGGCGCGGCCGGGGCCTTCGTGGGGGTCCTGGAGGGCGGCGCCGGCTTGACCGCGGCGGTGGAGGCCGACGGGCTGGGGGCGGGCGCCGCGACCGGCTCCTCCGGCGTGGACTGAGCCGCGGCTCTTCCGGTCAGGCTCACGGCGAGTAACACCACACCGAGCAGTACGGCCTTCCTGGCCCGCGACATCCGCATCACAACCTCCCCGAACCTTGCGTCTCCCGACGTTGCCGGGTTCGAGGGGCGTTCCGCTACATCTACGGCGCTTTCGGCACGATCTGGTGAGGCGTCAGTAGGTCGATCAGCTCCAAACAAGACCGAAATAAACCATTTGTCGGCGCGAGCAAGGAAGCGGCCGATGACAGCGAGGACCCGGCCGGCTACCGCGAGTACGGGAGCTAGACGGCTGAAGGTTTTTCGCATGTCTCGCAGGCTGGCATACGCCCGGTAACGGAAGTTCGGCACGCTCGTCCTCTGTGATCCGGCCCAAACGACACAGTGAAGTACGTGCCGGCAAGCGCGGAGGATCAAAGGTCGAGACCGGGCCGCACGGCCGGCCCGGCCTCGAGCAGAGGGGGATCACGATGCGAGTTCGGCCAACTCCTCAGAGGTGAGCAGGCGGGAACGGATCAGGAACCGTACGCCCTCGGGCGCCTCCAGCGAGAAGCCGGAACCGCGGCCGGGGACCACGTCCACCGTCAGGTGCGTGTGCTTCCAGAGCTCGAACTGCGAGGACGACATCCAGAACGTGATCGGCTCGTCGACGCCCTCGATCTTCAGCGATTCCAGCAGCACGTCGGACTGCCCGGTGCGGAACTCGCCGTCGAGGTAGCACATGGGTGAGCTGCCGTCGCAGCACCCGCCGGACTGGTGGAACATCAGCGGACCGTGTTGCCCCCGCAGCCGCCGCATCATGTCGGCGGCCGCGGGAGTGACATCTACTCGGGTGGCCATGGTCGTCGGCTCAGAAGAAGCCCATGGCCTTCGGGCTGTACGACACCAGGAGGTTCTTCGTCTGCTGGTAGTGGTCCAGCATCATCTTGTGGTTCTCGCGGCCGATGCCGGACTGCTTGTATCCACCGAACGCGGCGTGCGCCGGGTAGAGGTGATACGCGTTCGTCCACACGCGACCGGCCTTGATCGCGCGCCCGGCCCGATAGGCCAGGTTGATGTCGCGGGTCCACACGCCGGCGCCGAGGCCGTACAAAGTGTCATTGGCGATCTTGATGGCGTCGGCGTAGTCGGCGAACGAGGTCACCGAGACGACCGGCCCGAAGATCTCCTCCTGGAAGATCCGCATGGCGTTGTTGCCCTCGAAGATCGTCGGCTGCACGTAGTAGCCGCCGGACAGGTTGCCGCCCAGATCGGCCCGCGCGCCGCCGGTCAGCGCCTTGGCGCCCTCCTGACGGCCGATGTCCAGATACGACAGGATCTTCTCGAGCTGGTCGTTCGAGGCCTGCGCGCCGACCTGCGTGTCGGTGTCGAGCGGGTTGCCCTGCTTGAGGTTCTCGACGCGCTTCACGCTCGCGGCGAGGAAGTCGGGGTAGATGCTCTGCTGGATGAGCGCCCGGGACGGGCAGGTGCAGACCTCGCCCTGGTTGAGCGCGAACATCGCGAAGCCCTCGAGCGACTTGTCGTAGAAGTCGTCGTCGAGGCGGCTGACGTCCTCGAAGAAGATGTTCGGGCTCTTGCCGCCCAGCTCCAGGGTGACCGGGATGAGGTTCTCCGAGGCGTACTGCATGATCAGCCGGCCGGTGGTGGTCTCGCCGGTGAAGGCGACCTTGGCCACCCGGCTGGACGAGGCGAGCGGCTTGCCGGCCTCGACGCCGAACCCGTTGACGATGTTGACCACGCCCGGCGGGAGCAGGTCGGCGACCAGCGACATCCAGTAGTGGATGGAGGCGGGGGTCTGCTCGGCCGGCTTGAGGACGACGGCGTTGCCGGCGGCCAGGGCCGGGGCGAGCTTCCAGACCGCCATGAGGATCGGGAAGTTCCACGGGATGATCTGGGCGACCACGCCGAGCGGCTCGTGGAAGTGATAGGCCACGGTGTCGTCGTCGAGCTCGCCCGCGGTGCCCTCCTGGGCCCGGATGGCGCCGGCGAAGTAGCGGAAGTGGTCGATCGCCAGCGGGATGTCGGCGGCCAGGGTCTCGCGGACCGGCTTGCCGTTCTCCCACGCCTCGGCGACGGCGAGCTTCTCGAGGTTCGCCTCCATCCGGTCGGCAATCTTGTTGAGGATGTTGGCCCGCTCGGCGGCCGAGGTGCGGCCCCACGCGTCGGCCGCGCCGTGCGCGGCGTCGAGGGCCTTCTCGACGTCGTCGGCGGTGCCCCGGGCGATCTCGCAGAAGTCCTGGCCGGTGACCGGTGACGGGTTGGTGAAGTATTGGCCCTTGGCCGGCGGCACGTATTCGCCACCGATGAAGTGGTCGTACCGGGATTCGTAATTGACGATGGCGCCCTCGGTGCCGGGCGCGGCGTACACGGTCATGGACTGCCTCCGTACCTGCTTGGGGTACGGGCGACGCTAGTTACGGGAACGTTGCAAAGACGTTGCAAGCCCGTATTCGGCGCTGAGCTCGCTGATGCGGGCTCGGGCCAGAGGGTTCAAGGGCGAGACCTTGGCGTACGCCTCCCAGACCGCCAGATCGTCGGAACCCCAGGCCGAGTTCAGCCAGCCTCGCAGCACCTCGGTGTCGCGACTGCTCAGCACCGCCGAGCGCAGCTGGCCGTCGACCAGGCGGCGCAGGCGGACCACGCCGGGAGCCTCCGAGCCGGGGAGCAGCGGACCGGCGTACCGGCTCAGCGCCTCCCGGACGTCGTTGGCCTGTATCAGGTCGAGAACGTTGCTGAAATCGGCCTCCAGCTCGGGGCGCAGCCGGTAGGGGCGCGACTCCATCAGCTCGGGGCCGAGCGTGCGGCGCAGCCGGGAGAGCTCGGCGCGAATCGTCACCGGGCTCACGTCGTCGCCGTACAACTCGAAACCCAGCTCCTCGCCGGTGCTGCCCTCGGGGTGAGCGAGCAGCAGAACGAGCAACTCGGAATGCCGCCGGCCGAGCCGCCACCGGCGTCCACCGAAGCTGAGAAGCGCCTCGTTGCGGCCCAGGGCGGCCACTGTGCCAGCCGTCCGTGGGACTGAATGACCCCGCAGATAGGCCTCGGCGGCCAGCGCGGTCGCCCGGACCAGGGCCAGGCTGTGCGGGTTGGCCAGGTGATCGCCGCCGGTCACGTCGATCGCGCCCAGCAGCCCGCCGGTGGCCGGGTCGTGGATCGGGGCCGCGGCGCAGGTCCAGCGCTGCACCTGACGGCTGAAATGCTCGGTCGCGAAGATCTGCAACGGGTGGTCGACGGCGAGGGCCGTGCCGGGCGCGTTCGTGCCGGCGTGCGCCTCGTCCCAGCGGGCGCCCGGCACGAAGTTCATCTGCTCGGCGCCGCGCAGCACGCTCGCGGTGCCTTCGACCCAGAGGAGCCGGCCGTACGCGTCGCAGACCGCCATGAGGTGCTCGCCGTCCTCGGCCAGGCCGCCCAGCAGGTCGCGGAAGATCGGCAGGACCCGGGCCAGGGGATGGGCCGCCCGGTACGCCTCCAGCTCGCCGTCGCCCAGCTCGATCGGGGCCGTGCTGTCCGCGCTCGGCAGGGCCACGGCCGACCGCTCCCACGACGCCGCCACCACCGGCCGGATGCCGTTCGCGGCTTTTTCCCCGCCCACGAACCGCTCGTGGGCGCGCCCGACCTGCCGGATGCGTTCGGCCGGGTCGGCGCCGGTGTCGAGGGCAAGCCAGGGGTTGGCCACAGGAGCACCTCCAGGGACACCATCATCGTGACCCGCATCACGCCGGACGACAAGCGCCACCCGTAATAGTGGTGCTGCGCCGTTCTGGCTTTTCGGACATCCGGCTCGGCTACTCTCGGCGGGTCATCAAAGGAGCAGGGGGAGCAGTGTCCGATCTGTCCGGCATCATCAAGGCGTACGACGTTCGCGGCACGGTCCCCGATCAGTTCGACGAGAGAACGGCCCGGGCCATCGGCACCGCCTTCGTCGAGATGCTCCGCGAGTCCGGCGACGACGCCGACCAGATCGTCGTCGCGCACGACATGCGCGACTCCGGGCCCGGCCTGGTCGCCGCCTTCGCCAGCGGCGCCAACGCCAGCGGCACGGCCGTCGTCGACATCGGGCTCGCCTCGACCGACCAGCTCTACTACGCCTCCGGCTCGCTCGGGCTGCCCGGCGCCATGTTCACCGCCAGCCACAACCCGGCCAAGTACAACGGCATCAAGATGTGCCGGGCCGGGGCCAAGCCGGTCGGGCAGGACAGCGGCCTGGCCGTGGTCCGCCGCCGCGCCGAGCAGCTGCTCGACGACCTGAACGCCGAGGCCGACGGCCCGTCCCGGGTCGAGGCCCGCGACCTGCTGGCCGACTACGCGGCCCACCTGCGCTCGCTGGTCGACCTGTCCGGCATCCGGCCGCTCAAGGTGATCGTGGACGCCGGCAACGGCATGGGCGGGCACACGGTGCCGGCCGTCCTGGGCGACCAGGTGCTGCCCGCGCTGCCGCTCGAGATCGTCCCGCTCTACTTCGAACTGGACGGCTCGTTCCCCAACCACGAGGCCAACCCGCTCGACCCGGCCAACCTGGTCGACCTCCAGCGGGCCATCCGCGAGCAGGGCGCCGACATCGGCGTCGCGTTCGACGGCGACGCCGACCGCTGCTTCATCATCGACGAGAAGGGCGACCCGGTCTCCCCTTCGGCGATCACCGCCCTGGTCGCCAAGCGCGAGCTGGCCAAGTTCCCGGGCAGCACGGTCATCTACAACCTGATCACCTCGTCCGCGGTGCCCGAGATCATCACGGAGAACGGCGGCAAGCCGGTCCGCAGCCGGGTCGGCCACTCGTTCATCAAGGCCGAGATGGCCCGCACCAACGCGATCTTCGGCGGCGAGCACTCGGCCCACTACTACTTCCGCGACTTCTGGTTCGCCGACACCGGCATGCTGGCCGCCATGCACGTCCTGGCCGCGCTGGGCGGCCAGAGCCGGCCGCTGTCCGAGTTCGCCGCCGAGTTCGAGCGCTACTCGGCCTCCGGTGAGATCAATTCCACGGTCGACGACGCCAAGGCCCGCATCGAGGCCGTACGAAAGGCGTTCGCCGGCGCCGAGTTCGACGAGCTCGACGGGCTCACCGCCGCGCTGCCGGACGGCGCCTGGTTCAACCTGCGAGCGTCCAACACGGAGCCGCTGCTGCGCCTGAACGTCGAGGCCGCCAAGCCCGACCGCATGGCATCGCTGCGCGACGAGGTGCTCGCGATCGTTCGCGGATAGGATCTGAGGGTTCGACAGCCCTCCGCGACAAAAGGAGCCGTTCGGTGGCCCTCGATCCGCAGTTGCTGGACATCCTGGCCTGCCCGGACACGCATCACGCGCCGTTGACGTACGACGCTGGTGCGCAGACCCTCACGTGCACCGAGTGCGGGCGCGTCTTCGAGGTCCGGGACGACATCCCGGTCCTCCTGCTCGACGAGGCCCGCGAGCCGCAGGGTGGTGCCTCCTGATGGCGGGTCCCCTGGAGGGCGGCGCGGCCGGGGTCGCCGGGCACCGGCACGCCGACGAGAGGCTGCTCGACGACGAAAAGGCGATGCTCGCCAACGACCCGGGCGGCATGCTGCGGGCCACGGCGTCGGCCGGCGCGCAGGTGCGCGAGTCGGCGGCGCTGGCCGCCGAGACCGACCTGGGCATGCTGATCGACGAGGGCCGCCCCCGCGCGGTCGTCGTCGCCGGCATCGGCACGGCCGGTCTGACCGGCAACATCCTGGCCACGGTGGCCGGTCCCCGCTGCCCGGTGCCGATCATCGGCCACCGCAGCGCGGGCGTGCCCGGCTGGGTCGGCGCGGCCGACGTGGTCATCGCCGTCTCCGCCTCCGGCCGCAGCCCCGAGGCGCTGGCCGCGGCCGACGCGGCCGCCCGCCGGGGCGCCCGCCTGGTCGCCATCGGCAACCCCGACTCCGAGCTCGAGGCGATGGCCGCCCGCGCCCGCGCGCCGTTCATCCCGGTGCCGCGCCGCGCCCCGGCCCGGGCCAGCCTGTGGGGCCTGACCGTGCCGGTGCTGCTCGCGGCCCGGGCCATCGGCCTGGTCAAGGTGGCCGAGGCCGACCTGGCCGAGACCGCGTCCCGGCTCGACGCCGACGCCGAGCGCTGCCGCCCGGCCGCCGACTCGTTCGTGAACCCGGCCAAGGAGCTCGCGCTCGGCCTGGCCGGCTCGATCCCGATCGTCTGGGGCTCGTCGCCGCTGGCCACCGTGGCCGCCCGCCGGTTCGCCGACACCCTGGCCGCCAACGCCCGCTACCCGGTGATGGCCGGCGCGCTCGGCGAGGCCGGCCGGGGCCGGGTGGGCCTGCTCGACGGCGTCTTCGGCGGCCTGGCCGAGTCGTCGCGCGACATCTTCGCCGACCCCGACGACGACAACGAGGACGCGGCGAACACCCGCCTGCGCCTGGTCGTGTTCCGCGACGGCGGGCTCAACCCCGAGGACGACGCGGACGAGCCGGTCGCCGTCGAGGAGCGCCGCGCCGACGCGGTGCAGACCCTGGCCGAGCGCCGCGGCGTGCGCTGCGACGTGCTCACGGCCGAGGGCGGCTCGACCCTGGAGCGGCTCGCGTCGCTCACCTCGGTGCCCGACTTCGCCTCGCTGTATCTTGCTCTGGCGCACGGTCTCGACCCCATGGCCGTGCCGGCGATCAGCGAGATGAAGGAGCTGTCGAACCCGATGCCCGAGGCTATTCAGTGAGTTCAGAAGGTGGCACCAAGGCAATTCTGGCGGCGCTCACCGCCAACCTCGGCATCGCGGTCACGAAGTTCGTGGCGTGGCTGCTCACCAGCTCGTCGTCGATGCTCGCGGAGTCGATCCACTCGGTCGCCGACTCCGGCAACCAGCTGCTGCTGCTGATCGGCGGCAAGCGGTCCCGGCGCCAGGCGACCGCCGAGCACCCGTTCGGCTTCGGCCGGGAGCGCTACATCTACGCGTTCATCGTGTCGATCGTGCTCTTCAGCGTGGGCGGCCTCTTCGCGCTCTACGAGGGCTATCACAAGATCTCGCACCCGGAGCCGATCCACTCCTGGCAGTGGGTGCCGGTGGTGGTCCTGGTCGTGGCGATCGGCCTGGAGTCGTACTCGTTCTACACGGCGATCAAGGAGTCGAACCACACCCGTGGCAAGACGTCCTGGGTCAACTTCGTGCGCCGGGCCAAGGCCCCCGAGCTGCCGGTGGTGCTGCTGGAAGACTCGGGCGCGCTGCTCGGCCTGGTCTTCGCGCTCTTCGGCGTGGTGCTCACCCTGATCACCGGCGACGGTGTGTGGGACGGCATCGGCACGCTGCTGATCGGCGCCCTGCTGGTGGTCATCGCGGTGGTGCTGGCCATCGAGACGAAGAGCCTGCTGCTGGGCGAGGGCGCCAACCCCGAGGCGGTACGCCAGATCGAGCAGGCGGTGCTGGCCGGCGAGGGCATCGAGCGGATCATCCACATGAAGACGCTGCACCTGGGCCCCGAGGAGCTGCTGGTCGCGGTGAAGATCGCGGTGCCGAGCACCGAGCGCGCCGACGAGGTGGCCCGCCACATCGACGAGACCGAGACGCGCATCCGCGAGGCGGTGCCGATCGCCCGGGTCATCTACATCGAGCCGGACATCTACCGTCCCGCCACGGCTTCGGCCCCAGCATGATCACCGTTTGGTAATTTGCCCGCTATGAGCGTCTTTCCACTTACGGGAGCCGTCCGGCCGTACGCCTGGGGATCCCGCACCCTCATCGCCGAGCTCCAGGGCCGGCCCGCGCCCACCGAAGGGCCCGAGGCCGAGCTCTGGCTCGGCGCCCACCCCGGCGACCCGTCGACGGTCACCGCCCCCGACGGCCCGGTCAAACTGGACGCGCTCATCACCGCCGACCCCAAGGCCCAGCTCGGCGAGCCGGTCGAGGCGGCCTTCGGCCCGCGCCTGCCCTTCCTGCTGAAGGTGCTGGCCGCCGAAAGCCCGCTCTCGCTGCAGGCCCACCCCGACTTGGAGTACGCGAAGCAGGCGTACGCCAGGCAGGAGGCCGACCCTTCCCTCCCGAAGAACTACACCGACGCCTACCACAAGCCCGAGATGCTGGTCGCGGTCACGCCGTTCGAGGCCCTGTGCGGCTTCCGCGACCCGGCGAAGGCGGCCGACGCCATCGGCGCCTTCGCGATCCCGGCCCTGGAGCCGGTGGTGACGGCGCTGCGCGGGGGAGACCTGCGCGCGGCGGTCGAGACGCTGCTGAGCTGGCCCACCGAGGACCGCCCAGCGCTGATCGAGGCGGTCGTGGCGGCCGCCGGCGCCGCGGGCGCCGACCACCCTCAGGCGGCGTCGTTCGCCCTGGCCACGTCGCTGGCCGGCCATTACCCGGGAGATCCGGGCGTGCTGGTCGCGCTTCTCCTCAACCACGTACGCCTGGAGCCGGGCGAGGCCATCTGGATGCCGGCGGGCAACCTGCACGCCTACTTGCGAGGCGCCGGGGTCGAGCTGATGGCCGCCAGCGACAACGTGCTGCGCGGAGGCCTGACCCCGAAGAGGGTGGACGTGGCCGAGCTGCTGAACGTCCTGCGCTTCGAGGTCCTGGAGGACCCGATCCTGCACTCGGAGAGTGTGGCGCCGGGCGTGGACACGTGGCCGGTGCCGGTCGCCGACTTCGTCCTTTACCGGGTCACGCTGGACGGAACGCGCCCGCCCACGGAGGTCCCGGTAGGCGGCCCGCGCATCATCGTGTCGATCGCCGGCGACGTCTTCGTGGGCGAGAGCATCGACGGCACCCCGGTCGAACTGACCCCGGGAACGGCCGCCTTCGCGTCCGCCGACGCCGGCCAGATCAAGGTCGCCGGCACCGGCCAGGTCTTCGTAGCCGCCGTCCCCGCCTGACGGCTTCGCCTATCGGCCCCACCTCTCACCACCCACACAGCGCCCGCCCTCCCAAGGGGGACCCCCACCAAGAGGGCCATCCTCGCCGAAGAGCACGACTCGGCGCGGATCACTCTGTGGACAACCCCCAGCCTGTGGAAAACCGCGGCGCAAAGCTGAGAGGCTGCTACGCCGCGCGTGCGGGCCGGGCCCGGCCCGCACGCGTTGTCGGGGTGCTCTTGGATTGCTCTCTTTGGGCACCCTGTGTCACTCCCCGCACCATCCAAAATAGGAAATTTCCGGATTTGCTTGACACGGGTATGTGCGGAGTGTGAATCTATAACCACGCAGCGTCATTGGTGATCGGGGGGTCCCACGGACGCGCGCGGTACCAAACCGGGGGGATGAACGGGGCGGCGGGCTTAGGCTTGCCGTCCCGTTCGCTATGTGCGCTGGTGTGCGCGGCCAAAGGCATGGGACGCGGGTGCTTGAAGCTCAACGGCGAGGCGATCAGGGCGACGGGCGGGATCTGCCACTCGGCGTCGGCGTTGCAAGGGGCTCGAGCCGCCTCGGTGAGGCTGGCCACGACGGGCCTCGCGGCGCGGGAGCCGGGTTGCCGCCCTTGCGGTTGTGGGTCTGTGACGCCCGTACCCCATCGCCATCGCGACCGGCCCACCCGCCGCAACCATCGCAACGTGGGGGTCTGGGGGGTCGCCCCCCAGGTGGACAACAGAGTCGAGCCCCGTCCGCCCGCCGGACGGGGCTCGATCTCTTCGGGTTCGGCTGAGTTTGCCGCCGCTGCCGTTCCCGTCGTTCGTTCCCTTATTACTTCATGGCCTCTGACCTGCGTGCAAGTGCATAGCGTGGGATGCAAGTTGCAGACAGCGACCGAAATGCCGTTATGGTGTTCGCGTGGCGAGGGCTACTTCGACGGCGCGGCGGGAGCTGGGCACCGAGTTGCGCCGCCTGCGGGGTGAGCGCAGGGGCGCCTCGGTGGCGACCGCGCTCGGCTGGTCCGAGTCGAAGCTCTCCCGCATCGAGACCGCCCACACGGGGATCAGCGAGGACGATCTCGATCGGTTACTGACAATTTATGGCGTACGGGTCGAGGACCGCGACCGCCTGCGCGAACTGGCTAGCCGGGGGCGGGCGCGGGCCTGGTGGACGCCGTACCGGTCGTCGGTGCCCGATCCGTACGACGAATATGTCGCCCTCGAGGCCGAAGCCGTGCTGATCAGCGAGTGGGAGTCGCAGATCGTGCCCGGTCTGCTGCAGACCGACGAATACGCGCGGGCCGTGATCGAGGTCGGCGCCGATGTGGGCGACACCGAGACGATCCAGCGCCGGCTCGCGCTGCGGATGGCCCGGCAGGCCGTGCTGACCCGGGAGCCGCCGCCGCTGTTGCGGATCGTGCTCGACGAAGCCGTGCTGCACCGTGAGGTGGGCGGGCCCGAGGTGCTCCGGCGGCAGCTGGCCCGGCTGATCGAGGCCGGCGAGCGGCCCGGTGTGGAGCTTCTCGTGCTTCCTTTCTCGGCCGGGGCGCACGCCGGGATGACCGAGTCGTTCATGGTTCTGGAGTTCGCGCCGGGCACCCGCTCGCCCATCGTGCACATCGAAGGCCTCACCGGTGGTCTCTTCCGGGTGAAGCCGCCGGATGTCGACGTCTATCGGGACGGGCTCTCTGACCTGCGGGAACGCGCTCTGTCGGCAGAGATGAGCCGAACGGCCATCGCTGAGAGGGAGGAAGCTCTGCGCCGGGTGGCCGCTCCGTGAGCTGAAATGGAGGCGAATCCATCCTGGAAGGGGACCCCACGATGCAGGACGCCAACCTCACCTGGCGTAAGAGCACTCGAAGCGGAGCCGCCGGGCACTGCGTCGAGATCGCCAATGTTCCGACGGCCGTGCTGGTCCGTGACTCCAAGGACGCGGCGGGCCCGGTCCTGGCCTTCGGCGACACCGACTGGTCCGGCTTCATCGCCGGCGTGCGGGCCGGGGAGTTCGACCGGCCCAGCGCCTGACCGAAGACCGGCCCAGCGCCTGACCGAAGTGGTGGGCGGCCCCCTCGTGGGGTCGCCCACGTCTTGCCGGTTGGCCTAAGCTGACCTGTGCATTCCGGCAAGATCGGCCCCGGGGTACGCGGGCTTCGGGAGGACAGTGCAATATTGGACCGCATGAGAGCCCGGGTACTCGTCGTCGATGACGACCCAGCGTTGGCCGAGATGCTCGGCATCGTCCTGCGCAGCGAGGGATTCCTGCCCTCGTTCGTCGCCGACGGTGAGCGCGCCCTGGCCGCCTTCCGGGAAAACCGCCCCGACATCGTCCTGCTCGACCTCATGCTTCCGGGCATGAGCGGCATCGACGTCGCGCGCGCGATCCGCGGGGAGTCGGGCATTCCGATCGTCATGCTCACGGCCAAGAGCGACACCGTCGACGTGGTGCTCGGCCTCGAGTCGGGCGCCGACGACTACGTGGTCAAGCCGTTCAAGCCCAAGGAGCTGGTGGCCCGCATGCGGGCGCGCCTGCGCCGGGGCGAGGACGCGGCGCCCGAGATGCTGACCATCGGCCCGCCCGGCAACCAGATCACCATCGACGTCCCGGCCCACACGGTGTCGCGCGACGGCGAGGAGGTCAAGCTCACGCCGCTCGAGTTCGACCTGCTGGTGGCCCTGGCCCGCAAGCCGCGCCAGGTGTTCACCCGCGAGGTGCTGCTGGAGCAGGTCTGGGGATATCGCCACGCGGCCGACACCCGTCTGGTCAACGTCCACGTGCAGCGGCTGCGCGCCAAGATCGAGCCTGATCCGGAGCGGCCCGAGATCATTTTGACGGTGCGGGGAGTCGGCTACAAAGCCGGTACCGGCTAGGGCGCTACCCTTGCCCGCGTAATGCGTGCACCTGCCTGGCTTCCGATGCCGATCCGCCGCACCCTTCGCGTGGTGCGGCGGTACTGGCGTGTGGCCGCGCGCCGGCTCGAGGTCCACTCCGCACCGGCCCGCCGGGCGTGGCGGCGCTCGCTCCAGCTGCGCGTGGTCACCCTCACCCTGATCGCCTCCAGCGTGCTGGTCGGCGCGTTCGGCTGGTTCATCGCCGCGCGCAGCGCCACCATCCTGCTGACCCGTGCGCAGGAGGAGGCCAAGGTCTCCATGCGCAACAAGATCGATTACGCGGAGCAGCAGCTCACGGTCAACCCGCAGCCGAGCGACCCCAAGCTGCCGAACACGTTCGAGCTGATCGTCAGCCAGCTCGCCGACGGCGATCCGGCCGAGTCGGGCGGCTCGGTGGTCGCGATGCGGGCCGGGCAATATCCGGAGCTGCGACCGGCCACCCTGCCGAACGTGGGCACCGAGCAGCTGATCACCCCCGAGCTGGCCCGGACCGTCTCCGACGACAGCAAAGAGGCCAGCCAGGTCGTCACGGCCACACTCAACGGCCAAACCACAAAATATCTGGCGTACGGCGCCCCGGTGCGCACCAGCTTCGGTCATGTCGAGCTGTATTACATGATGCCGCTGACCACCGAGGACAGTGCGGCCAACCAGATCCGTACGACCGTGCTGGCCACCGGCATCGCCCTGGTCCTGCTGCTCGGCGTGGTGGCCGGCCTGGTCACCCGGCTGGTGGTCACCCCGGTGCGTATCGCCGCCCGTACGGCCCAGCGCCTCTCGGCCGGCCTGCTCGACCAGCGGATGAAGGTCGACGGCGAGGACGACCTGGCCCTGCTCGCGGCCTCGTTCAACCAGATGGCGGCCAACCTCCAGCGCCAGATCGTCCGGCTCGAGGAGCTGTCCCGCCTTCAGCGCCGGTTCACCTCCGACGTGTCGCACGAGCTGCGCACCCCGCTGACCACGGTCCGCATGGCGGCCGACCTCATCTTCGCCGAGCGCGACGATTTCGACCCGGCCGTGGCCCGCAGCGCCGAGCTGTTGCAGGCCGAGCTCGACCGCTTCGAGAGCCTGCTGACCGATTTGCTCGAGATCAGCCGGTTCGACGCCGGCTTCGCCGCCCTCGACGCCGAGCACACCGACCTGGTGCCGATCGTCGAGCGGGTCGCCGAGCGGCTCACCGGCCTGGCCGAGCGGGTCGGCGTCACCCTCGAGCTGCGCCTGCCGGAGACGCCGGTGATCGCCGAGGTCGATCCGCGCCGGGTCGAGCGGGTGCTGCGCAACCTGGTCGGCAACGCGGTCGAGCACGGCGAGGGCCGGCCGGTGGTGGTCACCCTGGCCTCCGACGAGTCGGCCGTCGCGGTCACCGTCCGCGACCACGGCATCGGGCTCAAGCCGGGCGAGGAACGCCTGGTCTTCAACCGCTTCTGGCGGGCCGACCCGTCGCGGGCCCGGCAGACCGGCGGCACCGGCCTCGGCCTGTCGATCAGCGCCGAGGACGCCCGGCTGCACGGCGGCTGGCTCGAGGCGTGGGGGTCGCCCGGCGAGGGCGCCCAGTTCCGGCTGACGCTGCCCGTGCGCTCGGGCGACCGGCTGCTGGCGGCCCCGCTGCCGCTGATCCCGCGCGATCGGGCCCCCGCTCTGGAGGCCGCGGAGGAGGTGTCCTGATGCGCCGTCTGCTCCTGGGCGTCGTGGCGCTGGCCGTGCTGGTGCCGGGCGGCTGCGGCATTCCCGACCGCAGCGACGTGACCGTGATCGGCGACGGCCGCTCGGCCGGCGTCTCGGTCGACGACACCACCCCGCCACCGCCGCAGTACAAGCGGGAGGCCGCCACCAACCCGCGCGAGCTGGTCCAGTACTACCTTCAGGCCGCCGCCGGCGATCCGAACACCGCGCTCGACCGGGTCAAGGCGTTCCTCGCGCCCGAGGAGGCGGCCGCCTTCACCAACACCGACGTCCGGGTGGTGCGCGAGGCCGAGTCCATCCTCGGCGGCTATTCGCCCACCGACTCGCTCGTCACCATCTCCGAGGAGCAGGTCGGCACCCTGACCGGCAACGGCGAGCTGGTGCCGGCCGCGCCGACGCCCGACTCGACGTACAAGATCAAGGTCGGCTCGATCGAGGGGCAGCCCGGGCTGTGGATCCTCGACGCTCCCCAGGTGATGCTGCTGACGGTCGACGCGCTCAGCGCGTTCTACCAGCCGCGGACGATCTACTTCTGGAACAAGGACAACACCAGCCTGGTGCCCGATCTGCGGTACATGCCGCGCAGCGTGCCGGCGGTGCAGCAGCCGACGACGATCCTCCAGTGGCTCGCCGCCGGGCCGTCCGACTGGCTGCGCGACGCCGTGCAGGCGCTGCCGCAGGGCACGGCCGTGGCCGACAACATCCCGGCCGTCACGAACGAGACGCTGCAGATCAACCTGACCGCGCAGACCATTCCGGCCGGCAGCGACGCCGGGGCCATGGACCGGCTCCGGCGCCAGGTGCAGTGGTCGATCTACCCGGTGGTGCCGCGGACGTTGGAGATCAAGATCGGCCGGCAGGACCCGGTCAGCTTCAAGGACGGCGAATACAAGGAGAGCAACCTTGCTGTACGCCTCGGCGACGCGCCCGAGCGCTTCGTGGTCTTCGGTGGCGCCCTCCGGCGGCTGAAGGAGTCGGCGCACGAGGACGACCCGGTGCCGGTTCTCAAGGAGGCGGCGAACAAGGGCATCGTCACGGCCGCCTTCTCGGCCACGCGCACCCACACGTTCGCCGCGGTGGTCACCGGCTCCGGGGCCGGTCAGCGGGTGCGGGTGGCCGCGGCGCCCCTCGGGCAGCAGGCCGACCTGCGGGAGGTCGGCGGGCTCAAGGGCGCCCTGGGCCAGCCGGTGTGGGCGCAGACCGGCGGCGAGGGCGCGGCCGGCGTGGTCGGCCTGATCACGATGGGCGGGCGGCTCTACAGCTTCGGCGCCGGCGGCGGACCGGCCCAGCAGATCGAGTGGCAGGGCGACCCGGGGCCGGTCACGGCCATCTCGGTGGCGCCCGACGGGCGGCGGGTGGCGCTGGTCAGCGGCGGCCGTCTCTACCGTACGGTCCTCAACAGCAGCGCCGACGGCGTTGCGATGAGCGGGCCCCAGCAGGTGCTGCCGCCCAACCTGAAATCGGTCACGGCGGTCGCCTGGAGCAGCCAGACCTACCTGGCCGTGGCCGGCGTCCGGGACGACAACAACCGCGTCTCGGTGATCGACGTGACGGTCGACGGCGCGCTGTCGGCGACGCGGCTCGGTGACATCGGGGCCGAGCCGGTGAGCTACCTGACGGCGTACCCGGAAAATCCGATCACCGGCACCGAGACCTCCGACTCGGAGGCGTACGTGGCCGGCGGCGAGGCCTGGGACGTCTTCAGCCAGCCCAACCCGATCACCAAGGCGAACCTCGCCGGCCCGGCGGTCAGCGCCCCGGCCACGGTCAAGCCGACCGCGCCGCTCTACCTCAATTGAGCGTCCTCGCCGATCTCGCCGATCTCGTCCTGCCGAGCCCCTGTGCCGGCTGCGCCGCCGAACGGGTGCCGCTGCGCCACGGCGCCTGCGCCGACTGCGTGGCCCGGCTGGAGGCGCTGCGGCCGTTCCGGACGGCGCCGACCCCACCTCCGCCCGGCATGCCGCGGTGCGTCGCCGTGGGGGCGTACGCGGGGCCGCTGAGGGGCGCTCTGCTGGCGTACAAGGAGCGGGGCCGGCATCGACTGGCCCGGCCGCTCGGCGCGCTTCTGGCGACCGCTGTGGCGGGCCTGGCGCCGCGCCGGGCGCCGGTGGTGCTGATCCCGGTGCCGTCGACCGCGGCGGCGCGCCGGAGCGCTACGGCGATCACATGACGCGGCTGGCCGCACACGCGGTGCGGCGGCTGCGGGCGGGCGGCTGGGACGCTCATATCAGCCACCCACTCGAAGCGTTACCCCGTCCTGACTCCACGTCACTGAGCGTGTCCGGCCGCCGCGCCGCGGCTGAGAGTTCGCTGCGAATCCGCCGTGCCCGAATCGGGTTTCCGCGACACGCGACCCCGCGGAAAGGCACCCTTGTCGTAGTGGACGACATCGTCACGACCGGGGCCACGCTGGCCGCCGTGACGGGTCGGCTCGAGGAGGCCGAGATGCAGGTCACAGGGGCTGCCGTGCTGGCCGCGACCCAATTGCGGCGATCGCCGCGCGGCGGAATCGCCGGATTGTCGCGGCGAGGCACTGAAAAGGTGGAACGTCCGGCATCTGGTATCCCGAACGAGGGGTGACGGGAGAGCATCGGCACGTTAGCGTCTTGGTGACGAGGGTAAGAGCTTCCGCCTACCCAGACCGCCGGCAAGGCGCAGCGTTCCGCGAACCGCCGCACCGGAAAGGAGTCGTCTCACTCACGATCGGTTACGCCCGGTGATCTGAATCCCGGCGTCATCGAACACCAGCACCGCGCGTCGCATTTTCGGCGCCCCCGGCACCCAGTCGATCAGGGCGCCCTGCAAAGCAGAAACGTTGGGGGAGGTCACGAGTGGACATTGTCGTCAAGGGCCGCAACGTAGAGGTTCCCGACCACTACCGGGAACACGTCGCCGACAAGCTGAGCAAGGTCGAGCGTTACGACCAGAAGCTGATGAGAGCGGACGTCGAGCTGTTCCACGAGCGCAACCCGCGCCAGTCGGACAATTGCCAGCGAGTCGAGATCACCGTCATGACGAGAGGCCCGGTCATTCGTGCCGAGGCCTGCGCCAAGGACTTCTACGCAGCCCTGGACTGCGCCATCGCCAAACTCGACGGCAGGTTGCGCCGCTCGGCCGACCGTCGTCGCGTCCACCGCGGGCGCCGCGCGCCCGTCTCGGTCGCGGCCGCCACCGCGAGCCTGCCGACCGACCTCAGCCTGGCCCAAACGGCCGAGGAGAGCTCATCCGTCGCCACCGCCCTGGCCGAGCACGACGAAGACCAGCCGTGGCGCATCGTGCGGGAGAAGGAACACCCCGCCGACCCGATGACCGTCGACGACGCCCTCTTCCAGATGGAGCTCGTCGGCCACGACTTCTATCTCTTCCTCGACAAGGACAGCGGCCGCCCCAGCGTCGTCTACCGGCGCCGCGGCTACGACTACGGCATCCTGTCGCTGGAGACCACGGGTTAGTCACCCATCAAGCCGAGGGCCTTCCGTCAGAAGGTCCTCGGCCAGGAGGACGTACTGCACGTCGTCGACCCGGCCACCGTCCGGGCCGGGCAGGCGCGATCGCATGTACGCCTCCTGCCGGAAGCCCGCCTTCTCGAGCACCCGCTGCGAGCCCTTGTTGGTCGGCACCGCGCCGGCGATCAGACGGGCCACGCTGGTCTCGGCGAAGACCCAGAGCGAGAGCAGCTGGGCCGCGCGGGTCACCAGGCCACGTCCCCGGAACGCCGGCAGCATGCTGTATCCGATCATCGCCTGACCGGTGACCGGCTCGTCGTTGAACAGGCCGATGTCGCCGGCCGGCGCGCCCGTGGCCACATCCTCGATGACCAGGTCGGCCCGGGCGCCGGCCAGCCAGTGGGCCTCGGCCCGGTAACAGCGCTGGTGGATCTTCTCCGGCGTCGGCGGCACCGGTGGCACGCTGGTCGCCACCACGTCGGGCAGCCCGAGCAGCTCGGTCAGGAACGGCACGTCGCCCGGCCCGAGCGGGCGCAGCCGCACCACGCCGTCGGTCAGCTCGCCGCCGGGCAGGTCGGGCAGCAGGCGGGGCACCGGCTCGCCGTCGTCGCCCGCGATCCGGGCGAAGGCCAGCATGTCGTCGCGGCCGCCGGCCCGGTCGGGTTGTGCGCCGCGGCGTACGCCCTCGCGCTGGTAGCCCGCGGCCAGGGCCACCCGCTGGCTGACCGGGTTGTCCCAGTGCGTCATCAGCTCCAGCCGCTGGAGGCCGTGCTTGAAGGCGTGCGCGCTCAGGGTCCGTACGGCCGCCGTGGCCACGCCGCGGCCGCGCGCCCAGGGACCCACCCAATATCCGATCTCGGCCTGGCCCCGGCTGGGCACCGCCTTGTCGAAGCCGACACCGCCGAGCAACTCGTCGGTCTCGGGGTCGGCCACCGCGTAGAAGGCGCCGCCCTCGGCGAACAGCGAGTCGATCCGCTCGGCGATGAAGGTCTCGGCCTGCGTGACCGTGAAGGGTGAGGGCACCACGGTCAGGAACCGCTGGGACATCTGATCGTTGTAGCCCTCGGCGAGTGCTTCGGCGTCCTCCGGCCGGAAAGCTCGCAGACGCACCCCTTCACCGTTGATCTCCGCGCTTCGCACGCGGCCCATCCTGCCCGAAGGACTGCGCTCTAAGCGAACTTGTTGCACCGTTTCGCCCCATTTGTGCGGTTAACCGGAGGCTCGGGTCACAGCTTCGGAGGAAGGGTGCCTACCATGGTTCCGCAGACTGTCTAGGGGAGCGCTGACCCGTGTCGATATTGGAAAAGGTCCTACGCGCCGGCGAAGGCCGCATGGTGCGACGGCTCAAGGCGATCGCGCAAGCGGTCAATTCGATCGAGGAAGACTATGTCGACCTCACGGACGACGAGTTGCGCGAGTGCACCCTGCAGTTCCAGGAGCGCTACGCGGATGGTGAGTCCCTCGACTCCCTGCTCCCGGAGGCGTTCGCGGTGGCCCGCGAGGGCGCCAAGCGGGTGCTCGGCCAGCGGGCGTACGACGTTCAGCTCATGGGTGGCGCCGCCCTGCACTTCGGCAACATCCCCGAGATGAAGACCGGTGAGGGCAAGACCCTGACCGGTGTGTTCCCGGCCTACCTCAACGCGTTGAGCGGCAAGGGCGTGCACATCATCACGGTGAACGACTACCTCGCACAGCGCGACGCCGAGTGGGTCGGCCGGGTGCATGTCTTCCTCGGCCTCACCGTCGGCGTGATCCTGCCCAACCGGCCCGCCGCGGACCACCGCGAGGCCTACCTGTGCGACATCACGTACGGCACCAACAACGAGTTCGGCTTCGACTACCTGCGCGACAACATGGCGTGGTCGAAGGACGAGCTGGTGCAGCGCGGCCACAACTTCGCGATCGTCGACGAGGTCGACTCGATCCTCATCGACGAGGCGCGCACCCCGCTGATCATCTCCGGCCCGGCCGAGCACTCGGCCCGGTGGTACGGCGAGTTCGCCGCCCTGGTCAGCCGCCTCCAGCGCGGCAAGGAGGGCGAGGCCGACTACGACGTCGACGAGGCCAAGCGCACCATCGCGATCACCGAGCGCGGCGTGGCCAAGGTCGAGGACCGCCTCGGCATCGACAACCTCTACGAGTCGGTGAACACCCCGCTGGTCGGCTACCTGAACAACGCCATCAAGGCCAAGGAGCTGTACAAGCGCGACAAGGACTACATCGTCGACGAGGGCGGCGAGGTCCTCATCGTCGACGAGTTCACCGGCCGCATCCTGCACGGGCGCCGCTACAACGAGGGCATGCACCAGGCCATCGAGGCCAAGGAGGGCGTCGAGGTCAAGCAGGAGAACCAGACGCTGGCCACCATCACGCTGCAGAACTACTTCCGGCTCTACGAGAAGCTCGGCGGCATGACCGGTACGGCGCAGACCGAGGCCGGCGAGTTCAACAGCGTCTACAAGGTCGGCGTCGTGTCCATCCCGACCCACCGGCCGATGGTCCGCATCGACCACCCGGACGTCATCTACAAGACCGAGAAGGCGAAGTTCGACGCGGTCATCGAGGACATCGCCGAGCGCCACGCCACCGGCCAGCCGGTGCTGGTCGGCACGGTCTCGGTGGAGAACTCCGAGATCCTCTCGACGCTCCTGCGCCGTCGCGGCATCCCGCACAGCGTGCTGAACGCGAAGTTCCACGCCCAGGAGGCGACGATCATCGCCCAGGCCGGCCGTAAGGGCGGCGTCACGGTGGCGACGAACATGGCCGGCCGTGGTACGGACATCCTGCTCGGCGGCAACCCCGAGTTCCTCGCGGCCAACGACCTCCACCAGCGCGGCCTCGACCCGGTCGAGAGCCCGGAGGAATACGCCAAGGCGCTCGAAGAGGTCCTGCCGACGTGGAAGGAGGCCTGCGAGGCCGAGGCGGCCGAGGTGCAGGCCGCGGGCGGTCTCTACGTGCTCGGCACCGAGCGCCACGACTCCCGCCGCATCGACAACCAGCTGCGCGGCCGCTCCGGCCGTCAGGGCGACCCGGGCGAGTCCCGGTTCTACCTGTCGCTGCAGGACGACCTGATGAAGCGGTTCCGGGCCGGCGCGGTCGAGGCGGTCATGGAGCGCTTCAACATCCCGGACGACGTGCCGATCGAGTCCAAGATGGTGACCCGCCAGATCCGCAGCGCACAGACCCAGATCGAGGGCCAGAACGCCGAGATCCGCAAGAACGTCCTCAAGTACGACGAGGTCCTCAACAAGCAGCGCCAGGTCATCTACGCCGAGCGCCGCCGGGTGCTCGACGGCGAGGACATGCACGAGCAGGTCCAGCACATGATCGACGACGTGGTCACCGACTACGTCGTGGGCGCCACCTCCGAGGGCTACGCGGAGGACTGGGACCTCGAGCAGCTCTGGACGAACCTCAAGCGCCTCTACCCGCTGACCCTCACGATCGAGGACGTCATCGACGAGTCCGGCGGTGAGCGCCAGACGATCGACCAGGACTTCCTGGTGGCGCAGCTCAAGGACGACGCGCAGAAGGCGTACGAGACGCGCGAGGAGGAGCTCGGCGCCGAAGCGGTGCGCGAGCTCGAGCGCCAGGTGCTGCTCAACGTCATCGACCGCAAGTGGCGCGAGCACCTCTACGAGATGGACTACCTGCAGGAAGGCATCAGCCTGCGGGCGTACGCCCAGCGCGACCCGGTGGTCGAATATCAGCGCGAGGGCTTCGACATGTTCAACCAGATGATGGACGGCATCAAGGAGGAGGCGGTCGGCTACCTGTTCAACCTGGAGGTCCAGGTCGAGGAGCAGCCGACGGTGACGGTCGACCCGAGCAAGGCGGTTCCCCTGCCGGCCGGCGGCGTCATGGCCGACGGGAGCGCCAACGAGACCGACTCCGACCGTGTCGAGGTCCGGGCCAAGGGTCTCGGCGGTCCCCGCCGGTCGCAGCAGAACCTCCAGTACACGGCGCCGGCCATCGACGGCGAGGCCGGCGAGGGCTCGCCGGTCATCCAGCCGGGCCAGCAGCAGCAGGCGCCGGCCCTGGGCATCGGCCCGGGCGGTTCCCCGGTGCCGGCCAGCCCCGCACACACCCCGGCCCCGCAGCGGCGCGGCGCGTCGCCGGCGGGCCAGCAGGAGTCGAACGGGCCGTCCCGTAACGCCCCCTGCTACTGCGGCTCGGGCAAGAAGTACAAGCGCTGCCACGGAGCCCCCGGGGCAGTCTGACCCAGCGCCTTGAACGGCCCGCCGGCGAAATCGCCGGCGGGCCGTTGTGCTTTACCTCCGCCCCTGGTGGATCAGGCGCAGGGCGGTGGCCGCCCACGCCTGCTGGTGGATCTCCATGCGCAGCGCCGTGGCCCACGTGTGCTCGCCGATCTGGAGGGGCGCGGCGGCCTCGACGACGCCGGGCCGGGGCTCGCAGAGATGCAGGCGCAGGATCGCGACCGGCACCGGCTTGCGGGAGGGGCGGCGGCCCGCGCGGAGCCCGGCCAGCCGGGCCAGGCCCTGTGCGCCCTCGGAGACCACGTCGGCGGCCTCGGCCGGGCGGGCGAGGTGGCGCAGGTGGGCCGGCGGCCGATAGCCGTTCAGGACCTCCACACAGGCGTGCAGGAAGCGTTTGACGGCCAGGCCGGCGTCGCGCGAGGCCCGGGCCGCCGCGTCCGGCGCCGGGGCCTCGGAGCGGGGCAGGACGGTGCTGAGCCGCGCGGCCGGGCCGGAGCCGGGCAGATCGAGGGCCAGCTGGCCGGAGGACCACAGGCCGGTGCCGTCCTCGTCGTCGAACGGCGGCTCGCATCGGGGAGCGGGCCGGACCGCCAGCGCCGCCGATCTTCGTTCGCTCCCCATCACGCTCACCCCAGTTCTTGCGTTTGCCTTCGTTTGCTTACGATGGCGATTCTTCCGGGACGCGTGAGGGTGGGCAACGGGCCTTGTCCGATGCGGGAAGAGGGGCAAAAGGCGCTAGTCGGCCTCCGGGTTGACCAGCGGATTGCCGGCCACCCAGGCGGCCGTCTCGGCGTACTTCCGCTCGATGTATTCCTCGAGACGGGCCCGCTCGACCCGCCACTGGCCGCGGCCGCCGATCTTGATCGCGGGCAGCTCGCCGCTGCGGACCATGTGGTAGACCTGCGAGTCCGAGACGTTCAGCTCGGCGGCGACGTCGGCCAGCAGCAGGAATCGGGGCTCCATCCGCGTCAGTTTGCCACCGGCGGCCTACGTTTGCTTGCCCGTGTCCTCGGGTGAGGAGATCGGGCGCGCCGGCAGCGGGCTGGAGTAGACGACGCTGGTCGTCACGGCGCCCAGCCCGGCGATGCGGCCGGTCACTTCCTCCAGATGGCGCATGGAACGGGTCAAAACCTTGAGGATGAAGCAGTCCTCGCCGGTCACGTGATGCGCCTCGACGATCTCCGGCGTGGAGTCGAGCAGCGCGTGGAACGGCCGGTAGTTGCCGGTCGGATAGCGGAGCCGCACGAAGGCCATCACCTGGAGGCCGACCCGCTCGGGCTCGATTCGGGCCTGATATCCGGCGATAACTCCCGATTCCTCGAGGCGCCGGATGCGTTCGGCCACGGCGCTGGGCGACATGGCAACGGCACGGGCCAGTTCGGCGTACGAGGAACGGCCGTCCCGCTGCAACTCGGCAAGCAGACGCCAGTCGGTGCGGTCGAGCGCGATTTCCGTGGCCATGGCGGCCATCTAAGCCTGTTTCCCCGCCTGTACGCCAGTTCCGCCGTCGAAGCGTCATGGAGCAAGATCCGCCAGGCTCCTAGTTTGGTGTCATGACGACAACATCGCAGGTCAACAGTTCGGCGGCGGCGTTCTTCGCGGCGCGGCTCGACTTCCAGACCGACGTGTCCGACGTGCGGGCCGGGCTCGGCGACGGCTTGGTGCTGATCGACTCGCGGTCGCCGGCGGCGTGGGACCAGGGCCACATCCCCGGCGCGGTCCACCTGCCCACGGCGGAGATCGCCACCCGGGCCGCCGAACTGCTCGACCCGGCGGTCCCGGTGGTCACGTACTGCTGGGGACCGGGCTGCAACGGGGCGACCCGGGCGGCGCTGGCCCTGTCCCTGGCCGGCTACTCGGTGAAGGAGATGATCGGCGGCATCGAGTACTGGATCCGCGAGGGCTTCCCGCTGCGCACCGCGGACGGGGAGGTCACCGCGGAGCCCGACCCGCTCACCGCTCCGGTCGCCGGACCCATCGCGTCCGGCCTCCGCGTCGCGCCGGCCGCAGGGTTGATCACCCTGGACGGGGCAGCGCCGGCCTGCGGTTGCTGAGGCGGCGCACCTTCCCTGGCGAGGCGGCGCACCTTCCCCGGTGAGACGGCGCACCTTCCCCGGTGAGACGGCGCACCTTCTCCGGTGAGACGGCGCACCTTTCCCGGGTGGCCGGCGGCGCTCCCCGCCGGGTGACCATGGCGGTGACCCGGCACGCCACGCCGGGTGACCATGGCGGGTGACCCGGCACGCCACGATCCGGACACGACTGGTGGAATGGGCCTACCCGGAGCCGTCGCGGCGGTGTACTACGGGGACGGTTCAACCGCAGGAGGAGACGTGCCGATCACCGAGCTGGTCCGGGTCTACGTGCCGGCCACTGTGCCGCTGCTCGGGGCCTTGCGCGCCTCAGGTCAGCTGGGCGCCGGGCCGCTGGAGGCGCACGCGGTGACACCCGCGCTGCGCGAGTGGTACGCCGAGGGCGATGAGGAGGAGCTCGAATACGTGGCGTTCACCCGCGCCGCCCAGGCCGCCCTCCAGCTGCTGCGCCACGACCCGGCCGCGCCCCGCCGCCGCGTGGTGGTCTCGGCCGACGTGCCCGCCTCGTCCCTGGTGCCGCAGCAGAACGAGCTCGGCTCGAGCACGGTCGAGCTGCCGCAGCCGCTGTCGCTCAAGGAGGTCGCCTCGATCCACCTCGACGGCGCCGACGCCGCCGAGTCGGTGGCCGCCGCGGCCGACGTGGTCGACGAGGCCCTGGCCGGCGACCCCGACGCCCAGTTCACGGTCGACAGCGCCGAGGACCACGAACTCGAGTGGTACGCCGTCTCCGAACTGGACGAACTGCTCTGACCCGCCCGTTCTGACCCGCCCGCTTCGACCCGGCTCAGTCAGCCGTTTTGTCGGACTTTCCGCTCGTGACCTTTTCGGCGGCGGCTGTGGCCTCGTTCTCGTCGGCTTCGTCCACGGCCCCCGGCGTCGCGGTGGCGGTGGTCGCCGACGTCGCGGTGGTCTCCGGCGTCGCGGCAGTGGTGGCCTCCGGCTCCTCCGGGGCGCGGCGGACGCGGCCCGAGCGGGAGACCGGGGCGACGGTCGGGGGCTCGTCCTCTTCGTCGTCGTCCTCGGCCGGGCGGATCGTGCGGCCCACGGCGAACATCGCGCTGAGGGCGCCCACGAACAGGACGACCAGGGCGCTGTCGAGCCGGGCGCCGCTGAGCATCTGCTGCACCACGAGCTCAAGATCGCTCACCTTGCCGGCCAGCTCGAGGACCCGGGAGCCGGCCGTGCGGGTCAGCACCTCGGCGATCACCAGCAGCAGACCGGGGCCGCCACCGGCCACGGCGTAGAAGCCCCAGGGCACGTCCAGCTCGCCGCTGCGCTTGCGGGCGCGGCGGAGCAGCTTGTATGCCACCAGGCCGGCCGCGAGACCACTGAGGAACGACTGACCGTACGAGAACCACTGGGCCGCGCCGGCCTGTGAGGACTGTGTGTCCCGAGAGCCCAGCGCGGTCAGCAGCGGGCTCTGGAACAGGTTGAGGACGAAGCCGACCACGAAGACCGCGACCGAGCCCCAGCCGATCGCCGTGATGACGCGGGGCACGCGGAAGCCGGCCAGGGCGCCGCCGATGGTGGCTGCGGCGGCGATGGTGCCGCCCACCACGGCGTACATCCAGCCCTCGGTGTTGATCGTCACGACCGTCAGAGCGCCGACCAGGCCGATCAGCAGGCCCGTGCCGGTCGCGACCGCGAAACGTGTGGTGGCGCCCAGCGTGTGGCGGCGGGAGATCAGGCCCAGCACGGCGAGGCCGGTCGCGGCGCCGGTGACGAGCGCGGCCGAGATGGCGCCGGGCAGCGCGTACGCCGTGGAGGTCACCTCCATCTCGGCGTCCTCACGGCCCGTGATCGTCGCGCGGGCCGACCACAGCATGGCGCCCATCCAGATCAGGGTGGCGAGCGCGAGAAGAAGACCCGTCGACGAGGGTTGCTCGGCGCTGGCGTCCGCTTTGGGCGGCGCTGGGGTTTCCTGCTCACTCATGGCCCTCAGAGTAACCGCCGAAGCTCAAAGGGGCGGCCGGGCGTCCACAGCCCGGCTTGCCAGACATTGCGGCTTTTGGGGGTCGCCACGCCGAATTCGGGAACGCGTACGTACCTTTTCGTCCGTTTGCTGCCCGGCATCGCCGTCTGACCGTTTAGGTCGCGCCATTTTACCTGGTCAAGAGCAAGTTTCGTGGCCGAACGCGCCGGGCCGACACTCGAAGTCGGACTGTCTGTGCGGGACAGTCGTTTGTGGAGACGCAAAATGGACGGATCGGGCGAAATCCTGGACGTCGGCGCGACAAAGTGGCAGCTTAGAAGGCATGCCCGACTCTCAAATCAATCCCACGGCTGCCGCTTTGCTCGGCCTGCTCCACGAAGGGCCCATGACTGGCGGACAGCTCATGGCGGCTGCCGAACGCCGCCTCGGGCCATACTGGTCGATGACGCGGAGCCAGGTCTACCGCGAATTGCCGGTTCTCGCCGAAATGGGCTACGTCCGTCTCGGTAAGCCCGGACCCAGATCCAGCCAGCCCTACGCGATCACCGCCTCCGGCAAGCGAGCCTTCAGCCGGTGGCTTGCCGAGTCTCCGGGCCGGGACGCTCTGCGCAACCCGGTCGCTCTCCGTGTCGCCTTCGGGGAGCAGCACAGCGGCAATCAGTTGCAGACCCTCTACACCGGCGCGAGCGAGTACCACTCCGAGGCGCTCGCCATGGCCAAGGAGCAGGCTAAGGAGGCGAAGAAGGCGGGGGACTCGTACGGCGCGGCCGCGCTGGAGTTCGCCGTCGCCTATCACAAGGCCGCGCTCAGCTGGCTCAAGGTCGCCCCGGCCAACTGAACTCCGGCAACTGAACACCCTGCGGCCCCGGCCAGATCTTGGCCGGGGCAGCGTATTCTTGACTGTCGTGACCGCTGCCGACTATCCCGAGCAACTCAAAGCCCTCGACGCCACCCTGCGCAACATCGAGAACGTCCTGGACGTCGACAAGCTGCGGCGGGACAAGGCAGACCTCGAGGAGCAGGCCTCCGCGCCCGACCTGTGGGACGACCAGGCCCGCGCGCAGGACGTCAACAGCCGTTTGTCGTACGTCTCCGGTGAGATCAACCGTCTCGAGAGGCTGCGCTCCCGCCTCGACGACGCGGGTCTGCTGCTGGAGATGGCCGAGGCCGAGGGCGACAGCGCCTCGGTCGACGAGGTCGGCGAGGAACTCGTCGGGCTCACCAAGGCCATCGAGGAGATGGAGGTCCGCACCCTTCTCTCCGGCGAGTACGACGCCCGCGAGGCCGTGGTGTCGATCCGGGCCGGCGCCGGTGGCGTCGACGCCGCCGACTTCGCCGAGATGCTCCTGCGGATGTACCTGCGCTGGGCCGAGCGCCACGGCTACCCGACCGAGGTCTACGACACCTCGTACGCCGAGGAGGCCGGCCTCAAGTCCGCCACCTTCGCCGTCAAGGTGCCGTACGCGTTCGGCACGCTGAGCGTCGAGTCCGGCACCCACCGGCTCGTCCGGATCAGCCCGTTCGACAACCAGGGCCGCCGCCAGACCAGCTTCGCCGGCGTCGAGGTGATGCCGGTCGTCGAGACCACCGATCACATCGACATCCCGGAGAACGAGCTCCGCGTCGACGTCTACCGTTCGTCGGGTCCTGGTGGACAGAGCGTTAACACCACCGACTCCGCTGTGCGCCTGACGCACATTCCGACGGGCATCGTCGTGACGTGTCAGAACGAGAAATCGCAGCTTCAGAACAAGGCCTCGGCCATGCGCGTGCTCCAGGCGCGGCTCCTCGAGCGCAAGCGCCAGGAGGAGGAGGCCGAGCTCGCCGGCCTCAAGCAGGACACCACTGGATCTTGGGGCGATCAGATGCGGTCGTACGTCCTGCACCCCTACCAGATGGTCAAGGATCTGCGCACTGAGCAGGAGACGGGCAACCCGTCCTCGGTCTTCGACGGCGAGATCGACGAGTTCATCGAGGCCGGCATCAAGTGGCGCAAGACGTCCGAGAAGGCCAGCTGATCACGAGATCCCGGTGATCTCCATACGCATGGCGACGGCGTCCGGACCCTCGGTCGGGACGCCGTCAAGTTTTGACGCCTCGGGTGCAATTTGGCGGACCCGGCGGGGTTGGCGTTTTCGTTACACCGCGTAGACTGCGTTCCCGTGATTCAGCTCGAGAACGTGACGAAGACGTACCCCAAGGCGTCTCGGCCGTCGTTGGACGATGTCAGCGTCGGTATCGAGAAGGGTGAGTTCGTCTTCTTCATCGGCCCCTCCGGTTCCGGCAAGTCGACGATCATCAAGCTCCTCCTGCACGAGGTCGCACCGACCCAGGGCAAGGTGATGGTCAACGCCAAGGACGTGACCTCCATCCGCTCGTGGAAGATCCCGCACTTCCGCCGCTCGATCGGCTGCGTGTTCCAGGACTTCCGCCTGCTGCCCAACCGCACCGCGTACGAGAACGTGGCCTTCGCCCTCGAGGTCATCGGCAAGACCAAGGCCGTCTCCCGGCGGGTCGTGCCCGAGGTCCTCGAGCTCGTGGGTCTCGGCGGCAAGGAACACCGCTACCCGCACGAGCTCTCCGGTGGTGAGCAGCAGCGTGTCGCGGTGGCCCGCGCGTTCGTCAACCGGCCGCTCATTCTTCTCGCCGACGAGCCCACCGGTAACCTCGACCCGGACACGTCGATCGAGATCATGCGCCTGCTGGACCGGATCAACCGGACCGGCACCACGGTCGTGATGGTCACGCACGACTCCAACATCGTCAACCAGATGCGCCGCCGCGTCATCGAGATCGAGAGCGGCCGCATCGTTCGTGACCAGGCCCGAGGCGTCTACGGCTGAGCCGGCTCCGCCCCCATCCCCCCAAAGATTGACTCGGTAATGCGCGGAGTCCCGGAAGGAACCCCCCGATGCGCTTGAAGTACGTCCTCAACGAGGTCCTGGTGGGCCTGTGGCGAAACGTCACGATGACGGTCGCCATGATCATCACCATGTCGGTCTCGCTGACCATGCTGGGCGCTAGCGTTCTGCTGTACTTGCAGGTCGACCAGATGAAGGATTACTACTACGGGAACATCGAGGTCTCGATCTTCCTACGGTCGGACGTCACCGAGGCCCAGCGCCAGGCGGTCGACCAGGCGATCTCCTCGAACCCGCTGGTCGCCGAGCGCACGTACGAGACGCGCGAAGAGGCCCTCAAGCGCTTCCAGGAGCTCTGGAAGGACTCGCCCGAGTTCGTCAAGGCGGTCGGCCCGAACAGCCTCCCCGAGTCGTTCCGGGTGAAGCTCAAGGACCCCGAGCAGTACAAGACCTTCGCCGATCAGATCAAGGGCCTCCAGGGCATCCAGGACGTGATCGACCAGCGCTCGCTGCTGGAGAAGGTCTTCAACATCTTCAACGCCATCCAGGTGGGTGCGCTTGTGGTCGCGGGGGTGATGGCGTTGGCCGCGCTGCTCCTCGTGGGAAACACCATCCAGGTCGCGGCGTACAGCAAGCGGCGCGAGGTCGCCGTGATGAAGCTGGTCGGCGCCTCGAACTGGTTCATCCAGGCCCCGTTCGTGCTCGAGGCGGTGGTGGCCGGCCTGATCGGCGCCATCCTCGGCTTCGTGGCGCTGTTCGTCAGCAAGGTGGTGCTCTTCGACCACAAGTTGCAGGCCCTGACGAACATCCTCACGCCGATCGACAACGGCAACGTCTGGCTGATGCTGCCCGTGCTGGCGGGTGTGGGCGCCGTGGTCAGCGCGGTCACCGCGTGGGTCACCCTGCGCTTCTACCTGAAGGTCTAACGTCCCGACGCTGTGTCACACGACGGCCGCGTTCCCTTTACCGGGGGAATGCGGCCGTTGGGCGTTTTAGGCGAGTACGGTGGCATTCCGTGGGGTCTTATAGCCGGATTTTTGCCTTCTTGGCGATATGTGTGAGTCTGCTGACCGCTCCGAGCCCGGCCCGCGCCGACCCCAACAGCCCCGACCAGGCCGCCCGCGCCGTCCACAAGGCCGAGGCCGTGCTTGAGGAGGCCACCGACGCCGCCCGGGCCGCCGCCCGCCGCCTCGAAGCGGCCACCGCGGCCATGCCCTCGGCCCAGCGCAAAGTCGCCACCTCCCGCGGCAGCGTGGCCGCCGCGGTCACCGCGGCCAACACCGCCTCCCGCCGGGCGCAGGCCGCCCGGGCCGCCTACGACCAGGTCGCCGGCCGCTTCCAGCAGGCACAGGACCGGGTGGCCGAGTCGCGGTCCCGGGTCGACCAGATCGCCCAGGCCAGTTACATGGGCAGCAACATCGCCCGGATCAACCTGCTGGTCGAGGCGACCGGCCCGGCCGACATGATGGACCGGCTGAGCCTGGTCGAGCAGATCATGCGTACCCAGCAGCGCGAGGTGGACACGCTGGTCGGGGCGCGGCGTGAAGCCCGTACGGCACAAGATCGAGCCGGACTCGCCAAGCGCGAGGCCGAAGAGGCCGAGACCGCGGCCAAGACCAAGCTGGCGGCCGCGAAAGCGGCCCAGATGGCCGCCGAGCGCGCCCGGAAGGCGCTGGAGGCCCTGACCGCGAGCCGGGCCCAGGCGCTGCGCGTGGCGAACTCCCAGCGGGCGGCGGTGCTGGCCCGCTACCGCGCGGCCAAGGCCGAGGAGGCGCGGATCCAGTCGGCCCTGCGCGGCTACTCGGTCAAGTCGGGGGAGACGCGCTACGAGGGCGGCCGGCTCTACATGCCGGTCAACGGCTGGAAGTCCAGCGACTATGGGCAGCGATACGACCCGTACTACCGGGTGTGGCAACTGCATGCCGGAGCGGACTTCGCGGCCGGCGGCGGCACACCGATCCACGCCGCGGCGTACGGGCGGGTGATCAGGGCCGGATGGGCCGGCGGCTACGGCCGCTACACCTGCCTCGACCACGGGAAGATCAGCGGCGTCGGCTTCACGACGTGTTACGGCCACCAGTCGGCGATCCTCGTGCACATCGGCGAGTACGTACGCCGCGGCGAGATCATCGGGCGGGTCGGCACCACCGGCGCCTCCACCGGCAACCATCTGCACTTCGAGACGCGCTTCGACGGGGCGCCCCGCAACCCGGTGCACTACCTGCCGCCGTGCCTGTGTTGACCCCTGTAACATTGACGGGTTGGTTTCGCACTCGTCCATAGGGGGTCGCTGGTCATGCCACGCGAACAGGGGCGCAAAGTCGTCGCCTCCAACCGCAAGGCCCGCCACGACTACAGCATCCTCGACACGTACGAGGCGGGCCTCCAGCTCACCGGCACCGAGGTCAAGTCGCTGCGGGCGGGCCGGGCGTCGCTGGTCGACGCGTTCGGCCAGGAGACGTACGGCGAACTCTTCCTGCACGGCATGCACATCCCGGAGTACACGCAGGGCACGTGGACCAACCACGAGCCCCGCCGCACCCGCAAACTGCTGCTCCACCGCGAGGAGATCGCCAAGATCCGCGGCAAGCTCCGCGACGACGGCGTCACGCTGGTCCCGCTCCAGGTCTACTTCAACAACGGGTACGCCAAGGTTGAGATCGGCCTCGCCAAGGGCAAGAAGAGCTACGACAAGCGGCAGGACTTGGCGACACGAGACGCCCAGAAGGAAATCAACCGGGCAGTCGGACGACGTGCGAAAGGCATCAGCTGAGGTATGCTCCGCCCGCTTCTTTGATCTTCGCGGGGGGATTCGCCGTTGCCTTCCAAGCATTCCGTGCGCCTGTTCGGCCCCGCCCGGTTCGTTCTGAGCTTCGCGGTCGCGATCCTCGTCCTGCTGGTCGTCTGGATCGCGGTGCGCGCGGTCGGCCCGGCCGAGGCGGCCCGGCAGCCGTCGGTGACGCTGCCGTCCATGCCGCAGGTGCCGCTGGTCATCTCCGACTCGCCGGTGCCGTCGTCGGCCGTGCCTAAATCGGCCACGCCCTCCACCTCGCGGTCGGCCTCCCGCACACCCTCGGCGTCGCCGTCGCACAGTCGCTCGGCCACCACACCGCCGCCGCCGTCCAGCTCCAGTCCGCAGCCGGAGAAGTCGACGTGGAACCCGACGACGAAGCCGGCCACCAAGGCGCCGACCACGGCACCCACCTCGGCCAAGCCCCAGAGCGACATCGAGGCCCAGCTGTCGGTGACGGCGAGTTGGGAGGGAGGCTACGTCGCTTTCGTACGGGTGGAGAACGACGGGGACGCAGCGGCGCAGTGGCGGGTGACCGTGTCACATTCGGGCCTCGACGACATGGAACTGCGCGGAGTCTGGAACGCCACGGGCAACCGGAACGGCAGCAGCCTCAGCTTCAGCGGCGCCTCGCTGGCTCCCGGCAAGTCCGCCACCTTCGGCTACCAGATCACGAAGAGCGGCCGGGGCGACGCCCGCCCCGCCGGTTGCAGCGCCGTGGGCGGATCTTGCAGCGTGAGGTAAACTTTGCGGGTGCCGCAGTGATGCGGCCCGACTAGGGGGTGACTGGTTTCGACTTCGTAGGTGGAGACAGGGGAAGCGAGCCGAGGAAGCCGACGTCGTCTCGAGAATCGGTCGTCGGAAACTTATAAGCGCCAAGGATAACTCCCGCGCTGACTTCGCTCTTGCCGCCTGAGGTAAGTAGCAAGTCTGTCGGCCTGGGGTCGCCTTCGACCCAGTAGCCGGCATCAGCTAGAAGGCTGGCCAAACAGTCCCAGTCGTGAGGACTGCACGGCGAGATCAAACACGACTGGGCCCGCCATCCGGACTTGCTCACGTGAGCCGGAGGGCCGAGTAGAGGCATAGTGAGCTGCGCTCGGAGAAGCCCTGACGAAGCAACGAAGGACCCGGGTTCGATTCCCGGCACCTCCACGAGTCGATGGCGGCCTGTGTTCGCAAAGTGCGCGAACCAGGTCGCCTCGTCATATCTACCTGGGGGGCGACCCCCCAGACCCCCACGGTGCGGTGGTTGCGCTGGGTGCGGTGGTTGCGCTGGGGTGCGGTGGTTGCGCTGGGGTGCGGTGGGTGTGGTGGGTCTCGACGTTGTACTTCGGGGTCTGGGTGTTTCGGGTGACCAGCGTCAGGCGCTCTACCTGAGCCTGGGCGACGAGCATGCGATCGAACGGGTCTCGGTGAATGAGCGGAAGCCGTCCAGCGACGATGCCGTGCTCGGCGGTGATGTTCAGGTGGCGGAATCCGCTGTCCCGGATGGGCTCCGGAAGATAGGCCGGTTTTCGAGCTTGCCGATTGATTGCTTGATGGCCACTTCCCAGATTGTCGCCGGGCTGACGTAGACGTCCGGCTCATGGTCGAGCCGCTCCTTGATCTCGACGGCGAGCGTGGGGTCGTCCGTAAGTCACCACAGCACGACGTGGGTGTCGAGAAGCAGGCTCATGCGAGGCCGAAGGCCCGTGGGATGGACTCATTGACCTCTGGGGAGTCCCAGTCGTCGGATACGACGAGTTGGCCGGCGAGTGAGCCTCGACCAACTCGGTCGACCCGGGATTCGGAGGCCCTGTCCGCGGAAAGCGCGGACCGGGGCCTCCCGTCATTTCTGCTCCGGGGGCCGAGCCCCCGGAAGCCCCGCGGTGCGGCAGGTTGCGCTTGGCGGCATCTGGTCGCCGACGCGAAAGTAGGTCTCAACCTGCTGACAACGGTCGGAGACGTCGATGCGATAAGTTGCGGAGTCATGACGCCGTCCATCGACGAACGCGTCATCGGTTGGCGCCGTCCTGCTCGTTCTCTGACCTTCGCGTTGTGGGTGGTACTGGCCATCTACCTGATCGGCACGTTGTTGACCCTGACGGTGGCGGCGCTGCGCAACGGTGACTACGGTGCTTTGTTTGCCCCCGGCCTGGAACGGCTCGGCGACCCGAAGGACTCAATCCCGGTGATCGGGCCGGACTCGGTGTGGAACCCGCTGTTCTGGCTGGTCGCGCTCCCTCACGCGATTGTTGTGTACTGTCCGCAATTGCCGGTGGTGGGCTTGGTGCTGGCCGGGATCGCCCTGGTCGTGGCCCGCGGCCGGTCGTTGCAAGCAGCGGTGTGGGCCGTGCTCTGGGTGACGCTGACGGTGCTGGCCTTCTCGCCCTTCGGCGAGATGCTGCACCAATGGCTCCTCGACTAGTGATAGCGGTGCGGTGGTGCTGCGGGCTGCGCGTGGTTCTCTGGCTTCAGATGTACCACCTGTCGTAGGGGTGGCGGCCTGCGTGGAAGCCCAACGCCTCGACCAAGGCGACCGCTTCGGCGAAGCCGTTGCCGACGAAGGCTGGGGCGTGTGCGTCGCTGCCGAAGGTGATTACCTTGCCGCCGACGTGGCGCCACCAGCGGACGATCTCCGGGAACGGCTTGCGGTTGGTGTTGATCTCCAATGCTCGGTCGGTGGTCGCGACCGCCGTCAGCGCGTACCGGAACTCCTCCTCGAAGTCTGCGGGGTTGAAGGGGCCCTCGGCCGCAGGCCAGTACCGGCTGACGAAGTCGATGTGGGCGAGGGCCTCGAAGTCGGCGAAGCCGGTCACCAGCCGTGGTATTTCGGCCAGATAGTCGCGGACCACGTCCGCGGCCGGGCGCTGCGCGAAATGCTCTCCCGGCTCGTTGAGTCCGTCGCCCATCGGCAGGGTGTGCAGGGAGGCGAGCACACGGTCGAACTGTCCCGCCCGGAGCACCGAGGCGAACCGGTCCCGGTGCCAGTGCGGTTCGCCAGCCTCCACCCCGGTGAGGATCAGCAGGTCGGGGAATCTGTCACGGCAGCGCTGGATGCAGGACAAGTAGCCGTCGATGTCGAGTGGTGGCGGGGTCAACGTCCCGTCCTCGCTGATCAGGTTGGTCACCTTCGAGGGGCGTCCGGCGCCGGTTCCACGTGAGTCCAGACGGTGAAGTCCAGGTGTTCGGTGAAGGCGACGGCCGGCAGACCTAACTTCAACGCCCGGGCGCAGCTGGCCTCCATGTCGCCGGGCTCGCAGTCCCAGGACCATTCGGTGTGTACGTGTCCGTCAGCGGGCAGCATGAGACCATTCGATCCGTACGGGCGCCTCGCTGCTGTAGCACCGGTCACATTCGGAGCCGCTCTTCGCGCTCGATGTGCCCGTCCTGCACCACGCACACCGCCTCCACGGCCTGGCGGCCCCCTGATCGCGGAAAGCGCGAACAGGGGCGGTTTCGTCTGTGCCCGCTCAGGGGGCCGAGTCCCCTGAAACTCCACGTTTGTCGACCTCGCCGAACGAGACTGCGGTAAGGACACCGCCGACCGAAGTCGCGAATCCCCGCCCGAACCCCGCGGTCGGCGGACCTGTGTTCGCGGAGAGCGCGAACCAGGTGAGGCCGCCCGGTCACACAGCGGATCCGACTCGTCGGCGGCGCAGGGCAGATCGGTCGGCGCGTCGACCGGCCACGTCTCGAGTTCCCGGGTCTGCGGTGTGCCGTCGGTCAGCCGCAGCCGCACCCCCGACCGGTCCGGCCCGGCCGGCTTGCCGTCGGTCGCGAGCAGGTTGTAGTGGACCTGGAGGACGAGCAGACTGCCGGGCTCCAGCTTGCCTCCACTGTGGAACACCAGGCTTTCTCATGGCCTCAACGCTGGAACTGGTTCCGTCCTGTTTCGTCGTGCCGCGGTACCGCCTCGTGCGCCGCATTAATGGTCGCCTCAGATTCGCTCGGTACGAAGTCGGCATCCGAAAAGCGATGGAACCGAACGTAGGAGGCTAGTGATGGCAGTCGACGCAGCGCCGCCCGGGGAAGCGCCGGCCGGCCGGTTGGCGGGCCGGTGGGTGCCGTGGTTGGTGATCGGCTTGTGGCTGGCGCTGGCAGCGGTCATGGTGCCGCTGAGCGGAAAGTTGAGCTCGGTCACGACCGACAAGGCCGTGGACACCCTGCCCGCCGGCGCCGAGTCCACCAAGGTCGCCGTGCTGGAGGACAGTCTCCCCGGCGGCGAGGACAACACGTTCGTCTTCGTGTACCACCGCGCCGGCGGCATGACCGCCGCCGACCGCACGGCGGTCGAGCGCCAGTACGACATCCTTACCAAGCGGTACCCGCCGAAGGCAGCGGCCGGCGGCGGCGAGGACGATGGCCCCGCGACGAGTCCATCCGCCGACGGCAAGGCGATGATTTTCACCCTCCAGGTAAGCACGACCTACGGCGCACCGGAGACCCTGATCGGCCCGCTGCGTGAGGCCGCGAAGGACCGCCCCGCCGGCCTGGAACTCGACGTGACCGGCCCGGCCGCGATCGACGGCGACATGGACGCCATCTTCGACGGCATCGACCTGCAGGTCTTCCTCACCACCGTTGTCGTCGTCACACTCCTGCTCATCCTCACCTACCGAAGCCCGGTGTTGTGGTTCATCCCGCTGGTCGTCGTGGGCGCGGCCGCACTGACCGCGATGGCGACCGTCTACCTGCTCGTCAAGGGCTTCGGCATCGTGGTCAACGACCAGAACTCGGCGCTGCTGACGATCCTGGTGTTCGGCGTCGGCACGGACTATGCGCTGTTGCTCATCGCCCGGTACCGGGAGGCACTGCACCACCACGAGAATGTCCGGGTCGCGATGGTCCACGCGCTCCGCGGCGCGGCGCCGGCCATCGTCGCGTCCGCGGCCACCGTGGTCGCCGGCCTGCTCTGCCTGCTCGCCGCGGACCTGAACAGCACCAGCGGGCTGGGCCCGATCGGTGCCGCCGGCATCCTGTGCGCGCTGCTGGCCATGCTGACGCTGTTCCCGGCGGTGCTCGTGGTGCTTGGCCGGCGGGTCTTCTGGCCGGCCATCCCGCGGTTCAACGCGGCCCTGGTGGAGAAGCCGGGGTTGTGGGAACGGCTTGGCACCGCCATCAGCCGTCACCGGTGGGTGGCGGCGCTCGGCTCGCTCGGCATCCTCGCCGTGCTCACCGTCGGGCTGTCGGGCAACACCGGCGCCCTTCGGGAGCAGGACCAGTTCCTGTCCGCGCCGGAGTCGGTCACCGGCTTCACCGTTCTGCGCCAGCATTTCCCGGAGCTCGGCGGCCAGCCGATGACGATCTTCACGCGGCCGGCCCACCAGGAGCGGGTCCTGGGCATCGTCAAGGGCACCCGCGGTGTGGCCCTGGCCGTACCGGAGCAGACCAGCGGCGGCTGGGCCACCATCTCGGTGTTCCCGGCGGACGCGCCGGACACCGTCGCGGAGTACGACACGATCAAGCGGGTGCGCACCGCCGTGCACGCGGTGAGCGGGGCGGAGGCGATAGTCGGCGGCCCGAGCGCCGAGAACCTCGACACCGAGGTGACCACCCGCCGCGACGAGAAGCTGGTGATCCCGCTGGTGCTCGCCGTCGTCCTGATCGTGCTCGGGCTGCTGCTGCGGGCGATCCTGGCCCCGCTGATCCTGATGGCCACCGTGATCGTGTCCTTCGCCGCGGCCTTCGGTGGCAGCGTGTTCGTCTTCGACACGATCCTCGGGTTCAAGGGCGTCGACTACTCGGTGCCGCTGCTGGCATTCATGTTCCTGGTGGCGCTCGGCGTCGACTACAACATCTTCCTGGTCAGCCGGGCCCGGGAGGAGACCGTGCGCCTGGGCACCGGAGCGGGCACGCTCAAAGCCCTCTCGGCCACCGGTGGCGTCATCACCTCGGCCGGTCTGGTCCTGGCGGCCACGTTCGCGGTTCTCGCCACACTTCCGCTGGTGATGCTGATCGAGGTCGGGTTCCTGGTCGCCTTCGGCGTGCTGCTCGACGCCCTACTGGTGCGGTCGGTCCTGGTGCCTGCCCTCACCCTGTTGATCGGCCGGCGGATCTGGTGGCCGAGCCGGCTGTCCCGTCCAGCGGCGGAGCCACCGGTCAGGCGTCAGTCGCTCGCCGACGAGGAGGAGCCCGCGCTGCAACGGTGAGCGCGGCAGCTCAGCGCCCGCCGCCGGGGACCGTCCCAGGCGGCGGCTCAGCGCTCGGCCGCCGGCAGCTCGATCCGAAGCAGCGCGCCGCCGCGTGCGGAGCGGGCGACAGCGGTCCGGCCTCCGTGGGCGTCGACGACCCGCCGCACGATCGACAACCCTAGACCGGATCCCGGCAAAGCCCGGGCGCTGTCGGACCGGTAGAACCGGTCGAACACCCTTGGTACGTCGGCGGCGTCGATACCCGGCCCGGCGTCGTCGACCTCGAGCACCGCCGACGCGCCCTCGGCGAAGAGCCGGACCTGGACCGGCTGGTCCGCGGGGGACCATTTGCCGGCGTTGTCGATGAGGTTGAGCACCGCCCGCTGGAGGCCGGCGGGCCGGCCGCTCACCCACACGGACGTGACGTCGAGCGCGATCTCGATGTCGGGCATGCGGGAACGCGCACGGGTCGCCGCGGCCACCACCACGTCGGCGAGGTCGATCAGTTCGGTGCTCTCGTCGCTGACGTCACCGCGCGCCAGGTCGGTCAACTCGGCGGCAAGGGTGCTCAACTCGGCCACCTGGGCGCCGAGATCGTGGAGCAGCCGGGTCCGGCTCTCCGCCGGCAGCGCGCTGTCCAGGGTGCCGCGCCGATCGAGCCGGATCAGCAGCTCGACGTTGAGGCGCAGGCTGGTGAGCGGGGTCTTGAGCTCGTGGGCGGCGTCCTCGGCGAGGAGCCGCTGGGCCTGCCGGGAGTCCCGGAGCGCGGCGAGCATGTCGTTGATCGACTGGGTCAGCCGCCCGATCTCCCCACCGCCCTCGTCCGGGATGTCGGCGTCGAGATCCCGGGTGTGCGCGACATGCACCGCGGCGGCGGTCAGCCGGTCGATCGGCGCCAGCCCGGTGCGCGCCACGGCCCGGCCGACAAGGGCGCCGCCGGCCACGCAGAGCAGCCCGATCAGCAGCATGCCGAACCCGAGCTGGTTGATCGGGCTGTCGTCGGCGAGGCGGGCCACCTGCACCGCCCCATCGCCCGCCCGCACCGTGTAGACGAGGTAGCCCTCCTCGCTGTCGTTCGACTCCATCAGGTCGGCCGACGCGCCCTGCGCCACGCGCACGGCGTGCTCGCTGACCGGGGGCAGGGCGGGTTGGCCGACCGGCGTCCGGGTCGAGCCGTCGGGCAGGATGACCCGCACCAGCCGATCGGATCCGGGATACGGCGGTAGCTCGACCCGCGCCGGACCGGCGCGCTCCGCGTTCGTCGCCAGCACGCGGGAGTCGGCGCGTAACTGGCTCTCGGCGGCGTCCCGCAGCTTGCCGCCCAGTAGCTCGGTGGCCACCTGAAAGGCCGCGAACACGCTGACCGCGATGGCCGTCGCCGCGATCACCGTCATCCTGGTCCGCAGGGATCGCCGGCGCCACCATCGGGCCAGCCGGCGCGGTTCCCGGCCGACGGGTCTGCTCACGGAGCAGTCTCCCGCATCGTGTATCCCAGGCCGCGCAGCGTGTAGATCAATCGCGGCTCGCCCTCGGCCTCCATCTTGCGGCGCAGGTAGCTCACGTACACCTGGAGGTTGTTGGCGGTGGTGCTCATGTCGAAGCCCCAGATCGCCTCGAACAGCGCGTCGCGGGTCAACACCCGGGTCGCGTTGCGCACGAGGACGTGCAGGAGGGAGAACTCGGTCCGGGTCAGGTGCAGCGGTCGCGGCCCCCGCCACGCTTCGAACCGGTCGGGATCGAGCCGGACGTCGGCGTACGACAGGACCTGTGACTCGTCGTCGCCCGGCGCGCGCCGGCGCAGCAGGGCCCGCACCCGGGCCAGCAACTCCTCCGTGGCGAACGGCTTGGGCAGATAGTCGTCGGCGCCCGCGTCCAGCCCCGCGACCCGGTCGGAGATCTGATCCCGGGCGGTCAGCATCAGCACCGGCAGGTCCCGGCCCGCCGCCCGCAACCGCCGGCAGGTCTCCAACCCGCCGAGGCGGGGCATCATCACGTCGAGGATCAGCAGATCGGGCGCGTCGCCACCGAGCCCGTCGAGCACGGCGAGACCGTTGGCGACGGTGCTGGTGTCATAACCCTCGACCTGGAGCACCCGCTCCAGTGACTCACGGATGGCCGCCTCGTCATCCGCAATCATGATCCGCACGCCGGCCCGCCCCTCAGTCGGTGCTTTTCCGCTCATCCTCGCCGATCAACCTGAGGCCAGGATTAAAGCGGCCGCCGGGTTGGTGGATGCCGGTAGCGTTTCCGCATGCGGCTCAGCGTTCTCGGCGCTTGCGGGGCGTGGCCCCAAGCGGACCAGGCGTGCAGCGGATTTCTCGTTGAGCACGACGGTTTCCGGCTTCTCCTCGACCTCGGCTACGCGACTCTGCCGCAAATGTTGCGGCAGATCACCGCGGAACAGGTTGATGCTGTGTTCGTCAGCCACGGCCACCCCGACCACTGCGCGGACCTCAACCCACTGCTGCGGGCTCGTGCTCTGGGCGGGCGTGCATCACCACCCCTGCCGGTCTACGCGCCGGCGGGCGCGCTCGATGCGGTGCTGGCACTGGACCGACCCGGGTTCCTCGACGACGCCTGCGTGGTGCACGAGGTTGTCCCGGGCGCCCGGTTCGAGCTCGGGCCGTTCCGGGCCGAGACCCGGCTCCTGCCGCATTGGGTGCCGAATGCCGGTATCCGTCTGGTCGCCGATGGCCGAGCGCTCGCCTACACGGGCGACACGGGGCCCAGCGAGCATGTCGTCGACCTGGCCCGGGACGTGGACCTGCTACTGGCCGAGGCCACGTACCCCAATGAGGTGCCGGACCACTCGAGGCAGTACCTGTCGAGCGCACGCACAGCCGGTCGTCAGGCCGCGGAAGCCGGCGCCGGTCATCTGCTCCTGACTCATCTCTGGCCGGGAACCGACCCGATCATCGCGCTGGCGGCGGCCGCCGAGAACTACGGCGGCACCGTGGACGTAGCAGCCGGCCGCTTCACCATAGAGGCTGCATGATCGGATCGGGCCTCGATGGTCGGGCGCCGGGCGTGGGGTTCCCGGCAATGTTGAGAGCGCGAAGGGGGTCCCGTGATTGCTGCGCTCAACCGGCTTGTCGATCTGGTCGAGGAACGGCTTGCCGGTGAACTCGACGTTCAAGAGGTGGCTCTGTTGGTCGGTACCACCGAGCATCACCTTCGGCGGATGTTCTCGTCGTTGGCTGGTATGCCGCTCTCGGAGTATGTCCGCCGGCGTCGAATGACCGTGGCCGCGGCCGAGGTTGTCCGGCGCGAGGATGACCTGTTGAGCATTGCCGTTCGGTACGGGTACGGGTCGACTGAGGCGTTCGGGCGGGCCTTTCGGGCGATCCACGGTGCCGGGCCAGGTGACGTACGCCGTGATGGTGGTCCTCTTCGCACTCAACCGCAACTCAGGTTTCGCCTGAGTGTCGAAGGGAGCAATCGCATGGATACTCGCATCGTCGATCGGCCCGCGTTCCGCCTTGTCGGGTACGCCGCTCGCGTTCCGCTGATTCATCAAGGCGCCAACCCGCATATTCAGCGGCACATTTCCGGGCTTCCGCCGGAGTCGCACGCGCGCCTGAAGGCTCTCAGCACCACCGAGCCGTCGGGTCTTCTCGCGGTCAGCGACGCCCTCGACCCCGATCGCGCCGAGGGCAGTGAGCTCACCTACCTGCACGGAGTCGCTGTCACGCTGGGGACCCCGGCCCCCGACGAGCTGGACGTCATCGATGTCCCGGCCGGCCGATGGGCGGTCTTCCGGACCGCGGGACCGTATCCGCAGACCTTGCAGGACACGTGGGCCGCCACCGCCACCGAGTGGTTCCCCTCCAACCCGTGGCGTCTGCGGCCCGGCCCGGAGATCGTCGCGGTGCTGGAACGCTCGGACGACTTCAGCACCGCTACTTGTGAACTTTGGCTGCCCATCGAACCGGAAACGGTGCCCTGAACGGGTGATGATTGATTTGCCCCGGTCGGCGATTATGCGTGGGTAGGCCCTCCGCCACGAGAGAGGCTCCATGACTACCTTCGTTGGCCGCAGCGACGAGCAGAACCGTTTTCGCGAGGTTCTCCGGGAGGCTTCGGGTAAGCCCGGCGACGGGCCCGACGAGGGCTATGTCGTGCTCGTGCAGGGCTATGGCGGCATCGGGAAATCCACTCTGTTGAGTCGATTCGCCGCCATCGCCGGTGGTCGTCTCTCGGAGCCGGCGGTCGGCCGATTCACGATTTTCGAGGTGGACTGGGAAGACGATCAGAAGCTGCACGGTGAGGACTACATCGACTTCGCCGGGCCGCCGGTGTGGCGTGTTCTGGAGCGGATCCGGGCCGCGCTCGACAACGCCAGCCAGGGGTGGGGACGGAGGGATCGGCGCCGCCTGCGGGGGTTCGCCGAGTTCCAGCGCCAGATCACCTGGCTTCCCGAACTGGAGAAGCGGGCGGCCGAGCTGGGCCTGACCAAGCAGGTCGGGCACAGGCCGATGTCGCCGCAGCAGGTCGACAAGGCGGTGAAGGCGGCCGGGCAGGCGGCCGAGGTGGCCGGGATGGCCACGACCGTGGTCAACCCGGTGGGGGCAGCCGTCGGCGCCGCCATGGAGCTGGGATCGGCCGCGTTGCAGCGGCGGCCGGCCCGGCTCGACCCGGCGCTGTACCGGGCGCTGGTCGACCAGGTCGACGCGTTGGCGACGGCGTTCAGCACCGGCCTGCGCGCGCTCGCGACCAAGCAGCCGGTGGTGGTCGTCCTGGACTCGTGCGAGCTGCTGGGCGGGTCGGGCCCGTGGCTGCGGGAGCTGACACGGCGCTGCGGCCGTCGCGTGATCTGGGTGATCGGCACCCGATTGGAGCCGGAACTGCTCGCCGCGGGCGAGAGTGAGGCCCGTAATTACACGACGGAATTGGCCGACAGCCGGCTGCGGACCATGACCCTGTCACGCTTCGACGATCGGACCGCGAAAAGCTTTCTTCAGCATCGCCTCGGTGACCTCCCGGCCCATCTGGACGTTCAGCGCGTGGCCGAACTGACTCAGGGCGTACCGCTGGCCTTGGATTTCATGGCCAAACTGGTGCACGACTGTATGCGGACGGGCCGGCGCTTCGACGACCTGTACGAAGAGGTCCGCAGCGACGGCTCCGTGTCCAGTGTGGTCAGAGAAATGGCCAACCGCTATCTGGCGCACGCCAACAAGGACTCCGGATCGGAACTGCACCGTGACCTGCCGCTGTTGTACGGGCTCGCCCTCATCAGCATCGATCACGACATACCGGCGCGCCGTACGTCGAACCCGTATCCCGACATGGCCGCTCCCGTTCCGGTCGACCGGGACCCGGACCTGCTGGCCGCTCTGTGGGGCATTCCGGCCGGCAAAGTGGCTGAGCAATTGCCCGAGATCAGCCGTCGGCACGACTTCATCCACAGCGGCGACGGCACCATTCACCGTGACGTCCGCGACGCGGTCCGCCTGTTCATACTCACCCCCGTGCAGCGGGTCAGCGACACCGTTCAGCAGATAAACCAGCGTGCCGTGCAATACCTCCGGGACCGCCTGGAGGTCTGGGCCGACCGCGGCGTCGAAGATCAGGTCATGGACGCCAGTTGGCGTACGACAAGCGTCGCTCTGCTGTGGCACACCTTCTGGGTTGATCCGCCCGAAGGCGTACGCCTGTTGCAGAGCTTCATCCCGCAGGCGGCGGTTCTGCAGCCCACTTACGCCCGCATCCTGCTCGAGGTCGCGAAATTCTTTCGGCCCTATTGCTCTCCCGCGCATCGGACCGTGGTCGACGGGTTGTTTCAGCTCGCCGGGATCGCCACCCCGTTCGGCGAGGCCGCGAACGCGAGCGTGGCGATGCGGGCACTCGACGCGGGTGAGCCGCGAACGCCGTACGTCCACCTGCTCTATTGCCAGGCATGGTCGGCGCTCGGCCTCGATTTCATCGAACGGGTACGGCATCTACGGCTGGCCACCAAGTTCACCAAGCCGGCGAGCGGGCCGACCGCCGATCGCCTCGGCCAGATCGCCGGGTCGCTGCCGTATGTCGGCGATCTGAAGTCCCGCACGGACGCCGATCAAAGAGCCGTGATCGACGGACTGCGCATCGCGGCGCGCTACCAGCGCCGATTCAGCGCTCATAACGGGCTCGGCAACGCGCTCTACGCCCTGGGCCGTCATGGGGAGGCGGAGGCGGCTTTCCGGCAGGCGGTGAAATGCGGCGCGGACAACGCGTACGGCCACAACGGGCTGGGCAGCGCGTTGTACGGCCTGGGTCGTTATGTGGAGGCGGAGGCGGCGTTCCGGAAGGCGGTGCGGTGCGATCCGGACTTCGCGGTCGCCCACCGAAATCTCGGTAGCACGTTGTTCGGCCTGGGTCGTTATGCCGAGGCCGAGGCGGCGTATCGGGAGGCGGTGCGGCGCGACGCCGGCAATGCGTACGGCCACAATGGTCTCGGTAACGCTCTGCACGGCCTGGGCCGTTACACGAAAGCGGAGGCGGCGTATCGCGAGGCGGTGCGGCGCGACTCCGCCAACGCCTACGGTCACAACGGAATCGGTAACGCGTTATATGGCCAGGGGCGCTATACGGAGGCGGAGACGGCGTTCCGGGAGGCGGTGCGCTGCGATTCCAATTACGCGTACGCCTTCAATGGTCTCGGTAACACCTTGTACAGCCTCGGTCGATATGCGGAGGCGGAGGTGGCGTTCCGGGAGGCCGTGCGCTGCGATTCCCACTACGCGTACGCTTTCAACGGCCTCGGTAACGCCCTCTACGACCTGGGTCGTTATGCCGAGGCCGAGGCGGCGTTCCGGGAGGCGGTGCGGTGCGATTCCGATTACGCGTACGCCTTCAACGGCCTCGGCAACGCGTTGTGCGGCACGGGATGTTTCAGTGAGGCGGGTTCGGCGTTCCGGGTGGCGGTGCGCTGCGATCCGGAATACACCACCCCACATCGCATGCTCGGACTGCTGCTGCTGAGCGAAAGCCGGCACGAGGAGGCCCGCGCCGAATTCGCCGCGGCGGGGAACGGTGCGAACGTGGTGCTCCTTCGCTGGGCCGTCGACCGCTGCCTTCAGCCGGCTCATCGCCGGACAACCCCGCAGGATGTTCTGAACGCGATAGAGCCCGCCGGCAACCTCATGTCGTCCTTCGCGATAGCGGAGATCCGCGCCTTGGCCCTTCTCGGCCGCGGCGACGTGGCCGAGGCGGTCAGCGCTTTCAAAGGCGGCTTGGCCGGCCGCCGGCCGAGAAACTTCTTCGAGCGTCCGCTGTACGACCTGGCGGCCTCACCGGAGCCCTTGGCCGGCCTCGACCAGTTGCTGGACATCTGGCGCGACATCATCGCCGAGGATCCCTTGGCGGCCGGCCCGTGGGGCGGCCCCGACTGAGTGACGCGGCCTACCATTCGACGATGGTGAATGGGGAGCGTCTTTGAGCGGCGACGTGGGACCGTGCCTGGCGGGTCGCTGACGTGGGGGAGCCGCGATCCAGCCCGTCATCACGTGGTCTGCCGCCCGGTGCTGTGCAGGCCGTCGAGGTGACGGTGCCGGGTTCGCTGGGCCGGGACGCGGGCGAGGCGCAGCCGTTCTCGGCGCGGCTCCGGCTGCTGGGGGATCGGCTTCTCCGGTCGATGATCCGTTGGCTCTGCGTCCGGTGTGGAGCTTCAGCGGGGCCGCTACGCCTTCACCGTCTGCCGCGGCATTCCGGCCGGCACGCGGCGCCCGGGAGGCCTTCGCCTGGAACCGCACCTCGGGTGGGCCGTGACGTCGTAGCCGTCCATCGACCAGTTGGTTGATGGGGAAATCAGCAGCCGTGGATCTGCTGGGGCGATGTGACGGCGAGCGGCGGCCGGAACGATGAAAGCATGTCGCGCTCGAGGAACTTTCTGTCGTATCGGTCCAGCGGATCGATTCTCAGCGTCTGCTCGAAGGACTCGGTTCTTTCGATCGGATCGCTGGGATCGGTTCTCTCCGTGGCGTCCGTGGGATCGATTCTGTCGGTGCTGTCGATCGGCTCTTTCGGATCCGTGTTGTCGATCGGCGCCTTCGGGTCGGTCCTCGCCGTCGGCGCTTTCGGCGCGGTCACGGCGACCGGGTCGTACGTGATCGCCGCCCTTGCCGTTGTTGTTGTTCTTGTCGTTCTTGCTCTGCTCCGGATCGCCCGGCGCTAGTAGTTGCCGTTCTCCTGGAAGTTCTGCCAGGCGCCGCACGGCGTCTTGTACTTGCCCTTCACGTAGCCCAGGCCCCACTTGATCTGGGTGGCCGGGTTGGTCTTCCAGTCGTCGGCGATCGAGGACATCTTGCTGCCGGGCAGCGACTGCGGGATGCCGTACGCGCCCGAGGACTTGTTCTCGGCCTTGTAGTTCCAGCCGCTCTCTTTGGTCCACAAGTTGTTCAGGCACGGGAACTGGTCGATGCCGAAGCCCTTCTCGAGCATCAGGGCGCAGCCGATCTTGCGGCTGCCGCTGAACTCGTTGCAGGAGCCGGGGATCGGGCCGTCGTAGGGGACCGGGCCGCCGTTCTCCAGGGCCTTCTTCTTCTCCTCGGCCTTCTTCTTGTCGGCGATGACCTGCTCCTCCAGGTCGTGCGCGCGGGCCGCGGTGAGCTTGGCGGCGGCGGCCGCCTTGGCCGCGGCGGCGCCCTCGGCCTCGCGCTGCCAGGCCCGGGCGGCGGCGTGCGCGCCCTGGCGCTGCTTGAGCAGGGAGAGGTCCTGCGACTCGACCACCAGGTTCACGGGGGCGTCGGACGCCGACGGCGAGACCGCCGCGCGCTCCTTGCCCAGGTAGACGCCGCCGACCAGGCCGGCCAGGAGCAGACCGACCGATGCCGCGCGGACGCCGAGGCGGCCCAGACGCCGTTCCACGAGTGGTCCCTTCGCCGAGGATCAACGGCGAATACCATCACGCATCGACCCCTGTCGGCGAAACAGCAGAACGCGGATGTGACTGTAGTCACATAGTGGGGCGAATCCAGGTGGAGATGTGGGAGTCGCTCTCGTTGTGGAACGGGTCGCGGGACCAGGACTCCCAGCGGTGCTCGAGCTCCATGCCGGCCAGTTGCGCCATGAGGTCGAGTTCGGCCGGCCAGACGTACCGGAAAGGAATCTCGGAGATCTCGCCGTCGACGACGTGGACCGAGGACATGGCCTGGGTGGCCGGCTCGTACGTGTCGAAGCCGAGCCTCGTAGGAGTGACGGTGAACGGGACGGCGGTCTGGCCGGGCGGCAGCTTGCGCAGCTCCGGGACCATCACCTCGATCAGGAAGCGGCCGCCCGGGCGCAGATGGGCGGCGGCGTTGCGGAACGCGGCGACCTGACCCCGCTGTGTGGTCACGTTCATGATCGTGTTGAAGACCAGGTAGACCAGATCGAACTCGCCGTCGACGCGGGTCTTGGTGAAATCGCCGACCGACACGCCGATCCGCTCGGCGCCGGGCTTCGGGCGCAGCCGGGCCAGCATCGCGCGGGACATGTCGATGCCGTGCACCTCGACGCCGCGCCCGGCCAGCGGAACCGCCACCCGGCCGGTGCCGATCGCGAACTCCAGCGCCCGTCCCCCGCCGGCCAGATCGGCCAGCACGTCCGCGGTCCGCGCCACGACGGCCGGATCGAACTGAGGGTCATTGGGGATGTCGTACTTCTCCGCGACCTTCTCCCCGAAGAAGCCATCGGCGTCCGTCATTCCGTCACGGTAGCTCGATCGGCAGCTTCAAACCGTCCAGCGCTGACGCGCAAGGGCAGGTCCGTCGCTCGGGGAGCTTGGTCACGGCGTCCAGGAGTACGTCCCGGAGCCGCTCCGTGTTTTCCGCGAACACCCGGAAGACCTCCTCCTGGGTGACCCCGTGGTCGCCCTCGACTCCGGCGTCGAGATCGGTGACGAGGGCGATCGACGTGTAGCAGAGGCCCAGCTCGCGAGCCAGGACGGCCTCGGGATGGCCGGTCATGTTGACGATCGTGCCGCCGATCGCGGTGAACCAGCGCGACTCGGCGCGGGTCGAGAACCGGGGGCCCTCGACCACGACCATGGTGCCGCCGTCGACCGGGCCGACCGGGCGGGCCGCCTCGAGAACGGCGGCGCGGCCGTCCGGGCAGTACGGGTCGGCGAAGTTCAGGTGGACGGCGCCGGTGTCGTAGTACGTCTGCGCGCGGCCGCTCGTCCGGTCGATCAGCTGGTCGGGGACCACGAACGTGCCCGGGCCCAACTCGGGCCGCAGACCACCGACGGCGCAGGGCGCGACGATTTGACGTACACCCAAAGCGCGAAGCGCCCAAAGATTCGCCTGATAGGGGATCTTGTGGGGCGGGAACCGGTGATCGCGACCGTGGCGCGGCAGGAACGCGACGCGGCGGTCACCCACTCGGGCGATCGTGATCGGGTCGGAGGGCGCACCGTAGGGCGTGGACACGACATGCTCGGCCGCGTCATCCAGGAGGGCGTAGAGCCCCGAGCCGCCGATGACGCCGATCTCCGCCGCTGCGTTCATGGCCAGACCTTATCGGTGGCCGGAAACTCGGGCTAATGTGCGTTCATGGCGTTGGTGGAAGCGTTGTGCGTGACGCTGCGGACTGCCCGTGTATAGCGAGGGTCAGCGGATCGGAGGCCGGTCGATGGAGTCCATGACCGGCCGGCTCCTCGTGGCGACACCCACTCTCAAAGACCCTAATTTCGACCGTACGGTCGTGCTGCTCGTGGCCCACGAGACGGGCGGCGCCCTGGGCGTGGTCCTCAACCGCGCGACGGAGGTCCCGGTCTCCGACGTCCTGGGCACGTGGGGGGAGCTGGCGGGCGACCCGGCGGTCCTGTTCGAGGGCGGCCCGGTGCAGCCCGAGTCGGCGATCTGCCTGGCCCGCACCCGCCCCGAGGTGAAAAAGAGGGTGTCCGGCTTCCATCAGGTGTCCGGCGCCCTGGGCACGGTCGACCTGTCCACCGACCCCGAGCGCCTGCGCGACAGCGTCGCCGGCGTCCGTGTCTTCGCCGGCTACTCGGGCTGGTCCGCGGGCCAGCTCGAGGAGGAGATCGCGGCCGGCTCATGGTTCCTGCTGGACGCCCTTCCGGGCGACCCGTTCATCAACCGCCCCGACGACTTGTGGGCCATGGTCCTGCGCCGCCAGGGCGACATCTTGGCGGCGGTCGCCCACTTCCCACCCGACCCCGCGATGAACTGAAGGGGAGGGGGTCCCGGCGGGCTCCCGCCGAAGGTGTGTAGTATTTCCTCCGTGCCCGGGTGACCGGGGACGAAGGCAAGGGGCTGTGGCGCAGCTGGTAGCGCACCACACTGGCAGTGTGGGGGTCAGGGGTTCGAGTCCCCTCAGCTCCACCCTTGCGAAACGCCCGGACTGTTGTCCGGGCGTTTTTGTTGCCCATGGTGGCCCTACCGTGTTCAGTTTTCGTCCTTGTTCAAATAAACTGAACAGGGTGAAAAACCGAACGCAGATCGGCTCGGGCGAGACGGAGCGGTTCCTGGGGCTGGCCGAGGAGCGCCTGCGAGAGTTCGGTGTCTCTCTCAAGAGGGAGCCGTCGGCTCCGGGCATCGACAGCGGTGTGGACGCGGTCGTCACGCTGACCAGAGGTGACAGCGCGGCGATATACCTCGTGCAGTTCAAGGCGCTGACGTTGACCGCCGTGGCCCATCGCAAGGGTCCCTCCGGGCCCCGTCCGACGTTGATGATCGGCGACCGGATCAGCCCGCGTAGCGCCGACGCCTTCCGCGAGGCGAACATCCAGTTCGTCGACGCCCTGGGTAACGCGTTCATCGCCTTCGGCGACGTCTTCATCGACGTGCGGGGGCGTGTCGAGCGGGCAGCGCGACCCGAGCGCTCCGCCGGGCAGGCGGGAAACCTGTTCAGCCGTGTCCGGGCTCAGGTCATTCTGGCGCTGCTCACCTGGCCGGAGTTGGCGGTCGGGGTGCGGCGGGAGATCGCCGGTGCGGCGGGAACTTCTCTGGGACAGGCGCACGATGTGATGACCAGGCTGGCGGAGGCCGGATTCCTGCGGCCGTCATCGAAAGGCCTCGCCCGGACCGATGAGCTCGTCGACTACTGGACCGCCGCCTACCCGACCGGTCTCGGCCCGCGACTGGCGGTCGCCGAATTCCACGGTGATCCGAGCCGGCCGGTCAAGAGCGAGCGTCCCGTCTACCTCAGCGGCGAGACAGCGGTCGGAGTCGATGTCGCGCGTCCGGCCACCTCGACCGTCTATCTCGATTCGCTGGAACCGAAGCTCGCCGTGGCCAATAGGTGGAGCTCCAACCCGGAGCGCGTACCCAACGTTTTCGTCCGGAAGAAGTTCTGGACTTCGCCGCGTCTCGCCGAGAAGGATCCCAATGCTCCCTGGCCACTGGTCTACGCCGATCTGATGGCGACCGGTGACGCCCGGCTGGCCGAGGTAGCCAGAACGTGGAGGGCCGACCATGCTCGACCTGACCAAGGCTGATCCCTCCCTGCTCCACATCGTCGACGGCGTCGTGGTCGAAGTCATCACGAAGTCGACTCTGCTGGCGCCTGGTGAGGTGATGCTGGTGGGCGCGCACTGCCGCGACATCCTGCAAAGCGCGTTCGGACACGAATTCTTGCTGCGCGCCACGGCCGACATCGACCTCGGCCTGGCGGTGGCGAACTGGGCTGCTTATGACGAACTGGTCACCCGACTGCCCTCGGCCGGGAACACGGGAATCCGTTTCCGGATCGCGCAGACGACGGCTGATCTCATGCCGTTCGGCCCAGTGGAGAATCCCCCGGGCACAGTGACTCCGACGACCCGCCAGGAACCGATCAGTGTATGGGGTTTCGCCGAGGTCTTCGCGGGCGCTCACCCGCTGGAGTTACCTACCGGCGGGACCATCCGGATTCCCTCCGCTGCTGGATATGCCGCGCTGAAGCTGGCCGCGTGGTTGGACCGGAGCGCCTACGGCGAGTACAAGGACGCCGGCGACATCGCCACGGTGGTCTACTGGTACACGAGGTCATCAGCTGTCGAGACCTCCCTCTACGAGACCGCTCATGGCCAGGATCTTCTGGTTCAGGAGGATCTGGACGAGGCCGCCGCGGCGGCTCGAATTCTCGGGGAAAACGTTTCCGGCTTGATCGGACCCCAGCGTCTGTCCGAGCTCACCGGGCGCTGGCCGGCCTCCTCGGAGGATTTGCTCGTCCACCACATGGCGGTGACGAACGCCCCCGACTGGGCCGGCTCCGCGATCAGACGGCGAACGTTGCTCCGGGCCATGGTGCGAGGCCTAGGACTCAGCTGACTGGCTGTGTGAGCGGAGGCCGTGGAGGAGGAAGTCGAGGCGGCGTTCGTAGTCGGGGCGGGACTGCTTTGCGCACGCTCGCAGGGCGGCGCCTCTTTCCAGGATCAAGTACGTCAGGTCGGTCGGGGTCAGGTCGGGGCGGACGACCCCCGCTGACTGCGCTTCCTCCAGGAGCCGGCGGCCGAAACGGCTGGCTTTGTCGCAGAGGGTGGTCAGCTGTTCGGAGTCGGGGAGGGCCCTGACCAGGACGTCGTTGGCGGCGGGCTCGTCGTATTGCAGGAGCCACATGCGCAGCAGGTATTCCTCGAAGCGGGCCAGCGGGTCGGTCAACGACTCGACCGCCTCGATGATGTCGCGGATGCGCTCGGCCACCAGCTCGTCGACCACGGCGTCGATCAAGCCGCGGCGGCTTCCGAAGCGGTGGTAGATGGTGCCCTTGCTCACGCCCGCGGCCCTGGCCACCTCGTCGAGCGGGGTGGTCAGGCCGTGGGCGCGGAACACGTCGAGGGCGGCCCGGCGGATGCCCTCGACGTTTCGGCGCGCGTCCGCGCGCAAGCGGGTCATGCCGGCTGATTCTCCCTGTCCTCCCAGGAGAGGTCCAAGGCTCGGCGGAACATCTCGACCGGCTGGGCGCCGGAGACGGCCCGCTTGTTGTCGAAGACGAAGAACGGGACGCCGGTGATGCCGAACTCGCGGGCGCGGGCCAGGTCGGCGCGGATGTCCTTCTCGTACCCCTTGGTCTCCAGGGTCTTGACCGCCTCGGCGCGGTCGAGGCCCAGCTCGGCCGCGAGGTCGGCCAGGACGCCGTGGTCGGCCAGGTTGAGCCCGTCGGTGAACTCGGCCCGGAACAGGCGCTCGACCGCGGCGCTCTCCCGGCCGTGCGCCTTGGCCAGGTGGATGATCCGGTGGGCGTCGAGGGTGTTCACCATCTGAACCTTCTCGAACCGGTAGTCCAGACCGGCGGCGGCGCCCCGGGCGCTCAGCTGGGCGTGCGAGGCCTCGATCTGCGCCTTCGGCATGCCGTGGCTGGCCGCGAGATAGTCGTCGGCCAGGACGGCCTCGCCGGGGGCGAAGCCGGGGTTGAGCTGGAAGCTGTGGTATCGGATCTGCACGGCGGAGCCGTGCGGGTGCTGCTCGACGGCCTCGGCCAGCACGGCGTGGCCCAGGTAGCAGAACGGGCAGACGACATCGCTCCAGATGTCGATCACGATGGGTTCGGCGGCCCGGCCGAACACGCTGCCGGTCATCAGTCGCACCATCCGTCGGCGGAGCAGGCGCCGGCGTCGTCCGCCGACTCCAGCAGGATGAGGCCGGCCACCGGGGTGGCCGGCTCGGCGAAATCGTCGGGTTCGTCCGAGGCCAAAGAAGGGGCCGGTGAAGCGTTACTTGACTCCATAGTCAAGAACGTAGCTCAGCTGGACAGGAGCAGCCAGTTCACGCGGCGCATCATCTCGCGGGAGCTGAACGGCTTGGGCAGGAAGTCGTCGGCTCCGGCGGCCAGCAGGCGGGACGGCTCGGCGGTGCCGCTGATCATCAGGACCGGGATCTCGGCCGTGGCGGCCGAGTTGTGCAGCTCGGCGCAGACCGTGAGGCCGTCGAGCTGGGGCATCGTGACGTCGAGGATGATCACCTGCGGGCGGCGCTCGACGGCCAGGGTCAGCGCGGAGCGGCCGTTGTCGGCGGTGAGCGTGCGGAAACCGGCGACCTGCAGGCGGTACTCGATCACGTCGCGCACCTCGTCATCGTCGTCGGCGATGAGGATGCTGGGCGCCACCGGCATGGAGAACGGCCGGGAGGACATCGCCCTGGCGAACGCGTCGGTGTCCGTGGGGCGATCGAGAAGCGCGGTCATGAGTTCTTCCCTTCAAGAAGGTCGCGCAGTTCGGCGACGACCCGTTGGGGCGAGAGCGGCTTGGGCAGGTATCGGTCGGCTCCGGCGCCGAGTCCGGCGTCGATGTCGTGTGCGTGCGTGTTGGCCGAGATCATGAGGATCGCGGTGTCACGGCTCGCCGGATCGAGCCGTGCTATCTGGGTCAGCTCCATTCCGTTGAGGGCGGGCATGCGTACGTCCGTGACGAGGCCGACGGGGCGGGCGACCTTGAGGATCCGCGCCGCCGTGTTGCCGTCCTTGGCGGCGACGGTGCGGAAGCCGGCCGACTCCAGCGTCACCGTGAGCAGGTCACGGATGTCGCTGTCGTCCTCGGCGATGAGGATGAGGTTCTGGCGCTGAGGCATCGGGGGGAGGCCTTTCTTCTCGGACACCCGCCACATCGGCCGCGTCGGGGTGACCTCCAGGGAGAACCGGGTTGCAGACCGGTAGCGCCTTCGCCGATCGCGAAAAAGTCTTTCCAGCGGCGCCGGGCCCGGGGGAGCGTGGAGCGATGGCGACCTTCTCCCTCCAGGCCCAGCCCGCCACCGCCGCCGCGTGGCTCGATCTCGCGCGCGAGGCCGAACGGCTCGGCTTCGACGCGCTCACCGTGGCCGACCATCCCGGCGTGTGCGCCTCGCCGTTCGTCGCGCTCGCGGCGGCCGCCGCCGTCACCTCACGGTTACGGCTGGGGTCGTACGTCTCGAACGCCGGCGTCCGCGAGCCGATCCTGCTCGCCTCGGACGTGGCGACCCTCGACGTCGTCTCCGGCGGCCGGGCGTTCCTCGGTCTCGGCGCCGGGCACACACCGGCCGAGTGGGAGGCGATAGGCAAGACCAGGCCGGATGTACGGGGCCGGGTCGATCACTGCATCGCCGTCGCCGAGGCGACCACGCGCCTGCTGGCCGGCGACGGCCTGGACAAACCGCGCCCGGTGCAGGAGAAGGTGCCGCTGCTCATCGGCGGCGGCAACACCCGGCTGCTGCGCTGGGCCGCGAAGAACGCCGACCGGATCGGCCTGTCCGGGCTGGGCCGCACGCTGCCCGACGGCCACATGCACGAGACCCGGTGGAGCATCCCCGAGATCGACGCGCAGATCGAGCTCTGCGGTGACACCCCGGTCGAGGCGCTCGTGCAGCGCTTCGAGATCACCGACGACGGTGGGGCGGGCTACGCGGCGTACGCCAAGGAGACCGAGGAGACCGAGAGCGACATCATCGCCGGGCCGTACGCCCTCATCGGCACCAAGAGCGAGATCGAGGCCAAGCTGGCCGAGATCGAGCGCCGGTGGGGCATAACCCATTTCGCCGTACGGACGACGGCGGCGGCCGAGGTTTTCGGAGGTTAGTCGAAGAGCTCGCGCTCGACCCGGGCCCGGTATTCGACGTAGATCTCGCGATATCGGGTCAGCGCGCCCTGGGCGTCGCCCGCGCCGAGCAGCCGCAGGATGTCGTCGTGGCCCTCGATCCACGTGCTCCAGATGTCACTCTCGGCGGTCATGGCGAGAATGCGCATCGTACGGGCGACGACCAGATCCACCATGGACTGCAGCTCGCGGTTGCCGCTGGCCAGGATCACGATGCTGCTGAAGTCGGCGCCGGCCGCGCTGGCCGCGAGCACGTTGCCGCCGCGCAGGGCCTCGACGAACTCCCGCTGCCGCTGGCGCATCAGCTCGACGTGGGTGGCGGTGAGGTTGTCGACGCCCCACTCGAAGCCCGCGCAGGCGAGCACGCTCATCACGTCGATCAGCTCTAATGCGTTCTTCTGGGTGACACGGGTGACGTGACGGGTGCGGTTGGGGGCGATGTCGATCAGGCCCTCGACCGAGAGCTGGGCGATCGCCTCGCGGACCGGGGTGATGCTCACCCCGAGGCGCTGGGCCAGCTCAGCGTCCTTGATCAGGGTGCCCGGGGACAGCTCTCCGGTCACTATCTCGTTGCGCAGCTGGCGGACGACCGCGGCGGTGCGGGTCGGCGGGACCGCGTAAGACATACGGGCAGGGTACTCAGGGTGACAATGGGGTGGTTCGCCTACCCACCGAGTTCACCCGTTGTACCCGCCGTGAAGATCAGGCGCCGGCTTTGCAGACGTCGCTGCCGATCGGTTTCTTGTCGCTGTCGTCGATCTTCGCGGTGGTGCAGAAGGCGGTCAGGTTCAGGTCGGCGTTCAGCTTGCCGGTGCTGTCGGCATCGGTGTTGCTGGAAAGGCTGACCGACTTCAGCAGAACCGCGCGGTCCTGCACGCTCTGGAGGTTGACCAGGAACTTGTCGAGGTTGGACTGGGTGCCCGTCGCGGTGAGCGTGATCGGCACCTCGACGGCCGTCGTCACGGTCGTCGACGCCGCCGGGTCGCCCGCGGTGAAGTTGCTGATCGTCACGTTCGTGGCGGCGCCGGCGGTATGGAGCATGCGCAGGAAGTCGGGCTCGCCGTAGCTCTCCGGCAGGTTGGCCGCGAGCTCGTCCACCGACGCCTGATAGGTGGCCCTCTTCTTGTCCTGCGCGGCCAGCTTGGCCACCTCCTTGTTGAGGCGGAGCAGCTGGATGTTGACGTCGTCCGCCTCGGCCTGCACCGCGTCGGCGCCCGAGAGTTTCGGCGAGATCAGCAGGAACCATGTGCCCAGGACCAGCAGGACGATGGCGGCGATCCCGCCGGCCAGCCAAACCTGGTTCGCACGCCGTGCGTCCATCAGTCCCCCGTTCCGCAGGTGGTGGTGAAGCGGCCGCAGAGGGCCTCGGTGGTGAGATCGACCGTCAGGGCGAAGCCGTAGTTGTTCTCGGTCGCGTCGTACGACACCGACGACGCGTACGGCCGCGTGAGCTCCTCGCGGGCGGCGAGTTTCTCGATGAACGAGGCGATCTTCCTCTTGTCCGGTCCGGTACCGCCCACCGTGATCGACGCGACGGAGGTGGAGGTCGCGGAACCGGACGACGAGTCCGTCAGCGTGCCGCTGAGCGCGGTCAGGGTGACGCCGGCCGCGGCCGCGTCGGTGCGGACGTAGCCGAAGTCGGTCGACCAGGGAGTATCGGTCGCGAGCAGGGACTTGAGCTCCGTCTGCACCCGCGTCTCGTCGTTCATGAGACCGGTGACCTTGGCGTAGTCGCCCTTCTTGTCCGTTGCCTGCTTGACCATGCCGTTCGCGGTGTCGAGGTTCGTCTGTGCCTCGTCGCGCTGCTGGGAGGCGTAGGCGAACCAGCCCGCCAGCACGCCGATCACCACGACCACGGCGCCGATCAGCAGGAATCTGGTCCGGCGGGCGTTGCGGCCGGCGGTGAGCTCGCCCGGCAGCAGGTTCGCGCGGATCGGCAGGATGCGCGAGGCCTGTTCGGGTGAGACCGCGGGGTCGATCGGCATGAGGGTCGTCGTCGATGTCGCCATCAGGCTGCCGCTCCCAGGGTCAGGCCGATCGACACGGCGGCCGACGGCACGAAACTGTCGAAGCCGCGTTCGCGGCCCTTACGCGTGTCCCGCAGGCGGCTGGCGCTGTCCGCGTACATCACGGTGATGCGCAGCTGGTCCTGCAAATGCTCGGCCAGCCCGGGCATCAGCGCGCTGCCGCCGCAGAGCGCGAGCCGGGTGACCTGCTTCTGCCGCTCGCCCGAGGCCAGATAGGTGAACGAGCTGCGCAGCTCGTTCACGAGCGGGCGGACCGCCTCGGCCGCCGCCTCGACGGTCTCCGGGTTGCCGTCGCCGTGCAGGCCGAAGCGGCACTTGAGCATCTCGGCCTCGCCCGGCGGCACGCCGAGCCGGCTCGCCATGGCGTCGGTGATCTCCTGGCCGCCGCGGGGCACGGTCCGCACGATCAGCGGCTCGCCGTCGGCGTGCACGATCACGCTGGTCACGTCGTAGCCGACGTCGACGATCGCCTCGACCTGGGTGTCGAGCCGGGAGGCGGCGCGCAGCATCGCGAACGAGGCCAGGTCGACCGCCTTCACATGCAGGCCGGCCTTCTCGACGGCGGCCACCGAGGTCAGCACCGCGTCCTTGGGCATGGCGATCAGCAGCCCGCGGACGGTCTGGTTGTCTCCCGGCACCTCGAGTGGATAGAAGTCGAGCAGCGAGCGCTCGACGGCCAGCGGCAGCGCGTCCTTGACCTGGAACGGCAGCGCCAGCTTCATCTCCTTGGGTGGCAGGTTCTGCAGGCTCATCTCGCGGACCACGAGCTGCGGGCTGGTCACCGCGATGCTGACGTTCTTGGAGCCGAACTTGCAGGCGGCCCAGAGCTGCTTGATGGCCGAGGTGACCATCATCGGGTCCTGCACCACGCCGCCGTTGACCGCGCCCGGCGGCAGCGGGACCTGGCCGAAGTTGCTCAGCGAATAGTCGTCCTTGCCACGCCGGACCTCGACGGCCCGGATGGAGGACGAGCCGATGTCCAGCCCGATCGGCGGTGCGCCTGCCATCGGAGTCCTTTCAGGCGGAGGGTACGAGGAGGGACGAATACCAGTCGGCGATCGGCGCACCCGCGAAGACCGCGAGGAAGGCGCCGGCGAGCATGTACGGCCCGAAGGGAATCCGGGACTTGCGGCCGGCCCGGTGCATCGCCATGAGCGCGGCGCCGACCACGCCGCCGAGCAGGAACGCGGCGAACGCGCCGATCAGCACCGAGCTCCACCCCAGCCAGCCGAGGTAGAAGCCGAGCAGCGGGGCCAGCTTCACGTCGCCGCCGCCCATGCCGCTGGGCAGCATCGCGAAGACGAAGTAGACGGCGTAGAGGACGGCCGCCGCGATCAGGCCGCGGCCGGCCTGGGCCCAGCTGTGGTGCGCGATCACGGCCGGCGCGATCAGGACCAGGGCCACCGCGTACGACGGCAGCACGATCTTGTCGGGCAGGCGCATCACGTCGAGGTCGATCGCGGCGAGAGCCACCGCGATCGCCGCGAGGTAGAGGTACGCCGGCAGTTCCCAGGTGAGGCCGAACTTGGCCGTCACGGCCACGAACAGGACGGCCGTCAACGTCTCGACCAGGGGATAGCGGGGGCTGATGGGCGATTCGCAGTCGGCGCACCGCCCCCGCAGCATCAGCCAGCCCAGCACCGGGATGTTGTGCCGGTTGCGGACCTCGGTGCCGCAGGCCGGGCAGTGCGACCGCGGGTGGATCAGCGACTCGTCGCGCGGCACCCGGTAGATGACCACGTTGAGGAACGAGCCGACGGCCAGGCCGAGGAGGGCCACCACGATGAGCACCAGCAGCATCGTCGTCGCCCTCCTCTAGTGAGCCGTGATCAGGAGCAGGTGCTCAGGGCGGTGGTGCCCGTGCTGCTCAGCGCCTTGACCGAGCCGCCGACGGCGCTGTCGTAGGCGTAGACCTTGCCGCTGCCGCCGCTGTTCGTCGCGCAGACCTTGTACGAAGAGCCCTTGGGCGTGCCCGAGGCCACGTAGGAGAACGTGGTGCCGTCGGAGAGGTTGATCTGGCCCGTCGCCGTCGACGAAGCGGATCCGCCGGCGGCGGCGGTGCCGGTGATCGCGAAGCTCGCCTTCTGGTTGAGGACGTCGGCCGCCGGGTACGAGTTGCCGTTGTCGGTGTAGAACTGCTCGATCTGGCTCACCGCACCCCGCACGTCGGACTGTGCCGACTTGTCCGCCGCGCCCTTGCGGTAGTTCAGGTACACCGGCACGGCGATCGCGACCAGGATGCCGATGATGACCACGACGACCAGCAGCTCGATGAGCGTGAAGCCCTCGTCGGCCTTCTTGTTGCGGAGCCGGTTGATGACGTCCTGCATAGGGGGTGCCTCCATGGCGATGTGGGGTCAGGGAGCGACGGCGGGGTCCGTCAATTCGTCTGGATCTGCTGGCCGATGCTGAACATCGGAAGGTAGAGACAGATCACCATCGAGCCGACCACGGTGCCCATGACCAGGACCATGATGGGTTCGATCGATGCCGTCAGGGACTCGGCGGCGCTGTCGACTTCTCTGTCATAGAAATCGGCAACCTTGTCGAGCATCTGACTGATTTGACCGCTTTCTTCGCCGACTTCGATCATTTGGGTGACCATGGCCGGGAAGATCGGGTGGTTGCGCAGCGCCGAGGACATGGTGTTGCCGTCCCGGACGGCGTTCTGCACGTCCTTCATGGCCGCGTTGATGACCTCGTTGCCGGTGGTCTCGCCGACCACCGTCAGCGCCTGCATCACCGGCACGCCGACGTTGAGCAGCAGGCCCAGGTTGCGGGAGAAGCGGCTCATGGCGAGCTTGCGCAGGAGCGACCCGAAGACCGGGGTTCGCACCTTGAGCTGGTCGATCTTGAAGCGGAAGTCGGCGCTGGTGCGCATCTGCTGCTTGTAGGTGACGGTCGAGGCGACGCCCACGATGATCACGAGCGGCCCGATCCACACCATGTTGTGGCTGGCCGTGACCAGGAACTGGGTGGGCGCCGGCAGTTCGCCGCCGAGGCTGGCGAACATGTTCTCGAAGATCGGCACGATCCAGATCAGCACCGCGGCGATCATGATGAAGGTGAACGACAGCACGATGACCGGATAGGTCATCGCGCTCTTGATCTTGCCGCGGAGCGCGGTGTCCTTCTCCAGGCTGTCCGCGATCTGCTCGAGCGCCTGGTCGATCATGCCGCCGGTCTCGCCGGCCCGGACCATGGCCACCATCAGACGGGGGAAGATCCGGTCGTGTTTGGCCATCGCGCCCGACAGCGACGCGCCGGCCGACACCTCCGCCCGGAGCTCGCCGATCGCCTTCTTCAGCGGCGGCGCCGAGGCCTGCTCCTCCAGGATCGCCAGCGACCGCAGCAGCGACATGCCGGACGAGGTCATCGTGGCGAACTGGCGGGCGAACAGCGCCAGGTCCTTGAGCTTGACCCGGCCACCGAGTCCCGGGATCTTGAGTTCCCGGTCGAGGCCCTTGCCCGCCTCGCTCAGCTCGAGCGGCGTCTCGCCGCGCTGGCGGAGCAGGTGCCCGGCGGCAGCCTCGTTGGGCGCCTCGACGGTGCCCTTGCCCCGGTGGCCGGCGGCGTCGATGCTGCTGTACCGGTAGACCTTGGTGACCGGCATGTGATCACATCCGTCCCACGAGCCGTTTGAGCTCTTCCTGGGAGTGGCAGAGCTCGAGGGCGGTCGCCATGGTCACGGTCTGCTCGCGCACCTTCTCGGCCAGGTGCTGGTCGAAGGCGAGCATGCCGTCGCCGGCGCCGGCCTGCATGAACGAGGGGATCTGGTGCGACTTGCCCTCGCGGATGAGGCTGCGGATGGCCGGGGTCGCGGTCAGGATCTCGGCCACCACGACGCGGCCCTTGTTGTCGGCCCGCGGCGCCAGCGCCTGGGTGACCACACCCTGCAGCGAGGCGGCCAGCTGGGCGCGGATCTGCAGCTGCTGGTGCGGCGGGAAGATGTCGATGACGCGGTCGATGGTCTGCGTGGCGCTCTGCGTGTGCAGGGTGGCCAGCACCAGGTGACCGGTCTCGGCCGCGGTCAGCGCGGTGGCCGTGGTCTCCAGATCGCGCAGCTCGCCGACCAGGATGACATCGGGATCCTGCCGCAGGGCGTGCTTGAGGGCGCTCGCGAAGTCCTCGGTGTCCGCGCCGACCTCGCGCTGGTTGACCACGCTGCGCTTGTGCGGGTGGAGGAACTCGATCGGATCCTCGATGGTGATGATGTGCGACGCGCGGCTGCGGTTGATCAGGTCCAGGATCGAGGCCAGGGTGGTGGTCTTGCCGGAGCCGGTCGGGCCGGTGACCAGCACCAGGCCGCGGGGCAGTTGGGCGAAGCGGGCCACCGAGTCCGGCATGCCGAGCTCGTCCAGCGGCTTGATCTCGTGCGGGATGGCCCGGAAGACCGCGCCGCAGGAGTTGCGCTGCACGTAGAGGTTGCCGCGGAAGCGCGAGACGCCGGCGATGCTGTGCGCGAAGTCGAGCTCCTGCTTGTCCTGGAACGTCCCCCACTGCTCGGCCGTGATGGCGGCCCGGGCCAGCAGCGCGGTGTCGGCCGAGTTCAGGTTGCCGTAGCCCTGAAGCGGGCGCAGCGAGCCGTTGACCCGGATCATCGGCGGGGTGCCGACGGTCAGGTGCAGGTCGGAGCCGCGGGACTCGACCAGGGTGACGAGCATCTGGTTGAGCACGGCCAGGTCGCCCGGCGCGGGAGCGGCCGGCTCGAGGGGCGCCGCCTGCTGGGGCACCTGCTGGGTCGTGGACATCTGCTGCGGCATCCTTTTCGTTGGGTGGCGCCATCTGTATTCGGCACGCCGGGTGGCCGGTTGAGGGGCTCTTTGGGGCTATTCGGGTGAAGCGCTCAAAAACCGGATAAGCTAAACGGCCACGCGGGAGACCTCCCGTACCGAGGTCAACCCGCCCGCCGCCTTGGCCAGGCCGTCCGCGCGCAGGTCGTACATGCCCTGGTAGAGGGCGACCTCGCGGATCTCGTTGGCCGAGGCGCGGCGGATCGTCAGCGACTCGATCTCCGGGCTGATCGGCATCACCTCGTGCACCGCGATGCGGCCGCGATATCCCGTGTTGGCGCAGTTGCGGCAGCCCTTCGGCGCGTACAGCGCCTCCGGCACGGCCAGGTCCTCGAACGGCCAGCGGGCGCCGATCAGTTCGGCCTCGGTCGGCTTGTACGCCTCCTTGCACCAGTCGCACAGCCGCCGGGCCAGCCGCTGGGCCAGCACGCAGTCCAGCGACGAGCCGACCAGGAAGGGCTCGATGCCCATCTCGGTCAGGCGGGTGACCGCGCCCGGCGCGTCGTTGGTGTGCAGGGTGGAGAGCACGAGGTGACCGGTGAGCGACGCCTCCACCGCGATCTGCGCGGTGGCCGCGTCCCGGATCTCGCCGATCAGCACCACGTCCGGGTCGGAGCGCAGGATGGCCGGCAGCACCGCGGCGAAGGTCAGGCCGGCCTTCGCGTTCACCTGCACCTGGTTGACGCCGCGCAGGCGGTACTCGACCGGGTCCTCGACGGTGATCACGTTGACCTCGGGCTTGCTGATCCGGCCCAGGGTGGCGTAGAGCGTGGTCGACTTGCCGGAACCGGTCGGGCCGGTCACCAGCACCATGCCGTGCGGCTTGGTGAACGAGGCGGCGAAACGGTCCAGGTTGTGCTGGGTGAAGCCCAGCTTGCCCATGTCGAGGTCGATGCCGCCGGTGTCGAGGACACGCAGGACGATCTTCTCGCCCCAGACCGTGGGCAGCGTGGCGGTACGCAGGTCGACCGTGCGGTCGCGGATCATGACCGTGATGCGGCCGTTCTGGGGTACCCGCTTCTCGGTGATGTCGACGCCCGACATGATCTTGATGCGGGAGGTCAGCGCGGCCATGACGCCCCGCGGCACGATGTCGACCTCGTGCAGCACGCCGTCGATGCGGTAACGCACCCGCATGTCGTCCTCGGTCGGCTCGAGGTGCAGGTCGGAGGCGCGGTTCATGACGGCCTGCTCGATCAGGCTGTTGACGTAACGCACGATCGGGGCGTCGTCGGCGCTGGTGGCCTGCGCCGTCATCGCGGACTGGTCGTCCTCCTGGTCGACCATCTCGCCCAGGTCGCTGGCCTCGCGCTGGAGACGTTCGATGATCCGGCGGACCTCGCTGCGGGCGACCACGGCCGGGCGTACGGTCATGCCGGTCGCGGCCCGGACATCGTCGAGCGCCACGACGTCACCCGGGTCGGTCACGCCGACCACGAGCTCACCGTCGGACATCGACAGGCCGATGACGCGGTGGCGGAGCACGACCGGAAGCGGGATGCGCTTGAGCGCGGCCGGGTCGGGGGTGAAGCTGACCAGGTCGACCGTGTTGATGCCGAACGCGGCGGCGGCCGCGGTGGTGAGCTGCTCCTCGGTGACGACGTTGTCGTTGATCAGGACGGCGCGGACCGACCGGCCGCTGCGCTGGGCCTCCTCGGCGGCCGCGTCGACGGCGCGCGGATCGATCCCGATCTGCTTGAGCGCGTCCAGCAGCGGGCGGAAGGTCTGGTCCATGACGTCCTTTGCATCGGCTATCGGTGCTTGCCTCTGCCCATCGGACGTACGCGGACCTAGCTGAGCCGTGCCCGGTTAGGACCCGGTTGGCACCGGTTGCCGGAAGGTTCGCCGGTACGCCGTCGGCGCCACCCCGATCGACTGCTGGAAGTGCTGCCGCAGGGCAGTGGCGCTGCCCAGGCCGGAGCGGCGGGCAACCGTCTCGACACCCAGATCGGTCGACTCGAGCAGCATTTGAGCGTGCGTGACCCGCTGCTGGAGCAGCCACTGCCGGGGGCTGGTGCCGGTCTCCTCGCGGAAGCGCCGGGTGAAGGTGCGCACGCTCATGCTCGCGTGCGCGGCCATCTCCTCCAGGCTGACCGGCTCGGCCAGGCGGTCGAGCGTCCAGGCCCGGGTCGGCGCGGTGCCGTTGTCGGTGGCCTGGGGGACCGGGCGCTCGATGTACTGGGCCTGGCCGCCCTCGCGCCAGGGCGGCAGCACGCAGCGGCGGGCCGCGCGGTTGGCCACCTCGGCGCCGAAGTCGCTCCGGACGATGTGCAGGCAGAGGTCGACGCCGGCCCCGACGCCGGCCGAGGTGAGCACGTCGCCGTCGTCGACGAAGAGAACGTCGAGGTTCCAGAGCACCTGGGGATAGAGCGCGGCCAGGGTGTCGCCCCAGGCCCAGTGGGTGGCGGCCGGGCGGCCGTCGAGCAGGCCGGCCGCCGCCAGAACGGACGCGCCGGTGCAGATCGAGACGATCCGGGCCCCACGCTGAGCTGCCTCGCGCAACGCGGAACGGACGTCCTCCCGAAGAGTTCCGTCGGTGACGGTGCTGCCGGCGTCGACTCCGGGCACGACAATGGTGTCAGCAGTCGATAAAAGCGACAAATCATAATCTGGCGTGACAGTGAAGCCCGATGAGCTGCGAACCGGTCCGGGGCCGCAGACCCGCGTCTTGTAGTGCCTCCGCAGATCGGCGTCGCGGGCCGTACGGAAGACCTGGCAGGCGGTGCCGAGATCGAAAGGGACCACTCCGTCGAGGACGAGGACGGCCACCAGATGACGCGAATCAGGCATGGCCCGATTCTTGCGCATGATGGCCTCTCGGCCACTCGTCGGAACGGGTGAAGATTCGCAGACTGTGTACGTGCTCAAGAACCGCATCCATCCGGCCTGGTACGTCGCCGTGGTCGCCTTCGTCGCGCTCGTCGGTGCGGCCGGCTTCCGCGCCACCCCCTCCGTGATGCTCCGCCCGCTGCACGACGAGTTCGGCTGGTCCCTCGGCACGATCTCGGCCGCGGTCTCGGTCAACCTGCTGCTGTACGGCCTGACCGCGCCGTTCGCGGCCGCCCTCATGGAGCGCTTCGGCATCCGCCGCGTGATCATGGCGGCCCTGGTGCTGGTCGCGGCCGGCTCCGGGCTCACCGTCTTCATGCGGACCAGCTGGCAGCTCGTCCTGCTCTGGGGCGTGCTCGTCGGCCTGGGCACCGGCTCGATGGCCCTCGGGTTCGTCGCCACCATCACCGGCCGCTGGTTCGTCAAGCACCGCGGCCTGGTCACCGGCATCCTCACCGCCGGCGGCGCGGCCGGCAACCTGGTCTTCCTGCCGGTGCTCGCCTCGCTCACCGAGAGCCACGGCTGGCGGACCGCCGCCCTGACCGTCACCGGCGCCGCCCTGCTGGTCGTGCCGCTGGTCTGGTGGCGGCTACGTGATCATCCAGCCTCGCTCGGCATCGGGCCCCTGGGCGGCGAGTATGAGGAGCCCAAGCCGATCGCCCCGCAGGGCGCGGCCCGGATCGCCCTGCGCTCGCTGCGGGACGCGGCCAGGACGCGGCCGTTCTGGCTGCTCGCGGGCGGTTTCGCGATCTGCGGGGCGACCACCAACGGGCTGGTCGGCACCCACTTCATCCCGGCCGCGCACGATCACGGCATGGCCGAGACCACGGCCGCGAGCCTGCTCGCGCTCGTCGGCCTGTTCGACATCGTCGGCACGATCCTGTCCGGCTGGCTGACCGACCGGGTGGACAGCCGCATCCTGCTCGGCGGCTACTACTTCCTGCGCGGGATGTCGCTGCTGGTGCTGCCGTCGCTGTTCGCGGCGACCGCCCACCCCAGCATGGTGCTGTTCATCCTGTTCTACGGCCTGGACTGGGTGGCCACCGTCCCGCCGACGGTGACGCTGTGCCGGGAGTACTTCGGCGACCGCGGGGCCGTCGTCTTCGGCTGGGTTTTCGCCTCGCACCAGTTCGGCGCGGCGGCCGCCGCCACCGCCGCCGGCCTGGTCCGCGACCAGCTCGGCGCCTACACGTGGGCCTGGTACGGGGCCGGGGCGCTGGCCGTGCTGGCCAGCCTGCTGAGCCTGATGCTGTTCGCGGGCAAGCGGATCAAGCCGATCGCCCCGGGCATCGGCCTGGCCGTCCAGCCGGCGAAGGCATAGAAAGGGCCACCCGGCCGGACGGTGGCCGGGTGGCCCTGGGAGGGGAGCGCCTACCCCCGTTGGAGGGCGCTCTGCTTGGTCAGCAGACCGGTCAGCTCGTCGGCCGGCATCGGGCGGGCGAAGTGGTAGCCCTGCGCGTGCACGCAGTCCAGCTCGCGCAGGCGGTCGGCCTGCTCCCGGTCCTCGACGCCCTCGGCCACCGGGGACAGGTTGAACGTGCGGGCGATCTGCAGGACCGCCTCGGCCACCGAGCCGCCGCCCGAGCTCTCGTGCATGGCCTGGACGAACGACTTGTCGATCTTCACCACGTCGACCGGCAGGGCGCCCAGGTGGCTCAGCGACGAGAAGCCGGTGCCGAAGTCGTCCAGGGCGATCCGCACCCCCAGGGTCTTGAGCGAGGCCAGGATGCGGGCCGACTCCTTGAGGTCGGTCAGCGCGACCGTCTCGGTCAGCTCCAGCACGAGCAGCCCGGACGGGATGCCGGTCTCCTCGATCACCGCGCGGATCTCGTCGGTCAGCTCCGGGTTGGCCAGCTGCGAGGCCGAGAGGTTGACGTTCAGCTCGAAGCCGGGGTTCTGGCGCTGCCACTCGACCGCGCGCAGGCAGGCCTCGCGCAGGATCCACAGGCCCAGCTTGGGCATCATGCCGATCGTCTCGGCCAGCTCCAGGAAGGCGCCCGGCGGCAGCAGGCCGCGGTTCGGGTGCTGCCAGCGGACCAGCGCCTCGACGCCGACCGTGTGCTCGCCGTCCAGGTCGACGATCGGCTGGTAGAAGACCTCGAACTGGCCCTCCAGGAACGCCCGGCGCAGGTCGGCCTCGTCGCGGCGGCGCTGTTCCATCTCGGCGAAACGGGCCGGGTCGAACCGGCGTACGACACCTTTGCCGTCCTCCTTCGCCTGATAGAGCGCCTCGTCGGCCTCGCGCAGCAGGGTGTCGACGTCGCGTTCGCCGCCCTTGGTGATGGCGATGCCGGCGCTGGCCCGGATGGTCAGCACCACCTCGCCGATCTCCAGCGGCTGCTCCAGATCGCGCAGGATCCGGCCCGCCACCGTGTCGGCGATCGTGTCGTCGACCAGCCGGGGGAGCAGCACCACGAACTCGTCGCCGCCGAGCCGCGAGACCGTGTCGTTGGCGCGCACGTTCGCGTTCAGCCGCTCGGCGGTGACCTTGAGCAGCGCGTCGCCGGCCGCGTGGCCGTACGTGTCGTTGACGCCCTTGAACCCGTCGAGGTCGAACAGGACCACGGCGGTCATCGTCTGGTCGCCGTCGGCCAGCGCGTCCGTGGCGTGGTCCATGAACATGGCCCGGTTGCCGAGCTGGGTCAGCGGGTCGCGGAACGCCTGCCGGGCCAGGATCGCGCGCTGCCGGGTGAGGTCACGCATGAGCCCCTCGTTCGTGTGCGAACCGAGGAACTGCCGGATCAGGATGATGCCGGCCACGATGATGATCAGCCAGGTCAGCTCGGGATCGGCGCCGCCGAGCTTGCCGTGCTGCACGGCGGCGGTCACGACGGCCGCCGCGACCGGCGCGTACTGCACCAGCGGCCAGGCGTCGGCGAGCCGCGCCACCGCCGCGCCGACCAGGACCACACCCGCGATGGGGAGGATCCAGCCGACCGCGCTCGCGTTCTCCTCGGTCAGCCGCTCGAAGAGCAGCGGCCACGCGAGCGCCATGAGCGAAGCGAAGATCAGGGCGTCGTCGACGCCGCGACGCACCCTGTCCATGGCCTTGCTGGAACGAACCATGGCCGTTCCATCGGCCACCCGGGTGAGGACTTGAGCACAGTCGCGTAACTCGTCGGTGCTGACAGCGGAGGTCGATGTGTTGCGTGGAGGTTACGGTGGTCGCCAGGTCGGGTGACGGCCCGGCGGGCGGGGTAGGGGTGTGCGGCGCGACGTTGCGTCACCGTGATCTCATAGAACGCCAACAGCACGAATGTCGGCAACGGAGGACAAACTGTGCCGAGTGGAAACATCGCGGAGCGCCTCGCGACGCTCAGCGCGACCGCGACGGACGACGACGGGGTCGTCACGGTCACGGTCGCCGGGCCCGGGGTCGTCACCGGTCTGCGGCTCGACGACCGGGTGCGGCAGCTCAGTGGCGCGACGCTCTCGTCCGAGATCCTGCGGACCATGCGCCGGGCACAGGCCGCGCTGGCCGAGCGGGTGACCGCCGCCGTCGACGAGACGGTCGGCGCCGACACCGAGGACGGTAAGGCCCTGTTGGACAGCTTCACCCAGAACTTCCCGGACGAGCCGGAGCCGCCCGCGCCGGTCATGCCCGCGGCGCCGCCCTTCCCCACCTTTCAGAACACGCCGTCGCTGCCGCACCAGGCGCCCGGAAACGGATTCGAGAGTGGTCGTGACAGTCGTGCCCGGTGACAAACCCTCGCTCCCGCGGCGCGGTCCGGCGCCCGCCGTCGACCAGATGTCGAACGCGGAGCTGGCCCGGATGGTCGAGGCCGAACACCCCTACCGGGGCAAGGCGCTCTTCGAGCTCTCCGACCGGATCCCGCTCGACGACGACGCGGCGACCAAGGTCGCGATGCTGACCCGGCTGACCTCGCTGCGCCGGGCGCGGCTGTTCGACCGGGTGTCACTGGCCTGGTCGGGGATCATCGCGCTGCTGGCCGGCGAGACCGAGCACTCCCGGGAGGCCGCGTACGAGGCGTTCGGCGCGCTCGAGGAGGAGGAGCAGCGGGACATGCTGGACTACCTGGAGGTGTCCACGATCGAGGAGGCCCACCCGCGCATCGTGTGAGCGTGAGCGGGCCCCCGGCCGGTCACGCTTCGACGCGAACGTCCTTCCAGAAGGCGACGCGATCGCGTACGGCCTTGGCGTCGGGTTTGGGTTCGGGGTAGAAGAAGACGGCGTCGGGGGTGGTGTGCCCGTCGGCCGTGAGCGTGTAATAGGACGCCTTGCCCTTCCAGGGGCAGACGGTGTGGGTGTCGGAGGGCGTCAGCACATCCTCGCGCAGGGACGCGCGCGGGAAGTAGTGATGTCCCTCGACAACCACGGTGTCGTCGCTCTCGGCGATAACTTCGTCGTTCCAGATGGCCTTAGGCATGCTCCGAAAGTAGCGCGGACCAGGCCGGTCGTCCGATATGCGGAAGTTAATCGCTATCGGGAGTGAAAGGTGATGATCCGTCCACAGGGTGCCGATGCTTTGTACGAAGATCTACCCTCGATCCAGGCCCACCCCCCGAAGAGATGCGGCATGAAGATCCCGATCACGCTACCCAGCGCCGGTGAGCAGGCGCGGCATGCTCTGGTGCTGCTCGGCGCGCCCGCACCGGCCCGGCTCGTGGCGCGGGTGCACGCGGCCCTGTTCGACGGGGATCTGTCGATGCCGGCCCTCGCCGCCCTCGTGCGCGACCGCGAGGCGGGGCTGTGTGCGGCGCTCGACGCCGATCTCGCGGCGGTGCCGGGGCTGATCGCCCTGGCCGACTGGCCGCTCGAGCGCCGGCTGATGACGCCGGTGGCGCGCCGGGCGTCCGCGCTCGCGATGATCATCCGGGTCGTGGAGTTCGTCGGTATGCGGGCCTCGCTGGGTCACGCCGCGGTGGGACCCGCCGAGCACGGGCTGCTGCGGGAGCTGGCCCGGGACGTACCCCATGGGCCCGAATCTGTTGATCTCGCGGACGGGGCGCGGGTGGCGTTGGAGTCGTTGTGCGCGGCCCAGGCCGCCGAGGAGCCGTTGCGCGCGGCGGCGCTCGCGCGCGCCGTTTCCCTCGACGCCGATCAGCTGTTGTACGGGATTCCGGCCGTTCCCCACCAGCGAGGACGCGAGTGAGCCGAGTAGATCAACTGCGGGGCTCCGGGCCGCGCAAACGGCACAACGCGCGGACGATCGCCGCGCTGACCGGCAACCCGGGCTGCACCCGCCGGGCCGTGCTCGACGCCTCCGGTGTCGACAAGCCGCGGCTGGCCGAGACGATCGGCTTCCCGGGCAGCTTCGGGCAGTCACGGTTCGCGCTGGCTCGCGGTAACGCGTTCGAGGCGATGCTCAAGGCCGATGACTGCGCTCTGCTGCGGTCGGTGCTCTCCCTCCCGGAGGGCCGGTACGAGGATCTGGGCGAGGACAGCGACGACACGCTGACCGCCCGGCACTCACGGACACGGGACGTGCTCGCCGACGGTGACGCCGGGCTGCTCGATCACCCGCTGCTGACACTCTCGGTGGCCGGCCAGACCGTCTTCCTGGAGCCCGACCTGATCGCGGTTCAGCGGGGCGAGGTCCTCCAGGTCGTCGAGATCAAGTCGTTCGCCATCGTCGACGGGCAGGCCGAGAGCGCCGCGGTGTCGTCGGCGGCCGTCCAGGCCGCGGTCTACGTGCTCGCCCTGCGCCGGCTGCTCGGCGACGACCGGGTCAGCCATGAGGTCGTTCTCGTGTGCCCGGAGAATTTCTCGCTCCAGCCGGCGGCCGTGGTTCTTGACGTACGCAAGCAGTTGTCGACCCTCAAGCGGCAGCTCAGTCGGCTCGCGTCGGTGTCGTCGCTGATCGACGAGCTGCCCCCGTCGGTGACGTTCGACGTGGCCCAGCCCGTGCCGGCGCTGCTCGAATCGCTGGCCGCGGTCGAGGCGCGGTACGCGCCGGAATGTCTGTCGACCTGCGAATTGTCGGTCTACTGCCGGCACGAGGCGACCGGGTCGACGGCCGCTCTGGGCCGGCCCGTGCGCGACGCCCTGGGCGGGGTGGCGACGGTCGACGAGGCCCTCGGGCTGGCCGCCGGCACGGTGGTGCCGGCGCCGGAGCAGACCGAGGCGGCGGCCCTGCTGGCGGCGGCGGCCCGGCTGCGCAACGAAGCCCTTTCGGCGTGAGTACGCTCGTCGCGCTGGCCCGGGCGCAGGCCTTCGCCTCCGGGCGGGCGCAGCCCATCGCCACCGTCCGCCACCTGCACGTGAGCGACGATCCGCTGGTGCTGATCCCGCTCGCGATGGCGGGTGAGGCCAACGCGCCGCTGGCCGCGATGATCGGCACATCGGCCGAGAAGCCGCGCCTGCTCGTCGTCTCGCAGCCGCGCAACCGCGACGAGCGGTTCGCCTTCACGGCTGCGCTGGCCGGGGAGCTGCTGCCCTATCTGGAGTCGTTCGCCACCGAGACCGAGGCGGTCGCGGTCGACCGGGGGCGCGACGTGCGCTACCGCTACGTCGACGCGCCGCAGGTCTGGGTGCCGAACCCGGGCGGTGCCGACTTCCTCCGGCTTCTCGGGCGATCAACCCGATTTCGCCGTACGGACGGCGACTACCCGGTGCCGCCGTCCGTCCCGCTGCTCGGGCAATGGCTGACCTTCCTGGCCTCGGCGGCCGAGATGCCGGGGTCGATGTTGCTGGCCAACACGGTCCAGGCGCTGGGCATGCACTGGACGACCGGGCAGAGCGCGGCCGAGGACGCCCAGCTGGGTTCGCTCTTCGCCTGGATCACGGAGGGGGCGGCGGCGGCCCGCGAGGCCGAGAACGGGCCGGTGGCCGGCCCGGCCACCGATCCCGAGTTCGACAACAAGGTGCTGGCGCCGCTGATCGCCGACTCGTCGCCGCGGCTCGAAGAGGTGATCCGCGAGCTGATGACACCGACGTGGGAGCGGATGTGGCGCTCGCTCGACCTGCTGCGGGCGCTGCCGGCCGGGGCGCGGGTCGGCACGCGCTGGGACAGCGACCGGGACACGTACTCGGCCTTCGTCGAGCACCTGGCCTCCGACGGCGCCCCGCAGCCGCGCCGCGACGGGGCGGTGGCCGCCGCGTCCCGCCTCCAGCGGCTGGAGAACGCGGCCGCCCGCTACGCGGTACAGCGCGCCTTCGACGACCCGCTGATCATGGCCGAGCATCGCCTGACCGGCGCGGCCTTCGCCGGGGTGGTGACGCTGGCCAACCCCGACCGGATCGACGACTCCGGCAAGCGGCCGGTCCTGCGGCCGCGGATCATGGTGGCCACGACCGAGCCGGTGCGGGTCGAGGCGGGCGCGAACCTGACGTCGCCGGCCCGGCCGTCGCAGAAAGCGAAGGTCATCTCGGTGACGCCGACCGCTGACGGGTGCGACGTGCTGCTCGAGCTGTCCGGCGGGATGGGGCGCAAGCTGGTCGCCGAGCCGGGCAGCGTGCCCGCGGTGGGCGAGCGGATCCTGCTGACGACCTTGAGCGAGGCGTACCGCCCGGGTGCGGCCTTCCCCGACCCGGCCGACACACCGTGGACCCACGGCGGCCCCCCGTCCAACCACCCCGCCGCCACCCTTGACTCGAGTGAACGCTCTCCTTCGGTGCCCGTAACATCCGCGTAACACGCACCCTCGGAACGCTGTCGATCATGGAACGGCGTCGATAAGGTGACGCTGTGTGCTCCACAATGATGTTGGGCTCGGCGAATTCATGACGGTCTACTATCGCGGGCCCGCCGGGACGGTGACCGAGAGTCACTTCGTGACGCATTCCCCGGACGGCTCGGCGTACGACCTGAACGATCTTCGAAACATCATGCGCGCGCGGCGGCGCGGCCCCCGGTTCGCCGCGCTGACGGCCGCCGCCGTCACGGTGATCCTGGCCGGGGTGATCGTGGGCTGGGTCATGAGCGACATGGTCAGCCTGGTGGTCGTGCTCGTGGCCGTCGTGGCCGCGGTCTTCGTGCTGCGGCTGGCCAGCCCGGTCTACACACTCCGGGCCGACCATCGGGACCAGCCGGTCGAGCTGTATTCGACGACGGACAAGGTCGACTTCGAACGGGTCTGCCGCAACCTGGAGCGGGCCCTCGAAGATCTACGCCCCGCCTGACGCCAGATAGCGCTCGATGCCGTCGGTCATGCGCTGGAACTCGGCGCCCAGATCGACGTCGTAGTGCTTCGCCAGCACCAGCACCGACCACAGGCAGTCGGCGAGCTCGTGCCCGAGCGCGTCCCGGGCGTCGTCGCCCTGGTCGGCGCGGCGGCCCTCGGCCGCCATGACCAGCTTGGCCAGATCGCCGACGTCGCCCACGAAACCGGTCATGAACTGCTCGGGTCCCCAGGCCTGGCGGCCGGCCGCGAGGTTGTGCCGGTCGTAGAGAGCGGCGATGGCCAGGGCGCGTTCCTGCATGTGCTGGAGGTCCATCGGGGTCTTCCTTTCGTCGCAGGACAGCCCGGCGGCCGCGGCGGAGAGGGTGACCACGACGGCGCCGGGCCGCCGAAGCGTAACGACTTGTGGCCCTCGCTGTGCCTCGTCCGGGTGCGGCGAGAAGGCGTACCTCTAAAGAAGCCGAGCCAGGAGAAGAGCGATGTCATCGTCGCGGCGGCGAGCCGTTCTGATGAGATTTGTGCAGATCTCCTCGGCGGGACGGGTGGGTGCGCCGCGGAGGACGTTGTGGAGGCGCGCGATGCCCTCGTCGATGAGGTGGGCCGGGTCCTCGACCAGGCCGTCGGTGTAGAGGACCAGTGTGGAGCCGGCCGGCACGCGACGGCGATGGGTGGTGCGCGGGTCGCGGGGGAGAAGGCCCAGCAGCGGCTCGGGGATCTCCCACCAGATCTCCACCTCGCCGTCGGGACGCAGCAGCAGGGGCGGGGGATGGCCGGCGTTGGCGAACGAGACCAGATAGTCGTCGCCGTCGCGGCGCAGGCGGGCCAGGACGGCGGTGGCGGCGGCGGGCACGTGCAGGCCGTGCAGGGCCCGGTCGAGCTGGGCGAGCAGCGGGCCGGGCGCGTCGTCGCGGCCGTAGGCGTCGCCGCGCACGAGGTTGCGGACCTGGCCCATGGTCGCGGCGGCCTCGATGTCGTGGCCGGAGACGTCGCCGACCGCGAGCATCAGCGTGCCGTCGGGCTGGGCGAAAGCGTCGTACCAGTCGCCGCCGACCTCGGCCCCGGCCTGCGCGGGCAGATAGCGCCCGTGCAGGTCGATACGGTCCACTTTGGGCAGATCGGGCAGCATGCTCTGCTGGAGGACCTCGGCCACGTGCCGCTGGTGACCGTAGAGCCGGCTGTTGTCGACGGCCATGCCGGCCCGGCGGCCCACCTCGGCCGCGGTCTGCTCGGCGGCGTCGGTGAACGGGGTGGCGTCGTTGGCCAGCAGGACGACGCCGTGGACGCGTTTGGTGACGGGCGCGGTGATCGGCACGACGAGCAGGGACGAGACGCCCAGCTCGGCGGCGGTCTCCGCCAGCTCCGGCGCCTGCTGCCGGAGCAGATTGACGCCCCCGTCCCGCCGGATCGGGCGGCCGGCGCGCTGCGCCGACCGGAGCAGGGGCTTGAGGTCGGTGGTGCGGGCCAGGCTGGTCAGCCGGCCGGCCGGTTCGGCGTACGCGGGGTCGTGGTGGGCGGCCGACATGTGCCGGATCGAGCCGGACGGGTCGGCGAGCGCGATGAAGCACCAGTCGGCGAGGCGTCCGGCGACGAGGTGACCGAGCTTGGTCAGCGCGGCGTCGATGTCCATGGTCTCGGCCAGCGCGTCGGTCAGCTCGCCGAGCAGAATGAGCTGGTCGTGCGCGGACTCGGCATGCCGGCGGGCCTCGTCGGCGATCTCCCGCGCGATCCGCAGGCGCAGCTCGGACGAGCAGACCTCGCCCAGCTCGACCAGGAGCGCGATCTCGCTGGACGTCCATTTCCGCGTCTCACGGTCCATCACCGCGAGCGTGCCGAGCACCAGCCCGTCCGAGTCGGTGAGCGGCACGCCCGCGAAGGCGACCGCCCCCAAGTCCCGAATGGACAGGTTGTCCCGCATGATCGGGTCATTTCGTACATCGGCGACGATGAGGGGCTGACCCGCCGCGACCACGTGCCGGCTGAACGAATGCTCGAGCCCCATCTCCCGCGTCCCGGCGAACGGCGCCGGCAGCCCCACCTGCCCTGGAAGGTGCTGCCGATCAGCGGTCAGCACAGTTACCAAGGCCACCGGCGCGTCGATGAGCCGCTCGACGATGCCCGCGATCCGGTCGAACGCCGGATCGGCCCCCGCGCCGAGCCCCAGCCGAGCCACCGCTCGCAGCCGCGCGGGATCGCCGATCACACCGTTCGGCGCACCCGCGGCCAAGTCTTCGCGCAGCACCAATCGCTCCCGGGCCAGAACCCCGCTTGCTAGCAGGTCGGACCTGCCACGTTACCGGGGCCACGCCCCCGTCAACGACCCTCGGCCCGCTCCCTCCCACATCCCGCGCCATCCGCCATGTCGCCGCCGGCCCGCGCCCGCGCCGGCCCGCGCCGGCCCGCGCCGGGTCGGCTCTTGGCGGGTCAGCTGTTCGGCGCCGGGTTCTCGGCCGTGGTCAGGTTGGCGTCGGCGGCCATCGGCGCCCAGCGTTTCGCCCAGGTCTCCCGTACCGTCTCGAAAGCCGGGTCGTCCAGGCCGAACGTGGAGATGGTCACCTCGAAGCGAGCCGCGGACGGGGCGTCCAGGGGAAGATGCCCGGCCACCACGACGAGGTGGCCATCGCCGTCGACCGTCGAGGCCACACGCGGGCCGAAGCGCTGCCAGTCGCCGGTGGCCAGCGTCAAGGCCTGGCGGCCCGTGGTCTCGCCGGTCAGGTAGATCGTGCGGCGCTGCCCCGCGGGGCGTTCCCGCAGCAGGAACGCCAACTGGGTCAGAAACGCACGCCAACCCTCCTCGATCGCGTCATAAACCTCCTCGGCCACCGGACCGGAACCCTCGCGGGCCACCCGGATCCGGGCGCTGTCGTCGTCGCCGGCGACCTCCAAAGAGGACCCGTCGGCCCAGCCCATCCGCTCCGGCGCCCAGAGCGTCGCCTCGTCGATGAAGATCTGGCGGATCTCCGCCTCCAGCCCGTCGTAGTCCCACCCGAACCACTGGCGCAGCACCTCGGGCCGGGTGACGGCCTCCCAGGCCTCGTCACGTCCCACCGGCACGGAGATCTCGACGTCGTAGGGCTTGAGCGGGCGTCGGTCGGTCATGCCGGGCCCCCGGCTGTAGTCACGTCGGTCATCACCCCATCTTTGGGGTAATGCGGCAATCACGCCACGCGGCGGCCCGGCTCATGCGCGAACGGACTGCGGCGGCCCGCGGTCATGCCTGAACGGATCGTGGCGCGGGTCTCGGCCCGGCGCAGCCCGGCGAAGGCAGCGGCCGTCTCGAGCTCTCGTGTCACCTCGGACGCGTCGAGCAGGCCCGCCCCGACGAGGCGGCCCAGCGCGAACGCCGCGCGGTTCAGGGTGTCGTTGCGGCCGCCGACCGGGGCGCGGGCCACCCGGTCGGCCTCGGCGGTCAGCGCGGCCCGGGCGTAGCGGTCGGGGTGGGCGATCGGGGCCCGCCGGTGACTCGGCGGCGGTGGGCCCTCGATGAGCTCGCGCAGGGCCGGTGGGCCGCTCGGCAGGTCGTCGCCCGGGCGGTGCACCCAGCGATAGTCGCCGCCGCTCACGTGGCGCGAGGGCGGGGCCACCACATAGCCACCGGAGCCACGCCAGTCGAGGCCGGGCAGCAGGCGCACCCGGTTGCCGAAACCGGTCGGGTGGAACCAGAAATGCCAGCCCCCGCTGCCCGTACGCACCAGCGGGCCGCCGGGCAAAGAGCCGCCGAGCACATGACACAAGCCGTGCCAGCCCTCCGCGGAGTCGACGTCGGCCACATCCATCACGACTCCGGTGCGCAAGCCGACGTTGGCCGCCGGCCAGCGATGCCACCAGAGGTCGATCAGTCGTGGGTCGGTGGTCGCCTCGGTCAGGCCGTGGCGCAGATGAGGGTGTTTGCCGGGGTGATCGCATCGGGCTCCTCTGTCGCAGGAACAGCCGCCGGGGCCAGCCGTGTGTACCGGCAGGACGGGAATCCCGTGCCGGGCGTAGGCCAACGCGGCTGTCAGCAACATTAGAACAAGCGTACGACAGAAATCTGCCCCGGCGGCTCAGACGACGAGGGTTCGCAGGACGTGGGCGATGTGGTGGCTCGTGCTCCACGACATCCAGCTGGCCGAGCTTCCGCCGCCCCGGGCCGTGCGGGCCCGGCGGGCCAGCTCGGCGTCACCCCACGAGAACCGGGATCCGGGCCAGTGCGGGGAGCCGACCAGCGTGCGGCACAGGTCGTGGCAGCGGTCGTCGCTGCGCCCGCCCCGGCGGGACCAGCGGTAGATCCACCAGTCGTGGTCGTCGGTGTAGCGCAGGGTGGGCAGCTGGCGATGCCGCTGTACGCCGCGCCGGCGTACCGGGGAAGTGACGCCGTAATCGGCGTATCCCACGCCGGGCTCGCCCAGCCGTTGCCACACACGCGCGTCCAGGCGGCCCACCGTGACCGGGCGGTCGGTGGGCAGATCGTCCAGGTTGGCCGGCATCGAGCCGGAGGCGACGCTGACCGAGCGCCACGGCATCGAGCGCGCCCATCGCAGCACGCGGCGGCATTGCTCCTCGACCTTGTCGGCATGTGACACGCAGGCCGTCTCGGCCAGGTCGATGAGCAGGTCGACCTCCTCGGCCTCGAGCTTCGCGCCGCGCAGCATGTGGCCGGTGACCTCGTCGGCCTGGGCCGGGTTGGCCGCGTCGACGTGCGGCTGGAGTCGCAGGACGGCCCGGCCCAGATGCATGCGGGCGGCCAGGCCGTGCGCCGCCAGGCGGCGCCGGCTCTCGTGGGCGCGCAGCACCGGCAGCATGGCCACGCCGAGGGCGGCCAGCTCCTCAGCCAGCGCGAGCGAGGCCAGGCCGGGCGAGGCCAGCCCGGGCAAGGCCAGCCCGGGCGAGGTCAGCCCGGGCGAGGTCAGGCCGGGCGAGGCCAGATCGGGCGAGGCCGGATCGGGCGAGGCCAGGTGAGCGTGCGCATGTCGCTGGAGTCGATGGCCACCGCCCCGGTGCGCGGCGGCAGCTCGCGGAGCAGCGCCACGACGCCGGGACTTTCGTCGAGCTCGAGGATCGGCATGACCCGCAGGGCGTCGCCCGGCGTCAGGTGGGTGAGCGCCGCCAGCTCGCCCCGGCGCGGGCGCAGGATGGGCCGGTAGACACCGTCCCGCGTGGACCCGGCCGTCGTGAATACCGCCATTCACTTACGGTAGCTATCCCTGTCGGCTAAGCGACATCGCTCGATGCAAATAAGCCAGAATAGCCTGATTTGCCTCCCATCCATCGGGAAACTTCACGGGCACGTTCAGATGAACCGGCTCGGTTGAGGGGTGGGCGTCGAGCAGTTCGGCGATGCCCTGCCGGGCCACCACGACGCAGGCGTGCCGGTGGCGCGAGGTGAGCACGCACAGCCGGCCCGACTCCAGGTGGAACGCGGTCGCGTCCTGCCGGCCGGAGAGCGGGTGGAGCACGACGGTCAGGTCGTACTCGCGGCCCTGGAGGCGGTTGGCCGTGTCGACGGTGATGCCGGCCGCCTCGGGCGGCAGCAGCGACCGGATGACCGCGACCTGGTCGCGGTGGGCGGCGCCGATGGCGATCCGGTCGGCGGTCAGCGGGCCGGTGCCCGACTCGGAGGAGGTCACGGCGCGCCGGGTCAGAGCCCGCACGGCCAGGGTGGCGCAGGCCGAGGCGGCCTCGGCGTCGGTCCGTACGGTGAAGCGGGCGGGCAGTTCGTGCAGGCCCCAGCCGGTCTCGGCGGCCACGTCGAGCACCTCGTCGAGCGGGTCGCCCGCTCTCTCGGTGAAGGCGAGGCGGCGGTCGCCCGGCCCGGTGCCGGAGCGGAATCCGGTGAAGGGGTAGAAGGCCTCGGCGACGACCGGTGCGGCCGTGTGCGGCAGGCGCCAGGAGACCGGCAGGCGATGGACGGGCAGCTCGGGGTTGTGGCGCAGCAGCACGTTGACGGCACTCAGCATCGGGTCCCAGGACAGGCCGGTCCAGCGGTCGGTCTCGACCGTCGAGAAAGGATCGAGCTGGCCGGGGTCGCCCACGAACAGGGCGCGGACGAAGCGGGAGGCGACGCGCAGCAGGGCGTCGGAGCGCATCTGGTACGCCTCGTCGACGATCGCCCACGGCCAGGAGCCCTCGGTGACGGTCGCCCACTTCGCGGCCGTGCCGATGGTGACGGCCGGGGAGTTGAGCTCGGCGACTTTGGCGCCGACGCGGCACCGGGGATGGTCACGCACCCGCTCGCTCGGCTCGTAGTCGACGGCGGAGAGCCGCCCCACCTCGACCTCGGGCGACCGGGCGCCGAGCCGCGCGATGAGGTCGTCGACCTGCTCGTTGGTCTGTGCCACGATCATCAGAGGCTCGCCGGAGGCGGCCAGCTCGCCGGCCGCGCGCACCACGAGGGTGGACTTCCCGGCGCCCGGTGGCGAGTCGACCACGACGCCGCGATGAGCGCCCTCGCGCAGGTCACGCAGCACGGCGTCGATGACGGTGGCGGCTTCCGCGGCCGGGCTCAAAGGGTGCGATGTCACCGGGGCACCGTAGCGCGGGAGCGGGAAGTGTCTTAGTTTTTGGGCGTTCTCCTCAGGCTGGCACTGACGGAAATCTGACAGCGTGCCGGTCGTGGATCGGCTAGCGACCCCGTCGCCGCCGGGCGCTTTTCGCGAACTGATCAATCAGTTGATCTCGATTGCTCCGGGGCACCGAAATGGGAGCGTTCACATTTTCTCGCGCGGTGATTGCGGTCCAGCCGTGGTGTCGCAGGTGAGAGCACTGTGGATCGTCACTGTGAGTGGATGTTTGCCTGCTGGTCACGGCTTTGAAATATCCGGGTGATTGACTGGGCGCACTGGTCGAATTGCGAAGCCGACATGCAACTTGCATGCGCGGTTCGCCGTGCAAGTTGCATGTTTCGCAAGGTTCCGACCTGCTGCTCCGTCGCCGTAGCAACGTTTTGATCGTCGCTCTCGATTTCATTCACGGGCGTTTCTGGGATCAAGCAAAGCGAACCCTTCCAGTCGATCACCGGAAGTGGAACTCTTCTAGCCAGCAGTAACGCCAGCGACACGGACGGTGGTGGTAACGAATGCGCCCAGACGTTCTGGTCGGTCCGAGCGAGTGGGTGGTCGAACAGTTCGGCGACAAGGTTGCCGGCGAGCTGTGGACCCGGGTGCCGGAGGCGTTGAGCACCGCGATCGATCGCGAGGTTCACGCGCACCCCGCCATGACGCAGACTACGGAACGAGTGCTCGCCAATCCGCGGTGGCCGCTCCCGTACGAGGAATTGGTGCTCTTCCTGGGCACGCTTCCCGGCGCCGAGATCATCAGCGTGCCGAAATCGGTGTACCAGCTGGTGGTTCTCAACGGGCACGTGGTCGTGCCGTGGTGCTACGGGCAGTCGGCCCGCGACTCGATGCGCGACGCGGCGGTCGGGCGGTCCTTCGGCCGGCTGGCCCGCGAGCTTCTCCGCCGGTTCGGCCCGCCGTGGCGGCGTTCCCAGGCCGAGGCGCCGCTTCCGCTCGACGCCGTCGACGAGCGCGAGGTCGCCAAGATCTGCGCGGCGATCGCGGCCATGGAGCCGAGGCCCGAGGTGATCATCGCCGGTTTCGCGGGCGCCCCCAACCTGGGCCTGCTCCGCGCCTGCCTCGGCGAGGTCAAGTCGACCGACAACGGCTCGCTCAACTGGAGCCACCTCGACGACCTGCCCCTTCCTCCCCCCGTCATCCCCCGCCCACGTCGCATGCAGTTCCCCTGATTCGCGGAGAGAGCGCCCCCGGGGCGCTCTCTCTATATAAAGGACGCATGAGCTATGTGGTCACCGGCGGCGGGCGGGGCATCGGCCGTACGATCGTCGAGCGTCTCCGGTCGACCGGCGCGACCGTGGTGGTCATCGAGACCGAGCCCTTCACCGGGGGCGACGGGATCGTGCCGATCATCGGTGACGCCCGCGACGAAGAGGTGGCACGCCGGGCCGCCGAGGCCGCTTCGCCGCTCAAGGGCTGGGTGAACAACGCCGCGATCTTCACCGACGCCTGGCTGCACGAGACGCCGGCGTCCGAGATGAGCGCCCTGATCGCCCGCAACCTCGATCCGGTGCTGACCGGTTGCGCGGCCGCGCTCCACGCCTTCCTGGCCGGTGGCGAGGGCGGCGCCATCGTCAACATCTCGTCCCATCAGGGACAACGGCCGGTGCGGGGCGCTTTCGCGTATGCGACGGCCAAGGCCGCCGTCGAGGGACTGACGCGTGCGCTCGCGGTCGATTACGGTGCTTCGGGTGTACGGGTGAACGCGCTGGCCCTGGGCTCGATAGCGACCGAGCGGTCGGCGTCCTATCTGTCCGGCCTGTCCGATGAGGGGCGTGCGGCGTTCGACCGCGAGATCCGCCTGCTCCAGCCGCTCGGCCGGATGGGACGCCCCGAGGAGGTCGCCGACGCGGTGGCGTTCCTCCTCTCCGATCAGGCGGCCTTCATCAGCGGCGCGGTCATCCCCGTCGACGGCGGCCGATCGGCGGTCGGCCGCGACCCCGAGGAGGCTTAGGGTCTGTCCCGCCGGTCAAGCGGGGCTGCGGCGTGGTTCAGGCGGCGCCTGACCGGCGGGACAGACCCTAGGCGGCCAGCTGGGCCGTCGTGAACGGCTCACGGCGTGCGCGCAGGTCGGCGTACGTGGTCAGCAGGAACGGGGCCAGGAAGACGCCGGTGCCGATCGCGAAGGCGACGGACACCGCGATGCCCGTCACGCCGGTCGGGTCGAGCCCGGCGATGACGCCGACGATGCCCTCGGCCACGCCGAGGACCAGCTGCACGCCGAACAGGGTGGCGACCCGGCCCGCGGAGGCGCCGAAATCGGCGTGGAACAGATCGAAGGCGCGTCCGATGACCCGGCCGCGTTCGGCCAGGATGATCACCGGCAGCGTGACCATGACCGCGGCCACGTAGATGCCGGGCAGCAGGCAGAAGACCGAGCCGAGCGCGATGAGCAGGCCGGCCGGTATGCCCCAGCCGATGAACGCGGGCAGCCGGCGCAGGCCGGTCCGCAGGGCGTCGCCTACCGAGACGGGGCGGCCGGTGACGTGCTGGACCGCGATCTCCACCGTCGCCAGTTGGACGATCAGGGCGACCAGGATCGCGATCAGGATGATCGGGATGATGACGGACAGCGTGGCGGCCGGGTTCTCGATCCACTCCTGGTCGGAGAAGCCGTTGTAGGTGACGGGCACGGCGGCGATGCCGCCCAGGACCAGCAGCGGCCCGTTGCCGATGAGCTGGACCAGCGCCATCGGCTTCCAGAGCTGCCTCAGCAGGAAGATGCCGCGCTGCCACCAGCCGCTGTAGTCGCCGCTGACCAGCGGGTCGTACGGGCCGGCGTGATAGGCCGCGCGGGCGCCCTTCGACCAGTCGGGCGGCGGGGCGTAGGCGGGCGGCGGCGGGTAGGCGGGCGGCGGCGGGACGTAGCCCGGTGGGATCGGCTCACGCGGCGGCGGAGGGAAGTAAGCGGATGGCTCGTCTGAAGGCGTCCTATTGGTTGAGGGGTCTTCGTCTTCAGGTGAGGGTTTGTCATGAGGGTCATTCACGCGGCCACGCTCCGGTTCAAGATCAGCGGGCGTCACAGTAGCGGTTACCGGACCGAGCGTGGGGGCGCGCCGGTCGCGAGACGCCCGGACGGGCCCGGGCGTCCTAGACTTCGGAGGATGTCCGAGCAGATCGAGTCGCCCACGACGATCCGGGACAGGGCCGTCGCCGTCGCCGACTATCTGCTCGCCGTCCGCGCCCAGATGGACCGGCCCGCGCGGGTGACGCCGGCCGACGCGTACCGCCTCGACGTTCTCCCCGACCATCCGGCCTGCCAGGTCGGCCCGGCCGGCGACGACCCGTCGTGGCTGCGGGTCGGGCTGCCCTCCCTGCCGCCGCCGGTCACGGTGCCGGCCGCCCTGCGCCGGCGTCTCCGCGGCGACGTCACGGCCGGCGAGGAGCCGACCTCCGACGAGGCCGGCGCCGACTTCGAGACGTGGCGCGATCAGGCCTGGCGCCCGTGGGCGCACGCCACGGCTGAGGCCGAGAAGACCCGCGCGCTGCACCGGCAGCTGTTCGACCTCATGCACCAGATCGACATGACCGCGGCCACCACCGAGCTCGTCTGGGGGCACGGCCTGCTACAGACCGTCGTCAACGGTGAACGGGTCCGCTACCCGCTGGTGGCCACGCCAGTGCTGATCGAGTACGAGCCCGACCGCTCCCTGGTCACCGTCTCGCCGGCCGGCCCCTCGCGGTTGCAGACCGACGCCCTGGCCGGCCTCGACGAGCGCTATCTGAGCCAGCTCCTCGGCCTGGCCGGCCCGGCCGGCACGCTCGAGGTCGACCTGTGGAGCGACCTGGAGCGGCGGGAGCTGTTCGAGCGGGCGCTGGGCCGCCTCGGCTACGACCGGCTGATCACCTCCGAGGAGACCACCGAGCCGCATGTCAGCGACGTCGGCGTCCTGTTCGCGCGGCCCAAGCAGCGGCTCCTGCGCGGCTTCCTGGAAAACCTGCGCAACCGGCTGCTCGACGGCGACAAGGCCAGCGTGGGCGCGCTGGCCGCGATCGTCGCCCACGAGCCCAGCAAGCTGCGGATGCCCGACGACCGGCCGGAGAGCTGGCATCGGGTCGGCGAGCGGCTGCTCATGCCGCTGCCCACCAACGAGGCGCAGGAGTCGATCGCCCGCCGCCTGGCCCAGCATCGCAACGTCGCCGTCCAGGGCCCGCCCGGCACCGGCAAGACCCACACGATCCGCAACCTGATCTGCCACCTCATGGCCAACGGCAAGCGGGTGCTGGTCGTCGCGCAGAAAGAGGACCCGCTGCGGGTGCTCCGCGACGGCCTGCCCGAGGAGATCCGGGCCCTCTGCCTGGCCGTGCTCGGCCGTACGACCGACCAGCTCGTCCAGCTCCAGCTGGCCGCCCGCGAGCTGGCCGACCGGGCCGCCACCCTCGACAAACAGGCCGAGGCGCGCCGGGTCGAGCGGCTCACCGGCCTGCTCGAGGAGGCCGAGCGCGAGCTGGCGGCGGCCCTGGGCGGCCTGCGCGCGATCGCCGAGAACGAGGCGGTCACCTATCCGATCGACGGCGCTCCGCTGACCCCGGTCGAGGTGGGAGCCTGGCTGCGGGAACGAGCCGCCACCCGAAGCGGCATCCCCGATCCGGTCGACGGGCCGCCCCCGCTCGACGGCGCCGAGTTCCAGGCGCTGCTCGAGACGGCCGTGCGCGTCTCGCCGGCCGATCGGGCCGCGGCCCTGCGGCGCCTTCCGCCGACCGGTGATCTTCCGGACGCCGCCGAGGCGGCCGCGGCACGGGCGTGGCGGGACTCGCTCGCCGTCCGCGTGTCGCGCCTGGCGTCGGCCGGTCTCGACCTTCAGACCGTACGGGGCGAGGACGTCACCGCCGTACGGTCCGACCTGCACAACGCGCTGACCTGGCTGCGCCGCCGTGAGGGTTCATGGACCGACCGGCTCGGCCGGCTCCTCAACGATCCGCACTGGCGCACGGTCTGGGCCGATCACGTCGGGGCGACCGAGGCGCTGCTCGCCGAGCTGGCCACCCTGACCCGGACGCTGGCCGGCCATCCGGTGACCGTGCCCGGTCCGTGGGCGGCCGAGCCGAAAAGGCTGCTCGCCCAGCTCGACGAGATCCGCCAGCGGTTCGCGGGCGGCCGCGGCCTGAGCCGCCTGCTCCAGTCCGGGCTCTACCGGCTCGCCGACGAGGTCCGGGTCGACGGCGAGCCGCTGCGCACCGTCGAGGACGTCGACGTGGCGTCCGCGTGGGTCCGGCGGGAAAGGGCGCGGCAGCGTCTCGGCGGCCACTGGACGGAGTGGATCACCCGGCTGGCCGTCCCGGCCCCGGCCGGCGATCCGGAGATCTGGGCGGGCTCGCTGCTGGCCGAGGCCGGGCAGTCGCTCGACTGGGACGTGCGCCATTGGCCGGTGCTGGCCGAGCGCCTGAGCCGGCTCGTTCCCCAGCGCGAGCTCGATCTCGACTCGGCGCGGCTGGCCGAGGTCGCGGAGCTGCTCGACGCGGCGGACGCGGTCGCCGAGCTGGACACGCTCGACCGGCGGCGCCGCGAGATCGCCGAGCGGGTGGCGGTGTGGAAGCCGCTGGCCGGGGCGTGGGAGGCGCTGGACGGCTGGGACGAGGAGCTGGCCGAGGTGCGCCGGCTGGAGGGGCTGCGGCCCGAGGTGGAGAGATACGCCGCGCTCCGCGACCGGCTGGCGCCGGCGGCGCCCCTCTGGGTGGCGTCCGTCGAGGCCGGACGGGTGCCGGCGGTCTCCGGCAAGGCCTGTCTGGACGCCTGGCAGTGGCGGCGGGCGCAGACGTGGTTCGACGAGGTGATCGGCGGGGTCGACCCGGCCGTGCTGGCCAAGCGGGTCGAGAGCGCCCGCGAGAAGATCCGGAAGCGCACGGCCGAACTGGTCGTCGCGTCGGCCTGGCTCGAGGTGTCGCGCAGCCTGGACGACCGGCGGCGGGCCGCGCTGGCCGACTGGACCACCGCCCTCCGCAAGATCGGCAAGGGGACCGGGCGCACGGCCGCGGCCTGGCAGGCGCACGCGCAGCGGGCCATGGAACAGGCGGTCGACGCCGTGCCGGTCTGGGTCATGTCGGTCGACCGGGCCATCGAGCAGTTCGCCGGCGGGGCCCGGTTCGACGTCGTGATCGTCGACGAGGCGTCACAGGCCGACCTGTTCGCGCTGCCGGTGCTGTCGCTGGCCGAGCGGGCCGTGGTGGTCGGCGACGACCAGCAGATCGGGCCGCAGCTCGGCTTCGTCGGCACGGTCAGCGGCCTGATACACAGCCACCTCGGCGACGTGCCGTCGGCCGAGCACTTCGATCCGGAGTCGTCGCTCTACGACCACGCGGTGCGGCGCTCGCCCGAGCGGATCCTGCTGACCGAGCACTTCCGCTGCGTGCCGCAGATCATCGAGTTCTCGTCCCGCCACTACTACGACGGCAAGATCATGCCGCTCCGGGCGGACCGCCCCTCGCTGGCGCCGATCCGCACGGTCTTCCTGCCCGACGGGGTGCGGCAGCCGATCTCCGGCTTCGGCGACGTGAACAAGGCCGAGGCGCACGCGCTGGTCGAGCAGGTCGCGGCGATCGTGCGCGACCCGGCGTACGCGGGACGCACGCTCGGCGTGATCTCGCTGCTGAGCACGAGCGGCCAGGCGTCCTATCTGCTGGGTCTCCTGCGTGCGGAGATCGGCGAGGACGAGATCCAGGCGCGGCGGCTGCGGGTCGGCGACGCGTACACGTTCCAGGGCGACGAGCGCGACGTCGTGCTGGTGTCCATGGTGGTCTCCGACAACGACCCGCGCGTGGCGGCCTTCACCAAGCGGGAGTACCACCGGCGGATCAACGTGGCCGCGTCCCGGGCCCGCGACCAGCTGTGGATCTTCCATTCGGTGCGGCCGGGCTCGCTGCTGGCCGACGACGCGCGGGGGCTGCTCCTGTCGTACGCGCTCAATCTGACGCCGGCCGAGGAAGCGGCCGACCTGGCCCGGCGCTGCGAGAGCGACTTCGAGCGTGACGTGCTCAAACGGCTGCTGGCGCGCGGATACCGGCCCATCCCGCAGTTCCGGATCGGCGCCTACCGCATCGACTTCGTGCTGAACGCCCCCGACGGCCGCCGCCTGGCGATCGAGTGCGACGGCGACGCCTATCACGGGCCGGAGCAGTGGGAGAGCGACATGCGCCGCCAGGCGGTGCTGGAGCGGGTGGGCAACTGCGTCTTCGTGCGCATCCGGGGCAGCATCTACGCCCGGGAGCCGGAGGCGGCGATGAGCCCGGTCTGGCAGCGCGTCGACGAGCTCGGCATCGTGCCGCCGCCACGCCGGACGGTCCTCGAGGTGGGCCAGTGGCAGGGTTCGGGCTCGCCGACCGCGGGCCGCCTGGCCGAGGGGGCGGCCGCGCTGGCCCGGATGATCCCGGGCGATCGGCGGGTCCGGGTGCCGGTGACCGACTCGCTGGCGGACAACCTCGCGGCGATCAGGGCCGCGGTGACCGACCCGCCGATGGTCACGGCCGGCGGCGACTGCGGGGTCGAGCTGGCGCCGATCGAGGCGGCCCTGGAACGCCACGGCGACGGACTCGTGGTGGTGTGGTTCGACGCCCACGGCGACCTCAACACACCGGAGTCCTCACCGTCCGGCGCCTTCCACGGCATGGTGCTGCGCACGCTGCTGGGCGAGGGCCCGGCCGACCTGAAGCCGCGCCGCACCCTGCGGCCGGCGCAGGTGGTGCTGGCCGGTGTGCGAGCGCTCGACTCGTCGGAAAAGGAGTATATTTCCGACAATGGCGTGGTGATGGCGGCGCTCGATGAACTGCCCTCGGTGGTGGCGGCCGCGGGAGCGCGGGCCGTCTATGTCCACATCGACCTGGATGTGCTCGACCCGTCGACGTTCTCGTCGGTCGGCAGCCCCGCGCCGGGCGGCGTCACCCCGCGGCAATTGGCGGCGGCGGTGCGGGCCTTGACGGAGCGCTTCCCGTTGGCCGGCCTGGGAATCACCGAGTACGAGCCCGCCGACCCGGCCGACGAGGAGGTCCTCGCCGAACTGATCCGCGCGATCTGCTGACAGCCCGCGCCCCGACCTCAGCGACCGGGCCGGCGCGTGGAGCGTACGTGGCCGAGCAGGCGAGTGGCGCTTGGCCGGCCGATGGGGGTGGCACGGGCGTCGGCTCCCAGCTGACGGGTGGCGGTGATTGTGGGGCGGCTCAGGGCTCGGACAGGTAGGCGGTGATTGCGGTGGCGGCGCGTTGAGGTGAGGTGGTCAGGGCGTTGTGGGCGGCGCCGGGGATCGTGACTGAAGTGCCGCCGGTCATCTCGGCCACGGCCGTTCGCCACGTCAGTGGGGCCACGGAGTCCAGGGAGCCGCCCAGCACCAGTGGAGCGACCGGCAGGCGCAGCAGGTCCTTCTCGACCTCGTTGTGCACCGAGTGGCCTACCGTGGCCAGGACGCGCCAGGGCTTGGCGTCGGCTACGTCGCGGGCCAGGATCGGGGCCTGCCATGGGGCCTCGACCAGGGTGTCCAGCAGCCAGCGGCCGATCAGGCCGCGGCGGGTGCGGGCCCGGGGGTCCGCGGTCGGGCTCGCCAGCACCACGCCGGTGACCGCGTCCGGGTGGTGAACGGCGAGGCGGGCGACCACCTCGGCGCCGAACGAGTGACCGATCAGGCAGACCGGGCCCAGGCCGCGAGCCTGCAACCAGGCCGCCAGGTGGCCGGCGTGCTCGGCTACGTCGTAGGCGTGTGAGGGCTTGTCGCTGAGCCCGAAGCCGGGCAGGTCCGGGACCACGACGGGATGCCGGGCGGCCAGCGCACGGGCCGTGGGCATCAGGTAGCGGTGCGAGACGGCCAGGCCGTGCACGAAGACGATCGGCACGCCTGGTGCGTCCTCCGCCGCGATGTCGTGGATCCGCAGCCCTCGCGCGAGGGTCCAGCGGCGGCGGAGGATCATTGTGCTGCTGTACCCGCCGCTCGGCCGGATATGCCGCGGAAAAGGCCGGCGGGTGCCCGGCCTCGTGGAGGCTGGGCACCCGCCGGGTGCGTTACTGGGTGATGGTGTTCCGGCCGGCGCCACCGACGAGGATGTCGTTGCCCGGGCCGCCGTTGAGGCGGTCGTCGCCGTCCTGGCCGTAGAGGCTGTCGTTGCCCTCGAAGCCGTCCAGGACGTCGTTGCCGGTGCCGCCGTAGAGCTTGTCGTTGCCCTTGTGGCCGACCAGGCCGTCGTTGCCGGGGCCGCCGTAGATGGTGTCGTTGCCGTCGATGCCGTTCAGGGCGTCGTTGCCGGAGCCGCCGAGGATCCGGTCGTTGCCGTAGCCGCCCAGGACGGTGTCGTTGCCGGCGCCGCCGTCGAGCCAGTTGTTGCCCCACGGGTCGTCGATGTAGTCGTTGCCGGGGCCGCCGGAGATCGAGTCGTGGCCGCCCTTGCCGTACAGGTAGTCGCTGCCGGTGCCACCCAGCAGCCGGTCCCAGCCCGAGCCGCCGACCATCGTGTCCACGCCGGCGTGGCCCTCGGCGTACATGTGCACCGCGGTCTTGTTGGTGACCTTGTCGTTCTTGTCGCCGAGCAGGACGCTGACCTCGACCGGCTTCGAGGCGGTGGTGCACCGCACCTTGGTCGGGTCGCCCTTGACCGCCTTGCAGCCCTTGCCGGCCTTGACGGCGACCCGGTCGTCCAGCGTGATCGTGCGGCCCGAGAGGGTGATGACCAGGGCGTTGGACTGGCCGGTGGCGGCGGTGAACCGGACGGCGCCGCCGTCGACCCGGGCGTTGGCGGCCGCCGCGGCCTGAGCCGGAGAGGCGAGCAGAGCCGTCGTGGCCACCGTCGCGCCGACGACTGCGGCGGCGGCCAGCGACTTACGGTTGAGCAAGAACATGAAATCCCCCGTGGATTGAGCGATCCCGCGGCCTCGTGCGCCGCGATGCCGAAATCCTATGGAGACTGATCAGCTCCTCAACTCACCGTTTCGTGCCACTCACGCTGTGACGGTTTCGGTCAGTTCGATGCGGGCCTTCACCCGGCAGTAGTTCGACAGGAGAGTGACCAGCGCCGGTCCGTCGATCAGCTCCAGCGGGCGGCCGGCCAGCGCCTCGTACGCCTCGGGCTCGATGCCGCCCAGCGAGACCAGGATGCCCTTGGTGGCGCCGGCCGCGCTGACCGCTCCGGCCAGGGCGTGCACCGCGGCCGATCCGGCGGCCGGGCCCCGGGTCGCGAAGACCACCACCGGGCCGCCGAAGATGGGGCGGGGGTCGGTGCACAGCCAGCGGGTGCCGGCGCCGGTACGCGCCGGCGTGCCCATCTGCAGGCCCATCACGCCGAACAGGTCGGTCAGCTGCTGCTCCCAGGCCACGTCGGGCAGGGTGACCAGGTTCGGGCGCTCGTCGATCTCGGCCAGGACGTTGAACTCCTCGGTGAAGTCCCGGTCGGCGTCACGGTCGAAATCGATCTTCGGGGAGATGCCGGCCAGCTCGTCGGGGCTGGGGGACAGGGTGCCTTCGAGGTGCTTCACGCAGGCCACCGGGTCGACGCGGCGCAGCTTGATCGCGGCGAACGTGTCGCGTTCGGTCTGTACCGAGACCAGGCACGGGCGGACGAAACGGCCGGTGCGCTTGTCGATGCTGTCCACGATGCCGTTGAACGACACCTGGCGTACGAGACCGCCCCGATCGGCCTCGATGATCTCGTGGATGGTCCGCAGGGTCACCCGGGCGATCACCTCGACGTAGCGGCGGCGGATCTCGCCCTCGTCGCGGGGCACCGCGGTCAGGTCGTCGCGGGTGCGGTCGTAGCGGTACTCCTTCACGATCGGCACCACCTCGATCGGTGGCAGGTGGTACTCGACCAGCAGGTGCTTCTGCTTCGGCAGATAGGCCAGGCGGAAGTGCTGGGGGAAGTCGTCCGGATAGACCGAGTTGCCGAGCACCATCGCGAAGTACTCGACCACCGACGCCGGGTCGGCGCCGGCCACCGCCGTCGCGAAGCGGTCCACCTCGGCGTTGTACGCGGCCATCTGCTCCTGGTGCTTGCGGATGCTCTCCTCGTACTGCCGGCGCCGGGCCTGCAACTGCCGCTGGCGCCGCTGTTCGGACTCGGCCCACCGGGCCCGCGCGTCCTCGTACGCCCGGCGGGCGCTGGCCGTCTGCTGCTGACGCAGGCGGTCCCCGCCGATGATCTTGCCGACACCGCGCTGCGGCGGCGGCACGTAACTGTCCCATCTCGGCTCCGGCGCCGGCCGGCCGAGCGGACCGGGATCGAACGGCGGCACGACCGTCGGCTTCTTGAAGATCTGCAGGTCGATGTGGTCGTCGACGTCCAGCGTGGAGAGCAGCAGCGCGTCCAGGTCGCTGAGCCGCCCCCGGATCTCGGCGTTGGCCGCCGCGGCGTCGGCGTTGCGCGCCTCGACGTACAGCCGGCGGCGCTCCCGCTGCCGGTCGGTGTCGGAGGCGGCCTGCTGCGCGGCCGCGATGGCCAGGTCGGCATTGCGCCGGATCAGGTCGCGCTGCTGCGCCGCGGCGGTGTTGGCGCGATGCTCGGCCGCCGCCTGCGTGGCGTGCACCCGCTGCATGTTCCGAATGATGCCCATGCCCTGCCCTTGCCTCACTCATCAGGTCCAGTGAGAATGCTCGCGACGGTGGAGACCCGGCGATCTGCCGTCGGCTCAGCGCGGCTTGAGGTCGGTCGCGAGCAACCCTCAATAGCCACCATATCCATCCTTTCCGGATCTGGTTACGTGGCGCGTCCCTCGAAGCGCGTAGCGTGCATGCCAGTCGGCCCGGACGGGTAGGAATCGCGGTAGGTTCCACGATCGGCACGCGTAGTAACTGTCCGTCATGGAACTGACGGTATTTGGCAGCGATAATCACGCAGCGCAGTGGTCAACCGATCGGCTAATTCCCTACTCTGATCGGGCGAGAACCAGCAGCTCGTGGTTTTGTTGGCAAGCCGCGCAAAACATTGGGGCGGACGTCCACTGTTATATCGACCCCGTGACGGGTCGTAATAGTTCAGGGGTTCGGGAGACGCCGGGGGAGGTGGCGGGCGCGATGGTGGCACCGGATGAGCACCGGCATGTCCAGCCGAGGCTTCCGGAGCAGCGCACCGCCGCCGATGACGAGCCCGGCGAGCGTTCGGCCTGGTTCTCGTACACGGCCAGCGGCGACCGCATCGTCTGGTCGGCCGCGCTGCGCGCGATGCTGGGTCACCCGCCGGCTCAGAACGAGGTGAGCCGCAAGGTCCTTGTGCGCTATGTGCACCGTGACGACCACGCCCGGGCCCTCGGGGCGATCACCTCGACCTGGACGAGCGGCTCGATGGTGCGCACCACGCTGCGGCTCATGCGCGCCGACGGCGGCTGGTTCGACGTCGACTGCCGCATCGAGCCGGTGAAGAGCCCCGACGGCACGGTCCGCGGCATCCGCTGCACGGTGACCGACGTCTCGGCCCGGGAGCGCGCCCGCCGTGAGCTGGCCCGCCTGGCCCGCCGGGGCGAGACGGTGCAGGATTCGCTGATCGAGCCCGACCCGGCCACCGGGCTGCTCACCCGCGCCCGCTTCGCCGACGAGATCGACCGGGCGCAGCGCCGGGGCGGCGGAGCGGTGCTGGTCATCCGTGTGCAGCCGGAGAGCGGAAGCGGCCAGGCCGAAAGCGGAAGCCGCCCCGAGCGCAACGCCGACCTCCTGCATCGCGCCGCCCGTGTGCTGGAGGGTGTCGTGCAGGAGGGCGCGCTGCTCGGCCGGGTCGGCCCCAACGAGATCGCGCTGCTGCTGGCCGGCACGTCCTGGCCGATGGCCCGGCGCGAGGCCGAGCTGCTGGTCCAGGCGCTGCGCTCGCAGACCTTCGTGCTGACGGACACGTGGCTGCGGGCCGAGGCGTGGGGCGGGCTGGTGCGGTTCACCCCGGACGGCGACGCCGGCAGCCACGAGCTGCTGATCGACGCCGAGCAGGCCTGGCGGCAGTCGCGCGAGGCCGACCGGCCGCTCACTCACGTCGCCCATCCGGTGCCGGCGCGGGACCGGCAGGGCTCCTATCGCAGCCGGGTCGCCGACGCCCTCGACACCGACCGGTTCACCCTCTACGCCCAGCCCATCCTCGATCTTCAGACCAACACGGTGACCCGGCACGAGCTGTTGCTGCGGGTGCTCGACGAGGCGGACGGCCCGCAGTCGCCGACCCAGGTGCTCGACACGGCCGAACGTCTCGACGCGGTCTTCGACATCGATCTGTGGGTGGTCGAGCGGGCCATGCAGCTGGCCGCCGAACAGCCCTCGAACTGTCTCCAGATCAACCTGTCCGGTCGCTCGGTCGGCGATCCGCGGCTGACCGACGAGGTCGAGCGGCTCATCCAGCAATATCGGGTCAAGCCCGAGCAGCTCACCTTCGAGATCACCGAGACCGCGCTGATCGGCAACCTGAGCGAGGCCCGCCGGTTCGCCGACCGGGTCCGCGACCTCGGCTGCGAACTCGCCCTCGACGACTTCGGCTCCGGCTACGCGTCGTTCCGCTACCTGCGGATCTTCCCCATCGACCTGGTGAAGATCGACGGGGAGTACGTGGTCGATCTGGTCGACAACCCCCAGGACCAGGTCCTGGTCCGTGCTCTGGTCCAGGTCTGTCAGGCGTACGGCATCCACACCGTGGCCGAGTTCGTCCAGGACGAGCCGACGTTGCGGCTGCTGCGCGAGCTCGGCGTCGACTATGTGCAGGGCTATCTGATCGGGCGGCCCGCGCCCGTCGTGGACGGCCGATTGCATACGCCCTGAGCGGGGTATATGGCCTTACATGGAGCACTTCACGATCGCCACCGTAGCCGAGAAGAGCCCGGACTTCCGCCGGGTCCTGTGGACCGGTAAGCACACCCAGCTGGTCATCATGACGATTCCGCCGGACGGCGAGATCGGTGAGGAGGTCCACGAGGTGGACCAGATCCTCACCTTCGTCAGCGGCACCGGCAAGGCCATCGTCTCGGGGCAGACCCGCAATGTCGCCCAGGGTGATCTCGTGGTGGTGCCGGCCGGGCACAAGCACAACTTCCTCAACACCGGCCCGAACCCGCTGGTCCTCTACACCGTCTACGGCCCGCCGGAGCACGCCGACGGCGCGGTGCACAAGACCAAGGAAGAGGCCGACCGCCTCGAGGAGCAGGGCAAGGACGAGCCGCCGCAGAAGTAGCGCGAAGCACGACACCGGGACCGGCCGTGGCCCCCCAGCCAGCCGGTCCCGGCATCGTGCGCTGGGGAAAGTATCCGCGCAGCGTACCCAAGCCAGAGCCGAGCGTCGATGTCTTGACCCGGATCGTGACCTACGCCCGGCGCGCTACTAACCTCTCTGCATGACAGAGCCCGCGCCGCGATGGTTGAGCGACGAGCAGCAGCAGACGTGGCGCCGCTTCGTCGAGGTGCTGATCAGAGTGCCCGCGGCGCTCGAGGCTCAGCTTCAGCGTGACGCCGGCCTGACCCACATGGGTTACATCGTGCTGGTCTACCTGTCCGAGCAGCCCGGCCGCCGGCTGGCCATGAGCCGCCTGGCCAAATCGGTCAGCGCCTCCCTCTCCCGCCTGTCGCACGTCGTGGCCCGCCTCGAGGGGCAGGGCTGGGTCCACCGCGAGCGTGATCCCGCCGACGGCCGCGTCCAGATCGCGGTGCTCACCGACGAGGGATTCGCGAAGGTCGCCGAGACGGCGCCGGGGCATGCTGAGGCCGTACAACAACTTGTCTTTGATCGTCTGAGCCCGGCCCAGACGCGCCAGTTGGCCAAGGTCGCCGCCGCGTTGCTCGAAGAGCCGCTGACTCCGGGCGCGGCCCGTCCTACGCTGAGCCGATGAGTCAGCGTGTGCAGGGCGTCATCGCCCGCGGCAAGGGTGCTCCGGTCGAGTTGACCACCATCGTCGTCCCCGATCCCGGTCCCGGCGAGGCCGTGGTCAAGATCCAGGCGTGCGGCGTCTGTCATACGGATCTGCACTATCGCGAGGGCGGCATCAACGACGACTTCCCGTTCCTGCTCGGCCACGAGGCCGCGGGCGTGGTCGAGTCGGTCGGCGCCGGCGTCACCGAGGTCGTTCCGGGCGACTTCGTGGTGCTGAACTGGCGTGCCGTCTGCGGCGAGTGCCGGGCCTGCCGCAAGGGCAAGCCGTGGTACTGCTTCGCCACCCACAACGCCACCCAGAAGATGACCCTCGAGGACGGCACCGAGCTGTCACCGGCCCTGGGCATCGGCGCGTTCGTGGAAAAGACGCTGGTCGCGGCCGGACAGTGCACAAAGGTCGATCCGCGGGCCCGGCCGGCCGCGGTGGGCCTGCTCGGCTGTGGCGTGATGGCCGGCATCGGCGCGGCCGTGAACACCGGCGGCGTCACCCGCGGCGACTCGGTCGCGGTGATCGGCTGCGGCGGTGTCGGCGACGGCGCGGTGGCCGGGGCGGCGCTGGCCGGCGCGACCACGATCATCGCGATCGACACCGACGAGCAGAAGCTCGAATGGGCCAAGGGCTTCGGCGCCACCCACACGATCAACGCGCGTGGCACCGATGTGGTCGAGGCGGTGAAGGAGCTGACCGGTGGCTTCGGCGCCGACGTGGTGATCGAGGCGGTGGGGCGCCCGGAGACGTACGAGACGGCCTTCTATGCCCGTGACCTCGCGGGCACGGTGGTCCTGGTCGGGGTGCCCACGCCCGATATGAAGATCGAGCTGCCGCTGCTCGAGGTCTTCGGCCGCGGCGGCGCGCTCAAATCCAGCTGGTACGGCGACTGCCTGCCCACCCGCGACTTCCCCATGCTGACCGAGCTCTACCTGCAGGGACGGCTCGACCTCGACGCCTTCGTGACCGAGGAGATCGGCCTGGGCGACGTCGAGGCCGCGTTCAAGAAGATGCACACCGGTGGCGTGCTGCGCTCGGTGGTTCTCTTCTAAGCTGCCTTGGCGTACGCCGGCACGGAACGGTCGGCGAGCAGGTCGAGGGCCAGGGCGGCCGTCCAGCTGAAACTGGGCGCCCCCAGGCCCTCACCGGTCTCCGGGTGGAAGTATTCGAAGTGGCCGTTGCGGTGCACGAGCCGGACCATGGCGGCCCGCAGGTCCTCGGCCTCGTCCCGGCGACCGTGCACGAGCAGCCCGCGGCGCAGCAGCCAGTTCACGTTGATCCAGACCGGGCCACGCCAGTAACGCAAGGTGTCGAAGTCCGCGGCCGTACAGTCGTAGCTCGTCACCGGCAGCCCGAAACGCTCCGAGCGCATGGCCGCCAGCACGCCCTCGACCTGGCCGGCGGGCAGATCGGGAAGCATCAGCGGCACCAGGCCGCTGACGCAGCGGGCCGGGGTCAGCTTGCCGGTGTGCACGTCCCGCGCGTGGAACATGCCGGTGTCCGGGTTCCACAGCCGGGCGACGATGGCCGACGTGATCCGCTGAGCCCGCTCCCGATGCGCGTCGGCCGCCGCGGCATGACCGAGCACGCCGGCGATCTGGGCCAGGGACAGCTCGGCGGCGCCGAGAATGGCGTTGAAGGAGGGGCACTCGACGGCGAAGGCGTGCCACTCCAGCAGCCCGGTGTCCGAGTAGTCGGCGGCACGGTAGCTGAGCACCAGTCCCACGTACCGCGCGTAGTCGGTGTCGGTGGGCCGGTGCGAGGCCTCCGAGACGGCCAGATCGCGGCGGCGGTAGACGTTCAGCAGCGACAGGTCGGCCGGCACGTTGGCCATGGCGTCGTCCCAGGCCGGGCTGTTGTCCAGCCCTGTCTCCCACGGGTGGACGACGCTGGCCAGACCGCCGCCGCCGAGGTCGCGGCGGTCGGTCAGATATTCCTGCTGGGCGACCAGACGCGGATAGAGCCACTCCAGCTCGGCCTGTGCCTGCTGCGAGGCGGCGGCGCCGTGCGCGGCCGCCCGCCGGTAGACCTCCCAGGCCGCGACCGCGTGCAGCGGCGGCTGGACGATGCCGGTGCTGCCGTGTGCGGGCCTTACGCCGTACGCCGGAACGCCCCAGAAAGCGGGCCCCGGGAAGTAGTCGGCCTCGGACATGGCCGGGTCGAAGACGATGTGCGGCACCCGGCCGTCCGGCCACTGCGCCTCGAACAGGCTGCGCAGATCACGCCAGGCACGGGTGGGGTTGACGTAGGCCAGACCGACCGCGATGAAGGCGGCGTCCCAGCTCCACTGATGTGGATAGAGGCGGCGGGAGGGGACCATGTGATCGCCGGCCCAGTTCGTCTCGAGGACGCCGGCGGCGGAGTTCCAGAGTTCGGCAGACATCTCAGTCACAGGTGCGGTCAGGGGTGGGTCGGGGTGCATCTAACCAGAAGACCTTTCCGCTTCAGAAGCCGGTAAACCCCTGAAGGGAACCCCTTGTTCGCCCGTGGTTCACGGACCCTCGGTGCGAGACCTCATTCCAGGTAGCCGAAGTTGTCGCAGGTTCGGCGTTGCAGGACGCAGTTCTTGGTGCGCTTGTTCATGGCGTCCTGGTCCCACATGACGAAAGCGTCGCCGTGCATGGACGAGGCGCTCTTCACGTCCTTGTCGGAGGAGAGGTAGTAGCCCTGGGTGGTGCCCTTCACCCCGTACTGGATGTCGAACGTGATGGCCGGGATGCGCACGGGATGGGACGCGGGGCAACCTTGGCCGTTGCCGAAGGCGACGTGGTCCTTGTGGTTGGGGCTGTCCAGATGCTCGCCGTCCCAGCAGTCGGGGAACTGGAGCATGAAGTGCAGGGTGGCGTCGCCGCCGCAGATCGGCCAGTTGCCGTTGGCGCTGCGGGCGATGCCGTCGAGGTCGCCGGGACCGTAGAAGGCGCAGTAGAACTGGCCCTGGGCGCCGCGCGGGGTGGGCACCTTCTTCTTGGCGTCCCCGGCGACCATGCGCAGACCGTTGGGCACGGGCATCATGCCCTTCGAGCTGTCGCGCAGCGAGCGGTAGTACACCCGGAAGCCGGTGGTCTCGACGGGCTTGTTCGTGGCGTTGTCATAGAGCGTCGGCACCCAGTACGCCGAGTGGTCCTGCACGGGCTTGCAGGTGGTGGCCGTGAACTTCGTCAGGTCATCGGCCGTGGTTGCGGCGTCCACCGCCTTGTTGCCGACGAAAGAGTGCATGTGTGAGGCGCCGGGCAGGCCGGGCAGCACGATCGGGTCGTCGGCCAGCCGGTGGCTGTACTGGCAGTCGGCGCGGAACTCGGGCAGGTTCCCGACGCCGGCCGGGACAGGATCGATCTTGCGGGAGTTGTACGCCTCGACCTGAGCCCGCCAGACCGTCTGGTCGACATTGATCCAACCGGGCTTGGCCGGGGCCTGCTGCTGCTTCGTGGGCTTCGTTGCTTTGACTGGCGCGGCTTTCGAGGTGGACGGCTTCGGCCCGGCCGATGCCGGCGCCGAGGCGGAAGCGGAAGCCACAGTGGGGGACGGGACCGTCGCCGCGACCGCCTCCGGTGTGCTCTCGTCGTCGCCGCCGCGCGTCGAGACCGCGGCCACCGAGAGGGCGACCGCGATCACGGCCGCGCCGGCGCTCAAGGCGATGACGGCGCGGCTGGGCTTGCGCCGGTGACGTCGGGACGGCTGGGGGATCGTCGTGTTCGACACGACAGGGAGACGGGCGGCTCAGCGCGCGATAACGGAAAGCCAGAGCCGGCTTCGCCGTCCCGGGAGGTACGGCGAGTCGAGCCGCTTGGCGACGATACCCTCCAGACCCTGGGCCCGGGCCGTCTCCAGCGCGAACTCGCCGCCGCCGGGGAAGTAGGGCGGTGTCTGCCAGTGGTCGCCCGCGATCGACAGGCCCTCCAGCAGCTCGCGACGTTCCGCGTACCGCACCAGTTCGACCGTGCTGTGCCCGTCGAGCCACAGCAGGTCGTACACCAATAAATGCACCGGCGTCCGCTCCGCCGCCCGCCTCGCCGCCGCCGGGTCCTTCGGCGCCTTGCGCCGGGCCAGCAGCTCGGGCGAGGGCCGGGGCCCGTCGAACGCCACGATCTCGCCGTCGAGGACGGCCTCGACCGGCGCCAGCGCCGGGCCCAGACCGCGGATCTCCGGATACCAGCTGGTCACCTCGCTTCCGGCCATCAGTCGCAGGCGTCCTCCGGAGACGTACGCCTGGACGCGCCGGCCGCCCCACGCCAGCTCGTAGCCCCAGTCGGCGTCGTCGGACGGAAGCTTGGCCGCCGGCACGGGCACCATCGGCGCCACCTCGTCGGGCATGGACTCCCAGCCCGGCTCGGGCGGGTCCATCCGGCGGACCATCCAGTCGTTGCCGCCGGTCTGGAAGAAGACGTAGCGCCCGTTCGTGCGATCGCCGTGAAAGGTCACACCGATCTCGTCGTCGCGCCACTTGTCGGTCTCGTACGTGCCCTGGTCGAAGATGGTCATCCGGCCGCCGCCGTACTCACCGGCCGGGATCTCGCCGGAGAAGGCGAGATATTCCAGCGGATGGTCCTCGGTGTGCTTGGCCAGGTTGTTGCGGGCCTGATCCCTGGGCAGGCCGCGGGGAACGGCGAACGAGACCAGCACGCCGTCGCGCTCGAGCCGGACGTCCCAATGCAGACTGCGCGCGTGGTGCTGCTGGATGACGAAGCGGTTCTCGTCCTTCCGGGCACGCCCGGCCTGCCTCGGGATGGGCTCCGGCGTGCGCCGGGCGTCCCGCTTGTTCCGGTACTCCGCCAGACGATCCGTCATGACCCTATTTTTTCCCGTGGTGACCGAAAATACACCGATGTAATTTGTCATACGCCTGTGCCAGGGTTGGCGACATGGCGAGCCTTCTGAACAATTCGGACGCGTCGATGATCGCGGGTTTCCCCGATCGGTGGCGCGGGGTAGTGTCTTGGCTCCAACGCGTGTCCGACCGGTGGGAGGCAGTGCTGCGATGACGTTGCGCATCCTCGTGGTGGGCGCCGGAATCGCCGGGCTCGCCGCTGCGCGAGCCCTGCGACTCGCCGGCTTCCGGCCGGATGTGGTGGAGGAACTGCCCGCGACCATGCTGCCGGGCGCCGGCATCTACCTTCCCGGCAACGCCTCGCGTGCCCTGCGCCAGCTCGGGCTGGACGCGCCGCTGAGGCCGCTGGGCGATCTGATCTTCCGGCAGGTCTTCCTCGACGCCCGCGGCCGCGAGCTGTTCGAGATGGACGTGGCCGGGCTCTGGGCCGGCGTGGGCGAGTCGCGGGCGCTGTCGCGGGCCGACCTCCAGCAGGTGCTGCTCACCGGCGTGGGCGGCGAGGTGCGCTACGACACCGCCGTGCGCGACCTGGAGATCTTCGAGGGCGCCGCCAAGGTCGAGTTCGGAGACGGCAGCGTCGCGGAATACGACCTGGTCGTCGGGGCCGACGGCCGCCGCTCGACGATCCGCACCAAGGCCGGGCTGGGTGCCGCGGCCGACCCCACCGGCCAGATCGTCTACCGCTCGGTGGTCACCGGCGGGCCCCCGCTCAGCGACTGGACGGCCCTGCTCGGGCGCCGGTCCTCGTTCGTGGCCATGCCCATGGGCGGCCGCAAGATCTACTGCTACGCCGACGAGACCGCGCCCGACTCGCCCAACCCCGAGGACCCCAAGGCCCACCTGCGGGAGCTGTTCGGCACGTTCGGCGGCCCGGTGCCGGCCATTCTCGACGCCATCGAAAAGGTCCAGGTCGCCCGCACCGACGAGGTTGTTCTGCGAAGCTGGTCACGTGGCCCTGTCCTGCTCGTCGGTGACGCGGCGCACGCCACCGCCCCGACGCTCGCTCAGGGCGCGGCCATGTCGTTCGAGGACGCGGTCGTGCTCGGCGAGGAGCTTCGCGCTGCCTCAGGTGACGTCGCGACCGCGCTACAGGCGTACGAGAACCGGCGTCGTCCCAGGTGCGAGTCGGTGCGTGACCGCACCCGGGAGCGCGATCGCACGCGCGATGTGCCGCCGGCGTTGCGTGATCCGATGCTCCGCAGGCGCGGCCTGCGGATCTTCACCGATCACTACCGCCCGCTGGTATCGCCCGCCTGATCTAGAAGACCTCTTTGGTCACCCCGCGCCCGCCGGAGGTCGGTGGGGGACTATTCTGCCTGCGAGGTACGCCTTTGACCATGGGCGCACCGAGTGGGACGTACGAGACGACGGAGGCTATTCGTGACGACCGTTGCGCCTAAGCCGATCGTGACCCGGCCATACCCGGTCCGGCGGCAGGTCAAGGGTTCGGCATTTGCCCGGATCCTGCGCACGACGGATGCGAAGCAGATCGGGATCATGTACATGATCACGGCCTTCGTGTTCTACATGCTCGGCGGCCTGATGGCGCTGCTGATGCGTACCGAGCTGGCTCGCCCGGGCATGCAGTTGCTGTCCCCGGAGCAGTACAACCAGCTGTTCACCATGCACGGCACGATCATGCTGCTGTTCTTCGCGACGCCGATCGTGTTCGCCTTCGCGAACTTCGTGGTGCCGATCCAGATCGGTGCGCCCGATGTGGCCTTCCCGCGCCTGAACGCGTTCGCCTACTGGCTCTACCTGTTCGGCGGCACCATCACGATCAGCGGGTTCATCACTCCCGGCGGCGCGGCCGACTTCGGCTGGTTCGCGTACACGCCGCTGAGCGACTCGCTGCACTCGCCGGGCATCGGCGGCAACATGTGGGTGGTCGGCCTGGCCCTGTCCGGCCTGGGCACCATCCTCGGTGGTGTCAACCTGATCACCACGATCCTGACGCTGCGCGCGCCCGGCATGACCATGTTCCGCATGCCGATCATGACGTGGAACATCCTCGTCACCAGCCTTCTGGTGATCATGGTCTTCCCGTTCCTGGCCGCCGCGCTGTTCGCGCTGGCCGCCGACCGTGTCCTCGGTGCACACGTCTTCGACGTGCAGACCGGCGGGCCCATGCTTTGGCAGCACCTGTTCTGGTTCTTCGGCCACCCCGAGGTGTACATCGTGGCGCTGCCGTTCTTCGGCATCATCACCGAGGTCATCCCGGTCTTCAGCCGCAAGCCGGTCTTCGGCTACAAGGGCCTCGTGGCGGCGACGCTGCTCATCGCGGCGCTGTCGATGTCGGTGTGGGCGCACCACATGTTCGTCACCGGCCAGGTCCTGCTGCCGTTCTTCAGCTTCCTGAGCTTCCTGATCGCGGTGCCCACGGGCATGAAGTTCTTCGTGTGGATCGGCACGATGTGGCGCGGCCAGATCAGTTTCGAGACGCCGATGCTGTTCGCGATCGGCTTCCTGGTGACGTTCCTGTTCGGTGGTCTCTCCGGCGTCCTGCTGGCCTCGCCGCCGATCGACTTCCACGTCTCCGACTCGTACTTCGTGATCGCGCACTTCCACTACGTGCTGTTCGGAACGATCGTGTTCGCGGTGTTCTCCGGCATCTACTTCTGGTTCCCGAAGATGTTCGGGCGGATGCTGGACGACCGTCTCGGCAAGGTCCACTTCTGGCTGACGTTCCTGGGCTTCCACGGCACCTTCCTGGTGCAGCACTGGCTGGGCACCGAGGGCATGCCGCGGCGCTACGCCGACTACCTGCCGAGCGACGGGTTCACCTTCCTGAACACGTTCTCGACCATCGGGTCGTTCGTGCTGGGTCTGTCCACGCTGCCGTTCATCTACAACTGCTGGAAGTCCTACAAGGTCGGCCAGCTGGTCACGGTGGACGACCCGTGGGGTCACGGCAACAGCCTGGAGTGGGCGACCTCGTCCCCGCCGCCGCTGCGCAACTTCGACCGCATGCCGCGCATCCGCTCGGAGCGCCCGGCCTTCGACCTGAAGTTCCCGGAGCTGGCGGCCGGCGAGCAGTCGATCGCCGGACCGCCCGAGGGTGGAGCCCGCCCGCTGACCAAGGAGTCAGACGGGGGAGCCACCTACAACGAGGACACCGACAACAAGAAGCACTGACAAGAGGCGCTGAGAAGCCCGCCCTCCGCATCCGGAGGGCGGGCTTTTTCTCGTACGCCTGTAGACACTGTCTACGTCGGCCTGGTAGACACTGTCTATGGATCTGAGGGCCCGGCTCGTGCAGGTAGGCGGCGAGCTGCTGGACAGTGAGGGCCTGGCCGCCCTGTCCCTGCGCGAGATCGCCCGCCGGGCCGGCGTCTCTCACGGGGCGCCCCGCCGCTACTTCCCCACCCACCTCGAGCTGCTGTCGGCCATCGCCCGCGAGGGCTTCACCGACCTGGCCGCGCGGGCGGAGACCGCCCTGACCGACACCCCGGCCGGCCCGCGGGCCCGGTTGGGCGTGCTGGCCCGGATCTACCTGGACTTCGCCGTCGAGAGGCGTCACCGCTACGAGCTGATGTTCCGCCACGACATCCTGAAGAGCGGCCACCTGGGCCTGCGCGACACCAGCCTCCCGCTGTTCCACCTGCTCACCGACCTGGTCGCCCAAGCTCTTCCCAGCTCCGCGCAGCCGTCGGTTGTCGCGGCCGCGCTGTGGGCCAACCTCCACGGCATGGCCGAGCTGTGGAACTGGGGGAGTCTGACCTTGGCCACCGGAGCGACCGATCCCAGCGGGCTGCTGGAGGCCGCTCTCACCGCCCACCTCGGGCCTTCCCCCGGAGGCGACGCATGACCCCACCCCTCTACGCGCTGGCTCATCGAGCGCTCGGCGGCTACCTGCGGGCGACCTGGCGCCCCGCGGTCAATGGGCTCGAACATCTGCCCGAGACCGGCGGCGCGATCCTGGCGCCCAACCATCTGTCGATCGGCGACCAGGTGTTCCTCGGGGTGCTGACGCCCCGGCACATCGCCTTCTGGGCCAAGGCCGAATACTTCCGCGGCACGGGCCTGCGCGGCGGCCTGACCCGGCGCGTCGTCAGCGGCCTGGGCGCGATCCCGGTCGAGCGCGCCGGCGGGCGGGCGGTCCTCACCGCGTTCGACGGCGCCATCCCCGTACTGAAGGAAGGCGGTCTTGTGGCGATCTTCCCCGAGGGAACCCGCTCACCGGACGGCCGCCTCTACCGGGGCCGCACAGGCGCGGTCCGGCTGGCCCAGCAGGCGGGCGTACCGATCATCCCGGTCGGCATCCGCGGCACCGGCCACCTGCGACCCCCGGGCCGCCGTCTCCCACGCCGCCACCCGGTCAGCGTCGCCTTCGGCCCGGCGATCCCGGTGCTGGCCGACACCCCGGCCGACATCCGCCGCGTAACCGACACCGTGATGGCAGCAATCCAGTCGTTGACCGGCCAGGAGTACGTCCCGCGCTACGCCCGCCCCAACTGACCGCAGCCGAGATCCGCGCCCTGCTGCCCACGCCCCCCGGTAGCGGCAGGTCGCACGGAGATCGGCCGGTGTTCGGGTTGTGTGTGTTCCCGACCGGGTGGGGGACTATGGCGGGGTGATCGTTGACTACGACCCGCGGTGGCCGGAGCTGGCGGCGGCCGCGATGGCCGAGCTGCGGCCTGTGCTGACGGGAGTCGTCACCGAGATCGAGCACATCGGGTCGACCGCCGTGCCCGGGCTGGCCGCCAAACCGACCATCGATCTCATGGCGGCCGCTCCCCGCCTGGAGCTGGTCGCCTCGCGGGACCCCGCGCTGGCCGAGCTCGGCTATCGGCCGCACTCCAACGGGATGACCGATCGGCTGCTCTATGTGCGCTTCGCCGGCGCCGCGCGCACCCACATCGTCCACGTGGTCACGCTCGCGTCGTGGCCCACCCGCAACCAGCGGCTCCTCCGCGACCATCTTCGGCGGCACCCGGGCGAGGCCGAGCGCTACGGGCGGCTCAAATGGGAACTGGCCGCGTCCGGCGTCCATCCCCGTGACTATGCCGCGGCCAAGACCGCCCTTGTCCAGGAACTCACCGACCGGGCCCGGGCCGCGGCCGGCCTGCCGTCGGTGCCGGTGTGGGAGAAGGGTCCATGAGCTACCTACCCGATCTTTCGGCGCTCCTGGTGGACGGGGGCGGCGGTCCGGCGTACGTCATGGAAGCCCGGACCCTGGACGCCGTGGTCCTGCCCACCGGTCGTGTCGTCGGGTGCGACCCTCTTCTCGGCGCCGACACGGCCGAGCCGTTCACCGTGACCGTCGCGCCTGGCACCTATGCGCTGCGTGCGTGGATCGCGCTGCTCAGGCCGGGCCGGGGTCTTCCGCAGACCCGCACGGCGGCGCTGCAACTGGTGATCAGCGAGCGGCCGGCGGCGCGCTGGGAGATGGCGCTGATCCCCGAGCAGGATCCGGCGGAGCTGCCCGGCGACGGCTTCTTCGGCTACAAGGTCGAGGCGAGCGCGGGCGCCCTGGCCGACGAGGTCGCGGTGCGGGCGTTGCGCGACTGGACGTACGACGACTACGAGGGCGTCTTCATCGCCGACGAGCTTCCGCCGCCGCCGAGCGCCCTCGGCGGCGTCACGGACAAGCCCACCGGCGCCAACGTCATCTCCGTCAGCACGGGCTGGGGCGACGGCGTCTATCCGACGTACATCGGCTACGCCGCCGGTGGTGAGATCACCAGCTTCGTCACCGACTTCCTCGTCGTGCCGGCCTACTGATCTCAGGTGCCCGCCAAGCGGCGGATCGTGGCGCTCAGGGACCCGGCGTCGACGTCCTGGCCGGTGATCAGCGCTTGCAGCATGACGCCGTCGACCAGGGCGATCAGGTCACGGGCGACGGCCGCGCCCAGATGGGGTTCGAGGAGTTCCTGAAGCCCGGTCAGCCAGGCCAGCGCGAGCGGCCGCAGGGCGACGTCGCGTCCGGCGGCCACGTAGAGCTCGCACTCGATCTGGGCCCGCTTGCGGTCGGCCAGATAGTCGGCGATCAGCTCGGCGAGCGCCGTCGGCAGGTCAACGGCCGCGCGCAGCCGGGACCCCCACAGTTCGAGGTCCTCCCGAAGGTCGGCGGCCGCTTTGTGCAGCCCGGCCGCGATCAGGTCGTCGAGCGTCGGGAAGTAGTAGGTGGTGGCGCCCAGCGGAAGCCCGGCCCGGGCCGCCACCGCCCGATGGGTGGTCCGCCCGATTCCGGCTTCGGCGATGACCTCGACAACGGCCGCCGCCAGAGCTCGCCGACGAGCTTCCGGGTCCCGGGCCCGTTGAGCCTTCCGGCCCGGACCGGCGGTGGTGGGGGAGTCGGTCAATGGGCACCGCTCAGGTTGACGATGATGACGCCGGCGATGATCAGGCTCACGCCGATTACTTTGGGCAATGTCAGGGGCTCACCGAGGAACGCCGCGCCGATGGCGACGATGGCGGCGGTGCCGATGGCCGACCAGACCGCGTAGACGACGCCCACCGGCAGATCGCGCACGGTCAGGGCGAGCATCAGGAACGAGACGGCGTAGCCGGACAGACAGGCCAGGGTGGGCCACAGCTTGGTGAAGCCGTCGGTCGTCTTGAGCAGGCTGGTGGCGGCGACCTCGGATGAGATGGCGAGCAGCAGGAACACGTACGGCACGACGACTCTCCCGACTTGTACGTCTGTACAAGAGCGACCGTACAAGAAAACCTTTCACGAGTCACTGTGGCGAAATTTGGTCCCTCCAGCCCCACCGGCCCGCGGCGGGGTGGGAGGTGGCGGCCGGTGAAGGTCAGGGGTGGGCGGCCGGTGTTCGAAGGTCGTCGGCGGTGTCGGCGGACACCGGGGCATCGGCCGTGTTGGTGGGCTGGGGGTCGGGCACGTCGTCTGGGACGGGGGCGATGGTGCGGCGATGGCGGAGCTCGGCCGGCAGGACCAGCAGGGCGATCAGCACGCCCAGACCGCCCACCGCCACGAAGCCCCACGGTGGGGACAGCGTGTCGGCGGCCAGGCCGGCCAGTGGGCCGCCCAGGGCCACGCCCACCGTCAGGGCCGAGTTGTGCAGGCCCATGGCCTCGCCCCGGGCGGCGGCGGGAGTCATGCGGCTGACGGCGTCGGCGCTTGACGTGATCAGCGGGGCGCACAGGGCGCCGGCCGGGAGCAGGAGCAGGGCGATCAGCCACCAGTGGGACGAGCCCAGGCTGACCACGGCGGTGGCGATCGCCATGGGCGCCAGCAGGACGATCGGTGGCAGGCCGCGGCGGATGGTGCCGTAGGCGAAGCCGCCCAGCAGGGAGAAGAACGCCCACAGGGTCATCACCAGGCCGGTCCAGCCGAGCTCGCCGTTCTCGCGCAGCACCGCCACGACCGCCACGTCGGTGCCGGCCAGGACGATCGTGGCGGCGGACGTGATGGCCAGGATGGCGACGAAGCGCGGGGTGAGCCAGCTGCGGCGCGGGACCCGGGCGCCGGACTCGATGGACGCCTCGTGCGCGGCCCGGACCGGCGGGTTGAGCAGCCAGAGGCCGACGCCGGAGACCAGGATGCCGGCGCCGATGGCCAGCATGGCCCAGCGCGGGCCGGCGCTCGTGGCGATCAGCACGCCCAGGGCGGGGCCGGTCATGAAGCTGAGCTCGGTGGTGATGGAGTCGAGGGCGAAAGCCGGCAGCCGTTGCGACTCCGGCGTCATCGCCGCGATCGCCTGGCGGGCCACCGAGAACGCGGGCAGCGCCAGGAAGCCGCCGACCAGCGCGATGACCAGCAGCACCGGGAACGGCACGGCTTGGGCCAGCGACCAGAACAGCACCTCGGCGATCGTGGTCAGCACCAGCACCAGCCGCAGGCCCCGCCGGTCGATGAGGCGGCCCATCACCGGAGCGCCGACCGAGCCGCCGATGGTGAAGGCGGCGCCGATCAGACCGGCCGCCCCGTAGCCCCGGTCGAGGTCGTCGACCACGTGCAGGGTGAGGGTGACCGCCCCGGCGGCGATGGGAATGCGCGCGAGCGTCGCGACCGCCAGCAACGATTTGATGCCGGGCAGCGCGAGCGTCTCGCGGTAAGGCGTGAGCAGCATGTGGATCCTGACCTCCGGGACACATCCTGCCCCGGGGGTACGACAGAAAACCAGCGGAGATCAGCTGGAGACGACCGGTGTGCCCGTCGTCTCAATCGCCGCCGTACGCATCTCCTCCAGCGCCGCCGCGGTCGTGCCCTCGGCCACGCCGGCGGTGAGCTCGAGCAGCACGGTCGTCGCGAACCCCTCGGCCTTGGCGTCGAGCGCGGTCGCCCGTACGCAATGGTCCGTGGCGATGCCGACCAGCTCGACCTCGGTGACGCTCCGTGAGCGCAGCCAGTCGGCCAGGGTCTCGCCGCTCTCGGTGTGGCCCTCGAAGCCGGAGTACGCCGCCTTGTGCTCACCCTTGTGGAAGACCGCCTCGATGCGGTCGGTGCTCAGCTCCGGGTGAAACTCGGCGCCGTCCGAGCCGACCACGCAGTGTGCCGGCCACGTGGCCTGATAGTCGGGGTGGTCGCTGAAGTGGCTGCCGGGGTCGATGTGCCAGTCCTTCGTGGCGACCACGTGGTCCCACCGGGCGCCCGCCTTGCGCAGCACCAGCGAGATGCCCTTGGCCACGGCGGCGCCGCCGCCGACGGCCAGTGAGCCGCCCTCGCAGAAGTCGTTCTGAACGTCGACGATGATCAGCGCGCGTGTCACGGGACCCCCACGATGGTGACCGGAATGGCCGGGTCGCCGGCCGACAGCTTCAGACCCTCCCACGGTATCGAGATCAGGCACTGCCGTAGATGTTCACGGGATTCCCGCAACGCCGGCGGCTCGATGATTTGGCCCGCGGCCACGATCGGGTGCTGCAGGAGCCGGTCGTTCGGCTCGTGATCGGGCACGCCCTGGGACACGATGATCTCCTCGGTGGCCGTGCCGGTGGGCTTGTGCCGCCGCACCGCGGTCTTGCGGCCGCCGACGGTCGCCTTGTTCTCCGAGCGCTTCACGACCGGGCGGCCCTCGACCTCGACCAGCTTGTAGACCAGGCCCGCGGTCGGCGCGCCGGAGCCGGTGACCACCGCCGTGCCGGCGCCGTACATGTCGACCGGCTCGGCCGCGAGCGCGGCGATCGCGTATTCGTCCATGTCGCCCGAAACGACGATCTTGGTCTCGGTGGCGCCCAGCGAGTCGAGAAGCTCGCGGGAGTGCTGCGCGAGCACCGACAGGTCGCCCGAGTCGATCCGGACCGCCCGCAGGTCGGGGCCGGCCACCGCGATCGCGTTCCGGATGCCCTGGGCGATGTCGTACGTGTCGACCAGCAGCGTCGTGTTCTTGCCGAGGGCGGCAACCTGTGACGCGAAAGCCGCCGGCTCGTCGTCGTGCAGCAGGGTGAACGCGTGAGCCGAGGTGCCGGTGGTCGGGATGCCGTACCGGGCGCCGGCCGCGAGGTTGGACGTCGAGGCGAAACCCGCGAGATAGGCCGCGCGCGCCGCCGCGACGGCGCTGTCCTCGTGCGTACGCCTCGAACCCATCTCGATGATCGGGCGGCCCCGGGCCGCCGTGACCATGCGGGCGGCCGCCGAGGCGATGGCCGAGTCGTGGTTGAGCACCGAGAGGATGAGCGTCTCGAGGACCACGCACTCGGCGAAGGTGCCCGAGACGGTCATGATCGGCGATCCCGGGAAGAAGAGCTCGCCCTCGGCATAGCCGTCGATGTCGCCGCTGAAGCGGTAGCCGCGCAGCCAGGCGGCGGTCGTCTCGTCGACGATGCCCGCCTCGCGCAGGAAGCCGACCTCGGCCTCGGTGAAGCGGAAGTCGCGGATCAGCTCGACCAGACGGCCGGTGCCGGCGACCACGCCGTACCTCCGCCCGCCCGGCAGCCGCCGCGCGAAGACCTCGAAGACGCACTGCCGGTCGGCGGTGCCGTCCTTGAGCGCGGCGCTGACCATGGTCAGCTCGTACTGATCGGTGAGCAGCGCGGGGGCGAAGGAGTTCACGACCCCACCCTATTGCGCCCGGCGGCCCCTTACGAACTGCCCGCTGACCTGCGGTTCGGCGTTCCGGTTCACCGATGCGGCAAATCCGGTGGCAACATGGGGGGCATGGCGTTGCCTCAGGTTGCTCCCGTCGAGACGCCGGAGATCCAAGAAGCACCGGAAGACGACCGGCCGTGGGTGACCATCGTCTGGGACGATCCGGTCAACCTCATGTCGTACGTGACCTGGGTTTTTCAAAAGCTCTTCGGTTACAGCAAGGAGAAGGCCGAGGCCCTGATGCTGGACGTGCACACGAAGGGTAAGGCGGTGGTCAGCATCGGTGCGCGCGAGCGCATGGAGATGGACGCCAACCAGCTGCACGGTTACGGCCTCTGGGCCACGGTCGACCGGTCCTGAACACCGCGGGAGAGGGCAGATGTTCCGACGCAACGGCAGCCAGTGTGTGGCCACCTTCGCGGTCGACGAGGTGCGCGTGTTGCGCAAGGTCGCCGGTGAGGTGGTCGGTCTGCTGACCGACGGCATGGACCACGGCGACCCCGTGGTCTCGCGCCTGTTCCCCGACATCTATCCGGACCGCCCGGACGATTCGGCCGAGTTCCGCCTCTACACCGAGGGCGAACTGAAAACCGGCAAGATCGACCAGGCCGGCGCGATTCTCGCGGCTCTGCCGGACGGGGACGAGGGGGAGGTACGCCTCGACGGCGAGGCCGCCGAGGCCTGGCTGCGCGCCATCAACGACGCGCGCCTGGCCATGGGCACCCGGCTCGACATCAAGGCCGACACCGATCTGAGCGAGGAGCTCGAGACCGCCGTCGTGCGCGATCCCGGCTCGAGCCGCGTCTTCCAGCTCAGCGTGTACGCCTATCTGGGCTACCTCCAGGAGTCGCTGCTCAACGCGCTGCCCGAGATAGAGTGAGCCCCGCCACGCTCGGGGTGGGGAAATCTCACGGTAATGTGAACAACGTGCTGACCATCGACAGCGCGATCGTCGACGCGATCGTCGCCCATGCCCGCCGGGACCACCCCGACGAGGCCTGTGGCGTGGTCGCCGGCCCGATCGGCGGCGACCGGCCGGCGCGGCTCATCCCGATGGACAACGCGGCCCGCTCGATGACGTTCTACGAGTTCGACTCCATGGAGCAGCTGCGCGTCTGGCGCGAGATGGACGACAACGACGAGGAGCCGGTGGTCATCTACCACTCCCACACGGCCACCGAGGCCTATCCGTCGCGGACCGACATCTCCTTCGCCGGCGAGCCCGGTGCGCATTATCTTCTGGTCTCCACCCGCGAGCCGGATTCCGAAGAGATCCGGTCGTTCCGCATAGTGGACGGCGTGGTGACCGAGGAAGAGATCAACATCGTGGATGCGACGGTAGACGCGTGATGGCGAGCGCTGTGCAGTCGTACATGTTCGGGCAGAGCCCGGTGTCGGTCTTCTACGAGTGTCGCTGACGACATTCGTACGTCCAGAAGACCCTGCCCTCAGTTCGTTCTTCCATTTGGAGCATTCACCGCCATGGCTATCGAAGTTCGCGTCCCGACCATCCTGCGCAGCTACACCGGCGGCGCCAAGACCGTCGAGGGCGCCGGCTCGACCCTCACCGAGCTGATCGACGACCTGGACGCCAAGCACAACGGCTTCAAGGGCCGGCTGATCACCCCCGAGGGTGGCCTGCACCGGTTCGTCAACATCTACGTCAACGACGAGGACGTCCGCTTCCTCGGCGCGCTCGACGCGAAGCTCAACGACGGTGACTCGATCACCATCCTGCCGGCCGTGGCCGGCGGCGCCCTGGGCTTCGCGGCGGCCGCCGCTCTCCTGGGACGTTAGTCGTCATGGCTCGCTTCGAGAGCCTCCTCGACGCTCTGGGGGGCACGCCGCTCGTCGGCCTGCCCCGCATCTCGCCGGCGGTGCCCGAAGGGGCGCCGCCGGTGCGGCTTTGGGCCAAGCTCGAGGACCACAACCCGACCGGCAGCATCAAGGACCGCCCGGCGTTCTTCATGGTGCGCGAGGCCGAGGAGTCGGGCCATCTGCGCCCGGGTGACACCATCCTCGAGCCGACCAGCGGCAACACCGGCATCTCGCTGGCCATGGTGGCCAAGCTGCGCGGCTACCGCCTGGTCTGCGTGATGCCCGAGAACGTGTCGGCCGAGCGCGTCCAGCTGCTCCGCATGTACGGCGCGGAGATCATCTTCTCGCCGGCCGCCGGCGGCTCGAACCAGGCCGTGGCCACGGCCAAGCAGATCGCGGCCGAGCACCCGGACTGGAAGATGCTGTTCCAGTACGGCAACCAGGCCAACGCCCGTGCGCACTACGAGACCACCGGTCCCGAGCTGCTGCACGACCTGCCCACGATCACCCACTTCGTGGCCGGCCTGGGCACCACGGGCACGCTGATGGGCACCGGCCGCTTCCTCCGGGAGAAGGTCGAGGGCATCCAGATCGTCGCCGCCGAGCCGCGGTACGGCGAGCTGGTGTACGGCCTGCGCAACATCGACGAGGGCTATGTGCCGGAGCTGTACGACGCCTCGGTGCTCGACCGCCGCTTCTCGGTCGGCACCCGCGATGCCGTGCTGCGCACCCGCCAGCTCGTCGAGGTCGAGGGGATCTTCGCCGGCTTCTCCAGCGGCGCCATCCTGCACGCGGCCCTGGCCGTGGCCCACGAGGCGGTCAAGGCCGGCAAGCGGGCCGACGTCGCGTTCGTGATCGCCGACGGCGGCTGGAAATACCTTTCGACGGGCGCCTACGGCGGCACGCTCAACGATGCCGAGGACGCCCTCGAAGGGCAGCTCTGGGCTTAATAGAGGGCTGCGATCAGGACGTCGACGGCCAAGGGGCCGGTGGCGCCCAGAAGTAGCAGCCACGGTAGGACCGGGCGGTGGATCGAGAGGAACGAGCCCACCGCCAGTCCGACGCTGAGAAGTCCGAAAAGGGTCAGCACGGGCACGTACCAGAAATCGGCGCCGCCCAGCACCGTGACGAATGCCCGGACACCGACTCCCATGCCCGCGAGTCCGAGCACGGCGGCGTAGAGGGACAGAATCAGCAATCGCGCCGTTCCCGGCGCGGGATCGTCCGGCGCCGGGAAGCGAAAGAGCGTTTCGTTATCCCCGAATCCGGTCGGAGCCGGTGTAATCTCCCAGCCACCGAACGGCATGATCTCCGCCGCCTCGGTCTGCGTGGGGCGGCTTCTCTCGGCCGTGGTCACGTGTTGCCTCCGCCTGTTCCGTCCGCAAAGTCGTCACTTCGTGCAACGCAAACGACTCACCGGACGTAACGGGAATTGCGTTAATGGCCGAGGTCACGGGCGGTGTGATGTACGTTGTCGATTTAGCGACAAATCGATCAGACGTTTACATGGCGCGCAGGTCCCGGCGTACGCTTCGCTCCGTGATTGACTGGTCTGACGACTCCAGCACGGACCGGTCGGGCGGGGCGTGTAAGACCCAGTGTGAGCCAGAGGGACCCGCATGCGACTGACCGTTCTCGGCTGTGCCGGCAGTTTTCCCGGCCCCGAGTCGGCTTGTTCCGCCTATCTCGTCGAGGCTGACGGCTTCCGGCTTCTGGTCGATTTCGGCTCGGGCTCGTTGTCCGCTCTTCAGCGCTACTCGGACATGAACAAGATCGACGCCATCGTCCTGACGCATCTGCACTGCGATCACGTCCTGGACGCCTGTACGTACATCGTGGTTCGCCGCTACGACCCGGCCGGCGCGCTGCCGCCGGTGCCGGTCTACGCGCCGATGGGCGCGGCCGAGCGGATCTCCTCGGCGTACAGCCAGGAGAACGAGGCGATCGACGACGTGTACACGTTCTACGGTCTCCAGCCGGGGACGTTCCCCATCGGCCCGTTCTCGGTCACGGTCGACCGGGTCAACCATCCGGTGGAGACGTACGGGGTGCGGATCGAGCACGGAGGGCGCGTGCTCGCCTACTCTTCGGACACGGCGCCCTGTGAACCGCTGCTGCGACTCGCCGCCGGCGCAGATCTTTTTCTGTGTGAGGCGAGTTACGCCGACGGGGTCGAGAACCCTCCCGGCCTGCACCTCACCGGCCGCGAGGCGGGCGAGGCGGCGACCAAGGCGGACGTCGGGCGACTGTTGCTCACGCATCTGGTGCCCGCATGGGTCTCGGAGGCATCTATTGTGGATGCCGCCGTGGCCGCATTTGCGGGACCGGTTGAGGTCGTGCGCCCGGGTGCCCGTTACGATCTCTGAGCCGGGGGATTGAAGCACCAGCGGATCGTGATCTTGGAGTTGTTGCATGCGCATCGTTCGCCTGGCCAACTTCGTGACGCCCCATACGGGTGGCCTGCGGACCGCACTTCGGAACCTCGGTGAGGGCTATCAGCGCGCCGGTCATGAGGCCGTGCTGGTGGTGCCCGGTCGCGAGCGTTCCGACAAGATGACCAGCCAGGGCCGCGTCATCACGCTGCCCAGCGCCCCGCTGCCGCGCACCGGCGGCTATCGCGTGATGACCGGCCGCCGCGAGCTGGCCAAGCTCCTCGACGACCTCGAGCCCGACCGCATCGAGGTCTCCGACCGCACCACGCTGCGCTGGACCGGCAGCTGGGCCCGGCAGCGCGGCGTCGGCTCGATCATGGTGTCGCACGAGAGCCTGGCCGGGCTGCTCGGCGAGTGGGGCATGCCCAAACGCGAGCAGCTGGCCGACAAATACAACCTGCGCACCTCGGAATTCTTCGACCAGATCGTCTGCACGACCTCCTTCGCGGCGGCCGAGTTCCGCCGCATCGGCGCGCCCAACCTGATCGAGGTGCCGCTCGGCGTCGACCTCGACGCCTTCCACCCCGGCCGCGCCGACGAGGCCGTCCGCTCCCGCTACGCCCGGCCCGACGAGACGCTGGTGGCCTTCTGCAGCCGCCTTTCCGGCGTGAAGAAGCCCGAGCTGGCCGTGGACGCGCTCGCGGTGCTGCGCAACGACAAGGTGCCGGCTGTGCTCGCGGTGGCCGGAGACGGCGTACGGCGTGCCGCCCTGGCCTATCGCGCGGCCCGCCTGCCGGTGCGCTTCGCCGGTCACATCAGCGACCGCTCGACGATGGCCGCCCTGCTGGCCAGCGCCGACGTGGTGATGGCGCCGGGGCCGGTCGAGACCTTCGGGCTGGCCGCGCTCGAGGCGCTCGCCTGCGGCACGCCGGTGGTCGTGAACGAGTCGAGCGCGCTGCCCGAGGTGGTCGGTGACGGCGGCGTCGCGGTGGCGGGCACGGCCGAGGCCTTCGCCAACGGCGTACGCACCCTGCTGGAGCGCCCGGAAGCCGAGCGGCGAGCCGCGGCCCGGGCCCGCGCCGAGCACTTCGGATGGCCGGCCGCGGTCGACGGATTCCTGCGCGCGCACGGCGCCCTGCCCGAGGTCGCGGTCGCGGGCACGCCGGTCGGGCGTCAGCGGCCCGCCGCGGTGCTGCGCCCGGCTGTTCCCCGGCCCGTCGCCGGCGGCGACCAGGCATTCACAGGTTGGTTCGGCTGAGAAGCTCATGCCGTCCACCCTTTCGCATCCGCGAGAGGCGGCCCGAGTTGTCCACAGCAGGCTTCGTTATCCACAGGAGCCGGGGCGGCTGAGGCGCGCCGGGTCCGCTGCGCATAAGGTTTGGGCATGTCACGACCCGACGGCCGAGCGGCCGACCAGCTGCGACCGGTGACTCTCACCCGTAAATGGAGCATCCACCCCGAGGGCTCGGTGCTCGTCGAGTTCGGCGACACCCGGGTGCTCTGCACGGCCAGTGTCACCGAGGGCGTTCCCCGGTGGCGCAAAGGCTCCGGCCTCGGCTGGGTCACCGCCGAATACGCGATGCTGCCCCGCGCCACCAACACGCGTGGCGACCGCGAGAGCCTCAAGGGCAAGGTCGGCGGCCGTACGCATGAGATCTCCCGCCTGATCGGCCGCAGCCTCCGGGCCAGCATCGACCTGAAGGCGCTGGGGGAAAACTCGATCGTCCTCGACTGCGACGTCCTGCAGGCCGACGGCGGCACCCGCACGGCCGCGATCACGGGGGCCTACGTGGCCCTGCACGACGCGGTCAACTGGCTGGCCGACCGCAAGTCCCTGGCCGGCAAGGTGGAAAACGTGATGCACCGCTCGATCCAGGCGGTCAGCGTCGGCATCATCGACGGCGAGCCCCGCCTCGACCTGATGTATCTCGAAGACGTGGCGGCCGAGGTCGACATGAACGTGGTGGCCACCGGCGACGGCGACTTCGTCGAGGTGCAGGGCACGGGTGAGAACGGCGTGTTCCGCCGCGACCAGATGGACGCCCTGCTCGACCTGGCCCTGGCCGGCTGCGCCGATCTGGCCGCGGCCCAGCAGAAAGCGCTCGCCTCGTGAGCGCCAAGCTGCTGCTCGCCACCGCGAACAAGAAGAAGCTGGTGGAGCTCCAGCGCATCCTCGACCAGTCGCTGGGCACGAACCGCGTTCAGCTGGTCGGCCTGGCCGACTTCGAGGGATATCCCGACGTTCCCGAGACGGGCCTCACCTTCGGCGAGAACGCGCTGATCAAGGCTCGTGAGGGCGCGAAGCGCACGGGACTGCCCACGGTGGCCGACGACTCGGGCATCGCGGTCGACGCGCTGAACGGCATGCCGGGCGTCTTCAGCGCCCGCTGGTCCGGCGTCCACGGCAACGACGACGCCAACCTCGACCTGCTCCTGGCCCAGATCGGCGACGTGGCCGACGAGCAGCGCGGCGGCGCCTTCGTGTGCGCGGCCGCGCTGGTCCTGCCGAACGGCCGCGAGCACCTGGTCGAGGGCCGCCAGCCCGGCAAGATCCTCCGATCCCGCCGAGGCGACGGCGGCTTCGGCTACGACCCGATCTTCCTGGGCGACGGCCAGACGAAGACGAACGCCGAGCTGACCCCGGCCGAGAAGGACGCGATCAGCCACCGGGGCAAGGCTTTCCGCGAGCTCTCCAAAGTCATCGCCAAGGAGCTCCCGGCCTAGCCGCGCTTCGCGCGAGACGGTGCGCGTCAGCTGACGTTCGAGGACCGGAGCGGCCACCGGCCGTCCCGGTCACCTCTTGTTGCGGATGGACGCCAGGGTCTTTCCTGTGCTGGACACGAACCAGAAGTCGTAACCGCTGCGGTTCGGCGTTACGCCGGGTTTGATCGCGGACACAACGGCTTTGGCCGCGCCGCTCGGCGAGCGGTACCACTTGCCGGGTGTGGGATCGGAGATCACCGTCAAGCTCGCAGTCGCTGGATCGAATTCTCCGTCTATGCGGTGGCCTTGGTAGGTCGCGTGCACAGCCACTACGGCGCCGGGCGGTCTCGGTGTTCGTTCCGGGCCGGCTGATCGCTGGAAATGATCGACAAGAAGCGTGACAGCTTCTCCGTGCGTGATCCCGGCCGCTCGGGCGATGAGAGTCAGGTCGCGATAGGTGCCGTCGTCAACGGAGATGCTCTCCATGTCTCCACTCTAACTCCTCCCGAGGAGTTTTCTATATAGGAGTTGACTCGGCCAATAGTCATGCCTACGCTTTCACAGCGACTACACATGACTACGATGTAGTCATGACTGCTCCGCGCTCAGTCCGCTTCGACGAGGAGGTCCTGGCTCGTTTGGACCGCTATGTGCGGGAGAACCCTGGTTCCTCCTCCTCGTCCGTGGCCAACATGTTCATCGACGAGGCGTTGAGGTCCTATGAGCATCCCGGCGTCATCTTCCGGCCTGGCCCGACCGGACGCCGAGCAGCGCTCGCTGGAGGCCCTGACGTCTGGGAAGTCGTCGCGGCACTGGGCGCCGTCCGTGAGGAAGCGGAACAACTCGACCGGGCGTCGCTTCTGTCGGAGCTGGCCGAGGTGACGGGATTGGCCTCAGGTCAGGTCACGGTGGCCTTGCGCTATTACGCGGCCTACCCCGACGAGATCGACGAACGAGTGGCCCTCAACCGTGAGGTCGCTGATCGAGAGGAGCGGTTGTGGGAAGCCCAGCAGAAGCTTCTTCGGAAGCCGAAGCCCTGACGGGTTTCCTTCTCGACGAGATGTACCCACCCTCCTTGGCGCGGGCTCTGCGGGCCACGGGGCACGACGTCGTCGCCGTGCTGGACGTCGAGGTCGGCCTCGCGGCCAAGACTGATGAGGATGTGCTGGCCTGGGCTGCACGCAACAGCCGATGTGTCGTCACGGAGAACGTCAGCGATTTCGCACGCCTGGCACAGCAGGGGTTCGGCCACGCAGGCATCCTCTTCGTCCATAGCCGGCGTTTTCCACGAACGGCGTCAGGGCTGGGCCGGATATCTCAAGTACTCGACGAGATGCTGTCGAAGGGCGAGATGCCTGGTCGCGACGAGGTCGCCTGGCTGCGGTGGCCGGGCGAGGGCTGACTGCCGATTCTCGAAGTCATCGCCAGGCAACTCCCGGCTTGGGCCGCCTCGGAAACCTCAGGAAGGCGGCCGGCCGGCCGGTCGATGGCGCTTTTTGTGAACTCGCGCCGTCGTGTCGCCGGCCGCCTTGGCCGCCGCGAGTAGGCCCGGACCGAAGCGGTCGCTGACCTTTAGGGAAGCGAGGTCTGGCTTCTGAAAGTTTTTATGCATAGTCTGCGGTTGTGAATGGCGGAGTGCTCGACCTGTTCGCCGGCGCTCGGCTCACGCCCACGCAGCGGCGGATCGCGCACTGCCTCGTGGAGCGGGCCGGCACGGCGGCCGCTCTGTCGTCGGCCGAGGTGGCTGAGCTGGCCGGGGTCAGTCAGCCGTCGGTCACGCGGTTCGCCATCGCTCTCGGGTTTCCGGGATATCCGGCTCTGCGGCGGGCTCTGCGGGATGTCGGCGGTGGGCCGGCCGATGACGGTGGCGAGGACAACGCCATGCAGCGGGCTATTCAGGCCGAGGCCGAGCATCTCGGGCGGCTGCGGGAGCAGTTGGGGAGCCTTGACGCCGTACAGAAAGCGGCGAATTTGCTCGTCGCCAGCCGGCCGCTGCCGGTGCTGGGACTGAGGGCGGCCGCTCCTCTGGCCGGGTATTTCGGCTATTTCGCGAGCAAGGTGCACCCGGATGTGCGGGTGTGGGACACCGGCGGGACGTCGTTGCTCGACCGGCTCGATCAGGCCCGGGTGGCGGGCGCCGGTGCCATGCTGGCCTTGGTGTTGCCGCGCTATCCGCGGGAGTCGCTCGAAGTGGTCAAAGAGGCCAGAGCCATGGGGTACGCCGTGGTCGCGATCACCGATTCGGCGGTGAGCCCGGTCGCCGAGGACGCCGCCGTCGTGCTGCCCGCCGCGGTGGGCACGCGTCTGGTGTTCGACCTGCACACCGGGCCGATGGCCATGGCCATGGTGCTGCTTCAGGCGATGTGCGACGCGGATCCGGAGCCGGTTCAGCGCCGGCTCGAGGAGTTCGAGGCGGCCGCGGCTCGGCGGCAACTTTTTCAGGGGTAGAGGGGAAGATCAATGACGGAGATCCGGGCGCCGCGCGGTACGGCGTACACCGCCAAGGGCTGGCCGCAGGAAGCCGCCAAGCGGATGTTGATGAACAACCTCGACCCCGACGTGGCCGAAAGGCCGGAAGATCTTGTGGTGTACGGCGGCACGGGGCGGGCGGCGCGCAACTGGCCCTCCTTCCACGCGATCGTGCGCGAGCTCGACGAGCTCAAGGACGACGAGACCCTGCTCGTGCAGTCGGGCAAGCCGGTCGGCGTCTTCCGTACGCACGAGTGGGCCCCGCGCGTGCTCATCGCCAACTCCAATCTTGTCGGCGACTGGGCCACCTGGCCCGAGTTCCGCCGCCTCGAAAAGCTCGGATTGACCATGTACGGCCAGATGACCGCCGGGTCGTGGATCTACATCGGCACGCAGGGCATCCTCCAGGGGACGTACGAGACGTTCGCCGCCGTGGCCGCCAAGCGTTTCAAGGGCACCCTGGCCGGCACGCTGACCCTGACCGCGGGCTGCGGCGGCATGGGCGGCGCGCAGCCCTTGGCCGTCACCATGAACGGCGGGGTCTGCCTGGTCGTCGACGTGGACCGCTCCCGCTTGGAGCGCCGGGTGCAGACCAGATATCTCGACGAAATCGCCGATAACCTCGATGACGCGATAAATCGGGCGGAAGCGGCTAAGTCCGAAAAGCGCGCGGTGAGCATCGGCGTCGTCGGCAACGCGGCCGTCGTCTTCCCCGAACTGCTGGTCAAGGGGGTCGCCATCGACATCGTCACCGACCAGACGAGCGCCCACGACCCGCTGTCGTACCTTCCGGTCGGCGTCGACCTCGAGGACGCCGCCGACTATGCCGCGACCAAGCCGGAAGAATTCACCGACCGGGCCCGCGCCAGCATGGCCCGCCACGTGGCCGCCATGGTCGGCTTCCAGGACGCCGGGGCCGAGGTCTTCGACTACGGCAACTCGATCCGGGGCGAGGCCAAGCTCGGCGGATATGAGCGTGCCTTCGACTTCCCGGGCTTCGTCCCGGCGTACATCCGGCCGCTTTTCGCCGAAGGCAAAGGCCCGTTCCGCTGGGCCGCCCTCTCCGGCGACCCGGCCGACATCGCGAAGACCGACAAGGCGATCCTCGACCTCTTCCCCGAGAACGAGGCCCTGGCCCGCTGGATCCGGATGGCCGGCGAGCGCGTCGCCTTCCAGGGCCTGCCCGCCCGCATCTGCTGGCTCGGCTACGGCGAGCGCGACGTGGCCGGCGTCCGCTTCAACGACATGGTGGCCAGCGGCGAGATCAGCGCACCCATCGTCATCGGCCGGGACCATCTCGACTCCGGGTCGGTGGCTTCGCCGTACCGGGAGACCGAGTCCATGCTCGACGGCTCGGACGCCATCGCCGACTGGCCGTTGCTCAACGCGATGATCAATACGGCCAGCGGCGCCAGCTGGGTTTCGATCCACCACGGCGGCGGCGTCGGCATCGGCCGGTCCATCCATGCCGGGCAGGTGTGCGTGGCCGACGGCACCGCGCTGGCCGGCCAGAAGATCGAGCGGGTCCTGACCAACGACCCCGGCATGGGCGTCATCCGGCACGTCGACGCCGGCTACGACTCGGACGCCGCCGACGGCGTCCACATCCCGATGCGACAGGACGACAAGTGAGCGCGACTTTCGCGGAGCTCTGGGCCGAGATCGCCCCGATCGGCCGGGTGGCCAATGGTTACGAGCGGTACGCCCTCGAAGAGCCGGAACTGGTCCTGCGGGACTGGTTCCGCAACCAGGCGGCCCGGCGCGACATGCCGGTCACCGACGACGGCAACGGCAACCTGTTCGCCTGGTGGGGCGGGCAGTGGGGGCACGACGCGGTGCTGACCGGATCGCATTTCGACTCGGTTCCGCACGGCGGCGGCTACGACGGCCCGCTCGGCATCGTCAGCGGCTTCCTCGCCGTCGACGAGCTGCGCCGGCGCGGCCACGTGCCGCGCCGCCCGATCGCCGTGGTCGCCTTCGTCGACGAGGAGGGCGGCCGTTTCGGCCTGCCCTGCCTCGGATCACGGCTGCTCACCGGCGCGATCGAGCCGGAGACGGCGGCCGCCCTGACCGACCGCGAGGGCATCACGTTCGGCGAGGCCCTCGGCACCACCCCGGCCGGCCGCCTGCCCGGGCTGACCAGCCGGATCGGCGCGCTGATCGAACTGCACATCGAGCAGGGCCGGGCCCTGGAGGTGCCGGTCGGCGTGGCCAGCGCGATCTGGCCGCACGGCCGCTGGCGGTTCGATTTCACCGGGCACGGCGACCACGCGGGCACGACCCGGATGGCCGACCGGCGCGATCCGATGCTGACCTTCGCCTACACGGTGCTGGCGGCCAACAAGGAGGCCCGGCTGGCCGGCGCGCACGCGACGGTGGCCCGGGTCGAGGTCGAGCCGAACGCCACGAACGCCATCCCGTCGCTGGTACGCGGCTGGCTGGACGCCCGGGCGGCCGAGACGAACACGCTGGACGGCCTGGTCGAGGCCGTGATCAAGCGCGCCTACGACCGGGCGGCCCGCGACGGCGTCGAGGTGTCGGTGACGAACGAGTCGTTCAGCCAGGAGGTCTCCTTCGAGACGTCGCTGGCCGCGCGCATCTCCGAGCTGCTGGGCCACGCGCCGATCCTGCCGACGGGCGCCGGCCACGACGCGGGCGTGCTGTCGGCCCACGTGCCGACGGCGATGCTCTTCGTGCGCAACCCGACCGGCGTCTCGCATTCGCCGGCCGAGCACGCCGAGGAGGCCGACTGCGTCGAGGGGATCCAGGCCTTGGCCCGGGTCCTGCTGGACCTGACATGACCGTCTACCGCTGCGATCTCGCGTGGATCGGCGGCGCGATCGTCGACGATGCCCACATCGAAGTCGTCGACGGGCGCTTCGCCAGCTTGAATTCCGGCAAAACGCCGGACGTGCGGCTGGCTGGTCTCGTGCTGCCGGGCTTCGCCAACGCTCACTCGCACGCTTTTCATAGAGCATTGCGAGGTCGTACGCATGGTGACGGCGGCAGCTTCTGGACCTGGCGCGACAAGATGTACGAGGTCGCGGCGCGCCTGGATCCGGACTCCTATCTGGCGCTGGCCCGGGCCGTCTACGCCGAGATGGCGCTGGCCGGCATCACGGCCGTGGGGGAGTTTCACTACCTGCACCATGCGGAAGGCGGCCTCCACTACGCCGACCCGAACGCCATGGGCCAGGCCCTGATCACCGCCGCGGCCGAGGCCGGGATCCGGATCACGCTGCTCGACACGCTCTACCTGACGGCCGGCGTCGACGGCGCTCCCTTGGAAGGGGTGCAGCGCCGCTTCGGCGACGGTGACTTCGAGGCCTGGGCTTCGCGGGTGGACGCGCTCACCGCGCCCCCGCACGCTTTGATCGGCGCGGCCGTCCACTCTGTACGGGCCGTGCCCGCCCCCGCGATCAGTGAGATGGCCGCCTGGTCGTCTGGTCGTCCGGTACATGTTCATCTCTCCGAACAGCCGGCTGAGAACGAGCAGTGCCGGGCGGTTCACGGCTGCACCCCGACCGAGCTGCTGGAACGGCACGGGCTGCTCGGCGCGAACATCACCGCCGTGCACGCCACCCACCTCACCGGCCGCGACGTCAAGATGCTGGGCGGCAGTGGCACCGGGGTGTGCATGTGCCCGACCACCGAACGCGATCTGGCCGACGGCATCGGGCCGGCCGGTGAGCTGGCCGCGCACGGTTCCCCGCTCAGCCTCGGCAGCGACGGCCACGCCGTGATCGACATGTTCGAGGAGATCCGTGGCCTCGAGATGAACGAGCGCGTGTCCCGCCTGCGGCGCGGCCGCTTCTCGCCGGCCGAGCTGATGACCGCGGCGACCGCGCACACCGCCCTGGGCTGGGACGACGCCGGCGCCATCGAGGTGGGCAGGCGGGCCGACCTGGTCTGCGTGCGCCTCGACAGCGTACGGACGGCCGGCGCCGACCCGGCCCAGGCGATCCTGGCCGCGACCGCGGCCGACATCACCCACGTGATCGCCGACGGCCGCCTGATCGTCTCCGAGGGCCGCCACGTCACGATCGATGTGCCCGCCGCGCTGGCCGAAGGAATCGAGCCATGAGCCTGCTGATCGACAACATCGGGGAGCTCGTCACCAACGACGACGGGGACGGGCTGCTCGGGCTTCGGCGCGACGTCGCACTCGTCGTCGACGGTGATCGCGTCGCCTGGATCGGGCCTCGCAGCGAAGCGCCGGCCGCCGACGAGCGGATCGACGCCGGGGGAGCGGCCGTCCTACCGGGCTTTGTGGACAGTCACGCGCATCTGGTCTTCGCCGGCGACCGGGCCCAGGAGTTCGGCGCGCGCATGGCCGGCGAGCCCTACACCGGCGGCGGCATCCGGACGACCGTCGCCGCGACCCGCGCCGCGAGCGATGAGGAGCTGCTGGGCAACGCCGAACGGCTCGTGGCCGAGATGCGGCGGCAGGGCACCACGACCGTCGAGATCAAGAGCGGCTACGGGCTGAACGTCCTCGACGAAGCGCGGTCGCTGCGCCTGGCCCGGGAGCTGACCGAGGAGACCACCTTCCTGGGTGCGCACGTCGTTCCCGCCGGCCACGAAGCCGACGACTACGTCTCGCTGGTCATCTCCGACATGCTGGACGCCTGTGCCCCGTACAGCAAATGGGTCGATGTTTTCTGTGATCGTGGCGCCTTCGACGGTGACCAGGCGCGGGCCATCCTGACCGCCGGAATCGAGCGCGGGCTGCGGCCCCGGCTGCACGCGAACCAGCTGGCCGCGGGCCCCGGCGTACAACTCGCGGTCGAACTCGGCGCCGCGAGCGCCGACCATTGCACGCATCTGAGCGACGCCGATGTCACCGCCCTCGCCAGCTCGGAGACCGTCGCGACGCTGCTGCCCGGCGCTGAGTTCTCGACCCGGTCGCCCTATCCGGACGCGCGACGGCTGATCGACGCGGGCGTCCGGGTCGCTCTGGCCACCGACTGCAACCCCGGGTCGTCGTACACCAGCTCCATGCCTTTCTGTATCGCCCTGGCCGTTCGCGACATGCGGATGACCCCGGCCGAGGCGGTGCACGCGGCGACCGCCGGCGGTGCGCTCGCCCTGCGCCGCGACGACGTCGGCCGGCTGCGACCCGGCTCCCGGGCCGACCTGACGGTGCTCGACGCGCCGTCCCACCTGCACCTGGCCTACCGGCCCGGCGTACCCCTGATCAGAACCGTTCTGCACAACGGAGTGGCGCAATGACCGTCATCGTCCAGCCCACCGGGGTCACCCCGGCCGATGTCATCGCCGTGGCCCGCCACGACGCCCGCGTCGAGATCGCCCCCGAGACCGTCGCCGCGATGGAGACGAGCCGAGCGATCGTCGACCGGATCGAGGCGTCCGGCAAGCCCGTCTACGGCGTGTCGACCGGCTTCGGCGCGCTCGCCAACACCCGTATTGAACCGGAGAGGCGGGCCGAACTGCAGCACGCGCTGATCCGCTCGCACGCGGCCGGTGTCGGCGCGCCGATGCCTCGCGAGGTCGTACGGGCCATGATGTTGCTTCGCTTGCGGTCTTTGGCTCTGGGGCGTTCGGGTGTACGGCCGGTGCTCGCTCAGGGCCTGGCCGACCTGCTCAACCACGACATCACCCCGTGGGTGCCGGAGCACGGCTCGCTGGGCGCCTCGGGCGACCTGGCCCCGCTCGCCCACTGCGCGATCGTGCTGCTCGGCGAGGGCTGGGTGATGGGCAAGGACGGCGCCCGGCACTCCGCGGCCGAGGCCCTGCACGCGGCCGGCCTGCGACCGCTGGAGCTGGCCGCGAAGGAGGGCCTGGCCCTGATCAACGGCACCGACGGCATGCTCGGCATGCTGCTGCTGGCCGTCGACGACGCGGCCCACCTGTTCACCATGGCCGACGTGACGGCGGCCCTGGCCATCGAGGCCATGCTCGGCTCGGAACGCCCCTTCCTGCCCGAGCTGCACGAGATCCGTCCCCACCCGGGCCAGACCTCCTCGGCCGCGAACATCCTGCGCCTGCTCCAGAACTCGGCGATCATGGACTCGCACCGCGACGACCTGGCCCACGCGGTGCAGGACGCCTACTCGATGCGCTGCGCGCCCCAGGTCGCCGGCGCGGCCCGGGACACCCTCGATTTCGTACGCCAGGTGGCCGCCCGCGAGCTCGTCTCGGTCGTCGACAACCCGGTGGTCCTGCCCGACGGCCGGGTCGAGTCCACCGGCAACTTCCACGGCGCCCCGCTCGGCTTCGCCGCCGACTTCCTGGCCATCGCCGCCGCCGAGGTGGGCGCGATCGCCGAACGCCGGGTCGACCGCCTGCTGGACGTGACCCGCAACCGCGACCTGCCCCCGTTCCTGTCCCCGGACGCCGGCGTCAACTCGGGCCTGATGATCGCCCAGTACACGGCCGCCGGCATCGTCGCCGAGAACCGCCGCCTGGCCGCCCCGGCCTCGGTCGACTCCCTCCCGACCAGCGGCATGCAGGAGGACCACGTCTCGATGGGCTGGGCCGCGACGAAGAAGCTCCGCACGGTCCTCGACAACCTGACCAGCCTGCTGGCCGTGGAGCTGCTTGCGGCCGTACGGGGTTTGCAGCTGCGCCACCCCTTGACGCCTTCCCCGGCCGGCACGGCCGCGGTGGCCGCACTGGCCCCGGTTGCGGGTTCGCCGGGCCCGGACCTGTTCCTGGCCCCGGTGATGGAAGAGGCCCGCCGGGTGGTCGCCGACCGCCGCCTGCGTACAGAGATCGAGCAGAGCACCGGCCCGCTGCTCTGAGAGGGAGGAATGCGCGTTGAGCGGGACGAACGAGGTCACCATCTGCAGCAGTTCGAAGTACTACGAACTGGTGCGGACTGTCGCGGGCCGGCTCACCGACCGGCGGGTCACCGTCAATACGCCGCGGTTCGACTTCGATGAGGAGGTCGTCCAGGTCACGGCCGACCAGAAACGGATGCTCACCCACGAGTTCCTGGGCAAGGTCCGCCGGTCCGCCTGCATCTATGTGGTCGCCGTCGAGGGCTACACCGGTTGCAGCGTCACCATCGAGGTGGGCTTCGCGGCAGCGTTGAACATTCCGATCTTCGTCTCGGAGCCGCCCGCCGAGGCCGCCGTCAGCGCACTGGTCAGCGAAGTGGTCAGCATCGACGACGCACCGGATTTCTTGGCGAAGTGGGTCACCGGGGGCTGATCGCCCGGTGTCAAGCGGCGTCGAGATAGGCGTCGAGGGCGGCGGCCCCGGTGAGCATGGCCCGGCCCCGGGCCGTCAGGCGGGCGTGCCAACCCTCCAACGCCGACTCCAGAGGCTCGACGCCGCCCGCGGAACGGACCTGACCGATCAACGGGGCTATCTGCTCCAGCCGGTAGCCGCCCCGTCGTAGCTGGTGGATCAGCTGGGTGTCTCTGATGTCGGCGGGGGAGTAGACCCGGTAACCCGTCTGTGGGTCGCGGCGCGGATGGACCAGGCCGGCCCTCTCCCACTTGCGCAGCGTGGCCGGGCGAAGGCCCAGCTTGCGGGCAAGGGGACCGACGAACGTGTCGGCTCGCTCCGGCTCCACCGGGCCCAGGTCGCGCAGTGCCGCCTCGACCGCTCGCAATGTTCGGCGGTCCTCCAACAGCTGGGCGTGGCTTTCGTCGATCAGGCGGAGCGCGTCGGCCTCGGCGTCCCGGTTCAGGGACTGCATGATCGCGGCGGCGGTCCGGTGGCCGTGGCCAGGGAGAAGGGCCAGGAACGCTCGCAGCGCCCGGGCGTGGCGGGGCGTGTACGTGCGATAGCCGTACCGGGTTCGTTCGGCCGGCGGCAGGATGCCCAGCGCCTCGTAATTGCGGACCGCTTGGGCCGACAAGCCATGCTCCCGGGCCAGGTCCACCGGTCGCAGTGTTTGAGGGTTTCGGGTCACGGTCCTGCCAATAAAAGCGGAAAGTCTCAACCGACGGTTCAACGATACTGTTGAGAGGTATGACTGACGACGTTATGGCGTTGCTTCCGGAGCGGCCGCGAGTGCTGGCCCTCGGCGAGCCCACTCACTTCGAGGATTCTCTGCTCCGAGTGCGCAACGATCTCTTCCGGCAACTTGTCGAGCGTGAGGGCTTCCGGGTGATCGCCATCGAGAGCGACTGCCTGATGGGGCTGCTCGTCGACGACTACGTCGTGCACGGGGCCGGCTCGCTGGACGAGGTCATGGAGCGGGGCTTCAGCCACGAGTTCGGCACGATGGCGGGGAATCGTGAGCTTGTGCGCTGGATGCGGGCGTACAACGAAAACCGTCCTTTGCCCGAGAGGGTGCGCTTCGCCGGCTTCGACGGGCCGTTGGAGATCACCGGTGGGGCGAGCCCCCGGGAGGCCCTCACCGGACTGCACGGCTTCCTGTCCGGGCGGGTCGAGGCGATGCCCTGCACGGTGGCGGAGCTTGATCGTCTGATCGGCGATGACGGGCGCTGGCCCAACCCGGACGCGATGATGGACCCGTCGCAGTCGGTGGGCCGGACGGCCGAGGCGCAACAACTGCGCCTTCTGGCCGGCGATCTGGTCGCTCTTCTCGATTCGGAGATGCCACACCTCATCGCGACGTCCACAGAGGATGAGTGGCGGAAGGCCCGGTTGTACGGGCGTACCGCAACCGGCCTTTTGCTTTATCACCACTGGATGGCCGATTCGTCGCCCGCGCGCCTGCCCCGGGTGCTCGGCCAGCGGGCCTTGATGATGGCGGCCAACCTGATGGCGGAGACCGAGCGTGGCCCGGTCATGGCCTTCGCCCAGAACAGCCACCTCCAGCGCGCGAAGAGCAGCATCCGGCTGGGCGGCCCGCTGCTGCACTGGTGGAGCGCCGGCTCGATCGTCGCCGCCCAACTCGGCCGGGGTTACGCCTTCGTGGCCACCGCTCTCGGCACGATCCGCCGTCGGGGCGTCGAAACCCCGCCGATCAACACCATTGAGGGCTTGCTGTACGCCACCGCGGGCGACCGCTTCGTCGTCGATCCCCGCGAACTTCCGGCCGGCGCGGAACCGCGGGTGTCGTCCTGGTTCGGTTACGCCCCGCTCGATCCGGCCCATCTGCCGAGCATCGACGCGATCGTCTACGTCAAGGACGCCGATTAATCATTCAGATTGAGAATCATCTGTCGCCGGTATGGTGGCGCCATGGCAAGTGAGCGGCCGCGGACGCCGGTGGGGAGTGTGTCGTTTCGGCTCGGTGTGCTCGGGGTCGCGCAAGAGGCGCAGTTCGCGGCGGGGCTGGCCGGGCTCGAGCTGAAACCGAAGCACGTGGCCGTGCTGAGCGTGCTGCGGGTCAAGGGCGCCGAGTCGCAACTGGAGCTGTCGCAGGTCATGCGGGTCGCCCCGAGCCTCGTGGTGCTGCTGGTCGATCAGCTGGAGACGCGCGGGGCGGTGGCCCGGGTGCGTGATCCGGCCGATCGGCGCAAGCAGCAGGTGCACCTCACCGTCGAGGGCGCGCGCCTGCTGGAGGCGGCCACCGAGGTGTCGGCGCGCCTGGACGAGGAGCTGATCGCCTCGCTCAGCGCGGCCGACCGGGCCGCCCTGGCCCGGGTGCTCGACCGGCTCGCCGCCGGCGACGGACTGTTGTCGGGGAGATAGACCGCCACCGCTACGGTGAGCGGTGTGACCGACACGTTGCCGATCCGCCGTCGCGAGCTGGCCGAGATCCTCGCCGACATCGAGAACGGGCGCTCGGCCGGGGTTCTGGTGCTCGGCATCGACGGCTCCGGCAAGACAGTCCTGCTCGGCATGCTCGGCGAGGACCTGCGTCAGCGGGGCCGGGCCGTCTTCCACGTCGACTTGTCGGGAGTGCGCCGCGCGGTCGAGGTGGGCAGCCGGGTTCTGGAGGCCGTGCTCGGGACGCGCACGTTGCAGTCGTCGTCGGGGGCGCCGGCCCTGTCCGAGACGATCGAGGTGCTGCGGGCGGCCGAGCCCGATGTGGACCGGCCCGTGCTGATCTTCGACAGCCTCGACTCGGCGGTCGACCCGGCCGGTACGGCGTCCGCCCTCACCGAGTTGAGCCATCTCTTGCCGCATTGGCAGTTCGTGGTCGGCTCGCGGCCACCGGTCACCGGTGGCCTGGAGCAGTTCGCCGCGTACACCCTGGCCCCGCTCAGCCGCGACGAGGCGGCGCTGCTGTTCCGCCGGCTGATCCAGGGCGTCGACGGCGTGGAGACGAGCGGGGCGGCGTCGATCCGGGACTACATCGAGCAGATCATCGAGCGGGTCGTCGAGGGCACACCCGACCCGGACAAGACCCGCTCGCTGCTCGACCGGCTCGCCCTGACCGGCGGGCGCGAGCGCATCGACGTGCTGGCCGCCCGATCGGGTGTCCTCGAGGACGACGCCGTCCGCCTGTTCCTCAACGCGCCGGCCGGTTCGGCCGCGGGCCCGATCGTGGTCCTGCCCGATCTGGTGCGCGACGTCTACCTCGCGTGGCGGCTGGCCGGACGGCCGTTCCAGCTGTCCGAACTGCGGTTCGGCGCCGAGGACGCGGAGCGCGACGACCTGCTGGAGGAGAGCTTCGTCCTCTGGCAGAACGTGGGGTCGATCCTCGGCCAGCGCCGCTCGATCGTCGTCGGCGACCGCGGCGCCGGCAAGAGCGCGATCTTCCACAAGCTCTCCGCGGGCCAGGAGAACGTCGAGGTCTTTCCGGTGGCCAACCCGAGCGACCTCCTCCAGCGGATCGCCGGCGCCAACACCCACGACGCCGACACGCTGCGCGCGGCCTGGCTGGTGGTGGTCGCGGCCGTGGTGGCGGCGGCGCTGCCCGAGGACGCGCCCCGCAAACTGCTTCAGGAGGGCGCCGAGCTGCGTACGGCCGTGGGCCTGCCCAGCCGGGCGATCGGCCGCACCAAGCGGGCCCTGCGGGCCATGGCCCGCCCGTTCGGCGGCACCACGCTGCGGTTCGCCGTCGGGCCGGTCAACCTGGAGGCCGAGCTGCCGGTGGGCAGCGCGCCGAGCACCAGCACGGTCGACGTCGAGGCGTTCCTGAACGTCACCGACAAGATCCTGCGGGCCGAGAAGCGCCGGGCCGTGGTGCTCTTCGACCGGATCGACGAGCTTTTCAAGTACGACCGCGCCCGCCAGGAGGCCGTCGTGCAGGGCCTGCTGCAGGTGGAGGGACGGATCAGCCTGCTCGACGGCCTCGACCTGGTCGTCTTCCTGCGCACCGACCTGTTCGAGCTCTACGACATCCAGGAGAAGAACAAGCTGGTCTCGCGCCGGCTGGTGCTCGACTGGACCGAGGAGGACTGGCTCCAGGTGCTGGTCCGCCGGGTGCTGGCCAACGCGCCGCTGGGCTGGGTGGCCGAGCGGCTCCGGCTGCCGGCCGGCGGTTTCGAGACCCGCCCGGCGCTCAGCGTGCTCTTCCCGGCCACGGTCGAGGGCCGTCCGATCGATCGGTGGCTCTCCGACTCCGTACGCAATGGCAATGGTGACGTCTCGCCGCGCCTGGCCGTGCTCCTGCTTCACCTGGCCCGCGAATATTCGGCCCGTCCCCACGCGACCGTGAACGCGCTGCCGCTCTTCTCGGCGGCGGCGGTCGCGCGGGCCATGACCGAGGTGTCGGAGCTGAGCTTCTCCGAGGTGGTGAACGACTTCAAGGTCGCGTCGTCGTTCGTCCTGAACTGCCGCGCCGGCAAACGCACGCTGTTCAGCCTGGGCGAGGTCGAAGGCCTCTTCGAGGCCTCGGAGGGCCCGATCAGCGAGCAGGTACGCCTCCTGGAGCGCCTCGGCTTCCTCGAACGGGTGGTCCGCGACAACGGCGACGGCGCGCGCTCGATGTTCCGGATCCCGGAGCTCTACACCCGCTGCTGGGAGTCCTCCTAGCCGGGCGTGAAAAGCTGGCCGGCATGCACATCACGGCCCTGTACTCGTACCCCGTCAAGGGTTGCCACCGGATCGAGCACGACGTGGCGGAGGTGGAGCCGTGGGGCCTGGCCGGTGACCGGCGGTGGCTGATGGTCGACCCGGACGGCGTGGGCATCACGCAGCGCGAAACTCCCCGCCTCACCCAACTGCGGGCCCGCCACCGCCCGGGCGGTCTGGTGCTGAGCGCGCCCGGCCTTCCCGACCTCGACATCGACGAGCCCACCGACGGGCCGATCGAGGCCGTACGGGTCTTCCGGCGCAAGCAGGCGGTGCCCGGCCGCGTCGCCGAGAAGGAGTGGAGCAGCCGTTTCCTCGACCGCGACGCGCGGCTCGTGTGGCAGCAGGACACGCGGGGGCGTTCGCTGGAGTCACACGCCCGGCCGGACGACCGGGTGAGCTTCGCCGACGGGTTCCCGATGCTGCTGGCCAACGAGGGATCGCTGGCCGCGCTCAACGACTGGCTGCCCGAGCCGGTGCCGATGACGCGTTTCCGGCCCAACCTGGTCGTCGGCGGCGCGCCGGCCTGGGCCGAGGACTCCTGGCTGGGCCGGCGGCTGCGGGTCGGCGACGCGACGTTCCGGGCGGCCAAGTCGTGTGCGCGCTGCCTGGTGACGACGATCGATCAGGAGACGGGCGAGAAGGGCCGCGAGCCGCTGCGGATGCTCGCTCAGCACCGGCGCTTCGACGACGGACTACTCTTTGCCATCAACCTGATTCCCGACATTTCCGATGTGTCGATTAAAGTGGGCGATCCGGTCGAAGTGCTCGAACCGATCGGGTGAAGCAAGCCACCCGAGTCTTAGGAGTGTCTTAGGAAAGTTGCCGCCACCCCCTCGGCGGTGCAGGGTCGGTCAGCGTGACCGGAAGATTTCGCCTGCTGACGCCCCGCTGGCTCGCCGCTGGAGGTGCCGCCGTCCTGGCCGCCGTCCTCGGTATGGCCCTCGTTTTCCAGAACAGTGGCGCCGCGTGCGCGGCCCCGCCGTCCACGTCGGCGAGCAAGGGCAAGGCGACGTACTTCTCCTTGGACGGGACGCTCGGTAACTGCTCGTTCCCGTCGGCGCCGGCCGACGATCTGTTCGTGGCGCTGGGGCAGCACAACCAATACTCCGAGGGCGCGGCCTGCGGCACGTACATCGACGTCACCGGCCCGAAGGGCTCGACCCGGGTGAAGGTCATCGACTCCTGCCCGGAATGCCCGGCCGGTCACCTCGACCTGAGCCTTACGGCGTTCAAGAAGATCGGCGTGCAGTCGGACGGGATCATCCCGATCACGTACAAGACGGTGCCGAACGCCGCCGTGCCGGGCCCCATCTCCGTACGGGTGAAGGAAGGCTCGTCCCAGTACTGGCTGAGCGTGCTGATCGACAACCACTCGAACCAGCTGGCCTCGGTCAAGATCGCCGGATCGGGCGGCACGTTCAAGTCGGCCACCCACGAGGACTTCAACTACTGGACGCTGCCGAGCGGCGCCGGCAACGGCCCCTTCAAAATCAAAATCACCGATGTGTACGGCAACTCGGTGACCGTCCCCAACATCAAGCTCACCGAGGGCAAGACGCAGAAGACCAGCACGAAACTGGTGTCTTCCACGTCGTCCGCCCCGGTGAAGAAGAAGGCCCCCGCCACCAAGAAGGCAACACCGTCAGCCACCCCGTCGAAGAAGCCGGCCCCTAGCTCGGCCGCCCCTTCATCGGTGGCCCCTTCATCGGCGTCGCCGCTGACGGAGCGGCTGGAGTCGGCCGCCACCACCGAACCCACGACGGCCCCGCCGGCCCAGGCCCCCGTCGACTTGGCCGCCGGCACGCCGTCGAAGTGCGGCTGACCTCCCGCCTGGCTTTCTAGGGCCTGTCCTGCCGATCAAGCGAGTGCGAGGCGAGGTTCAGGTGGTGGCTGGCGTCGGGCGCGGCGCGCCGGCATCCCGGTGTTGGATGTCGGTGTGTCGCGGCTGCCGTCAGGCGCCACCTGAACCACGCCGCAGCCCCGCTTGACCGGCAGGACAGGCCCTAGGCCAGGTCCAGCCACATGTAGGTCTCGTCGCGGTCGTCCCCGGGGGCCAGCCGCAGCGCGCCCGGGATGCGGCCCACCTCGCGGTAGCCGAGCCCGAGATAGAACCGCTCGATCCCCAGCCCACCCCGCACGGTGACCTGAAGCGCGGCCAGCCCCATCCGCCGCCCGAGCGCTTCGGCCTCCCGCATGAGGGCGGCCCCGTACCCCTTGCCCTGGCTCTTGGGCGTGACCATCACCCGCTTGAGCACCCGCCAGTGATCCTTCAACACAAACCGGTTGTTGACGACGAAGAGCAACGCCACCAGTTCGTGCCCGTCGATCCCCACCAGCAGCCGGTCATACCCTTCCTCGACCGCTCGAAAGGCCGCCTCGGCCACCGGCCGCACCGCATCAGCCTCCACGGGCGCGACAAATCCCACCGCCCCACCCGCGTTGGTGACGTCGACCCACAGGCCAACCACGCGCTCCTTCAGCCTGTCGGAAAGCGGCGGATCCACAACAAACTCGATTCCCATCCCCTCATCTTCACGGCATTTCGTCCGTACGCCCGTGTGCCCTCCGTCTCGCCACCCACCCCGTTCCGCGTCTGGCCTTCCCCCGCTGCCCTCGAGTGCCGTCCGCGTCCGGCCTTCCCTCCGCCCGCCCTCGCGCGCTCGACCGGACTGCTGCGCCCACCCGCCCCGTTCCGCGGTATCGGCCCGGCTGCCGGCGGTTTGTCCGCGTGTCCGGCCGGGCTGGTCTGGCTGCCGGCGTCCTGAAAAGCCGGCCTGACCGCGAGCGTCCGTATGCGCCTCCGGCTGGGCGGACCGGCCAGGGCGTTTCGGTTGTCGGGCCGAAGGCGGGGCGGATCGCGAGGGTGGCCGACGCGAGGGCGATGTCGGCGACGAGGACTGTCAACCCGAGGAGCGCCTACGGAAGCAGCAGCACGAGAGCGCCACTGAGGACAGAAGCGTGACCCCGCGGGGCGCCGTCAGCGCGCCCGCGAGCAGGCCCAAGTGGTGCGGAAGGGGGACTTGAACCCCAGAGACCCGCTGGTCAAGGTGTCAAGATGCGGTCTGACCTGCCCGTCGGTCCTCGTTGAACCCCGTTGATCCGCGCCCGTTTGCCCTACGGATTCCCCTACCGGATCGCTCCACTAGTAGATCGACTCAGTGCCCGGATCCGGCGTCCAGTCGAGGTCGGCCAACGAGATCGACTTCGACGCGGCGACGAGGATGTTCTCGTCGACCACCAGCAGCAGGTGCCCGTACAAGTCGCTCGTCACCGTGATCGATGAGTGCCCGAACCGGCGCTGAATGCCCGTCAGCACGATGTTGTCGGCGATCAGGTACGACGCGTGCGTGGGCCGCAGATGGTGAATGCGGAGCCTCTCGAGGCCGGCGCCGGGATGGTGTGGCTCGGCCTCCAGCTGACGGAGATGCACGTCGCCGCCCCTACCTGGCCCCTATTGCGCAGCAGCCCCGGTCTGATGACCGGGGCTGATCTGCGTAAACGGAGATCGATAACGGTGCGGAAGGGGGGACTTGAACCCCCACGCCCTTTCGGGCACGGGCACCTAAAACCCGCGCGGCTGCCTATTACGCCACTCCCGCCGGGCTGGTCCGGATCACCGGACCAGCGCGTTGAAGAGATTCTAGACGGTTCGGCCGGCGATCAGGGCCCCGGCCTTCCTTGACGGAGTGAGTACTCACTCCGTAGTGTAGGAGCATGACAACGACACCCGCGGGCCGGCGCCGAGCGCCCGGCATGACTCCCGAGCAGCGGCGCGAAGCCATCGTCAGTGCCGCCCTGCCCCTGGTCGCCGAGCACGGCGGCGCCGTCACCACCGCACAGATCGCCCGCGCCGCGGGCATCGGCGAGGCGACGATCTTCCGCGTCTTCGACGACAAGGACGCAGTCCTCCAGGCCTGCGTCCTGCGGGCGCTCGACCCGGTCAACCTGCTGTCCCAGCTGCACTCGATTGCGCTGGACCAGCCCCTGGCCGACCGCCTGGTCGAGGCCTTGGACGCCCTGAACGCCCACGGTCGCCGCATCGGCGCGGTGATCGGCGCCCTGCACGCCTCCGGCATGCCGCACCGCCGCTCCCGGCCGGGCGACGGCGACCTGTCCGCCCTCTCGGCGTCGCGCGACGAGTCCCAGTCGGCCACCCGCCAGGCGCTGCTCGACCTCATCGAGCCCGACCAGGAAGTCCTGCGCCTCCCCGCCGAGGCGGTGACCGACGCCTTCCTGGGCATCGTCACGAGCCGGGGTCCGGGCCGGGGGCTTCCGGCGGCCGAGTTGGTCGACCTTTTCCTGTACGGAGCCCTCGCCCGGCCCGAGGCCGCTTCATGACTGAGGTGGGAGGCCCTAACCGACTGTCGTCAGGTGGACAGCGGCGACGGTTACCAGGCCGGCGCCGAAAAGGGTGATGCCGGAGGCGGCCAGAACGGGGGTGACTCTGGTCGCCCTGGTCAGCAGGGCGAACGTGCGGGAGCTCCGGGTGACCAGGGAACTGCCGGCGACGGCCAGGACTCCCACGCCGAAGAGGACCACCGCCATGCCGATGCCGAAGGTGAGCACCAGCAGGAGGGCGAAGCCGGCGCGGCCCAGGAACAGGCCGGTGGCCAGCACGAGGAAGGCCGCGGGGGAGGGGGTCAGGCCGCCGGAGATGCCCAGCAAAAGGAGGCCTGGGCGGCGGGAATGGTCGTGGTCATGGTCATGGGAGTGATCCGCGGAAGGGCCGTGGGAATGGCCATGCGAGTGATCGTGGCCGTGATGGTGGTGGTGATGGCCGCTGAGATGGCGGCGCAGCATCCAGACTCCGGTGGCGACGATCAGGGCGCCGGCCGCCACCTGGAGCCAGGTGGTCAGCTGCTCCATGCGTACGAAGTCGGAGAGTGACAAAAAGGTCCAAGCGATGCCGATGACCAGGACCGAGAAGGTGTGCATGGCCGCCACGGAACCGCCGAGCCAGGCCGCGTCGCGGATGCGGCCCTTCGAACCGGCCAGGTAGGCGGCGGCCAACGTCTTGCCGTGGCCGGGAGCCACCGCGTGGCCGGCCCCGGCCAGGAAGGCGATCAGGAACGCCAGCGGGGTCACGCCCGGCGTGTGGATGAGGTCCTGCATGCGGTCGGACAGGACGGAACCGTCGATCATGCCGTCACCACCCGGCGGCGGCGCTTCAGCAGCACGACGGCGGCGGCCACCACGGCCAGGAGGACGCCGATGACCGTGGCCAGCTGAGTGAAGGCACTCTTGGCGCCGCCGGCCGGGCGGGCGCCCACGAGAGTCCAGCCGTGCGACTCGTTGCCGCCCTCGTAGACGTACCTCTGGCCTTCGGGACCGGTCGCCAGCGTGCGGTAGGCCGGGTTCAGGTCGGTCAGCATGCGCACCGCGACCGTCGCCGACGTGACCGGGGACGGGCAGGCGAACTCGGCGGTGGCGCCCTTGAGCGCGAGCGCCTGGATCGGCTCCCGCACCTGACCGGCGCACTCCCGTGTGCCGTCCGTGACCTCGATCCGCTGCAGGAAGTAATCGGCGAACTTCGAGGACGCGCCGACGATCCCGGGGTCGGTGTAGCGGTAGTCGACGTTGCCGTCCGCCTTCACCCGGTCCTTGGGCAGGAGCCCGAGCGTCACCCCGAGCAGGGTGAGGTCGTCGGGGCCGCCGACCCGCCATTTCACCTGGACCACTGAGGGGCGCTGCTCGTCGAGCGAGATGGCCACCGTCTGCGGATCACCGAACGGATGTGCCGCCGCCGGTGTCGGCGCGGCGACCGCGATCCCGGCGACGGCCAAGGTCACCAGGGCGCGTGAGCTGTACTGAACCACGGAACGCAGTCTGGCCACGCTTGGTGATCTTGAAGAGTCGCCGACATGAACAACACCTGGTCAGTCGGGCACAGCACGGCGGCCGCCTCGCGAATCAAAGCCGCGTGACAGCCGCCGTGGGACAGGGGACCTCGGGCCGGTCGCCCTCAACCATCGGCAGGAAGTTGCAAGACTGAAGGAGTTCAGTCGATCCCGAGATCGCGGCGGAGCTTGGCGACGTGACCGGTGGCCTTGACGTTGTACAGAGCGCGCTCGATCTTGCCGTCCTCGTCGATCACGAACGTGGAGCGGATCACACCCATGACCTTCTTGCCGTAGTTCATCTTCTCGCCGAAAGCGCCGTACGCGGTCAGAACGCTCTTGTCCTCGTCGCTGATCAGCGGAAAAGTGATCGCGTCGCGCTCGCGGAACTTCGCCAGCTTGGAGGGAGCGTCGGGGGAGATGCCGACGACCTCGTAGCCGGCCGCCTGCAGCGAGCCCAGCGAGTCGCGGAAATCGCACGCCTGCGTGGTGCAGCCGGGGGTCATGGCGGCCGGGTAGACGTACAGGATGACCTTGCGTCCGCGCAGGTCGGACAGGGTGAGCCGGTCGCCGTTGTCGGTGGGCAGCGAGAACTCGGGCGCGGTGTCGCCGGCGGAGAGTCGGTCAGTCATGCTGCGACGATAGTCCGGTCCGGTTGCGCGGCCGGCAGTGCGGCACGCAGCCGCAGGACGCCGGTGAGGGCCAGGCCCGCGCCCACGCCGATGGCCAGCGCGACGGCCGCCCGCGTGACGAAGGCGGGCCCGGCCGCCGGCAGGACCGCGGCGTCGAACACGCCGGCCGCGTTGAAGCCGCCGAACAGCGCCACCACCGCCCCGGCCAGGGCCAGGAAGAAGGGCGGATGGCGATAGGCCGCGGCCACGCCGATGAGCCCGGCCAGCACCAGCACGGGTGAGGGGCTTCCGCCGTCGAGGGTGGTCGTCACGGCGTACAGCAAAGGGGAAAGACCGGCGATGAGCGCGAGAGGCCGCACCGAGAACGGCCGGCGCCGGGCCAGCGCCACCGTGGCGAGACCCGCGAGGCCGGCGGCGAGCCACCAGAGCCAGGCCCGCGGCGGCGGCTCCCAGTCGAGGGTGCCGCGCAGCTCGAACGTGCGGACCTGCTCGCGCAGCGGCACCACCCAGTCGCGCAGCCGATGGGCGCTCGAGGGATCGGCCTGCGCCTGCGGCGGCAGACCGGGGCTGAGCCAGTGGGTGCGCTGGTCGTGCCAGCGCACGGTGGTCGAGGAGGAGATCTTGCGCCAGGTGGGGGCCGAGGTCGCTTGGGCGTACGCCGGGACGGGCGTGTCGCCGGTGACGGTCTCATTGATGTACGCCGCGGGGGAGCTCGTGTTCTGATACGTGCCGTCGGGGCGGATATCGAGGTACGGCTCGCCCGAATATCCGAGGACCTCGACCGAGTGGCCGGTCTCGTTGCTCAGCTCGAGCCGGGCCCCGGCCTCGACCGTACGGATGGTCAGGCCCTTCTCCGGCGTGCTGATCCCGGTGATCGCGGTCCGGTAGGCCGTCGCGTCGGGCGTGTCGCCGGCGTGCGCGAACGCCGGCGCGGCCGGAGCGAGCATCGCCCCGGCCGCTGCCATGATCAACAGGGTGCGTCTCACCCCTCGGCGGCCTGCACAGCCTGCTCGAACACGGCCGTCGTGGGCAGCGTGTTGTTCGGGCCCTCGACCTGCTTGCCGTTCACCACGATGGTCGGCGTGCCGTTGAAGCCGCGCGACGCGAACGTGTCGGTCACCTTGGTCATCCAGCTGTCGTACGTCTTGTCGTTCACCGCGGTCTCGAAGCTCGACCCGAGACCGACCGACTTGCCCAGCTCGATCAGCTTGGCGTCGGTGAGCCCGGAGCTGCCCTCCTCGGGCTGGTTGGCGTAGAGCACGTCGTGATATTCGGTGAACTTGCCGTCCACGGCCGCGGCGGCCGCCGCCCCGCCGGAACGGGTCGAATATTTGGTGCCGTTCGACGCCTCGTCGAGGATGGCCACCGGGTGGTAGCGCACGGTCACCCGCTTGTCGGTGACCATCTGCTTGATCGTGGGGCCGGTCTGCTGCTCGAACTCGTTGCAGATCGGGCACATGAAGTCTTCGTACAGGTCGACCGTGACCGGGCCCGTGCCGACCGCGAAGGCCGTGCCCTCGTCGACCGCGACACTCGGCGTCGTCACCTGGGACGCCTCGGTCTTCTTGTTCTGGTTGGCCAGCACGCCCCAGCCGATGCCACCGGCGATCACCAGCACGGCGACGACGACCACGGTGGTCCAGATGGTGACCTTGCGGCGCTTCTCGGCCGCCTTCTGCGCCTCGACGATCCTGCGCGCCTGCGCGCTCTTCCGGTCTCTGTCGCCCTTGCTCATCTCTCTCCCAACAACAGGCCGTCGAGCGAAAACTTGGTCCGCGGTTTCCACAGCAGGATTCCGGCCAGGACGAGGAAGCCCACGTCACGCAGGATGTCCAGGCCGTACTCCGCGGTCCGCCCGCCGGTCAGCTCCCCGCCCTTGCTGAAGCAACCACAGTCGATCTGCAACCCCCGCGCCCAGGCCGAGATGATGCCCCCGATGAAGATCACCAGCAGCACGGCGGCGATGGCCGCGCTCAGCCGGGTCGCGATGCCGATCAACAGCAGAAGGCCCAGAGCGATCTCCAGGAACGGCTGTACGGCTCCGACCACCTTGGCGGTCTCCCAGGACATCAGGTCGTACGCGTTCACGGCGCGCCCCGAGGCGGCCAGGTCGGTCACCTTGAGCCCACCGGAGATCAGGAAGATCGCGGCCAGGCCGAGTCGCGCGAGGGTGGACACCCAGGGCCAGGCGGCTGTGAGCCGGGATGGCCGCTGCTTCAAGTCCATGGTCACCCCACTTAGTCGATGCCACTGTCCCGCCGGTTCCCCCCATTCTGCTGGGGTTTCGCTGGGAAAAGGCTGACTAGACGGCGCGAGCCTCCGCCACAGCGGTCACCAACTCGTCGCGGGCACGCGCCACCCGGGAGCGGATCGTGCCCACCGGAACATCCTCCACCTGCGCGGCCTCGGCATAGGAGAGTCCAAGGACCTGTGTGAGCACGAACGCGGTGCGTCGCTCGTCACTGAGGCGCCCGAGAAGGTCGGCGGTGCTCAGCCGGTGAGCCGGATCGGGCGAAGGCTGGTCGGTCCACGCCTGCGCGGCGAGCCGGACATCGAGCCGGCGCCGCCGCACGACGGCCCGCAGATGATCGGCGCAGGTGCGCCGGGCGATGCCGAGCAGCCAGGTGCGGACACTGGAGCGGCCTTCGAACGCCGGCAGAGCCTTGAACGCCCGCAGAAACGTCTCCTGGGTCAGATCATCGGCGGCGCCGGGATCGACCAGAGCCGCACAGAAACGCCACACCTCGGCCTGGGTGGCCCGAACAAGCGCCGCCTGGGCGGCGGGATCGCCGGCACGGGCAAGCTCGGTCGTCTCCTCCAGGCCGTCCATGGCGGTCATCGTACGCGGAACGGGGTTCTTCGATGTCTCCCTCCCACCGCTTTCCCCGACCCGGCAGTGGGCGTTCAGGTTGAGATCGGGCAGCATGTCGGGGTGACTAATCGGCGGCGCATGCGCGTTTACGGGGCTCTAGCCGGTCTGCTGGTCGGGTTCTTCGCGGTTCTGGCCGGTCCGGCCGCGCCCGCTAGCGCGCACGCGGCCCTGGTCAACAGCGATCCCGCCAACGGCACGATCGTGCCCGACGCGCCGAACAAGGTGACCCTCACGTTCAGCGAGTCCGTTCAGCTGCTCTCCGGCAAGATCCAGGTGCTGGCGCCGGACAGCAGCCGCGCCGATCAGGGTGAGCCGACCGTCGACGGCGGCACGGTGACGATCCCGTTGCGCTCGGGGGGCGGCCGGGGGACGTACCTCGTCAGTTATCGGGTCATCTCGGCCGACAGCCACCCGGTCGGCGGCAGCATCACCTACTCGGTCGGCGCCGCGTCGACGCCGCCCTCGGCCACCATCGACGAGACCAAGGTCAACCCGGTCGTCCGTGCCCTCATCCCGGTCGGCAAATATCTGGGGTACGCCGGGTTGGTGCTCCTCGTCGGTCCCGTGCTGGTACTCGCGCTGCTCTGGCCCCATCGGCTCAGCCGCCGCGGCCCGGGCCGGGTGATCTGGACCGGCGTCGGGCTGATCACCGTGAGCACCTTGATGGCGCTGTGGCTCCAGGCGCCGTACTCGACCGGCTCCACGCTCTTCGACGTCCGCGTCGGCGACCTTCGCGACGTGCTCGGCAGCACCTTCGGCGCCGTCATGCTGGTGCGCCTCGGCGTCGTCTGCGCGGCCGCCCTGCTGCTGAGACCCCTGCTGCGCGGCCGGGGCAACGAGTCCAAGGCCGACCTGGCCCTGCTCGGCGTGCTGGGCGTGGCCGCGCTGGCCACCTGGCCGCTGACCGGCCATCCGACCGCCTCCCCGGTGGCCGGCGTCTCGGTCGTGGTCGACGCGATCCACCTGGCCGCCATGGCCGTCTGGCTCGGCGGGCTGGTCATGCTGGTCGCCTTCCTGCTGCCGCAGGCCGACGAGCGGGAGCTCGGCGCGATCCTGCCGATCTGGTCGCGCTGGGCCGCCACCGCGGTGAGCGCGCTGATCATCGCGGGCGTCGTCCAGGCGCTGATCGAGGTGGCGTCGCTGAAAGGGCTGGTCGACAGCACGTACGGCCAGTTGATTCTGGTCAAGGTGGCGCTCGCGGCCCTGGTGCTCGGCGTGGCCTGGTGGTCGCGACGACTCGTACGATCGAAATCGGCCGAAACCGAACCACGCGGCCTCCGCAAGATCGTCATAGTCGAGCTGGCGATCACCGCGGTGATCCTCGGCGTCACCTCGGCCCTGGTGCAGATCTCGCCGCCGCGCACGGCCGAGGCGGCGTCGTCGGCCGACACGAGCACGACGGTGACCAAGACCCTCACCGATCCGAAGATGGCCGTTCAGATCGACATCTTCCCGGCCCAGGTCGGCAACAACTCGATTCACCTGTACGCCTTCACGCCCGACAACAAACCGCTGACCGTCGTCGAATGGAAGGCCACGGCGGCGCTCCCGTCGAAGGGCATCGAGGCCATCGACATCCCGCTGCTGCGCATCACCGACTTCCACGCGGTCGGCGACATCGCGCTGCCGCAGGCCGGCGAGTGGACGTTCAAGATCACGGCCCGGACCAGCGACATCGACCAGTCGACACTGACCACGACGGCCACCGTCAACTGAAGTTTTCCCAGCCCGGTTCCCGCTTTTGCCGGGGGCCGGGCTTTTTCATGCTAGTGATTCGCGGCTGTTTGACCACTTTAGGGGTATTTGGATCTGTATGGTCGGCGCAGTTAGTGCTGATACAGGGGGAGAAGCTGATGCGGGTGTTCCGCACCATCCTCGGGATGCTGCTGCTGGCCATCGGCCTGCCGTCGCTGCTCGCCGGCGCCGGCCTCTGGGCCGCCATGCAACACCGCGACTCGGGCGGCGCCTTCAGCGGCGAACTCCAGCGGCTGTCCACACCCGGCTACGCGTTCGTCGTCCCCGACGTCGACCGCCTGCTGCGCGCGGACGCCTCGTTCACCCGCATCGGCGACACGCAACTGCGCTTGCGGGCCGACACGCAGAACGGCCCGGCATTCATCGGCCTGGCCCCGACGGCCGAGGTCCAGCGCTACCTGAGCGGCGTGCCGTTCTCGGTGGTCCGCACGGTCGACATCGGCACCGGAGCTCTTCCGGTGGCGACAAACTTCAACCGCGGCCGTACGTCACCAGACACGCCCCCGGTCAGCAACGACTTCTGGACCAGGAGCGGTTCAGGCCAGATCGCGTGGACGCCGGGCGACGTGACGGGCGGCCCGTACAGCCTGGTCGTGATGTCACCGGCGGCCCAGCCCGGCCTGCAGGTGACGGCCACGGCGGAGATCCGCCCCGGCTGGCTGAACTCGAGCACGTGGGGCCTGCTCACCTTGGGCACGCTGCTCCTGATGATCGGCCTGATCACCCTGGCCTGGCCGTCCCGCCGCCGCGAGATCGTCTACGTGGTGGAGCCGAGCCAGGTCCCGGCCTTGATGGCAGCGATCGGCGCGCCGATGCCGACGGCCGCCCTCACCTCGGGCCGCCCCGGAGGCGCCCACCGCCCCCGCACGCTGGCGGACACTCAGAAGCGCCGCCCGGCGGCCCTGCCGCCCGCTCCCGACTGGCCCCCGTCAACCGAGCCGGCCATGGCGGGGGTGGCGCCCGCGCTTTCCGGTTCCCCGCTCTCGCCGGCCGGGCCGTCCGCTTCGGCCCTGGCGACGGTTTCCACCGCCGCGCCCTCACCGGTCGGCCCTTCGGCCGCGGCGCCCTCACCGGTCGGCCCTTCGGCCGCGCCTCTTTCACCGGCCGGCACTTCCGCCGCCGCGCCTCTTTCACCGGCCGGCCCTTCCGCTGCGGCGGGTCCTTCGGCTTCGGCATCCGGCGGGGCAGCTCCCGGCGCCGGGGCCACTTCCGCTGATCCGGCTCTCGCCGGTGCGGTGCCCTCTGCCGGCCCTTCGCCTGCCACGACTGGTTCTGCTTCGTCGGTCGACGCCGGGTTCTCCCCTTCAGGTGGCGTCGCCGCTGCTCCCGCCATGGCCGGCGCTCCCGCTTCCTCCGTGGCCGGCGCTTCCGCGTCTTCCGTGGCCGGCGCTTCCGCTTCCTCCGTGGGCGGCTCCATGGCCGGCGCTTCCGCTTCCTCCGTGGGCGGCTCCATGGCCGGCGCTTCCGTGACGGCCGCGCCCGGATCGGCGCCGCAGAGTCGTCAGCCGGCCGGCCCGCCCTCGGCCGCGGAGTATGCGGCGGCCACGGCGATCCCGGGTCCGGCCTCCCGCCCGAACGGCCGGCGGACCCCCGCCCCCGGCGAGCCTCTGAGCTTCATCGGCGCGCACTCCGCCGCCGGCCCGGTCTCGCTCCCGCTGGGCGACCCACCCAGCATGCCCGACCCGCTGTTCGGCGGCCGCCCCGAACGGGGCCCCCGCCGCCAGGCGACCGCCCCCACCGACATCCCGATGTTCCGGGCCTCAGCGGTAGGCGCCTGGGTAGCCGAAACCGCCCCCGCCCGGGCCCGCGAGGCCGAGGCCCAGGCCGCCGCCCGGGTGGCCGAAGCAGCCCGCCGCCGAGCCGCCGCCATGCAAAGCCCCACTGCCGCCCCGGAGGGCAGCTCGCCGAGCCCCGCTCCCGAAACCCCCACCGCCGCCACCCCGAAACCAACCGGCTCCCGCCTGATGACGAGCGCCGACGTCCCCGCCGGGGAGTCTGCCACTCCGCGCCCGGCCACCGATCCGGCCGAGCGCCCAGCCACAGCCGCCGTCGCGCGCCCGACCACGGACCCGGTTGCACGCCCGACCACGGACCCGGTTGAGGGCCCCACCCCGGACCCGGTTGAGGGTCCGGCCACGGACTCCAGCGCATCGGCGGCGGCCTCCGTTGCGCGCCCGGCTGGGGATGCCGTTGCGCGCCCGGCTGCGGATGCCGCTGCGCGCCCGGCTGCGGATGCCGCTGCGCGCCCGGCTGCGGATGCCGTTGCGCGCTCGGCTGGGGATGCCGTTGCGCGCTCGGCGGCGGATTCCGTTGTGCGTCCGGCTTCGCCGCCTTCTGGGCGTCCTGCTGGGACCAAACCGTCGCCGCGTCCCAAGCGGGCGCCCGCAGCCGCTGGTTCTGCGGGAAACGCTGACGCGACGGCGGTTGGGCGGAACCCTCGGGAAGACGTCGCTTCGGGGGATTCTCAAGAAGCTGTCGGCCTGCCGAGTGCCGAAGCAACCGGCGGGCGGGACGTTCGCGACTCTTCCACGGCGCCGGCCGATGAGACGGTCTCCGTTGATGCTGTGGCGGCCGCCTACGCGGCTGGGGCCGCGGATGCTCGCGCCTTCCAAGGGCCCTCCCCGGCCGCCGAAGACATGCCTGCGGCTGTTGCCGATCGTGAGCTCGCGACGAGCTCGGCCCGGACTTCCGAGGGGCAGCGCGACCCACGTACGGCCGGGCAGCGGGTCTCCATGGTCACGGGCCCGAAGGCCACCGATTGGGCCGCGACCGGTCTGCGCCGGTCCAACGCGCCCCGCGTCGGCCGCCAGTCACCGCCGAACGGCCGCCCCTCACCGCAAGGACGACCGTCGCCGGTCCCTCCACCCAGCGGCTTCGTAGCGGCCGACCCCCAGCCGGACGCCGGCCGGGTCTCCCAGCCGGACGCCGGCCGGGCCTCCCAGCCGGACGCCGGCCGGGTCCCCCAGCCGGACGCGGGCCGAGATGTCGGGCCGGATGCCGGCCGGGCTGGAGGGGATTCCAAGCGGGCCGAGGGCCGGGACGCTGGGCCGAAAGCGAGTCGGGATCCCGGAGCCAGGACCGGCCACGAGGCTGGACGGGGCGGGGTCTCCGGAGCCGGTGGCGGGGCTCACCACGGCAGTGATGTTGGTCGCGGAGACGGGGCTGATTCTGGCGTTCGGGGCGATTCGGCCGTACATGTTGACTCGGTTGTTGTGCTTGACCCGGCTGGGCCGGGGAAGACGACGACTTCGGGTGATGGTGTGGAAGCGGAGAGCTTCGGCGCTGGGCCCGGTCCGGCTGTGTCAGGCAGCGCCGGTGGGACTGTTCGCGACAGCGAGCGGGACGCCGAGCCGATGCGGGGACAGCCCACCAAGCGTTACTCGGAGTCGGCCACCCCATCCGCCAGTGGGGGCCGGCCGGCCGTGGAGACCGGCACCGAGGCCACCGGCGAAAGCCAGGGCCCGGTGCCGGTTTTCCCGCCCGCCAGGGAGAACGGCGTCGCGGGACCGGCGACCGCGCCTGCGGACGACACCACCGCAAACCGGGCCCCGGTCACGACCGCTGCGGTAGGCAGTGGAACGGCCCAGGCGGACCCTCCGGCTGACGGCGGTTCGACCGCGACCACCGCGCCGGCTCCGCCTCGGCCCGCGGTGCCCCGGCCACCGGCGCCGGCGCGGCCGACCCTTCCCTCGCCGTCGCGACCGCCGGGCTCAGGGAACACCACGGCAGCGCCGGTCGGTGAAGACGGAACCGATGGCCTGGCGGAGGGCGCGGAGAGTTCACCAGAGCGGACCGCCGACATGCTTGCCACCGGCGAAGCGCCCCCCGCGTCGGCCGGTGGGGATGAAGGGGAGATGGCTGACGATGATGCTGAAGGGACGGCGGCGGAAGACGTGAAGGCGCGCGGGTTGGGGCCTCGGATCGGTGAAGGTGGACTGCTCGCTCAGGCTCAAGGGCGGCTCGAGGGCGGGGTTCCCTCCAGCTTCGCCGGGCGGCTGCCGGGCAACGGGTCGGGGCGTCCGGCGCCGGTCGCATGGCGGCGGGCTGCGGAAAGTGTGGCCGCCCGCGCGGCGGCGGCCGCGGCCGAGGAGCCCGTGGAGGAGGTCGAGCAGCCGAAGGTTCCGGCCAAGGCTGTGCGGAGCCGGACCGTTCGGGTGAAGACGCCCGAGCCGTCGGTGGCCGCTGACGTCGAAGAGGAAGTCGGGGACGCTACCGGTACGGCGGTACGGGCGGCCAAGACGACCACCTCGACCAAGAGGAGGCCGGCCGGTACCGCCAAGACGGCCGGGCAGGCGAACGCGGCCAAGTCGGCCGGGCCGAGCAAGCCGATCAAGGCAACAGGGCAGGCCAAGCCGGCTGGGCAGGCCAAGCCGACAGGGCAGGCCAAGCCGACAGGGCAGGCCAAGCCGGCGGTGCCAGCGAAGCCGGCGACGCAAGCGAAGCCGGTGGGGCAGGTGAAGCCGGCCAAGGGGGTCAAGGCCAAGCCGGCGTCGCCCAAGCCCGTTCGGCAACCTGACGTTCCGTTGCGGACCAGCACCGGGATCATTCCGGATCGGAGTGGTACGCCCACCGGATGGCTGGCGGCCTATCAGAAGGAAGCCGCCGAGCTCCTGGCCGCCTCCGGTCAGCGTCGCCGGCGCCGGACCACCACGACCACGGCCGATCAGGTGGACAGCACGGAAACGAGCCGCCGCGGGCGTACGGCCGCTGAAGACTGAGACAAACCGCATCGCGAAGGCCGCTCCTCATCGGGGGCGGCCTTCGTCGTATCTCGTCCGGCAGTGCGCCGAAAGGGCCCTCCACGCTGCCGACGCGGAAGGCCCTTTACCGGGGGAACGGAGTAACCGAAGGGGGGCTTCGTCCGTTAAGACCAGTTTAGCCACAAGTGGTGCTTTGTGGGAAGTCATCGCCTGAAAGCGGACGATTGTGCTGCTCATGCCCGGACGGGTGGCTCGGAAACACGTCGCAGCGTTTCGGGGGGTTGCGGCGTACGCTGTTCGGGTGGCGGATCTTCTGGTGTGGATCGACTGTGAGATGACGGGCCTCGATCTGGGCAAGGACAAGCTCATCGAGGTGGCGGCTCTGGTCACTGATCCCGACCTCAACGTGCTCGGCGACGGCGTCGACCTGGTCATTCACGCCGACGACGCGGCGCTCGACGCGATGCCGCCGGTCGTGCGGGACATGCATGCCAAGTCGGGGCTGACCGACGAGGTGCGTGCGTCGGCGATCACGATGGCCGAGGCCGAAGAAGCAGTTCTTGCTTATGTACGCCAATTCGTGCCCAATCCCCGCACGGCGCCCCTGTGCGGCAACTCGATCGCGACCGACCGGGGCTTCCTGGCCCGCGACATGCCGGCGCTCGACGACTTCCTGCACTACCGCATGATCGACGTGTCCTCGATCAAGGAGCTGTGCCGCCGGTGGTACCCGCGGGTGTACTTCGGTCAGCCGGCCAAGGGCCTCGCGCACCGGGCGCTCGCCGACATCCGGGAGAGCATCCGCGAGCTCGAGTACTACCGCCGCACGATCTTCGTCCCGCTGCCGGGCCCCGACGTGGAGACGGCGAAGTCGATCGCGGCCGAGCTGTAAGAGGTGTCACCCGGGCGTGCGTGGTAACCCGCTCGACGGGACCCTCCGGGATTCGGCTATGATTGCTCGGCACCACGGGGAACGCTCCCGTGCGCGATGGTGGTCGTAGCTCAGCTGGTAGAGCACCGGGTTGTGGTCCCGGGGGTCGCGGGTTCAAGTCCCGTCGATCACCCCAAAGCAAGTCCAGGTCAGAGGGTTAGTCCGAGTCACGGGCTAGCCCTCTTATCGTCGACGGGCCCGGCGAGCCCGATCAGATTGCCTTCCGGGTCGGTGAAATGGGCGACCGCCAGTGCTCCTCCCGGGGCCTGTTCGGGTCCCATGGCGCGTGCCCCGCCCAATCGTTCGGCTACGCAGCGCGGCACCGACGTCAGGAACACCGACGTAGAAGAGGACGTGCGGCCGATGCCCGCGTCCGCCACCGACCCACCCGAACAGCATCGCCCGCGCGCTCGTCTAGAAACTGTTGCTGGGCACTCAGCGCTTCTCCGACCCGTGCTGGGCACTGCCGGCTCGGCGGCTGGGCCATCCGCTTCCGCTTCCCTCCCCGGCGCACCTCAGCGCTGCGATTCCTGCGCGGATCACGGCATCCAAGCCCTCAGTCGCCCCCGGCCACCTATCGGTTCGCACTCGACGATAGGGTCAGCCGCCCATGGAGGCGCCGACGCCGTTGCCGGTCACCAGGAAGATGGTTTTCGGGAGGGTGCCGTCGGGTGGGCGGGGCGCCTCGGCCGAGGTGGGGTCGGTGGAGCGGAAGCGGGCGGCTGACCAGTCGTCCTCCTGCCAGCTGTTGCGGCTCTCGGCGGCGCCGGGGGCCAGGCCGGCCGGTTCGATCTCGTTGTCGATGGCGGCGTTCGAGCGCAGCGTCGCGGGGCCGCCGGGGAGGGCGAAACCCGAGCCGCCGTTGTCGTAGGCCGTGTTGTTGGTCAGGGTCAGGCCGGTGATCTCGCCGGCGTCGTCGGTGAAGCCGTGGTTGGTGTTGGTCCAGGCGGCGTTGTGGCGCAGGGTGTGTGGGGCGCCGGTCAGGACGAAGCCGTTGCCGCCGTTGTCGTAGGACCAGTTGTATTCGACCGTTACGGGGCTGGCGAAGTTCAGGTCGAGGCCGGACTCGGCGTTGCCGGCGAAACGGTTGCCGCGGACGCGGTTGCCGGTGCCGTCGCCGAACATGAAGCCCAGGCCGATGCCGTTGCCGTCGGTGAAGTCGCTGTCCAGGATCTGGTTGCCGGTGGTTCCGGGGTCGCGCAGCAGCAGGCCGGAGCGGGTGTTGTTCCGCATGAGCAGGTGGCGGAAGGTGGTCGAGCGGCAGGACGAGCAGACGTACGCGTGACTGGCCGAATTGATCACCGAGAGGCCCTGGACCGTCCAGCCGACGGTCTGTTGTGTCACCGCCCATTCGGTGGCGGGCAGGGCCGCGGCGTCGATCACGGGCTGTTCGTCGCGGTAACTGCTCAGCGTGACCCCGGTGGCGGCCGACTTGACGGTGACGCCGGACGAAAGGCGATAGGTGCCGCCGCGCACCGCGATCGTCTGGCCGGTCCGTGCGGCGGCGACGGCCTTCTGGATCGAGGCGTACGGCCTGGCCAGTGACCCGTCGCCGGAGTCCGACCCGTTCGGCGCCACGAAGACGTCCGCCCGTTGCACCCCGAGGCCCGCGAGGGGCAGGGCGGCGGAGGGTGGGGCCGCGGGTGTACGACTGCGAACCACCACACCGGGCGCGGACGGCCGCACCGCGGCGGAGGGCGGGGCGACAGCGGCCGGCGGAGCGCCGGAAGGGGTCTGGTAGACCGCGTAGACGAACCCGCCTCCGGCCACGGCCGCCGCCGTCGCCGCGACGGCCGCGACCTTGGGCAGCGCGGACGCCTTGACGCCGAGCATCCCGGCGGCCGCGGCCGGAGCCGACAGCACGCCGGTGCCCGAAGCCGACAGCACCGCGGCGGCCACCGTGGCCGGCACCGGCAGGGCGGCGATGCCCAGCAGCAGTTCCTCCGGCGCGACCAGACCGTGCCGGGCCAGGACGCATTGCGGGCAGTCGCGCACGTGACGCGCGAGCCGTTTGCGCCACAGTGGATCGGCGATCCCGTTCCAGCGGCGCACCTGATCCTGCAGGACCGGGCAGCGGGGCCGGGATCGCAGCGCCCGCACCACCGCGCGGGCCGCGTCGAGCTGGGCCTTCATCCGCTGCACGCGCACGGCCGCGTGGTTGGGCCGGACGTCCAGGGCGGCCGCCAGCTCCGATCGGGTCAGCTCGCCGGCCGCCTCCTGCCACCACAGGCCGAGCAGCCGCCGGTCGGCGTCGTCGAGCCAGCGGGTCGCCTCGATCAGCTCGCGGCGCTGCTCGGCGACGACCAGCTCGGCCGTCGCGCGCTCGGCGAAGTCGCCCACCGGGTCGGGCACGTCGAACGGCAGCGCGAGACGTGGCGCCGACGTCTTCGAGCGGAAATGCATCTGGATCTGCCGGTACGCGATCGCGATCAGCCACGACCGGAACCGGGCCGGCTCGCGCAGCGCCGGCAGGCCACGGATGGCCCGCAGCATCGTGTCCTGCACCAGATCGTCGACGTCGGGGTGGCCGTCCAGGGCCCGCCCGATGATGTTGTAGATCAGCGGCAGATGTTCGGCGATCAGCTCGTCGCGGGCGGCCGCGTCGCCGGCCTGGGCCTCGATCACCAGGGAGGGTGCGGTCTGACTCTGCGTCACCGCGCCTCCCGGATAAGCATCGAAGATCGTCAAACGAAACAACTCCGCAATGAGCGTGACACGGCTGGTGGCGATCGACCAACAAACAAATTCGGCCGGTTTCTGTTGTCGCCGGGCGATACCGGCATCTACCAGGGTGCCGCGACCCCCAGCGCGGTCACAGCGCAGCGTAACCGAATGGGAGCGCTCCCGAAATGTGAGAGGACCATCGTGAGACGTCTCGTCGTGGCCGCCTTGGCGGTCGCCGTCCCCACCGCCGCGATCGTCTACAGCGTCCTGCCCGCGGCGGCGGCCACCCTGCCCGCCGCCGGCGGCATCTATCAGCTCAAGGTCACCAAGAGCGCCAAGTGCATCGACGTGCCCGGCGCGTCGAGCGCGAACGGTGCGCTGCTCCAGCAGTGGGGTTGCACGACCGGCGCCGCGTGGCAGCAGTTCAAGCTCGTAGCCGCGGGCAGCAACTACCTGTTGCAGAACGTCAGCAGCGGCAAATGTGTGGATGTCCCCGGAGCGAGCGCGACCAGCGGCGTACAACTGCAGCAATGGGGTTGTGCCTCTGGTCAGGCCAACCAGCAGTGGCGCCTGGCCGCCAGCGGCACGAACACGTTCCAGATCATCAACGTGGGAAACGGTCTGTGCATCAGTGACAAGGACGCCTCGACGGCGAGTGGCGCCGCGATCATCCAGGAGACCTGCACCGCCAACAGCAACAAGCAGTGGGCCTTCGTCACGGAAGCGACGCAGGCGGCCACGGTAGCGAAGGACGGCACCGGCCAGTACACGACCGTCCAGGCCGCCATCGACGCCGTCCCGGCCAACAACACGACCCGCCGCGTGATCACGATCAAGGCCGGCACCTACCGCGAGATCGTCACCGTCCCGTCCAACAAGCCGTACGTCACCCTGCAGGGCCTGGGCGGCAGCGCGAGCCAGACGGTGATCGTCAACAACCACAGCAGCGCCGGCGGTTACGGCACCTCGGGCAGCGCGACCGCCTTCCTCGACGGCCACGACTTCGCCGCGACCAACCTGACCTTCTCCAACGACTACGGCGAGGGCAGCCAGGCGGTCGCGGTCAACCTCAACGCCGACCGCTCGGTCTTCACGAACGTGCGCTTCCTCGGCAACCAGGACACGTTCCTGGTCAACAACAACCGGTCGTACGTCAGGAACTCGTACGTCGAGGGCACCGTCGACTTCATCTTCGGCGGCGCGACCACCGTCTTCCACGGCAGCACCATCCACGAGAAGCGCACCAGCGGCGGACCGATCACCGCGGCCAGCACCGACGCCGCCAAGACGTACGGCCTGCTCTTCTACCAATGCACCATCACCGGCGCCGCCACCAACGTGACCCAGCTCGGCCGGCCGTGGCGCCCGAACGCGCAGGTCCTGTACCGCGAGTCGAACCTCAGCGCCACGATCAAGACCGCCCAGCCCTGGACCGACATGTCCGGCAACACATGGCAGAACGCCCGGTTCCTCGAATACCGGAACACCGGCTCCGGCGCCACCGTCAACAGCAACCGGCCGCAGCTCAGCGACGCCCAGGCCGCGAACTACACCCCGCAGAAATACCTGGCCGGCAGCGACGGCTGGAACCCGGTCGGTTGAGAGGGAAAACCATGAAAAAGCCAATTTGGTACGCCGCGGCGCTCGCACCCCTGCTCCTCATCGGCATCTCCGTACTGCCGTCCGAGGCCGCCGCCCTCCCCGCGACGGGTGGCACCTATCAACTGAAGGTCACCAAGAGCGGTAAATGCGTCGACGTGCCCAGCGCGTCCAGCGCGAACGGCGCCCTGCTCCAGCAGTGGGGCTGCACGGCCGGCGCCGCCTGGCAGCAGTTCAAGCTCGTCGCGGCCGGCAGCAACTATCTGCTCCAGAACGTCAGCAGCGGCAAATGTGTCGACGTTCCCGGAGCGAGCGCGACCAGCGGCGTACAACTGCAGCAGTGGGGTTGTGCCTCCGGTCAGGCCAATCAGCAGTGGAAGCTGACCGCCAGCGGCACGAACACATTCCAGATCATCAACGTCGGCAATGGCCTGTGCATCAGCGACAAGGACGCCTCCACGGCGAGCGGCGCCGCGATCATCCAGGAGACGTGCAGCGCCAACAGCAACAAGCAGTGGGCCTTCGAGCCGGTGGGCGGCAGCGGTGGCCGCACCTGGCCGTCCACACCGGACGGATTCGCCGCGACCGGCGGCGGCACCACGGGCGGCGCGGCCGGACCGACCGTCACGGTGACCACCATGGCCGACCTTCAGAAGTACGTCACGGCGACCACGCCGTACGTCATCAAGGTCAATGGGGCCATCACCATCACGCCCAAGGGCACCGAGCTCAAGGTGCAGTCGAACAAGACAATCGTGGGCGTCGGCACGAGCGGTCACATCGTCGGCGGCGGCTTCTTCCTCGGCACGGGCGTACGCAACGTCATCATCCGCAACCTCACCATCCGTGACACCGCGATGCCGGACGACGACCCCGACGACAAGGTGTACGACTACGACGGCATCCAGATGGACACGGCCGACCACATCTGGATCGACCACAACACCATCACGCGGATGAACGACGGCTCGATCGACAGCCGCAAGGACACGAGCTACCTGACCGTCTCGTGGAACGTCCTGTCCAGCAACAACAAGGCGTTCGGCATCGGCTGGACGGAGAACGTGACCGCGCGGATGACGATCCACCACAACTGGATCCACGACACCAACCAGCGCAACCCCAGCGTCGACAACGTCGCCCTGGCCCACCTGTACAACAACTACCTGCAGAACATCACGTCGTACGGCAACCTCTCGCGCGGCAGCAGCAAGCTCGTGCTGGAGAACAGCTACTTCGACAACGTGAAGAACCCGTACTACAACGACACGTCGGCCGCCCAGCTCAAGCAGAGCGGCAGCATCGTCGTCAACAGCTCCGGCAAGCAGCAGACCAACGGTTCCGCTTTCACGCCCAGCAGCTACTACGCGTACTCGCTGGACCCGGCGGCGGACATTCCGAGCCTGCTCAAGACGTACGCCGGCCCGCAGTCGAACATCGGCAACTAGAGGCCTTCTTCACGAGGGGACGTGGGGGCGGGGGGGGGGGGCCCCGCCGCACGCAAGAGGGGCGGGCCCCCCGGCGGGCCCGCCCCCCGTGCCGGGAACCCCCATGGGGGGGGGCTTGACGTTGTTGGGGGGGTTGGGGGGCCC
>NZ_JBIAZI010000016.1:0-139449 GCF_042899005.1 Actinoplanes sp. NPDC000266
GCCGCGGGCGGTGGGGTGTCGGCGGCCCCCCCCGCGGCCCCCCCCCCCGGGGCCCCGCTGGGGGCGGTACGGGTGGGCCCGGGGGCCCCCGCCGCGCCGCCCCCGCCCGGGGGGGGCGCGCCCACGGCCGGTGATGAACTCGCGGCGCCGCCCCTCGGTGGCCCGCGCGATCAGATGTTCTTCGCCGGGGAACGGCTCCTCGCCGGGGAGGTCGCCGAACGCCTCGACGATCACCACCTCCGGCGGCACGAGGTCGATCAGCGTCACGCCGTCATGATGCCAGCGCCAGCGCGTATTCGGGCCACCACTGCCCGGCCGGCGGGGCGCCGGCGGAGCAGGCGCCGTCGGACTCGCCCGGCCTCTTCACCCAGAGATAGGCGTCGACCAGCGTGTGCCCGGTGCTGGTGGTCGGCGCCTCGCCCAGCTTGCGGCCGGGCGGGTTGCACCAGTGGCGGTCGCCCGCGCCCACCTTGGCCGGGCCGTTGCCGTTGCGGCTCGTGTCGACGACGAAGTGGGTGCCGCCGAGCTGGCGGGACAGCGCCGTGCCGTACCGGACGTTGTCCGCCGTCCTCTCGAAGTTGGCCACGTTGAGGGCGAAGCCGCTGGCCCGCTGGATCCCGGCCCGGCGCAGGGCCGCGGCCATCTGGGCCGGTTTGCGGATCCAGGTCGGGTTGCCGGCGTCCACATAGACCAGCGTGCCCGGGTTGGCCCGCAACACCGTCACGGCGTGCATGAGCAGCGCGAACCGCTCGGTCGCGGCCTTCGCGTTCAGGCAGCCGCGCACGGTCTGCGCGACCGCGTCCGGCTCCAGCACCACCACCGAGCGGTTGCCGCGGATGGCCGTGGCCAGCGCGTTGACCCACTGACGGTAGGCGACGGCGGTGGCCGCCCCGCCCGCCGAATGACCGGAGCAGTCCCGGTTCGGGATGTGGTAGAGCGTGAGCACCGGGAGCTTGCCGGCCCGGCGGGCGTCGGTGACCAGCTGCCGGGCCCGGTCGGCGTAGCCCGGCGACTCGTCGGCGAACCAGGTGGCGGTGGGCCGGTCGGCGATGCGCCGCATGATCGCGGCGTCCCTCGTCCGGCCGGCCGCCTCCCAGGCCCGGACCTGCTCGGCGGCGGCGCCGGTGGGGTCGACGTAGAGGCCCTGCCCGGTGAGACGGCCGTCCCACACTTCCTCGGGCGGCGGCGTCTCTTTCTTCTCACTGGCGCTTATGGCGACGGGGGCGGCGATGCCGGCGGCGACCAGCGCGCCGGCGGTCAGCAGGACATAGCGTCGCTTCATCGGACCCTCACCCACCGGCCCACCGACGGCACGCCCCGGTCGTCGACGAGGAACAGCATGTACCAGCCGGACGGCATCACGCCGTCGCGCTTCGGAAAGGTCAGGGTGACGCCGTGCGGCCGGCGGACCAGCGGCAACGCGACCGACCGCTGGTCGACGTCGAGCACGTGGGTGACCGCGCTCGGCCGGATCAGCCGGGCCGAGACCGCGCGCCCGGCGTCCGGGGTGGGGAAGTGGATGACCGATCCGTGCGAGACCTCGCGCGGCCCGCTCGTGATGGCCGGGCGGTCGCCCTTCTTGAACAGGTATGGCGGGCTGTAGACCTCGATCCGCTTCTCGAACGAGCCGGGGTTGCGCCCGGTCTCGTCGTACAGCGGGTCGCTGCCCAGGGTGATGACGCGGCCGTCCGGCAGCAGGATCGCCTCGGAGTGGTAGTTGCGGCCGACCGTCGAGTCGGCCGCCTTCTCGAACCGGTTCGCGCCGGGCCGGTAGATCTGCGAGTTGAACAGGTCGCTGCGCGCCTCGCCCCGATAGGGCCCACCGCGATAGCCGGACGAGCCGCCGGTGGTGAAGACGCCGTCGTCGGGCAGGATCACCGCGTTCAGATAGCGGGCCGGCTTGGGCAGGTCGGGACCGGGACGATAGGCGGGCCGGGCCGCGTTCAGGTCGATGATGTCGGTGCGGGCGGTGGACACCGGCGACTCGCCGATCGCCCCGCCGCCGAAGATCATCACCTTCTGCTCCTGCGCCGGCGGCAGCAGCACGGACGAGCTGGTCTCGGTCATCCGCGGGTTCCGCAGGCCCGGCGTCGTGGTGAACGAATTGTTGGTCAGGTCCCAGATCCCGGGCGTACGGCCGATCTTGTCGGAGCCGTAGCCGGAGTTCGACCCGGAGTAGAAGAGACGCCCGTCGTCCATGATGTGGAAGGCCGGATAGGTGGGGAACTGGCGCTTGAGCCCCGGCGTGGCCTCCCACTGCCGGCGGTCCACCAGATAGCGCTCGTTGTCGCCGGGCAGCAGACGGCCGAACTCGTCGAGACCGGAGACGGCCAGCACGTTGCCGTCCGGCATCTCGGTCAGGGTCGGGTACCAGCGGTGCTCGACCATGTCGCCGACGCGCACGTAGCGCTCGGTGCGGGGGTCGAACTCGTACGCGGTCCGGTCCCCGCCGTACTCCTGCTTCTCTCTGGTGATCTTGTCGGCCAGGCCGTAGATGTTGCGCTGGTCGTCGCCGGTCAGCCCTTCGACCCGATATTGGGCGGGCTTACGGACGATGGGCCCGTCCCCGGCCTTCTCGGCGTCGACCCAGACCTCCACCTCGGAGGCGTGGATCATGTTCTGGTCGCCGTGTTTCATCGCGGTCGCCGGTTTCAGCGTGACGTCGGCCCGTGTTCGATATTTCGTGTTATCGGCAGCCAGGAGGACGGTCCCCTTACGGAACGTCCGTGGCGCGCCGTTGGGCGACTCGTTCTTCAACTTCATCACGCCGGCGGCGTGGGTGATGTCCTTCTCCAGGCGTTCGTACGACTTCGTGCCGCCGGCCACGAGCACGTTCCCGTTGCCCAGGAACGTGTGCCCGGCGCAGAACACATCCGTCGGCGTCGGCACGTCGGTGAACCGGTCGGTGGCCGGGTCGAACAGTACGGTCCGGAACGTGCCGGCCTCGAACGCCTCCCGGTTGTTGCCGCTGCCCGCGATGATCAGCACCTTGCCGGTGTGCAGGAGCGCGGCGTGGATCGCGTTGACCCGGAAGCTCTCCGGCACGTGCAGGCGCGACCAGTGGCCGTACTTCTCCTTGTAGGACTGCCGGTTGATGGTGAACTCGCGATAGGCCTCGTTCGCGGCGGCCATCATCGGCCGGTTCACCGCTACGACGAACCCCAGCACCACCAGCGTGATCACATAGCTCAGCAGGCGCCGGGCAAGGGTTGGTCTTTGTCGGGGAGTCACGAAAAATCCTTCAGTCCGATTTCCTCGTTGCCAGCCAGATGGCTGTCGGCGCCAGGCAGATGGCCAGGTTCAAGCTGGGCCAGAGCCACATCGCGCCGTCCACGTGATCACCGATCGGGGCGCTGGCCAGCAGGACGGCGTAGAAGACCGCCCACAGCAGCCCGTGCCGAAAGGTGCTCATCCGGTCGGGGCTGGTCGAATCGCCCTTGGGAGTAACGACGAACCCCGCGCGGCGACGCAGCACGGCCCCGACGTACGAGCTCACATAGACCGGCGCGCAGAGCGTCGAGGCGATCATCCCGGTGAGCCCCGACGACCCGGCCACCTCGTGCGGCGACACGTTGTGCCGCCGGTTGAAGACGTACAGCCCGACCTGGAAGAGGGCGGCGTCCGCGTACAGCATCAGCCACACCTCGTGCGGCACCTGCACGCCCTTGGCCCCGAGGATCAGATAGCAGGTCGCGTTGACCGCGCCGAGCACCCAGGCCAGGGCGGTCAGCGGGTAGTACGACATCAGCAGCCCGTAGTGCAGGCTGCGCTTGAAGCCGAGCCGCCACACGAGCCGCCAGAACTTCGTCACGACCACCTCGTCGGTGCCGCGCGACCACCGATGCTGCTGGCTGAAATAGTCGGTCCAGGACGACGGCCCCTCACCGACCGCCAGCACGTCGGGCGTGTAGACCGAACGCCACCGGTTGCCCGACTCCTCGTTCCGGGCGGCGTGCACGGCCAGGCTGGTCGCCATGTCCTCGGTGATCGAGTCCTGAAGACCGCCGATCGCTTTCAAGGCCCTGATGCGTACGGCGTTGTTGGTGCCCACGAGCATCGCGATGCCGTGCTTGTTGCCCGCACGCTGCAGCAACGAGTGGAAAAGGTACTGCTGCGACTCGGCCCACCGCGTGACCACGTTGTCGTAGTTGCCGTAGATCTGCGGCCCGACCACGAAGGCCACGTCCTCGTCGTGGAAGTAGCCGAGCAGCCGCTCGCAGAAGTTCGGCAGCGGCACATGGTCGGGGTCGACCGAGACGAAGACGTCGTACGCGTCGCCGTGCCGGTCCACCCAGGCGTTGTAGTTGCCGTGCTTGGTGCGCGCTTTGAAAGGACCGGATTCGGTGTTGTACGCCTCGACGCCCTTCCGCGAGAAATGCCGCACCCCGATCCGCGCGCACATGCCCCGGACGTCGTCGTCATCGCCTTCGTCGAGCAGCCAGACCTCGTACGTCCCCGGATGCCGCACCTGCCGTGCCGCCCAGAGCGTCCGCTCGACCATGTCGATCGGCTCCTTGCCGGGCACGATTGTCGTCAGGAACGCCACCTTGAGACCGGCCGGCGGCACCAGCGGCTGCGGATCGCGAGCCCACAACGTGGCCAGGCACAAGGTGACCACGTTGACCAGCCGGAACAGCTCGATGAGGGCGGTCGCCCCGATCATGACGGCGGTCGCGCCGAACAGCCACGGCCGCATGCCCCGGTCCGGCAGCTCGATGGAGGACACGAGCCAGAAGAAGAAGGTCGTCTCGAACGCGAACGCCAGCACCGTGATGGCCAGCGTCGTCAGCGGCCGCCGCCGGGCCAGCCGCCGCATCCGGATCCGGCCGCCACTTTCGTCCGGCATCGCCGGCGCTCCGGCAAGCACGCTGTACGCCGGGTAGTCGTAACGTCCCGCGAGCGTGACCGTCTCCCCAGAGAGCGCGGGATGTACAGGCACTTTGACGCGACCCTGCAAAACCCACAGCCTCCCCCGAGCGCCCTGACAACGTCCGGGGAGTCTTAGGGATAATTCGGGCGCAACAACGGACACTTTGTCCGTTTGGAGAACTATAGACGGATGCCGATGCCCGCGCGGTCGATCCGCTGTTCAAAGTGGCTCACGCGGCAAGCGGCGACAAAATCTTGAGCGCGAGGGTTGCATCCGGCCGCCGGCGGCGGCCTTCCTTGGTGTACCGCTGAGGAAGGAGCAGCCGTGATTCCTGTTGCCGAGCACGTGCCGATCGTGGCGATGGTCGCACCGTGGGTCTTGTCGATGGTGGGTCAGGCCGTCACGCGAATGCGCGAGCGCGCGGAGGTCACCCGCCGGTGCACCCTCACCGAAGTGATTGGTCAACTCGGCGCCAACGGCCTTGATGGCCGTGTGACCTACCGCGATCGGCGTGGGGTGCGTTGGAGCGTTGAGGTGGCCGCGACGAACGCCGGCAGCAGTGGCGACGACGAGCCGAAGGCGGCCGCCCCTGTGCGCCCAGTCCCGGAGATTTCGTCCGCCTCATGATCAGCCCGCCGCCCGATGAACAGACCCGCGCCCAGTTGCGGGTCCTCATCGTTGCGCACCACTCGGGCATCGTCAGCCGGCTCGCTTTCTGGTCCGGCGACCGTGACCTGGCCGAGGAGTGTGCCCAACAAGTGTGGGTCCAGGTAGCGGAGAACCCGGCCGAAATCTTGCAGGACCCCAAGCCCTTGCAGACGCTGGTTCAAAAGGCGTGGAACGTCCTGCACAACGACCGGCGCCGACGCGGTCGCCGTGGTGAGCAGCAACCAGGCGGCGACACCATCGCCGCGCTGTCGGACAACGCTAACGCTGAGCGATTCGGCCGGCGGCTGCTGCGGCTGCGCCCGGGCCGGCGCGACCGCGACACCCGGGCAGTGCCCCAGGCCGCCGTGGACAGCTGCGCCGATCCGGCCACCGCGGTCGACCGGAGGATCGACCTGACCACGGCCATCAGCCAGCTGTCGGATCGCCAGCAGGAGGCGCTGTACCTGCACTACCGGGATGATCTCAGTCCAGCGGGCATAGCGTTACGCATGGGCATCAGCCGCCAGGCCGCGGAGAAACTGCTCAAGAGCGCCTTTGCGGCGCTGAGAAAGTCACCGAGACTGGCCGACTGGACCGAGGAGGTGGGCCGATGAGCCGGCACGACGACGCGGAGACCCTGGACACCCGGTTGCGCCAACGCGGCGCGGCCGCCCGTATCGAGCACAACAGGGACCAGCTCGACGACGTCTACGCCTCAGTGATGGCGCGCGTGGACGTGACGGCGAAGACTCCTGTCACCACAGCCCCCGGTGAGCTCGACGGCACCGTGCTGGTCGACTCGCCCAGAAACCAGCTCTACTACTCCGGCCCGCGCATCGTCGTCACCCGCGACTACATCGCGACGCCCAGGGGGCGCTACCTGGTCCGCGATCTCAGGTCGGTGCATACGATCCACGTCGACGACCACACGGCGCGAACCGTGGCGCTGATCTGCGGAGCGATGATGTTGCTGCTGGGCAGCGGTTTGGCAGTAACCATCGGCTCGGCCGCGCTGCTCATCGCCGGTCTCATCGCCGCGGTCGGCGTGATCGCCGGCTTCTGGGCCGACGCAAGCCACAACCCCCGGCTCGCGGAGTTCGTCGCACATCACAAGGGGAAGCGCATCGTGCTCTTCGTGACGTACGACCCGCGGGTCTTCGAGCAGGTGCGGCGGGCATTGATCCGCAGTTTTGAAGCCAACCGCAGAGCGGGCTAGCCGATGCGATCCATCGACGCTCAGCGCCGCACTCCTGGCCGGCCATTCCGCCGGATCGGCATCACGATGAACGTTGTTGCGATGCCGACCGCGGTCATGTCGGCCAGTCATTCGATCTTTGTCACTCGCGCCCAGCGACGAGTGAGGATCAGCCAGGTGTCGGGGACGCCAAATCCGGGGCCATGGCAATGAGAGCGCCGATGACGGATCGCATCCGGTACAGCGCCGACTACGTGTGGGAGGTCCGGAACGAGGCGGCGCGGGTCTATCTGATCGAGTCGGGCATCCCGCGGGTGCCCCACTTCATCGAGGACGGACCGTCCGGGGCGACAGATGCCGGAGGCGGCCCACGGTTCCTGCTGCTCGGCTACTACAGGGATCTCGACGGGGCCTACTACCTCGATCGGGAGAGCGGAGCGGTCTGGTATCTGCGGCCGGGCGGCGCCTTCTTCGTCAACTCGTCGCCGCGGCAGCTTGTCGCGTCGTTCGAGGCCTACCTCGACATCACGCGCGGCGACCTGGCCGGCGACGACGAGGCGGTCGAGGAATGTCTGCGCTCCGCGCTCCGGGCCATCGACCCGGCCGCGATCGACGACAGGCACTCCGTCTGGAACGACACGCTGGGCGATGTCTCGATGGGCGTCTACTAAGCCCTGGCACATGCCGCCCAGTCGATCAATCCCAGTCAATCAACCCCTGTCACTCGGTTTGCGATGCGCTCGATCTGCTGCCGCACATCCTTGACCGGCGCTGCCAGGTCCAGCCCGTGCGCGACGACGCGGACCCCGCTGCCGATCAGCCGGTGCTCCCGGCCGGGATCGCGGTCGGCGGCGTAGACGAGGTGGCCCTCGGCCAGGTTCAGGGCCGTGCAGTAGGCGAGCATCTGGTAGAGGTCGGCGTTCGCGCTCGACCTCTTGTACTTGGCGTCGACGACGCCGAGGCAGGCGCCGTCACGCCACCAGGTGATGTCGGGGCGCAGGTCGACGCGGGCGCCCTCGTCGAGGTGTGTCCGGTGCTGGGCCACCACCGTGCCGCCCCGCCGGGTGGTGATCGCCTCCCGGAGGACGGCGGTCAGCCAGTCCTCGAAGACGGTGTTCAGGTCGAAGGCGAAGCCGGTGGCGTGCTCGGCGCCGGACCGGTGATCGAGTCCATGGCCGCCGAGCACGAGACGGGCCAGCCGCAGAGCCGGCCGGTAGCGAAGATTCAGCCTCGTCTCCACGACCGGCGGCAGCGGCGTCCCCGGCACCCAGCGCGAGACATCGGCCAGCGCCGCCGCCAGCCGGTGCAAGGCCCGCCTGGAGGCGGCGGGCACTTCGGGGGTACGGCGAAGCCGGTCGACGGCCGCCAGCAGGATCTGGTTCTCGGGGATGTCGGCGGAGTAGTCGTCGTAGCGGACCTCGAGGGGCGGCGCCAGGCCGAGCCGCCCGCGCAGCTGATCGGCCTCACGGAGCCGGCCGCGCAGGGACGGCAGCGCCTCCTCGGCGACGCGGTATCCCTGGAGAAGCCCGGCGGCCAGCGCTCGTGACGCGGCGGCCGTGAAGGCCATGGCGAGAGCGGGCGCGAAGTCGTCCGCCGTGAGGTCGGCCGCCTCGGCCCGCCAGCCCCGGTCGTCGCGGGCGTGGCCGAGCATCCAGAACAGCCGGGCGATCGGCAGCTTCGGGCGGACCCGCAGCTCGGCGACCTCGCCGCCGGAGCGCACCTGAAGGACGCCCACGGTCGAGGCCGCGGTGAGCCGGAGCCGCCCGTCGACCGTGAGCGCGGCGGTGACCAGGCCGGTGCCGGCCAGCACCGCGCCCCACGGCCCGTCGTCCGGGCCGAAGACCGCGGTCTCGTACTCCCGGAGGCCGAACCGTCTCATCCCAGCCGGCCGCGGAGCGCGTCCAGGCCGTACCGGACCCGGACGTCGACGCCGTCGCCGAGATGCCGCTCCTCCAGCAGCGGTTCGATGGCGGTACGCCAGATGCGCGCCAGCCCGGCGTCGTCGGCCACCCGCGTATTCATGAGATACGACGGGCCCACGGCCGCGTCACGGTCGCCGATCGTCCGGTTGAGCTCGTCCAGCAGGTCGGCGCGGTCCTCGGGAAGTGAGTGGGCGCGCAGCCAGCGGCGCAGCATGTCGCGCAGCGGCGGCTCGCCCGGGAAGAGGGCCTGGAACAGGAACCGGCGGCGCATCGCGGCGTCGACGAGGGCGATGGACCGGTCCGCGGTGTTCATCGTGCCGATGATGAACACGTTCGGCGGCAGCTCGAACTCCTCCTGCGGCGAGTACTGCAGCGAGATCCGGCGGCCGCGGTATTCGAGCAGGAAGTACAGCTCGCCGAAGACCTTCGCCAGGTTGGCCCGGTTGATCTCGTCGATGATGAGCACGAACGGCTGCGACGGGTCCTTCTGCGCGTCCAGCACGAGCTGCTTGAAGGGGCCGGGCTCCAGCGAGAACGCGATGCCACCGGGCTGGTCGCCGCGAACCGGCCGGTAACCCTCGAAGAAGTCCTCGTACGAGTACGACGGGTGGAACTGGACGAGCCGGTACGCGTCGTCCCGGTCGCCGGTCAGATATTGCGCGAGCTCGTACGCCAGATATGTCTTCCCGGTGCCGGGCGGCCCGTACAGGATGATCTGCTTCTTCTCCCGGAGCAGGTCGACCGTGTCCAGGAGCCAGTCGTGGTCGATGAAAAGCTTCCCGGCGAAATCCGGTGTGGGATCAGGCAGCTCGACGTCGGAGGACTCGTCCTCGATGATCAGCGTGCCCAGCGCGGCGAACTCCTCGGTCGCCGCGCCCAGGTCGCTCACCGTGAGCTGACCGGCGAGCTTGTTGCGGGCCGTGGGCGACAGCTGCTCGCGGGCGATCGGGGCGTCCGGGTTGGCCCACTCGACCGCCCGGCGACGGCTGGAGAGGTTCCCGTTACTGGGACTCCAGGTGACGTCGCCGGTCACCCGGCCGGCGTAGACGCCTTTCCAATCCACCGTGACGACCACGTCGCCCGGCTTCATGTGGTTGAGGAAACGGTCGAGCACGCCGACCCGTACGCCTCGCTGGGCTGCGGTCAGATCGGGCATCGCCTGGTGGAGCAGCTTGTCCAGCTCGGTCTTCGGCGTTCCCGGCTTCACCTCGGGCAGTTGGGGGAAGGCCAAGGAGCAGAAGCCTTCCTTGAGCCACTTCTCTACCAGGTTGTGGCCGTGGACCTTGGCTCCGCGTACGAGCCAGCCTCTCTGGGCCTCGGGCTTCTTGTTTGTGTCCGCCGCGCGCCAGCGGTCGAGCAGCGGTGGCGCGTAGAACCGCACGGCGGCGCCGGTCTCGGCGCGGAGGGCGGCGACGACCGCGGCGAGGTCACGGTCGACATCGCCGGTCGACTTGCCGAGCGCGTCGACGATCTGCTGCTTGTGCCGCCGCGCCACCACCGCCGGGAACGTGTCGGGGAAGAGCAGGTTGAGCAGCACGTTGCGCTGGCTGTAGGCACTGTTCACGGGGACCTTGTCCACCTCGGCCCGGAAGAGCCAGGGGTCGTCGAGTGCGGCCCGTCGCTGCTCGGCCGCTAGCTGCTTCCAGGCCTGGACGAAGCGGACGAGGAACGCGATCTGCCGGTCCCGCTGCGTCATGTAGGCCGTTCCGGCGCGCACCACACCCTGGTCGAGCAGCAGGTCGAGCGCGGCCGGAACGGCGACCGGCGAGGGCATCAGCTCCAGCGCCCCGCCGATCACCGCCCGCTTGGCCGGCCCGCCGATGTCCTTGGGCAGCAGCAGATGCAGGTAGATCAGCTCGCCCATGAGCTGGATCGCCTCGCCGGACGCCGACGCCAGCTGCCCGGCGAGCTTCTGGACGAAGCTCCCCTTGCCCGCGTCCGGCTGCTGGACGAATTTCGCTTCGAGCTCGTCCGCCGTCTCCGCGGTCCAGATGGCCGCGCCCGGCGTGAACAGCGAACCGTCCTCGGCCAGGCCTGCCTTCAGGACGTTGCGAACGGCTGCGTACAAGGCGTCATCGTCCATCGACACAACATAGAGGGTCAGGAGCAGCCGAGGCCCTGGTCGACTTCTTCGGCGGTCGGCGGGTTTCCGGCCACTGTGCGGTCGGCGTACTCCCAGACGACCTCGGGGTAGTCGCCCTCGTCGTTCATGTCGTTGAGGGTCTTCCACTTGTGGCTGCCGCGCAGGGCGTCGGTGGCCTTCTGCTGGGCCGCCGTGTCGCCGGCCAGCTTGGCGCGTTTCCACTCGGCTATCCAGCCGCAGGTGATGCGGCCGGTGACCTTCGCGCCGAACTGGTAGGAGTCGTTCGCGCCGAAGCCCTTCAAAGTGGCCACGTCGAAGCCGGGCGGGACCGGCATGTCGGCCAGGACCTTCTTGGCCGCCTCGTCCTCGCGGTCCGGGGTGATGATCTCGGGCGGGAGGGCCTTCAGGAAGGTGTCCACGTCGACGCGCTTGACGTCGGCCACGACCTTGTCGAAGCCGGCCCGGTTCCATTCGCCGCCCGAGGAGCCCAGCTCGACGAAGACGCCGTCGCGCGGTTCCAGCATCACCGCGAAACGGCTTTCGCTGTACGTGAACCGGGCGCCCTTCCAGCCGTCGACCACTGTGGTCTCGGGCGGGCTGACCTCGAGCCGGTCCTTGTAGTAGCCGTCGTAGTACTTCGCGGCGTACCAGTTCATCTCGAACCCGCGCCCGGTGGCGTCCTCGAACGCGATCGTGCCGTCCTCGCCGGCGAAACCGTAGACGTGGGTGGCCTTCCAGCCGGGCTGTTCGATCAGGAGCCGGGGGAACTTCTCAGAGGCCGCGAACTGCAGTATGGCCGGGGCCGACTGGGTGGCGACGGGTGTGGCCTGATTGCTCTCGGGGCGGTCGCGGATGACGGCGGACGCCACGAGGACGCCGGTCACGGCGGCCGCGGCGGCGACGGCGGTGGCGAGGCCGCGCCAGCGCGAACTCTTGCGGACGGGCTCGGTCATGATCTCCTCCAGGAGCGCGTGCTCGGCCCCGTCGAGGGGGCCGTGCGCGTCGTGCCGGGACGGATCGGCGTCGCGGACAAGCCGGTCGATCTGCTCGTCGGACATTCTCAGGCCTCCTCGGGGGTCGGTGCGGTCAGGACGTCGAGCACATGTCCGGCCGTACGCCGGTCGTTACCGAGAAGGTCGCGCATTTTCGCCCGGGCCCGGGAAAGCCTGGTGCGCACGGTCTCCGGGCTCACCTGAAGGACGGTGGCCGCCTCGCGGGGTTGCAGCCCCTCCCAGATGGTCAGGGTGAGCACCTCGCGGTCGATCGGGCTGAGCCGGGCCAGGGCGGCCCGCACCGCGAGCCGTTCCGGGACCTCGGAGCCCGGATCGGCCGGGGCGGCCGGGGTGAGCCGCTGGCGCAGCAGGTCGCCGAGCCGCGCCCGGCGGACGCCGCCACGGTGATGGTTGGCGAGCACCCGCCGGGCGACCCCGTACAGCCAGAGCCTGGTCTCGTCGCCGGGCGGCATCTCCTCCGTACGGCGCCACGCGATCAGGAACGTCTCGGCGACCACATCCGCGGCGTCCGGCGGCTGCTCGACGCGCCGCAGCGCGTACGCCAGGAGCGCGTCGAAGTTCGCGCTGTAGACGCGCCGGAAACGTTCCTCGTGCTCGATACCGGGGCTCACGCTCATCCCATGTCCGGGCGGGCCCTTATCGTGACACGGCCGTGAAAACGAGGGCCGGCGCGAGGAACGCGTTCAGGTCGGTGATGGTTCGGCCCGCCTCCAACTCGGCCTGGACCGCCTCCAGCGCCGCACCGGAGTCGTCCCCGTATTCGGCTCGATAGCGCCGGCCGTTGATGTCGATGTCGAGGACGCCGGCGCCGACGATCAATGCGAAGTCGTCACCGGGGCTGAGGGAGATGACCGGGGCCGGCACGAGCTGGACGGGGGCGTGGCGGCGCTCCCGGAGCGCCGAGACCGGAATCGCGATGAGGTCGGCCGCCAGAGTGGCGATCACCAGGGCGCACAGCAGTTGGACGATCCAGTTGTCGTGTGCCGCCCAGAACGACCAGGCGCCGATGATCCCGGCGAGGTCGCCCACGGGGCGCTTCCAGCCTCGTTCTTCCCGCACGAACGATCAACGTAGCCGACGCCGCAAAGCCCAGAGCCCGATGACGACGGCGGCCACGGCTATCAGCGTCCACTTGACCGGAAAGCCCGACGGGTTCGTGGCGATCGTGGTGGTGATCCAGGCGTTGATGTTGTCGACGCGGGCGCTGTGGTCGGGGCCGGTGTGCGGGCAGCCGGGGCCCGAGCTGACCACCGCCACCAGCACCGGGGTCTGGCCCTTCCGCTCGTGGAAGTACGGGCCGCCGGAGTCGTGCGGGCAGGGGCTCGTCTCGTCGTGCGGGGAGACGCCACTCGTCTCGAGCAGGGAGTCGCCGACGTGGTCGATGCGGAAGCGCCCGGTCTGCAGGCGCGACACCGGGACGTACTCACCGTCTCTGGTCGTCAGCCCGAAACCGGTGAGGCGGACCGTCTCGCCCGGCGCCGGCGGCGTCGTGGCGAGGCGCAGCGGGGTGATGCCGGTGACCGGGTCGGCCAGTTCGGCCAGGGCCACGTCGTGGGTGTCCGATTGGCGGACCGCGACGACCCGTACGTCATGACCGCCCTTGCCTGTGACCTTGATCCGGCCGATCGTGGCGATCGTCTCGTCGGCGACCGGGCGGCTGACCCGCTTGCCGCTCGCGTCGCGGAAGCAGTGACCGGCGGTGATCACCCAGCGTTCGGCGATGAGCGCGCCCGAGCACGAGCTGTCCCGGGTGCCGCCGTCGGTGGTGGGCAGGCCCTTCATGGTGAGCAGCACCGCGAAGGGATAGGCGCCGTCCCGCGCGTTCTCGCCGTACGCGATCGCCGCGGCCGGGGAAGCCGGACAGATGACGATCAAAGCGGCGAACACCACGGAAAGAATTCTCATCACAGGAGACGATGGTGGTGAGCGGTCAGTCCGGCGGGCGTCAGCGGCGCCCTTATGGATCCTTTATGCGAGTTGTGCGAGCGTGACGCGGTGCGAGTGCTGGTGGCGGAGGACGAACGGGTGTTGGCCGACACCGTGGCCGAGGGGTTGCGGCGGCTGGCCATGGCCGTCGACGTGGTCTACGACGGCGACGCGGCCATCGAGCGGCTCGGCGTCAACCGCTACGACGTGGCCGTGCTCGACCGGGACATGCCGGGCCGCACGGGTGACGAGGTGTGCCGCTGGATCGGGCGGCAGGAGCAGCCCACCCGGGTCCTGTTGCTGACCGCGGCGGCCGGCATCCGCGACCGGGTCGAAGGGCTGGGCCTGGGCGCCGACGACTATCTGACCAAGCCGTTCGCGTTCGCCGAGCTGGTCGCCCGGTTGCAGGCGCTGTCGAGGCGTACGGGCCCGGCCCTGCCCCCGGTCCTGGAGCAGGACGGCGTGGAGCTCGACGTCGCCCGGCACACGGCCAGCCGTGACGGGCAGATCCTCGCGCTGTCGCCCAAGGAGTTCGCCGTGCTGCACGTGCTGCTGCGCGCCGGCGGGCGGGTGGTCAGCGCCGAGGATCTGCTCGAACAGGCCTGGGACGAGCACGCCGACCCGTTCACCAACACCGTGCGGATGACCATGATGACGCTGCGGCGCAAGCTGGGCGATCCGCCGGTGATCCACACCGTGCCGCGCGCGGGATACCGACTCGGTTCATGATCCGCCGCCGCGTGACGGCGCTGTGCGCGCTGCTCCTGTTCGCCTCATTGTTCGTACGGGCGATCGCCGATCAGCTCTTGACCCTGTGGAACGATTTCGGGCCGTCGTGGTGTCTGACCCCGGGCCCGGACAGCCCGTCGGCCGTCTGCCGTCAGCTGTTTCGGCATCCGAGCATCCCGACAATTCTCACCGTGACGATCGTCCTGGTCGCGCTGTTGGTGGCGGCTTATTTCGCCGTACGGTGGTGCTTGGCCCCGCTGAAAAGCCTGATCCCGGTGATCGACAACGTCGGGCCGCAGAATCTCGGCTATCGCCTGCGCCCGGAGAGCCGGGACGAGGTGGGCGCGCTCGGCCACGCCATCGACGACATGATGGACCGCATCGCCGTCGGCTACGAGGCCCAGCGGCGCTTCGCGGCCGACGCCTCCCACGAGCTGCGCACTCCGCTCGCCGTGCAGCGCACGCTGATCGAGGTCGGCATGGCCCGCACGCTCAACGAGGATCAGTTGTCGCTGCTCACGGCGCAGCTGCTGGAGACCAACGAGCGCAACGAGCGCCTGATCGAGGGCCTGCTGGTCCTGAGCGAGAGCGATCGCGGGCTGCTGGCCCGCACGCCGATGCGGCTCGACGAGATCACGGCCGAGGTCCTCGACGCCCACCGGTCCCGGGCCGCCGAGGCCGGCGTGGCGATCACCAGCGAGCTGAGCCCGCGGGTCGTCGAGGGTGAGCGGGTGCTGCTGGAGCGCCTGGTCACGAACCTCGTGCAAAACGCGATCAAGTACAACCGCGAGGGCGGGACCATTGATGTACGGGTCGGCGACGAGCCCGCCCTGACCGTGGCCAACACGGGCGACGACGTGCCGCCGAGCGAGGTCACGGCCCTGTTCGAGCCGTTCCGCCGGCTGCACGGGGCCCGCATCGACCACAGCGGCGGCGCCGGGCTCGGCCTGGCCATCGCCCGCTCGATCACGCGCGCCCACGACGGCGTCATCGCGGCGTCCTCCACCGGCCACGACGGCCTCCGGGTTCAGGTGTCGTTCCCGCACCCGTTGACGAAATAGTCACACATCTGAAACCTTGGATGCCTGCTCACGAAAAAACTCGGCAGGCTCCGCGCAATTTTCATGGAGACGGCCGAATCTTCGGGGCAGGACTCCCCTCCATCCCCGGCCGGCCGTCAGGACCCCGAACCCTGGCGGCCGGCATCTGCAGAACAGAGGCCTTCATGAGAAGACGACGACTGTTCGCCGGAATCGCGGTGGCCGTGCTGGTCGCCGCGGGACTCTCGCCGGGTGCGGCACACGCGGCGGGCGGCCCCAACCTGGCCGCCGGCAAGTCCGCGACCGCCAGCGCGGTGAACGGCCCGTACGGAGCTTCCAACGTCAACGACGGCAACGCCGACACCTACTGGGAGGGCCCGAACAACGCCTTCCCGCACTGGGTCCAGGTCGACCTGGGTGCCACCGCCAACATCGACCAGGTCAAGCTCAAGCTGCCGCCCGCGGCGGCCTGGGCCACCCGCACGCAGACCGTCACGCTGCAAGGCAGCACCAACAACAGCAGCTGGTCCACTCTCTCGGCCTCGGCCGGTCGCACCTTCAACCCCGCCAGCGGCAATGCCGTCACCATCGATTTCACGGCGGCCAGCATCCGATATGTCCGGGCGACCATCACCGCCAACACGGGATGGCCGGCCGCTCAGCTGTCCGAGCTGGAGATCTACGGCGTCAGCGGCGGCACGAACCCCGACCCCGACCCGCCCACCGGCACCAACCTCGCGGCGGGCAAGGCCATGGAGGCGTCCTCGAGTGTCTTCTCCTTCACGGCGCCCAACGCCAACGACAACAACCTGGCCACCTACTGGGAGTCCAACGGCTTCCCGGCCACGCTGACCACGCGGCTCGGCGCCAACGCCGACGTCACCGGCGTCGTCGTCAAGCTCAACCCCGACTCGGCCTGGGGCCCGCGCACCCAGGGCATCCAGGTGCTCGGCCGGGCACAGGGCGCCTCCGGCTACAGCTCGCTCAAGGCCCGCGCCGACTACGCCTTCGGCAGCGGCAACACGGTGACCATCCCGGTCACCGGCCGCGTCGCCGACCTTCAGCTCCAGTTCTTCACCAACACCGGCGCCCCCGGCGGCCAGGTCGCCGAGCTCCAGGTCCTCGGGGCCTGGGCGCCCAACCCCGATCTGACGGTCACGTCGGTGACCTGGTCACCCGCGTCGCCGGACGAGGCCACCGCGGTCACCGTCTCGGCCACGGTGCGCAACGCGGGTTCCGCCGCGTCGGGGGCGACGTCACTTGACGTACGCCTGAACGGAAATGTCGTCGGAAGCGCGAGCGTCGGTGCGCTGGCCGCCGGCGCGACGGCGACCGTCCAGGTCGCCGCCGGACGACGGGCCCAGGGGAGCTATCAGGTCTCCGCCGTCGTCGACCCGGCCGACACGGTGGCCGAGCTGAGCAACGACAACAACACCCTGACCGCCTCGTCGCCGCTCGTGGTGGCCCAGGCGGCGGGCCCCGACCTCCAGGTCGTCAGCGTCACGCCGACTCCGGCCAACCCCGCGGTGGGGGCGCAGGTGAGTTTCTCGGTCGCGGTCAACAACAGGGGTACGTCCTCAGCCGCGGCCTCCGTCACCCGGGTCACCGTCGGTAGCACCACCCTGAACGTGAACACGGGCGCGGTCGCGGCCGGCGCGACGGCCACGGTCACGGCCGGCACGTGGACGGCGACCAGCGGCGGGGCCACGATCACGGCCATCGCCGACGCGACGAACGTGGTCGCGGAGACAAACGAGAACAACAACACGCGTACCCAATCGGTCGTGGTGGGCCGCGGAGCGGCTGTTCCTTATGTCTCCTACGAGGCGGAGAGCGGCACGTACACCGGAACGCTGGTCGAGGCGGACGCGAAGCGGACGTTCGGTCACACGAACTTCGGCACCGAATCGTCCGGCCGCAAATCGGTGCGGCTGACCGCGACCGGCCAGTACGTGCAGTTCACCTCGGCCAGCCAGGCCAACTCCATCGTCGTCCGCAACTCCATCCCGGACGCGCCGGGCGGCGGCGGCCAGTCGGCGACGATCAGCCTCTACGCGAACGACCAGTTCGTGCAGAAGCTGACCCTGTCGTCGCGCAACAGTTGGCTGTACGGCACGTCGGACGACACGGAATCGCTGTCGAACACGCCGTCGGCGGACGCCCGGCGCCTCTTCGACGAGTCGCACGCGCTGCTGTCCACGTCGTATCCGGCCGGCACCCGCTTCAAGCTCCAGCGCGACGCCGGTGACACCGCGTCGTTCTACGTGATCGACCTGGTCGACCTGGAGCAGGTCGCACCGGCCCTGTCCCAGCCGGCCGGCTGCACGTCGATCACCTCGTACGGCGCCGTGCCGAACGACGGCCTCGACGACACGGCGGCCATCCAGCGCGCGGTCACCGACGACGAGAACGGCGTGATCAGCTGCGTCTGGATCCCGGCCGGCCAGTGGCGCCAGGAGCAGAAGATCCTGTCCCCGGACCCCACCCGCGGCCAGTGGAACCAGAAGGGCATCCGCAACGTGGTCATCCGCGGCGCGGGCATGTGGCACACGCAGCTTTACACGAACACGGAACCGCAGAACGTGGTCGGCAACATCAACCACCCGCACGAGGGCAACGTCGGCTTCGACATCGACGACAACACGCAGATCTCCGACCTGGCCATCTTCGGCATGACCACGAACCGGGCCAACCGCGGCCACGGGATCAACGGCCGCCTCGGCAAGAACACGAAGATCAGCAACGTCTGGATCGAGCACACGAACGTCGGCGCCTGGGTCGGCCGCGACTACTCGGACACCCCGGCCTACTGGAACCCGGGCGACAACGTCGAGTTCACCGGCATGCGCATCCGCGACACATACGCCGACGGCATCAACTTCAGCAACGGCACGCGGAACTCGAGGGTCTTCAACTCGTCGTTCCGCACCAACGGCGACGACGCGCTGGCCGTCTGGGCCAACCCGAGGGTCAAGGACACGTCGGTCGACGTGGCGTCGAACAACCACTTCGTCAACAACACGATCCAGCTGCCGTGGCGGGCGAACGGCGCCGCCATCTACGGCGGTTTCGGCAACTCCATCGAGAACAACATCATCGCCGACACGATGAACTACCCCGGCATCATGCTGGCCACCGACCACGACCCGCTGCCGTTCACGGGCACGACGCTGATCGCCAACAACGGCCTCTACCGGGCCGGCGGCGTGTTCTGGAACGAGGACCAGGAGTTCGGCGCCATCACCCTGTTCCCGTCGTCGAAGGACATCGTCGGTGTCACCATCCGCGACACCGAGATCCTGGACTCCACGTACGACGGCATCCAGTTCAAGACCGGCGGCGGCAACATGCCGAACGTGGCCGTCACAAACGTCCGCATCGACAAGTCCAACAACGGCGCCGGCGTCCTGGCCATGAGCGGCGCCCGAGGCAACGCCACGCTGACCAACGTGACCATCACGAACTCAGCCACCGGCGACGTGGTGATCCAGCCCGGATCGCAGTTCACCATCACCCGTAACTGACCGCTGACGAGAACACGCCATCCCTTCGGGGGTGGCGTGTTCTCGTCGTTCCGCTGGACCCTTTCGCGGTCAGGGTCGTCGCTGTGCGAATGACAGGGGTTGATTGACTGCCGGTATGACCGCGCTCGAATCCGTTTCCTGGCCGCCTCTTCCGATCCGGACCGCGAGGCTTGTGCTTCGCGCGTCCGAGGCTCGGGATCGGCCGGCCTTCGTCGAGTTGCTGGCCTCGCCCGAGGTGCACACCTATCTCGGCGGGCCGCAGTCCCGTGACCAGCTCGAGCGTGATCTGCCCGACGTGCCCGAGCGGTGGCCCGGCAGCTTCGTCGTCGAGCTTGACGGGGAGATGATCGGCCAGGTCCTGCTGCGGCGGCCGGCCCGGCATCGGCCGGCCGCCGTGGGGAAGGTCGATCTCGGCTATCTGTTCCTGCCCCGGGCCTGGGGTTTCGGCTATGCCGTCGAGGCCTGTGCGGCGGCGATCGGCTGGGTCGGTGAGCCGGTCGTGCTCGTGACCCAGAGCGCCAATCTGTCCTCGATGCGCCTGGCCGCGAAGCTCGGGTTCGCCGAGGTGGAGCGTTTCCGGGCCTGGGACGCCGAGCAGTGGCTCGGGCAGCGGGGGTGACCAACGTCGCTGTAATTGACACGTCAATCAGGCGCATGATTGACGTGTCAATCAGATGCGAGGGGGAGTCATGCAGTTCGGGATCTTCGGCGTGGGTGATCTGGCGCGCGACCCGGTCTCCGGTGAGACGCCCAGCGAGCACGAGCGCCTCAAGCGCATCACCGAGTACGCCGTCCACGCCGAGCAGGCCGGCCTCGACGTTTTCGCGTTCGGGGAGCACCACAACCCGCCGTTCGTGGCGTCGTCACCGACCACGCTGCTCGGCTATGTCGCGGCCCGGACCAGCCGGATCATCCTGTCCACGTCGACCACGCTGATCACCACCAACGATCCGGTGAAGATCGCCGAGGACTACGCGATGCTCCAGCATCTGGCCGGCGGCCGGGTCGATCTCATGCTCGGCCGGGGCAACACCGGCCCGGTCTATCCGTGGTTCGGCAAGGACATCCGAGCCGGCATTCCGCTGAGCGTGGAGAACTACGCGCTGATCCGCCGGCTGTGGCGGGAGGAGAACGTCGACTGGTCGGGCAAGTACCGCACGCCGCTCCAGGCCTTCACGTCCACGCCGCGCCCGCTCGACGGTGTGCCGCCGTTCGTCTGGCACGGCTCGATCCGCAGCACGGAGATCGCCGAGCAGGCCGCGTACTACGGCGACGGCTTCTTCCACAACAACATCTTCTGGCCGCCGTCGCACACCGGCCGGATGATCCGCCTCTACCGCGAGCGCTTCGAGCACTACGGGCACGGCCCGGCCGACACGGCGATCGTGGGCCTGGGCGGTCAGTTCTTCGTCAAGGACAACTCACAGGACGCGCTCCGCGAGTTCCGGCCCTACTTCGACAATTCCCCGGTGTACGGCGGTGGGCCGTCCCTGGAGGAGATGATCCGCCAGACACCGCTCTCGGTCGGCAGCCCGCAGCAGGTCATCGACCAGATCCTGGGCTTCCGTGAGTACGCCGGCGACTATCAGCGCCAGCTCTTCGTCCTGGACGGCATGGGCATTCCGCACGCCGAGGTCCTTCACCAGCTCGACCGTCTCGGCGAGATCGTCCAGGTGCTGCGCAAGGAGTTCGCCGTGGGGCGCCCCGCGCACATCCCGGAGGCGCCCACGCACGAGTCGCTGAAGGCCGCTTAAGGTCAGACCCGCTGGCTCTCGGTCGTCGACGAGTGCAGGTCGGCGGTGGTCTCGGTGACGAAGCGGCCGGTCTTCGCGCTGCGGTGCACTTCACGGTCGCCGTCGGTCTTGTCGCCGCCGACGTGCTCGGTCGTCGTGGTGTCGGGCTGCCGCTCGGCGGTGCTGTCCTTCACGAACCGGCCGGAGCGGGTGCTGCGGTTGACGTCGTGCTCGTTGCCTGCCATGGGGGCCTCCTCATCCGTCGATGTCTTGATCGTGAGGTGCCCACTTCGCCGTCCGGGAAAACAAGGGGGGTTACGACGTAACCCCTCTCATCGGCCCGGCCCGGCCTACCGTCGGAGGCATGGTTCAGGAACTCGTACTCAACAACGGTGTGACGATGCCCGCGCTCGGCCTGGGCGTGTTCCAGAGCGCCCCCGAGGAGACCGCCACCGCGGTCGAGACGGCGCTGAAGATCGGATACCGGCACATCGACACGGCGGCCGCGTACCGCAACGAACGCCAGGTCGGCGAGGGGATCCGCCGCGCCGGCGTCCCCCGTGACGAGGTCTTCATCGAGACGAAGATCTGGGTCAGCGATTACGGGTACGACGAGACGCTGCACGCCTTCGAGAAAGCCACCCGCAAGCTGGGCGTCGAGCGGCTCGACCTGCTGATCCTGCACCAGCCGGCCACCGACCGCTTCGAGCGCACCATCGCGGCGTACAAGGCTCTGGAGAAACTTCTTTCCGACGGCGCCGTACGGGCCATCGGGGTCAGCAACTTCATGCGCCGCCACCTGGACGACCTGCTGGCGAGCACCGGCATCGTGCCGGCCGTGAACCAGATCGAGCTGCACCCGTACTTCTCCCAGCCCGATGTGCGCAAGGCCGACGCCGAGCACGGCATCCTCACCCAGGCCTGGTCCCCGATCGGTGGCATCACCTTCTACCCCGGCTGGGGTGAGGAGCGCCGCAACGTCCTCCAGGACCCCACGATCGGCGCCGTGGCCGCCGCCCACGGCAAGACCCCGGCCCAGGCGATGCTGCGCTGGCAGCTCCAGCACGGCCATTCGGCGATCCCGAAGTCGACGAACCCCGGCCGCATCGCCGAGAACTTCGACGTCTTCGACTTCGAGTTGAGCGCCGGGCAGATGGCGAGCATCGACGCGCTGGACACCGGCGTACGCAATGGGCCCGACCCGGACGTGCCGCGCCCGCAGATGTTCGACATGGTCATCCCGGAGGAGTGACCGGGTGTTCCCGGGCCGGAGGGAGCCCGGCCCGGGAACGGCGGGTCAGCGGATGACGACGGTCTTGACGATCTTGTCGGCCAGGGTCTGCCGCTTGGCGTCCCAGAGCGGGAACAGGAAGCCGATGTAGCAGATGATCGCGTCGATGAAGTGGGCCAGGTCGCGGGCGAAGGCGAGGCCGGCGCCGATCGGCTGCCCGGTCTGCTCGCCGACCAGGCGCAGGCCGAGGGCCTTCTTGCCCCAGCTCTGACCGGTCTTGCCGCCCTGGAACCACCGGTTGTAGGCGGTCACGGCCAGGCCGAGCAGCGCGAAGACGTAGTAGAGCGCGTTGATCTTGCCGTCGCTCATGCCGAGCAGCGCGCCCAGGATCGAGAACGGCGCGACGCACAGGCCGTCGATGAGGTAGGCGCCGACGCGCTGGATCCAGCTCGCGTAGCTGGTGGTCGGCGCGGCGTACTGCTGCTGCTGATATGTCATCTTTGCGCTTCCTTCGGTGTGGCTCAGACGAGGTCGAGCCGGTGAAGTTGGAACAGCCAGCTCACGAGTGCGAGCAGACCGGTGATCCATCCCGTCCGGCGGCGCCGGGCCGGCGGCCAAGGGCGGGGTGGTCGCAGGAGGCCCGACGCGCGCAGCGCGACGAGCGGAACGGCCGCGACGGCGAGCGCGGCCAGCCCGAAGACGGCGGGGTTGGCCGTCCACGCGCCGTGCGGATCGCCGTGCACGAGGGCGACGGCCGCGGTGGTCAGCCCGCAGGCCGGGCACGGCACGCCGGTGAGGGTCCGCAGAGGGCAGGGCAGACCGGCGCCGGTACGGGCGGTGAGGGCGGGCCAGACGACGGCGGCCACCGCTGCCGCGAGCCCGAAGCCACCAAGGCGTTCGGGCACGGACAGCGCACGGCGCGGCCATCGAAAGATCACGCGCCGGAGCATAAGTGCTTCTAGATAAATGGATGACCCCGTGCGGGTGTCCAGTTGGCGTACGACTACGTGATGATCGCCACTACGCCAGATCTTGCGCGAAATCGCTTCTCGTGAACACGAAAAAGCCGGGCCGACTGGAGTCGGCCCGGCGGGGCGAGTGGACGGGCAGGGACCGGTTCGGCGGACGGTCCCTGCCCGCCACGACTATGAGGCGGCGAACTCGACCCAGTTCAGGTTGAACAAGTTGGTCGCGGGGCCGCCCGTTATGGACTTGGTGACGAAGTAGAGCTCCTGCTGGCCGCCCGCCCCCGTGAGCGGGAACGTCTGGCTCGACCAGTAGGCGTTACCGGCCGTGGCGTTCACCGGCAGGGTGGCCAGCAGCTCGCCGGTGGGGGAGCCGCTTCGCACCTCCACCGCCGCCCTCTGCTGGCCGGCCGTGGCCGCTGAGCCGCCGGCCGTCCGCAGCGTGACCGACGTGACGCCGGTCAGGTCGATCGGGCGGAAGGCTATGTAGTCGTTGTTGTCCAGGGCGGTCACGTGCTCGCTGCCGTCGGTGTCGTTCGTGGCGGCGATCGCCACCGCGCTCTTCACCTGGGCGTTCTCGGCCTGCTGGCGCCACGTCTGCACCGTCGCCTGTCCCGTCGCCGAGAGGCCGCCCGCGTCCGTGTACGACGCGCTCACCCCCAGGAACAGGTAGCCGCCCGCGTGGTCGGCGCCGTCGGCCGGGCTGGGGAGAGAACCCGTACAGCCGGTCGTCGAATTGATGCCGTGCCCGTGTTCGTCGTGGCCGATGACCAGGTTCACGGAAACCTTGGAACAGTCGACCGCGCCGTCCTCCGGGTCGGTCACCCGCACCTCGAACGGCACGGTGTCGCCCCAGTTGAAGAACGACCCGTTGGCGGGTGTCACCACCTCGACCACCGGTGCTGTGTTGCCCACCGTGATGGCCCGGGTGGCCACCGCCGTACGGCCTGTGCTGTCCGTGACCGTCAGGCGTGCGTTGTAGGTGCCGTTCGCCTGATAGGTGTAGGACGCGTCGGCCGCCGTCGAGTCGGTCGTCCCGTCGCCGTTGAAGTCCCAGGCCAGGGTGATCGTGTCACCCGGGTCGGGGTCGGAGGTGCCGCTGCTGGAGAACTGCACCGTCAGTGGTGACTGTCCGGAGACCGGCGTCGCCGTGATCCGGGCGACCGGCGAGCGGCCGTCCTTCACGTAGCGCACCGTCGACAGCTGCGCCTCCGGGTTGGCCCGGAAGAACCCGTTGCCGTACTCCAATACGTACAGCTGACCGTCCGGCCCGAATTCGATGTCCATCGGATTCGCCCACGTGAAGTTGGTCAGCATGGGCTCGATGGCCAGCAGGCCGTCCTTGCCGTCCGTGCGCATGGCGAACAGCTTGTTGCGGGTGAACTCGCCGAAGACCACGGTGTCGTCGTAGTACTCGGGGAACTTCATCTCGTTGTCGAGCCGGCGGTTGTACGAGTATTGCGGGCCGCCCATCGGCCCCACCCCGCCGGTGCCCAGCGCCGGCCAGTCGTTGCCGCACGCCACCGGCGGATCCTGCAGGTACGCCGACGGGCACGGGGTGACCGCGTTGAAGGTGTAGGCGAGCGTGGGCTGACGAACCGGCGGCAGGTTGCGCAGGCCCGTGTTGCGCGGCGATTCGTTCACCGGCGTCTTGCAGTTGAAGGCCGCCCCCGACGTCCGCGTCACGAAGTCGAAGTCGATGTACGGCAGTTCCGGCGAGTAGCAGTAGGGCCAGCCGTAGTTCCCCGCCTTGTTGGTGGCGATCCACCGGCCGGTGCCCTCCGGCCCACGAGCCGCGTTCGGCACCCGGGAGTCGGGGGAGTAGTCGCCGACGTACACATAACCGCTCTTGCTCACATCGAAGCGGAACGGGTTGCGTACGCCCATCAGGAAGATTTCCGGACGGGTCTTGGCCTTGCCCGGCGGGAAGAGGTTGCCGGACGGGATCGTGTACGAGCCGTCGCCGCGGACCTTGACGCGCAGCACCTTGCCGCGCAGGTCGTTGGTGTTGGCCGCCGAGCGCTGGGCGTCGTAGGCCGGTCCCTGCGTGGGCGACTCGTTGATCGGCGTGAAGCCGTCGGAGCCGCCGGCGTTGGTGTCGTCGCCGGTGACCAGGTAGAGCAGGCCCTTGCCGTCGAACTTCACCTCGCCGCCGACGTGGCAGCAGTTGCCCCGGTCGACCGGCACCCGCAGGATCTGCTGCTCGGTGCTCAGATCGAGGCGCGGTGACGGCGTCTCGACCAGCTTGACCCGGGAGAGCTGGTTGTATCCCTTGAACTTGTCCCAGACGGCCGGGTCGGCGCTGGTGACCGGCGCGTCGCCTTCGTTGACGGCCGGCGTGGCCGGGTTGTCGACCGGCGTGTCCAGCTTCGGCGCGTAGTAGATGTAGACCCAGCGGTTCTTGGCGAAGTCCGCGTCGACGGCCACCGACTGGAGGCCGTCCTCGTCGTGGACGTAGACCGGGATCTCGGCGATGACCGGGCTCAGGCCGGACGCCGGGTCGTAGAGGCGCACCTCGCCGCCGCGGGTGTTGTGCAGCACCCGCCCGTCGGGCAGAACCGCGAGAGTCATCGGTTCGCCCGGCTCGTCGTTGAGGGTGACCTTCTCGTAGTTGCTCCGCACGGTGGCGCCGCAGTCGCCGGCCGCCTGGCCCGACGCCCACTGGATGCCGCCGAGCAGGTGCTTCTGGAAAGAGCTTTGGGTGTACGTCTGCGTGGAGTGCCCGAGTCCGGTGTACCAGGACCGTCCACCCCGGAAGTCCTTGCACCACGAGAGCGGCTTGTCGGTGCTCGCGAGCACATGCGACACCCCGGTCACGTCCTTGTCGAACGTGTACCACTGTTCGCTGTAGCTCCCCGTGCGCGGGATCGGGGCCGTCGACGGGTGGACGCGGTCGGCCACGGTCACGGTCCTCGGCTCGACCGCGGAGGCGCCGGTCGCGGCGGCGCCGACCAGATCCTGATAGAAGGTCCAGCCCGGCTCGGTCTCGGCCGCGGCGTGCACGCCGACAAAACCTTTACCGCTTTGGATGTACGTCTCGAAGGCGCTCTTCTGGCCCTCGGTCAGGATCTCGCCGGTGGTGTTGAGGAAGACCACCGCCTCGTACTTCGCCAGGCCGGCGGCCGTGAAGACCGACGAGTCGGCGCTGACCGTCACGCTGAAGCGGTGCTGCCGGCCGAGGTCGCGGATCGTGCGGACGCCCTTGTCGATGGAGTCGCGCCGCACCCCGGCCGTCTCGGTGAACACGAGCACGTCGGGCTGCTGGTGCGACGGGTGGGCGTAGGCCACCGTGGCCGGGCTGATCGTGATGACCGCGGCCGAGACGGCGGCCAGCCATCGCCGCCTCATCGGCGGTAGATGGTCAGCTCGGACAGGTTGCGGTAGCTCACCTCGGCGAAGTTCAGCGACTGGCCGGGGTTCGCGGTGCCGCCCGGGGCGGTGTCCTGCTCCCAGTTGGCGTGGTGGTAGTCCTGCTTGCCGATCTCCTCGAAGAACTGCTGGAAGTTGATGTCACCCTCGCCCAGCGGCGTCATGACGTACCCGTTGGCCTGTGTGGACTGCTTGTCGCCGTCCTTGGCGTGGAACAGCGGGAACCGGTCGGTGCGCGGCACCACGGTGAGGATCGGGTCGAACAGGTCGCTCTTGCTGCGGCCCCACGCGTCGGTGTACGTGTGGTGCTTGAACCGGGCGACGTACGCCCAGTAGATGTCCATCTCGAAGAAGACGTACCGCGGATCGGCCTTCGTGAAGAAGTACTCGAGCTTGCGGGTGCCGGTCGAGCGGGTGGGCTTGCCGGTGGCGTCGAGCGGGCCGGCGTCGAGCAGGAAGCCGTACGCGGCGTCGTGGTTGTGGGTGTAGAGCTTGAGGCCACGCTTGCGAGCCGTACGCCCGAGCTCGTTCCACAGATCGGCGGCGGCGTCCCAGTCGGCGCGGTACGCGCTGTTCGTGGGGTCGGAGCCGGTGCCGATGTGCTTCATGCCCAGCGTCTGCGCGATGTCGAGCTGCTGCTCGAAGGTCGCCGCGTTGATCTGGGTGTGCGTTCCGCTGGCCACCAGGCCGTTGTCGTCCAGGATCTTCCGGATCTCGGCCGGGGTGATCTGCCGGCCCAGGATCGAGGTGTGCTGGTTGTAACCGGCGAACTCGATCTCCTTGTATCCGATCTCGGCGAGCCGGGCGAGTACCCGCTCGAAGCCGTACGGAATGCCGGAGTCGTCGGGCGCGGCCGAGATGCGGTCGCGGACGCTGTACAGGATGATGCCCCGGTTGCGGGACGGGACGAGCGGTTCCGCCCGCAGCTTGCCGTGGCTGATGGCGGGGGTGCCGGTCGACAGGATCGGAAGTCCGGCGGCGCCCAGCGCCGCGGCGGCGCCGGCGGAGGCGGTGAGGAGACGGCGGCGAGTGAGGGCCTTCTTGGCTTGCGGCTCGGTCATGACTTCTCCACGGGGGCACGACAGCACGAATACCAGGTGCGAAGAAAGAGGAGAGCCGGCGTTGCCGAAGCGCCGGCGTTGGCGTGTGTGTGGTGCTTGTTACGCCTTGATGACAGACGGTATCCCGCGCCCCGTACGAAAGATAGTCCAAGTTGGAAGTAACTTTTGCTTCCAGATACGAAAGTGCCGCTTACCTCGTGCCCGCGCCGTGCAGGAGCGTGTCGACCAGGATGTCGGCCGCCTCGGCGTCGGTGCGGCCGGACAGCTCGGCCGGGGCCAGATGCAGCATCTGCTGCATGACGCGGCTGATCCAGTTCAGCGGCAGCTCGGGCCGGAGATATCCCTCGTCGGCGGCCCGGCGCAGGAACGCGTCGAGAGCCTGGACCGAGCGCTCCCGGCGCTCGCGGATCGCCGGGTCGACCAGCATGCGGGTCAGATCGACCGGCCAGGTGCGGTTCACCCCGATGATGCCCTCGACGTAGCGGTGCAGCGCGACCGGCACCGGCGACTCGGTGAAGCGAGCGCCGGCCATGACCCGCTCGATCGCCTCCAGGCGGGCCACGTAGATGGCCGCGAGCAGCTCCTCGCGGCCGGCGAAGCGGCGGTAGACGGTACGCCGGTCGACGCCGGCCTCGGCCGCGATGGCGCTGACGCTGGTGGCCGGGTCGGCCGCGAGCATGCGGGCGCCGGTGCTCAGCACGGTCTCGAGGTTGCGGGTGGCGTCGGCTCTCATGCCCCCAAGGTAGCACCCGATCGTGCAACTTAAGGGATTTAGCTCTACGTCACAGAGGCTTTTCAATCCGCAAACTGTCACGCTACTGTGGCACTTATGCAGAACACGACGTACGACAAGCTCTTCATCGGCGGCATTTGGACCGAGCCCACCGACCCCAGCCCTCTCGAGATCGTTTCCCCGCACGACCGGACGGTCATCGGCCGCGCCGTGCAGGCCCAGCCGGCCGACATCGACCGGGCCGTGGCCGCCGCCCGGGAGGCCTTCGACAACGGCCCGTGGCCGCAGCTCCCGCCGGCCGGCCGGATCGCCGTGCTGCGCCGCTACAACGAGCTCCGTGAGAGCCGCGGCGAGGACATCGCGCAGATCATCTCGGCCGAGAACGGGTCCGCGCTCTGGTTCACCCGGGCCGGTCAGGGCGGCCTGTCCCGCCAGGCCAACAGCTACCTCAAGGCCGCTGCGGAGTTCGGCTGGGAGGAGACGCTCACCCCGTCCGACCCGTCGGCGCCGTTCCGCTCGGTGGTGCGCCGCGCCCCGGTCGGCGTGGTGGCCGCGATCATCCCGTGGAACTCGCCGTTCTCGGCGGCCAACGCGAAGATCATCCCGGCCCTGCTGGCCGGGAACACGGTGATCCTGAAGGTGTCGCCGGAGAACTCGCTGAGCATGAACCTGCTGGCCCAGCTCATGGTCGAGGCCGGGCTGCCCGCGGGTGTGCTCAGCGTGCTGGCGGCCGACCGCGAGACCAGCGAGCACCTGGTCAGGCACCCCGGCGTCGACAAGATCGCCTTCACCGGCTCGACCCGGGCCGGCAAGCGCATCGCCTCGCTCGCCGGCGAGCAGCTCAAGCGGGTCAGCCTGGAGCTCGGCGGCAAGTCGGCCGCGATCATCCTGGACGACGCCGACCTGCCTTCGGCGGTCGCCGGTCTCAAGTTCGGCGCGCTGCTCAACAACGGCGAGGCCTGCATCGCACAGACCCGGATCCTGGCCCCGCGCAGCCGCTACGACGAAATCGTCGCCGCTCTCTCGGAGATGGTGTCCTCGGCCAAGGTCGGCGATCCCGTCGACCCTTCCACTTTCATCGGGCCGATGGTCCGCGCCGACCAGCAGCAGCGCGTCCGCGACTACATCGACCTGGGCGTGGCCGAGGGCGCCACCCTGGTCACCGGTGGTTCGCAGATCCCCGACGGTCTCGACAAGGGTTTCTACGTCACGCCGACGCTGTTCTCCGATGCGGACAACAGCATGCGCATCGCCCAGGAAGAGATCTTCGGCCCCGTGCTGGTCGTCATCGCCTACGACGACGAGGACGACGCCGTCCGCATCGCCAACGACTCCGAGTACGGCCTCTCCGGCGGCGTCTGGTCGGCCTCTGCTGAGCGCGCGCTCGCGGTGGCCCGCCGCCTGCGCACGGGCACGGTCACGATCAACGGCGCCCCGATCGGCTTCGACGGCCCGTTCGGCGGATTCAAGAACAGCGGGATCGGGCGCGAGTACGGCGCCGTCGGTCTCGGCCAGTACATCGAGTTCCAGACCGTGACCCAGGGAGTGACGGCATGACAACCCGGAAGCGGGCGGCCATGTCCGCCCTGGTCCTCGCCATCCTGCTGGCCGCGCTCGACCAGACCATCGTCTCGACCGCGCTGCCCCGCATCGCGGCCGACCTCGACGGTTTCCGCGACATCGCCTGGGTCAGCGCCGCCTATCTGCTCGCCTCGACCGCGGCCACCCCGATCTGGGGCAAGCTCGGCGACATGCTGGGCCGGCGCCGGCTCTACCTGATCGCGATCGTGGCGTTCCTGATCGCCTCGGCGCTGTGCGGCGTCGCGCAGAACCTGCCCGAGCTGATCGCGGCCCGGGTCGCGCAGGGCCTGGCCGGCGGCGGCCTCACGGTGCTGACGTTCGCGCTGGTCGGCGACATCGCCACGGCCGGGGAACGCGGCCGCTACCAGGCCATGTTCGGCTCGGTCTACGGCGTCGCCAGCGTCGCCGGCCCACTGCTGGGCGGCGTCTTCACCGACACGCTGTCCTGGCGCCTGGCCTTTCTGATCAACGTGCCGGTGGGCCTGGTCGCGGTCGTCCTGGCGATCCGGTCGCTGCCGGCGGCCGTACGGCGGGTCACCGCGCCCATCGACTACGCCGGCGCGACCCTGCTGGCCGGCGTGGCCACGGCCCTGGTGCTGGTGGCGTCGTTCGGCGACCGCTGGGGCTGGACCTCATGGCCGACGATCGCCCTGGCGGCGGCGGCCGTGGCCCTGGCCGCGGCGGTGGTCCCGGTGGAGCGGCGGGCCGCCGCGCCCGTCCTGCCACTGTCCATGCTGACGTCCCGCACGGTGGTGGTCTCCTCGGCGATCGGCTTCATCGCGAACGTGCTGATGTTCAGCGCCCTGGTCTACCTGCCCACGTATCTCCAGATCGTCGACGGGGTGTCGGCCACCCTGTCCGGCGTCTTCATGCTGCCGCTGGTGGCGGGCCTGGTCGCGAGCCAGACGGTGGCCGGCCGCCTGATCGGCGACCCGGCCCGGCAACGCCCGATCCTGCTGACCGGCCTTCTGCTGAACGTCGCCGGCCTGCTCCTGCTGAGCACGCTGACCCCGTCGACGCCGACGGCCCTGGCCGCCCTGTTCTTCCTGGTCATGGGCGTCGGCATCGGCATGGTGCCGATGGTCGTGCTGGCCTCGGTGCAGAACAGCGTCTCCTCCGAGCACCTGGGCGCGGCCAGCGCGATCGTGACGTTCTCCCGCTCGATCGGCGCCGCCCTCGGCGTGGCGGTCTTCGGCAGCCTGCTGACGGCGGGCCTCCCGTCGGCCGCCGACACGGTCCCGGCCCACTTCGCCGCCGCGATCGACCACGCGTTCCTGTGGCTGGTCCCCCTGGCCGTGATCGGCACAGCGCTCACGTTGGCGCTGCGCCGCACACGGCCCACCACACAGACCGCCGACGCCCAGGCCGAGCCCGCGTTCGTCGCCGAGGTCGCACCGGCCGCGCGATGAGACCACCGCGCCGCCCGTGCTGCCCGCGCCGCGCCGCCCTCCCGCACCTTCCGCGTCGCCCTTCCGCACCTTTCGCGTCGCCCTTCCGCGCCGCCTTTCCGCGCCGCCTTTCCGCGCCGCCTTTCCGCGCCGCCTTTCCGCGCCGCCTTTCCGCGCTGCCCTTCCTTGGCCGGCCCGACCGCCGGCCAAGGGCCTCGGGTCAGGCTTGCGGGGCGGGCCGGCGCCTGGTCAGCAGCGGGATCAGGTTGAGCAGCAGGCCGGCCACGGCGACACCGGTGACGAGGTTGATCCCCGGGTGGGACTCGGTCAGGTCGTCGCCACCGGCGCCGCCGGCCACCAGGGCGGTGACCACGGCCAGGACCAGGGCGGTCCCGACCTGCCCCGACGACTGGACCAGACCGGAGGCGAGGCCCTGCTCGGAGTCGGCGATGCCGTCGGTGGCCTGCGCCATGATGGCGCTGAAGCCGAAGCCGAAGCCGCCGCCGAGCAGCAACATCGCCGGCAGCACGGTGACCAGGTAGTGGGGCTGCGTGCCCGCGGTGGCGAGGAACCAGACGTAGCCGAGGCTGAGCGACACCATCGCGGCCACGATCAGCGGCCCGGTGCCGTAGCGGTCGATGAGCCGGCCCACGAAGGGCGACCCGAACGCCACGACCAGGCCGGCCGGTAGCAGCGCGAGCGCCATGCGCAGCGGCGACCAGTGCCGCACGTCCTGCAGATAGAGGGTCATCATGAACTGGAAGCTGACGTACGACCCCATCAGCGCGGCCATGCTGGCGTTGGCCCGGACGACCGAGCCGATGCGCAGGATGCCGAGGCGGACCAGCGGGTGCCGGACCCGGTTCTCGATGACGACGAAGCCGGCGAGCAGCACCACCGCCAGCAGGAGCGAGCCGATGGTCATCGGGTCGAGCCAGCCGCGGGTGGGCGCCGACACGACCGTGTAGACGGCCAGCAGCATTCCGGCGATCAGGGTCGCCGCACCGGCCAGGTCGTGGCCGCCGTCGGCGGCCGGACGGTCCCGCTTGATCAGCACGAAGCCGGCGATCAGGGCGGCCAGAGCGAGGGGTACGGGCACCAGGAAGTTCCACCGCCAGCCGAGGCTGGTGAGCACGCCGCCGAGGATCAGGCCGGACGAGTATCCGCTGGCGCCGAAGACCGTGAAGATCGACAGTGCCCGGTTGCGGGCCGGCCCCTCCGGGAAGGTCGTGGTGAGGATCGACATCGCGGTGGGCGCGGTGAAGGCGGCCGCCAGACCCTTGACGAAGCGGGTGGCGATGAGCAGGCCGCCGTCGTCGACCAGCCCGCCGACCAGCGACGCGACCGTGAAGACGCCGAGCGCGATCAGGAAGACACGGCGCCGGCCGAGCAGGTCGGCGGTCCGGCCGCCGAGCAGCAGCAGGCCGCCGTATCCCAGGACGTAGCCGTTGACGATCCACTGCAGCGACGTGGTGGAAAGGCCCAGCTCGGTGCCGATGGACGGCAGGGCCACACCGACCATGGAGACGTCGAGGCCGTCGAGGAAGAGAACAGCGCAGAGCACCGCCAGCACGCCCCAGAGCCGCGGGGTCCAGCGCAGTTCTCTCTTCGGCGGCGCGACAGCGGTGGACGCGGGGTTTCCAGTGATGGTCACGGCGACGACGCTATATGCACACGCATAGAATGTCGACGCATTAGATGTGGACGCATAAAATGCGAGTGCATGTTCCGGCGCGGCGAGGGTAGGATGCCGGGCATGGAGGCCGAGTCCGCTCTGATCACCCGCTGGCAGGCGCTGCTGTCCAGCTACAACGCGGTCGCCGCCCACTTGGAGCGCGCCTTGCAGGAGGCGCACGGCCTCACCCTGAGCGACTTCGAGACCCTCGACCGTCTCGTCACCCGAGACTGTGACAAGCGACGCATGCAGGAGCTGGCCGCGGCCATGTACCTGAGCCAGAGCGCGCTTTCCCGCACCGTGGCCCGCCTGGAGAAGCAGGGCCTGGTGGCCCGCTCCCATTGCGTCGACGACCGCCGGGGCATCTTCGTGGAGCTGACCGAGGCCGGCCGCCGGCGCCACGCCGAGGCCCGAACCACTCACCTCCAGGTCCTGACCGAGCGCCTGGTCCCGGCCGAGGCGTAGCCCCGGCGGGCGGCGGATCCATGGCCAGGCACGGCGTCGAGCTCGTCTCGGAGCTGCCCGCGGGCCGGGCGCTGGTCGCCTTCGCCGGCGCCTGCGGCCAGCGGGCGGCCGGGCTGTGGACGGTGGCCGAGGATCCACGGCTGGCCGGCATGCTCCGGGAAGCCCTGGCCGCCACATGGCAGTGTGCCGAGACCGGCGCGCCGCCATCGCGGCCCCGCCCCGAACAGCCGCTGCTGGACGAGACCGGCGAGGATTCCGACTTCGGCGACTTCCACGAGCAGCGCTGGGACGCCATCGTCACGGTCGCGTACGCGGTGGCCGCCGCCGCCGCGATCAACGACGAGGCCACCCTGCGGGCCCGGGCCACCTCGGCCGCCCGCGCCGAGCTCCGCATGGTGGACGACCCCGGTGTGGCCCGCGAGCTCCGATGGCAGCGCGACGACATCACCGGCCTGCTGGCCGGCGCCCCCATCGACGTGATCCGCAGCCGGGCCGCCACCGCCGCCACCCTCCTGCGGTCCGGCGTCACCGAAGGCGACTGGTCGGGCAAGGCCCCCGGCCTCGACGAGGCTCCGTTGTTCTGATGCCCACCGTGATGCCGAACTGGTTGCCGGCCTGGTGTCTCGAGCACCTGGGCGGCGAGCCGGCCGGTGTGCTGTTCCAGTCTGAACAGGTCTCGATGGTGTTCGGTCTGCGGCTGGCCGGTGGCCGCGAGGTCGTGGTCAAGGCGCGGGCCGACGAAGGCCGGGCCTCGTCGTGTGTCGCGGCGCAGGCACGGCTGGCCGAGCGGGGGTTTCCGTGTGCCCGGCCGCTCACGCCGGTGGTCAGAATCGGTGAGCTGGCCGTGCACGCCGAGGAGTTCCGCCCCGGAGGCGAGATCTTGCACGGGGACTCGCCGGACATGGCCGTGCGCTGCGCGGAGGCGTACGCCCGGCTGATGGCCGAACTCGCCGGGGTGACCGTCGCGCCGCCGCTGCCGAATCCGCCCTGGGTGCGGTGGGACCACACCGACGTCGGGTTGTGGCCGGCCATCGACCTGCTCGACCGCCGGGACCAGAGTGTCGTGCCCTGGCACATTCCCGAGACGGCCGGGCGCGCGCGGCGCCGGCTGCTGGCCGCCGGCCTGCCGTGCGTGCTCGGCCACGCCGACTTCGAGGCGCAGAACCTGCGATGGCGGGGCCGGCGGGTATGGACCGTGCACGACTGGGACAGCCTGGCCTGGCAGCCGGAGGCGGCGCTGGTGGGCGCGGCGAGCGGGTCGTTCGCCAGTGCCGGGCCGCCCACGCTGGCGCCGATCGAGAGCTCCGCGGCTTTCCTGGTGACTTACCAGGACGTTCGGGGGCGCTCGTTCACGGCGGAGGAGCTGGAGGTCGCGTGGGCGGCCGGCTTGTGGATGGCTGCGTACAACGCCCGGGAGATGGCACTGTGCGGTGGCGCCGCGGCGGGCGGCGACGCACTGCGGGCCCAGGCCGCCGAACGTCTGCGCGCCGCTAGAGGTTGATCATGTGGCCGGCGATGCCCTCGATCGCCTCCTTGACCGCCTCGGACAGGGTCGGGTGGGCGAAGACGTTGCGGGCCACCTCGTCGGCCGTCAGATCCCACATCTGGGCCAGGGTGAGGGCCGGCAGCAGCTCGGTGACCTCGGGGCCGATCAGGTGGGCGCCGACGATCTCGTTGTGCTCGGCGTCGGCCACGATCTTGACGAAGCCGGCGGTCTCGGCCATGCCCCGGGCCTTGCCGTTGGCCGAGAACGGGAACTGGGCCACCTTCACGTCGTAGCCCTTGTCCCGCGCCTGCTCCTCGGAGTAGCCGAACGAGGCGATCTGCGGCTGGCAGAACGTGGCCCGCGGGATCATGTCGAAATTGATCTCCTGGGTCTCGGCGCCCGCGATCGTCTCGGCCGCCACCACTCCCATCGCCTCGGCCGTGTGCGCCAGCATCAGCTTGCCGGTCACGTCGCCGATGGCGTAGACGCCCTCCACGTTCGTGCGGCCGCGGGCGTCGACCTCGATCGCGCCACGGTCGGTGAGCTTGACCCCGGCCGCCTCCAGGCCGTAGCCCTCGACGCGCGGGGCGAAGCCGAACGCGGCGAGCATCCGATCGGCCTCGAGCACCTTCGACTCGCCGCCGCCGGCCGGGCTCACCGTCACCCGTACACCCGAACCTGTGTCTTCGACCTTCTCCACCTTGGTGCTCAGCAGCACCTTCACGCCCAGCTTGCGATAGTGCTTGAACAGCTCCTTGGACACGTCGGCGTCCTCGGTGGGCACCATCCGGTCGAGGAACTCGACGATCGTCACGTCGACACCGAAGTTGGCCATCACGTAGGCGAACTCGACGCCGATCGCGCCCGAACCGCCGATGATGATCGACCCGGGGAGCTTCTCGTCGAGGATCTGCTCCTCGTACGTGACGACGTTCTGGCTGGTCGCCATGCCGGGCAGCATCCGCACGGTGGCGCCGGTGGCGACGATCAGGCTGTCGAACGTGTGCTGCTCGCCGTCGACGTCGATCGACTTCGGCCCGGTCAGCGTGCCCCAGCCGTCGATCTCGGTGATCGCGTTCTTCTTCATCAGGAAGTGGACGCCCTTGGCGCTGGCCTCGGCCACCTTGCGGCTGCGCTGGTGGGTCGGCGCGAAGGACATGGTGGCGTCCCCCTCGATCCCGAACGTCTTCTTCTCGTGCGTGATGATGTGCGCGATCTCGGCGTTGCGCAGCAGCGCCTTGGACGGGATGCAGCCCACGTTGAGGCAGACGCCGCCCCAGTACTTGTGCTCGACCACAGCGACCGTCTTGCCGAGCTGAGCGGCACGGATGGCGGCGACATATCCCCCGGGCCCGGCACCGAGGACAAGAACATCAAAATGACTCACCCGACAAGCCTATAGATGCTTGGTTACCGGTGAGGAATGAAGAAAACGGAGGGCACTCAGACGAGCATGCTTGTATCTGGCCATGGCCCCTGTCTTGCAGTGCCGCGCCGGTCACCCCGGGTCGCGCATCCTGAGCGTCGCCACGTACCGCCCACGGACCGAGGTGGGCAACGAGACGATCGCCGCCCTGATCGACTCGAGCGACGAGTGGATCCGCCGCCGCTGCGGCATCGAGTCGCGCCGGCGCGCCGCACCGGACGAGGACCTGGTCACGATGGCCACGACGGCCGCCTCCAAGGCCCTGGCCGGCGCCGGCGTCGACCCGGCCGAGGTCTCGGCCGTGCTGGTGGCGACGATGTCCCACCGTGGCCGCGCGACCACGGTGGCGCCCTTGGTGGCCGCCGCGCTGGGCGCCACCGACGCCGCCGGGATGGACCTGGGAGCGGCGTGCGCCGGATTTCCGCACGCCCTGGCGACCGCCGACGCGCTGGTCCGCAACGGCTCGGCCGGCTACGTGGTCCTGGTCGGCGCCGAGCGCATGACCGACATCGTCGACGAGCGCGACCGGGGCACAGCGTTCCTCTTCGGCGACGGCGCGGGCGCGGTGGTCGTCGGCCCGTCACAGACGTGCGGCGTCGGCCCGGTGGTGTGGGGCGCCGACGGCGCCAAGAGCGAGGTTCTGAGGTACGACGAGACGGGCATCCTGCGGATGGCCGGACCCGAGGTCTTCCGCTGGGCCACCTCCGTCATCCCCGGTCTGGCCCGGCGGGCCCTGGACGCGGCGGGCATCTCCGCGGACGACCTGGCGGCCTTCATCCCCCACCAGGCCAACCTGCGCATCACCGCGGCCGCGGCCAAGGCCCTGGAACTGGGCCCACACGTACGGGTGGCCACCGACATCACCACGAACGGCAACACCGGAGCGGCCTCCATCCCGCAGGCCATGGCCGCCCTGCCCGACGTGACGGGTCCCGCCCTGCTCGTGGGCTTCGGCGCCGGCCTCTCCTACGCGGCCCAGGTCGTCACCCTGCCCTGACGCGTGTCCGCTCGGAGAGGCGCCGTGACTCAGGCGGAGTTGGTGGCGCCGAGACCGAGCAGGATCTGGTCGAACAGGTTGCCGTCGTTGTCGTCGGTGTAGGCGACCGGCACCTCGCCCCAGGGGGAGACGGCCACCGTGAACTGGTCCTGCCGCCCGGTCGTCGTGCTGGTCAGGGTCTGCGCGCCGAGGCGGCCGGTGAAGCTGCCGTCCGGGTTGAGCCCGCGCAGCCAGCCGTCGGCGCCGCTCACCGTCCAGCCGACCACCGCGTACGCCTGATCGTCGAGCCCGACCGTCGGGGCGGCCGCGCCCGTCGTGGTCGAGACCTGCACCTCGGCGTGCCGGCCGGCCGCCGCCGGGGTGAACGAGCGCGCCCACACGCCGCCCGACTCCCAGGCCACGATCAGGTCGCCGTTGAAGTTGGCCGCGACCGCCGGCCGGCGCTGCTGGCCGGCCGTTGTCGCGTTCGCGAGGCGCGGGGTCAGCAGCACGGCGCCGTTCGCCTTGGCGAGCCGGGTGAGGCCGATGTCCTCGCCCGACTCCCAGACGATCGTGGCGTCGCCCGCGGCGGACACGGCGACGTCGGGACGGTGGTGCACGCCGCCGGCCGGTGAGGCCGTCACCTCGTACGCCTTGGTGGTGATCCCGGTGTATCCGGCGGCTTTGACGCTGTAGGCCGTTCCCTGCACGTCCTCCCAGACCACGGTGAAGGCCACCGCGGAGGCGTCGGAGGGCGTGCCGTCCGGGTCGACCGCGACGTTCGGCACGAGCTGATCCCCGGCCGCGTCCGCGTTGGCGCGCCCCGAGGCGAGCACGGTCCCGGCCGGTGAGACGACGCGGTAGGGGATGTTGAAGACACCGTTGCCGTCCGGGTCGTCCGCCCACACCACGACGGCGTTGCCCCGGTTGGTGGCGATGGCCGGACCGTCCTGGTCGCCCGTGGCGACGCTGTTGGCGGTGGTGAAACTGACGGCGGCCGCGAGGACGGCCGGGAGAAGGGCAAGCATCGGGGGGCTCCTAAAGCAACTCGAGGCCGGGAACGCCGTCCTGGACGACGAACGAGCGCAGGGTGGACACGGCCGCGCCGTGCTCGGTGACCACGGGGATCGAGCGGAAGTCGGCCTTCACCTCGGCCGGGCTGATCGTGGTGAGGACGTATCCGCGGCGGTTGGAGTAGAACTTGAGGTGCGGGTTCGTCGCGGCGTTGGGGATCGCGGTGGTCGCCGAGCCGTTCCCGCCCGACGCGATCGAGGTGCAGACGAGCTCCGTGCCGATGGTCGCGGAGTTCGGGTTGGCGTAATCGGCCTTCAGGTCGTTGGCCCAGGCCGCGTGCACGTCGCCGGTCAGCACGAGCGGGTTGCGGACGGCCCGGTCGCGCCAGCCCTGCTGGATGCGCGAGCGCGAGGCGCGATATCCGTCCCACGCGTCCATGCTGGCCGCGCCCGAGGCGTCGTACTGCCGGGCGAAGAAGACCTGCTGACCGAGGATGTCCCAGGTGCCGTAGTGCTGGGCCAGGCCGTCGAGAAGCCAAGCCTCCTGGGCCGCGCCGGTGAGCGTACGAGCGCTGTTGCCGGCTTCGGCGCAGACTTTCCAGCCGTCACCGCAGGCCTGGTCGTCGCGGAACTGGCGGGTGTCGAGCATGTGGAAGGTGGCGAGCTGCCCCCACCGCACCCGCCGGTAGAGCGGGATGCTGTTGCCGGAAGGCGCGGCCGCCGGGCGAAGCGGCATGTTCTCGTAGTAGGCGCGGTAGGCGGCCGTACGCCGGGCCGTCCACTGGGCGGCGGTGAGCGCCGGGCTGCTGTCGGCGCGCACCATGTTCGCGTAGTTGTTCTCGACCTCGTGATCGTCCGGCACGACGAGCCACGGCGCGATCGCGTGCGCGGCCTGCAGATCGGGATCGCTCTTGTACTGCGCGTACCGCCGCCGATAGTCGGCCAGCGAGACGATCTCAGCGCCGGCATGCTCGCGCACCGACCCGGTGGTGGTCGCGTCCTCGTAGAGGTAGTCACCCAGGTGCAGGATCAGGTCGGGCCGGTCCTCGGCCATCCGGCGGTAGGCGGTGAAATACCCGGACTCGTAGTGAGCACAGGAGGCGAAGGCCATTTTCAGCGTACGGCCGAAGGCGCCGGCGGCCGGCGCGGTGCGGGTACGCCCGACGGCCGAGATGTGGCCCTGCGCGCGAAAGCGATAGTAGTAGTCGGCGTCGGCCGGGAGCCCGCCGGCGACGACATGCACCGAGTGCGCGTCGGCGTAGCGGGCCGTGACGGTGCCGCTGGCGGTCAGCGTCGCGAAGGTGTCGGTGGCCGAGACCTGCCACTCGACGGTGACGTCAGAGTTGGGCATGCCGCCCTGACCGTCGGCGTTGAGCGGGACCGGGGCGAGCCGGGTCCAGAGCACGACACTGCTCGAGTCCGGTTCACCGGAGGCGACACCGAGCTTGAACGGGTAGGGCGTGGCGGCGTTGGCTTGTTTGGCGAGGGCGGTCATTCCGACGGTGGCCAGTCCACCCAGGACGAAGACCCGGCGCTTGATGGCAATCATGAACGCGTACGTTCCGGTCGCCACGTGAATGCCCGGCGGTGCTCGCCCGTCCGCCGGATGGCCGCCCCAGCAAGCTATCGAAAGTAGCCGATGAATCAGAGTTGACCGGAGCCTTTCGGCGTTACGCGCGGGCGGGCTGAGCTGCCGTGCCGCGCCGCCCGAAATGTTCGCTTGACGCCGCGGTCGCGAGATCAGCGGCCCGTCCAGCAGCTGAGCTCCATGCCGTCCTCGACCGGAAAGTCGATGCTGACGTAGCCGTTGGCCGGGTCGCGGACGTAGGACAGGTAGTTGCTCATCGAGTCGAATGTGGAGTCGTCGCCGACGATCAGGGAGCCCGGGGCGAGCCGGTCCTCGAGCAGGCGCAGGACGGGCAGGCACATCTCTTTCCAGCCGTCGAGCAGTGCCAGGCCGATCGGGCCGTCGACTGTGCCGAGGGTGGTCAGGGCGTCGCCCTCGAGCACAGTCACAAGGTCGCTGAGCCCGGCCTCCTCGATGTTGGCGCGGGCCGCCCTGACCTTGGTCGCACTGAGCTCGGTCGTGGTGACGTGCCCGATCCCGTTGTCACGCACGGCCGCGGCCAGATAGAGGGTCGAGATCCCGTACGAGGTGCCGAACTCGACCACCGTCTGCGGCCGGGCCGCACGGACCAGGGTGTAGAGCAGGTCGCCGCCGCGCGCCGAGATCGGCATGTAGACGTCTTCAAGCAGGTCCGAGCGTTCCTGGGCGGTGATCGTGGCTGCGGGCCGGCCCGGCGAGCGCTCGTCATCGCGTTCGGCCTCGGTGAACAGCCGGGCGATCAGGTCGCGGACCGCGGGGTCGTGCAGTGTCGTCGTCATGTCGCTAGGCTAGACGCAACGTCGCGTCTATGGAAGCCCCGGATCTTGTAACGTCTCGGGCGACCCGGGCTCACGGGAAGGAGCGCACGATGCATCACGGCAACCGGCACGGCCGGAGCGAGGCGGCCCGCGAGGCCGTGCTCCAGGCGGCGGACGACCTCGTCGCCGAAATCGGCTACGCCAAGGTCACCATCGAGGGCATCGCCGCCCGGGCCGGCGTCGCCAAGCAGACGATCTACCGGTGGTGGCGCTCCAAGACCGACATTCTCATCGACGCGTTCACCGCCGACAGCGCCCAGGAACTGACGCTGGCTGACACCGGCGCCTTCCACACCGACCTGCGCGCCCACCTCGACGAGCTGGTCCGCTTCCTCGAGGTGTCCGACTCGGGCGCGGTGTTCCGGGCCTTGGCCGGTCAGGCCCAGCACGATCCGGAGCTGGCCACCCGGCTGCGAGCGGAGGTTCTGCCCCGGCTGCGGGCCCGCGACCGGGTGCCGTTCGACCGGGCCGTGGCACGGGGCGAGCTGCCCCCCGGCGCCGACATCGACCTGCTCGTCGACCAGGCGGTCGGGCCGATCCACTTCCGGGTGCTCGTGACCGGCGAACCCGTGACAGCCGCACTGCTGGACGCGCTGGTCACCCAGGCCGGCCAGCAATAGCCCGAGACGCCACCCGGTCGAGCCCGTCGCAGCAAAGGCCGGCTGGCGAAGCGGCGGCGCCCACACAAGACCCATAAGGAATCAAGGCCGTATAGCTCGAAAGCTATACGGCCTGGTGATGCTTGGTGCGCCGCGTAGGACTTGAACCTACAACCCGCGGATTAACAGCGCTTATACCGATATCAGGCGCTAGATCGGGTGGGGTCTTGCGGCGAGAACCGGACGATGGGGCGGTAGCGCGTGGCGGTCGGCATGATCGGGCCGGTGCGGTGCCGGCACTCGTTACGACGGTCGCGCGATCTCGATAACGTGTTTGCCGCGTACACCACCGGCTTCCACGGCGTGGTGTGCCGCGATGATGCCATCGAAGGGAAAGACCTGGTCGATGACGGGACGCACGTCGCCGCGTTCGGCCATGGCGGCAAGCTCAGTCAGCAGCGTCGGGGTCGGATCGCCGCGGAAGATCCGCACGCGGCGAGGTCCGTGGATCGTCGATATGAGGAGATATGCCAGGCTGGCAAGACGCCGCTGCATGTCGATGGTGATGGCTACCATGCGGCCGCCGGGATTCAGCAAGCGGCGCAACGCGCGATGGTCCACCCCCGAAGTGTCGAGGACGACGTCGAAGCGACCGAACTCGGCCAGCGGGACGCGGGTGTAATCGATCACGTGGTCGGCGCCGAGCGATCGGGCAAAGTCGATCGCGGAGGTGCGGGCCGTGGCGGTGACGTGAGCCCCGAGTAGCTTGCCGATCTGTACCGCGAGACTGCCGACGCCGCCGGCCGCACCTCTCACCAGCAGCCGCTCGCCGGACTTCAACGCGGCCTTTTCACGCAGCGCGGTCAGGGCGGTGGTTCCCCCGGCCAGCAGCGTGACTGCCTCAGCGGCTGTCAGCCCGGCGGGCGCGGCGGAGAGCCGGGACCGCCGGATGGCGAAGTATTCGGCGGTTGTGCCGATAGGATTCTCGCTGATACCCCAAACCCTCTGCCCGGACCGCATGTCCTGCACGCCGGCGCCGGTCTCGACGACCTCGCCGACGAGGTCGATGCCAGTGCGTTGCGGGAACCGGTTGCCGAGCACCAGTCGTAGCCGGCCGGAGCGGCCCTGAATCTCCCCACCGTTCAGGCTCGTCGTGAGGACACGGACAAGCACCTCCCCTTCGCGGGGCTGGGGTCGCTCGACGTTGGCGATACGCAACACCTCCGGTGGTCCGTACCGGTCGTATATTGCCGCCCGCATCTCGCCCATGTCGGTTCTCCCGCCCTAGTCGCACCACCCGGCTGCCGACGGGTATCCACGGAGCCGGGCACGATGCCCGCATCGCGATACCGTATGGCCGTGGACGGGCCGAAGACCGCTGAGACGGCGCAAGTGAGAGCAAGTGGGCCGTCGGCGTCCCGGATGGCCGCGGCCGGCAAGAGGCCGATGCGCCGTGATGCTGAGCAGAACCGCCAACGTCTGCTAGCAGAGGCACGCGAGGTGTTCCTCGACTGCGGGCTCGACGCACCGCTGAAAGCTGTCGCCCGGCGCTCCGGCGTCGGTATGGCCACCTTGCACCGCCATTTCCCCTCCCGGGGAGATCTCATCGCCGCGGTTCTCTCCGGCCAGGTGGACGCGTGCGTGGACGGGGTTGTCGTTGCCGCGCAGGAACCCTCCGCATGGCGCGGGTTCAGCGTTGTCGTGGAACGGCTACTCGTCCTTGACGCCGTCAACCGCGTATTGTTCCGCGGATTCTCTCCCAGCGCGGCGGATCGCATCGATCTCGCGGCCCGCCGCGATCACGCAGAGCAGGTCTTCGCCGATCTGGTCCGCCGCGCCAAGGCCGAGGGATCGTTACGGCAGGACTTCCACCGGCGCGACCTCGACCTCGTCCTCACGCTGAACAGCGGACTCGAACGCCTTGACCCAGACCTCCGTCCCCTAGCGTCTCAGCGATTCGCCGCGCTCGCGCTGCGGGGGTTCGCCACGGACACCGGCACCGTTACACCGGAGAAAGCCCGCCGTCCTGCTCAGCGGCCGTTGCCACTCCTATCTCCGATGCGTATGTGAGATGATCACGCCTACACCTTGGCGGCCCGCAAATCTTGTCGCATTGTTCGCGCCGGCCAAGATCCAGTGCACGGATCTGCCGCCGATCGTGCGCGTCGGCTGAGCCCCGCCATCACTCGCCGTGTCGCCGGCTTGGCCGGGCTCGCGTGAGACGAACCCGTCAGTTCTCATGTCGCCGTTTGCGACGAGTATCAGCCAGTCCTCGTAACGCCAGCTTGGATCGCAAGCGCAGGTGGTGACGGTAAACCGGAAGTTCGCCCGATACCGGCCGATCTCCCCGTGTTTGAGTGCGAAGAGACGGGCCGGGCCGCGCTGCCGCGGGTAGGCGGCCCAGCCCGGTAACCGGTCCACGACCAACGTCCTACCCTGCACGGATAATCCGAGGTCGACGTCGCGAGCTCGATCCGGACCGCCACTGTCTACGCCGTCGTGGCGCACGTATCCGGCCGCCTCATCAGCAAGCACGTCGTGAATGACCACATCGGCGGACGGCATAGAGGACGGAAGCGCCGCTGGATGGTCTTCCTGGGCGACCACCAGCCCTCGTCGATCGTGGCCGGCGCTGACGCGAGCCACGACGATGAACGCTTTCCGGGATCGCTTCTTCGCAGCGTTCCAGTAGTGCCTGACAAACAGCCGACTGCAACCTGGCGTTCGTTCCCCGCGTGTCGGTTCAATTGATATCCATCAACGGGAGGAGCGCGATGAGCAGGTTGCTGAAGTTTGCCGTGGCCATCTTGCTGGCGATTGCCGGTGGCGTCTTGGCGGCGTCACCGGCGTCCGCCGCGTCGTTCGTGACGATCAGACATGCCCCTACCTACTACTGCCTGGACCAAACGTTCAACACGGGGGGACCGACCGTCGACGTGTCCTACCGCCCGTCCCCGTGCGCCTCCAAGGGCAGTCTCCAATGGCGCTTCGAGCACCTCGCCACCGGCGACAACTGGTACCGGATCATCAACTCGAGCGGCTGGTGCCTGTCCGCTCCGAACGGGCGAGGCAGCAGGGTGTTCGCCGAGTTGTGCGTTCCCAGCATCCCTCCGAAGCAGATCTGGCGGCCGTACGCCAACGGCATCAACGGCATGAACCGGCTCATGAGCGTCGGCTCCGGTGACTGTCTCGACCGCTCGGCGGTGTTCGACACGCTCGTCACGCCGGAGGTGCACACGTGCACCCGGGCGTACGTGTCGGACCCCGGGCAGGACTTCATCTGGTTCAGCGCCTGACCGGGTCGGTCAGGCGGCGTCGGCGTCCTAAGCGCGGGTCAGCGCGCCCGGGGCGCTGAACGCGGCGAAGACGGTCGCTTCGCGGAACACCGCGAGTTGCTCGCCCGTCACCGGTCGCCGTCGGCCTCCTCGCCGAGGATCACCGGCGGATCATCCGATGTCAGCTCGGTGTGCCCGGCCACTGGAAGACGAAGGCTTCTGGCGGGACCTCGTCCTCGGCGAGCAGCCGGACCAGTTCGTCGAGCAGTGCGTCCAGGTCTTCTCGATTGGCCAGTTCATAGTGCTTGTTCACGACTCGGTCGTCGGTCAGGCGCACGGTGGACAGGTCCGCCTCGCCGGTGCTCCAAATGCTGATCTCCACTAGCCAGACGGCAGACTCGAACTCCACGCCGGTGACCGGTTTCCCATGGTTCGGGTGAACAGGACGGGCGCGCGGATGCAGCTCGAGCCCCGCCCAGGTGCTCGCCCGTTCCTGAACCGCTGACTCCAACTCCTCGAGCGCAAAGACCACAGCGACGATGATCCTCCCAGCGGGCGCGAGGCGCGTCCGGATTTGCCGCCGACCGCGCGCGGCTACCGCTGCGGTCCACGATGCCGATCGCTATCCGCTTCGCCTACTGCTCGGGTGTCGGCGCAGATCATGGGGATGAGCCAGCAGGACCAGTAGGTGCAGGAAGACGAGCATCGCGAGATCCGGGGGTACTGCACCGTTATGTGCCGCGAGAAGCAGGTTCGTCTCCTCCGCCCGGCCTTCTTGGCGCCGTGTCCGTGGGTCGCGTTGCGGAGCAGCTTGACGTAGCGGGCGGCCGCCCGCTCCGGGGTGCCGAGTGCAGCCGCGTCGAGGAAAGCCCTTTTGCAAATCTTCCAGGGCGACGACGCCGCGTTCCGCGAGCGGGAGCAGGACTGCTGCTGCCGGGGTAGGTATCGATTGTCGTAGGCCGGCGTCGACCTCAAGACGGTGCAGGCCCAGCTGGGGCACTCCAGCATCGTGCTCACGGCCGACACCTACCAGCGTCCTGACCGACCTGCTCGCCTACGCCGCCGAGCCACCACCCGGCTCGTACTCGCCGCCGCGGCCCGCAACCCCGGCCGAGCCCATCGCCGCAACGATCACCGGGCGAAATCCGCTGACCGGATCGAGATCACCACGCCGAGACGGTCGGTGACCAGGCCCGCGAAGCGCCGACCGGGCGGAAGACGGCGGCGCCCACACACGTCCCACCGACGTCCCAAAAAGATCAAGGTCGAGGTCTTACGCTGGGCGACCTCAGTCATTCCCGATCTGGCCCGGCGCGCGCTCGACGCCGCGGGCATCACCGTGGCCGACCTCGCGGCCTCCATCCCCCAGGCGGGCTTCGGTGCCGGCCTTTCGTACGCGGCGCAGGTCGTCACTTTGCCCTGACCCGCTCGGGCCGTGACCCTCAATCGCGGGGTGACTTCGCGGTACGGCTGGGGGGTGGCACGCCCCGGCGGAGCCGGTCCTGCCAGGCCTCCAGGGTCTTCTGGTACGGCTGCCCGATGTTCTCGTCCACCCCGTAGATGGCGCCGCGTTCGGCGCGCAACTCCTTCTGCACGTAGACCAGGGCTTGTTCGCGGTCGCCGGCGTACTCCAGCGCGGACGCCAGGACGAACCAGGTTGCCCGCAGGTCCTTGTCGCTGTACGGCCGGTCCTCCAACTCAGCGAGCATCGCGCGGGACACGACGATCGACTCGGTGAGCAACTCTTCGTCCCGCAGCTGATAGGCGAGATGGCGCCGGACCGACAGTGTTTCGCGGTGGGTAGGGCCCAGCGCCTCGCTCATGTCGTCGGCGAGAGCGCGGATCAGCGGGAGCGCCGCGCTCCGGCCGTGCGCCTCGCGGTAGAAGTGGTGGAGAGACCGGCGGGCCTCGAACGTCTTCAGGTGCTCCGCGCCGAACTCTGCCGTCCGGTCCGCTGCCTCCGCCTCCGCGGATCGCTGCGCCGCGGTCGGGTCACCGTCGGCCACCAGCCAGTAACGCACCTTCAGCCGGGCCTCGGCGGTGTCGGGATGCCAGCGCCCCAGCGCCTGTGTCAGATACGCGAGCGACTCCTCGGTGCGCTCCGGTGTCATCGCCGTCGGCCGGGTCCAGCTCTCGAATCTCCGTAGCACCCGCCGGCGCCGCAGCACTGCCATCATCCCCATGCGGGAATGCTCCACCATGGCCGATCGGCAGTCCACCGGCAGGGAAGGGAAGGCCGCGTGACACGCGAGCGATGTGGTGTGATGTCGACGCTCCCGGCTGAGCCGGACCGGGAGCGCGCGGCCGCGGCCGTCCGGCTCCGGTTCGAGCCGTGCCCGGACAGGCTGGCGGCCGAGATCGCTGCCCCGGTCGCGGTCACCGTCGCGGCAAAGGTTCAAATGCACGGAGACTCCGCGGAGCGGGCCTGGGCCGCCGGCAAGGTCGGGCGAAGGCCGGTTCGTGGCTGCGCGACGGCCTGCCCGCAGTTGCCCGAGCGGGGCCATGGCAGTTGGTACTTCGACTGTGCGGTTCCGGTGCTGCCGGGCCGGCGTGAACGACTTCGGCGGGATGGCTATCCGACCCGGCGGGAAGCGGTCGCGGCCCGCGACGCGCTGCTTGGTGACGGTGTCGCGGCGACCGCCGAGGGCTGGACGGTCGAGCGGTGGCTGCGCTACTGGCTGACCACCCGGACGCGGATCCGGCCGACCACGCTGCGCTCGCCGGGCGGCACATCACCGACATGATCACGGCCATCGCCGTGACCACGAACCGGTACGGGCGCACACCGATTCCGTCGACCCTGCACCGGATCCGGGCGACCCTGCGGTCGGCGTCGAACGCGGCAATTCGGGAGGGTCTGCTGCGGGACAACCCGGCCCGCTACGTCGAGGTGCCGTCCCCGCGCCGTCCGCACGCCCTGGTGTGGACCGCCCAGCGGGTCGAAGCCTGGCGGCAGAGCGGGGAACGGCCGGCGGTGGCGGCTTGGACCACCGAGCAAACCGCCACCTTCCTCGGATTCATGGCGAAGGATCGGCTGGCGGTCCTGTGGTGGCTGATCGCGCTACGCGGGCTGCGCCGCGGTGAGGCTGCCGGGCCGCGCTGGGCCGACATGGATCTCGAGGCGGGCGTGGCGATGATCGAGCAGCAGCGGATCGCCAACGGCCGGATGGTCACGGTTGGCCCGCCCAAGACGGCCGCCAGTCGGCGTCTGATCGCCTTGGATCGGCACACCGTGCGGTTGCTGCGCGAGCACCGGCGTCGGCAGCGCGTCGAGCAACAGGCGGCGGGGGAGCGCTGGCAGGACACCGGGTACGTGTTCGTCGACGAGGACGGGGCGCCGCTGCACCCGGACTTTCTGACCCGCCGGGTCCGGCATCTGGTGATCGAGTCGGGGCTGCCACCGGTCCGGCTGCACGACCTGCGCCACGGCGCGGCCAGCCTCGCCCATTGCTCCGGCGTCGACCTGAAGACGGTGCAGGCCCAGCTGGGGCACTCCAGCATCGTGCTGACCGCCGACACCTACTGACCGACCTGCTGGCCTACGCTGCCGAAGCCACCGCGAAGCTGGTGCTCGCCGCCGCAGCCCGCAATCCCGGCCACCGACACCGGCGAAACGATCACCCGACGAAATCCGCTGACCGGGTCGAGATCACCACGCCAAGACGGCCGGTGACCAGGCCTGCAAAGCCGCGACCAGGTGGAAAACGGCGGCGCCCACACACGTCCCACAAAGAACAAGGCCGCATAGCTCGAAAGCTATACGGCCTGATGATGCGTGGTGCGCCGCGTAGGACTTGAACCTACAACCCGCGGATTAAGAGTCCGCTGCTCTGCCAGTTGAGCTAGCGGCGCTCGTTGGCAACGGGGAAACATTAGCACCCACCCCGGCCCAGCCTGAAATCCGCCCCCCTCCCGAAAGATCTCAACCCCCAGGGGGACTCGATCTCTTGCATCCATGAGGCAGGATGGCCCCGCAAACTTCAGATCGGCCTTCAGGGATGGTCAGCATGCGGCGCACGCTGGTGGCGTTCATGGCGACGGCAGTGATCACGCCGCTCGCGCTGTCGGGGTGTGGCGGTGATGAGGACAAAGGCGACAAACCACACGCCTGGGTGGATCCGTCCGCCTCCTCCAGTGCCCAGGCTCCCGTTGTCGAGTCGGCCACCGTGCCGATCAGCCTGGCGGTGACGCCGGCCGCGGGGAAGAGCAACGTGCCGGTCAGCACCGAGATCGGCTTCAAGGTGGCCGGCGCCAAGGTGACGAGCGTCGCACTCAAGGACGCGTCCGGCGCCGCGGTCAAGGGCACCCTGCGCGCCGACGGCTCCTCCTGGGTGCCGAGCACGCCTCTCAAGACCAAGCAGACGTACGCGGCGAGCGTCACCGCCACGAGCGACGGCGGACAGACCAAGACGGCCACCACCAAGTTCACGACGATGGGCGCCCCGGGCAAGAAGACGGGCACCGGCCTTTATCTGTTCGACGGCAAGACGTACGGCGTGGCCATGCCGATCGTCGTCGAGTTCAGCCCGGGCATCAAGAAGGCCGACCGGGCCGCCGTCGAGCGCCGCATGTTCGTCACCACCAGCCCGGCCCAGCCCGGTGTCTGGTCGTGGACGTCGAGCGGCACGCAGGCGTACTACCGCGGTCCTGAGTTCTGGAAGTCCGGCACCACGATCGCGGTCCGGGTCGCCGTCGGTGGCCTGCCGACCGGTGGCGGGCGCTACGGCGACCGCGACCGGAGCGCCACCGCGAAGATCGGCCGGGACTTCGAGATGAAGGTCGACAACGCGAGCAAGAAGATGACCGTGTTGCAGAACGGCAAGACGGTCAAGACGATGCCGGTGAGTCTCGGTAAGAAGAGCACCCCGTCGTCGAGCGGCACCATGGTCGTGATGGACAAGCTGGCCGAGACGGTGTTCGACACCCGGGCCGAGCTCGGCCCGGTGAACGGCTACCGCACCGAGATCCAGTACGCCCAGCGCCTCACCTGGTCGGGTCAGTACATTCACTCGGCGCCGTGGTCGACCGGCGCCCAGGGCAGCCGCAACGTCTCGCACGGCTGTGTGAACGTCTCGCCGTCGAACGCCCGCTGGCTGTTCGACAACACGCTGATCGGCGACCCGGTCACGGTGAAGGGCACCGAGGACAAGCTCGACTACGGCAACGGATGGACGCCGTGGGACGTCAGTTGGGATGAGTTCAAAAAAGGCAGCGCCCTCCCTGTGCCGGAAAGCCTGAAATAGCCGGAGATGTCCGCTCTTAAATCCGGGAGCGGCACGATTCCGGGATTGGTCATGGGGGAAAAACAAAGCAGTATTGGGCGCCGGGGATGACGACGCCGTGAGAGGGACCATGAAGACCTGGGGTATGAAACGCTGGCGACTCGCCGCGATCACTGTGGTCGCGGGAAGCGTGCTGCTGAGCGCGGCCGCCTGCGGCGGGGACGACAAGAAGTCGTCGTCGGCGTGGCAGGGCGCGACGCCCGGCAGCAGCGCGGGCGCGCCCGCGGGTGACTCCCAGTCGGAGGCGCCCAAGCCGAGCACCGTCGCGGTGACCTCGCCGGCCGCCGACGCCAAGAACGTCGTCGCCATCAGCCCGATCAAATACACGACCGAGGACGCCGACGTGACCTCCGTCGCGGTGACCGACGCCGCCGGCAAAGAGGTCGAGGGCACCCTCGACAAGGACGCCAAGACCTTCACACCGGCCAAGGCGCTGTCGTACGGCACCAAATACACCGTCACGGTGACCGGCCCCGAGGCCGAGGGCAAGACCAACACCACCACGAGCACCTTCACCACCATGGCGAAGCCTTCGAAGACGATCCGCGCGACGAGCTTCCTCGGCGACAACCAGACCGTCGGCGTCGGCATGCCGCTGATCATCAAGTTCAACCAGAGCATCCCCGAGAGCTACCGCGACGACGTCGAGCGCCGCATGACGGTCACCGCCACCCCGGCCCAGGAGGGCACCTGGCACTGGACCAGCGCGACCGAGGTGCACTACCGGCCGAAGGTCTACTGGAAGGCCAACTCCAAGGTCTTCTACAAGGTGGCCCTGGGCGGCGTCCCGCTGGGCAACGGCTACTACGGCCGGACCGACATGACCGTCGACCTCAAGATCGGCCGCTCGCTGATCATGACGGTGTCGAACAAGACCAAGCAGATGACGGTCAAGGAGAACGGCAAGGTCATCAAGACCCTGCCGGTCAGCCTGGGCAAGCCCAAGACCCCGTCCTCGAGCGGCACGATGGTCGTCATCGAGAAGAAGAAGCACACGGTCTTCGACACGATGGACGAGCTCGGTCCCGAAGAGGGCTACCGCACGCCGATCGACTTCGCCCAGCGCATCACCTGGTCCGGGCAGTACATCCACGCCGCTCCCTGGTCCGAGGGCAAGCAGGGCAAGGTCAACGTCTCGCACGGCTGCGTGAACGTCTCCGAGGCGATGGGCGCCTGGCTGTTCAACAAGACCCTCATGGGCGACGTGATCACGGTCTCGGGCACCGAGGAGAAGCTGAAGAACGGCAACGGCTGGACCGACTGGAACATGAGCTGGGAAGAGTACAAGAAGGGCTCGTACCTCTAAGGGCAGCGTCGCAAGGGCTCGGCCGTCTTCGGCCGGGCCCTTTTGCTTTTGTACGTCGGTGAGCGCCCCTAATCTGGATGAATGAGACAAATCGCGGGGTGCCTCGCGTTGGCTGCCCTTCTCGTGCCGGCCGGGTGCTCAAGCAAGCCCGCGCCTACGCCGGCCGTGTCGACCGCCGCCACGTCAGCGCCGAGTGCGGCCGCCGAGATCGCCGACGATCCGCCCGGCACGCTGACCTGCACGGCGCTGGCCGCCGCGGTGGCCGACGCCAGTCTCATGCAGGAGGGCGTCGTCGACGGCATCGTGAACGTGAGCGCCACCGCCGACGCGCCGGTGGCTGACGCCGCCCAGGCGCTCGCCGTGGCGTACACCCAAGCAAGCGCAAGCGAGGGCACGGAGAGTGAGCCCGACGCGGTCGCCGCGGTCAGCGCGGCCGCCGCCGATATGGCCCAGGTATGTGCGGACAGCGGGCTACAGACGGTCGGATGAGCGCCCAGACTGCCATTGATGATCGTAAAAGCGGACAAAGAACTCGCCGCTGACCTGCGGAATCAGACGATCGGGCAATGCCTTCCGGCTGTTTCTCCATCTGTAGCGAGAAGGTGACGCTCATGTCTTTCGCGATCACCGGACGACGTGCAAGATGCACTCCCGGAGCGGGGCTCTTAGAAAGGAACCGCGATGGCGCAGATCCATCATTTCGACCACGGGTGGATCACACCGACGGTCAGCTACGTCCTCTCGGTGCTGGGTTCGATGTTGGGTCTGACCTGTGCCGTACGGCTACGCTCGGCAACCGCGCGCGGCGAACGCGCCTGGTGGCTGGTGCTGGCCTCGCTGTCGTTGGGCGGCACGGCGATCTGGAGCATGCACTTCGTCGCCATGATGGGCTTCAAGGTCAACGGCACGCCCATCCGGTACGACGTCGGCCTCACCGCGGCCAGCGCGATCATCGCGGTCGTCGCGGTCGGCGTGGGCCTCACGATCGCGGCGCTCGGCAAGGGCGCTCAGAACTTCCGGATCGTCGCCGGTGGCGTGATCGCCGGTCTCGGCGTGGCCGCGATGCACTACACCGGCATGGCCGCGATGAACCTCAACGGCGACGTCTCGTACGGCATGACGTACGTCGGCCTGTCGATCGGCATCGCGGTCGTCGCCGCGGCGGTGGCGCTGTTCCTCGCGGTCACGGTCCGCCGCCCGCTGGTCATCTTCGCGGCCGCGCTCGTCATGGGCATCGCGGTCAACGGCATGCACTTCACCGGCATGCTCGCGATGTCGGTGGAGACGCACCCGTCCACCGGCGCGCTGCCCGGCGCGACCGCCGGCGGCATGCTGGTCCCGATCGGCCTGGCCGTGGTCTTCGGCATCATCGGCCTGGCGTACGCCCTGATGTCGGCCCCGACCGCCGAGGACCGCGCCGCCGCGGCCTACCTGGCCCAGCGCCGCGAGGAGGCCGCCGCCCGCGTCCCGCAGCAGGCGACCGGCCCCGAGCGGGCCGGCGGTCTGAGCTCCGGAGCCTGGACCTACCGGGACCGCTCGTCCCGCTGATCCCACCCTGGCCGGCTGTCCCCCCGGCCGGCCACTGAGAAAGCCGGCGCCTCGGCGCCGGCTTTTTCTGTGCCATTTGTCTCCGGGCAACTACTTGCCCTTTCCGCGTAGCGACGCGTGACGATCGAACGCGTTTTGCGAGGGTGGGGCCTTGCTGGGCGGTTCTGATCACGGAGCGTGCCCGGGGTCATGACGCTTCGACCTTGTTGATCTTCGCTTTTCCTTACTGTTCCGAGCGCTGATCCCCTTCCCGTCGATCGCGGAGATGATCATGGCCGATTGTTACAACCAAAGGCGGTTAGCCTCTTTCCTCGACGGCGGGTGGGCTCGACGGAAGAGGCAGAGCGACATGGGCGTGGGCATCCTGGGAACCGGCTCCTACCTGCCGGTTGAGGTAGTCACCAACGAAGATCTGGTGCGCCGGGTGCCGGACGCCGACCCCGCGTGGGTCAGCCGCAAGACCATGATCGAGGCCCGTCGTTTCGCCGCCCCCGACGAGGCGGCCTCGGACCTGGCGGCCAAGGCCGCGGTCCAGGCCCTGGAGGCCTCCGGGCTCGAGGCGGTGGACATCGACTACCTGATCGTCTCCACGTCCACCGGTGACTCTCCGCAGCCGCCGACGTCGACGCTCGTCCAGGAGAAGATCGGCGCCGACCGGGCCGCCTGCTTCGACATCAACGTCGTCTGCGCCGGCTTCGTCTTCGGCGTCGCCCTGGCCAACAGCCTCATCGCCACCAGTCCCGGCGCCAAGGTGCTGGTGATCGCGACGGACATCTACTCGCGCATCCTCGACTTCGGCGACCGACGCACGGCCGTCCTGTTCGGCGACGGCGCCGGCGCCGCGGTGATGGGCGCCGTCCCCGACGGCTACGGCCTGCTCGACCTGGAGCTGGTGTCGCGCGGCGAGGCGAACGAGCTGATCCACGTGCCGGCCGGCGGCAGCCGCCTCCCGGCGTCGGCCGAGACGGTGGCGAACGGCGACCACTACTTCAAGATGAACGGCCGCGGCGTCCGCGAGTTCGTCAACAGCGGCGTCCCGCCGGCGTTCGAGACGCTGCTGAAGCGGGCCGGCGTCGCGGTCGACGAGGTCGACCACTTCGTGCCCCACCAGGCGAACGGCGTCATGCTGGCCGAGCTGGTCGAGGCGACCGGCCTGACCGCGGCCACCACCCACCTGACGCTCGACCGCTACGGCAACGTCGGCAGCGCCTCGGTGCCGGTGACGTTGGACGACGCGGCCCGCAAGGGCGCGCTGAAGGACGGCGACGTCGTCCTCATGGCCGGCTTCGGCGGCGGCATGTCGGTGGGCGCCTGCCTGCTGCGCTGGAAGGCGCCTACTTCGGCTGGATCAGCCAGTTCCACGCCTTCTTGAGCGTGTTCCGCAGCCCTTCATCGGCGACGGACGCGGACGGGTCCTCGCTCGGTTCGGGCAGTTCGGTGGCCGGCACGGCAATGATCACCCCGTGCTCGAAGAGCCCGTCGACCTGCGCCGCGGGCGCGAACCGGTGCCCGTTCCCGGTGTCGATGACCAGCCCGTGGAACACGTCCTGCTGATCGTCGGAGAGCACGTGCTCGACGGTGCCGGCCTTGGCGCCCGACCGGTCGTAGACGGCGGTGCCGTCCTTCAGCACGAGATAGGCGACAGGCGCACCGAGATCCTCGGGTGCTTGGTTTTCGGTCATGTGCCCCCGATACCCGGGGGCGGGAGCCGTTAAGCCTGGCCGGCCTGCGGCAGGCTGGCCACCTCACGGTAGAACCGGTTGATCAGCTGCACTGTGCTCTCGAAATCATCGAGCCCGAACGGCTTGGTCACGTAGGCGTTGGCCCGATGCTGATAGCTGGCCACGATGTCTGGAGCCGCGCCCGAGGTGGTCAGGATGACCACCGGGATCGCCTTGAGCACATCATCGCTCTTGATGGCGGCGAGCGTCTCCCGCCCATCCATCCGCGGCATGTTGAGATCGAGCAAAATGAGATCGGGCCGGTGCGCTTGCTCGTACGGACTCTGCCGGCGCAGATAGTCCAGCGCTTCCCGCCCGTCGGCCACCCGATCGACGGACGCGCTGGTGTCCGCCGTCTCCAACGCCTCAGAAATCATGAGAGCGTCGGCATCATCGTCGTCAACGACGAGGATCTGCAGACTGCGCACGGAAGCCCCTTTGTTTGCCGTCCCGCAAGCATAGGGGTACCTGCCCCGTCCAACTACTGCCGGGCGACTGAAATCCTACTCACTCAGTTCCCTTCACGGATGACCTTTACGAGCCCGCCGCCGCGAGTCTCGGCCACCCTCTTCGGCAGCTTCCTCACCGCCACCTTTGACTTTCGCCGCGGCGGCGCGGGCGCGAGCTTTGACCGCCGCGGCCCCCGCCTCAACCTTCTCTTTGGCCGCGTGGGCTCCGGCCTCAACTTTCTCGGCCGCCGCATGAGCCCCGGCCTCAACTTTCTCCTTGGCCGCGTGCGCTCCGGCCTCAACTTTCTCCTTGGCCGCGTGGGCTCCGGCCTCAACTTTCTCGGCTGCCGCGTGCGCGACCTTGGCCGCCGCTGCCTGCGTCCCCGCCTTGACCTTCGCGGCGACCGGTCCGGCCTTGGTCAAGCTCTCCTCATCCGAACCCTCAACCTCCACGTCCGCCGCGGGCGTCCCACTCGCGTCCGCCGCAGTTCGCCGCTGCTCTCCGCCGGCTAAGTCTTTTTCCGTCGGCTGACCAGCCTCAACACGCGTGTCTTGAGAGTTGGCAAGCCGGCTGATCACTGGCGTTCCCCCGCCGTTGGCGCCATCAGCCCTCTTCCCGTCTCCCGACACTTCGACATCGGCCGCCGGAGCAGCTCCGAGCGGCGCCTCGTCGCCACTCACGACCCTTCCAGCCGCGGACTCACCGGTAGACGGCAGCGCCTGGTCGGCGTCTCCCGCTGTCGGCGTCGCACGCTCGGAGGTTCCTTCCAGCGGCATCGCGCCCTCCGCCGTTCCCGGGGTCGGCGTCTTGGAGTCTTTTGTCGCCGACGGCACCTTCTTCGACGGTGTTGCCATCTTCTTGGCCCCGCCCTTCACCGACGTCGCGGCCGAGGCGATCGCCGGCCGGTCAGCCGCCTTCTTGGGACCGCCGGTCAACGGCGTCCCCACCTTGCCGGGCTCAGCGACGGACGACGGCGACGCCCTCTTCTTGGAACCGGCCACCGATGGTTTCGCCACCTTGACAGCCTCACCAGAGGCCGACGGTTTCTCCTCGGAGCCGGCTGCCGTGTCCGCCGGCTCGGCAGCCGCCGGTGTCGCCGTCTTCCCGGAGCTGATCGCCGGCGGCAACGCCGATTCCCCGACCGCTGGCGGCGCCGTCGTCTTCCCAGAGTCGACCACCGGCGGTGTTGCCGGTTTCTTGGCGCTGATCGCTGGGCGTGGCGTGGTCTTCCCGGAGTCGATGGCGGCAGGTGTTGCCGGTTTCTCGGGGCTGATCGCTGAGGGCGCCGACGTCTTGCCGGAGTCGATTGCCGAGGGCGTTGCCGTCTTGCCGGAGTCGATCGCTGGGGCAGTTGCCGTCTTCTTAAAGTCGATCGCGGGAGGTGTTGCCGACTTTCGGGAGCTGATCGCTGGGGGTGCCGTCGTCTTGCCGGAGTTGATTGCCGAGGGCGTTGCCGTCTTCCCGGAGTCGATCGCGGGAGGTGTTGCCGACTTCCGAGAGCTGGTCGCTGGGGGCCTCGCCGATTTTCCGGAGCTGGTCGCCGACGGTGTGGGCGACTCCTCGGCGGTGATCGCTGAGGGCGTTGGGCGTTTCGTGGTGTCGGCTTTGGGCGATGTGGCGGCCTTTGTCGTGCGAGGTTCGATCGCTGCGGGAGGGGTGGGCGGACCGGGTTCGTCCGGGGCCTCCGCGAACCACTGACGGACCTGGCTGGGGGACACGTCGAAGCCCGTGGCGCGGGCGCCGGACCAGTTGACGCCGACCAGCATGCCGTCGCGTTCCATGCGGTCGAGCCAGCCGGACAGCCACTCCTCGACCTCGACTTCGACCACCTCGAAGCCCTGGTACGCCGGAACCTGCCCCACCACGCGGCTGGCCCGGGTCGCCTTGGACCAGAAGGGCACAGTACGCATCCCGTCGGCCCCCGCCGGCGCGGGAAGTCCTTCGGCATCGCGAATCGAGAAGACACGCCCCTCGCGACCCGCCTCCCGGCGAAACGCCGCCCGGTGGGCTCCGCTGAGCGACATCCGTGGCTCTCCCTCCTGCTTGTACGCCTCCATCGTGTCGCATCAGGCACTTTCGAGTGGGTTCGACCCACTATTTAGACCTTAGGGGGAGTTGCCCCAGGCATCAGACATCCACTGACGCCTCTTGTCTCCCGCTCGCGCCGGCCGCCGGGCACACGATTGCCGGGACGGCCGAACCCGCGCCGTTCCGGGACGCGTGCCTCGCACCGCCCCGCGTCCCCGTGCCGGGCTGGCGGCCGGACACATGGTTGCCCACGCGGAGCAGCGGCGGCACGAGGCGCGAGGCGATGCTGCGGGCCTATGAGGCTTCGTGTCGACACCCCTGCCGCGCGCTGTTTCCTACCGGTTCGCGCGGTCGCGGCGATTTATGGGTGCCTGGACATTCGTGATCTTTGCTGAGTGGGGGAGCGGTGGAATGTGAAGCCGCTGATGGGCGGGGGTTTCGCATTGCTATATCGCCATATTGCATTTGCGTGAAGGCAAGGATTCGGGTGGATGAGGGAGATCAGCTTTTCGGACGATCATGGCTAAACATTTTGTACAAGAAAGAGGAATTTGGGCCGAAACGCGGATGAAAGGCGGCGCGGGGGGCTCCGGTGGCCATATTGTCCGGTTTGTCGGTTAGTACCTGAGGCTGACACTTACCAGTCACTGGAGGAAGTAATGAACAAGAGTCGGCGCATCGGAGCGCTTGTGGCGATGGCCGGCGCGGCCGTCAGCGTGGCCACCGTGACTGTGGCGGCGCCCGCCGTCGCTGCTGAGCGGGGGCCGCAGCCGGTCACCAGTTGGCTGCGGGCGGTTCGGGCGGACACTGACACTGAGGTCAAGGTGTACTGGCGGACCGACCGGCGGATCTGTGACGCCGAAGTTCGGGTCAGCGCCCGCGATGTCGACGTGGACTACCCGGGGCGCAGCCGGTTCGCCACGTTCTCGCGTGGGGACAGCCTGCGGCCGGGGCGTTCGGACTATGTCGAGTTCGACGTCAACCCCGACTTCGACCGGGCCGGCGTCGCCCGCCTGCGCACCACCATCTCGTACGACGACTGTGGCCGGCGTGCCCGCACGCAGGTCCGCACCTTCATGCTGACCCTGCCGGTCCTGCGCAACGACCGGCCCAACCGCCCGGGCGACAACAACGGCCGCCCCGGCGACAACAACGGCCGCCCTGGCGACAACAACGGCCGCCCTGGCGACAACAACGGGCGACCCGACCGGCCTGGCGACAACAACGGACGGCCCGGCGACAACAATGGGCGACCCGACCGCCCCGGTGACAACAACGGGCGACCCGACCGCCCCGGTGACAACAACGGCTGGCCGAGCCGCCCGACCGCCACGCCGACCATGACCGCGAGCCCGACCGCGACCGCCAGCCCGACGGCGACCGCCACCGCCACCACGACGGCGACCGCCACGCCGAGCCCCACCGGCACGCGCACCCGCGGCCCCGGCGGTCACCACGACCGCTGACCAGCACGTGCTCCCGGCCTCCAGGCCGGGAGCACGACCCTGGTGAAGAGCGAGGACACACACCGGCCGCAGCACTCGCAGGGAGCGCGAGGAAAGACGGCCCGAGGCCGGCGAAGCGGAACTGGTCGGAAATTCCGTACCTCTGGGTGAAGCTCTTGAATCATCTAGCCTGATCAAGCGGCGCGAAAGTCATGCGCCGGGACATAGTGGCGCTTGCGCGCCCGACCGATACACGGGGCGACATCGAGCGCCCAAGTAACGCGGCGGAAAGCCGGACATAGCAGCGCCCGACCGGTTGACGACCGGCCGGGCGTGATTTTTTCTAGGCCGCGACCTGGCGGACCGACATGATCTGGCCGGCCGGGTCGGTGATGACCAGCTCCAGGGCTCGCGAGATCAGGTTCGGGTCGAAGGTCGAGCCGTGGAACGTGGCCTCCAGGTGGAGCACGCCGTTCATCTCGCTCGTCGTCAGCGTGACGCCCTCGGGGCTGTTCAGCGTGGGCACGCTCAGGTTGACCCGCCACTCCGGGCCGACCGACCACGGCAGGTCGCCGAGCAGGTCGTGGCGGCCCTGGTTGCTGAAGGTCAGTCTCGGGCGGGGCGGGATCGGGAGCTCCGAGGGGTACGGGTCGGGCATGCCGGGCGCGCCGTCGAGCGCGATCTTGCCTTCGCGCAGCACCATCATCGTCAGGATGCGGCCCGTGGCCAGCTCGTGCTTGATCGTCGTGTGCACCGACAGCGGGTCCATCATGTCGGCCGGTGAAAGGTAGGGCCCCATGCAGAAGTTGCTGTCGATCCGGACGTCCTTGTCCAGGTAGCGACGGCCGTCGGCGAGGAACGTGGCGCCGCTCGTGTCCGGTTTGAGGCCCAGGTTGTAGAGCGCCGCCGTGAACGCCGCGAACGTGATGGCCGACGTCGTGACGCCCGGCGCGTACTCGTCACGCCATTTGCGCATCTCTTTCAGCGCCGTCGCCGAGCGGGCCGTGCGGACCGTCAGGTTCGGCTGCCATTTGCGCATCCGGGTCTCCTCCGGCTCCGGCGGGCGGGCGAAGCTGATGCCCTCCTTCCACCGGGTCGGCTTGGTGCCGAACTGTTTCCACCAGGCCTTGGGCAGCGCCATCCGGTTGCGCTCGAGCGGCGGGATCACCGCCGCCCGGCCCTGGCTGGCCGCCAGGACCAGTTCGTGGACCAGCGAGTTCACCGGGCCGGCGTCGCCGTAGGCGTGCGAGACCTTGATCGCGACGTAGCCGGCGCCGACCAGGATGCGGATCGGGTGGACGCCGCGCGGCTCGGACTGGAGCTTGCGGGTCATGCCGTCCATGTCGAGCGACCAGTCGCCCGAGTCCTGCACGGCGCGGTGCACGAACTGGGCGAACTCGGCGCCGTTCATGTGTTCCCAGCGGGCCCCGACCCGGTCGAGCTTGGAGACGGCCCGGTGCTTGGGGTCGGCCGCGTGCAGGCCGATCAGCGCCTTGCGCATGCCGTCGACGGTCACGCCGTAGACCGGGCCGACCGTGCGGATGTACTCCAGCGGGAGCCAGGCGCGTTCGTGCAGCGTCATGGTCGTGGTGTTGGCGGTGTCGCCGCGGCGCCGGCCGTTCGTGAAGACGACCCGCAGGACCGTGGGCGCTACGCAGGCGGCCTCGATCCACAGGACGACGGCGAACCAGGCCACGAGGTCGGTGAGGCCGCCGTGCGAGCCGCCGTACCAGGCCGCGCCCAGCTCGGCGGCGCCCGCGACGAGCGCGAACAGGCCGGCCCCGCGCACCCTGTTGTGCACCCGGGAGATGGCCAGGAAGAAGTGCAGGAAGACGAAGGGGATGTACGTCAGGGCGAGCAGCCGCAGCGCGTCGCCGGCCGTGTCCGCGTACGACGCGCCGAAGACCGACATGATCGGGTTGGCCAGGACCACGACCAGCAGGGAGCCCGGCAGGCCGACGCCGAGACAGATCAGCAGGCCGACCCGGACCTTCGACTGAAGGGCCTTGCGGTCGCCGCTGGCCACCGCGAACAGCGTCAGCGCGACGTTGCCGGGGATCATCGAGAGCATCGACAGGACCATGAACGCGGTGTAGAACGCCGCGTTGGCCGAGGCCGAAAGTACCGCCGTGACCAGCAGCGGCATGGCCGCGCGGGGCAGGTAGCTGGCCAGGTTGAGCAGGTTGTGGTCGAACGTCGCCCGGCCCCGGCCCTTGAGCAGCGAGAGCCGCGGGCGCAGCGAGTCGATCATCTGCCGGCGGCGCAGCGCCCCGCCCAGGATGGCGGTGGAGAGCACGATGCCGGCGACCCAGGTGAGCAGCAGCTCGTTGCCGGTGAGGGTGATCGGCGCGAGGGCCAGGCCGGCCAGCAGCACCAGCTTGATCGCCGCGAACCACGCGTTGCGCATGAGCTGCAGGGGGCCCTTGAGCAGGCCGACCAGCGCCTCGTCGAGCACCAGCGTGATCGAGTTGACGGCGATGCCGACGATGAGCAGCACCGTGCCGATCTGTCCGCCCAGGGCTTCCTGGAGTCCGGGGATCCAGAGCTGGGCGACCGCGACGTAGGCGATGCCGCCGACCGTGGCCGCGGCGCCCGCGATCAGCAGGCAGGTGGAGATCAGCTCCCATTTGGGGCCGCGCAGCTGCGACAGGTCGGAGATCAGCATGGTGCCCATGCCGAACATGCCGATGGTGCCGATCAGCGTCATGGCGGACACCGCGGCCGAGGCCTGTCCGACCGCGTCGGGCGACGCGGCGCGGGCGGCGACCCACCAGAAGACGAACCCGAGCAGCGACGTGATGGCCGTCGTGGCGATCAGCGAGCCGGCGTTCAGAAAAAGATCGACGTGCCCCTTGAGGGCGGTCAGCACACCGTTGCGGCGCTTCGCCGGCATCGGCGAAGGCGCGATGACCTGTGTCGCGGTCACACAGCCTCCCCACCAGTACGACTTTTCGACGATAGTGATCCGCCGGCGAGTCCGACCAGGGGTGACTGGTCCGTTTTCTCCGTACTGTCCGGAGTGGAGGACTGACCCTTTCGGGTGATCTTGTTACAACCAGCCCGCCCGCTTGAAACGCCAGTAGAGACCGCCGCAGGCCAGCGCGATGACCGCGATGGTGGTCCAGAAGCCGTACCGGGAGTCGATTCCGGGCATGTCCGCGAAGTTCATCCCGTAAATCCCGGCGCCGACGGTCGGCACGGCCGCGATGGCGGCCCACGCCGCGATCATCCGCATGTCGTCGTTCTGCGCCATCGTCACCTGGGTCAGCCGCGCCTGGAGCACGGAGTCGATCAGGTTGTCGAAGCCGTTGATCCGGTCCGTGGCCCGGGCCAGCCGGCCGCGCACGTCGACGAAGTACGGCTGGAGGGCGGTCGGCGGGGTGATCTGCGTGAGCGGCTCGGTCAACGGCAGCACGGCCCGCTTGAGCTCGACCATCTCGCGCTTGAGCTGGTAGAAGTGCGCCACCTCGGCCGAGCGGCGCGCCTCGAAGGTCTCCTCCTCGAGCCGTTCCAGGTCGCGTTCGACGTCGGCCGACACCGAGAGGTAGTCGTCGACCATCCGCCCGGCGATGGCGTAGGCCACCGCCCACGGTCCATGCCTGAGCAGGGCGGGACGCTTTTCGACCTCTTTGCGTACGCCCCAGAGCGCACCCGCCGCGCCGTGCCGCACGGTGATCACGAAGGACGGGCCGATCAGCAGCGTGATGTCCCCCGTGTCGACCACCTCCGAGGTGGCGGTCAGCTGGTCGTGCTCGACGTAGCGCGCGGTGCGCAGCACCAGCCGGGTGACCTCGCCGATCACCTCGACGCCCGGCCGGTGGCCGCCCTCCACGGTCTGCTCGACGACCAGCTCGTGCAGGCCGAACGCCCGGGCGACCTCGCGCATCGTGGCCTGGTCGGGCTCGTGCAGTCCGAGCCAGAGGAACCCGCCGCGGGGGATCCGGGCGTCGCTGTAGCGCACCGTGCCCGGTTTGCGGGCCCCGGCGGCGTAGATGGCGCAGTCGACGACGGCGTCCGGATTGCCCCGGCGTTGCTGGGGGACCTGCGGGCGGGGGTTGAGGCCCTCGATGAGCCGCCCCAGCGCCCTCGGAAGAATCTCCGCGACCGGTTTGCCCCCGCGCCGCCGCCATCGGAACATCCGCCGACTTTAGTCGGAGCGCCGCATGGCTCGTACACCCACGAGGAGCCCGATCGCGGCGACGGCCGCGGCGGCGATCACACCGCCGAGCGTGCTCGTCGCCCAGATGTCGCCGTTGAACAGCGAGCGCTCGGCCTCCACCACATAACTGAGCGGGTTGCCGGCCGCCAGCACGCGCAGCCACCTCGGCCCGTCCTCGATCGGCAGCAGCACCCCGGCCAGCAGCAACAGCGGGAAGAGCAACGTCTGCTGCACGGTCCAGAACAGCCACTCCTGGTTCTTGGAGGCCAGGGCCAGGGTGTACGACAACGCGCCCAGCCCGACGCAGAAGGCGGCCAGGATCACCAGCCCGATCACCGCGCCGGGCAGGCTGAACCGGAACCCGAAGGGCAGGCAGACCACCACGATGAGCGCCGCCTGGGCGAACATCGGGACGATCTCCTTGAACGCCCGGCCGATCAGCAGCGCGGGCCGGCGCAGCGGGGTGACCAGCATCCGCTCGTGCGAGCCGGTCTGAATCTCGAAGAGCAGGTTGGAACCGGTCATCGAGCAGGCGAACAGGCAGGACATGACGATGATGCCGGGCACGAACCACTGGAGCGCGGTCCCGTCGTCGTCCGGCAGCAGCGGGGTGAACAGCGCCAGGAAGACCAGCGGCTGCACCATCGAGAAGATGATCGTGAACGGGTCGCGGAGCAGCGGGCGCAGCTCGCGGCTGAAGACGGTCGACGTGTCGGCGATCAGCGTGGTCATGGCTCAGACCTCCACAAGCTCTTTGTCGTCGGCGGCGGCGCCGCCTTCGCGCAGACTCCGGCCGGTCAGTTGAAGGAAGACGTCGTCGAGGGTGGGCCGGGTCACCTCGATCTCGGCGGCCGGATGACCGGCCGTGCGCAGGTCGTCGAGGATCACGGGCGCGCGGCGCGGCGCGTTCTGAAGACTGAGGCGCACCTGCCGTCCCGTCCGCTCGGCGCGCAGGACACCGGCCGCCCCGGCGGCGTCGGCTTCACTGTCGAAGCCGAGCACGATGCGGTCGCCGACGTGATCGTCCTTGAGCCGCTGCGGGGTGTCGTCCGCGATGATCCGGCCGTGGTCGATGACGATGACCCGCTCGGCCATCGAGTCGGCCTCGTCCAGATAGTGGGTGGTGAGCACGATCGTGGTCTCGTGCCGGGCCCGCAGCGCGAGGATGTGCTCCTGCAGGTTGGCCCGGTTCTGCGGGTCGAGGCCGGTCGACGGCTCGTCGAGGAAGAGCAGCTCGGGGGAGTGGATCAGGCCCATCGCGATGTCGAGCCGGCGCCGCTGGCCCCCGGAGAGGGTGGAGACCCGCCGGTCGGCCACCTCGGCCAGGCCGAGCGACTCGATCAGCTCGGCCGCCCGGGCCCGGGCGTCGCGCACGCTCATCCCGTACGCCCGGCCCTGGCTGATCAGCTCGTCGCGTCCGCGCTGGCTGTGCCCGGCGCCGTTGCCCTGACCTATATATCCGATCCGCAGCCGCACCTCGCGCTGGCGGCGGACGACGTCGAAGCCGGCCACCGTGGCCGTGCCGGCGGTCGGCGGGATGAGTGTGGTGAGCATCCGCAGGGTGGTGGACTTGCCGGCGCCGTTCGGGCCGAGCAGCGCGACGAGCTCGCCGGCCCGGACGGTGAGATCGATGCCGTCGACGGCGTGCACGTCCTTGAAGTGCTTGGTCAACCCTCGTGTCTCAATCATGCTGACAACGCTAGGTTCGTTTGCGGCCACTTCTTGACCTCAATTCGGGGGAGTCTGGATCCATGGCGAACACGAGCGGGCGAATGCTGCGGCTGCTGTCGCTGCTGCAGACGCATCGGTACTGGCCGGGCGCCGAACTGGCGGACCGGCTCGAGGTCAGCCCCCGGACCCTGCGCCGCGACGTCGACCGGCTGCGCGACCTGGGCTATCCGGTCGACGCCGCGCGGGGCGTGGCCGGCGGCTATCAGTTGCAGGCGGGCGCGGCGGTGCCGCCCCTGCTGCTCGACGACGACGAGGCCGTCGCCATCGCGGTCGGGCTCCGGACGGCGGCGGCCGGAGCCGTCGCCGGGTTCGAGGAGACGTCGGTGCGGGCGCTGGCCAAGGTGATCCAGCTCCTGCCGCCGCGGCTGCGCCGGCGCATCGACGCGTTGCGCGCCGTGACCACGCCCGGCCCGCTCGGGGGCGGCCCGGCACTGGACGCGACGGTGCTCACCACCCTGGCCATGGCGTGCCGGGGCGAGGAGCGGCTGCGCTTCGACTACAGCCCTCGCGACGGCGACCCGGCGCCACGCCACGTGGAGCCGCACCGGCTGGTGCCACGCGGCCGTCGCTGGTACCTGATCGCGTGGGACCTCGAGCGGGGGGACTGGCGCAGCTTCCGGGTCGACCGCCTGTCGTCGCCCGCGATGACCGGGGCGCGTTTCCGCCCGCGCGAGATCCCGGGCGGCGACCCGGCGGAGTGGTTGAACTCCCGGATGAAGGCCATCCCCAACCGCTACGAGGTGTCGGTGGTCGTCGAGGCACCGGCCGAGCAGGTACGCACGACGGTGTGGAATTACGGCACCGTGGAGGAGCTCTCGCGCGGCTGCCGTCTGCGCATGAACGTGGACGATCTGGCGTGGCCCGTGATGGTCCTCGGAGTGCTGGGCGCGGCGTTCACTGTCGAGTCACCTCCCGAGCTGCGAGACCACCTGCGCCGCGCGGGCGAGGCGTTGATCGCGGGCTCGATTGTGGACGGATCGGCGCCCCCGTGGCGCCGATCCGCGTGAAGAAACTAGCGGGAACCCCCGACATTTTCCGGCGCTGTATAAGGATCTGCTTATATAAACTTCGACGAAAATGTCATCATCCTTTTCATGACGACGCTTGGTGCGATCTACCTGCCGCAACACCCGCCGGAGGCGCTGCGCGACGTGGCCGTCGCCGCCGACCGGGCCGGCCTCGAAGAGCTGTGGCTCTGGGAGGACTGCTTCCTCAGCGGTGGCGTCTCGGCCTCCGCCGCCGCCCTGGCCTGGACCGACCGGCTGCGCGTGGGCATCGGCATCATGCCGGTCCCGTTCCGCAACGTCGCCGCCACCGCCATGGAGATCGCCACCCTGAGCCGCATGTTCGGTGACCGGGTCCTGCCCGGCATCGGCCACGGCGTCCAGGACTGGATGGGCCAGGTGGGTGCTCGCGCGGCGTCGCCCCTCACGCTTCTGCGGGAGTACGCGTCCGCGTTGCGCTCCCTGCTGCACGGCGAGGAGGTCACGGTCTCCGGTCGCTATGTCCAGCTTGACGCCGTACGTCTCGACTGGCCCCCGACTGTGCGCCCGGATCTCTATGTGGCGGCGACCGGTCCCAAGACCCTCGCGCTGGCCGGCGAGGTCGGCGACGCGACGGTCCTCGCGGGCGGCACGTCACCGGCCGAGGTGGCCAAGGCGCGCGAGCTCACCGGCGCCGAGGGCGGCCTCGTCGTCTTCGTGCCGGCGCTGCCCGGCGACTCGGCCGGCCGGCTGGCCGCCGCGCGCGAGAAATACGGTCACGCCTTCGCCGGTCTCTCGGGCAGCTCGGCCGAGATCGCCGAGGGCGTGGAGTCGTTCGCGGCGGCCGGCGCCACCCAGGTCATCCTCCAGCCGCTCGACGAGGACGACCCTGTCGCTTATGTCCGCTGGGTCGCCGAGGAGGTGCGCCCCCTGGTCGGCTGATTGGCCTATCTTGTCCGATATGCCGATTTCACCGTACGTCCAGAGCCTCCGCGACGACATCGGGCAGCGGCTTCTCCTGCTGCCCGGCGTCACCGCCGTGGTCTTCGACGACCGCGGCCGGGTGCTGCTGACCGAGCGCAGCGACAACGGGCGCTGGGCGCTGATCGGCGGCGTCCTCGACCCGGGCGAGCAGCCGGCCGAGACCGCGGTGCGCGAGGTCTACGAGGAGGCGGCCGTCCATGTCGTGGTCGAGCGCATGACCAGCGTGCTGACCCAGCCGCCGCACACTTACCCGAACGGCGACGTCTGCGAATACGTCGACATCGCCTTCCGCTGCCGGGCCGTCGGCGGCGAGGCGCGGGTCAACGACGACGAGTCGCTGTCGGTCGGGTGGTTCGCGCTGGACGAGCTGCCGCCGCTCGGCGAGCAGGCCCATCGCGTCCTCGAGCTGGCCCTGCAACCCGGCACGGCGACGTCGTACGTCGCTCCCGCCGGCGCCCGGGGGGTCGTCTAGCCTCAGAGTGATCAAGGGAGGCGCGGCGTGACGCGGTACGTGGCTATCGGTGACAGCTTTACCGAGGGGCTCGGGGACGGGCTGCCGGACGGGACCGAGCGGGGCTGGGCCGACCTGGTCGCCTCCGGGCTGGCCGCCGCCGAGGGCAAGCCGGTGCAGTACGCCAACTTCGCCATCCGCGGGCGCCTGCTCGAGCCGATCGTGACCGAGCAGCTCGACGCCGCGCTGGCCCTGTCGCCGCCGCCCACGTTGTTGTCGCTCAACGGCGGCGGCAACGACATGATGCGTCCCGGCGGCGACATGCTCCAGCTGGCCGCGATGACCGAGCGGGCCATTCAGCGTTGTCTGGAGGCCGGCGTCGCCGTCGTGCTGCTCAGCGGGGCCGACCCGTCCGACCGGCTGCCGTTCGGGTCGGCGATGCGGCGCCGCGGCGAGCAGCTCACCAACGCGGTGGCGACGTTCATCGACCGCTACGACATCACCTTCGTCGACGTCTTCCACGACCGGGAGATCCGCCGCGCCGGATATTGGTCGGCCGACCGCCTGCACCTCAACGCCAACGGCCACCGGCGCGTCGCCAGCCTGGTCCTGGCCGCGCTGGGTCACCCGGCCGAGGCCCACGTGATCGACCCCGGGCCGGCCGCGCGCGGCGGCGTCCTGGCCGAGGCGCGCTACTACCGCGAGCACGTCCTGCCCTGGATCAACCGCCGCCTGCGCGGCCAGTCGTCCGGCGACAACCGCACCGGCAAGTACGTCGAGTGGACCGACATCCAGCCCGCTTGATCAGGGCAGCGGGCGGCGCCGGATGTAGTCGTCGTGCCATTCGGCGCCGACCAGGAACCGCTTGACGCCGATCACGTCGAAGCCGTGCTTGGCGTAGAACTTCGCGGCCCGCTGGTTCTGCTGGTTGACGCCGAGCCAGCAGTACTCGGCGCCGGTGGCCGCGGCCTCGGCCAGCGTCGCGGCCATCAGTTCGCCTGCCGCGCCCGAGCCGTGGCGCTCGGAGAGCAGGTAGAACTTCGACAACTCGATGCTGACCTTCTCGTCGACCACGGCCGCGACGTCCTCGTTCTCGATCGGGCCGGCCACCAGCATCGAGTAGCCGACCGGCACGTCGTCCGAGGTCACCAGCAGGACGATCCGGTCCGGGTCGGCCAGATAGCGCCGGAAGCTGCCGGCCGACAGGTGGGTGGCGACGAAGGCCGCGATGTCCTCCGGCTCGGTGCCGGGCGGACAGGCGAGCTTGAATGTCCGGTCGGCCAGGTCGTGCAGCAGTTCGGCGTCCTGAGGCTCGGCCCTACGGGTCGTGATCGACATGGAAAGACAGTTTAGAGTTTCTCGCGTGCGCGCTCCCATGATGAGACAACTCGGCGACGTCATTCCCCTGCCCGCGTCGGTGCGGCCCGACCCGTCGGCCGGCTTCCGGATCGCGCCGGACGTGTCCGTCGGCGCCGACGGCGAGGCCACGGCCGTCGCCGACGAGCTGGCCGGGCTCCTGCGGCAGGCCACCGGATTCGCCGTGCCCCGGGTGAGCGGCGCCGCCCCGATCCACCTGGTCCTTCAGGAGGACGCCGCCAAGTCGCCCGAGCACTACCGCCTCGATGTCACGGCCGGCGGCGTCACGCTGCGGGCGCCCACCGCGCAGGGCCTGTTCGCCGGCCTCCAGACGTTCCGCCAGTTGCTGCCCGCCGAGACCGGGGCCGGTTCGGTGGAGATGCCGGGCGGCCGCATCGAGGACGAGCCCCGCTTCTCGTACCGGAGCACGATGCTCGACCTCGCCCGGCACTTCTACGCGCCGGCCGACCTGCGGTCCTACATCGACACCATCGCGCAGTTCAAGATCAATCACCTGCATCTGCACCTCACCGACGACCAGGGCTGGCGCCTCGAGATCGCCGGCTGGCCGCTGCTCACCGAGGTCAGCGGCGGCGAGGGCACCGGCGTCGACGGCGCCGGGCCCGGCTTCCTGACGGCACGGGAGTACGAGGAGCTGGTCGCCTACGCCGCGACGCGGTTCGTCACGATCGTGCCCGAGATCGACCTGCCCGGCCACGTCAACGCCGTACAGCTGGCCTATCCCGAGCTGACCGCCGACGGCGAGCCCGTCGGGCAGCGGGTCGACGCCGAGGTCGGCTACAGCTCCCTGCCCATCGGCAAGGAGATCACCTACACGTTCGTCGAGGACGTCATCCGTACGGTCGCCGACCTCACCCCCGGCCCGTACCTGCACATCGGCGGCGACGAGGCGTTCTCCACCACGGCCGAGGACTACCGCACCTTCATGTCCCGGGTGCTGCCGCTGGCCGGCAAGTACGGCAAGCGCGCCATCGGCTGGCACGAGATGGCCGCGGTCGATCTGCCCGCCACCGCGATCCCGCAGTACTGGCGGATCGAGCCGGCCGACGACGGCGTCGCCCGCGCGGCCGCGGCCGGCCACCAGGTGATCATGTCGCCGGCCGACCGCAGCTATCTCGACATGAAGTACGACGAGTCGAGCCCGCTCGGCCTCGACTGGGCCGGGCTGGTCAGCGTCGAGCGGTCGTACGACTGGGACCCGGCCGACCGGCTGCCCGGCGTGCCCGAGGAATCGCTGCTCGGCGTCGAGGCCCCGCTGTGGTCGGAGACCCTGCGCAGCCTGTCCGACGTGCAGTTCATGGCCTTCCCGCGACTGCCCGCGATCGCCGAGATCGGCTGGACGCCGAGGGCCGCCCGCGACTGGCAGTCGCTGCGCCGCCGCCTGGCCGCCTTCGCCCCGCGCTGGGAGGCGCAGGGCGTGAACTTCCACCGGTCGGCCGAGATCGACTGGATCTGAGCCCGATCTAGGGGATCACGATGCGCGGCCCGCTGGCGGGCCGCGCCGGGACGCGGCTCAGGTCGATCTTCGCGTTCTGCGGAGGCAGGTAGTAGTCCAGTTTGGCCAGTCGCTGCACCAGGGTGCCCAGCAGCGCGATCGTGATCTTCTCGCCGGGGCAGCGGTGGCCCGTCCGCGGGTCGCCGCCGCCCTGCGGGATCAGCTCGAACTCGCCGACCGGACGGCCGAGGAACCTTTCGGGCCGGAACTCGTACGGCTCGGGCCAGACCCGCGGATCGTGGTGCTGACCGTAGACGTCGAGCAGCACCAGCGCGCCCTTCGGGATCTCGGCCCGCTGGAACACCATGTCGCGCGTGGCCCGGGCGCCGAGGAACGGCGCGAACGGATAGAACCGGCGTACCTCGTGCACGAAGGCCTTGGTGTAGTCGTCGTCGCCGGCGCGCAGCCGGGCCCGGGTGCCCGGCCAGCGGTCGAGCGCGTGCGTGGCGAAGGCGACGAACCACGCCACCGCCGTGGTGGGCCGGATGATGTTGATCAGCTCGACCGCCGCGGTCCGCGCATCGAGCAGGTACCCGTCCTCCAGATGGTGCGCGACCACCGATATCGGCTCCGAGGTGGGGTCGTCACGACGTACGGAATCAATGATCTGAGAGAAACGGCGCTCTTGCCGCCGCCGGGCCGCCAAGGCCCGCGCGAAGCGCGGACCGGCCGAGGCGAAACCATCGACCATGGCGACGAGGTCCCGGGCGTCACGGTCTTCCCGGGGTACGCCGGTCCAGCGCGCGACCGCCTCCGCAAGCACCGAGGCCGACTCGTCGAAGATCGAGAATTCGCCCGTCCCGCGCCGGGCGGCCACCGCCTCGTCGAAGACCTCACCGGTCAGCTTGGCCAGCGTGTCGATGCCGTCGGCGTCCATGAGCAGGGCGACGAACAGGGCCTTGCGCGCCCGGTGGGCCTCGCCGTCGAGCGTGTGCACGCCCGGGCCGAACAGGGTGGCGACGACGGTGGGCGGAAGCGCGTCGTGGCGTTCCAGACTCGCCTCGCCGTAGAAGAAACGGGCCGCGTCGGGGCCGCTGATCGCCACCGCCCGCTGCCCGCCGATCCGCGTCTCGACCGGGCGGCCGTGCCGGCGCCGCCGCAGATCGGGGAGCCAGGCGTATCCCTTGGCCGCGAAGGCGAGGGTCTGATCGGGATGAGCCATGGCGGTCCGTGTCCCCTCTCGTGACGGCGCGAAACCGCCGGCGAAAATCTTCCTTATTTTTCCTCCTGCCGGACTCCGCGTCTGGGGTTTCCGTCATACCCCCGCCCTAGTCTGGGAGCCCGAACGAGCTCGGAGGTGAGAGGTGGGCCGGTCCGCCGCCATGCTGGTCGGCTTCCTGGCGGCCGCGTGGCTCCAGGTCGTCGCGGCGCTGGTGTTCGTGCTGGTGGTGCTCGACCTGCTGCCCGGAACGGTGGCCGTGCAGGTCGCGGTGCCGCTCGCCATCGCCACCGCCGGTCTGCTGTGTTATGCCACGATTCGTGCCCTGCGTCTGCGCCGCCCCACGCCGGCCGGAGTGCCGGTGACCAGGGCGCACGCCCCCGCGCTGTGGGCGATGCTCGACGAGGCGGCGGCCGTCTCGGCCGTGGCGCCGCCCGACGGCGTGACCGTGGTCGCGCCGGCCACCGCCACCCTGGCCGAGCATCCACGCTTCGGCGGCCTGGCCGGCGGGCCGCGCGAGCTCTACCTCGGACTCCCGCTGCTCCAGGCCTGGGACGAGGCCCGGCTGCGCGCGGTGGTCGCCCACGAGCTGGCGCACGGCTCGCCGAAACTGGGCGGCCGCTTCGCCCCGATGGCCCGCCGGGGCCGCACGGCCCTGTCCCGGGTGATCCCGCGCATTCCGGCCCGCAACCCGGCCGGCCCGGTGCTGCGGCTGTGGGCCCGCTGGTTCCGCGCCGTCGACGACCCCCGCGCCCGCGAGCATGAGCTGGCCGCCGACCGGGTGGCGGCCGAGTTCGCCGGCCCGCGCGCGGCGGCCGCCGTGCTGCGCGACGGCCCGGTCCTCGAGGGCATGCAGCAGCTGTTCCACGTCGAATACCTGAGCCCCGGCTGGCAGATGGGCCTGGTCCCCGACGACGTGTTCGGCGGCTTCCTGCGCGTCCTGGCCGCGCGGGCCGAGGAGGCGGCGGTCCTGCGCGCCCGGGGCCCCGAGCAGCCCGGCGAGTGGGACGCCCACCCGCCGACCGCCGAGCGCCTGGCCGCCCTGTCCGCCATCACCCCCGAGGGCCCCGAGCCCGAGTCCCCACCGGCCGGTGCCCTGATCCCCGACCTGCCCGGCCTGGCCCGGGCCCTGCAGGCCGTGTCCTTCCCACCCGCCGGCCGCACGGTCGTGACCTGGGACGAGTTCTTCGGCGCGGCCCGCACCGCCGAGATGGAACGCGAGGCCGACGCCTCGCTGCGAGCCCTGTCCCACGCCGCCGGCGCCCCCGTCCCCGACGCCGACGCCGTCCTGCGCCTGTCCGCCGAGGGCCGCTTGCCCCAGCTCGCCGAGGCCATCCTGGGCGAGCTCCCCTCCGCCGACCCCTCACCCGACACCCCACCCGCCGGTGAGGAGATCGCCGGGCGGGTCACCGAGCTGATCACCCTGTTGCTGGCGCTGGCCGCCCTGCATGGCGGCGCCGCCCGCTGGCGTCACAGCTGGACGGGCACGGCCGAGCTGGTGGCGGCCGACGGATCCCACCTCGACCTGCACGGCCCGGCCGCGCTGGCCGGCGACCCGGCCACGGTCGGCGAGGCCCGTCAGTGGCTGGCCGCCCTCGGCATCGACCTGTCCGCCGGCGACGGCGGCAACGCCCGTCCCGCCACCAGGGTCCCGGTCCTCGGCGGTGTGGTGAACGTCCTGGTCGACGGCGCCCGCACCGACCTCCTGGTCGTCGAGACCGGCCTGGTCCTGGTCCCCGGCCTCCCACGGTCCCGCCACGCCGAGGCCAAGCGCCGTCTGACCCGCCTGGCCTCCGACGGCGTGCTGACCGACGGCTCACCCGCGGCAGCCACATCCCCGGCCGTTCCTTCCCCGGCCGATCCTTCCCCGGCCGGCGCCGTCGCGGCGGATGCTTCTGCGGAAGGGAGTGCGGGTTCCGTCGGGACGCTGATCGCGGAGGATCTGAGCTCGGCGATCCGGTTCGTGCCGTTCGCCGATGTCGCCTCGGCGGCGGCCGTTCGGAACGGGCGGCGGGCGTGGGAGATCGGGCTGCGGCACGGGGGCCGTCTCAGTGTGCGGACGGCGCTCGACTCGGAGGAACTGCCCGGTGGGTGGGCCGCGCTCGACGAGGCGGTGTCGTTCCTCACGCGTACTCGCTGAAAAGGGTGACGGGCCGCACTTTCGTGGAGAACGGCATGACCCACAGTGAACTGTTCCACCCTTGCGGTGCGTGGTAACGGGCACGAGCGTCTCATTCGCGACGGATGAGTGATCCGCCCGTAACTTCGGGTCACAATGACCTTCGCGGGCTGTTCGCTTACCGGTTTCGTAAATGGGTAGATGAGATGCCGGGGTTAGGCGGACGATCCCTTTGACGGCGGGGGAGGCCAGATCATGGAGCGGGGACCGTTGGCGCTCTTCGGAGCGATCATCGCGGTCGGGCTCGGTCCGGCCCTCTGGATGGGTGTCCAGCTCGGCGGCATGCCGACCAGGCCCGGACAGCCGCCCGCCGTGGTCACCGAACAGCGGAAGGTGACGAACGACCAGCTCGTCGGCGGCACCGGGGCGGGCGAGGAGACCAGCGACAGCTCCCCTGTGGACACCGCGCCGCAGGGCAACGTCCTGCCGCTGAACACATCACCGGCGGCCGAGCCCACGCCGACCGCCACCACCACGTCGCCCGAGCCTTCGCCGACGATCACCACGCCGAGCGAGTCCGCCTCGCCCACCGCCACCACCGACGCCCCGGCCACGCCGCCGGTCGAGGCCACCACCCCGGCCGAGACCGAGCCCACCGACACCCCGCCCACCGACGAGACGACCCCGCCGATCGAGGACGACACCGACGACCCGTCGTGGCCGCCCTACCCCGGCGAGGACGACGCCGACGACGGCGGCAACGGCGGCAACGGCGACGGCGGTGGCACGGGTTGGGACGGCGCCGGCAAGGGTGACCGCGCCGACAGCGTGGCCTCGGGCAGGTAGGTGGCCAGCAGGCCGCGGGTGGTCTCGGTGAAGCGGGCTCTCAACTCCGGTGGGTCCAGGACCTCGGCGTCCGCGCCGAGTTTGAGCAGCTCGATGTGGCCGTGCTTGATCGACTCGATCGGGACCTGGGTGATCAGCCAGCCGTTCTCGTCGGGCGGGCCGGCCTCGGCCCGGGCACTTCGCGACATCTCCGGCGGGAACACGAACGCCATCCGGTCGAGGGCCTCGGTGGTCATCCGCACGGTCGCGACCGCGGTGTAGACGCTGCCCTCGTACCGCTCGGTCCACTCCGCCCAGTACTTCGCCAGGTCGAAACCCTCCGGGCGCGAGGCGGGCTCATCGAGCACCTCGGCCGCCAGGATGTTCGACACCCTGTACGCGGTGGTCCGGTCCGCGGAAGCCGCCACCAGATACCACCGGCCCGCCTTCAGGACCACGCCCAGCGGATGCAGGGTGCGGTCCACCTCGCGCGGGGCCTTCCAGCGGCGATAGCGGATCTGGAGGACGTGGCCACCCCAGACCGCCTCGGCCACCGTGGAAAGAAAGGGCGTGGGCTCGTCGGCCCGGAACCAGCCCGGCGCGTCCAGGTGGAAACGTTCCCGCACCCGGTCGGCCCGGTCGGCCAGCTCGCCCGGCAACGACGCCCGGAGCTTCAGCTCGGCCGCCGCCAGGACCGAACCCAGGCCCAGCTCGGCGGCGGGGCCGGGGACGCCGGCCAGGAACAGCGTTCCCGCCTCGTCCGAGGTGAGGCCGGTCAGCCGCGTGCGGTATCCGTCCAGCAGTTGATAGCCACCGGCCGGGCCCCGGTCCGCGTAGATCGGAACGCCGGACGCGCTCAGCGACTCCACGTCGCGGTAGACCGTGCGGACCGAGACCTCCAGCTCGTCCGCCAGGTCCTGGGCCGTCATCCGGCCGCGCGTCTGCAGCAGCAGAAGCAGGGAGACGAGGCGGCCGGCGCGCATGCCGCAAAAATAGCGTTACGGGGGCCCGCGAGGACCCCCGTAAGCCTCAGAGGGACAGCAGCCGGTTGAGGATGTCGCGATATCCGCGCAGCTCGACGCGCAGCTTCTCGGTGTCGTCGGCGTTGCCGCCCAGGGCGTCCCGCTGCGACTTCAGCGTGCTGGTCAGCTTGTCGACGACCTCCTCGACCAGGCGCGACGCCTCGGCCGTGGCGTCCTTGGGGTCGTCCACGAAGCGCAGCTGGATGTCGCGGAAGCGCTCGGTGAAGGCGTCACCGTCCGGCAGCAGGCGATCCGCGGAGGGCTGCGACGCGGCCGGAGCCGCCGCGGCCGCCGGCGCGGCGTCCAGGGGCTCGCCCGACTCGGGCTCGACGGCGGTCGGGCTGTCGAAGGTCCCGTCGTCCTTGACGGCGTCCGCCGGGCGGGAGTCGTCGCGGTCCGCAGCCCTGTCGTCCGAGGCCCTGCGGTCCGAGTCCGAGTCCGAGTCCAGGGGCAGGTCGACCTCTGAGGCCGGGTCGGCGTCCAGCGGCTTGCCGGTCTCCGGCTCCACGGCGGTCGGGCTGTCGAAGCCACCGTCGTCCCGGATCGCGGCGGCCTGGTTGGTGTCGATCCGCTCGGTGGTCGCCGCTTCATCGGAGCCGTACGTCGTGCCGCTGTCGCGGCGCTCGCGCTCGTCGTCGAGGTCGACCGGGGTCGCGGCCGGCGCGTCGCCCGGCCGGTCGCTCCACGGCGACCCGGCCCGCTGCGGCGGCACGGTCACCGGCTCGGACGCCACGTGCTGCGTGCGCTCGGGGTCGTCGTGCGCGTACTCCGCCTCGTTCTCTTTCTCGTTGGAGAAGAACTTCATGTCGGTGGGCTCCTAGCGGCTGGTGTCGCGGGCGGGGTGGTCGTCGGCCTCCCGAGGGGTGGGCGCCGGCGTGGTCTCTCCATTGCGGACGGTGTTGGTGTCAGTAGTACCAGCAACCGGGTCCGTGCCGAGCAGATCGGCGAACAGCGCCCGGTAGTGGACCAGTGCCTGCCGCAGGTCCTCGGTGCCGGCCTCGCCGTCGGTGTTCCGCTGGCTGATCTCGTGAGCGTCGCGGTAGTGGCCGAGCGTGCTGGCGTGCTCCACCGACAGGTCGGCGAGCCGCTCGTCGTACTGTCCGGTGGGATATCCGCGCTCGGCGATGAGCCGGGTGACCAGCTCGTCGGCGGTGGTCACGGCCTGCGTGGGGTTGTCGACGAACTGGATCTGGACCTCTTCCCAGGCCGCCGAATATTTCGCCTGCGCCTCGGGCGACAGCGGCTTCAGCTCGAACGACGCGTGCCGCTTCTCGCGCTCACGCAGCTCTTTCTCGGCTTCCGTGCGGCTGCCGGTGTCGGCCACCACCCGGTCGTACTCGGGTCCGAACGTGCTCTGCAGCTTCTTGCGCCGTCCGACCTGGACGCCGTAGATGACGGCGGCGATCACGACCAGGACGACGACGATCAGGATGATCGTGAGTGTGGGGGACATCGGGGCCTCCTCCTTCGTCCTCCCCGATATGCCCACCCATGGTGTGTCGTCAATCGCATCTGCTCCACGAAGGTGCGCTGTCGTAACAACGACTCGCCGAAACCCCAGGACAAACAGGACCTAAGACCCTCATTTCCGTACGCCGGGGAGGTGGCTCCCGTAGAAAGAGTTACGTATTCTGCCGAGGGCGTACGCCGTCGCCGAGCCCTCGGTCGGAGCCCTGATGAGAACCACCCGCTACTGGTCGATCCGTTCGAAGATCATCGCGTTGGCCGCCGTGCCGTTGACCGCGCTGCTGGCGTTGTGGCTGTTCGCGACCGCGCTCACCGCCGGCCCGGCGTTCAACCTGCTGTCGGCCCGCACGGTGCTCGACACGATCGGCAACCCCGGCATCGAGCTGGTCGGCCACCTCCAGCGCGAGAGGCTCTTCACGGTCGAATACCTCTCGGCCAAGGGCCCGATCCCGGGCACCCTCACCGAGCAGCGGGCCGCCACCGACCGGGCGATCGCCGACTTCCGCCGCCAGGCCGGCAGCGAGCGGGCGCTCGGCGCCGCCAGCGACGCGCTGCGCTCGCGCGTCGGCCAGTTCTTCACCCAGCTCGACAGCCTGGCCGGCAACCGCGACCACATCAACCGCCGCGCGATGGACGCGATCGGCGGGCAGAACTTCTACAACAGCGTCATCGCCTCCGGCTTCCAGACCTTCGCCGCCACCGCCACCTTCGACGACGAGCGGATCGACCGCGAGCTGCGCGCGCTCACCACCGTCGGGCAGGGCCAGGAATATCTGAGCCGGGTCGACGCCCTGGTCGGCGGGGCCACCGCACGCGGCCTGTTCGACCCCGAGACGCGCGGCCAGCTCATCCAGGACGTCGGCACCGCCCGCTTCCTGCTCAGCCGTGGCGTCGAGGACATGGCGGCGAGCGACCGCACCGCGTACAACGAGATGAGCGGCGGCGACACCTTCAGCCGCCTCGACGCGCTGCTCACGGCCCTGGTCCAGCAGAGCCGCGACGGCGTCGTCTCACCGGTCAGCAGCGGCGAGTTCCGGCCCACCTATGTGGCGGCCGCCCGCGAGCTGCGCGAGTTCGAGACGGCGGCCACCGACTCGCTGACCGACCGGGCCCGCCCGCTGGCCGAGAACATCCTGGTCCGGCTCGGCCTGGCCGCGATTCTCGGCCTGGCCGCCCTGGCCTTCTCGGTCTACCTCTCGGTGCGGGTCGGCCGCTCGATCGTCGGCCGCCTGCGCCGCCTGCACGGCGAGGCCCGCGAGATGGCCACCGAGCGGCTGCCGACCGTGGTCCGCCGCCTCCAGCGCGGCGAAGAGGTCGACGTGAACGTCGAGACGCCCCCGCTGGCGTACGGCCACGACGAGATCGGCCAGCTCGGGCAGGCCTTCAACGAGGTGCAGCGTACGGCCGTGCAGTCGGCGGTCGAGGAGGCGAGCGTCCGGCGCGGCCTCAACGAGGTGTTCCTCAACATCGCGCGGCGCAGCCAGACGCTGCTGCACCGCCAGCTCGCGCTGCTCGACCGGATGGAGCGGCGCGAGACCGAGCCGCAGGAGCTGGAGGACCTCTACCGGGTCGACCACCTGGCCACCCGCATGCGGCGCCACGCCGAAGACCTGGTCATCCTGGCCGGCGCCGCGCCCGGCCGGGGCTGGCGCAACCCGGTGCCGGTGATCGACGTGATCCGCGGCGCGATCAGCGAGGTCGAGGACTACAAGCGGGTCGACATCCGCTCGGTCGAGTCGGCGTCGGTGCTCGGCCGCGCGGTCGGCGACGTGATCCACCTACTGGCCGAGCTGCTGGAGAACGCGGCCTCGTTCTCGCCTCCGCACACGAGGGTCCAGGTCTCGGGTCAAGTTCTTCCCAACGGGTACGCCATGGAGATCGAGGACCGGGGTCTCGGCATGACCACGGAGGCGATCGACGAGGCGAACCGCCGCCTGGTCGAGCCGCCCGACTTCGACCCGGCCGACAGCGCGCGCCTGGGCCTGTTCGTGGTGGCCCAGCTCGCCAACCGGCACGGCATCCGGGTGTCGCTGCGCGCGTCCGCGTACGCCGGCGTGACCGCGATCGTGCTGGTGCCCGGCGATCTGGTGGCGCCCGGCGCGGGCCTGACCGCACTGCCCGCCGCGGGCAAGGACCGTCCACTGGTCGGCTCCGGCACCGACGACCCGTCCCGGCATTCGCTGGCCGAGCTCCAGTGGCAGGGCACCGAGGAGCTGCGCCAGCTCACGGTCCCCGGCCGCCCGGTGACCATCAACGGCACGGCCACCCCGTCCCCGACCACCCCGTCCTCGGCCGAGCCGGAGCCGGAGCCGGCCGGCGGCCAGCACCGCGCCCCGGCCACCGCCGGCGGCCCGTCGCCGAGCGTCATCGCCGAGGGCCTGACCGAGGAGGGCCTGGTCCAGCGCAAGCGGGTCCGCCGCCCGATCGACCTGGCCACCACCGACGCCGCGGACACAGTGGCCGGCGCCACCGCCCCCACGATGCGCCCCACACCAGACCCGACACCCAGCACGGCAGCGGCCGAGTCCGTCTCGTCGGTCATGCCGACCTCGGCCGCGCCGCTCTTCCCGACCGCGCTGCCGACGGGAGCGCCCTCGGCGGCGCCCACCTCCGCCGCGCCGATGTTCGTCGCTCCCACCTCGCCGGCTGCGCCGCCGGCACGCCCGGCGCCTGGGGCCCAACCGGCGCCGCCGGCGGGTCTGACACCGGACGCCCGCCCGGCGCCGGCGGCCCGCACCTCGCCCGCCATCACGCCGACCTCGCCCGGGGCGCCGCTGGCGGAGACCGAGGACGGGCTGCCCAAGCGCGTCCGCCAGGCCAGCATCGCCGCGCAGCTTCGCCGCCAGGCCGGTGCTCCGCCGCCGGCCGCCGAGGACGAGCCCTCGGCCACCCTCCGCTCGCCCGAGCAGGTCCGCAGCATCATGAGCGCCCTCCAATCCGGAACGACCCGTGGACGCATCGACGCCGCCCGCTATCTCGGTAACTCCCCGGAGCGGAATAGCCACTCAAAGACCTCTCGTGCAACGGATTCCGTTTCTGAAGAACGGTCTAATCCGGACGACACGGGCAACGAACGTCCCTCGAACGGCGGATCCTTTGCGGATGCGGCTACCGTCAGTTTCCCGGCGATCGTGAACGCGGCGATCGCCCGCGATCAGAAGTCCGGGGGCGGAGAGAGCGCGGCCGATCCCGAAAGCAACGACGTGACACGGCCGGAAAAGGACGCATAAGTGACACAGACGAAGCAGAGCGCGAACCTCACCTGGCTCCTCGACGATCTGGTCGAGCGGGTGCCCACGGCGCAGCAGGCGGTCGTCCTCTCCGCCGACGGCCTGCTGATGGGTGCCTCGGCCGGTCTGCGCCGTGAGGACGCCGAGCACCTGTCGGCCATGGCCGCCGGCTTCCAGAGCCTGGCCAAGGGCGCCAGCCGCCACTTCCGGGCCGGGCCGGTGCGCCAGACGGTGGTCGAGATGGAGTCGGCCTTCCTCTTCGTCACCGCCGCCGGGCACGGCGCCTGCCTGGCCGTGCTCGCCTCCAGCGACGCCGACCTGGGCCTGATCGCCTACGAGATGGCCATGCTGGTGACCCGCGTCGGCCAGAACATGAGCGCGCCGGAGCGCTCGGCGGTGGCACCGTCCGATGCCGGCTGACTTCAACCGCGTGGCGCACGACTGGCTCGACAACGAGGCCGGGCCGGTCGTGCGCCCGTACGCGATGACCCAGGGCCGCGTGGTGCCCGACGGCGGCGAGCTCGATCTCGTCGCCTTCGTCGTCGCGACCACCGGCGGGCCGGCCGGCGAGGGCACGTCCCTCCAGCCCGAGCACCACGCGATCGTCGCCGCGGCCTGGGAGCCCATCTCGATCGTGGAGCTCGCCGCCGGCCTCGACCTGTCGATCGGTGTGGTCCGGGTTTTGCTCGGTGATCTACGCTCGGCGGGGCTCATCTCGCTGTACGAACCCCCGGCGGCCTCCCAGCCGCACGACGTCGACGTACTCAAGGCGGTTGTCAATGGACTCCGTGCGCTCTGACGGTGGCGGCCGCGAGGGCCGCATCCCGGTCGCGCTCAAGATCCTGATCGCCGGCGGTTTCGGCGCCGGCAAGACCACAATGGTCGGCTCGGTCAGCGAGATCCGCCCGCTGCAGACCGAGGAGGTCCTGACCGGCGTCGAGGGCGCGGACAGCGTCGACGGCGTCGAGACCAAGACCACCACCACGGTGACCATGGACTTCGGCCGCATCACGATCACCGAGGACCTGCAGCTGTACCTGTTCGGCACTCCCGGTCAGGACCGTTTCTGGTTCCTGTGGGACGAGTTGTCGCAGGGCGCCCTGGGCGCGGTGGTCCTGGCCGACACCCGCCGCCTGGCCGACTGCTTCCCCTCGATCGACTACTTCGAACAGCGTGGCACCCCGTTCGTGGTGGCGGTCAACTGCTTCGAGTCCGAGCAGCGGTTCGGCGCCGACGCCGTGTCCCGCGCCCTCGATCTCGACGGTGACGTGCCGGTCGTCCTGTTCGACGCCCGCGAGCCTCAGGCCGCCCGCAACGTTCTCATCGAGCTGGTCGAATACGTGGCCCGCCGCCAGCTGACGTCGGCCTCGAGATAGTCAGAGGGCGATCAGGCGCGGTTCGAGCTTCCGGAACGCCTTGGCCGTGAGCAGCCGCCGGTGCACCAGTTCGTCGGGCCGGCGGAACGGCCGCCCGGCGACGATGCCCGCGGCCACGGCCGGCGGGAGCTTGGCGTGCCGTACGAGGTCGTCCACCGCCACGTGGTTGATGTCGATGAGGCCACCGTCGTCGTAGGGGCGGGAGACGCCGGCCCGTCCCACGCCGGCGTGCCGCGCCCGCGCCGGGTCGAGCGCCGCGAACAGCCGGAACTGCTCGCGCAGGTACCACTCTCGTGACCGCGTGGCCGAATGGGTGGCGATCACCGCGCCGTGCACCGACGACGCGAAGATCGTGACCAGGAAGGTGAGGATGCCGATGTTCTCGGCCACACTCTCCGGCTCCTCGATGGGCGTCGGGTCGACACCCATGGCGATCACCGCCACCACCACCGCGAGGAAGTAGACGGCGGCCGGGATCAGCAGCCGCCGGTCGCGGTGCCGGGCCGCCGCCACCGCGAAGTAGATCCACGACCCCAGCGACAACGTCACCAGCGGAAGCCCGGCCGCGAAGACCACTTCGAGGTACGGAATCGGCGGCCCGGTTCCGGACAGGCCCGGAAAGGGCAGGGGAGCGGCCGGACCGGGCTGAGCCGGAGCCGGAGCCGGAGAAAACGGAACGGGCGCCGGCGCGGCAGGCGGTCCCGGTGGCGGCTCGGGCGCCGGCACGGCAGGCGGCCCGGGCTCCCCGCGCAGGATGGTCCGGTGCGTCTCCTGGAGCAGCTCGCCCGGCTCGATGCCGAACTCGTCCAGCAGATAGCTGCGGGCCTCCCGGAACGTCGCCAGCGCCTCGGCCTGCCGCCCGCTCCGGTAGAGCGCGATCATCAACTGCGCCCGCAGCCCTTCGCGCAGCGGGAACTCCCCGATCAGCCGGGTCAGCTCCGGGATCAGCGCCGGATCGCGGTCCTGCGAGAGCTCGGCCCACCTCTCCCACGCCGTCGCCCGGGCCTCGGCGAGCCGTGCCCGGGCCGCTTCGAAGACCGGCCCGGTCAGCCCGGCCAGCGCCTCACCCCGCCACAGTTCCAGCGCCGTGCGCAGATCCGAGGGTGACGACGACGGCGCCGTCACCGTTGCCATGAACTCGTCGGCGTCGAGGGAGGCATCGAGGGAGGCGTCGCGGGAGGCATCGCGGGAACGGCCGGTGATCTGGAGGACGTAGCCACTGCCGGTCAGGGCCAGCAACTCGCCCGGCGTGCGCGGGGCGCGCGACGGATCGAGGACGCGGCGCAGGCCCGCCACGTATTTCTGCACCACGTTGGCGCCGTTCTCCGGCGGGTCGTCGCCCCACACCGCGTCGACGATCTGGTGGGTCGGCACCGGCCGGCCGGCGTGCAGCAGCAGGACGGCGAGCACGGCGCGCTGCTTCGCCGGCCCCAGATCGACCGGCGTGCCCTCGCGCAGCACCCGAACATCGCCGAGTATCTCGAATCGCAGCGCGGCACCCCCCGATTGAGCTGCGCGAACGTCATTCGGCAGTGGAACGGCAGCGGGCAGCAGCATAACCGCAGAGCGACGGCAGCACCCTCCCGGAGGCTTCAGGGCAAGCAACCCGAGCCGACCGAAAGAACACGACTGATGAAGACCTCCAAGCTCACCCTCGGCCTCGCCGCTGCCTTCGCATTGTCCGTCTCCGGCTGCGGCCTTCTCGCCGACGAACCCGCCAAGGTCCTCGCGGAGTCACCGCGGGAAACCCTCCTGAAGACCGTCCCGGACGAGAACACCGAGGCGTACGCGTTCGACGTCAAGGGCGCCGTCCAGCCGATCGCGGGCATGCTCGACGCTCCGAAGAAGACCACCCAGTTCAAGGTCACGCACGCCGAGGACGGCGTCACCTTGTCGATGTCCGCTCTGCTCATCGAGGACAAGAGCTGGATGCGCGTCTCGCTCACCGGCGCCCCGGGATTCCCGGCACTGCCGAAGAAGTGGATGCCGATCGACCCCAAGAAGATCAAGAACCCGGACGATGTGCCGACCGGTTACGAGGACGAGCTCGACCCCGGTTACGCCGATCTGATCATCCGGTCGTCCGACGACGTGCGGGTGACCAGCCCGGACCACTACGCCGGCACCACCGACCTGACCGCCTCGACCGAGGCCGAGATCGTCGAGGACGCCACTCTGACCGCCCTCGGCGAGCGGGCCAAGGCGGTGCCGTTCGAGGCTGTCGTCGGCCCCGAGGGCCACCTGAGCATCCTTCTCGTCAAGATCCCGGCGGCGGGCAAGGCCAAGCCGGTCAACTACAGGGTGACGTACGCCGGGTACGGCCGTACGACCACACCGACGGTCCCGGCCGACACGGCCAAGCCGACCGAGGCCGTCTACGACCTTCTGAACAGCTGACACACCCCGGATCGCCGAGGCGGTCGCGCGGATCAACGGGGGTCCGCGCGGCCGCCCCGGTCCATGAGGAACCGCGAAGAAACATGTGCGAACTCTGCGGACGTCTGGTGCTGGGCCTGACCGGCCACGACTGGACCCTGCTGCCCTGGATGGCCGCCGGCGGGGCCGGGGTGATCGCCGGGCCGTGCCACGTCAGCTGCCTGCACGAGTGGGGTGTGGCCGCCGAATGGGCGAAGGCCGTCGAGGCGTACCACTGCAGTCGCTGGCCTTTGTTCCTCGAAGGGAAGGGCTGGCGCCTGCACGCGAGCCCGCGCGTCCGCCGCCTCCATCTGTGGAGTTCCGACGGGCGGCTCGCTTCTTTCCCGTACGCCTCGATCGCCTCGGACCCGCCGAGCGTGACCGCCGACCTCGCGGAGGTGGGCAGCGCGCACGCCGAGCTCCTGCTGGCGGCGATGGGCACGGCCGAGACCGGCGTGGCGGTGCCGCTGTCCCGGCTGATCGACGGCCTGGCACTGGCCGACCGCTATCCCGGATGTGTGGGCTCGGTTGCCCGGGTGATCCGCAACGCCGGCACGGCCCGCCGCCCGGAACCGGTGGACGTCCTCGAGTCGAGCGTCGAACTGACTCTGGAAACGGGCTGCCGTCGAGCGGCGCGCGAACTTGTGATGGGATTCAGGACATGAGCGATGAGCTGATCTTCGTCGGGGGCTACACGGGCGACAAGGGTGGCGACGGCGAGGGCATCGCTCTGCTGCGCCGCGATCCGGCGACCGGCGTCCTGACCCACCTGGGCACGGCCGTACGCACCCCGTCGCCGTCGTTCCTGGCCCAGCATCCGAGCCGGCCGATCCTGTACGCGGTGAACGAGCTCGACCCGGACGGCAGCGTCAGCGCGTTCACCGTCTCGCCGGACGGCGGCCTGACCCCGCTGTCGGTCCAGCCGACCGGCGGCGGCGACCCGGCCCACCTGTCGGTCACCCCGGACGGCCGGTTCCTGCTGGTCGCCAACTACGCGAGCGGCTCGGTCGCCGTGCATCCGCTCGACGCCGAGGGCGCTCCCGGCGAGCGCTCCGACCTGCTCGGCCTGGCCGGCCAGGGCCCGGTCGCCGACCGGCAGGCCGGCCCGCACGCCCACATGGTCGTGCCCGTGCGCGACGACGTGCTCATCGCCGACCTGGGCTCCGACCGCGTGTGGCGTACCCGGCTCGACCCGGTGGCGGGCCGGCTGACGATGCTGCCCCCGGCCGTGACCGCCAAGCCCGGCACCGGCCCGCGCCACCTGCGCTGGACGCCGGACGGCGCGCTGATGCTGGTGGGCGAGCTCTCCGGCACGCTGAGCTGGTGGCGCCCGGCGGTGGACGGCACGCTCGAGCCGGCCGGTGAGGCCGCGACGACCACGGCCGAGGGTGACAACTTTCCCTCGGAGCTCATCGTGCGGGCCGACGGCCGCTTCGTCTACGTGGCCAACCGTGGCGCCAACACGATCGCCACGTTCGCCTGGGACGGCGACGACGCGACGCTGGTGGCCGAGACGCCCACGGGCGGTGACTGGCCGCGCCACATGATCCTTCTCGGGGATCACCTCTACGTAACCAACCAGCGATCACAGAGCGTCACCACGTTCCGGATCGACGCCGAGACCGGAGTGCCCGTCCAGCAGGGCGAGCCGACCGCCGTCGCCAGCCCCACGGCCCTGCTGCGCTGGACGATCACGACAAAAGAGGCATAGAGGTTAACCGGAAGAAAACGGTCAGTGCGCGGTAGCTGATCGAGAGGACGTCATCACCGTCGGTCACGCAGGGTGCCAACAATCCCAATCCGAGTAACTTTCGCCCGAACGTATATGGCATTCGCCTTCGGTGATGCGCACAATCGAGCGCGTGTCAGGCCGCCATCGTAGAAACTTCAATGCAAGAGGAGCTGGCGTCGTCGGAGCCGCGATGGCGATAGTCGTCGTCTTGGCCGGGTCGTACCTCGGCTACCAGCAGCTTTCCGACAAGGGGTGCACCGGTTCGATCCGGTTGACCGTCGCCGCCGCCAACGAGATCCAGCCCGCAGTTGATCAAGCTGCGCAACGCTGGGTACAGGACGGCGCTAATGTCGACGGCACCTGTGTCGCAGTCAGCGTCGTCAATACGAATTCGTCGACCATGGCCGCCGCAGTCGCCGGCGAGCACAAGGTCCAGCTGACCGGGCTCGGCACCGCGCCCGAGTCGGTCAAGGTCCCGGACGTGTGGATCCCCGACTCGTCGACCTGGCTGCTGCGGCTCAAGGCCGAGGCGCCGGGCTTCGCTCCCACCGACCAGAAACCGATCGCGCAGAGTCCCGTCGTGGTCGCCATGCCCAAGCCGATCGCCGAGAGGATCGGCTGGCCCGACAAAGAGCTGAGCTGGGGCACGCTGCTCAACCAGATGTTGACCAGCACCACCCTCAACACGGGCATCGTCAACCCGTCGCTCGACGCCGCCGGCCTGGCCGGCCTGCTCGCGCTCGGCCAGGCGGCCGGCTCGGGTGAGAAGGCGCAGTCGACGAAGGTCTCGGCGATCAAGGGACTGGCCAACAGCGCCTCGGCCCTGCGCGACGATCTGCTCCAGAAATTCCCGAAATCGGCCGATCCGAACGACATCGCGCAAAGCCTCGGCGCCGCGCCGCTGTCCGAGGAGGACGTGGTCGCGTACAACGCCGAGAAGCCGGCCGTTCCGCTGGTCGCGCTCTACCTCAACCCGAGCCCGCTGCCGCTCGACTACCCGTACGCGGTGATGCCCGAGGTCGACCTCCAGAAGACCAAGGTCGCCGAGGGTCTGCGGACCCAGCTCGCGAGCGCGTCCTTCAAGAACGCGCTGGGCGCGGCCGGCCTGCGGGCTCCCGACGGCTCGTTCGGCGCCGGCTTCTCCCGGCCGCTCGGCGCGCCCGACGCCTCGCCGGCGGTCACCAAGCCGGCGGCCGGCGGCGGCGAGAACGCCGGTGGCACGGCTGCGGCCGGTCTCGACGCCAGCACGCTGGCCCAGGTGCTCGGCAGCTGGAACGCCATCACGCAGCCGGGCCGGGTGCTCGCGGTCTTCGACGTCTCGGGCTCGATGAAGGACCCCGTGCCCTCGGCCAACAACCAGTCCCGGGCCCTCGTGACCCAGAAAGCCGCGGCCGCGGGCCTGAGCATGTTCGACGACAAGTGGGCCGTCGGCGTGTGGCTGTTCTCCACCGAGATGAACGGCAAGAAGCCCTGGAAGCAGGTCCAGTCGATCAAGCCGCTGGCCTCGTCCCGCACGCAGATCGCGGGCGCGATCCCGCAGATCGTGCCGAAGTCGGGCGGCGACACCGGCCTCTACGACACCATCCTGGCCGCCTACGGCGAGGTCAAGAAGACGTACCAGCCCGGCAAGGTCAACTCGGTCATCCTCTTCACGGACGGCAAGGAGGAGAACCCCGACGGCATCAGCAAGGAGAAGCTCCTGGCCGAGCTGAAGAAGCTGAACGACCCGAAGGAGCCGGTCCGCCTGGTGATCATCGGTATCGGCGACGGCATCGACGAGCCGGTCCTCCAGCAGATCGTCAAGGTCACCCCGGCCGGCGGCGTCTTCATCGCGAAGGACCCGGCGCGTATGGCGTCGATCTTCGCCGAGGCGATCGGCCGCCGCACCGGCGCCACCGGCTGACCGCCGAACAGCGTGACCCGGGGCCGTTCCTCTCAGAGGAGCGGCCCCGGCCAGTCGAGGCACACGGCCACCGCGTCGTCCTCGAGATCCGCGTCCTCCAGGTGGGTCCGCATGTCACCAAGAAGTGACCGGACGGCCTGCAACGGGGCGAGGGACCCGGTATGCCGTACGAAACGGGCCAGCGCCGCCCCGGTGACCGCCTCATGGACGCCGTCGCTGACGATCATCAGCCGGTCGCCGGGGCGCAGCGTGAAGGCCTGCACCCGATAGTCGGTGTCCTCGAACATGCCGAGCGGGAACTGCGCGGCCAGCTTGTGCTCGGTCACAACGCCGTCGCGCAGGAACAACAGTTGGGGTGACCCGGCGTCGACCGCCAGCACCTCGCCGGTGGCCAGGTCGACCTCCAGCATCAAGGCCGAGACGTACTGGCCGCCGCGGTGCTGGGCATAGACCGCCTGGTCGGCCAGGGCGGCCTGGTCGGCCAGCCCGATCCCGGCCCGCCGGGCGTTGCGCAGCGCGTACGTGGCCAGCGCCGTGAGCAGGGCCGCCTGCACGCCGTCGCCCATCCCGTTGAGAACGCTCAGGAAGAGCCGGCCGTCGTGCTCGGCCCAGTCGAAGCTGTCGCCGCGCACGGCGTACGACGGCTCGAGCTGCCCGGCCAGGCTGAACGAGGGCCGGACCCGGCTGCGACCGGGCAGCAGCTCCCACTGCATCTCGGCGGCGAGGGTGAGCCGCTTGGTGCGGGCCGCCGTCCGGTAGCGGTCGGTGCCGGCCGCCGCGGACTGCAACTCGTGCCCCAGCAGGGTGGCGATCTCGGCCAGCTCGCCCCGCCGGTCGGGGTCGTCCGGGACCGGCGCGGCCCGCAGCACCCCGATCCGCTCACCCCGGGCGGTGACCGGCAGGTGGACGGCGGCGTCGTCGATCACCTCGGACTGATGGTCGAAGCTGCGCCAGGCCGGGTCGCCGGGGTGGGTGACCGGTTCGCCACCGAGCAGCGGCAACAGGGCCGCGAGCCGATAGTCGACCAGGTAGACCTCGGTGTCGTCGAGGGCATAGGCGTTCGCCAGGGCGCCGGCCAGACGCTCGGGTACGACGTCGGCGGCCGCCTCGGACAACGCCCGCCGGACCGCTTGTAGCCTGTCGATCAATGGCGACCTCCTCGAACAGATCGGCCCGTACCGGTAGTCTCTGCTGCACCATGGCCGTTTACCAGGGGCCGGACGGGCCGGACCCGATGCACGCCGCGGCGATCGACGACGCGGCGCAAGCCCTGCTGCTCGCCTGGGACGTGTCCCGCGAGCAGGTGACCCCACGTCTGTCGTCCGTGCAGCTGAGCGCGCTGCTCGCCGTCGAGCGGTCCGAGGGCCTCAATCTCGGCGGTCTGGCCGCCGAGTTGTCCATGCTGCTGTCGTCGGCCAGCCGGCTCTGCGACCGGCTGGTCGCCTCGGGCCTGGTCGAGCGGGTGCCGGGCCGGGCCGACCGGCGCGAGATCGCGCTCTATCTGACCCCGGCCTCGCGGGCGCTGCTGACCGAGCTGCGGCGCATCCGCCGCCAGTCGATGACCACGGTGCTCGAGAAGATGTCGCCCGCCGGACGGGCCGCGCTGCTGCGGGGGCTCACCGAGTTCGCCGCCGCCTCGGGCGAGAGCGGCGAGTCCGCCGCCGCACAGACGGCCTGAAGCGCGAGCCACGCCGCTCAGGCGGGCTGCAGCACGGGCCACGTCGCTCAGGCGGCCTGAAGCGCGAGCCACGCCGCCGGATCGTCCTGCACGGCCCGGATCACCGCGTCGGCCGCCCCGCGCACGGCCGCGTCGGCGCCGAGGCTGGCCGGCCGCAACGTGACCGGGGCGAGCCCGGCGGTCAGCACCCGCCGGCGCAGCTCGGCCTCGATGCCGGGGCTCAGCTCGGTGAACAGCGGCGCGTATCCGCCTCCGAGCACGATCACGTCGAGGTCGAGCAGGTTGACCACGGCCGACAGGGCGATGCCGAGCGCGGAGGCGGCCAGCGCCGGATCCTCCGCGACCATGGTGGCGCCCGCGTACTGCTCCAGGCAGCCGTTGGCGCCGCAGCGGCAGGGGCGCCCGTCCGGATAGACGGTGACGTGGCCGATCTCACCGCTCCAGCCGCGCCCGCCGCGGTAGAGGTCGCCGTCGATCACGATGCCGGCGCCGATGCCGACCTCGCCGGAGACGTAGACGAAGGTCGGCTCGCCGTCGCCGGCCCGCAGCTCGCCGAGGGCGGCCAGGTTGGCCTCGTTGTCGACGGTGATCGGCAGGTCGGCCAGGGCCGGCGTCCCGCGCAGATAGGCGATCGGGTCGACGTCCTGCCAGCCGAGGTTGGGCGCGACCCGGACCAGGCCGCCGGGAGCGACCAGACCGGGCACGGCCAGCGCGGCCCCGGCCAGCGTCAGGCCGTCCTCGGCGGCGGCCGCGCGGGCCCGCGCGGCCAGCTCGCCCAGCCCGGCCAGGGTGGGTGAGCGGTCCATGAAGCGATGCCGCACGGCCCCGGTGAGATCGACCACGCAGGCCGCCAGATAGTCGACGTTGATTTCCAGGCCGAGGCCGGCCGGGCCGTCGGGGGAGAGGGCGAGCGCGGTGGCGGGCCGTCCGGCGCCGCTGCGGGGCGCGGGGCCGTGCTCGGTGAGCAGGCCGCCGGCGATCAGGTCGTCGACCAGGGCGCTGACCGTGGCGCGGGTGAGACCGGTGGCGCCGGCGATCGCGGCCCGGGACGGGCGATCTGCGTTGTTTACCACTGTCTGCAACACCAGTGCGAGATTGTGGGCCCGCACGCTCGATTGACGGACGGGCGCCCGGGAAGGACTTCTCAGACGACCGTTCACGGCCTTGACAATGCCACACGGCCGCCAAATAATTCAACCACTAAACAAATCCGAGCTGTTACGTGGAGGTAACCGTGCCGGTCCAGCCCACACGCGAAGACAAGTTCTCATTCGGCCTCTGGACGGTCGGGTGGCAGGCCCAGGACGCGTTCGGTTCGGCCACGCGTCCCCACCTCGACCCGGTCGAGGCCGTGCACAAGCTCGCCGAGCTCGGTGCGTACGGCATCACGTTCCACGACGACGACCTGGTGCCGTTCGGCGCCGACGCGCAGACTCGCGACGGCATCATCGCCGGGTTCAAGAAGGCCCTCGAAGAGACCGGCCTGATCGTCCCGATGGTCACCACGAACACGTTCAGCCACCCGGTCTTCAAGGACGGCGCGTTCACCAGCAACGACCGTTCGGTCCGGCGCTACGCGCTGCGCAAGGTGCTGCGCCAGGTCGACCTCGCGGCCGAGATGGGCGCCAAGACCTTCGTGCTCTGGGGCGGCCGCGAGGGCGCCGAGTACGACGTGGCCAAGGACATCAACGCCGCCCTCGACCGCTACCGCGAGGGCCTCAACCTCGTCGCGCAGTACTCCGAGGACAAGGGCTACGGCCTGCGCTTCGCCATCGAGCCCAAGCCGAACGAGCCCCGCGGCGACATCCTGCTGCCGACCCTCGGTCACGCGATTGCTTTCACGTACGAGCTGGAGCGCCCCGAGCTGTTCGGCATCAACCCGGAGACGGGTCACGAGCAGATGTCCAACCTCAACTTCACCCAGGGCATCGCCCAGGCGCTGTGGCAGGGCAAGCTCTTCCACATCGACCTGAACGGCCAGCACAGCGTCAAGTTCGACCAGGACCTGGTCTTCGGCCACGGTGACCTGCTCAACGCGTTCTCCCTGGTCGACCTGCTCGAGCACGGCCCGATCGGCGGTGGCCCCAAGTACGACGGCCCCCGCCACTTCGACTACAAGCCGTCGCGCACCGAGGACTTCGACGGCGTGTGGGAGTCGGCCAAGGCCAACATGCGGATGTACCTGCTGCTCAAGGAGCGCGCGCAGGAGTTCCGGGCCGACCCGGCCGTGCAGGAGGCGCTGCGCGCCAGCAAGGTGCTCGAGCTCGAGACGCCGACCCTCAACCCGGGCGAGACCTACCAGGACCTGCTCAACGACAAGGGCGCCTTCGAGGAGTACGACGTCGACGCGGCCGGCGCCCAGGGCTACGGTTTCGTGAAGCTGCACCAGCTGGCCATCGACCACCTTCTCCGCGCGAACTGAGTTAGGGAAGACATGACCCTCGTAGCCGGGATCGACAGCTCCACCCAGTCCTGCAAGGTGGTCATCCGCGAGGCGGAGACCGGCAAGCTGGTCCGTCAGGGCCGGGCGAGCCATCCGGAGGGCACCGAGGTGCACCCGGACGCCTGGTGGGCGGCCCTGCAGGAGGCGATCGAGCAGGCCGGTGGCCTGGACGACGTGGCCGCGGCCTCGGTCGCCGGCCAGCAGCACGGCATGGTGGTGCTCGACGAGAACGGCGAGGTGGTCCGCCCGGCGCTGCTGTGGAACGACACGCGCAGCGCCGGCGCGGCCGCCGACCTCATCCAGGAGCTGGGTGGGGGCGAGAAATGGGCCGAGGCGGTCGGCATCGTGCCGGTCGCCAGCTTCACCCTGACCAAGCTGCGGTGGCTGGCCCGCAACGAGCCGGAGAACGCGGCCCGGGTGGCCGCGGTCTGCCTGCCGCACGACTGGCTGACCTGGAAGCTCACCGGGTCGACGAACATCGACGACATCAGGACCGACCGCAGCGACGCCAGCGGCACGCTCTACTGGTCGGCGCGGACCAACGAATACCGGCTCGACCTGCTCGAGCTGGGCTTCGGTCGGCGCATCAAGGTTCCCGAGGTCCTCGGGCCCCAGGGCATCGCCGGGCATCTGCCCAACGGCGCCCCGCTCGGACCGGGCGCCGGCGACAACGCGGCGGCCGCCCTCGGCACCGGCGCCGGCACCGGCGACGTCATCGTCTCGATCGGCACGTCGGGCACGGTCTTCGTGTCGTCCGACGTCTCGCCGAGCGACCCGACCGGCACGGTGGCCGGGTTCGCCGACACCACCGGCCGGTTCCTGCCGATCGTGGTCACGCTGAACGCGGCGCGGGTGCTCGACGCCGCGGCCAAGCTGCTCGGCGTCGACCACGCCGAGCTGTCCCGGCTCGCTCTCAGCGCGCCCGCCGGTGCGGACGGGCTCGTGCTCATCCCGTACCTCGAAGGAGAGCGCACGCCGAACCGCCCCGATGCCACCGGCGCGATTCACGGCCTGACCCTGAAGACGTCCGACCCGGCCCACCTGGCCCGGGCCGCCGTCGAGGGCATGCTCTGCGCGCTCGCCGACGGCCTGGACGCCCTGGTCGCCAACGGTGCCACGGCCAACCGGATCGTGCTGGTCGGCGGCGGAGCGCGCAGCGAGGCGGTCCGCCGTGTCGCGCCCGAGCTGTTCGGACTGCCGGTGCTGGTCCCGCCGCCGGGTGAGTACGTGGCCGATGGCGCGGCCCGTCAGGCGGCCTGGGTGGCGCTCGGCGGCGATGAGCCGCCGGTGTGGTCGGCCGAGCCGCCCGAGACGTACGAGGCCACGCCCGTTCCTCTCATTCGGCAGCAATACGCGGCCGCTCAGAACGCGGTTGTCGATAAGCCCCGCTAACCTTTGCGGGTGAGCAGAGGCGGGAGCGCCCATCGCGCGTACAGCGTGGTGGTCTTCGTGGTCCTCGCCTCGCTCGACAATGTCGCCATCGGCCTGGTGCCGCCGCTCTACGGCAGCATCGGGGACGCCTTCGGGGTCGGCGAGGCCCGCATCGCCCTCGCCACCACGATCATGTTCCTGATCAGCGCGGTGGCGGCGATCGGGTTCGCGTACGCCGGGGATCGCACCGACCGCAAGCCGGTGCTGATCCTCGGCACGGCCATCTGGGTGGCCGGCACCGCCTGGTCCGGCCTGTCCGGCAGCTACGGCAGCTTCCTGACCGCTCAGATCGTCGCCTCGTTCGGCCTGGGCGCGGTCGCCTCGGTGAGCTTCGCCGTGGTCAGCGACCTGATCTCGCCGCGCCGCCGCGGCCTCGTGATGAGCTTCTGGGGCCTTTCCCAGGGCGTCGGCACGCTCGCCGGCACCCTCGTCGGCGGTTTCCTCGGCCACACCGACTGGCGCGAGCCGTTCCTGGTCACCGCGGCTGTCGGCGTGGTCGCGGGAGTGGCCTACCTGTTCACGTACAACGTGCCCCGTGGCGACAGCCAGCCCGAGCTGGCCGGCGTCGACTACGACGAGCGGATCCACCACGACCACCTGCCGGTGATCCTGCGCCGCCGCACCAACATCTGGCTGATCCTGCAGGGCAGCACGGCCCAGATCGCGCTCGGCTCGCTGGTCTGGCTGCCCGTCCTGTTCCGCTCCCGGGCCGAGGACCAGGGATATACGGCCGGCACGGCGGTGCTGGTGGGCAGCGCCTTCGCCACCCTCTTCCAGCTCGGCGGCGCGCTCTCGATCCTGGGCGGCCTGGCCGGCGACCGGCTCCAGCGGCGTACGCCCCGGGGCCGCGCCCTGGTCGCCGCGGTCGGCGTCCTGGCCGCGGTGCCCTTCTACATCGTGCTGTTCTTCGTGCCGATGGAGATCGACGTCCCGGACGGCGGGAGCACGGGTGCGGTGGTCGGCGCCGTGCTGGGCAGCGTCTTCACCTCGCCCACGGTCGGCCTGTGCCTGGCCACCGCCGTCTTCGCGCTGATGCTCACCTCGGCCAACTCGCCGAACTGGTTCGCGCTGATCGCCGACGTCAACCCGCCGGAGCATCGCGGCACCGTCTATAGCCTCGGCAACCTGGTCAACGGCTTCGGCCGGGCCGGCGGCAACGCGATGGTGGCGGTGGCCTTCCGCGGGCTGGCCGGCGCCTTCCCGCCGCCGCTCAACTACGCGGTCGGCCTGGCCGCCTTCCAGCTGTTCTGGGTGCCCACCGGGGTCATGTTCTGGCTGGCCAGCAGGACGGTGGCGAAGGACATGTCCGATACACACGCCGCCCTGCTGGCCCGCGCGGCCCAGCTAGAGCATCGCCCAGACGGTGACGTCGGCGGGGACCCGCCCGTCGCCGTCGAGGGGCTCGCTGCTCAGCAGGACGGTGGCCCCGGCCGGTAGCTCGGCGCTCTCCTCGCCGAAATTGGTCACCACCAGCAGGTCTGCATTCCGGAATTCCAGTACTTTGTCAGACTTGCGAGACCAGCTCAGCGTGCCGCTGCCGAGGCCGTGCTCTCGGCGGGTGGCCAGCGCGGTCCGGTAGAGCTCCCAGGTCGAGCCGGGAACACCCTGCTGACGGTCGGCCGCGTACTCGGCCCAGACGGCGGGCTGCGGCAGCCAGCTCTGGTCCGAGGGCCCGAAGCCGTACGACGGGGCGTCGGCCTCCCACGGCAGCGGCACCCGGCAGCCGTCCCGGCCCCGCTCGGTGTGCCCCGACCGCTCCCACGCCGGGTCCTCACGGAACTCGTCCGCCATCGTCGTGTGCTCGGGCAGCCCCAGCTCCTCACCCTGGTAGAGGTAGGCCGAGCCGGGCAGCCCGAGCATCAGCAGCGTGGCCGCCCGGGCCCGGCGCAGGCCGAGCGCCGTGTCCGGCTGCGGGTCCCCGGCGCCGATGCCGTGCATCCGCGCCTGCCCGACCGGATAGCCGAGCCGGGTCGCGTGCCGCACCACGTCGTGGTTGGACAGCACCCAGGTCGTGGTCGCCCCGACCTCGTCGTTGGCCGCCAGCGACTCGTCGATGATCTCGGCCAGCCGCACCGGGGCCCACGGGGCGTCCAGATAGGGGAAGTTGAAGGCCTGGTGCATCTCGTCGGCCCGCACGTAGCGGGCCAGGCGCGACGCCGGCTGCACCCACGCCTCGGCGACCAGGATGCGACCGCCCTCGTACTCGTCGAGGACGGAGCGCCACTGCTGGTAGATCGCGTGGACGCCCTCCTGGTCCCACATCGGCGGCGGCGGGCCGGCCGGCTCCAGGCCGCCCAGGATCTGGCTGGTCGACGTCCAGTCGGTCAGGTCCTTGTCCTTGATCAGGCCGTGCGCGACGTCGACCCGGAAGCCGTCGACGCCCCGGTCGAGCCAGAACCGCAGGATGTCCACGAACTCCGACCGGACCTCCGGGCTGTCCCAGTTGAGGTCGGGCTGGGTGACGTCGAACAGGTGCAGATACCACTGACCGTCCGGCAGCCGCTCCCAGGCCGGGCCGCCGAAGACGCTCTGCCACGAGTTCGGCGGCTCCGAGCCGTCCGGGCCCTTGCCGTCGCGGAAGATGTAGCGCGCCCGCTCCGGGCTGCCCTTCGGCGCCGCCAGCGCCGCGCGGAACCACTCGTGCTCGCTGGAGGTGTGGTTGGGCACCAGGTCGACGATGAGCTTGAGCCCCAGGTGGTGCGCCTCGGCGATCAGCTTGTCGGCGTCGCCGAGGTCGCCGAAGCGCGGGTCGACCCCGCGGTAGTCGGCCACGTCGTAGCCGGCGTCGTGCTGCGGGGACGGATAGAACGGTGAGAGCCACACGGCGTCGATGCCGAGGTCTCGCAGATAGGGCAGGCGCCCGGTGATGCCGGGCAGGTCGCCCATCCCGTCGCCGTCGCTGTCGGCGAACGAGCGGGGATAGACCTGGTAGATGACGGCGTCGCGCCACCAGTGTTCAGTGCGGGGCATAACCCCAGGCTAATCGTCGAGGATTGCCGCGAATCGTTCCTCGGCCAGGTCGAGCTGATCAAGGATGTGGTCCTTGGCCGCGATCGACAGCGGGGTGTCCGGGCGGCCGACCAGCTCACGGAGCTTGGGGACGAGCGGGCGGTACTTCACGGCCGCCTTGAACGCCTTCTCCGGGGTGGTGTGCACGACGCCGACCCCGTTGTCGGTGAAGTCCGAGACCTTGATCACCCGGGCCCACGGGTCGCGCTCCAGGTTGTCCGCCACGTGCTGCCGATATTGCTCGTGGCGGTCCCGGCGAGGGTCGTACTCCGGGTTGGTGACCGAACGGACCAGCTCGGCCGTGCGCGGGCCGAAGCGGCGGGCCAGCTCGGCGATCGCCGCGTCGGTCAGCTCCTGATAGGTGCCGGTGGCACGGCCGGCCAGCTCGGCCGGATGGTCCTCGACGGCGTCGTGCAGCAGGGCCGCGGTGAGCACGTCGACGTCGCGGACCCCGTAGTACTTGATGATGCGGATGGCCACCCGGAGCAGGTGGTTCAGATAGGGCTCGCGCACCCGTCGATCGTTCGCGTGCAGTCGCGCCGCCAGGTCGAGCGCCTCGACCAGCCGCTCCCGCTCGTCGTCCGGGAACGACTCGAGCTCGAGCAGCAACCGCTCGCGGAGGCCGGCTTCGCCGTACACCTCGGTGATCGCGTGCAGCGGCATCGACAGCAACATCCGTGGCGCCATGCCGAGAACGTACCGGACACGTCAGCCGTTGGTGGGTGTGCGCATCGGAACCGGGCGCGGCGAGGGCCGCCGCACGGTCGGCGTGGCGATCGTGGCCTGCTTGAGCGACCACGGGACGGCGCCCGCGTTCTCGGCGTGCACGCCCCGGCGCGGCGTGCCGGCGCCGTCGGTGAACTCCTCCTCGGTCATCGCCTGCAGCGCGCTTAGCGCCACCCCGACGATGGTGGCGGCGGTGATCAGGGTGATCGGCACGATCATGGTGAGCGGCCGGAAGCCGTCGACCACGACCGTGCCGAGCGGGTCGAGGTGCACCGACATCGCGGCCATGCCCGTGTAGTGCATGCCGCAGACCGCGACGCCCATGATCGCGGCGGCGCCGCTGATCGGGGCCCAGCCGCGGACCGAGATGGCGAACCAGAGCGCCACCGTCGACGCGACCACCGCGATGATCGCCGAGGCGACGACGAGGGCCAGGTTGTAGCGCATGTCGCCGGCCACGTGCATGCCGTACATGCCGGTGTAGTGCATGGCGAGCACCCCGCCGCCGGTCAGCACGCCGGCCGCGATCACCTTGGGCAGGCTGCGCCGGCCGTGCCCGACGATCAGCAGGCCGGTGCCGACCGCGGCCACCGCGAAGACCAGGCTCAGCACGGTCATCGGGATGTCGAAGCGCACCGGGCTGTCCGGCACCTCGAAACCGAGCATGGCGGCGAAGTGCATGAGCCAGATGGCGCCGCCGCCGATCGCGAAGGCTGAGATGACCAGCCAGCGGTTGCGCCGGCCCCGCGTGCGGGCGTCCCGCGCTCGCGCCGTGCCCAGCAGGCCGAAGAACGAGCCCAGAAAGGCCAGCAGATAGGCGGCCAGCGGATTGAAGACGCCGTACGTGAAGTGATGGACCTCGGCCACGACAGAGCCACCTCGCGAGAAAAGATCGAAAGATTTCCGCGAGTGATTCAGTCAGCAATCGGGGGAAGGTCATCGCACGGCGAGTGCGGCACCCCCACGAGATGAGCCGGGGCCACCCGTTCAGGTGGCCCCGGCTCTGTGGTTTACCGGGGGATTGAGGTTGTCGTAGCGGGGGATCAGGTGAAGATGCTGACGCCGCCGGGGCCGACCAGCAGGCCCACGATGATCAGCACGATTCCCCAGAGGAGCTGCCGCCGGAAGAGGGCGAGGATACCGGCGACCACCAGGATGACTGCGAGGATCCAAAGGAGTACGTCCATACGCCTCAGATACCCGGGTGCCCGATTTCGGAAACGTGTTTATCCGACGGTCGTAAGTGACGATTCGATCTCGCCGCTGAGCAGCTGATAGACGTTGTACGCCTGCTTGATCACCGGGTGCGCGACGTTGCGTACGGGCACCCCTCCGGGCGTACGGCCGCGCTCCGATCCATGGTGTGCGTGCCCGTGCAGGGCGAGCGTGGTGGGGGCCGAGTCGATGGCCTGGCCGAGCTGGTAGCAGCCGAGGAACGCGTAGATCTCCAGCGGCTCACCGGTGAGCGTCTCCGGCACCGGCGCGTAGTGGGTGAGGGCCACCAGCGCGTCCGCCTCGACCGAGTGCAGGGCCTCGCGGAGGGCGGCCGCGTACCGCTCGGAGGTGCCGACGAAGTCCTTCATCTCGCGCTCGCCGAAGTTGCTGGCGCACGCCCCGGCGAACCCGCCGCCGAAGCCCTTGGTGCCGGCGATGCCGAGCCGGTGCCCGTTGATCTCCAGCACCGTCGCGGCGCCCTCCAGCACGGTGATGCCGGAGTCCTGGAGCACGTCGGTGACCTGGTCCTGAAGATCGCTCTGATGGTCGTGGTTGCCGAGCACCACGACGACCGGAACGGCCAGGCCGCCGAACTCCTTGGCGAAGCACCGGGCCTCCTCGACGGTGCCGTGCCGGGTCAGGTCCCCGGCCACGAGCAGCGCGTCGGCGCGGTCCGGCAGCTCCTCGAGGGCGGGCCGGTAACGGCCCACCACGTCCTTGTCCACGTGGACGTCGCCCACGGCGGCGATCCGGATCATGAAATCTCCTCCACCTCACTGGGCGCCTGTGCCCGCGTGATGCCGATGTCGCAGGTGATCTCCACCTCGGGGAAACGCGTGGTGATCTGCCGGCAGATCTCGTCCCGGCGCTGCGTGCTCTCCACCTCGCCGCCGAGCACGATCGAGTGCTCCCGGCGCTGGACCGTGATGCCCTGCTCGGCGATCCGGTCGTGCTCGGTCAGCAGCCGCTGGATCTCGGCCTCGAGATCGATGTCATTCGTCATAGGTCCCGGCCCTTCATTTGGTTGCCAGCGCCTCCGGCAGCGGGACGACGTCCAGCCGGTCCAGCAGGATCAGAAACGCCTCGGCATACGGTGACTTGCTCGTCTCCCGCCGGACCCGGTCCCAGTCGATCTGCTCGCGCAGCGACCGGGCCACCGGAAGTCCGGTGGCGAAATCGCAGTAGTGCTGGCTGTAGCTGAGCAGCTTGTGGATCATCAGCTGGCTGGCCGAGAGCACCGGCATGTAGATGGCCTCGACCGAGATCTGCTCGGTGTCGCGCAGCGTCTCGTCGGTCACCGGCGTCTCGACCGGCCGGTAGATCAGATCGACCATCCGGTCCTCGTCGTAGACCTTGACCAGCCAGTCCTCCGGCGGCTGCTCGGTGCGGAAGCCGGCCTTGGCCAGCTCGGCCAGCGCCTGCTCCTTGTCCTGCTCACGGAGCAGGAAATCGACGTCGTGGTCGCTGGAGTGGCCGCCGTGCGCCCATACCGCGAAGCTCCCGCCCAGAGCGAACGGGATGGCCGCGGCCTTGAGCGTCGAGGCGACCTTCTTCAACGTGGTGGCCAGGCCCTCGTCCACCTGGTGCGGCATGACGTTCTCCCCCTGTCGGCGTATGCGGTCCCGTGCCGATTACGACTACCCGGGCGCCCCCGCGTTTGAACCGCCGACCTCGGGGATCTTCGGGCAAAACCCACTGCAACCCCCATTTTGGTACGGAGTTGAGCGCCGTCGCCGGAAAACCCGATGTGCACCTGCCGGTTACCGTTGGTTGGCATGACCCTTCGCACGATCGCCCTGATCGGCATCGACGGCTCCGGCAAGACGACGCAGGCGCACCGGCTGGCCGATGAGCTCGCCGCAGCCGGCCTGCCCGCCGTCTACCGGCGCAACGCGGGCGGTCGCCACTGGGTCGGAAAAGTGGCCGTCCGCCTCGGCCGGAGCGACGCCGACGACCTGATCGGCCGCCGCGGCATGCTCTTCGTCGAGTCGGTGCTGCGCTGGCTGGCCATGCTGCGCACGCTGCTGTGGCGTGTGCTCACCGGCGGCGTCGTGGTCATGGACCGCTATGCCTACTGCCAATACGCGAGCCTGCGGGCCCGGGGCGCCCGTCCCGCCGCCGAGCGCCGGGCCCGCCTCGCCTACCGCCTCTTCCCGCGCCCGGACGTGACCTTCCTGCTGGCCGTCGACCCGGCGGTGGCCCAGCGGCGGATCGACGCCCGGGGCTACGACCACGAGTCGATGGCCTATCTCACCGCAGCCGACGCCGCCTATCGCTCACTGCCCGAGTTCGCGTCGTTCGTGGTGATCGACGCCAACGGCACCCCGGACGAGGTCTCCGCGGCCCTGCACGCCGCGCTCGCCTCCAGCCCGGTGGCCCGGCGTCGCGGCCTGCTCCTGGCCGGCGCGGCCGCGCTGGCCGGCATGCTCACCGTCGTCGGCTACCAGTTCGCGGAGCTTCTCTAAACGGGTAGTTCCGCGCCGGTGGTCGGCTTCGAGGCGTCCGAGGCGAGGAAGAGCAGCACCGAGGCGATCTCCTCGGCGCTCGGCCACTTGCTGAAGTCCGCGTCCGGCATGTCCCGCCGGTTGGCCGGCGTGTCCACGACCACGGGCAGGATCGTGTTGCACCGCACGCCGCTCTTCTTGTATTCGGTCGCCACGGCGTTCGCGAAGGCCACCACGGCCGCCTTGGAGATCGCGTAGCCGGACCCGCCCGGGAACGGCGCCCGGGCCGCCCGCGCCGCCACGCAGACCACCGAGCCGCCGCCGGCCGCCACCAGGTGGGGGAGGGCGGCCGCGGTGACCAGATAGGTCGGCCGCAGGTTGGCCGTGAGCATCGCGTCGAGCCCGGCGATCGGCGTCTCGGCGATCAGCCCGCCGACCGTGAATCCACCGGCCAGATTGACCACCGCGCGCAGCGGAGCGCCGTTCTCGGCCGCCGCGGCCTCCACGGCCGTGGTGACATCCGTCTCGTTCCGGAGGTCGGCCTCCACCGCCAGGGCACCCTTCGGCAGCCGTCCGGACGACCCCGGACGGATCGGGGCGACCACCCGCCAGCCCTCCGCCACGAATCTCTCGACCGCCGCCGAGCCGATGCCACCGGCCCCGCCGGTGATCAGAACCGTGCCCTCGCCCATGTGCCCTCCCGCTGTGTTCTTCGTCACCCCGGCCATCCGGATGGTTCGGGATGTCCGAACCGTTGTCGAACGGTGGGTCACTCGCCGGAGCATCACCCGTGCGGGCGAGTGAACTGCGCCGCCGCGTGCCGCATTGTGGCAGGTGGTCCCGTTCGGTCAACGCCTCGGGATCTTTTCGATGGTGCTTTTGTTTCAAGCCCGTCGCGAACCTGACGATCCACCACCTGAACCCGGGAAGCCACTCGGCCGTACAGGGTGGTGACGAGGGTCCCAAGGTCATTGGTGATGCCCGTCGCTGTGATCAATGAGGGGCCGGTGGTGTCATGGGACGAGCGACGGGTAAGCGTCAGTCAGCGCTGCCGACGACCAGGGCGCGTGGGAATGCCGCCAGTATGGGCCTGCTCAGCAAGTATGCACGGGGCTCTCAGCTATCACCCAGGCATTCGTGACACTTTCGACCCACCAGCCGGAATCAGTACAGGCAGCAATTTGTTGTGTAGATGCCAGTAACCGCAATGTGCGAACTGCGGACGTTACGGGGAGGAACTGATGGACACAGGTATCGCCCGTAGCGGGGTTAGTAGTCATGGCAATGAGGGGACCGTGGGCAACGTGGAGAAGAGCACCGTCTTGAGGACCGATCAGGTTGCCGAGGAGCGCGACCTCGTTGGCGTCTACCTGCACGAGATCTCACGGACACCGCTGCTGGACGCCGCACGCGAGGTCGAGCTCTCCAAGGCGATCGAGGCGGGCCTCTACGCCGAGCACCTGCTCGAGACCGGCGAGGCCAAGCGCGGCGTGAGCCGGGAAGAGCTGGAGCGGCTGGTCACCGAGGGCCAGAAGGCCAAGGATCTGTTCATCCGGGCCAACCTGCGGCTGGTCGTGTCGATCGCCCGGCGCTACGTGCGCTCCGGCATGCCGATGCTCGACCTCATCCAGGAGGGCAACACCGGCCTGGTCCGCGCGGTCGAGAAGTTCGACTACGAGCGCGGCTACAAGTTCTCGACGTACGCCACCTGGTGGGTCCGTCAGGCGATCAGCCGGGCCATCGCCCAGCAGGAGCGCACCGTGCGCCTGCCCGTGCACCTGGTCGAGGACGTCAACCGGATGCGCAACGTGACCCGTCAGCTCGTCCGTGAGCTGGGCGGCGACCCCGAGCCCGAGCAGGTCGCGGCGGCCCTGGGCGTCACCGTCGAGCGGGTCAACGAGCTCACCCGCTGGGCGCAGGACACGGTGTCCCTCGACACGCCGGTCGGCGACGACGGCGACACCAACCTCGGCGACCTGGTCGCCGACAGCGACGCCCCGTCGCCTGAGGACATCGTTCTCACCGCGCTCGAGCGTCAGCGCATCGAGGGTCTGCTCAACCACCTCGACGACCGTTCGGCCGGCATCATGCGGGCCCGTTACGGCCTCGAGGACGGCCGCGAGCACTCGCTGACCGAGGTGGCCTCGCGCTTCTCGCTCAGCCGTGAGCGCATCCGCCAGCTCGAGATCCAGGCGCTCGGCCGGCTCCGCGAGCTGGCCCGGGCCGAGGGCCTCCAGGCCGCCTGACAAATTCCCCCCGCTCACTAGACACGAAAGGCCGGTACCCGATCGGGGTACCGGCCTTTGCTGTGCCTGACGCTACTTGACGCGCCCGTAGCCGTACGGCGACATGATGTCGATCGAGACTTTCTTGACCACCGATCCGGTGTGCGGAGCATGGATGATCATGCCGCCGCCCACGTAGATCGCCACGTGCCCGAGACTTCGGTAGAACACCAGATCGCCGGCCTGCAGCTGGGATCGGCTGATGTGGGCGACCACGCCCCACTGGGCCTCGGTGTTGTGCGGCAGCGACTTGCCCGCCGCGGCCCACGCGCCGGAGGTCAGGCCCGAGCAGTCCCAGGTGCCGGGGCCGTCCGCGCCGAACTCGTACGCCTCACCGAGCTGGTTATAGGCGAAGGCGACCGCCTTGCCGGCCGAGCCCGGCAGGTTGGGAACCGTGCCCGTGTACTTCGAGGTGGACTCCTGCGCCTGGCCGTAGGCCTCGGTGCGCATGGCCATCAGCTTCTTGATGTCTTTCTGGATGGTCGTCTTGCGGGCGGCCAGCGCGTTGACCTGAGCGGTCTGCTTGGCCTGGGTGGCCTTGAGGGCGGCCTGACGGGCGCTGAAGTTCTGGGTCGCCTCGGTGTACGAGTCGATGTCCCGCTGGTTGGCCCGCGAGATCTGGTCGAGGTAGTTGATCTTGTCGACCAGGTCGTCCTGCCCTTCACCGGACAGCAGCGCGGTCATCGGCCCGACCCGGCCCTGCATGTACGACGTCGCGGCGAGAGTGCCGACCCGGGCACTCGCGGTCTTGAGCGCCGCCTGGGCGGGAGCCAGAGACGCCGCGAGCTTCTTCTCGTCCGCGATCGTCTTCTTCAGGCTGATGTTCATCTTGTTGTAGTTCTCGGTGATGTCCTCGAGCTGGTTGGACGCCGCCTCGATCTTCTTGGTGAGCTCGCTCGTGGACGGAGCCGCGTGGGCGGCTGTCGCCAGAGACCCGGTCATCGCGACTGCCATGGCCGCGACGGCGAGCACCCGAAGCCTCGTACGGAGGTGTGGCACCGGTTTAGTGGCCTTTCTTCCGCTTGGCCGCCTACCGGGTTAGCTGTCGGGTTCGCGCTGGAAGAAGGCGCTACCGCAGTTTCGCGGATTCACCCCAAATACGCGGTTCCCCGGCTCCGTCACGGGCCGCGATCCGCTCGGGGGAGAGCGGGGCGTCGCCGCGAAGGATTGGGCGGCGCTGGCCGGCGCCACCGAGGGGAGTGGCTGCGGACCGGACCAACCGCATTAACTTATCGGGGGAAACATCAAATGCAAGCGGTCACAGAGTGATTTAAGACTGCGTACCGCTTTGCGTCATTGATCCCGATAACACATAGTCATTCGGCAAGGACAATGTGTTGATGCTGCCTCTCAAGCCGGACTATTCGCAAGCTCCGCCTCACGCTGCGGAATCCACTGCTTGCTCACCTTGCGCTCGACCCAGAAGGACAGGAACGGGATGGTGCCGGCCAGCATCACGGCGACCATGCGCGGGAACTCCCAGCCGGCCCGGCGCGAGAGGTCGAAGGTGAGGACGAGGTAGACCATGAAGAGGAAGCCGTGCGCCGGGCCGACCACCGCGACCACGGTGTCGTTGTCGGCCAGGTATTTCAGCGGCATGCCGACCACCACGAGCGCGAGCAGCCCCACGCCGACGATGTAGGCGATGATCCGGTAGCGGGTCAGGGCACCCTGCACAGTGGCACGTCCTTCTTCTGTCTCTATTTCCGGCCGGGGTAGTCGCCCGGGCGGGCGCCCGGATGTTCGTTCAACCAGGCCAGATAGTCGTTGTAGGCGGTCGTCTCGGCGTCGTCGGCGTCCGCGGCGGGACGCACGGCCACCCGGACCGGCCGGCCGACGGTAACAGCCGTACCTGGGAGCCTCTCGGGCTCCGGCTCGCCGGCCCGCGCCGGGTCGAGCTTGCGCCGGGCCAGCTGCACCTCGCGCCACCAGAGGAAGACGACGAAGCCCGCGAAGACCGGCCACTCGAACATGTAGCCCCAGCTGATCGCGTTTCCACCGGTCGCGCGGCTGAACTGCCACCAGCCCAGCACCAGGCACCCGAAGAACAGGACCAGCGCCAGGACGTGCCGGGCGATCCACGCCGGAGTCCACAGGCCCTTCATGCCCTTGAGCGTACCGGCGCGGGTTTGACCTCCGCCCGCATGGGCAACCGTCCCCTCATGGAGAACGGGATCGATCCAGCGGGTCTCGCGGACGAGGACCTCTTCCGCGAGCTGTCCAGCCTCTATCGCACGCGGTTCGCCACCCTTCGCCACGGCCCCGACGCGGCCCTGGCCAACCACTTCAAGCGGACCGCGGAGCTGGAGACCGAATACATGGCCCGCTATCCCGGCCGCGAGGTCGACCCGGACCGGCTGACCCAGGACTTCTAGCTAGGAGAACCCCTTGACCGAGACGCTGCGCGCCCGGCTGGCGCGCGTCGGCCAGTCGTACGCCCCCCACGAACACCGGCCGCTCGCCGGATATCTGGCCGCCATGGGCGCTTTCGGCGCCCTGGCCGCGAGTCTCGCCGCGGCCGCGAAGGTCACCGGGAAGCCCGCGCCGGAACGTCCCTCCCTGGGCGACGTGGCGCTGTTGTCGATCGCCACCCACAAGCTGAGCCGGTTGATCGCCAAGGACTCGGTCACCAGCCCGCTGAGGGCGCCGTTCACCCGGTACACCGAGCCGGCCGGGGCGGCGGAGCTCAACGAGGAGGTCCGCGACCACCACAGCTCCCTGAAGCACGGCATCGGCGAGCTCATCACGTGCCCGTTCTGCCTGGCGGTCTGGGTGGCCACCGGCCTGACCGGCGGCCTGGTCCTGGCTCCGCGCCTGACCCGCCTGGCCGCGACGACGCTGACCGCCACCGCGGTCTCGGACTTCCTTCAGATGGCCTACGACATCGCCAAGCACGCCGCGGAAGAGGACTGAGTCCCCTCAGGGTGGTCCGTCCCGGTCGAGACCGGACCACCCCTGAGGGCTCTCGGTCTCGCTGTCGTCCCGATCCGCGGTGATCTCCTCGTCCACGGCCGTGTCGTCGTGCTCGGCCGCGAAATCCTCCTGCTCGTCCGGATCCCCGATCGGCTCCATGTCCGCGCCCTCCTTGGCTCGTACGGGACTTGTCAGACTTCGAGAATCCGCAGCGCCTCGGCCGCCTCGTCCTGGGCGTACTCGCCCTCCGGCAGCGCGTCGATCCGCGTCAAGGCGGTGGCCGGCAGATCGGCCGCGATCGCCCGGCGCTGGAGGTCGGCGCTGCTCAGCCGCTCCTGCGCGTCGAAGGCGTCGTCCAGGAAGGCGTCCAGCTCACGGAAGTCATCGCTCACGGCCCGAGGACTACCCGCCGCATGCCGCCACAAACGCTGTGACCGGCGTCACATCCCCTAACGGAATCATGCCGGCGATCCGACCGTTGAGAGCAGATGTCGGTGTGCCCAGTGTCCCCGGGCCTCACCCATTGCCTTCACGGAATACCGTTCGGCTGGAGCCGTGATGAGCCACTCGCCGCGAGGCGACCTGCACACCGACATCGCGCCGTCCCCGGTCCGCCGGGGGCGGCGCACCTTTGTTTGAGGGCGCGGGTTCCATGGGTACTTGATCTCTTATGACTGATGACCGGATCGGGCAGCGCGCCGCCGATCTGCTCCCCGAGGAGCGGGCGGGCGGCGGAAGCGCGGACCCGCAGGTGCAGGCGGAAGCCATCCTCGCCGACTCCGACGAGCGCGAGGACGACCCCGGGGCGGCGCCGGACTCGTTCCTGGAGCGGCGCAGTTCGGGACAGGCCGCCCAGACCGGCGAAACCACCCGGTAGAGGCACAAGACTTACGTGTTCTTCGATGCTCATGGCAGGATGCCCCGCGTGCCTGCCCCAAATCGCCGGGTTTCGTCCCCGCAGCGTGGCCCCGCCCGAGTGCTGACCCGGCCCGGGCGTACGCGCACACCCGCGCCCCCGGCCGGCCCGCACCCCTTGGAACTGGCGGGCTTGCTGCACGAGCTGTCGGCGCTGCTGCTCTCGGCCGAGGGCTTCACCGCCGCCCTGGAGAGGCTGACCGGCTTCACCGTGGGCGCGGTGCCGGGCACGATCCGCTGCTCGGTCGCCCTGATCGGCGAGGGCGCCCCCGTGACCCAGGCCGGCCACGGCCTCGCGGGCGAAGCTGTGGACGCCCTCCAGTACGCGCAGGGCAGCCCCGGGCCGGGCCTCGAGGCCGCACGCACGCGGACCCTCGTCACCGTCCCCGACCTGGCCGACGACCAGCGCTGGCCCGAACTGACCGAGGCGGCCCGGGCCGAGGGCGTACGGGCGGTCGCCGCCGTACCCCTCGATCTGCCCCGGGCCGAGGTGGGCGCGCTCAGCCTGTACTTCGACGAGCCCGGCGCCCCCGGCCCCGACCGTCTGCTGACCGCCATGGCCCTGGCCAATCAGGCCGAGGTCCTGCTGGACGAGCTGCGCCGCCGCGAGTCCCTGAGCGCCGGCGCCACCATCGACCACGCCGTCGGCGTCATCATCGCCCAGCGGGGCTGCGGAGTCCGCGAGGCACACGACGTCCTCCGCGACACCGCCCAGCGCCTGGGCCTGGACCGCCAGGCCGTAGCCGACCGCCTCGTGACAGCGGCCGCCCGCAACGCCTGACCGTCAGGCCTGTGGGCTTCGCCTGATTGTCAGGCTTCTGGGCTTCGCCTGACCGTCAGGCCTGTGGGCTTCGCCTGACTGTCAGGCTTCTCGACGGTGCTTGCCCGGTCAGGCCCTCTCGCCGCTGCTTGGCCTCAGGCCTTTTCGACGTGCTGGACGACGTCGAACTCCAGGAGGGAGGCGCCGCTGGCTACCGGCTTCGCGCGCTCTCCCGAGTGGGCCGCGCGGCCGCTGCCGGCCGACCAGGCCTGGAAGGCCTCTTCGGTTTCCCAGCGGGTGTAGACGAAGTAGCGGGTCTCGCCGGCCACCGGGCGCAGCAGCTCGAACGACAGGAAGCCGGGCGCGTTTTCCACGGCGCCCTGTCGCGCGGCGAAGCGCTTCTCCAGCTCGGGGCCGGCGCCCTCGGGAACGTCAATCGCGTTGATCTTCACAACAGCCATGCCGCAACGCTACTGCCCCGGCCTGGGACGGATCGCGGTTGTCCACAGGCTGCCGAGCGCGCCGGTTTTGTGGTTTTTGAGGGTGACCACTCACGCAGGTCGCCCGGGTGGGGTGAGCGTTCTGGGCGCGCAGCGCCCTGCTCGCCCCGCCCGGGCCCTCGACGGGAGTTGCGGTCTGTACCCACCACCCCGCTACGACATCCGGATCTTGACCTTGGGGGTCAGCCTTTGTCCTTGCCGGCGGGTACGGCTGTTGAATCTGAAGTGTCTGCTTTGTCGCGAAGAGGGCCGGCGCCCACCTCGCCGGGGACGCCGTCGCTGTTCTCGGCGGCGAGGATGTCGTCGGCGCGCTGCTGCTGGGCCGAGCGGAGGCTCAGCGGGATCTCGGGCAGGAAGAAGACGACGATCAGGCCGATCACCATGACGGCCAGGGCCAGCAGGAAGACCACCTGGATGCCGTCGGAGAAGCCCTCCTTGAACGGGTGGGCGATCACGTCCGACAGCTTGGTCAGGAACGACGTGTCGCTGAGGTCGCCGCCGCCGGCCGTGGCCTGCTGGAGGGTCTGTGCCTGGGCCGGGTTGTCGGCCAGGGCCTGCTGGAACTCGGGCGTGGCGCGGGCCGCCGTGAAGGCGTCGCTGATCTTGCCGGGCAGGACGTTGAACAGGACCGACAGGAAGATGGCGGTGCCCAGCGTGCCGCCCATCGAGCGGAAGAACGTCACCGAACTGGTGGCGACGCCGATCTCGCGCGGGGAGACCGCGTTCTGCACCGCGGTGATCATGGGCTGCATGTTGCCGCCCAGGCCCAGGCCCATCAGCACCATGATCAGCATGGTGCGCCAGAGCGGGGTGTCGGCGCCGATCGTCGCGAACAGGGCCAGCGCGGCCACCATCAGCGTGCTGCCGATGATCGGGAAGATGCGGTAGCGGCCGGTCCGGGCGATGAGCTGGCCGGAGATGATCGAGCCGGACATGATGCCGAAGACGAACGGGATCATCTGCAGGCCGGCCATGGTGGCCGAGGAGCCCTTCACGATCTGCAGGTACAGCGGGACGGTCATCAGGCCGCCGAACATGGCCATGCCGAGGATCGTGCTGGACGTGGCGCCGACCGCGATGGTGCGGTTGCGGAACAGGCGGATCGGCAGCAGCGCCTCGTCGCCGTAGGCGCGCTCGGCCAGGACGAAGCCGATCAGGCCGAGGGCGCCGATGATGTAGCACGCGAAGGCGCGGCCGGAGTCCCAGCCCCAGTCGCGGCCCTGCTCGGCGACGGTCAGCAGCGGGACGAGGCCGATGATCAGGGTGAGCGCCCCGGGCCAGTCGATGCGGTGGTCGACGCGGGTGTGCGGCAGGTGCAGCACCCGGGCCACGACGGCCATGGCCGCGATGCCGATCGGGACGTTCAGGTAGAAGACCCAGCGCCAGCCGTCGACCCACAGGATGGTGTCGGCGCCGGCGAAGAAGCCGCCCAGGATCGGGCCGAGCACGCTCGCGGTGCCGAAGACGGCCAGGAAGTAGCCCTGGTATTTGGCGCGCTCGCGGGGCGGCACGATGTCGCCGATGATGGCCAGCGCCAGCGACATGAGGCCGCCGGCGCCGATGCCCTGGATCGCGCGGAACGCGGCCAGCTCGTACATGTTCTGGGAGAGACCGCAGAGCATGGAGCCGACGACGAAGATGCCGATGGCGAACAGGAAGAACGGCCGTCGGCCGTACAGGTCGGAGAGCTTGCCGTACAGCGGCGTGGAGATCGTCGACGTGATCAGGAAGGCCGTGGTGGCCCAGGCCTGGATGTTGAAGCCGTGCAGGTCGTCGGCGATGGTGCGGGTGGCCGTGGCCATGATGGTCTGATCCAGCGCGGCGAGGAACATGCCCATCATCAGGCCGCCGAGGATCGTCAGAATCTGCCGATGGGTGAATTCCACGGCCGATGGTTTCGTCGTGGGGTTGCTCACGCGTTCTCCCGTGGTGTTGCGGCCGGCTCGTTGCGCAGCAGCGCCTCGACCGAGCTGTTGAATTGTTCGAAGAGGCCGGCGAAGGTGGCGACCCGGTCCTCCGGCCACCCCTCGAGCGCCTCCCGGAGCCATGCCTGGCGGGCCCGCTCGAGTTGCTCGCAGGCGGACAGGCCGGCGTCGGTGATGGCGAGGCGCGACGCCCGGCCGTCCACCGGGTCGGCCTCGCGGCGGGCCAGCCCCGCCTTCACCAGCTGCGCCACCTGGCGGCTGATGGTGGAGGGGTCGGCCTGCTTGATCTCGGCGAGATCGGTGGCCCGCATCGGCCCCTGACGGCGCAGCGGGAACAGCAGCATCAGCGCCGAGAACTCCGCACCGAGGTCTCCGACACTGAGGATGCCCCTGCTGCGGGTCGCGAGTCGGTGGAACCGCACAAGTTCCTCGGCGAGTTGCGGGAGCGCGTCCACGGCAGGCCGTCCTGAGGTAGGTCAATTGGATGCTTGCACACTACAACTGGTTGGTTGATGAATGCATCTCGGTTTCGTTAACCGAGGGTGACCATCAGCGCATTCGCCAGACGCCTGTGACGAGCGTCTCGGTCTCCTCCAGGGCGGCCGGCACGGGCACGACGTACTCCGCCACTTTCTCGAAGAGCCTCTCCGGGAAATACCCCCGTCCCGGGTCCCCAACCAGGACCTCGGTGTTTTGTCGGCGGGCGGCGCGCAGGGTGGCGGTCATCGTGGGCGCGACGGCCGGGCTGTAGAAGACGTCGCCCGCGATCAGCACGTCGGCCTTCGCCGGGGCCTGGGTACTCAGGGTGACGCCGTTGGCGGCCGCGTTGCGCTCGGCGGCGGCGACGGACGCCGGGTCGAGATCGGTGGCGGCGGTCGTGGCGGCCCCGGCCAGCGCGGCCGCGATGGCGGCGACACCGCTGCCGGTGGCCAGGTCGTGCACCGACCGGCCGGCGACCTCGGCCGGGTGGTCGAGCAGATAGCGGGCCAGGGCCTGGCCGCCGGCCCAGACGAAGGCCCAGAACGGCGGCGGCTCGTCGCTGCGGAATTCGCCGCCGGTCAGGTCGAACAGGCCGACCCCACGGTCGGCGAGATGCAGGCGGATCTCCGGCGCCAGCGGGACGGGCAGCAGCGTTGTCTCGACCTTCACACAGTGATTGTGCTGCTCCCGGCGCTGGCCATGACGAGCTTCGCGCGGTATTCGGCGCGGGCCTCGGCCGCCCACGGCGCGTCCTCGTCCTCGAGCAGCGGCCGGGTGGCCAGGAAGGCGGCCGCGGTCAGCGGCTTGGCGGCGCGGTCGGCCGAGCGGCCCTCGGCGGCGGCGATCAGCTCGTCGAAGCGGTGGACGTCGACCCGGACCTGGTCGGGGTCGAGCGACCACCGTCCACGTTGGTGGCGAACCACGGGGATCGCGGCGCGGAGGACGGACATGTCCGACTCAACATCTTTCTTCTTTTCTTCCAGCGTCTCCGCCAGCTCGGCCGTCGACTGCGGACCCCGCAACGCGAGCAGGGCGAGCAGGTGGCGAGGGCGGTCTCCGCCGAAATCGGGACCGACCAGGAGGATCCCTCTGGTCCGGACCTCGACGCGGCCGAAAAGCTGGATGTCGAACATGTTTCGGAACTTTGCAAGTGAGGAAGCCAGGGCGGCAAGCCCCAATGCGGGGGGTCGAATCACCCGAAAGACTGGTGATCACGGCCGCTTGGCCTCAACCGATCATCGGGCGTACCGGTGGAACGGATCCGGCCCGGTGCCGCCGCCGTCTATTGGTAGGGCAAAGATGAGACCTGGTACTCCTTAGACTTCCACGGGTCCGGTTGAGAGAAAGGTGGCGCATGACTAACGGCGATGCGATCAGCGTTCTCGTCGTCGACGGCCACCAGACGTTCGCCGAGCTGCTCGGACATGCCCTGGCCGGGCAGCCCGACCTCCAGTACGTGGGGCACGCGCTGACGGGCGCCGAGGCGTTGCGGCTGGCGGCGGAGCTCAAGCCGAACGTGATCCTGCTCGACCCCGATTTGTCCGATGCGGACGGTATTGCCATCGCGGAACTGCTCCGCGTGCGCCAGCCGGACACACGTGTGGTGATCCTCACTGCCTCCGAGGAGCAGGCTCTCGTCGGGCGGGCCACGGCGGCCGGCGCCGCCGGCTTCCTGTCCAAGAACGGCGCGCTCGGTGATGTGCTGAACGCTTTGCGTACGGCGCACGGCGGCGGCATGACTGTCTCCACCGACATCCTGGCCCGGCTGCTGCGCAGCACCAGCCCGGTCGTCGGCCCGCGCGGCGGCGGCCTCACAGCGCGTGAGGACGAGGTGCTCCAGCTCATGGCGGCCGGTCTCGACGCGCGGGCCATCGCCCGGCGGCTCGGCATCAGCCTGCACACGTGCCGGGGCTACGTGAAGGCCGTACTGGCCAAACTGGGCGCGCACAGCCAGCTCGAGGCGGTCGCGATCGCCACCCGGCGTGGCCTGGTCCGTCCCGGCCGACCGTAACGCTAAGTAGTTCTCGCCGGTACTCATCCGGGAAGACGTGAAATCCGTACCTGTTGCTGGGGTGCCGCTGTTGATGGCGGCGTCAGGGGAAGGATTCGCGTGGACCGAACAGCAGCTGACCGAGCAGCGGCTGGCGGGGCACCGTCCGATGTGGCGGTGGCCGAGCCGTCGGCGCCCGGCCTGGGGAGTCGAGACACCATCTACCGGCGGCCGCCGGCGCGGCCGGAGGCGAACGAGCCGTCGTGGTTCAACGGCAGCATGCAGACCGAGGAGTCCCGGAGCCTGCCGCCGGCCGAGGAGAGCCCGAGCCGGGCCTCGTTCGGATTCGGCGACGGCCCGATCTCGCCGGTGCGCCATCCGGCCTCGCCGACGTCGCCGGCCCCGGTGGGCCGTGAGCCCGAGCCGGATCCGATCGCGGTCGAGCTGCCCATTCGCCGGATGGGCGACACCGCCGAGCGCCGACTGAACATTTCGGACATTGATCTTCCGAAGACCGGTTTCCCGGACACCAGCTCGTGGGATGCCGGGCTCGCGGACACCGGTGAGCGGCCGGCCCTTCGCTCCCAGCCGACCGGCGCGCCGCGTCCCGCGCCGTCGGTCACCCCGCCCGCCGCCCCGCCGCGTCAGTCCCGGGGCGTCACGGTCGGCATCGTTCTCATGAGCCTCATCGTGCTGGTCGCGGGCAGCATCGTCGGCGTCGTCTACTTCACCGGCTCCGACGACGACCTCGACTCCGTGCTCCAGCTCGGCGCCGGCGAGAACGGCAAGCGCACGGCGGTCGCCCCGCTCGACAACCGGACGAGGGCCAGCTTCGAGCTGCTCGCCGCGACCAACAAGGTCAACGTGTCGATCGGCGAGCTCGGCGACGACCTCTACCGCATCTCCACTCCGGAGGACGCCGGCATCCTGCCCAGCCCGATCGTGCGCGACGACGACGTGAAGCTTCAGGTGACGCGCGACGGCGACGGCACCGGCGGCGAGATCGACGTGGTGCTGGCGGCGAAGGTGAACTGGCAGCTGCGCTTCTCCGGCTACGCCGAGGAGCAGGTCATCAACCTCAGCGGCGGCCAGATCAGCGGCCTCGAGATGGTCGGCGGCATGCGGACCGCCCAGGTCACCCTGTCCCGTCCGTCCGGAACGGTGCCGATCAAGATCAATGGCGCGGTGGAGAAGCTGGCGCTGAAGTCGCCGGCCGACAGCCCGGTGCGGGTCAAGGTCGGCGGCGGGGCGCAGACCGTCGTGGCCGGGACGCGGACCCTCAAGGACGTCGCCGCCGGCTCCACGCTCACCCCGAAGGACTGGGCGGTGCCGAACCGCTACGACGTGGGCGCGGGCGCCCCGATCACGACGCTGACCGTGGCCAACGCCTGAGGTTTTGGGAGGGCTCACGGCCCTCCCAAAATCAACTCAGGAGAGAACGCGCAGCCGGACCGTCTGCTCCATGGCCCGCAGACGGTCGAGCACCTCGTCGCTGAAGTCACCGCTGATGTCGGTGATCAGATATCCGTACTCGCCTCGCGTGCTCAGCAGCTGGCCCTCGACGTTCACCTTGTGCTCGGCCAGGATGCTGTTGACCTGGGCCAGAACGCCGGGCGTGTTGACGTGGACGTGCCCGATGCGGCTCTGCCCGGCCTGCTCGGGCAGGGCGACGCCGGGGAGGTTCACACTGAGGGTGGTGTTGCCCTCCTCGACGAAGGTGGCCAGCTTGTTGGCCACGAAGGCGCCGATGTCGGACTGCGCCTCCTCGGTCGACCCGCCGATGTGCGGGGTGAGGATGACGTTGGGCAGGCCGCGCAGCTCGGAGACGAACTCGTCGCCGCGGCCCTTGGGCTCGGTCGGGAAGACGTCGACCGCGGCGCCGGCCAGGTGGCCGCTCTCCAGGGCCTCGCGCAGGGCGACGTGGTCGACCACGATGCCGCGCGACAGGTTGAGGAACAGGGCGCCCTCACGCATCCGCTTGAACTGCTCGGCGCCGAAGAAGCCGGCGTTGCCGGGGCGGCCGTCGACGTGGATCGTGACGATGTCGCTGGTCTCCAGCAGCTCCTCGATCGAGGCGCAGCGGTGCGCGTTGCTCAGCGCGAGCTTGTCGGCGGTGTCGTAGAACGACACGTGCATGCCGAGGTTTTCGGCGAGCACCGAGAGCTGGGTGCCGATGTTGCCGTAGCCGACGATGCCGAGGCGGCGGCCGCGGATCTCGTGGGCGCCGTCGGCCGACTTGTCCCAGACGCCCTGGTGCATGAGCGCGTTCTTCTCGGTGAGCCGCCGCGTCATCGAGATGATCTCGGCGATGGCCAGCTCGACGACCGAGCGCGTGTTCGAGAACGGCGCGTTGAAGACCGCGACACCGTTGGCCGACGCGACGGGCAGGTCGATCTGGTCGGTGCCGATGCAGAAGGCACCGATCGCGACGAGCTTGTCCGCGGCCTCGAGAGCCTTGGCCGTGACCTTGGTCTTGGACCGGATGCCCAGCAGGTGCACGCCGCGGATGCGCTCGATCAGCTCGGACTCGTCGAGGGCGTTGCGGACGGACTCGACGACGTATCCCTCGGACTCGAGCCGGGTCACCGCGTCGGGATGGATGCTCTCCAGGAGTAGGACTCGCACCTTGGCCTCGTCGATCATCGTGTTCCGTTCGTGAGGAAGTTTGGGCCGTCCGGGCCGCCACGCCGAAGCCCGACTTCCCAGCCTATAGCCCTGGAATGACCCGCCCGGGCGGGTGTGCTCGACCTCCCATCTGTTGGTTGTGCGTCGCGCGCACAGATACGGAGGTGACCTTTCTTCGGTTCACATCTCGGCCGTCAACCAGCGCCGGAGCTCGTCGGCCTGCCATCGCTGGAAGGCCCGGACGGTCGGGATGCCGGGCGGCGGAGGCTGCCGGCAGATGTCGCGGAACATGCCCGCGAGCGCGGCGAACGCGTCCGTCACGATCCGCCGGTCGATACCCTCGATCACCCGTTCGGGGTCGCCGCCGTGCACCCAGACGTTCGCCGCGAGGTCGACGCTGTTCCACCACCGGGGGCCGGCCGCGGCCCACGGCCAGTCCACGATGACCACCCGGCCGTCCGGGCGAACGATCATGTTGTCGGCCCGGATGTCGCAATGCGCGACGGTGTCGCCGGTCCGCAACCGCTCCACCGTCCGCACGGCGGCGGCCCGCAACTCCGGCAGATGATCGCGTTCCCACGGATCGAGGCCGGCCGGTGGATCGGCGGCCACCCGGTCCCACCCGGCGAAGTCCTCGGCGAACAGGTCGCCCGCGTTCCGCAGACCAGGAGGCGCCGGCGTGAGCGCCCGGTCCAGCTCGGCGAGGGCCGTCACGGCCGCGTCGATCTCGCTTTCGACCCAGGGTGTACGAGGGTGAGCGCCCTCGACATCCTCAAGAACCAGCACCACCCACTCGCCGTCGTCGAACCCGTCGATCAGCCGGGGCGCGGGCACCCCCTCGGGCAGCATCGCTGTGATGCGCATCTCGTCGCGCGCGAGCTCGGCCGAGCGCGCGTTGACGGCCGGGGTGACGGCCTTGACGAAGGCGCGGCGCCCGGACGCGGTGACCACCCGGTCGGCGCTGCCCGGCGAGAAGCCGCCGGGCTGGGAAACGGCCGTGACCACGGCCCCGCCGCCGATGATCCGCTCGATCCGGGCCCGGACCGCCCCGGGCAGCTCGGGCCACGTGATCCTTTTCCCCGTCGCAGGCACCATGGGCCGATCGTGGCAGTTCGCTGAACGTGGAGGCGACCCCATTTCCCGGGGTGAGGTGTCCGTTTCGCCGGTCTTCGGGGACGTTGTCCGGCAAAACGTCTGGCAGACTCGAAGGGTGGCTTCGCTGGGGTGGGCGGTCGTGCTGTCGGTGCTGTCCGCCGCCAGCTACGCGGCCGCGGCGGTGGCGCAGGAGCGCCTGGCCGAGCACGGACAGCGCGGCCTGTCCCGCTGGGCCGCGGCCCTGCTGCTGACCGGCGGCGGAGTGGTGCTGCACGTGATCGCGCTCGACTTCGGCACGGTCGCGGTGGTGCAGGCCCTGGGCACGCTGACCCTGCTGTTCGCGCTCCCCATCGCCCGGGTCCGCTACGGCGCGAAGATCAGCGCCGCCGCCTGGGCCGACGCCCTGCTGACGGTGGCCGGCCTGGCCGTGATCATGTCCCTGTCGGTGGAGTCCGGCAAGCCGGCCCTGCTGACGACGGCCGAGGGTCGCGACATCTCCCTGATCACCGTGGGCGCGGTGGTCGTGCTCGTGCTGGTGTCCTGGCGCTGCGGCCCGCGCATGCGGGGAGTCCTGCTGGCGGCGGCGGCCGGCACGGCCTTCGGCATCTCGTCGGTGCTGTCCAAGGCGGTGATCGGGGCCGTGACCGACGACGGCTTCGGCTCGGTGTCCCCGTTCATCCTGGGCATGGTGCTGCTCTTCGCGGTCGGCGGATATCTGCTGGGCCAGTTCTCGTACCGGGGCGCGGGCTTGGCGGCGCCCCTGGCCACGGTCAGCGTCTCGAACCCGATCGTCGCCGCGACAGCCGGCGTCATCGTCTTCGAGGAGAGCTTCCGCTTCGGCGCCACGGGCAATGTCGTGGTCGCGGTGGCCGCCCTGGTCATGACCGCCGGCGTCATCGGCCTGGCCCGCCGCACGGCCGCGCCGCCCAGCTCCCCGTCCGCCACCTCAACCTCGGGCGAGCTTTCCCGGCCGGCCACCCACTGAGCCGTCCGGTGGGTCCGGGCACCACGAGCGCAGGGTCGCTTCGTCGCCGCCGATCAGAGGACAGCATGCGTCGCAGAGTAAGTGGTCCGTTTGTCCATCGTGGGTGGACGAAAGGGCGGCATTGACGATGATCTAGATCCGATCGGGCGTCCCGGTACGTGCTCCTGCTCGACGGGGCGACGCTCACGCCCTCAATCGAGGAGTTTTCATGTTCAAGTCGAAGCGTTCCCGGGTTCGTGCCGCCGCCGGGGTGGGGATGGCGGCCGTGATCGTGGGGGTCGGTGCGGTGACATTCAACGCGTCCGCGGCTGAGCAGTCGGCGGTGGCCGTGACCGCGCCCGACGGGCGGGCCGTGTCGATTCCGGGGATTCCGGCGGCCATCAAGCCGCCCAAGGGCAGCAAGCCGATCGGGGCGTACGTCGTCGCCTCCGGCACGCAGACCTACACCTGCGCCAACGGGTCGTTCGCGGGGGCGTCCGTGCCCGAGGCGCAGCTGATCGGCACGGGTGGGCGCGTGCACCACTTCGCCGGGCCGAGCTGGCAGTCGACGCGGGACGGCTCGCTGGTCAGGGCGGCCAAGGAGGCCGAGAGCCCGCGGGCCGGCACGATCCCGGAGCTGCTGCTCAAGGTCACCGAGAAGTCGGGCTCGGGTGTGCTGAGCCGGTCCACCTACATCAGCCGGTTGCTCACCTCGGGCGGCACCGCGCCGGCCGGCACCTGCGTCGACGGGGCGAAGAAGGCGGTGCCGTACGGCGCTGTCTATGTCTTCTGGACGAACTGAGAGACCAGGGCCAGGACGATCCCGATGGCGGTGAAGACGAGCGCGACCGCCCAGGTCGCGCTCGTCGGCCGCTCCACTTTGGGCACGATCTTGAAGTCGGTCGCCCGCAGGCTCACCCGCGGTGATGCCGTGCTGCCGACGGTGATGAAGCTGAACTGGATGGCGTTGCCGTGGTTGAGAAGTGTCTTCGGGGCCTGGATCTCGCGGCCCGAGGCGGACACCACGACTCCCTCGAAGAAGTCCGGGCCCGACTGCGGGTGATCGAGGAAGCCGATCTCGGCCTGGATGATCCGCCCGTCCGGGACGCGGACGGTCAGCGGCCGCTCGATGTCCGATTTCCGGAGGCTGGCCCGGCCCGTGTTGGTGGCCCGGACGATGTGGAACCTCGGCGATCGGAGAGGGCTGCCGTCGTACGTCAAGCCGATCTTGCCGTCTTTGAAACCGGCGATCTCGGGCTGAAGCTTGACCTCCTCCACCTCGACGGCGATCTCGCGGTGCCGATCCTTGCGCCGGTCGAGGACGGTGGACAGGAGGCTCGCGGCGGCGACCGCGAAGGAGCCGAGCGCGATGTATGCGGTGACTTCCATGTGACCACCTCGAATCTCTGAAGAGACCAGAAGGCCGCCACCTCGCTGGTGCCCCTCAGCAGTCAGCAAGATCGCGGCTTCATGGTGGTGCTGTCCTTTTTGCCCTGGCCTCCAGTAGAACATGCCACCAAGCTGTCCGCTAGCTGTCACTCTGCCATGTTGCAGATCGCGAAACTGACGGCTCGTAATCGGCCGATGATCGGGCGTAACTTGAGGACGGCAGGTCGTTCCCCCTCAGCGGTGAGGAGCCACCATGAAGAAGCTCATCAACGACCCCTCGAACGTCATCGCCGACGCCCTCCACGGCATCGCCGGCGCCCATCCGGAGCTGCGCGTCGACCACGAGAACCGGATCATCGTGCGCGGCGACGCGCCCGTGCGCGGCAAGGTCGGCCTGGTCTCGGGCGGCGGATCCGGGCACGAGCCGCTGCACGGCGGCTTCGTCGGTCCGGGCATGCTCGACGCCGCCTGCGCCGGCGAGGTCTTCACGTCGCCGGTGCCCGACCAGATGGTGGCGGCCACCCAGGCCGTCGACGGCGGCGCCGGGGTGCTGCACATCGTGAAGAACTACACCGGCGACATCATGAACTTCGAGCTCGCGGCCGAGATGGTCGCGGCCGACAGCGGCACCGAGGTCGTCGCGGTGGTCGTCGACGACGACGTGGCCGTGCAGGACAGCCTCTACACGGCCGGGCGCCGCGGCGTCGGGGCCACCGTGCTGCTCGAAAAGGTCGCCGGGGCGGCGGCCGAGGAAGGCCGTCCCCTCGGTGAGGTGGCCGAGGTGGCGCGCCGGGTCAACGCGTACAGCCGAAGCATGGGTCTGGCCCTGACCTCGTGCACCGTGCCGGCGGCCGGCAAGCCGACCTTCGACCTGCCCGAGGACCAGATGGAGGTCGGCATCGGCATCCACGGCGAGCCCGGCCGCCGCCGCGTGCCCGTCGCGCCGGCCCACGAGATCGCCGAGATGCTGGTCGGCCCGATCCTGTCCGACCTCGACTACACCGGCGGCGACGGCGCCATCGTGTTCGTCAACGGCATGGGCGCCACCCCGCTGATCGAGCTGTACGTGATGTTCAACGAGGTGTCGCAACTGCTCGCCAAGGCCGGCGTCCCGGTGGCGCGGTCGCTGGTCGGGCCGTACATCACCAGCCTCGACATGGCGGGGTGCTCGGTCACGCTGCTGAAGGCGGACGACGAGATCCTGCGATTGTGGGACGCGCCGGTGAACACACCGGCCCTGCGGCGCGGGGTCTGAGGCCGGTGGACACGGCGGCGCTCACCGCGTGGATCCGGGAGTTCGCGCGGCTGATCGCGCAGAACAAGGAACTGCTGACCGAGCTCGACTCGGCGATCGGCGACGGCGACCACGGCGTGAACATGGACCGGGGGATGACGGCGGTCGTGTCCGCATTGGACGCCGAACCGCCGGATACCCCGTCGGCCCTGCTCAAGAAGGTCGGCATGACCCTGATCAGCAAGGTCGGCGGTGCGAGCGGGCCGCTCTACGGGACGGCGTTCCTGCGGATGGCCGCGGCGGCCGGCGACTCGGTGGAACTCGACAAGATCCTGCGGGCCGGGCTCGACGGGGTGATCGCCCGGGGCAAGGCCGAGCCCGGCGACAAGACCATGGTCGACGCGCTCCGGCCGGCGGTCGAGACGCTGGAAGGCGGCGGCAGCCTGCCGGACGCGGTGCGGGCCGCCGAACAGGGACGGGACGCGACGATCCCGATGGTCGCGCGCAAGGGCCGGGCGAGCTATCTGGGTGAGCGCAGCGCCGGGCACGCGGATCCCGGGGCGACCTCGGTGACACTGCTGCTGAAGGCGCTGGATTCCTGATGGTGGGCCTGGTGGCGGTGTGCCACAGCCGCCCCCTGGCCCGGGCCGCGGCCGAGCTGGCCACGGAGATGACGAAGGGGCGGCCGCTGCGCGTGGAGATCGCGGCCGGACTCGACGAGGAGACGTACGGGACGGACGCGGTCGCCATCATGGAGGCGGTGGCCGCGGCCGACGACGGCGACGGGGTCGTCGTGCTGATGGATCTGGGCAGTGCGGTGCTCTCGGCGGAGACGGCGCTCGAGCTGCTCGACGACGCGCTGCGGGAGCGGGTGGTGCTGTGCCCGGGGCCGTTGGTGGAGGGGCTGGTGGCGGCGGCGGTCGCGGCGGCTTCGGGAGCCGGGCGCGAGGAGGTGGCGGCCGAGGCGGCCGAAGGGCTGGCGGGTAAAGAAGCCCACCTCGGCGTCGTTTCTCAAGATCAAATTATGGGGGGTACGTCGGTAGGGCCGTCGGCCAAGGTGCAAGTGAACGAACCGCACGGGTTGCACGCGCGGCCGGCGGCCCGGTTGGTGGGCCTGGTGAGGTCCTTCGACGCGCGGGTCGAGGTGCGTAACGCGACCACGGGGTCGGCCTGGGTGCCCGCGGAGAGTTTGTCCAAAGTGGCGACGTTGGGGGTGCTTCAAGGGCAGGAGCTGGAGGTACGGGCGTCGGGAGCCCAGGCGCGGGAGGCGGTCGAGCGGGTTGTAGCACTGGTGGGCTCCGGTTCGGGTTTGTCCACAGGGTTGGAGTTGTCCACAGGCGGGCCGCGGGATCTTGGGTTCGGGGGTCAGACTGGAGCAGGCGGGGGCCCCCTGGGGAGGGCGGGGTCGTCACCGTCCTGGGGTGAGCCGCAGCGAGCTGGGGCGGCGTCTCCAGGAGTGGCCATCGGGCCGTCGGCGCAACTGCGCGTGGCGCCGCTCGACGTGCCCAGCGCGCCCTCCCTCGGGCCGGACCCAGAGCGCCGCCGGCTCGACCAGGCGCTCGACGAGGCCCGCCGTGTGATCGCCGGCCTCCCCGGCCCGATCTTCGACGCCCACCTGATGCTGCTCGACGACCTCGTACCCGAGGCCCGGGCCCGGATCGATCAGGGCCTGCCCGCACCCCAGGCCTGGAACCAGGCCGTCTCCACCATCGCCGCCGACTTCGACGCCCTCACCGACCCCTACCTGCGCGGCCGCGCCGCCGACGTCCGCGCCGTCGGCCAGCAGGTTCTGCGCGTGCTCCTCGACGCGCCCGCCACCACCGCGACCATCGACGGCGTCCTGATCGCGGCCGACCTCACCCCCGCCGAGGCCGCCACCCTCGATCCCGCCCGCACGGTCGGCGTTCTCCTGGCCGCCGGCAGCCCCACCTCGCACGCCGCGATCCTCACCCGCACCCGCGGCATCCCGGCCGTCGTCGGCGCCGGCCCACAGATACTGGAGATCCCCGACGGCACCTTGATCGCGTTCGACGGCGGCTCCGGCGAGGTCGTCGTGGCCCCTTCGGATTCCGTCCTCGATTCCTTCCGCGCCCACGCCGCGGACCTGCGGACACGACGGGAGGCCGCCCGTTCCCGGGCCGCCGAGCCCGCCGTGACGGCTGACGGTGTGCCGGTCGCAGTGGGCGCGAACATCGGCTCGGTCGAGGAGGCCCGGGCCGCCGCGGCCCACGGCGCCGACCTGGCCGGCCTCGTACGCACGGAGTTCCTTTTCCTCGACCGCACTCAAGCGCCCGACGTGGACGAACAGGTCGCCGTCTATCGCGCCGTCGCCGAGGCCCTCGACGGCCGCCGTGTCACCCTGCGCACGCTCGACGCCGGCAGCGACAAGCCCCTGCCCTATCTGCCGGCGCCGGCGGAGGCCAATCCCTTCTTGGGCGTACGGGGTCTGCGCCTTTCCCTGGCGCATCCGGCGGTCTTCGCCGAGCAGCTCCTGGCGATCGCCCGGGTGGCGCGGGAAGCCCCGGTCAGCGTGATGTTCCCGATGGTCACCACCGTGGACGAGCTGCGCCGGGCCCGCGTGATGCTCGACGAGGCCGTCGCCCGCACCGGCCCCGGGCGGCCGGACGTGCTGGGCGTGGGCATGATGGTCGAGGTTCCGGCGGCCGCTCTGCGGGCGGCCGAGTTCATCCCGTATGTCGACTTCTTCAGCGTCGGCACCAACGACCTGACGCAGTACACGCTGGCCGCCGAGCGCGGCAACACCGCCCTCATGTCCCTGACCGCCGGCCTCGACCCGGCCGTGGCCCTGCTCATCGACGGGCTGTGCCGCGCCGCCGCCGACCGCGTTCCGGTCGCCGTCTGCGGCGAGCTGGCCGCCGACGAGCGGGCCGTGCCGCGCCTGCTCGCCTCCGGCGTCCGCCAGCTGAGCGTGGCGCCCGCCCTGATCCCGCTCGTCAAGCAGGCCGTCCGCGCGACCTAGACCAGGCCGCCCATGCCGGGGTCGCTGATGCTTTCCTCGCCGTTCTCCAGGTGGCCGGCGTAGCGGCGTTCAAAACCGGCGCCCGTCACGGTCAGGTCGTACCAGCCGCGCGTGCGGGCGGCCGGACGCTCGTACGTTCGGCTCGCTCCGGGACGTACGGCCAAGCGCTCTGATTTGTGGGTGTAGCGGTCGGAGACGGTGACCTCGGCGCGCCCGGCGCCGTGATTGCGGATCTCCAGCGTGACCGTCTGCCGATGGTCGTCGCAGCTCGCCCGCACCTCGACCGGGGATGTGCCCTGGAAACGGCGGAAGAAGCCGTTCGGGCCGCGTACCTCCAGATCGGGAACCCCGGCCCAGGTTCCGCTGAGGCGTTTGCCGGGCTCCACGGTGTACGTCCGCGGCGCCACCGTCGCGTCGGCCGAGTGGACGTGGAAGACCGCGGTCGCGTGCCCCGTGTTGCGGAACTCGATCGTGAAGCCGTCCCGGCCGGCCCGGCCGTCCGCGTGCAGCCGGTAGGGGAGCGGGCGGGCCGGCCGGACGCCGTGCTCCTGCTGGGGCAGCTCCGGGTCGGCCGGCGGCACCGGCACCTCGTCCGGGCGCCGGTTCAGCGTGGTCGGCTTGAACTCGTCCGTGCCGGGCAGCGACGGCAGGCGCCGGTTCGGGTTCTTGAAGTCGAACGCGCTGGTCAGGTCGCCCGCCACGGCCCGCCGCCACGGGGTGATGTTCGTTTCGACCAGGCCGAACCGCTTCTCCAGGAAGCGGATCAGCGACGTGTGGTCGAACAGCTGCGAATTGACCCAGCCGCCGCGGGTCCACGGCGAGACCACGATCGTGGGGACGCGGATGCCCAGGCCGTACGGCCCGGCCGGATGGTTCGCGCTGCCCGGGAAGATCTCGTTTGTGGTCGGCACCGTCGACTCACCCGGCGTCGGCGGCACCAGATGGTCGAAGAAGCCGCCCTCCTCGTCGTAGGTGACGATCAGGGCCATCCTGCTCCACACCTTCGGGTTGTCGGCGAGGATGTCGATGACGCGGGAGACGTACCACTCGCCGTAGTGCGGTCCCCAGTTCGGGTGCTCGGTGTAGGCCTCGGGCGCGACGATCCAGCTCACCTGGGGCAGTCGGCCGTTCTCGACGTCGTCGCGGAAGTCGGTGAGCAGCTTCTCCGGGTCGCGGCCGAGCTGGGCGACCTCGGTGCCGGTCTTCGCCTTGGCCGCGAGCGGGCTGCCGGGCGCGGCGTTCTGGTACTGGTGGAAGTACAGCAGCGAGTTGTCGCCGTAGTTGCCGATGAACGGGTCGTTCGTCCAGCCCCACGACCCGGCCGCGGTCAGCCCGATACCGGTGTCCTGGTAGATCTTCCACGAGACGCCGGCGCGTTCCAGCCGCTCCGGATAGGTGGACCAGTCGTAGCCGGCCTCGGCGTTGTCGACGACCGGGCCGCCGCCCTTTCCGTCGTTGCCGACCCAGCCGGTCCACATGTGGTAGCGGTTGGGGTCGGTGGAGCCCAGCAGCGAGCAGAAGTAGTTGTCGCACACCGTGAAGGCGTCGGCCAGCGCGAAGTGGTACGGCAGGTCGGCCCGGACGTGATGGGTCATCGTCTGCACGCCCTTGTTGGGCACGAACCGGTCGTGGCGACCGCCGTTCCAGGCCGCGTGCGTGTCGTTCCAGCCGTGCGGCGGGTCGGGCAGGAACATCGCGCCCACGTCCGGCACCTCGGGCCGGAACGGCAGCAGGTCGCCGTCGCCGTGACGCTGATGCCAGATCGACTTGCCGTCGGCCCGCCGCACCGGATGGGGATCGGCGAAACCCCGTACCCCTCGCATCGTGCCGAAGTAGTGGTCGAACGACCTGTTCTCCTGCATCAGGAAGATGACATGCTCGATGTCCTGGAGGGTTCCGGTGCGGTTGTCGGCGGGGATGGCCAGAGCCTTCTCGAGGCCCGACGGCATCGCCGAGGCGACCGCGGGAATGCCCAGCATCTGCAGGAAAGTGCGCCGATCCACATTGGCCATGTGCCGCAAGCTAACTTCCGAAGTTGACGCCGACATATACGGGAGTCGATCAGTGAGTGCCTCTGGTCTGTCGGCCTTCTCGCTCGAAGGCCGGAAAGCACTGGTCACCGGGGGCAACCGGGGCCTGGGCTACGCGTTCACCGAGGCCCTGGCCTCGTGCGGCGCGGCGGTCGCTTTCGCCGGCCGCGACGCCGGTGCGAACGAGAGCGCGGTGCGCCGGCTGGCGGCTTCGGGCATTGAGGCGTACGGCATCAGCGCCGACCTGACCCAGGACAGCGGCGCGCAGCGGGCGGTCGACGAGGCGGCCCGCGCCCTGGGCGGCCTCGACATCGTGGTCAACAACGCCGGCGTCTGCTTCCACAACCCGGCCTGGGACGCCCCCGACGACCAGTGGGAGCAGGTTTTCGACCTGAACGTCCGAGCGGTCTGGAAGGTGAGCCTGGCCGCGGGCCGCCACATGCGCGACACGGGCGGCGGGGCGATAGTCAACATCGGCTCGATCTCGGGCCTGATCGTCAACCGCCCACAGATGCAGGCCCCGTACAACGCCTCGAAGGCCGCCGTCCACCAGCTGACGAAGTCGCTGGCCGCCGAGTGGGCCCCGCACGGCATCCGCGTGAACGCGGTGGCCCCCGGTTACGTCAAGACGGAGATGGCCCCGGTCGACCGCCCCGAGTTCCGGCGCATGTGGATCGAGGACACCCCGCAGCAGAGATACGCCACCCCGGAGGAGATCGCCCCCACGGTGGTCTACCTCTGCTCACCGGCGGCGTCGTTCGTCACCGGGGCGGTCCTGGTCATCGACGGCGGTTACACCGTCTACTGATCCTCGTAGTGGTACAGCCGGTCGGGCGTACGACGATGAGCGTCGAGTCCGGCGGTGTCGAACTCGTCAAGCCCACCAGAGGCCCGCACACCCAGAACGCGGAGCGCGCCGTTGATGTCCCGCACCCCGTCGACCCGGCGCAAAGATCCCGGGAAAGTCTCTTTCACGATCAGCGCGCAGATGTTGTGCCCCACAGCCGCGCGCTATCCGAGGTTCTTCGTTTGGGGCTCTTTGGTCGCTTTCTGTGGGTGGCGGGCGCCGGTAGGGTCAGATGTGGCCTTTGCTGGGGAACCGCCGCCTGAGCCTGGGACCGATGGTGGGCTTGATGAGCTAGTCGGGCGGCTTCGGGTGCTCAAGCGGTGGGCCGGTGAGCCCTCCTTCGAAGTGCTCACCGAGCGGGTCGGTGTGACGGCCCGGCGGTCGACCGTCGTCGACTGTTTTCGGGTGGGGCGGCGGCGGCTCGACACCGAGCTTGTGCTGGCCATCGTTCGGGCTCTCTGCCCGGATGACGACTATGTGGACCGGTGGCGGTCGGCGCTCCGGGCCGTCGGTGGTGAGGCCGAGGCGGCGGCTCTGGTCAGCGTTCAGGATCGGCTGCCGCCCGATCTTGTGGAGTTCACCGGGCGGGTGGGTGAGCTCGACCGGATCCTCGGCGCCGAGCGGGGGCATCTGGCCATCACCGGTATGGCCGGTGTCGGGAAGACACAGCTCGCTGTGCGGGCTGCTCACCTGATGAAAGGGCGCTTCGAACGGGTGCTCTTCGTCAACCTGCGCGGGTTCCATCCCGATCCGGGGCAGCCGCCGGCCGATCCGGGTGCGGTGCTGGGTGCGCTCCTACGGCTGCTCGGGATGCCGGGGCGGCAGATCCCGCACTCGGTTGCCGCCCGGACCGCGGCGTTGCGGGAGAAGGCCGCCGGCACCCTCGTTCTGCTGGACAACGCGGCCGACGCCGAGCAGGTCCGGCCGCTGCTGGCCGATGCTCCCGGCAGCCTCACGCTCATCACCAGCCGGCACCAGCTGGCCGGTCTGAACACCTTGACCGTTGACGTGTTCGGCGCCGACGAGGCCGCCGCTTTTCTGACGCGTGCTCAGCGGCCGGACGATCCCCGGGCCGTGGCCCGGATCGCCCGGCGCTGTGGCTATCTTCCGCTCGCGCTCGGGCTTGTCGCCGGGCACATCCGGGCCACGCCGGGGTGGTCGCTGACCGATCACGCCGACCGGCTGGACGAGCGCCGCCAGCTCGAGGGTGGCGTCGAGCTCGCCCTCGACCTCTCCTACCGCGATCTGCCCGCCGAACAGCGGCGTCTGCTGCGGCTGGCTGCCTCGCATCCGGGTCAGGACCTTGACGCGTACGCCGTGGCGGCTCTCGCCGGTGACGATCCGCAGCGGGTGGAAGGCCGGCTCGACGGCCTCTGCGACGACCATCTGCTCTCCCGGTCCGCGCCCGGCCGGTACACGTTCCACGACCTCGTCCGTGCCTACGCCGTCGAGAAAGGGCGGGACGAGGACAGCCCCCGGGAGCGCCGGGCCGCGCTGACCAGGTTGTTCGACTACTACCTGGCCGCGTCGGCCGAGGCCATGGACGTGCTGCACCCGGTCGAGGCGCACCGGCGGCCGCGGGTGGCCACCAGCGGCATCCTGACCGCGGCGCCGGCCGACGCCGGGGCGGCCCGGCACTGGCTGGACACCGAGCGGGCCACCCTGGTCGCGGTGATCGCGCACATGGCCGGGGAGGGCTGGCCGGGGCACGCCACCGGGCTGGCCCGCATCCTGTTCCGCTATCTCAACGGCGGCCACAACCACGACGCCGTCACCGTGCACGGCCTGGCCCGGGCGGCGGCCGAGCGCGGCGGCGACCTGGCCGGTGAGGGGCACGCCCTGACCGATCTCGGCACCGCGCTGTGGCGGCTCGGCCAGGGCGGCGCGGCCGCGGACAGTCATCGACGGGCGGTGGAGTTGTTCCGGCGTACGGGCGATCTCGTCGGCCAGGCCCGGGCGCTGCTCAACCTCGGCGTCGTGGTGACGCAGCTGGGCCGCTATCAGGAGGCGGCCGACTGCTTCGGGCGGGCGCTGGTCCTCTATCGGCAGTCCGGTGATCCGCTCGGCGAGGGCCGCGCGCTGGCCCGTGTCGGCTACATCGAGCACACGCTGGGCCGCTACGACGAGGCCGCCGACCACATCGCGCAGGCGCTCGCCCTCTGCCGGGCCAACGGCGACCGGATGGGTGAGGGCAGCTCTCTGAAGAGCCTCGGCGAGGCCGAGACGGAGCTCGGGCGGTACGAGGCGGCGGCCGAGCATCTCTTCGAGGCGCTCGCGCTCTTCCAGAAGGAGCTCGGCGATCGTACGGGCGAGGCCAGCGTCCTTTACGCCTTGGGGATGCTGGGCACGAGACGGGGTGAGGCCGAGGCCGCCGGCCATCACCGTCAGGCGCTCGGCATCTTCCGCGAGACCGGATATCGCGACGGCGAGGCGGCCGTCCTCAACGGGCTGGGCGAGGCCGCGGACGACCCGGCCGAGGCGCTCGCCCATCACGCCGGGGCCCGCGTCATCGCCGAGGAGATCGGCGCCCGTGAGCTGCTGGCCCGCGCCCACGCCGGTCTCGGCCGCTGCCATCGCCTTCTGGGCAACGCCGCGGACGCGGACACGCACGAAAGGCGGGCGGCCGAGCTCAGAACGCCCGCGGCAGATTCACCGTGACGATCAGGCCGCCCTCGGGGCGGGCCTCCGCGCGGACTTCGCCGCCGTGGGCGCGGGCCACCGCCCGTACGATCGAAAGCCCCAGGCCCGCCCCCGGCGAGTGCAGGCGCTCCGAGCCGTACCGATGGAAGGGTTCGAAGAGCCCCGGCACCTCGTAACGCGGGATGACCGGGCCGGAGTTGCTCACCTCGACCTGGACCCGGCCGGCGAGCGTCCCGGTCACCACGCGGACCCAGCCGTTGCCGGGCACGTTGTGCCGCACCCCGTTCTCGACCAGGTTCTGCACCAGGCGTTCCAGCAGCACCGGGTTGCCGGCCACCGGCGCCTCGCTCAGCGAGGTCACCACCTTGACCGTGTCGGAGACGGCCACGTGGTCGACGATGTCGGACAGGTCGACGAAGGAGCGTTCGGCCACCGGGCGCTCCGACTGGGCCAGCAGCAGCAGGCCGTCGATCAGCCGCCCGTGCCGGTCGTTGATGGCGATCAGGGTGCGGCCGAGGTGACGTACCTCCTCGGAAGCCTCCTCGCGCGACAGCGCGACCTCCAGCAGGGTCCGGTTGAGCGTCAGTGGGGTCCGCAACTCGTGCGAGGCGCTGGCGATGAAGCGGCGCTGCCCGTCGAAGGAATGGTCGAGCCGGGCCAGCATGATGTCGAAGGTGTCGGCCAGCTCCTTGATCTCGTCGCGGGGACCGTTCATCGCGATCCGCTCGTGCAGGCCCTGGTCGGCGTCGGGGGCGTCGGCGATGCGCCGGGCCGTCGCGGTGATCTGCTGCAACGGCTGGAGCATGCGGCCGGCGACCAGCCAGCCGAGCGCGATCGCGGCCGCGCTGACCACGGCCAGCGCGATGGCGCCCTGGGTGAGCATGGTGTGCAGGGTGCCCTCGCGGGTCCCCTCGATGAACTGCTGGACCTCGAGACGTTCACCGGGTGCGGGGAGGGCGGTGTCGAATTTCGCCGCGGCGGTGGGCAGCCGCTGCGACACCAGCACGTAGGTGGCGCCGAGCAGCACCAGCCCGGCCAGGACGAACAACCCTCCATAGACGAGGGTCAGCCGGCCGCGGACGGTGAGTCTCATGCGATCCGATACCCCACTCCCGGTTCGGTGAGCACCACGGGCGGATCGCCCAGCTTCCGCCGCAACTTCAAGATCGTCATCCGTACGGCGTGGGTGAACGGATCCGCGTTCTCGTCCCAGGCCTTCTCGAGCAGCGTCTCGGCCGACACCGCCGTCCCGTCGGCCCGCAGCAGCTCGGTCAGCACGGCGAACTCCTTGCGCGACAACGGAACGTAACGCCCGTCGCGGTGGACCTCGCGCCGGTGCGGGTCGAGGCTGATGCCGCCGCGGCGCAGGATCGGCGGCACGGCCGGGCGCGACCGCCGGCCGAGCGCGATGACCCGGGCCGAGAGCTCGCGCAGGGCGAACGGTTTCGGCAGATAGTCGTCGGCGCCCAGCGACAGCCCGGTGACCCGGTCGTCGATGCCGGCCGCGGCGGTCAGCATCAGCACCCGGGTGTCGCTGCGGCGCTCGACCAGCGCCCGGCACACGTCGTCGCCGTGCACGGCCGGCAGGTCGCGGTCGAGCACCACCACGTCGTAGTCGTTGACGCCGACCCGTTCCAGGGCGGCCGCGCCGTCGTAGACCACGTCGACCGCGTGGGTGTCCTGCCGCAGGCCCTGCGCCACCGCGTCGGCGAGCAGCGGTTCGTCCTCGACCACCAGGATCCGCATGCGCCCATCCTCTCGCGCCGGAGCGTCACCTGGGCGTCACGTTTTTCCGTGACGGCCGGGAAACCCGGCTCCCGCTCTACTTCGGGGCGTGACAGCGACCTGGAGGAGGCTGGAAATGCGAAGAGCGAAGCTGCTGACGGTGGGCCTGATACTGGTCCTGGCGCCGGCCGCGTGCGGGCGGGCCGCCGCCGGCGACGGGACGGGGGTGGCGACCGCGCAGTCCGGCCCCGCGACACCCACGGCCAGTCCGAGCGCGCCGGCGGAACCCGATGAGGACACCGCCCTCAAGCATGCGCAGTGCATGCGCGAACAGGGCCTCACCTGGTGGCCCGACCCCAAGCCGGGTGGCCGGACGACCATCAAGACGCCGAAGGGTTTCGATCCGGAGAAGATGGAGAAGGCGGAGGAGGCCTGCAAGGAGTTCGCTCCCAACGGCGGCGAGCGGCCGCAGCCCGACGCCGAGATGCTGGAGCTGGCGCGGCAGATGGCCAAGTGCATGCGGGAGAACGGCGTGCCGAACTTCCCCGATCCCCAGCCCGACGGCTCCCTGCAGCTCGACGGCAAGAAGCTCGGCACCGGCCCCGGCGATCCGACGTTCGACAAGGCCGAGAAGGCCTGCTCCCAGTACCAGCCCGACGGCGCCACGCACGAACGTCGTCAGGAGGGGACGGCGGCATGAGCAGGCGCGGCAACAGCGTGGTGGCGGGCGTTCTCGCGGTCGGCGCCGTCGCGGCGGCGGTCACCGTCTTCAATCTGCCGCCGGCGGAGAGCACCGACGGTTCCACCGGCGGCAAGCAGGTGGAGACCGCGGAGGTCAGCAAGCAGACCCTGGTCGACACCGAGTCGCACGACGGCACCCTCGGTCACGGCGACACGTCCTCGGTCCCGGCCGGCGAACAGGGCACGGTGACGGCTCTGGCCGCCGCCGGCAGCACGGTCACCCGCGGAAAACCCCTCTACAAGATCAACAACCAGCCGATCACCCTTCTGTACGGCTCATTGCCCGCCTATCGCACTTTGAAGGCCGGCGTGGAGGGCAGTGACGTCCGGCAGTTCGAGAAGAACCTGTGGGCGCTGGGCTACCGCGGTTTCACCGTCGACGACGAATACACCTCGGCCACCGCCGGCGCGGTCGAGCAGTGGCAGGACGATCTCGGCCGCGAACAGACGGGGGCGGTCGAGACCGGTCAGATCCGCTACGCGCCGGGCCAGGTGCGCGTCGACTCGCACAGCGTCGAGCGGGGCGCGGTGGTCCAGCCGGGCACCGAGGTGCTCCAGACGACCGGCACGACGATGGTGGCCACGGTCTCGCTCGACGTCGACTCGCAGCGCCTGGCCCGCAAGGGCGCGAAGGTCGATGTCACCCTGCCCGACGGCAGCGACGTCCAGGGCACCATCACCGCGGTCGAGACGGTGGTCGAGCCGGGACAGGGCAACGAGGAGGACACCACCAAGATCGAGATGACGGTCGCGTTCGCGAAGTCGCCGCAGGGCCTCGACGAGGCCGCGGTCACCGTCGGCTTCACGTCGTCGCGGCGGGAGAACGTGCTGACCGTCCCGGTCACCGCGCTGCTCGCGCTCTCCGAGGGCGGCTACGGCGTCGAGGTCTCCGAGAACGGCGCCACCCGCGTCGTCGCGGTGAAGACCGGCCTGTTCGCCGGTGGCGAGGTCGAGGTGTCCGGCGCTGGGCTGGAGGACGGCACGCTGGTGGTGGTCCCGTCATGAGCGCGGTGATCGAGCTGGCCGGCGTCAGCAAGTCGTATCCGGGCGGGGTCACGGCGGTGCGCTCGGTCGACCTGGCCGTCGAATACGGCGAGCTGGTCGCGATCGTCGGGCCGTCCGGATCGGGCAAGTCGACGATGCTGCACCTCATCGGCACGCTGGACCGGCCCACCCACGGCACCGTGCGCATCGACGGGCACGACGTGGCCACGCTGTCCGACCGGCAGTTGTCGGCGCTGCGGGCGCGGCGGATCGGCTTCGTGTTCCAGCAGTTCCATCTCGCGCCGGGCCGGGACGCGGTGAACAACGTCGCGGACGGGTTGCTGTACGCAGGCGTACCCCGGAAAGAGCGTGAGTGGCGCGCCGAGGCCGCCCTCGTCCGGGTCGGCCTGGGTGACCGGCTCACGCACCGGCCGCACGAGCTCTCCGGCGGCGAACGGCAGAGGGTGGCCATCGCGCGGGCGGTGGCCGGGGACCCGGCGGTGTTGCTGGCCGACGAGCCGACCGGAAACCTCGACTCGGTCTCCGGGGCCGGAGTGGTCGAGCTGCTGCGGGAGCTGAACGCGGCCGGCACGACGATCATGGTGATCACCCACGATCACGAGATCGCCGACGGCCTGCCGCGGCAGGTGCCCATGCGCGACGGGCAGGTGATCTGATGTCGCTCAACCCCGCCCGGTTGCGGCCGGCGGATCTCTTCCGCCTCGGTGGGTACGGCCTGAGGGCGCGCCCGTTGCGGGCGGTGCTCTCGGCCCTGGGCATAGCGATCGGGATCGCCGCGATGATCGCGGTCGTCGGCATCTCGTCGTCGAGCCGGGCCGACCTCGACCGCGAGCTCGCGGCCCTGGGCACGAACATGCTGACTGTGTCACCCGGGCAGACCATGTTCGGCGACCAGGCGACACTGCCCGACGAGTCGGTGTCCATGATCCGCCGGATCGGCCCGGTGCTGGCGGCCACGGCGACCGGTGCGGTGTCCGACGCCGCCGTCTACCGCACGGACAAGATCCCGTCCGGTGAGACGAACGGGATCGCGGTGCTGGCGGCGGAGCAGGCGCTGCTGGAGACGGTCGGCGGATCGGTCGCGGACGGCACATGGCTGAACGCGGCGACCGGGAAGTATCCGGCGGTGGTGCTCGGCGCGGCGGCGGCCCGGCGGCTGGGCTATCCGCCGACGGTCTATCTGGACGGGCGCTGGTGGACGGTGGCCGGTGTGCTGAGGCCGGTGCCGCTGGCACCGGAGATCGACCAGTCGGTGCTGGTCGGATGGGAGGCCGCGGGCACGTACCTCGGCTTCGACGGGCACCCGACGACTGTCTACACGAGATCGGCCGACGCGCAGGTGGAGGCGGTCCGAGGGGTGCTGGCGGCGACGGCCAACCCGTCCGACCCGACGGAGGTGAAGGTGTCGAAGCCGTCGGACGCGCTGGCGGCCCGGCGGGCGACGAACGACACGTTCACGGCGTTGCTGCTCGGCCTGGGCGCGGTGGCGCTGCTGGTCGGCGGCATCGGCGTGGCCAACACGATGGTCATCTCGGTGCTGGAACGCCGGGGCGAGATCGGGTTGCGCCGGTCGCTGGGGGCGACGCGGGGCCAGATCAGGACCCAGTTCGTCGCCGAGTCCCTGCTGTTGTCGCTGTTGGGCGGGGCGGCGGGCGTTTTCCTGGGGTACGTCGTCACGGGGTTCTACGCGATCACCCAGACGTGGCCGACCGTCGTGCCGGTGTGGGCGCTGATCGGAGGGGTGGCCGCGACCGTGGCGATCGGTGCGGTGGCCGGCCTTTACCCAGCGATCAGGGCGGCCCGGTTGGCCCCTACGGAGGCGCTGGCCACCTAGCAATTCCCTGGCTACCGGGCCTCCCTGGCTACCGGGCCTTCCCTGGCCACCGGGCCTTCCCTGGCCACCGGGCCTTCCCTGGCCACCGGGCCCTCCCCGGCCACTTAGGCCATTCCCCTTCCCCAGCCCACCCTTGCCCGGCCGACCGGTTACGCCGGCCGGCCGGGCTCCGGTGTCTAGCCGACGAGGCTGCGGCGCTCGTCGATCTCCTGCGGCGTCAGCGTGCCGGCTGGATCGTTCCAGTCGACCAGGGTGATGTCGCGGGGCTCGGTGTGACGCTCGTGCACGCCGATCGTCACGATCTCGGGCTCGTGGTGGGCGGCCGTGACCACCAGGTGGTGCAGGCCGGGGCGGACGTTGGCCGCCGCGTACTCGCCGCTGTCGTTCGTGGTCGTCCGGACCAGCTCGCGGCCGGCGTCGTCGAGGGTGAGCACGGTCGCGCCGGCCACCGGGACGCCGGCCGTGGTCCGGACGGTGCCGTGCAGCTCGGTGGAGAACCGGGGAGCGCTCGGCGCCACCCGTTTCGGCGGCCGGGCGGCGAGGGCGAGCAGTGCGGCGGCGCCGGCCACCCAGGCGATCAGGATGGTGAGCGGCCGGGCCAGACCGTGGCCGCCGAAGTAGGCGCTCGACCGGGCGATCTCGATGAACTGCCCGAACGGCAGGACGTCGTGCAGCCACCGGAGCCCGGTGGGCAGCATGTCGGCGTTGACCGTGCCGCCGGAGGTGGGCAGCCCGAGCAGCAGCACGAAGGTCATGGCGACCGGCATCGTGAACTGCTTGACGAACCGCGGCAGCGCGGTGGTGATCCAGCCGATCGCCTGGGTGAGCAGGAAGCCGTAGAGAAGCAGCCACCAGTCGGCCGGGATGACATCGCGCCAGGCCGCCACGGCAAAGGTGAAGACGCTGGCGAACGCTCCCGTGGCCGCGATCGTGACGATCTTCCGGCGCATCGGCCACATCCCGAACTGCAGCATCATGAACGAGGTGATCATGCCGACGAGCAGAAGCGGCAGCCCGTAGAAGAACAGCCCGACCCCGGTGGCGTCCCCACTGGCGGTCGCCACGACGTCGACCGTGTGCGCCGGGTGGAGGACGGCCGTCAGGTAGTTGGCCCGGGTGCTGCTGCCGGCGGTCGAGACGTACAGCGTCTGGGTCGCGGAGTCGTACACCCCAGCAAGCGCGTCCGTCCGCACCCCGCCGATGTCGCTCACCGGCCGAACGTCGACGCCGTCCGGAAGGTGGGCGGGCGCCGCCCCGATGACGCCGAGGTGGACCGCGGTCGGAGCCGGATGCCCGATGCCGACCACGTAGACCGAGGACATGACGGCGGCGAAGAAGAAGGGAAACCAGAGAAGAGAGAGCACGCGTCCCCAGGTGGGCTGGGGAGCGCCGACATGAGCGTTCACGGCGACCTCCGACTTAATGACCATGCGGTTAGTAAGTTAGCTCGTACTGACCGCGCGGACAGTAAGAGGTGCGTCACAGTGCCCGGGGAAGGGAGATGAGATTGATGGCGATGCTTCGTCAGGCAGCGACCTATGAGGCGCATTTGCGCAGGTCAAAGGGAGTTGTGGCGCGCCCGGCAGGATTCGAACCTGCGACCGATGGATTAGAAGTCCATTGCTCTATCCGCTGAGCTACGAGCGCGTGGGCCAACAGCCTATCTTGCCGACCGCGACCCGGGGGTAACCAGGCGTCCCGTCAAAACCGGCCGGAACGTCTATGCCCGAGAGCCCACTCGGTCCCCTCATTCCGGCCCGTCACCAGACCCGAAACCGCTCGTCCGTCCGGAGCAGGAAGGCAAAGCGACCGGCCCCAGCTTTGTCCAAGCTGTCGATGGCGGCATCCGCGGCGGTTTCCTCGGTCAGCCCATCGCGCCGGCGCCAATACGTGACCTGCGACGAGTAGCGCCGGCGAACCAGCTCAGTGTGGCGTTCGGCGATCATGCAGAGAAAATCGTCGACGTGCTGAACATCGATGCCGGCGTCGACCCGATCGAGGCACTGCTGAAAATCGTCGATGTCACTGTCGTTGGTGACCAGAATGTCGACGCCTCCGGCGAAAGCGGCGGCCAGCACATGATGGTCGTTCGGATCGGCGGCGCGGCGAAGGTGATAGAAAGCCTCGGCCAGTACGGCTTCGCTCCACCGCGGTTCGTAGGTGGTGTAGTGGCTGTCGAGCGCCATCAGCACCAACCAGTCCCGCAAGCATCGTGAGTAGAGGACATTGGCGTCTGCAAAGACGCGCAGTGGTACCGGCAGCACGCGCCCACGCTACGACCCGGTGTCCTCAAGCGACAGTCGATTCACTCGTAGATACCAAGGTCATCCTGGTCGGCCATCAGGGCCTCGTATGCCTCTCGTTGCTGCGTAACTCGCCGACGGCGGTAGGTGAGGAGGTCGGCCAAGGCTACGCGGCGGTGTGTGCCTACCTTGTGCGATCTGATCTCGCCCTTGTCGAGGAGGGCGATCAGCGTCGGGCGGGACACGCCGAGCGCTCGGGCGGCCTCGCTGGTGGTGAGCTCCCGGGCCACTTCACTCACGGCTACGCCGTCGCCGCGGTCGAGGACGGCACTCACCTGCTTGAGCAGGTCGACCACGAGAGGCGGCAGGGCGACCTCGCTGTTGTCGCCGGTCCTCAGGCGTACGTCGTAGCGGTCGGCCTGGGAGAGGAGGGCGAAGAGCGACTTGAGGGAGGCGTGTTCCGCGCTTTCATGATGTGCCGCCGCTTCGGAGAGCCGCAGCGCCGTCGCGGCCAAGGTCGTAGCTGTGCCCATGGCCGCAAGCGTGCGCCACAAATGCAATATACGCAAGCTGCTTCGGTTATTTCACCTGTTGGCGTCCTCCGGGGCCGGGGGAACCTCGATCTCCGGGGTGCCGACCGGGGGAAGATAGGCGTCGACCCAGCGGCCCAGCTCGCGAAAGACGTCGACCCGTACCTCTTTGCCGGAAAGGGTCAGGTCGTGCATGCCGCCGTCGAAACGGGCGATCGACACGCGCGGGCCCAGGCGCGGAGCCCAGCGGACGATGTGGTCGACATCGAGCACCGAATCGGTGGTCCGCAGGTCGTCGTGCCAGGCCCGGCCGCGGAACGTCCGGGTCGAGCAGGCCACCATGACGGGGGCGTCGATGGCCAGGCCGGCGCGCAGACGCCGTTGACCGCGGCGAATGGCTTCAAGCCAGCCCGTGGTGACCGGGAAACCCAGAACGGGCTTCCACGCCAGGTCGTATGTCCATTCACCTTGGTGGTCGCTGTGCAGGCTCTGGCCGTACAACCCGAGATTGGCCATCGGGATGCGGCGGTACGGCGAGCGGCGGGAAACACCGATCGCGGCCGCCATGATGGGGCGTTTCACCAGCCACGGCACGTTGAAGTCGAAGAACGGGCTGTTCAGGAAGAGGCCGTCGACGATGCCGCGGCCCTGCCGTGAATGCGACCACAACGACGTGATGAGCCCGCCGGTGGAATGGCCGGCAACCAGCAGCTGGTCGTGCCCGTCGTCCTCGCGGATGATGCGGGCCGCCTCGTCGAGCTCCGGGTAGTAATCGGTGAGGCTGCGCGCGAAGTTCGGCGTCTGGTGGGGCAGCAGGCTACGCCCGTACTTACGCAGGTCGAGAGCGTAGAAATCCCAGCCGTGCTCGACGAAGAAATCGGCCAGATGGGTCTGGAAGAAATAGTCGACGAACCCGTGCACGTAGAGAACGGCGCGTTTCTGCGGCCTTTCCGCGCGCCGCCGCACCAGCGTGGCGATGACCGCGCCCTCGTCGTCGGACCCCAGGTCGATCGTGTGCCGCTCGTACGGCGCTCCAAGAACGTCGGTCTCCACGGCCCCAGGCTACCGATCGGTACCGCCCACCGCCCGCCTTATCAGATCGCCTGCCCCACCCGCCCGTTTTCCACAGCCCGCTCCGCCGTCCACAGACCCCAGGTCAAGATCCTCTTCCGGTACGCCGTGACGACCACACTGCGGCGGTCAATGTCACACACAGGAGGTCACATCGTGTTCGACACTCACCTGGTCGTCGTGGGCAACGTCCTCGCCGCCCCGGAATGGCGTCGCGTCACCACCAGCGGCAACCTGGTCGCCAACTTCCGGATCGCCTCGAACGCGCGCCGCTTCGACCGCGAGCGCAACACCTGGGTCGACGGCAACAGCCTGCGGATCCGGGTGTCGGCGTGGCGCCGGCTGGCCGAGGGCGTCGCCTCGTCGATCACCGTCGGCGACCCCGTCATCGTGTACGGGCGCCTGTTCACCCGGGACTGGAAGGACGACGAGGGCAACCCCCGCGTCTCGTACGAGATGGAGGCCTATTCGATCGGCCACGACCTGGCCCGCGGCCGGAGCCGGTTCTTCCGCCAGAAGTCGTTGCCCGGCACCACCGCGATCGAGGACGCCGAGGCCGACATGCTCGTCGCCGGCCTGCCGTCGATCCCGTTGACACCCCAGGAGTCCCCGATCGGCTACGGCGAGGGCATGCCGGGTGCCGACGTCCCGTCCTTCACCGAGCCTTCGGCGTTCCCCGAGGTCCCGTCCGAGCTCTCCCCGGTCGCCGCGGCCACGGCCCCGGAGACCCCGCCGGCCGTCAAGGTCCCCGCGTTGCTCGCGGAGGCGTCCGCACCGGGCGCGGAGACCGCCGCACCGGTCGCGAAGGCTCCCGCACCGGTCGCGAAGGCTCCCGCGCTGCTCGCGGAGGCCCCGGCGGCGCCCTCATCGCCGCTGCCCGAGGAGTCGTCGCCGGGCTCGGGAGAGCCTTCCACGCTGACGGCGGTTCCTGACACCGAGCCGGAGACGCCTTCCGGCGAGGAGGAGGCACCCCCGGCCGACGACTTCACCCTCGAGGTCGAGCGGCTCACAGCGGCGCAGCCCACCACCCCGGCCCGGCGCGGCCGGCGCTCCTCCAAGCGGGAGCCCATCGCGGCCTGACCGGCAACGCCCGGCCGGCCCAACCGCCGGCCGGGCGTCATTCCCCGCCGCCCAGTTATGGCGGCCTTTGAAGCTGGCACCAGGGAGGGGGTGGTTCGGAGGGGCGGTCGCATCTACAGTCGGCCGGTGCTCAAGCGGGAACTGGTGTTTCTTTCGGCTGCCCTGATGGGTGCGGCGTTGCTGAGCGGCTGTGGCGACCACGCGGAGAAGTCCGCGGCGGCCGCTCCGGCTCCGATCTCGGCTGCGCCGAATACCACGGGCCCGGCGGCGTCCTCGGCCGGCGCGACAGCGGCGCCGAACCCGTCCGCTTCGGCGGGAGGGGTTCCGTCGGCTGGAAAGGCGCCGTCGGCCGGCGCGTCGTCGGCTGGGGGAGTGTCACCGCCCGCGAAGCCGGTGAAAACTCTGCCCAAGCCGGGCAATCCGGGCGGTGGTGCCGCCGTTCCCGCGGACGCCCGTGCGGTCGACACCAGCAAGCCGGACCGGACTGTCGGTGATGGCACGCCGGCCAGCTGCACCTCGGCCGCCGTGGTCAAGGCGGTCGCCCGGGGTGGCGTCATCACGTTCGACTGTGGGCCCAACCCGGTCACCATCACGATGACGGCCACGGCCAAGGTGCACAACACCAGCTCCACTGTGGTGCTCGACGGGGGAGGGCGGGTCACGTTGAGCGGCGCCGGCAAGCGCCGGATTCTCTACATGAACACCTGCGATGAGGAGCTGACCTGGACGACCTCGCACTGCAACGACCAGGAGACGCCGCGGCTGACCGTGCAGAACATGGTCTTCGCCAAGGGCAACAGCACCGGTCAGACCGTCGAGGGTGGAGGTGGCGGCGCCATCTTCGCCCGGGGCGGGCGGCTCAAGGTGGTCAACTCGCGCTTCACCGGGAACCGCTGTGACGGGACCGGGCCCGACCTGGGCGGGGCCGCGATCCGCGCGCTCGATCAGAGCCGCGATCTTCCGGTGTACGTCGTGAACAGCACCTTCAGCGGGGGTGTGTGCTCGAACGGCGCCGCCCTGAGCAGCATCCAGGTTTCCTGGACGGTGCTCAACAGCGTGTTCACCGGCAATGCGGCCGTCGGGCGCGGGGCCAACCCGGCCCGCTCCGGCACGCCCGGCGGTGGCAGTGGCGGGGCGATCTATCTGGACGGCAACGGCTTCACGCTCGCGCTGGACGGGTCGGTCATCAAGGACAACTCGGCCAAGGAAGGGGGTGGCGCCGTCTTCTTCGTCAGCAATGACCGCAGCGGCACGTTGAAGATCCGGAACTCGACGTTGGCACAAAATCCGAGCGCCGGGTTCGAGACCGCCGGGCTGCCGGGCATCTTCTATCTCGGCCGGGGTGAGCCGTCGATCAGTGGCTCCACCTTGAAGAAGTGAGATCACCGGGCCGTACGGGGGAGGCGCACCCCCGAACGGGGTGGGCCGATCGTGCCGCGTTAACGGCCCGCCCGGCCGACCTGCCCGGTTGGTCCTGGCGTGCCCGCGACCGGCAGACTGGGGCCGTGCTGTTGAAGGAGATCCGCGCGATAGCGGGCGAGACGTTGGTGATCGCCCCGCACGACCAGGACGCCGAGACTGCCAACACCAGCTGGTTCGGCGCACCGATGCACGAACGCATAAGCATGACGGCGGACGAGGTGGTCTCCGCTTTCGAGGAGACGGCCGAGCTGCTGCGCGACCAGGTCGCGGCCCTGCGGCACTACGGGCCGGCGACGTTCTACGTGTGGCACGACCCGCAGGCGGGGCAGCTGCGCTGCTCGACACGCTCCTGCGGGCACGACCAGTTGCCGTTCGAGACCACCTACCGGACGACGGGTGACCTTCAGGCCATCGTCGTCGAGTTCCTCGAGGATCGCGCGCCGGGCGCGATCGCCTGGGGCCAGATGGAGCCGGTGCCGTTCCCGGACGGCCCGGTCCTCGAGGAGGACGAGATCGCCGTCTGGGTCTGCGACCTGAGCCAGCCGGCCCCCAGCCCCGCGCAGGCCTGAGCCCGCAGCCGCCCGGCTCTGGCCCCACACGGGCCTGAGCCGGCGGCGCCGGCCTGAACGGGCCTGAGCCGGCGGCGCCGGCCTGAACGGGCCTGAGCCGGCGGCGCCGGCCTGAACGGGCCTGAGCCGGCGGCGCCGGCCTGAACGGGCCTG
>NZ_JBIAZI010000016.1:139545-206521 GCF_042899005.1 Actinoplanes sp. NPDC000266
CCTGAGCCGGCGGCGCCGGCCCTGAATGGGCCTGAGCCGAGGAGCTGGGCCGGGGTCCGGCTAACGTTGCCCTGCTCTAGGAAACGCGGGAGGACAGGGATGGCGAGGCTGGGACCCGGCACGGCGGACGCCGCGGGGCTGATCGCGGGCTATCTGCTCGATGCCGCGTTCGGGGATCCGCGCCGGTTTCATCCGGTGGCCGGCTTCGGGACGGTGGCCGGAGCCCTCGAGCGCCGTCTCTACGCTCCCACCCGGCGGTCCGGGGCCGCCTTCACCGCGATCGCCGTCGGTGTCCCGGCTGTGGCCGGCGTCGCCGCCTCGGTGGCCACCCGTCGCCTGCCTATCGCTCGAGCCGGGCTTGTCGCCGCCGCGACCTGGACCGTTCTCGGTGGGCGGACCCTCCGCCGCGAGTCGCGGATCATGGCGAAGCACCTGGACCGCGACGACATCGACGCCGCCCGTGGGCGGCTCAACCATCTCTGCGGCCGCGACCCCTCGCGGCTCGACGCCCCCGAGCTGGCCCGCGCCACCGTCGAGTCGGTGGCCGAGAACACGTCCGACGCCGTCGTCGCCCCGCTCTTCTGGGGTGGCGTCCTCGGCCTGCCCGGCCTGCTGGCCTACCGCGCCGCCAACACCCTCGACGCCATGGTCGGGCACCGCTCCGAGCGGTATGCCCGGTTCGGCACCCCCTCGGCCCGGCTCGACGACGCCCTCAACCTGGTTCCTTCGCGCCTGACCGGCCTGCTCACGATCGCCTCCGCGCCCATCGCCGGTGGTTCGCCCCGGGAGACCCTGCGGGTCTGGCGCCGTGATCGGAACGACCATCCCTCACCCAACGCCGGTCAGTGCGAATCGGCGATGGCCGGTGCTCTGGGCGTACGGCTGGGGGGTCGAAATGTCTATTTCGGTCGAAGCGAGACCAGGCCCTTCCTCGGCGACGGCCCGAAGCCCAAGGCCGTGCACCTGCGCCGCGCCGCCCGCGTCTCCGCCTTGGTAGGGGTGGGGGCCGCCATGATCGCCGCCGGAATAGCCGCGGCCAGGAGCCGGCCGGCGGCCGTGACCGGGAGCCGGCTGGCCGCCTCGGTCGGGGGACGGCGATGAGCGGGCTTCTGGTCGCCGGCACGACCTCCGACGCCGGCAAGAGCATTCTCACCGCCGGCATCTGCCGCTGGCTGCATCGCCGTGGGGTCAAGGTCGCCCCGTTCAAGGCGCAGAACATGTCCAACAACTCCGTGGTCGTCGTCGGGCCGGACGGTCGCGGCGGCGAGATCGGGCGGGCCCAGGCCATGCAGGCCGCCGCCTGTGGCGTCGCGCCCGATCTGCGCTTCAACCCTGTCCTGCTCAAGCCCGGCAGTGACGTCTCGAGCCAGGTCGTCCTGCTCGGCGAGGCGGTCGACACCGTCACCGCCGGCAACTACCGGGCCCTCAAGCCGCGGCTGGCCGAGGTCGCCCACGCCGCCCTGGCCGAGCTGCGCGCCGAGTACGACGCGGTCATCTGCGAGGGCGCCGGCAGCCCCTCCGAGATCAACCTGCGCGACGGCGACTTCGTCAACATGGGCCTGGCCCGGCGGGCCGGCCTGCCCGCCATCGTCGTCGGTGACATCGATCGGGGCGGGGTCTTCGCCGCGCTTTTCGGCACGGTCGCGCTGCTCGATCCGGCCGACCAGGCGCTCGTGGCCGGTTTTGTGATCAACAAGTTCCGGGGTGACCGGGGGATCCTCGCGCCGGGGCTCAACATGATCACCTCGGCCACCGGGCGGCCCGTGCTCGGCGTGCTGCCGTTCCACCTCGACGTCTGGCTCGACGGGGAGGATTCGCTGGCCTACGGGCGGGTGCTCGGACGTCCGGCCGCGCCGCATGGCTCCGAGTGGCTCCGGGTCGCTGTCGTACGCCTGCCTCGCGTCTCCAACGCCACGGACGCCGAGGCCCTCGCGGCGGAGCCGGGTGTCCGCGTACGGCTGACGGTCGAACCGGCCGAGATCGCCGACGCCGACCTCGTGGTTCTTCCCGGATCCAAGTCCACGGTCAGCGATCTCGCCTGGCTCCGCGAGACGGGTCTGGCCGACGCGGTGCTCGCACACGCGTACGCGGGAAAGCCTTTGCTCGGCATTTGCGGCGGTTTCCAGATGCTTTCCCGGACGATTCACGATGAGGTCGAGAGCGGCCGGGGAACCGTACAAGGCCTGGAGCTTCTGCCTTTGGAAATCACCTTCGGCCCCCGCAAGATTCTCGCGCAGTCCCGCGGTCAGGGGTTCGGTGTGCCGGTCGCCGGATACGAGATCCATCACGGCTTCGTCTCGCGACAGGACCAGGTCAAACCCTTGCTTGTGTACGCCGATGAGCGCGCCGAAGGAGCCATGGCCGGCAATGTTTTCGGCACGCATTGGCACGGCGCCTTCGAGTCCGACGAGTTCCGCCGGCGCTTTCTCACCGAAGCCGCGCGCCTGGCCGGCCGGCGTGGTTTCACCGTCGCGCCCGACACCCGTTTCGCCGATCTGCGCGAACGCTCGCTCGACGTTCTCGGCGATCTCGTCGAGGAGCACCTGGACACCGATGCCCTGTGGCGGCTCGTCGAGCAGGGCCCGCCGGGTGGACTTCCGTTCATTCCGCCGGGAGCACCTGGATAAATGTTGCGCCCCGGAAGTACCTTGAGCCTGGCGTGTTCAGGCCCGGAGCTCAGGACGGGGTGTGGGATCGATGACGACCGACGAGGAGAACCGCCCGGTACGCCGGCGGGTCACACTGACCGGCATCAGCTCGCGGGCCTGGGAACATCCGGCCGACCGGGGCGCGCTGACCGCCCTGCGTGAGCTGCGCGGCTTCGACGACGTGGTCAAGGCGTTCTTCGGCATGTGGAACGAGCGCGGGTTCCGCCTGCAGTTCCTGGCCGGCGCCATCCGGGTCGACCACCGGCAGTACCCGCGTGTCTACCAGCGCTTCACCGAGGCCGCGCAGACCCTCGACGTGGTCGAGCTGCCGGAGCTGTACGTGTCGCAGGACCCGATCATCAACGGCTCCGCCATCGGGCTCGACAAGCCGTTCATCGTGATCACCACGGCCGCCGTGGAGCGGCTCGACGACGACGAGCTGCGGGCCATGCTGGGTCACGAGATCGGTCACGTGCGCAGCGGCCACGCCGTCTACAAGACGATCATGATGATCCTCACGCGCTGGGCGGCCAACCTGAGCTGGCTGCCGGTCGGCGCGATCGCGCTGCGGGCGATCATCGCCGCGATGTTCGAGTGGTGGCGTAAGGCCGAGCTGTCGGCCGACCGGGCCGGCCTGCTCGCCGGCCAGGACCCGGCGGCCTCGCTGCGCCTGCTGATGAAACTGGCCGGCGGCGGCGACCTCTCCCAGATCGACACGGCCGCCTTCCTCGAGCAGGCCGCCGAGTACGAGAGCGGCGGCGACCTGCGCGACAGCATCCACAAGATCGGCATGACCGCGTGGAGCACCCACCCGGTGCCCGTGGCCCGTGCCGCCGAGCTTCGCAAATGGGTCGACTCGGGTGCGTACGCGCAGATCCTGGGCGGCGACTACCCGCGCCGCGACTCCGACGGCGACGCCTCGGTCTCCGAGGACGTCAAGGCCGCCGCGCAGTCGTACCGCGACACTTTCAACAACTCGCAGGACCCGCTGGTCGGCCTGCTCCGCAAGCTCGGCGACGGCGCCGGCGACCTGGCCGGCTCCGCCGTCCGCGGCGCCCGCAACTGGGCGAGCGACGCTTCGCGCCGAGGTCGAGACGACACCTGACCTTTAGGGCCTTTCCGCAGCCGACGCCAGCCACCACCTGGACCTCGCCTCGCACCCACGTGGTCCATCGGATAGGCCCTAGGATCGGTTCATGAGTTTGAGTGAAACCGATCTGCGCGCCGCGGTCGCGCGGGAGCTGCCCGGGGTCCGTGCCGACCTCGAGCGGCTGATCCGCATCCCCGGCATCGCCTTCGAGGGCTTCGACCACTCCCACGTGGAGCGGTCGGCCGAGGCCGTCGCGGAGCTGCTGCGCGGCGTGGGTCTCGACGTGCAGATCGTGCGGCACGGCGGCCAGCCCGCCGTGATCGGCCGTAAGGCGGCCCCGGCGGGCGCGCCGACCGTCCTGCTCTACGCCCACCACGACGTGCAGCCGGTCGGCGACCTCGACAAGTGGACGAGCGACCCGTTCGAGCCGCAGGAGCGCGACGGCCGTCTCTACGGCCGCGGCGCCGCCGACGACAAGGCCGGCGTGATGGCCCACATCGCCGCGCTGCGCGCCTTCGGCGACCAGCTCCCGGTCGGTGTCGTGGTCTTCGTCGAGGGCGAGGAGGAGTACGGCTCGGACTCGCTCGACGCGATCATCCAGGCTCACCTCGAGGAGCTGCGCTCCGACGTGATCGTGATCGCCGACTCCGGCAACTGGGACATCGGCGAGCCGGCCCTGACCACGTCGCTGCGCGGCCTGGTCAACCTGTTCGCCGAGGTCAAGGTGCTGCGCAGCGCCGTGCACAGCGGCATGTACGGCGGCCCCGTCCCCGACGCCCTGATCACGCTGTCCCGCCTGATCACGAGCCTGCACGACGAGCACGGCGAGGTGGCCGTCGACGGCCTGGTGGGCCGCGAGGGCGCGCCGGTCGACTATCCGGAGGACCGTTTCCGCCACGAGGCGGGCACGCTCGACGGCGTCGAGCTGATCGGCAAGGGCACGATCACCGACCGGCTCTGGACCAAGCCGGCCATCTCGGTGCTCGGCATCGACGCGCCCCGCACGCTGGAGGCGGCCAACGCCCTCCAGCCCACGGCCAAGGCCAAGATCGGCGTGCGCCTGGCCCCGGGCGACGACCCGCAGGCGGCGTACGAGGCGGTCAAGGCCCACCTGGAGAAGAACGTGCCGTGGGGCGCGCAGGTCGAGGTCACCCTGGAGAGCCTGGGCTCGCCCTGCGTGATCGACGCGACCGGCCCGGCCTACGACGCGGCCCGCGCCGCCTTCACCTCGGCCTGGGACGGCACGTCGCCGGTCGACATCGGCGTGGGCGGGTCGATCCCGTTCATCGCCACCTTCCAGGAGCTCTTCCCGCAGGCCGCGGTGCTGGTCACCGGCGTCGAAGACCCGTACGCGGGCGCGCACGGCCCGAACGAGAGCCTGCACCTCGGCGAGTTCGAGCGGGTCTGCGTGGCCGAGGCTCTCCTGCTCAAGAACGTGGCGGACACATTGTCTCAGTAAGGGAGCGGCCGATGGCCGAGCTGACGTGTGACGTGCTGGTGGCGGGCGCCGGTCCGACCGGGCTGATGCTCGCCAACTGGCTGGTCAAACTCGGGGTCGACGTGATCGTCGCCGACGGCAAGGAGGGGCCCACCCGCGAGTCGCGGGCCCTCGTCGTGCAGGCGCGCAGTCTCGAGATCTACGACCAGCTCGGCCTCGGCGACCTCGTGCTCCACGCCGCGCACCGTGCGGACGCCCTCGCGCCCGGTTTCAACGACCGCGCGTTCGGGCGGATCCCGATCGGGCCTCTCGGTGGCGACCTCACCCCGTACCCCTTCATCGAGGTCCTCGAGCAGAGCCGTAACGAGGAGATCCTGCACGAGAATCTCCAGAAGATCGGCGGCCGGGTCCATTGGGAGACCCCGGTGACGGCGGTGACTCAGACCGACGAGGGCGTGGTGGCCAAGGTCGGCAACGACACCGTGCGGGCCCGGTTCTGCGTGGGCTGCGACGGGGCCAATTCGGTCGTACGGAAATCCCGCCGCATCCCGTTCGAGGGCGTGACCAACCCGTACAGGTTCTTCGTCCTCGACGCGGCCGCGACCGGCGGCCTGGTGGAGAACGCGATAAACGTGCGCCCCGGCGGCTCCGACTTCCTGCTCGGCTTCCCGATGCGGGGCCGCGGCAATTGGCGGATCATCGGCCTGGTCGGCGACGAGGAGCTGGCCGAGGAGGATGTGCGCCCCCGCATCCGCAAGTTCGCGGTGACGTACGGCGAGGCCCGCTGGTTCGCGACGTACAAGGTGCACCACCGGGTCGCGGCGGCGTTCCGGGACGGGCCGTTCTTCCTGGCCGGGGACGCGGCCCACGTCCATTCGCCGGTCGGCGGCCAGGGCATGAACACGGGCCTGCAGGACGCCCACAACCTCGCGTTCAAGCTGGCCGACGTGGTGCACGGCCGCCGCAAGGACGCCTGGCTCGACCGGTACGAGGCCGAGCGCCGCCCGGTGGCGCAGACGCTGATCGCCACCACCGACCGGATCTTCGGCGCGGTCACCTCCCAGCGCCTGGCCTTCCGCGCCCTGCGGGCGCTGGTGGTGCCGTTGCTGGCGCCGTTGGGGGTACGGATTCTGCCGCGCGCCTCGGGCGGTTCGCGCCTGTTCCAATACGTGGCCCAGATCCGCGTCCACTACTGGATGACGGCCATCGCCGAGGCGGCCTCGGGCGGGCGGCGCGACCCGGTCGTCGGCCGCCGGCTGCCCTGGACGGGCGGCAACTTCGACGTTCTGCGCGAGCTCACCTGGCAGATCCACGCCTACGGGGAGGTGGCCGACATCCCCGATCTGGGCGTGCCGGTGCACGTCTTCGCCGCGGCGCCACCTCGGACCGGCCTCGTCGCGGGACGGCTCTACCTCGTACGTCCCGACGGCTTCGTGGCCGCCGCGGCCGCTCCGGGTGACGCCGCCGACACGTTTTCGCCCCTGCTCACGGGCTGACAGAGGGACTTCGTCACAACGAGTGAACCGGTGCGCAAGTGCGATGCGTCCTGTTAGGATATCGAACATGCGTTCGAACGAAGTGTCTGCAACCCTTGTTCCGGTGGTGCGGTCGTTGCCGGTCGGACCGCGCCATGCCATCGACCGGCTTCGCTCCCGGGAGCGTCTCGAGTCCATCGCCCGGCTCCGCGCCGCGGTCCACGCGATGAGCTCGGTCGACGTCGCCGACTGGGACGACTCCGCCCTCACCGACCATCTGGAAGACCTGTCGGCCACCCTGGTCGCCCTCGACGCCCAGGTGACCCGCGTGGCCGATCAGGTCCGGGCCCGCGGCTTCCGCATCTCCGAGCCGCGCGCGGCCTGAGTTCCAGCCCGGTTCCAGCCCGGTTCCAGCCGGAAAATGTCAGGGGGTGCTGCCAGGATGGCTGAGTGCGATTCCTCGACCTGGCGGCGACCTCAGCGGCCGTCGCGGCGACCTCCGGGCGCAAGGCCAAGATCGAGCTCCTGGCCGACGCGCTGCGCCGGCTCGACCCCGATGAGATCGCGGCCGGCTCCGCGTTCCTCGCCGGCGAGCTGCGGCAGCGGCAGACCGGGGTGGGCTATGCGAGCCTGCGCGACCAGCCGCCGCCCGCGGCCGAGCCGAGCCTCACCGTCGGCGGCGTCGACGCCGCCATCGCCGAGATCTCGGTCGTCGCCGGCGCCGGCTCACAGGCCCGGCGGCGCGAGCTGCTCGGCGCCCTCTTCGCCGCCGCCACCGCCGACGAGCAGCGCCTGCTGGTCGGCCTGTTCGGCGGCGAGCTGCGCCAGGGCGCCCAGGCCGGCCTGCTGGCCGACGCGATCGCCAAGGCCTCCGAGACCCCGCTGACGGCGGTCCGCCGGGCGCTGCTGCTCTCCGGCGACCTCAAACAGGTGGCCGTCGCCGCGCTGACCGGCGGCGCGCCCGCCCTGGCCGACATCCACCTGAGGGTCGGCACCCCGCTCACCCCGATGCTGGCCCAGGCCGCCCCCGACGTCGGCGCCGCCCTGCTGGCCACCGGCGCCCCGGCCACGGTCGACGTGAAACTCGACGGCATCCGCATCCAGGTCCACCGCTCCGGCGACGACGTGGCCGTCTTCACCCGAAGCCTCGACGACATCACCGCCCGCATGCCCGAGGTGGTCGACGCGGTCCGCAAACTCCCCTTCCGCGAGGCAGTCCTCGACGGCGAGGCCATGGCCTTGGACGAGACAGGCCGCCCCCGCCCGTTCCAGGAAACCTCAAGCCGAGCCGCCACCCGCGGCGCCCGGTCATCCACCCGCTCAGCTTCCGCGCCGGCGGCCTCTGTGCCTGCCTCTGGGCGGGGGTCCTCTCGGGCGGGATCTGCTGCGGCGCCGATCGCTCTCACTCCCTATTTCTTTGATCTGCTGCATCTCGACGGTGTGGATCTGCTGGATGAGCCGGGGCGGGTGCGGTGGGCGGCGCTGGCCGGCGCGCTCCCGTCGGAGCTGATCGTCGGGCGGACGACGGTCGAGACCGAGGAGGAGGCGGCGGCCGCGTTCGCGGCGGCGATCGCGGCCGGGCAGGAGGGTGTGGTCATCAAGGCGACCGAGGCACCGTACGACGTGGGGCGCCGGGGCAATGCCTGGGTCAAGGTCAAACCCCGTCATACGCTCGACCTGGTGGTTCTCGCGGTCGAGTGGGGGCACGGGCGGCGCCGGGGCTGGCTGTCGAATCTGCACCTGGGAGCGCTCGATCCGCGGACCGGGGAGTTCGTGATGCTCGGCAAGACGTTCAAGGGGCTCACCGATGAACTGCTGCGCTGGCAGACCGAGCGTTTCCAGGAGCTGAAGGTCGACGACAACGGCTGGGTCGTCCGGGTGCGGCCGGTGCAGGTGGTCGAGATCGCCTTCGACGGCGTGCAGACGTCCCCGCGCTACCCGGGCGGGGTGGCGCTGCGCTTCGCCCGGGTCCTGCGCTACCGCGACGACAAGCCGGCGGCCGAGGCCGACACCATCGACACGGTCCGCGCCATCGGCGGCCACCCACCGCCGTAGATCGCACGGTGAGCAGCGGTGCCGGGTAACTCCGGGTAGTGGCCGCGGTGGTGCGGTAGCGGATTGCTAACGCTTGCCGTCGTCCGTGGCGGCCCGCTTGCGGTCGGCTTCCTCGACCCGATCGCCGGTGGCGGCCAGCGCGGCGGCCTTCTTGCGGTCGTACTCCTCGACCCGGTCGCCAGAAGCGGCAGCCGTGCGGCGGTCATAGTCGTCCACGCGGTCGCCGGCAGCGGCCTTGCGGCGGTCGTACTCCTCTACGCGGTCGCCGGAAGCGGACCGGCGGCGGTCGTGATCTTCGACTCGGTCGCGGGAGTGGTCGGTGGTGGCGGTCCGGGCTGTGGCCGGGACCGGCTCGCGGGCGGCGCCGGGGGAGCGGGGTTTCGACTCGCCCTTGGCCTCCTTGCGGGCGTAGTAGCCGTACGCGAAGAGGGCCATCACCGCGAACAGCCACCACTGGACCGCGTAGCCGCCGTTCTGCCAGGCGTCCTCGTGATCGATCGGGATCCGGGTGAACGCGGCGTCGTTCACCGGCGTCTGCTCGGTGAGGAGCACGTACGCTCCGTACACGGGATAGGGCATTTCGTGTGCGAGCTTGGGCACCGCGACGCGCCTGGTGTCCAGACGGCCGTTGCGCTGCTCGATCGGCGCCGGTCGACTTTCCGACAGGTGGAGCTGGCCCACGACGGTCACCGTGCCTGTCGGGGCGGCCGGCACCGTGGGCGCCGCCAGCGCCCCGCCGGCCGGGGCCGGGATCCAGCCGCGGTCGACCAGCACGGCCGTGCCGTCCTCCAGGATCAGCGGCGTGACGATCTCGTACCCGACGTCGCCGTCGACCGTGCGGCCCCGCGCCTGGATCTCGTGAGCCGGGTCATAGCGGCCGCTCACTGTGACCTTTGTCCAGGCCAGGTCCTTGCCGGGGGCCTCGCCGGAGGCGCTCGCGGCTGTCGGCCGGGTCAGCACGGAGGTCATCGGGACGGCCTGCACGGAGTCGGCGGCGTTGATGCGATTGTTGATCGCGCTGCGCTCCTCGTACCGTCGCAGCTGCCAGTTGCCGAGCATCACCATGACCGACGCGGCCGCCAGAGCGAACGCGGCGGCGGCCAGCCAGCGCGGCCTCAGCAGGAAGCGGTACACGTCCCGAGGCTACCCGTCGGCAGGTTGACACCTGCTGGGGCCAGGTACTGTCCCACTTCGGTAGTCGACAACAGGCGATATTCCGTTCGGGAGAGTCATAGATGAGCGCCCAGCCCCGTCTGGTCGTGAGCGCGCCCGCGTCCGGGCACGGCAAGACCGCGATCGCGGTCGGCCTGCTCGCGGCGACCGCGGCGCGTGGCATCCCGGCGGCCGGGTTCAAGGTCGGCCCGGATCACACCGACGCCGCGTACCTCGGTCTCGCGGCCGGCCGGCCCGGCCGCAACCTCGATCCCCGCCTGGTCGGCGCGCAGCGCATCGCGCCTTTGTTCCTGCACGGCGCCGGCAGCGCGCAACTCTCGGTGATCGAGGGGGCCATGGGCCTGTTCGACTCGCTCACCGGCCAGCCCGAGATCGACGGCACCGCCGCGGTCGCGGCCGCCCTGCACGCGCCGGTCGTGCTGGTCGTCGACGTCGCCGCGATGGGGCATTCGCTGGCCGCGCTCGTGCACGGCTTCCGCATGTTCGACGAGATGGTCCACCTGGGCGGGGTGATCCTCAACCGGGTCGCGTCGCCGCGCCACGAGCAGATGCTGCGCACCGCCCTCGACGACATCGGCATGCCGGTGCTGGGCGCGCTGCGCCGCGGTGACCTGCCGAACGTCCTTCCGGCCCGCGCGCACGGCCCGGTGCCGGTCGCCCACCGTACGGTCGAGGCCAGCCGTGCCGTCCGCCGTCTCGGCGAGGCCGTGGCGGGCGCGCTCGACATGGATCGCCTGATGGCCCTCGCGGCCTCGGCCCCCGCCCTGCCCGGGCCCATCTGGACGCCCGCCGACGTCGTCGGCGGCGAGGTCTTCGACCAGCGACCGGTGGTCGCGCTTGCGGGTGGTCCGGGTGCTCCTTTCACGTACGTCGAGACGGCCGAACTCCTGACGGCGGCGGGAGCGGACGTGGCCGTGGTCGATCCTCTGCGCGACGAGTCGCTGCCGGCCGGCACGCGCGCTCTGATCGTCGGCGCCGGCCTTCCCGAGGGGTACGCCGAGGAGCTGTCGGCCAACCGCAGGCTCTGCAACGACGTGGCGCAGTTCGCCCGCGACGGCTGGCCGGTCGTAGCCGAGGGCGTGGCCCTGCCGTGGCTCGGCCGTGAGTTCGACGGCCGCCCGATGTGCGGCGTCTTCGACGCGTCGGCCACCACCGCCGACCAGACCATCGCCGGATATCGCGAGGCCACCGCGCCCACCACCTCGACGCTGGCCCCGGCCGGAGCCCGCATCACCGGCTACAAGCAGCACCGCGCGATCGTGACCCCGCGCGCCGGCACGGTCCCGGCCTGGACGTGGTCGGGCGGCAACCCCGAGGGCTTCGTCTGGCGCCAGGTACACGCCTCCCAGCTCGGCCTGCACTGGGCGGCCGCCCCCGAGATCGCCAAACGCATCGTCTCGGCCGCCCTGGCCGGCCCGGCGCCGATGGCCCCACCGTCCCGCCCCGCGATGCCCCCGCAGCCCCAGCCGATGCCCCCGGCCCAGCCCCAGCCGATGCCCCAGTCCCAGCCTCAGCCGATGCCGTCGGCCCAGCCCCAGCCGTCCCAGCCCCAACCGCAACCGGCTCAGTCCCACGCGGCCCAGTTTCAGCCGGCGGAGTCCCACGGGGCCCAATCCCACCCGGGCCAGTTTCAGCCGGCGGAGCCCCACCCGGCCCAATCCCACCCAGGACAGTTTCAGCAGGCGGAGTCCTACCCGGCCCAGATTCAATCGGCGCAGCTACAACCAGCCCAATCCCACCCGGTCCAGTCTCAGCCGGCCCAGCCCCAGGCTCCGACCTCGCCGGCCGAGCCTCTGACACCGCAGCCGGTCCCGGGCGAGTCGCAGCCGACCCAGGCCTTCGCGGTCCAGGCGTCGCCGGCTCAGCAGCAAGCACCGTCCGCTCATCAGCCCGCCCCGGCACAGCAGTCGCCCGGCTATCCGCAGTCTGGCCCCGCGCAGCAGTCGCCCGGCTATCCGCAGTCTGGCCCCGCGCAGCAGTCGCCCGGCTATCCGCAGTCTGGCCCCGCGCAGCAGTCGCCCGGTTATCCGCACCCCGGCCGTCCCGAGCACCTGGGGTCGCCCGGGCAGCAGCCGGCCCGGCAACCCGGCGCCTCGCCCGTTGACGCTGATCAACAGGCGCCGTCACGGCCGGCCGCGTCCTCGTCCAATCTGAACGACACCGTGGACATCACCATCTCCTGAGCGAGTGGGAGCCCGCGCGGGGCCGGTCACCGATCCGGGTCGCCCGGATGACGCCGCGCAACAGCCGAACGCCGCGAGTTCGGCCGCCGAAACGCGCCCGTTCCACATAGATCAGGCCGAAAGCACGGACCACCGCGAAAACGCCCTCCGCGAGGCACAAAACTGTCGTACCCCGGCCGTAACGTGAACTTAACGAGGACGACCCGAAGGAGGACTGCCGTGGCCGATCGTGTGCCGCTGGACTTCGACCCGCCGGTTCGGGTGATGCGAGCGCTTCTGCTGGGCATCGACAATCACGAGCTCCTTGGCCCCACCCCGTGTCCCGACTGGAGCGTCGCCGCTCTTCTCGATCATCTGATGGGCCTGTCCTTCGCCTTCACGCAGACCGCCCGCAAACGCGCCGACGCCCCCGGCACCTCCGAGCCGCCGCCCGAGCCCTCCGCGCAACATCTGTCCCGGCATTGGCGCAGCCGCCTGCCCGTCCTCCTGGAAGACCTCGCCACCGCCTGGAAAGAGCAGACCGCCTGGACCGGCACGTCCGCCGCCGGCGGCGTCACCATGCCCGCCGCCGCCCTCGGCCACGTCGCCATGACCGAGCTGATCGTCCACGGCTGGGACCTGGCCCGGTCCACCGGCCAGGAATACGCGGCCGACCCCCGCACCCTCGAGATCCTCATCGAGTTCAACGCGCAATATCCGCCCGAGGGCACTCCCGGCCTGTTCGGCCCGGTCCTCCCGATCACCGACGACGAGGCCACCCTGCTCGACCAGCTCCTGGCCCTCGCCGGCCGCGACGCCAGGTGGCGCGCTCCCCGCCGCCGCCCGGCCGCCCCCGCCGCCTGAGCACCTGGGGAAACTGGGGGCCTGAGGATCTGGAGGGGAGGGCGCTAGTCGCGGTTGGTGTCCTCGCGGTTCGGGTTCCGGCGGCCGGAGTCGTTGCCGGCATCCGACAGGCGGTCGGCGTCATCCGCCGAGTCGCGATCACGGCCGGCGTCGGCGCCGCGATCACGGTCGGCGCCGCGATCACGGTCGGCGCCCGAGTCGCGGTCGGCATCGCGATCACGGTCCGCGCCGGCGTCGCGGTCGCGGTCACGGTCGGAGTCGCGATCACTGTCGCTGTTGCCGGCGGAGTCGCGGTCCGAGTCGCTGTCCCGGTCGCGGTCCGAGTCCTGGTCGCGGTCCGAGTCCCGGTCGCGGTCCGAGTCCCGGTCGGCGTCGCTGTCGCGGTCGGAGTCGGAGTCGGCGTCGCTGTCACGGTCGGAGTCGGAGTCACGATCGCGGTCGGAGTCGCGGTCACGGTCGCGCTCGCGGTCGGAGTCGCGGTCGCGGTTCCACTTCGAGGTGATCGCGTCCGAGGGCGGGGTGAACTTCAGCTTCGGCTGGCCCTTCAGGGCGTCCTTCAGCGTCTCGGCCACCGTGTACTTCGAGACCGTCCCGCGGCTCGTGCCCACGTTCATCTCGGGGTTGTCCGGGTCCGCCACGAACGCCGCGGCCGCCAACTGCGGCGTGAAGCCGCAGAACCAGGCCGTCTTGTTGCTGTCGGTGGTGCCGCTCTTGCCGGCCACCGGCCGCTTCAGCACGCCGTGGACCATCTCCGACGTACCCCAGCCTCCGCAACTGCCCCGGGCCGCGCCGTAGCCGGTCACGCAGCGGGCCGCGTCCGTCGCCGCCCGGGCCACGTCCACCGAGACCGCCCGGTGGCAGCGGGGCGCCGCGATCTGCTTGCCCTGATATGTCGCCGCCTTGCCGTTGCGGTCGAGGATCGACTTCACCGGCAGCGGCTCGCAGTAGTTGCCCTCCGCGGCCAGCGTCGCGAAGACGTTCGCCATCTCGATCGGCGTCGCGTCGCTCACCCCCAGCGTGAACGCGCCCCAGCCCGACGCGTGCTCCGGTGACGCCAGCCGGCGGTCCACGTCCGTACGCCAGCGCAGACCGAGCCGCTCGGCCATCTTCACCGCCTTCTCCGCGCCGACCTTCTGTTCGAGCTGCACGAAGTAGGTGTTCACCGACTTGCCGAAGCCGCTCCACATCGTCTGGTCGCCGGTCATCGACGACGTCGAGTTCTTCGGGCACCAGTGCGTGCCGCACGTGGCCGGACCGGGCGCCGTGATGTATTTCGAGTAGAACCTCTGCGGGCTGTAGAAGGACGTCGACAGCGGCATCCCCTCGTCCAGGGCGGCCAGCATCGTGAAGATCTTGAAGGTGGAGCCCGCCTGATAGCCGGCCATCGAGCCGCCGCCGAGCAGCGGGTTCACCGTGTTCGGGAAGTTGCCCTTCACGTTGCGGTAGCGGCTGTGCTTCTCGTTGCCGGACTGGTCGAGCGAGTACCGCCGGTTCACCGCCATGCTGAGCACCCGGCCGGTGCCCGGCTCGATGATGACCTGGCCATGTGCGATGCGGCTGCGGCGCTTCTCCTTGTCGAGGACGTGCTCCATGGCGTACCCCTGGATCCTGGGGTCGATGGAGGTGACCACGCGGTAGCCGCCGCGTCGCAGGTTCTCCTCGCGCTCGGAGGTGGTCCGGCCGAAGGCCGGCTGTTCCTTCCACCACGACTTGAAGTAGTCGCAGAAGAAACCCCAGTCGTTGTGCGGGTCGGCGATCGAGATGCAGTCGTTCGGCGCCGAGCTGAGCTTCAACGTGATCTTCGCCCGTTTGGCGCCGGCCGCCTCAGCCGCCGTGATCGTGCGCATCTTGACCATCTGGTCGATCACGTAGTTGCGGCGGTTCGTGGCCGCCTCCCGGTCCTGGGTCGCCGGGTCGTAGGCCGACGGCGCCTTGACCAGGCCGGCGAGCAGGGCGGCCTCCGTGAGGGTCAGATTCTTCGGCGACTTCGAGAAGAAGACCTGAGAGGCGGCGAAGATGCCGTACGCCCGGTGGCCGTAGTACGCCGAGTTGAGGTACCGCTCGAGGATCTCCTGCTTGGTGAGCCGCTTCTCCAGCTCGATGGCGAGCCGCATCTCCCGCAGCTTGCGCGAGGTGGTCTGCTCGGTCGCCTCGAGCGCCTCCTTGGGGGTCTGCGCGCCGTCCCGGAGCGCCATGCGGACGTACTGCATGGTCAGGGTCGACGCTCCCTGCGAGACCCCGCCGGCCTTCTGGTTGGCGACGAAGGCCCGGGCCACGCCCTTGGCGTCGACCCCGTTGTGCTCGTAGAAGCGGGTGTCCTCGGAGGCCACGATCGCCTGGGTGATGTAGGGCGACATGTCCGTGATCTTCACGGGCTTGCGGTGCTCCTCGTAGAACGTCGTGAGCAGCGTCTTCCCGTCGCTGGCGTAGACGTAGGTCGTCTGCGCGGTGGGCACCTCGATGAGTTCCTCGGGCAGGCCCTCGAGGGCTTCGGTGCCGGCCTTGACGCCGAGTCCGGCGAGGGCGGCCAGTGGATAGGCGAGGCCGGCGACCACGAGTCCCGCGATCAGGCCGGCACGGACGAGGGGAGCGACTTTTCCGGCTGCCACCCCTAGAAGGTATGACAAAACCTCTTATTTGCTCACGGAACAGCCGAAGTAACGTGCGTATCACGGTCGGGCATTCTGATCGCATGTCCCTCGACCTAGGCCACCACGGCGACACGGAGGTCGCCCCGGGTCTGATCGACCTGGCGGTGAACGTCCGGCACGAGCCGATGCCGCCGTGGCTCGCGCAGCCGCTGATGAGCTCCCTGAGCGACCTGAAGGCGTACCCCGACGGGAAAGAGGCCACCGCGGCCGTGGCCGCCAGGCACGGCCGTGACCCGGAAGAGGTCCTGCTGACCGCCGGCGCCGCGCAGGGTTTCGTCCTGCTGGCCCAGGCGCTGCGCGGCGCGAATCACCCGGTCGTGGTCCATCCCCAGTTCACCGAGCCCGAGGCCGCCCTGCTGAACGCCGGCCACGTGGTCGACCGGGTACTGCTGCGCGAGGAGGACGGGTTCCGCCTCGACGCGAGGCTGGTGCCGGACGACGCCGATCTCGTCTTCGTCGGCAACCCCACCAACCCCACCTCGGTGCTGCACCCCTCCGAGGAGATCGCCCCGCTGGCCCGTCCGGGCCGTGTGCTGGTGGTCGACGAGGCCTTCGCCGACACCACGTTCCGTGAGGGCGTGGCCGGGGAGCCGGAGTCGCTCGCCTCTCGCCGCGATCTGCCCGGCCTGGTCGTGCTGCGCAGCCTCACCAAGACGTGGGGCCTGGCCGGCCTGCGGATCGGCTATCTGCTCGGCCCGGCCGAGCTGCTGACCCGGCTGGCCGCGGCCCAGCCGCTGTGGGCCGTCTCGACGCCCGCGCTGGCCGCCGCGCTCGCCTGCGCGTCACCCACCGCGGTCGAGGCCGAACGCCAGATCGCCCGGCGGCTGGCCGCGGACCGCGCTCACCTGCTGCGCCGGCTCGGCGACGTGCCGAAGGTCACGGTCGCTGGGGCTCCGGCCAGTGCCTTCGTTAGCGTACGCCTGCAAGGGGCCGACAAAATCAGGCTGGAGCTGCGGGAACGCGGCTACGCCGTACGCCGGGGCGACACTTTCCCCGGCCTGGGCCCTGACTGGCTGCGGCTGGCGGTGCGCGACACTGCCACCACCGACGCATTCGTCGAGACCCTGACCGTCGTGATCGAGGAGCAAGCGTGAGCGCATCGCTGGAGGACACCCTCGCCGCCGTCCGCCCCGCCGACGAGCAGGCGATGGCCGCCGCCCGCGAGCACCAGGCCCGGCTGACCAAGCCGGCCGGCTCGCTGGGCGCCCTCGAGGAGCTCTCGGTGCGGCTGGCCGGGCTGGCCGGCGTCAACCCGCCGCCGCTGCCCACCCCGGCCACAGTCGCGGTCTTCGCCGGCGACCACGGCGTGCACGCCCAGGGCGTCACCCCCTGGCCGCAGGAGGTCACCGCCCAGATGGTGGCCAACTTCGTGGCCGGCGGCGCGGTCGTCAACGCGTTCGCCCGGCAGGCCGGGGCCGACGTCATGGTGGTCGACGTGGGTGTGGGCATCCCGCTGCACGGCGGCGCCACCCTGCTCGACGCGAACGTCCGCCGCGGCACCCGGGACATGACCGTCGAGCCCGCGCTGACCCGCGAGGAGGCCCTGGCCGCGGTCGAGGTGGGCATCGGAGTCGCCGCCGCGCTCGTCGACAACGGCGCGAAATGCCTGCTCACCGGCGACATGGGCATCGCCAACACGACTCCCGCGGCCGCACTCATCGCCGTCTTCACCGGCCTCGCCCCGGCCGAGGTGACCGGCCGCGGCACCGGCATCGACGACGCCACCCTCGACCGCAAGATCGAGGTGGTGGGCCGGGCCCTCGCCGCGCACCGGCCCGAGAAGAGCGACCCGCTGGGCGTGCTGGCCGCGGTCGGCGGCCTCGAGCACGCCGCGCTGGCCGGCTTCATCCTCGGCGCCGCCGCCCACCGCGTGCCGGTGATCATCGACGGGGTCATCGCCGCCTCGGCCGCGCTGGCCGCCGCCGCCTTCGCCCCCGACGCGGTCGCGGCCATGGTCGCCGGGCACCGCTCGGCCGAGCCGGGCGCCACCGTGGCCCTGGCCCACCTGGGCCTCGAGCCGCTGCTCGACCTCGGCATGCGCCTGGGCGAGGGCAGCGGCGCCGTCCTCGCGCTGCCGGTCGTCTCGGCCGCCGTGCGGGTGCTGCACGAGGTCGCCACGTTCGATTCCGCGGGAGTGTCCGAGAAATGAGCGTCTACCCTCTCGGCCTCAAGCTGACCGGCCGCCGGGTGCTGGTGGTCGGCGGCGGCGCCGTGGCGACCCGCCGCGTGCCCGCCCTGATCGCCGCCGGCGCGCTGATCGAGATCGTCTCGCCCGAGCTGAGCCCGGCCCTGCACGGCCACGTCGACGCCGGCCGGGCCACCTGGACGGCCCGCCGCTTCGAGCCCGGCGACGTCGAGGGCGCCTGGCTCGTGCACGTGGCCATCGACGACCCGGCCGCGGCCGAGCAGGTCAGCGTGGCCGCCGAGGCGCACCGCGTGTTCTGCGTCCGCGCCGACGACCGCGAGGCCGCCACCGCCTGGACGCCCGCGGTCACCCGCCACGGCCAGGTCACGGTCGCGGTCACCGACGGCGGCGACCGCCGGCGCGCGATGGCCGTCCGGGACCTCGTGGCGCACGCCCTCGAAAGCGCCCCGCCCGCGAGAGACGAGTACAAGGGCGTGGCTCTGGTCGGGGCCGGACCGGGCGACCCCGAGCTGATCACGGTGAAGGGCCGCCGGCTGCTCGCCGCGGCCGACGTGGTGGTGGCCGACCGGCTGGTGCCGGGCATGCTCCTGGGCGATCTGCGGCCGGAGGTCGAGTTCGTCGACGCGGCCAAGATCCCGTACGGGCCGCAGAAGGCCCAGGAGGAGATCAACCGGATCCTGGTCGAGCGCGCCGGAGAGGGCAAGTTCGTGGTGCGGCTCAAGGGCGGCGACCCGTTCGTCTTCGGCCGCGGCGGCGAGGAGGCCATCGCCTGTGCCGAGGCCGGGGTGCCGGTGCTCGTCGTTCCTGGTGTGACCAGCTCGATCGCCGCGCCCGCGCTGGCCGGCATCCCGGTCACCCACCGGGGCGTGGCCCATGAGTTCACCGTGGTCTCCGGGCACGTCGCGCCCGACAGCGACGCCTCACTCGTCGACTGGGCGGCTCTGGCCCGGATGCGCGGCACCATCGTCGTACTCATGGGTCTCAAGAACCTGCCCAAGATCGCCGCGCGCCTGATCGCCGAGGGCCGCGCGGCCGGGACACCGGCCGCGGTGGTGCAGGAGGGCTCGACGGCCCACCAGCGCTCGCTGCGCGGCACGCTCGGCTCGATCGCGGCCGACGCGGCCGAGGCCGGCATCCACCCGCCCGCCATCGTTGTCATCGGGGACGTCGTTCACGTAGGGGTATAGAACCGCTACACACCGGGTACGACCGTGAATATGGACGGACGGCCGCGAATGACGTTGACGAGCACGGTGCTGGACGCTCCGGACGCCCGGGAGCTGGCGGACTTCTACCACCGGCTGCTGGGCTGGAGCATCACCACGGAAGAGACGGACTGGGTGATCCTCGGCGCGCCGGGTGGCGGCGCCGGGCTCTCGTTCCAGACCGAGAAACAGTACGTGCGGCCGGTGTGGCCGGCCGGGCCGGGCGATCCGCAGATGAGCGCCCATCTCGACATCAAGGTCGACGATCTGGAAGCGGCGTGCGCGCACGCCACCCAGGCGGGTGCGACGCTCGCCGGCTTCCAGCCGCAGGAGACCGTCCGGGTGTTCCTAGACCCGGTCGGTCACCCTTTCTGCCTCTACATCGACTAGGTCACGGCCTCCGGCCGCCTCCGAGAGGGCGTCGAGGAAGGTCCGGGCCCACTGCGCCACATCGTGGGTGCGCAGGTGACGCTGCATCACGCGCATGCGCCTTTTCAGCTCGGCCTGCTCGGCGCCGACCGCCCGCATCAGCGCGTCCTTGACGCCGTCGGGGTCGTGCGGGTTGCACAGGAACGCCTGCCGCATCTCGGTGGCCGCCCCCGCGAACTCGCTGAGCACCAGCGCGCCACCGGAGTCGGCGCGGCATGCCACGTATTCCTTGGCGACCAGGTTCATGCCGTCGCGCAGCGGCGTCACCATCATGACGTCGGCCGCCACGTACATCGCGGCCAGTTCCTGCTTGCTGTACGACTGGTGGAGGTAGTGCACGGCCGGCACACCGACCCGGCCGAACTCGCCGTTGATGCGGCCGACCTCGCGCTCGACCTTGACCCGCAGCGTCTGGTAATGCTCGACGCGCTCGCGGCTCGGGGTCGCCACCTGCACCATCACCGCGTCGCCGACCTTGAGCTTGCCGTCGGCCAGCAGCTCGCGGAACGCCTTGAGCCGCAGCTCGATGCCCTTGGTGTAGTCGAGCCGGTCGACGCCCAGGATGATCGTCTTGGGGTCGCCGAGCTCGGCCCGGATCTCCTTGGCCCGGGCCTGGACCTTGGGATCGGCCGCCATCCGCTCCATCTCGCGGGTGTCGATGCTGATCGGGAAGGCGCCCGCCTTGACCTTGCGGCCGTCCACCTGGATCGACTGGCCCTCGTAGCGCAGTCCCAGAAGGTGCCGGGCCAGGCGTACGAAGTTCTGTGCCGCCAGCCGCTGCTGGAAACCGACCAGGTCGGCGCCGAGCAGGCCGCGCAGCACCTCGGCCCGGAAGGGCATCTGCATGAACAGCTCGATCGGCGGGAACGGGATGTGCAGGAAGAACCCGATCTTGAGGTCGGGCCGCAGCTCCCGCAGCATCGCCGGCACCAGCTGGAGCTGATAGTCCTGGACCCAGACGGTCGCGCCCTCGTCGGCCACCTCGGCCGCGGCCTGCGCGAAGCGCTGGTTGACCAGGCGGTAGGTCTCGCGCCAGCGCCGCTTGTAGACCGGCGTCTCGACGGCGTCGTGGTAGAGAGGCCAGATGGTCGCGTTGGACTGGCCCTCGTAGTAGCGCTCCAACTCGTCGGCGCTCAACGGCACCGGGTGGATGTGAATGCCCTCCAGTTCGAAGGGCTCCGGCGCTTCGCCGGTGCCACCGGCCCACCCGATCCACGTGCCTCCGTGCTCGGTCAGCACCGGGTGGAGCGCGGTGACCAGACCGCCCGGACTCGTGCGCCATTGGCGCTCCCCGTCCGGGGTGGTGACTTCATCGACGGGCAGACGGTTGGCGACTACGACGAAGGAACTTCGTTCGGCCACGCTGAGTGCACCTCCGGGTCGTTTCTGTTCCCACTTGTGAGCCTACTGTGCGTAGCAGCACGGGGCGTGCCCAGTCTTCGATGGCCGCCGTGGACCATGGTGGCGGCCGGGTGTCATTCTGGGCCCGTGACACCTCCGGATGATCTTTCCCCGCCACGGCGGCCGATCTTCTTTCCTGTGGTCATTGCCACCGTTTTCCTCACGATCATCGGAATGACCACCGGATTCGTGCTGGGCGAGAAGCAGCGCCGGCAGGAGGCGCGCGAGCGGGAGCAGCAACAACAACAGCAGAACCAGCAGCCGCAGGAGACCACGTCGCCGGCGGCGCCGACGATCGCGCCCGGCGACCTGTGCCCGTCGGAGACCCTGGCCAAGGCGCGCAGCCTGGGCTTCTCGGACGAGTTGCGCCGGCTCAACCGGTACGTCACCGACCGGGGCACCGTGGTCTGGATCTGCCAGGACCCGGCCGGCCGGCTGTTCTACCAGAGCAAGACCGGCGGGGAGAAGAAGGCGCTGGTCCAGGGCGTGAACGGCCTTCTCCTGACCGATGTCGTGGAGACCGGCCAGAACGCCTACGAGGCGACCGCGGCCAGCGACGGCACCCAGTTCTTCATCTCCCGCAAGCAACTCAGGATCGACTTCACCGACGACCGCAAGACCCAGGTCGACGACGTCGTCGATTTCGAGTGATCTGGGGAATCCTTGACGCCGTGACGGGGTTGAGTTAGGGGTCCGGTGGACGACCTGGAAAGATTGCCCCGGCATTCTGCGCTCGTTCGGTAGCGCAACTCAACGATCACGGAGGTAGGGCGCACCGTGGCCCAGTTCATTTACGTCCTGGAAAAGGCGCGCAAGGCGCACGGCGACAAGGTCGTGCTCGACAACGTGACGCTGAACTTCCTGCCCGGCGCCAAGATCGGCGTGGTGGGCCCGAACGGCGCCGGTAAGTCCACGCTGCTCAAGGTCATGGCGGGGATCGAGACCCTGAGCAACGGCGACGCCCGGCTGATGCCCGGCTACACCGTCGGCATGCTCGCGCAGGAGCCGCCGCTCAACGACTCCAAGACCGTCCTCGGCAACATCGAGGAGGCCGTGGCCGAGACCAAGGCCAAGCTCGACCGGTTCAACAAGATCGCCGAAGAGATGGCGACCGACTACACCGACGAGCTCATGGAGGAGATGGGCAAGCTCCAGGAGCAGCTCGACAACGTCAACGCCTGGGACCTCGACTCTCAGCTCGAGCTGGCCATGGACGCCCTGCGCTGCCCGCCGCCGGACGCCGACGTCACCCAGCTCTCCGGTGGTGAGCGCCGCCGCGTCGCGCTGTGCAAGCTGCTGCTCGAGGCGCCCGACCTGCTGCTGCTCGACGAGCCCACCAACCACCTCGACGCCGAGAGCGTGAGCTGGCTGGAGCAGCACCTCGCCAAGTACGCCGGCACGGTCATCGCCATCACCCACGACCGGTACTTCCTCGACAACGTGGCCAACTGGATCCTCGAGCTCGACCGCGGCCGCACCTACCCGTACGAGGGCAACTACTCGACGTACCTCGACAAGAAGGCCCAGCGCCTGGCGGTCGAAGGCCGCAAGGACGCGAAGCTCAAGCGGCGCCTCACCGAGGAGCTCGAGTGGGTCCGCTCGAACGCCAAGGCCCGCCAGACCAAGAGCAAGGCCCGCCTCGACCGGTACGACGAGATGGCCAGCGAGGCGGAGAAGACCCGCAAGCTGGACTTCGAGGAGATTCAGATCCCGCCGGGCCCGCGTCTGGGCAACACGGTCATCGAGAGCAAAGACCTGGTCAAGGGCTTCGACGGCCGTACGCTCATCGACCACCTGTCGTTCTCGCTGCCGCGCAACGGCATCGTCGGCATCATCGGCCCGAACGGCGTCGGCAAGACCACGCTGTTCAAGACCATCGTCGGGCTCGAGAAGCCGGACGAGGGCAGTGTCCGCGTGGGTGAGACGGTGAAGCTGTCGTACGTGGACCAGAACCGTGAGGGACTGGGCGGCGACGAGACGGTGTGGGAGGTCGTCTCCGACGGTCTCGACCACCTGATGGTCGGCAAGGTCGAGATGCCCTCGCGGGCGTACGTGGCGGCCTTCGGTTTCAAGGGCCCCGACCAGCAGAAGCCGGTCAAGGTGCTCTCCGGTGGTGAGCGCAACCGCCTCAACCTGGCGCTGACGCTGAAGATCGGCGGCAACGTGATCCTGCTCGACGAGCCGACCAACGACCTCGACGTCGAGACGCTGTCGAGCCTGGAGAACGCGCTGCTCGAGTTCCCGGGCTGCGCCGTGGTCATCTCCCACGACCGCATGTTCCTCGACCGGGTGGCCACTCACATGCTCGCGTGGGAGGGCACGGACGAGGACCCGGACAAGTGGTTCTGGTTCGAGGGCAACTTCGAGGCGTACGAGAAGAACAAGGTCGACCGTCTCGGCGCCGACGCCGCCCGCCCGCACCGGGTGACGTACCGCAAGCTCACCCGTGACTGAGAAGTTCATCTATGACGTGCCCGTACGCTGGTCCGACATGGACGCGTACGGGCACGTGAACAACGCGCGCTTCCTCACGCTGTACGAGGAGGCGCGCGTTGCCATGTTCTTCGTCGGCGCGCGCAAGCACGGGCTCGGCTCTTTCGAGGAGGGCATCGTCATCGCCCGCCACGAGGTCGACTATCTGCGCCCGGTCGACTACGGCGACCCGGTCCGCGTCGAGATGTGGATCTCGGAGGTGCGCGCCGCGTCGTTCACGGTCTCGTACGAGCTGTTCGACGGCGACGTGCTGGCCAGCCGGGCCAAATCGGTCTGCGTGCCGTACCACCTGGCTCAGGGCCATCCCCGGCGCCTGACCGAGGCCGAGCGGGAGTTCCTGCGACCCTACGTCGCGTCATGAGCGGGCACGGGCTCGTCGGCGTCCCCGACGCCGGAGCCTTCCTGGCCCGGCTGGTCCGGCTCGACCCCGGCTCCCCGGTACGGCTGAAGACCTCCGGCGGCCGGGTCGCTCTGTGGGCGCGGCTGCCCTGGGACGTGCTGGTGACCCGTGAGGTGGCCGGCCACGGGCCGCAGGACGCCACCGTCGCCGCCCGTGAGCTGCTGGACGTGCTGGCCCGCGGGGGAGACGAGCTCCCGCCGCTGCGGGACGCGCAGTGGCGCTGGCCGCTGCCGCCCCCCGGCGGGGAGACGGTCGAGTCGGTCTCCGGGGCCGAGCTGAGCCGCTTGGCCGCCGCGGCCGCCGGGACGCTGCGCGAGGTGACGGCCGGCGGTCTCGGTGGACGGGCGGTCGGCCAGCGCGCGGTCCGCGACGCGCTTCTCGACCACGTCGCCCTCGTCGTGACGCCGCCCGGCGGTCGCCCGGTCGAGGTGTCCCAGCGACTCGTTCAGGCGATCTCCCGGATGGGTTTCCTCGGCGCGGGAGACACTGAGGACTCTCTGACGCGAGTGCGGGTATCAGGACGCTGGGTGGGTCTTTCCGCACCATATGGAGTGGCGTGGCTACAGGCCGTCAAGAAATTGACCGTTATGCCTATAGTCGATCACCCGAAAGGGTGATGCCGTATCGGACGACCGGTTGTGCCCTCCGGTTGGGGGGATGACCTCCGCGAAACCTACGGGTACCGTCGGCCCTCGGATCCACTCGCTACGTCCGGCGGTGGGGTCTGCTGGGGAGTGAGGTGCACAAAGATGCCGTGGTGGTCATGGCGTCCGGGTTCAGCCGCGGGTAACCCGGTGGAGGCCGACGACGATTCGGCGGTTCGCAGTGCCGTACGGGTCGGCGTACCGGCCCAACGAGAGCCCGGCCGGCTTCCGGTTCCGGTCGACGCGGCCGCCTCCGAAGAGCCCGAGACTGTCGCGCCGGTGACGCTGGCTCGCATCGGCAAGGCGCTCGACCTGCTCGACATCCGGTTCCTGGCCGACGGCGGCGGCAGCCTGCTGGCGATGTGGGAGCGGCACGCGGTGCTGTTCACCCTGGAGGGACCGGACGACGAGATCCTCGTGATGCGGGCCCGGCCGCATTCGACGGTCCCACCCGACTGGGCCGACCGCGCGTACCGCGTGGTCAACGAGTGGAACCACACCCGCCGCTTCTGCAAGGCCTACGTAGGCGACCCCACCGAGCGAGGCCAGCTCCCCATCTACGCGGAGCTCCAGGTCCCGTTGGCCGCCGGCACCCACGACGCCCTCCTGACAGAGCTCCTGGATTGCGGAGCCGCAGTAGCCACCAGCTTCGTAGATTGGCTACACGACGAGGGCGCCCTGCTCTAACCCAAACGGTCCCAAACTTCCTTGGCGCTGCCACCATTGTGAGCGGCCCGCGATTTGCCCCGTTGATGAGAAGTGGGTGGTTTCGTGACGCCGTGGTTTTTGCGGCGTTGCGAAACCACCCACTTCTCATCAACTCCCCAGGGGCAAATCGCCCGCTGAGCGAAGCGAAGCCAGCCAGCTCAGCAGCCGTATGCACCCACCTCAGCCAAGTGGAAACATCCCCACCCGCCCGTGATACTCCCGCCCCAGCTGATCGGTGTCCGACCCGACAAGCAGCCCGCGCGAGTGCACCACGAACACTCGAACTCCCACACCGCGAGAACGGGTCGGGTTCCAGCTGAGCGAGCGGCCCGTGGTCGGGCTGACCGCGCCGATGCCGGGCCGGGAAACCGCCCCCGGCCCAGGCCCCTTGGCGTCCGAGCCATACGGGTTGTCAAAGTAACGCTGGTGCCCCCCGAGATACACCGCAGATCCCGTCACCGCGACCGCGTAGAGCGAGTCACCGCCCGTGCGCTGAACCCACGTCGGGTTGTGCCGCCCCGTACCCGTCGCCTCGAAACGAGCCGCCGAGTCACACAGACGATCCGGCGAGCTGGCCCGTCCGGTCGCCGCCACCACGAAGTACGAGCCGTCCGGCGAGAACTTGACCTGCCTCAGGTAGGTGTCGAAGCCCTTCATGCACTGCGGCTTGTACGCGTCGGTGTACCAGCTCGACAGCTGCGCCGACGGCCCCGACACGTCGAACATCGCGATCTGCGTACGGTCGTACCCGCTCGCCCGCAGCAACGCGCCCACCGCGACCAGCTTCCGCCCGTCCGGGGAGATGTCGAAGTGCTCGACCCGGGTGCGGCTCAGGCCGGGCGCGGTCAGCTTGGCGTCGAATCCCGTGTCCACGGCGCCCGTGGCGGCGCTGAGACGGGCCAGACCCGAACGGTTGACGCCGTTGATCGCGGAGAACGTGCCGGCGGCGTACAACCGGGAACCTCGCGCGTTCAGCGACCGGATGTCGCCCCAGTTGATTTTGGCGTTGAACGCGCTGACCCGCTGGCCGCCCATGGTGAGACGGGTGAGGCCGCGCTGCGCGGTCCCGTTGACGGTCTTGAAGGCGCCGCCGGCGTAGACCGAGCCGTCCTCGCCGGCCGTCAGGGCGTAGACCGCGCCGTCGACCTGCGGGGCGAAGCCGCGGACGGCGCCGTCGTTCAGCCCGAACGCGAAGATGTTCTTGCGGGCGAAGGTGGTCCGGCGGGTGCTGTCGGTGACCTTCGTGAAGGCGCCGCCGACCACCACGGTGTCGCCGACGATGGTCATCGACCACACCGTGCCGTCGAGGACGTGCGGGGTGAAGTCCACCGGGTTCGGCGACACCACGGTGCGCTGGGCAAGGTCGGCCGCGGCCGGGTGCGCGCACGCCACGGCGGCGGCGGCGATGGTGGCGGCGGCAAGCAAGCGGCGACGCATGCGAAAGGCTCCAGGTCGATTGAGCAGCGGATTTACCTACCGCTCAACGACCATGGAGCCGCCCGGGACACTGTCAGGCGTTGACCATGAAGTGCGCGGCGCGCTCCAAATAGTCCCAAAGCTGGTCGTGCAGGGGCTTCGGGAGCTCCAGCGAGTCGACCGCGTCGCGCATGTGTTTGAGCCAGGCGTCGCGGGCCGCGAAGTCGACTACGAAGGGCGCGTGGCGCATGCGCAGGCGCGGGTGGCCGCGGGAGGCCGAGTACGTGTTCGGGCCGCCCCAGTACTGCATCAGGAACAGGGTCAGCCGGTCGGCCGCCGGGCCCAGGTCTTCCTCGGGGTACATCGGGCGCAGCAGGGGATCGTCGGCGACACCCTCGTAGAACCGGTCGACGAGACGCCGGAACGTCGGCTCGCCACCGATGGCTTCGAAAAAGTTGGCGGGGTCGGTCACTGTTCCATCCTGCCAGCCCCGCGCCGGGGCGGTCAGGCCACGGCCCTGTGACGGCCGTGATGCTCGTGCTCCGGCGACGCCTGCTCGGTGGCCGCCTTGAACACCTCGCGGCTCGGCCAGCTGGCGGCCAGCACACCCATCGCGACCGTGCCGCCGACGCTCCACAGCCCGACCACCAGCGGCAGCCAGAAGTGGTCGGCGAGCAGACCCGTGATCATGACGGCGGCGAACTGGCTGAGCTGCATGCCGGTCTGCATCACGCCGTACGCCCGGGCGCGGTACCCGTGCGGGAGGATGAGCACGAATCGGGCGTTGAGCGTGGGCGTCACACCGCCCTGGGCCATGCCGGAGAACGCCACCAGCAGCGCCACCACCGGCGGCGGCGGGCCGAGGAGGGCCGGCACCAGCACGAGCGCGGAGAGCACCGCGAGCGGCCGGACCAGCCGGTCGCGCAATTCGGGCCCGGCGAGCCGGCTGACCAGCAGGCCGCCGACGACGAAGCCGATCGGGCCGGCCGCCATGATCAGGCCCTGGTCGATGCCGCGGGTGGCCGAGTCGGGGTCGGCCTCGGCCGCCCACGCGGCGGCCAGGCCCTCGGGGACGACCGCGAACATCGTCAGGACGAAGACCATGATCGCGATCGAGCGCAGCGTGGCCGTGCCGAAGACCAGCTGGAAGCCCTCGCCCGACTCGCGCAGCAGGTGGCGGCGCTCGGAGCGGTCGTGCGCGGCCGGACGCGGCTGCACACCCCACGTGATCAGGGCGGCCGAGACCGCGAAGGTGGCCACGTCGATGGCCAGGGCCGCCTGCGGGTTGATCGCGGTGGCCAGGGCGGCGCCGGCCAGATATCCGAACACCTGGGCCGCCTGCCCGGTCGTGGCGTTCGTGGCGACGGCCATCGGCAGCTTGTCGCGCCCGACCACCAGCGGCTGGAGGGCCGACCGGGCGGCCTGTGTCGGTGGCGTTCCCAGGCTGGCCAGGAAGACCAGCAGGAGCATGACCGGGATCGGCACGCCGGGAATGAGCAGCAACCCGATGACGACCATGCGGAACAGGTCGGCCGTGATCAGGACCCGGCGGTACGGGTAGCGCTCGGCCAGCGTGGACAGCAGCGGCCCGCCGAGGACCCAGGGGAGGAAGCTGACCGCGAACGCCGCCGCGGACATGAGGACGGACTTGCTCTCCTCGTAGACCAGGACGGTGATGGCGGCGCGGGCCAGATAGTCGCCGACCCAGTTGACGATCAGGGAGAGATAGAGCGCACGGTATTCGCGCACGCCGAACAGGTCGCGGAAGGTGACCTTCCTATCGCTCTCTGTCACCGCCTCGGACACCAGGTCCTCTCTCGATCTTGGCTGTCACCGGGTCGCGGCGAGCGCCGTGCGCGCCCGCGCGGGGGTCGACGCCCGCCGGGAACGTGATGCCGCATGTGCAAATGCTCAAGGCGGATTCTGCCCGATCGTCCGAGTCGATGCTAGGGCGTACGGTTGGAATGTCGGCCATTCGGTCTAGTCCGGGCATCCCCCGTACGCCCTAATCCCAGCTCAGGTGGCTCCGCCCGGCTGCTGCTCCGCATCGGAATTGCCGAGGTACGCCGGCGGCACCGCACTGCGCGGGAGCAATCGAGAGGCGGCGATGCGTTCGGAGAGCCCGCTCGTCTCCAGCGACTCGGTCAGCGCCTTTCGGAGATCACGTTGTACGGCGATCTGACCGTCCGAAGTCGTCTTGGCGATCGTGCGGATGACCGCGCCGTCGACCGTCAGCTGCTCGACGCCGACCACGTCCGGCGGCTCGAGAAACTCGGTCTGGTGCTCGGGCGCGTCGGCCACCCGCTGCGCGGCCTCCTTGAGCACCCCGATGGCGTGCTCGGAGTTGACGAAGCCGATCGGGATGTCGATGACCACCATGGCCCAGCCCTGGCTCTTGTTGCCGACCCGGACGATCTCGCCGTTGCGGATGTACCAGAGCACCCCGCGCGCGTCGCGGACCGTCGTGATGCGCAGGCCGACCGTCTCGACCACGCCGGTGGCCTCGCCCAGGTCGACCGTGTCGCCGACGCCGTACTGATCCTCCAGAAGCATGAACAGACCGGCGATCAGATCCTTGACCAGGCTCTGCGCGCCGAAACCGAGCGCCACGCCGACGATGCCGGCGCTGGCCAGCAGGGGCGCCAGGTTGAAGCCGAACTCGCCCAGGACGAGCAGGGCCGCCATGGTGAAGACGACAGCGCTGACGAAGCTGCGCAGCACCGAGCCGATCGCTTCGGCCCGCTGGCGGCGGCGTTCCGGTATGTACTGCCCCTCCTCGGCGGTCTGCGCCGCTCTCTCCTTCAGCGGCTTCAGCAAGGCCGGCATCGAAGCGCGGGACGTGGTGTGCGTCAGGCGGTCGATGGCCCGGTGCAGCAACCAGCGGATCAGCAGCGCGATCAGGATGATGCCGATGATCCGCAGCGGCTTCACGATGATCACGTAACTGCTGCTGGCCAGCCACTGGTTGCCGGTCCACTCCAGGACCCGGCTGCAGAGCGCGTCGGTCTTGCAGACCTCTTCAACGTTGATCGTCGTGTAGACGTCGGGCGACGGTGAGGGGGAAGGGGCTAGAAGCAACACGGGGCACAACCGTACCGGGAGCCGGCGAGCCCCCTCTCAGGTGCCGCACAGCGTGCTGACCTCAGACGTTTACCCCCCGGCTACGGATTTCGCTCGCAATTTGGTCATCCATCAGGGACTATTGGCCCACGAGGTCTCGACTAAACACGCAGGAGCGCCAGTAACACCTGTACCCGAAGGGTGAACTTTGATGCCTGACATACGACCCATAGTGGGCTCATCCGCGTTGGTTCTGAACGCCACCTACGAGCCGCTGTGCGTCGTATCGGTGCGTCGAGCGACCATCCTCGTCCTGACCGCCAAGGCAGAGTGCGTCTCCGACGGCGACGGCATCCTGCACAGCGTGCACACCAATCTTCCGGTCCCCTCGGTGGTGCGCCTCACCCGGTACGTGAAGGTTCCGTACCGCACCCATGTCGGCCTCTCCCGACGAGCGATCTTCGCCCGGGACGGCGGCCGCTGCGCCTACTGCCGAGGTTCGGCCGAGACCATCGACCACGTCTTCCCGCGCAGCCGCGGAGGCCTGCACGCCTGGGAGAACGTGGTGGCGGCCTGCGCCAAGTGCAACCACAGCAAGGGTGACAAGACACCCGCCGAGCTCGGCTGGAGGCTCCACCAGATACCGGCCGCACCACGCGGGGTGGCGTGGCGGGTCCTCGGACACCGCACGCCAGACCCCCGTTGGGCCGACTGGCTCGACCTACCTGCCGCCCCGGCCCTGGAAGCCGAGGCGGCTTAGTTGTTTTTAGTGTCCACGAGTGAGGCGAAGACGACGATGTTGTCCTGGTAGCCCGTGCTGCCGCCGATCCAGCGGCCGCCGCAGGTCAGCAGGCGTAAGGACGGGCGGCTGTAGTCGCTGTAGACGCGCTGTACCGGTAGTTGGCCCTTGTTGAAGTGCTCTACGGAGTTGACCTCGAAGACCGCCACGGAACGGTCGGCCCGCTGCACCTCGATCCGCTGGCCCGGCTTCAGCTTGGGCAGGGCATGGAAGACCGAGGGTCCCGTACGCGTGTCCGCGTGACCCACGATCAACGATGGCCCGAACTGGCCCGGCGTGGGGCCGCCGTCGAACCAGCCGGCCTCGTTGTGCCGTTCCAGCGGCGGAACGCCCACCGTGCCGTCGTCGGCCAGGCCCACCTCGAGGATCGGCGCCCGCACGTTGATGGCCGGAATGGTCAGGCGCATCGGCCGGCTCGGGTCGAGCACCGGGAACGAGCGGGGTGGCGGCTCGTTCTTCTCCTGGCCCGCGAACAGCGAGCCCAGGTCGAGGTTGGTCGCCGCGCCCAGCCCCATCGCGACCACGAACAGGCCGAGGAAGAGCAGCGCGAGCGCGATCATCCCGATCGGCCACGGCTTGCGGCCGCGGGTGGGCCGGGGCGGCGACTTCGGCAGTGGCCGGGGGCTGGGCTGGCGAAAGGGATGCCGCCCCGGCATGGGCGACGGCGCCGGCAGCGGCCCGGTGATCATCCCGGGCGGTGGCGCCGCGATCTGCGCCGGCTTCTTGCGCAGCACCGACTCGGGCATCCGCGGCCCGGTCACCGCCTCCCGCCGGGGCCGCGAGCCCTCCGGCCCGGCACGCGCCGCACCTTGACGCGGCGCCCCCGAATGCGCGGCGCCATGCGGACCGGCCCCGGAGTGCGCGGCGCCATGCGGACCGGCCCCGGAGTGCGCGGCGCCATGCGGACCGGCCCCGGAATGCGCGGCGCCCTGTCGCGGGACCCCATCGTGTGCGCTATCCGGGCGTGCGGTGTCGTGGCGGGGGCCCGGGCGCGGTGACGGGCGGGACGGTGACGGGCGCGGCGGGGGCTGGCCGGTCATCGCCGGGCCCTCAGCCGAGCCGCCGGCGGCGCAGGGACAGCACGCCGAGGACCAGGCCGGCCGCGATGACCGCGAGGCCGCCGCCGATCAGGACGGGCGCGTTGCGGCCCGGTGCCGTGCCGCCGCCTCCGGTGGCCGGGCCCCGGGCCGGTTCCACCTTGGCCACCACGTGCACCGTGGCCACGGTCGTGTGGCCGTCGGGGCAGCGGAGCTCGGCCCGGTAGTCGCCGGGCCGGGAGCCGGACGGGACTCGTACGGTCGCCGTCAGAAAGCCGTATTGCGGCGCCACCGTGACCGTTCCGAACAGCCCGGACGTGACCGTGGCCGCCTTGAGATTGTCGTCACAGGACGCTCGGAGGCCCAGCTCGTCACCGGCCGGCACGGTGCTGGGGTTGACCTCCAGGAAGATGGCGGCGGCACGGGCCGGCGCCGCGTCGATCAGCACGACTGGGACAAACAGCCCCAGAAGGAGCGCCGCCAGGGCGGCGGGGACGGAAATGCGCATCGATTCCCCCTCCTGCCGTCCGGTGACGCGTGGACACGAACGGCGCGTGTGGGTGATTTTCGCATCCCGAGGCCCTTTCCGCCGAGATCCCCATCGGTGGAGCTCGCGGGTTATAGACCCGACGCGACGGCATGACCTGCGCTCCGCTACCGTGACAGTTGTTCGGATCAGTTTGAGTGAATTCAGGCGCCTGGGGGCGTTGACGTTGTCGATTTCAAGCACCGTTCTGGTCTTCGTGGTCATTCCGGCGGTGATCATCGGGCTGATCGCCGCGCTCGTCATGGCCGGCGCCGACCGCACGAAGCGCACACACCGCTACCGGCCCGGCCGGCCGTACGACTTTCAGCCGATCTGGTTCCTGGCCAGGCCGGAGAAGCTCGTCGGCGGTCATGGCCCGGCCCAGCCGGCTCTGACGGGCGGCCAAGTGCTGGAGGACGTCTCCGGCGCTCCGGTCCGGCCCGGTTCTACAGGAGGCGCAAGTGACAGCTGGTGACCTTGGCAAGCAGCCGCGGAAAGGCCAGGCGCTGACCGCCCTGGACGAGCCCGGCGGCGACACGCTGGTCCACGCGTCCTCCGGCAACGAGGTCGAGGACGGCCCGTTCACCACCCGGCAGCTGCTGCGTCTCGACGAGGCGCTGCGGGTGGCCGACGAGTCCACCGGCCTGACCTTCAGCGTCTACATCGGCGAGCTCGAGACGCCGACCCGCGAGTTCGCCGAGAAGCTGGCCGCGCAGGTCAAGGGCGCCGACAACGCCGTGCTGCTGGCGGTGTCGCCCAACCAGCGCAAGCTGGAGATCGTGACCGGTTCCGAGGCCCGCAAGCGGATCTCCGACCGGGACGCGAAGCTGGCCGGCCTGTCGATGTCGGCCGCCTTCGCCGGTGGCGATCTGGCCGGTGGCGTCATGGCCGGTCTCGACCAGCTGGCCTCTCACGCCGGTCGTCGCTGACATTTGGTGCGAGGAATGCCCCCGGGAGACCGGGGGCTTTTTCGTGCGCGAAACCGGGCGGTAACAACGCTCTGTCGCTAGGCTTGTGGCCCACGGTGATGGGGGTGGTCCGGTGTGGGACTGATGAGCCCGGCTTCGTACACCCTCGCTCGATGGAGCGCCCCCGAGGGCGAGTGGACCGAGCCCGACCTCCATCTGTTCCCGCAGGACGGTCACCGCTACGAGATCATCGACGGCAGCCTGCACGCGTCGCCGCCGCCTCCGGAGTCGCATGAGGCGACCGTCCGCGGCGTCGTGACGTCTCTGCGGTCGTCGGCGCCGCCCGGCTGGTGGGTCTGCGACCGGGTCGGCGTCCAGATGGGCGAGAGCAACCTGGTGCCCGACGTGCTGGTGCTGCGCCCGCGCTCGTCCGGCTCGGTCTGGTGCGATCCGGCCGACGTCGCCCTGGTGGTCGAGATCGAGACGCCGGCCACGCGCCGCTTCGACCGCCTTCTCAAGCCTTCGCTGTACGCCGAGGCGGGCATCCCGAGCTTCTGGCGGGTCGAGCCGGGACGGGCGACACCCTTGCTTCACACGTACGAGTTGACGGGCGACCGCTATCAGGCGGTGCACAGCGTCGAGGGCGCCGAGCCGGTCAAGCTCGACGCCCCCTATCCGATGCGGATCGCTCCCGCGGCCTGGCTCTAGCTCGCGGCCGAAAGATCCTTCGCGCGGGCCTTCAGGGCCCGCAGGACGCCGTCGCGGCCCTCGGCCACCAGGCGGCGCAGCGACGCCGGCTGACCGTCGCGGGCGAGCCACGCGTCGGTGAGCGCCACCGTCTCCTCGCTGATCTGGTAGACCGGGTAGCCCATCATCGCGAACTCCTGAGCCGGCTCACTGTCCGAGCGGGCCCAGACGTCACCGACCACGTCGAAGAACTTCGTGGCGTACGGCGCCGTCAGCTCGACCTGCTTGGCGCTCTGGAAACCGGTCAGCAGCGAGCGGTTGAGCCAGTTGGGCACGGTGCCCTCGGTCAGCTTCGACCACACCCGGGCCTTGTTCTCGGCCGTCGGGATCAGGGCGTGGGCCACCGCGGCCTCGCGCTCGCCGCTGGCCGTCCGGTCCGAGGCGAGCTCGTCCTCGATCTGCTGCTCGGTGGCCCCGCCCAGCGACGCCAGCGCCTGCAGCAGCGACCAGCGCAGCTCGGTGTCGACGACCAGGCCCTCGGGCACACCCTCGCCGGACAGCCAGCCGTGCAGCACGGTCAGCTCGTCCCCGGTGCGGGCGGCGCCGACGAAGGCCCGGGCCCAGGTGAGCTGCCAGCCGCTGCCGGGCGCGGCGGCGGCCAGCTGGGTGCGGGCGAGCTCGGCCAGCTGGGCGAAGCCGGTCGCCTGCCACGCCGGGTCGGCGTACTGGGCGATCGCGGTCGAGGCCTGGCGGAACGTGTACGTCGACAGGTTGATGTCGGTCTCGGCCGGCAGGCCCGAGCAGACCAGCGTCACGTAGTCGCGGGCCGCGAGCTCGGCGTCGCGCAGCATGTCCCAGGCCGCGTTCCAGCACAGCGCCCGGGACAGCGACGAGTCGAGGCCGGCGATGTGGCGGACCACGGTCGCCATCGAGCGCTCGTCGAGCCGAAGCTTGGCGTACGTCAGGTCGTCGTCGTTGAGCAGCAGCACGTCGGCCGCCTTGACCCCGGCCAGGGCCGCGATCTCGGTCCGCTCGCCGGTCACGTCGATCTCGAGCCGGTCGCGGCGGACCAGCCGCTCGCCCTCGAGGTCGTAGAGGCCGACCCCGATGCGGTGGGTGCGCAGCGTCGGGTAGTCGGCCGGGGCCTCCTGCTGGACCACGACACTGGCGTACGTGCCGTCGGCGTTGATCTCGACGAGCGGGCGCAGCGTGTTGACCTGCGAGGTCTCGAGCCACTGGGCGGCGAACTTGCGCAGCTCGCGGCCGGAGGCGGCCTCGAGCTCGGTGAGCAGGTCGTCGAAGGTGGCGTTGCTCCACGCGTGCTTGCCGAAGTAGGCGCGCAGGCCGCTCAGGAAGGGCTCGAGGCCGACGTACGCCACGAGCTGCTTGATCACGCTGGCGCCCTTGGCGTACGTGATCCCGTCGAAGTTGACCTCGACGGCCTCGAGGTCGGGCATCTCGGTGTAGACCGGGTGGGTCGAGGAGAGCTGGTCCTGACGGTAGCCCCAGCTCTTGCGCACCGACAGGAACGTCGTCCAGGCGTCGGTGAAGCGGGTGGCCCGGGTGTTGCACCAGTGGCTGGCCCACTCGGCGAACGACTCGTTGAGCCACAGGTCGTTCCACCAGCGCATGGTCACGAGGTCGCCGAACCACATGTGCGCGAGCTCGTGCAGGATCGTGTTGGCGCGCTGCTCGTACTCGAAGTCGGTGACCTGCGAGCGGAAGATGTAGTGCGCCTCGGCGTGTGTCACGCAGCCGAAGTTCTCCATCGCGCCGGCGTTGAAGTCGGGCACCCACAGCTGGTCGTACTTGGGCAGCGGGTAGCGCACGCCGAACTGCTCGTGGAAGAAGTCGAAGCCCTGCTTGGTGACCTCGAACAGGTTGTCGGCGTCGAGGTACTGCGCCATCGACGCGCGGCTGAAGACGCCCAGCGAGATGCCGTCGTGCTCGTCGCGCACCTCGTGGTACGGGCCGGCGCAGAGCGCGGTGATGTACGTGCTCATCCGCGCCGACTTCTCGAAGTGCACCGTCTTGGCGCCCGGCCCGGCCTTCTCCTCGCGCTCGACCGGGCTGTTGGCAATGACCTTCCAGTGCGCCGGCACCGTGGCGTGCCAGGTGTAGACGCTCTTGAGGTCGGGCTGGTCGAACGCGGCGTACACCCGCTGGGCGTCCGCCGTCTCGAACTGGCTGTAGAGGTAGATCTCCTTGTCCACCGGGTCGAGGCTGCGCTGCAGCCCCTGCCCGCTCGCCGAATAGGCGAAGTCGGCGTCGACCACCAGCTCGTTCTCGGCGGCCAGGCCGGTCAGGGTCAGGCCCTTCTCGGCCGAGAACCCGGCGAGGTCCAGCGGCTGCCCGTTCAGGGTCGCCGACCGCACCGAGGCCGCCGCGGCCTCGATGAAGGTCTCGGCCCCCGGCTCCCGGCAGGTGAACGTCACGACCGTGGTGGAGCGGAAGGTGCCGTCGCCGGGGTTGCCGTGGCCGTCGGTGAGGTCCAACGTGATGTCGTACCCGGTGACCTCGAGCAGGCGAGCGCGCTCGGCGGCCTCCACCTGGGTCAAATTACGAACTCCGGCCACAGTCACTCTCCTCTGAGCGCACAAGCTTTCCCATTCAGCCTATGCGGACGGCTACGGGTGGCACACCTCACCCGGCGTCCTGGACAGGACAGTCGAGCAATAGATAGTTGCTTGGAGGAGTATCGACCCATGACAGAACGCTCGACGGTCGACATGTGGTTCGACCCCATCTGCCCGTGGGCCTGGATGACCTCGCGCTGGCTCCTCGAGGTGGAGAAGGTCCGTCCGCTCGATGTCCGCTTCAACGTGATGAGCCTGTCCGTTCTCAACCAGGGCCGGGACCTGCCCGAGGAATACCAGGAGCTCATGACCAAGGGCTGGGGTCCGGTACGGGTCTGCATCGCGGCCGAGGAGGCCGCGGGCCCCCAGGTGCTGCGCGACCTCTACACGGCCCTCGGCACCCGGATCCACCTCAAGAAGTACGAGCTCGACGAGAAGCTCTACACCGAGGCGCTGGCCGAGGTCGGCCTCGACACCGCGCTGGCCGACGCGGCCACCAGCGACGCCTGGGACGACGCGCTGCGCGGCAGCCACGACGCCGGCATGAAGCCGGTCGGCACCGACGTCGGCACCCCGGTCATCCACGCGCCCGGACCGAACGGCGACGGCGACAAGGTCGCCTTCTTCGGCCCCGTGGTCACCCCCGCCCCCAAGGGCGAGGCCGCCGGCAAGCTGTGGGACGGCGTTCTGCTCGTGGCCGGCACCCCCGGCTTCTTCGAGCTGAAGCGTTCGAGGGACATCGGTCCAATTTTCGACTGACCGGCTTCTCCTTCCTCCGTACGAGTCGTTGGATGAGGTGAGATACACCTCATCCAAGACGGAGAACTGACATGGCCGACACCGAAGCGGTGGCGCTGTCCACGATCGCAGTCCAGCGCGGTGACTGGACCGATCTCGCACCGGACCTGGCAAGCCTGGTGGCGCCGCCGGTCACGGTCTCGGCGCTGCCCCTGCAGCGGCCCGTGGGTGACTGGCGAAAAGGTCAGTTGGCCAGGTCACGGGGCAACATGCCCGTCGGCAGGCACCACCGGCCCGCCCGGTAACTTGGCAGACATGACGGTCGTGCACCCGATCAGCAAGGCCTGGGTCACCACTGGTGGCACCGGCGCCCAGAACTACGACGAATTCGCCGACGACGCCGAAATCACGTCCATCATCGCCGACAATCCGCATAGTTCTCTCGCTGTCGAGATGCCCCACCTCGCTCCCGACTCGCTCGGCAAGTCGTTCACCGGCGCGCTTCCGGACGCGGTGGCCCGGCTCGCGCTGGAGCGCGCCGACGGCAGCTACGAGCCGGCCGAGCAGGTCGTCGTGCTCTACCGGATCACCGGCGAGGGCGAGCCACCGGCGTACGGCCTCTGGAGCATGGTCGACACCGACCAGATCTCCACCCGCGCCGACGAGCCCGGCCTGGTCATCCGCAACGAGGAAGTCTTCATCGAGAAGGTCCGCGAGCGGGTGGCCCTGGCCGAGGCTCTGGGCACGCTGCTCTCGCCCGTGCTGCTGCTGCAGACCACCAAGGGTGACGAGCTGCACGCGGCCCTCGCCGCCGCGATCGAGCGGGCGGGCGAGCCGGCCGCGACCGACACCGACCAGACCGGCCGCACCCACGCGATCTGGGCCGTGGGGCCGGGCGCGCTCCAGGACGAGCTGACCGCGCTGGCCGGCGGCGGCGAGCTGGTCGTGGCCGACGGCAACCATCGCAGCCTGGCCGCGCAGACGGCCGGCTTCCCGCGCTTCCTGGCCGTCGTCACCACGCCCGCCTCGGTCGCCATCCAGCCCTACAACCGCCTGGTCAGCGAGCTGCCGGTGCCGCTGGACGACCTGCTGGCCCGGCTCCGCGCGGCCGGCGCGACGGTCACCGAGGTGCCGCGCCCCGCGCAGGTGCCGTCCAAAGGCACGATCGAGGTGTACGCCTCGGGACGCTCCTTCACGCTGGGCCTCCCGGTGAACACGAACCTGTCGGCCGTCGACAATCTCGACCACGCTTTGGTCGAGCGGGTGCTGCTGCGTGACGTGCTCGGCCTCGACGCCGGCGACAAACGGATCTCGTACATCGGCGGCGACTATCCGGCCGAGTGGCTGCGGGGCGAGGTCGACGCGGGCCGCTCCGAGCTGGCCGTGCTGATCGCGCCGGTCACCGTCGACGACTTCGTCACGGTGAACCTGGAGCGGCAGAAGCTGCCCCGCAAGAGCACGTGGTTCACCCCGAAGGCCCGGGGTGGTCTCGTTCTCGCCCAGCTCGACTGACGACGATGCTGAACCCGCAGGTCACGGCGGCGGCCGGGCTCCGTTCCCGTCCGCCCGCCCTCTCCTCCGCCGACCCTTACGAGCAGCTCCAGGCCATCCGCCAGGCGATGATCGACGCGATCGAGGTGGAGACCGGCCCGGCGCTGCCCCTGCCGGTCGTGGTGGACGTGGACGCCGACGGGGTGCCCTGCCGGCTCTACGCCACCCGCACGGACGCGCCCGTCTTCGTCTACCTGCACGGCGGTGGCTGGTGCTACGGCACCGTGGAGACCGTCGACCGGCTGTGCCGCCGCATCGCCGACCGTTCGGGCTGCGCGGTGCTGTCGGTGGAGTACCGGCTGGCCCCGGAGCACGTCTTCCCGGCCGCACAGGACGACGTCGACACGGTGCTGTCCTTCGTCCGCAAGTCGGGGACCGACCTCGGGGTCGACCCGTCGAGGCTGGCCATCGGCGGCGACAGCGCCGGCGGCCAGCTGGCCACGGTGGCCGCCCGCCGGCAGCGCGACCAGGCCACGCCGCTGGACCACCAGGTGCTGATCTATCCGGCGATCGACCCGATGACCGCCTCGGAGTCGTACGACGAGGTCGGCTCGTACGGCCTGGACCGCGCCTCGATGAAGCTGGCCTGGGAGACGTACGTCCCGGATCCCCGGCTGCGGTTCACACCGGACGTGGCGCCGCTCGCGGCCGACCTGGCCGGGATGCCGCCCACCCTGATCATCACCGCCGAGTACGACGCGCTGCGCGACGAGGGCGCCGACTACGCGGACGCGCTGCTCGCGGCCGGAGTCCCGGTGGTGCACACGCGCTACATGGGTGTCAACCACGGCTTCGCCCGCAAGCTCGCGGTGATCGACGACGCGCGCGTGGCGGCGGATCAGATTGCTTCTGTTCTGCGAGCATCCTTGTGCTTCTGATCGTTCTGAGAGAGTGAGACCATGCGCGTCTACCTGGGTTCCGACCACGCCGGCTACGAGCTGAAGATGCATCTCGTCAACCACCTGATCAAGCAGGGCCACGACGTCGTCGACGTGGGCCCGCACGTCTACGACCCGGAGGACGACTACCCGGCGTTCTGCCTGCAGACCGGGGCCAAGGTGGTGGCCGACGAGGGCTCGCTGGGCATCGTCATCGGCGGCTCCGGCAACGGCGAGCAGATCGCCGCCAACAAGATCGAAGGCGTCCGCGCGGCCCTGGTCTGGCGCACCGAGATCGCCCAGCTGGCCCGCCAGCACAACGACGCCAACGTGATCAGCATCGGCGCCCGCGAGCACACCCTCGACGAGGCCACCGCCTTCGTCGAGACGTTCCTGGCCACCCCGTTCTCCGGCAACCCGCGCCACGCCCGCCGCATCGCCCAGCTGGCCGACTACGAGCGCACCCGCGAGCTCCCGGCGATCCCGGAGAATTAGCGGTTGCGCGGGAGGTCTTCCCGCGGTACCCAGTTCCTTCGCACGATCGTGAGGTTGGCGTCGGCGTCGGCGAGGTGCTCGTCGGTGGGGCGGGCGGCGTCGCGGGCCCGCAGGGCGGCGCCCACGCTGACCTGCGACGATCCGGATCCGACGAGGCCACGTAGGCCGCGCTCGACCTCGCGGTCGTCGCCGCCGGGGCCGTTGCCGAGCGTGCGGCGGCCCGGCGAGCCGTTCCGCTGAGGGCGGGCATCCGACGGTTTCGCCCGCGGCGGGCCCGGAACCGGCTCGGCGCCCGGCTCCATGACGGCCGGGTCAGCGTTCCGCTCCACCGCGGCCGGCCTGGCGCTCGGACCGACGGCGGCTGATCCGGCGCTCGGACCCGCGGCGGTCGGCCCGGCGCTCGAACCCGCGGCGGTCGGCCCGGCTTTCGGATCCGCGGTGGCCGGCCCGGCGGTCGGGCCCACGGTGGCCGGGTCGGGGGCCTGTTCCGCGGTGAGCTCGGCCGTTGCGTCGGGGACGGGGTCGGCGACCGCAGCGGTCATGGCCGTCCCCGGGGGCGGGTCGGTGGTCTCGTCGTCGTGCCCGGGCGGCGCGGGGGCCGGGGACGAGTGGGAGGGACGCACGCGGCGACGTCGGCGTTCGGGCTCACCCATGACGCCGACGTTACCGCTGGTGGCCTCACTCAGAACACCTCGAGGGCGCCCGGCTGCCGGTGCCACCCGAACGCGGCCGACGGGAAGTTCGCCGTCAACCGTTCCACGCGGCCCGCGGCGGCCAGCGTGGCCAGGGACGTTCCGCCCAGATAGGCCGCGCCCAGCTCGGTGACCGTGCACCTGAGGTCGGGTGCGTCGTCCGTGCGTACACAGGAAGCCTTGTCCTTGTCCGCCGTCAGGCGCCACCGGCCGTTGTTGGCCTCGATGATCGGGTCGGTGACCTCGATGACGACGTCGACCGGGAACAGGTAGCGCCGGGCCTCCAGCGCCGCCGGCACGTCGACCAGGCGCACCCACAGCGCGTCCGCGTACTGCCGGCCCAGCCGGCGCGGCTCGTCCACCAGATATTGCAGGGGCTCGTCGACCGTGGCGTAGCTGTATGACGCCTTGCGGGCCAGGTCGATGGTGAGCAGGAAGCGCCACAGCTCGGTGTACGTCACCGGGTCGGCCGCCACGACCTCCTCGATGCGCACGGAGGCGTCGGGGCCGTAGCTGTTCCAGCCGTTCTTGACCCGCCACAGCGCGTATCCGGCCGGGCCCTCGCCGCCGTCCACGATCACGCCGTAGAGGCCGGTGGCGCCGTCGCGCTGATCGCTCTCGTCGCGCAGCAGATAGCGCCACCAGTGGTCGGCCCGGCTCGACCAGCCGGGGCGGTCGGCGCGGAGCCGGTCGTGCAGCGCGGCCAGCTCGGCCCGCGCCTCGAGCGGCTTGACCATGCGCAGCCGGACCCTCTGGACCGGGGCGGTGACGCGCAGCTCACGGGTGGCGATCTCGAGCCGGAGGCGGTCGGCGGCCGGTCCGTAGCCGAAACGCGGGTAGATCGCCGTCTCGCTGGCCCAGAGCACCGCGACGGCCTCGCGGCCGGCCTCGGCGATCTCGGTGAGCTGGCGGCGCATCATGCCGCTGAGCAGGCCCCGCCGCCGATGGGTGGGAGCGACGCCGACGCCGGTCACATGGGCGGCCGGGATCACGGCCCCGGGCACGCTCAGATCCCGGGTCTGCGCGGTGGCATGACCGACCACCAGGCCGCCGTCGTCGGACACCAGCGAGCGCTCGGCCTCGGTGATCCGGACCTCCCACTCGCGGAAGTCGTCGCTGACATGCTCGTGGAAGACCTGGCCCATGAGGTCGGCGATCGCGGGGAGATCGGCGGCGGTGGCCGCGCGCAGGCGTACGGAATCGTCCATGCGCACTTGTGTAACGGACTGCGGCCACCAAGGCGAATGATTTGCGGGCTCGCTACTCTCGGAGTGGCGGGGGCTTTGATACCGAGGCCGTTCCCGCCGATCGGAAGGGGAAAGCGATGCCTGAGCAACCGCAGTGGTCTGAGCGGACGCTCGACATGCCGCCGCAGGATCCGTGGGCCGACGCGCCCACCACACCCGTGGACGGCCCGCCGCCGCATTCCGGACCGCGGGCATCCGGACGATCCGGTCCGCCGTCATCCGGTCATATGCCGCCCACCGCGCCTTTCGCCACGCCGGAGGAGGCGTCGCCGTTCAGCCGCGGCCGGGCCCAGGTCAACCCGCAGCCGCGTCACCCGCAGCCCGAGCACACCAGCCCGGGCTGGCACGGCGCCGAGGCGGCGCCGGACCGGCCCGTGCTGAGCTGGCGCTGGAGCGAGATGCGCCGGGGCGGCGAGTGGACCAGCGCCGCCGTGCTGTTCGCCTTCGTCTGCTGGGGCGTCTGGACGCTGTCCGGCGACGGCGACTTCGGCGGCCCGCTGATCACCTTCCTGGTCATCCTGGCCGTCGCGGCCGGCCTGTTCTGCCTGGCCCGCCTGGTCGGCCACCTGGTGCTGGAGCGCCAGTTCGGCCGGGTCCGGCGCTCCTCACGCGGCTCCCACCTGGTCACCGCCCTCTTCCTGGCCGGTGTCGGTGTGACCTTCCTCCAGCAGACCCCGTGGGTCATGACCGCCTACCACTGGGTGGCCGACCACATCAGCTGACCGGCTTGCCGCCGGTGACGCCGAGCACCTCCCCGGTCGTGTAGCTGGACTCCTGACTCGCGAAATAGACGTAGGCGGGAGCCAGCTCGGCCGGCTGGCCGGCGCGGCCCAGGGGAGTGTCGGAGCCGAACGACTTGACCTTCTTCTCCGGCATCGTGGCCGGGATCAGTGGCGTCCAGATCGGCCCGGGCGCCACCGCGTTGACCCGGATGCCCTTCTCGGCCAGGTCTTCGGCCAGCGCCTTGGTGAAGGCGACGATGCCGCCCTTGGTCGTGGCGTAGTCGAGCAGCGCGCTGGACGACTGGTAGGCCTGGATCGACGCCGTGTTGATGATCGTGGCGCCGGGCGGCATGTGCGGCACCGCGGCCCGGCACAGCCAGAACATGGCGTACAGGTTCGTCTTCATCACCCGGTCGAACTGCTCGTCGGTGATGTCGGTGATCCCGCCCGGCTGGGCCATCTGATAGGCCGCGTTGTTGACCAGGATGTCGATGCCGCCGAGGTCGGCCCGGGCGCGGTCGATGATCGCCCGGCAGTGCGCCTCCTCGCGGATGTCGCCGGGCACGAGCACCGCGACGCGCCCGGCCTTCTCGATCAGCTGGGCCGTCTCGCGGGCGTCTTCCTCCTCCTCCGGAAGGTAGGAGATGAGGACATCAGAGCCTTCCCGGGCGTACGCGATGGCGACCGCCCGGCCGATGCCGGAGTCCCCGCCGGTGATGACGGCCTTACGGCCGGCCAGGCGCCCGGAGCCCTGGTACGTCTGTTCGCCGTGATCAGGGCGCTGCGGCATCTGCCCGGTGAGACCGGGCGGCTCCAGGTCGCCGCCGTCGTACTCCGGTCCTGGGTATTTGCTGCGCGGGTCCAAGACGATCTCCTTCGGCTCGTGAGCGGACGAGCACGGTATGCCCGGAGAAAGCCTCGATAATCGCGGTCAGGCGCCGTCGTGCCGGTCGTGGCGCGAGCCGCGCCCGCCGCGGACACTGGGCCACACGGCGGTGGCGATCATGGCGATGCCGATCACGATGAGGGCGATCCAGAGAAGGGTCACTGCGGGAGATTAGCCCCGGCCGGGCCCCGGGAAACGCCCCGGAGCCCGGCCGGATCGTGCACCATCTGCCAGCTAGCGACCGGCGAGGCTGGTTCCCGTCTCCACCAGCGTCTTGAGGTCGCTGAGGATCCACGCCCAGCCGCCGCCCGCGCCGTCGTCCTCGGTGCCGGCGACCATCGCGGCCGTCTGCGGGGCGCCGGTGAGCTCGTGGGTGAGCGTCAGCTTGTAGACGCCCGGCTGCATCTTGGCCTCCTCGATCTCGTACGTGATCGTGGTGAACGGCTCGGCCGCGGTGCCCGGGTCCATCAACATGCGCCAGGTCTGCACGAGGCGGCGCGGCGGGTCGGCCTCGATCACCTCGCCGTCGACGATGACGTCGGGGACCTCGAAGCCGTTCGCCTTGGCGTAGTCCTTCATCTCCTGGGTGGCGTGGGACCGGTAGGCGCCGCCCGGCTTGAGCTCGTAGTCCACGGGCGCCGCGTAGGCGTAGCGCGAGGTCCACTCGGGATCGGTGATGGCGGCCCAGATCCGCTCCGGGCTCGCCTTGATCCAGACGCGGTAAACCTGGGTGGTCTCGGTGGTCATGGCTCTTCCTCCAGCGCGTTCTTGAGATCGAGAAGTGCGGTGACGTGACGCTCCGTGTATTTGTCGATCCACCGGTCGTGGATCTGCCGGATCGGGACCGGATTGAGGAAGTGCAGCTTTTCCCGGCCCGAGCGGCGAGTGACGACGAGACCCGCCTCTTCCAGGACTTTCAGGTGTTTCGCGACCCCGAAGCGGGTCATCGCCAGCTCGGACTCCAGCTCGGTGAGCGTGCGGCCGTCACGCGCGAAGAGCAGGTCGAGCAGGAAGCGCCGGCTCGGATCGGCCAGCGCCTTGAACACCAGGTCGTCGTCGGCCATGACGTAAAGTTATGAGACCAATAGGTCACATGTCAAGGCTTAAAGTTCTCTTCATAGACCTGCGTCGAAGTAGTCCGTTACGTTGACGCCCGCACGTCGGAACGGGTGCAGACGCGCAGCGCTGGGTGGCGGCCCGGCGCTGCGCCCCGGCGCTCTAGCTGACCGGCGCTGCGACCCCGGCGCTCTAGCTGACCGGCGCTGCGCCCCGGCGCTCTAGCTGACCGGCGCTGCGACCCCGGCGCTCTAGCTGACCGGCGCTGCGACCCCGGCCCTCTCGCTGACCGGCGCCGCGACCCCGGCGCCCTCGATGAACTGCGCGGCCAGCTCGGGCGTGGCCCCGCTGATGAAGGCGAGCGCCTGGTCGACGCCCGCGTCCGGCGCCTGATAGTGGCGCTCACCGGCGGCCGTGGCGATGCCGACGGTCATCCGGCCGCCCCAACGCTGGAGGATCGACTGCCGCAGCGTCCAGCCGATCACCGCGCCGTGCTGGAGGGCGACCGTGTTGCGGCTGAGCGCGCCACGCCGTACGACCAGATAAGGCCCCTCCAGGGCGTGCCCCAGTGACCGATAGGCCACCACGGCCAGCGCCAGGGTGATCGGCAGCAGGGCCAGTGGCCACAGCCGGCCGGGAAGGCCGAAGAGCAGCAACGCGCCGCAGATCAGCGCCGGGCCGGAGAACGCCCAGCCCAGCCGCCTCCGCAGCGCGCCCCGGGGATGCGGCAGCAGCTCCGCCTCCAGGGGCCGGCGCCCGTCCGGCAGCACCCGGGCGGCGATCTCGCGGGCCTCGGCCCGGCGCAGCCGGGGCAGGATCGTCCCGGACGGTGCCTCCACGGTCTGCCGCAGCCCGGTGGTGACGACGCTGGTCTCGGTCACGTGCAGCCAGCGCCAGACGAGGGGTTCCTTGAACGCCAGACCGCGCATCCGCCGGTCGTCCCGCTGGAGCGTGCGGGTCGTGAACAGCCCGCGGCGGGTCACCAGGGCGTCGCCCTCCCGGGCCAGCTCGAATCCCCAGTTCTCGGTGATGAAGGTGGCGGCCGAACCGGCCACTCCGAGCGGGTAGAGGATCACCGCGCACAGCACCAGGTTCCACACCAGGCTCCGCGAGTCCCACCCGGACACGTCCCGGCCGGCGCCGAGCAGATCGACCCCGAACGGCCGCAGGAACCAATAGAGGGCGAAGAGCGGGCCCAGCACCACGACCGGCCCCCACGCGCTGAGCATGTTGAGCACCACCCACCGCCACCGGAGCCGCGCGATCACCTCGCGCCCGGGTTGCGGCGGCGCTTGCACTCCCTCAGTCCGCTCGGTCCGCTCGGCGCACGCGTCGGGCATCAGCTCGCGGCGCAGGCGGGCCGCGTGCCCGCTGTCCAGAGCGTTGAGCGTGAACGACGACGCCTGCTCACCGGAGCCGATGTGCACCACCCGCAGCCGGAACAGGCGCGGCACCAGCTTGGCCGAGCTGTCCACCGTACGGATGCGGTCGCGCGCGACCGTCCGGTGCCGCTTCGACAGCCATCCGCTGCGCATCTCGACCGCGGCCGCCGTGACCCGGTAGCGCGTCGTCATCCACCGGACCAGGTCGAGCAGGGCGCTGAGGAAGCCGGCCAGCGATCCGGCGACGAGCGCCCACACCGGCCCGTCGTCGTTGAAGACGACCGCGCCCAGATAGCCCACCGTGCAGGAGATCGCCGCCCGGACCAGATCCATGTAGACGACCCGGACGCTGAGCCGCCGCCACTCCGCGTCGCTCATGTCGCGTCCCCCGGCGTGGCCGCGGTGACCTCCCGGAGCCGGTCCACCGTCTCCCGCGCGACCTCGGCGTCCAGCCCTTCGATCGAGATCCGGCCTTCACTGGAGGCCGTGGTGACCTTGATCGTCGCGATCCCGAACATCCGCTGCAACGGCCCGATCTCGGTGTCGATGCTCTGAATCCGTGACAGCGGCACGATCTGCCACTTCTTGGTGAGCCATCCTTCGAGCGCGTAGACCGCGTCGTCCGTCGTCTCCCACCGGTGCACCCGGTAGCGCCAGGACGGCATGACGACGATGTTCACCGCGTAGATCGCCCCGCCGATCACCAGGACCGGCCCGAGCCAGGGCCGTGTCACCTCGGCCAGGCCGTGGACGACCCCCAGCGTGCCGAGCACGAACACACCCCAGATCAGCGCCTGCAACGTCCGCCACGGCACGAACCGTCGATCCACTCGGCGGCTCGGCGGCCTCAGTCGGAGCTCGGTCTCCATCGAATGCTCAAAAGGGACTTGGTGCGCGAGGGGTTCTCATGGCTTCACGGTAGACAGGCCGGGCGACCGCCGGGATCTACTTTGGTATGGGTTCCGTAGCCGAAGGACAACAAAAGGCCCAGGCCATGGGGATCATCCCATGGCCTGGGCCTCGCCGGTGCGGCCGTGGCCGCGCGGCCGGTCAGTCGCGGACGCCGGGACGGCGGCGCGCCGACCGGTTGATCAGAGCGGTGGCCAGACCGGTGAGAGCCGCGGCGAAATTCAGCGCGGCGCCGGCCACGGGCAGGAACTCGAGTAGCTGCTGCATGGGAACTCCTGGTCTCTTGCCTGGTAAAGAAGGCCGGCGCCGGCTTTCGTGGTGGACGGGTTCCAGTGCAGCGTGCGAGGCTTCGGGCTGGCCATGATCTCGGAGGAACCCGGAGGCGCGTCGGAGAGCGGGACGCGGGTGAGCTGCGCGTCCGGCCGTGATCCACGACCCTTCCGACGCGTCCGGCCGGACAAGTGGAAACAGGACAGGAGATGCCGATGCCCGGTGTCGACCCGTCGGCGGTGGAGACCCCGGAACAGCTCGCCGCGTGCCTGGACGGTCTGCGCCGTCGCCGCGGCCTGTCGTACCAGCAGATGGAGAAGGCAGCCGGCGCTCTTCCGCCGCGTGCCGACGGGCGGCATTGGGAACCGCTGGGCAAGAGCACGGTCGGTGAGATCGTCAAGGGCGAGCGCCTGCCGTCCCGGGCCAAGCTGAACACGTTCCTCGCCGTCTGCGGGGTGCCGGCTTCCGGCATGCCACAGTGGCTGGCGGCCTGGGAACGGGCGTCGGCGGCCGAGCCCGAACCCGGCAAGCCCGTCGATCTCGACGATGGGGAACAGGCCGATCTGGACGCCTACCTGCAGCGCGTGCGGGACTACTTCCAGCAGCTGAACCTCGAGATGCTGCTGACCATGGCGAACGTCGAGGAACGGTTGCGGGTGCCGCTGCAACGCGTGTTCACGCCACCGACGGCGCGCGCCGATCCGCCGGTGATGGAGCTTCCCCGGGAGTTCCGCCGGCGACTGCTCCTCGGCGAGGAGGCCGATCCCCGGGCCATGCCCCGCGATCTGGCCCTCGAGATGGTCAGCCCCGCCCGTGACGCGCTGCTCCAGCCGCCGGCCCGGCCGGTGCTCGGTCTTCTCGCCGCCCCCGATCATCCCGAGGTGGTGCTCCTCGGCGATCCCGGCGCGGGGAAGTCGACCATCGCCCGATACGTGGTGCTGCGCCTGGCTCAGCTCGCCGGCGCCGCCCCCGGCCCGGCGCCGACGCCGCTCGACGGCCTCGCCGGGACGCTGCCCCTGCTGGTCGAGCTGCGCCACTACACGGCGGGCGCGCACACCTCGTTCACCGACTTCCTCGACCACCTCCACCACACCCAGGGGCTGGGCCTGCGGGAGGCGGTGCTGACCAAGCTCCTCGACAGCGGCCGGCCGGTCCTTGTCATCTTCGACGGACTCGACGAGGTCTTCGACCGGGACCGGCGTACCGCGGTGACGCGGGAGATCCGGGAGTTCGCCCGCCGATATCCGCACGTCCGGCTGGTGGTGACCTCACGGCCGGTCGGATATCACCGGCAGACCCTCGACGACGCCGGCTTCAAGCTCTACCAGCTACAGGATCTCGAGCCCGGCCCGATCGCCTCGTTCATCGCGGCGTGGTACCAGATCGCGTGCGCCGACGATCACGCCGAGGCCGACCGGCTCACCATCCGGATGACCTCGGCCGTGTACAGCTTCCCGGCGGTCAACGAGCTGGCCGGGAACCCGCTGCTGCTGACCCTGCTCTGCATCATGGGCCGCCGGCGGGAGATGCCCCGCGACCGCGCCCACGTGTACGAGTTCGCGGTGTCGCTGCTGGTGGAGCACTGGGACGTGGAGGCACACAGCTTCCCCGACCACGAGGGTCTCCTCTACGAGGACAAGCTCGACCTGCTGCGGGTTCTGGCCCGGACCATGCTGGTCGGTGAGGGCAGCATCGGCGGCAACCGCATCACCGAGCAGGAGCTCCAGGGCGCGTTCGAGGCGTACCTCGAGGCCGAGCGTGGTTACGACCCGCCCGTGGCCCGCGCGGCGGCGCACTCGATGATCACCCAACTGCGGACCCGGAACTACATCCTCTCCCGCTTCGGCGCCGGCATGTACGGCTTCGTGCACCGGACGTTCCTCGAATACCTCGCCGCCCTCGACATCGTGCGCCGGTTCGACGACCGGCTGATGGACGAGGCCGCCCTGCTCGCGATCTTCGACCAGCACGGTGCCGATCCGGCCTGGTCGGAGGTGTTGCTGCTGGTGATCCGCATGAAGGAGCGGTTCGCGGCGGCGATCATGGAGCGGCTGCTCGACGCCGACCAGGCCTGGCGCTTCGACAAGGCGCAGCTCCCGGCGCGCAGCCTGCTGTGCATGCGGGCGCTGCACGAGGTACGCCCGAGCATGCGCCTCGTGCCGCAGGTGAGGGCGGTCCTGACCCGCCTGTTCGAGCTGTTGGTGGAGCTGGAGGCCAACCCGAACGGCGCCCTGCAGGCCGCGCTGAGCGACGCGACACTCACGGCGTTCGCGTCCCTGGGCCACCGCTGGCTCGGCGCGCCGCCGTTCCTCACCTGGTACTCGAACGTCGGCCGTCATCTGTCCGGGCCGGTGGCCGTGCTGGCGGCCGAGCTCGGCATGCGACTGGCGAGCCAGGGCGATCTGTTCCGCGCGGCGCGGATCGATCATGACCCGGTGGTTCGCGGCGCCGCGATCGCCGTCCTCGCGCGCCATCCGGAGAACGACGCGGCGGTCCACGAGGAGCTGCTGCGGAGGGCCGTGACCGATCCCGCGGGCGACGTGCGCCGCGCGATCATCGGCGCGCTGGTCTCCCGGCGCGATGCCGGCGACGACGTCCGGGCGCTGGTGGAGCAGCGCGCCGCCGACGACGACGATCCCACCGTCCGGCGAGCCTGCGTGGAGCTGCTCGACGCCCGGTGGCCGGCCGGCCCGGAGCTTCCCGCGATCATGCGACGGCGGGCGGCGGAGGACTCCGACCCGCGCGTCCGCGCGGCCGCGACGCGCGTGCTGGCCCAGCGGTCCGGCGCCGGTGACCAGGAGATCGACGCGGATGTCCGTGCCTGTCTGCGCGACGGTCGCGACGCGACCGTGCGGCAGGCGGCGATCGAGGGGATGACGACGGCCGGGGTGGGCCTGGGTCCCTCGTACGACCTGATCGTCGAACGGGCCGTCGGCGATCCCCATCGGTCGGTCCGGCAGGCCGCGGTCCGCGCCCTGGCGGCCACCGCGGTGAACAGGGAAGACACCCTGACCCTCCTGGCCGAGCGCGCCGTCGCCGACCCGGACGCGTCCGTCCGGCAGATCGCCCTGGAGACCGTCGTCAAGGGGCGGCCGCAATCTGGCGATACGCGGAAGTTGCTGGCCCGGTGCGCCGTCGAGGATGACCACTGGCTCGTCCGGCGCGCGGCGGTGCGGACGCTCGCCACCATGTGGCCCCATCACCCCGGCACGGTGCCGCTCCTGGTCGAGCGGGCCGGCGCCGACGAGGACCAGGACGTCCGGATAGTCGCCTTGCTCGGCCTCAGCTCACCGCACCACGACGTGGACGCTTTCGACGACCTGGCCGCGGCCTACGAGAGCGACACGAGCGACGCGGTACGCCGGGCCGTGGTGAGCATGCTGGCCGACGCCGACCACGACGAGGGCACGGCGCGTGAGAACATCCTGCGGTGGGCGGCCGGCGACGCCGACTGGTCGGTGCGCGAGCACGCTGTGGTCACCTCGCACGCTCAATGGCCGGGCGATCCGGGCGTACAGAAGATCATTCGTGACCTCGCCGTCGGCGACCCCGATGAGGACGTCCGCCGGTCCGCGTTGTTCTGTGTCGCCGGCGCCCGGCCTTCGTCGCCCGGCCTTCTGTCGTTCATGGCCGAGCGGGCGTCGTCGGACAGCAGCGACACGGTCCGTATGACGGCCCTGGGCTGCCTGGCCGATCAATGGCGCGACGACCCGGAGACCCGCCGCGCGCTGTGCGCGCACGCCGCCGACGACCCGGACGCCACGATCCGGCTGTCCGCGCTCCGGGCCGCGGGCGCGACATGGCCGGCCGACGCGACGGTGCGCGAGCTGGTCATGACCGTCGCCCGGAATGATCCGGACTGGGCGGTGCGCGCGGCGGCGGTCGTCCTCATCGGTGAGAAATGGCCGGAGCGCCCGGAAACGGCGCCGATGCTCACCGAGCGGGCGACCGTCGACCAGAGCGCCGACGTCCGCCAGACGGCGGTGCGGGCGCTCGTCACCGCCCTGCCCTCCGAAACGGCAACGGTGGCCGCCGCGGCCTTGTCGGATCGGAGCGCGACAGTGCGCCGGGCCGCGCTGTGGGGCCTCGCCGCCGCCGGCGCCGACGGGGCGCGTGAGCTGGCCTTGAGGCTGACCGAGCACGACTCTCACTCCGCCGTGCGCGTGGCGGGGGTGGAAGCGCTCGGGTACTACTGGGCCGACGACGACGAGGCTCGGGCGGCGGTGACGCGAAGGGCGAGCGACGACCCCGATCCGGCGGTGCGGGAGGCGGCCGTCGCGATCATGGAGCTGGCGTCGTCATAGCGTCGCCGGCCGTCCGGAACGGGGCGAGTCCGGGCATCCGGGCGCCGCACAGGACGGAGCTTCCGGTCTGTGCCCCGGTGGTGCGGCCACGCAGCGACGAGGACACGCCGAGGTCGTCGGCGATCTCCAGGATGTGGTCGCCCGCCATGTACGCGGCGGCCGGCGAGGTGAGGTTGGTGCGGATGACCTCTTCGGTGTACGACACGTACGGCCGGGCGCGCGCCCCCATCATGCCGAAGTGGAAGACCAGGCTGGCCCGGGCCGTCTCCGCCGCGAACTTCTTCAGGGTCGCGGGACCGATCGACATGACGCGGTCGTCGTCGGCCAGGTCTTCGAGCCCTTCGGGCGTGACACGCCGCGACTTGCCGTCGCCGGTGCGGTTCGCCACCAGGTAGTCGGTCGGCAGCACCAGGTCGCCGAGATGACGGTTGACCAGGCCCGGGATGTCGCTCCCGGCGGCCACGTCGATCGGCCGGTGCGTCTGCAGAAGCGACTCGAGGTCCGCGGTCGGCCCGGCCCCCAGCGAGAAGCCGAGCTCGCGGTAGACCATGAGCGAAGGCATGGGCCCCAGCACGGCCCGGTCGAAAAGCCCGTTGCCGAGGAGGACACAGGCGGTCGCGACATCCTGCGGGCGGGAACTGCCGACATAGCAGACACGGCCCGCGTCGCCGGCCTCCCGCAGGCTGCGACTGTGCTCGACGAGCCGCGCCAGGCTCTCGACGTCGTCCTGAAGGCCGAGCCCCACGGCGCACACCTTGCCCGCGGCGAGCCCGACGTTGGAGGGCAACGCCCAGACCGTTGAGCGGAAATCGTCGAGAACGAACACGTCGTACTGGTCGCGGAGCAGGGTCGGCAGCAGCGCGCGTTCGCACGCCTCCCGCATGGCCTGCTCGGCCGCCGCGTCGCCGGGCGGCGCGTAGCCGGCCGCGAAGGCGGTGTCCTCCCGGCTCACCTCGGCCAGGTTGGGCAGCAGGGAGACCGTGCCCGGTTCGAGCTCGGCCGACAGCACGTCGTCCATCACGTCGAAGCGGACGACGCGCGTGCCGGGCAGGGCCCGCTGCATCGCCTGCCGGTGCCATTCGAGACCCTGGGTGTTTCCGGGCTCCAGCACGCGGACCGAGTTGCTGCCCTGCGTACCCAGGATGAGCACCGTCGCACCATGGTCCACGAGGTGCCGTACCGTCCGGGCCAATCTTTCGATCTTGAAGTGTGTCTCGCTGCTGGTCTGCCGCCTGGCCACGTCGATGTCGGCGGCGACCAGCACCCGGCGGCCCCGGAGTTCGAGGCCGGCGAGAGTCCGCAGTGAGCCGAGCGGCGGCACGGAGGTCATCGTCGTCGTTTACAGCCGGTCGAAGACCGCGAGCTGGTACAGGGGATCGTTGCGCTGGCCGTGGCCGACGAAGCTGGACCGGGGGCCCTCGGCGAGACCGGCCTCCCGGCACAGGCGGGCAATGAGCTCGGGGGCGTCGGTGCGCGCCCGGTCGTGGTCCGGGTTGTTGCTGTTCAGCTTGTCCACAGTGGTGATGAAGCGGCCGCCCGGTTTGAGCACCCGCGCGACCTCGGTGATGAACGGCGCCGGGTCGTCGATGATGTGCAGCAGCCAGATCATGATCGCGTTGTCGACGGAGCCGGTCTCGAACGGCAGCGTCGTCGCGTCGCTGAGGACGGTGGGCACCGTGCCGCGCGACTCACACATCCGGATCATCTCGGGCGACGAGTCGACGACCGTCGTCGGATGGCCGAGCTTGATGAGGAAGCCGGCCACGATGCCGGTGCCGCCGCCGATGTCGAGGACCGGCGCACCGGCCGGGAGCAGCGCGTGCAGCGCGTCCGCGGCGGCGATCGCCCGCGCGTCGCCACCACGGGTCGAGTCGTAGGTGCGGGCCTCTTCGTTGTAGTCGTGGTCGCGACGCTGGTTCACTACGGCTCCTCCATGCGACGACTCGGCATCTCCGCGATAATGGGGCTCTCACCGTACAGCGATGAGGAGTGGCATGGTCGACGACGCGGCGCTCCTCCGTCCGAAAGCCGATCTGTCGGACTTGACGTCCTACCCGACCTTCCCGTTCCGGCTGCCGGTGGCCGCCCGGGCACTGGAACCGGAGCGGCCGGAACTCGTCCGGCCCGGCGACGACGGGCCGGAAGCGTGCGAGTTCTGTACGGCGGACGACGACGAATTCCTCTGGACCGACGTCCACTGGCGACTCCGCCTCCATCAGCCGAGCGCACTGCCCGGGACGGTCATCCTGCATTCCCGCGACCATTGGGAGTCGCTCAGCGAGATGCCCGTCGAGATGGTCGCCGGGTTCGGGCCCCTGTGCGCCCGGATCGAACGCGCGATCCTCGGCCTGGGAACGGTCGCCCGGGTGCATCTCTACCGCTCGGGCGACGGTCATGCCCATTTCCACACGTGGTTCTACGCCCGGCCGCTGGGCCGCCAGCAGCTGCGCGGCAGTTTCCTCAGCACGTGGGCCCAGATCCTGCAGCCTCAGCCGGACGACCGGGTGCGGGCGGCCGGCGAGGCGGTGGCCCGCGCGCTGGCCGGCTAGAGCCGGAAGCTCCTGGCCGCCTGCCGGTGGAGTGCGAAGTCCAGTGCCCACAGTGTCTCGATGACCTTGCGTGCGCCCAGCGTGAGCCAGTCGTCCCACGCGGGATGGCGGGTGCGGTTGAGTCGTTCCGGTCGCGGGACGGCCGACCCGATCAAGCGGGTCAGCTCGGCCCAGGTGTGATCGAGGTCGTCGAGTGTCGTGAGGTGCCCGACCAGCGGCTGCCGCGAGTCCGAGCAGAGGAACGCCCACTGGCTGGCGCTGGCGCTGGCGGGCCGTCCGCGCCGGTCGGTGAGCAGCGAGTGCACGCGCCACACGTCGCGGTCGGTGATCCGCCGGTCGCGGGGGACCGGGCGGCCCAGGCGGCGGTAGTTGTACGTCAGCTGGGAGACGAACCAGTCATGAGGGTGCCGGACCACGCCGAAGGTGAACAGATCGTCCCAGGCGTTCTCGCCGAGCTCCTCCCGGATCTCCGTGGCCGGCATGTGACGCGCGGTGTAGAAACCGGGCCGGTGCCTCGCGTTCAGATCGGGCCTCTCCTGGAACTTCTCCAGGGCGGACTCGATGCTGGTCGACGCGGCTTTGGGGTTGGACACGAACACGAAGCCGTGCGAATGGGAGACGATCACGACGCGGCCGGGCCGAAGTGACGTACCCGCAAGCCGCCACGATAGACGGACCGTACGGCGAGTACCGCGCCGATGTCGCGCGCCGGATCACCGTCCACGATCAGCAGATCCGCGTCGGCGCCGGGAACGACGCGGCCCTTGCGCGGCAGACCGCAGGCGGTCGCCGCAGTTGCGGTCGCCGCCCGTAGCGCCTCGACCGGTGAGAAGCCGGCTTCGACCATGCGGATGAGCCCGAAGGGCAGCAGCCGGTGCGGTTTCTGGTCCGAGATGCCGGCGTCGCTGGCCAGCACTATCCGTACGCCCGCGCGTCTCATCTGGTCGGCGGCGTCCAGGGTGGCCGCGATGCGAGTTCGTGCGGCCTCGTCGAGCGGCGGCCCCTCCGGCGAGAACCCGGTCGTGACGGTCACCGGCGTCCCGCTCGCGGCGAGCCGGTCGATGAGCCGGGGATCGGGGCGGATGCCATCAGCCGTACGGAACGTCGCGTGCTCGATCGTGTCGACGCCCGCGTCCAGCGCGCGTTCGATGGCGCTCACGGCGTGCGCGTGCGCCGCGACGGGCAGGCCGAGCCGGTGCGCCTCGGCGACGACCGATCGCAGGTCGTCCGCCGTGTACTGCGGCTGCCAGGACCGGGTGCCCGGGGTGATCTCCCCGCCGCTCGCCATGATCTTGATGACGTCCACCCCGCAAGCGGCCCGGCTCCGGACCGCCTCGACCAGATCCGACCGGCCGGTCACCGCCCCACCGAGGAACCAGCAGTGGCCGCCCTCAGTGGTGATCGGCGGACCGGAGACCATCAGGTGCGGGCCCGCCATCGGGTCGCGAGCGGACTCCGCCCGTACGCCCACCGTCGCGTAGTCCCGGTCGCCGAGGTCGCGGACGGCGGTGATGCCTCCGTCGAGGCAGGCGGCCGCCGAGCGGCGCGCGTTGGCGGCCAGCTCGCCGGCGGAGACGCCGGCCGCGCCGACCGGATCCGGGTCACCGGGAAGGACCAGGTGGACGTGGGCGTCGACCAGCCCGGGGAGGACTGTGGCGTGGCCGACGTCGGTGACGGGCACGCCCTCCGGCGCGGCGCCCCGCTCGCGGACGTCAGTGATCACGCCACCCGACACCATGACGAGGGGGCGCTCGATGAGGCGTTCACCGTCGAAGAGGCGCGCGGCGCGCAGCGCCCACATCAGCTGCCCACCGCGGACAGGACGCTTCCCAGCCGCGCGATCAGGCCGGGCCAGTCGCTCTCGGGCACGTTCGAGAAGGCGAGCCGTACGAACGGCTGCGCGGGGCCGGCCGCACCGCGTGGATAGAAGTCGTCAGCCGCCAGGCCGCCGATGCCCGCGGCGGCCAGCCGCCGCCGCAACCCCTCGGCGTCGCCGGTGAGCACAGCGAGGTGCGCACCGCCCGTCGGCGGGACGAACGAGAAGCCGAGCTCGCCCAGAACTCCGGTCAGCTCCGCGCGGCGCCGTGCCAGCAGCGCGTGCCGGCGGGCGCGGATGTCCGCGTCGCGGCCCGAACGCAGCAAGGACGCCAGGCCGGCCGGGCTCGGCCACGGTGGCGTGAAAGGCCGGAGCGCGCGCGGCCAGCCGGCGAACCCGAGCTTGACCGGCCATCCCAGGGTCTTGGTCCAGCTTCCGAGATGGACGGTCCCCTCGGGATGCAAGGAGAGCAGCGTCGGCCGGAGCCTGTCGGCGGCGTCGAGTCCACGGAAGGGATCGTCCTCGACGAGCAGCGCCCCGGTCGTGGCCGCGTATGCGGCGATGCCGGCCAGGAACGTGGCCGAGAGGGACGCGGCCAGGGGATTGGCGTGCAGGGGATTGACCACGAACACCCGGGCGTCCCGGCGCGGCGCCCGGAATGTGGCGCCGGGCCAGTCCAGCGGTTCGATGCTCATCGAGGTCGCCGTGTCCGCGAGCGCGGCGGCGACCCGCTGGTACGCCGGGAGAACGGTGCCGCGCTCACCGGGCGGTACCTGCCGCAGCAGATGTTCGATCATGGCGCCGTTGCCCGGCGTCCAGAACCAGTCATGCGTGTCCAGGGCCTCGGGGCCGAACTGCCGGACGACGTACGCCGGCAACTCCGCCCGGGGGTCGGCATCCCCGCCGACCTGCTCATCTATCCATGAATGCCACTCTTGCGGGGAATTGCAGAGATCCATGGGTAATTCCACACGGCCTCCCATGATCGGCCCAGGCTCCGGCCTCCCCATCCTGATCGCCAGTTGCCAAGATCGGAATGGGCCGGTCCCGTCAGCCCGCGTCCCCGGCCAGGCGAAGTCTCAGGCTCGCGAGGTAGCGATCGCGCCGGGTGTGCAGTTCCTCGGCCGCCGGCGGCCGGGCCCGGGTGGCCGACAGCCGAAGGGCCCTGTCCCGGAGCTTCGCCTGCGCGACCTGGCTGTCGGAGAGCGTGATCGGTTGACGGCAATATGCCGGTTCATACCCGAAGGCCAGCATCTCGGCCGATACGACCTCCTCGACCCGGATGACGAACTGCCGATGGTCGGGGCTCGTGTGGCCGCCGACCCGGTCCCGGCTGATCGGCGTGGCCAGCGTCTCCCACAGCGGCGACAGGTTGGCGGCCGTCACGGCGTCCGGCGAGGAATGGAAGCGCAGCGCCGCGGGTGTCCACGCGACATCCAGCTCGCGGCAGATCAGCTCGAACCGCGTTTCCGGGTCGGCGACGACGTCCTCGTAATGAACGGTCGTCCACCGAGCGCCTTTCGCGACGAGATCGTCCCGCAGCTCCCGGATGGAGCGCTGGTCGTCCAGCCAGTGCTGGGCGATGACCCAAGGATCCTTCGGGCCGATGGGCGCCCGGCGGAAGGAGAGCGCGACATCCCGCGGATCCCGGACGAGGTGGAGCACGCGCAGCCCGGGCCGGGCCGCGATCAGCTCCGGCAGGTACCGGTGGTTCTCGAGACACTTGTTGACCCAGCTCACGCTCCCGGTCTGGCGCGCCAACTCGTCGTACATCGCCATGATGATCTGGGAAAGCGCCGGCCCGCCGGCCTGGCTCGCGATGATCTTCCCGGTCAACTCGGCCTCGGGCCACGGGAGCGCGTTCAGGCGCACCAGCTGCGCCAGATCCTCGGCCAGGCGGACCAGCTCGTCCGGGCCGTGCGGCGCGTAGTAGGGGTACAGCTCGGCGAAATCGCGGTATTCGTGCGCCGAGGGCGGGGCGACCACGTCGTCGATGCCGTTCAGAACCAGCCGGACCAGGTTCGAGCCGGACCGTTGGGTCCCGACCATCTGAACACCGTTCACCGGCCCGCCCCCTCGTTCAGCAGCCGGCGCAGGATCTCGGCCGACTCGGAGGCCTGAGCCGGATTGATGTAGAGACCGAACATGGTCTCGAGGATGCCGGGCCGTTTCAGGCTGCCGTCGGACTTGTGCAGGGGCATGAGCTCGACCCGCAGATGATGGGCCGACCGCCGGCTCCGCGGCGCCTGCATGACGCCCAGCAGATATTGGGGCTTCCCCCGCGTCTGCGAGCGGTACGCGCGCAGGACCTCCCAGATCAACTGCGCGATGTCGGAAAGCTCGTCCTCGTTCGTCGCCCCCAGCGAGGGCGTATGACGCCTGGTGTAGATGACGGTCTCGAACGGAAGCCGCGCCCAAGGCGGCACCTCAGCCACCGCGGTAGGCAGCTCCCGAACAACATGACGGCCGTTCCCACCGGTCTTTCCGCCGGCGCACAGAGCGCAGCCCCCGGAATCGTCCATGGAGATCGCACGGGGTTCGAACTCGAGCCCGATCACCTGGGCGTGCGGATGGGCCACCGTCACGCCGAAGTGGTCGCCGACCGCCTCGGTCGCGCACACCGCCTCGATATTGCCGTTCGTCATCAGCTCGTCGGAGAGCTGACCGATCCGGGCCAGAAGATCGCGGCACCGGCCGACCGGCATCGTGCCGAGCCGCTGGTGGTGCTCCTTGGTATATATCAGCACCGAGTGCTGCTCGGCCGACAAATCCTCGATCCCGGCAACCGTCGGAACCATGGGATGTTTGCTGGGAACAACCCGGATCTGATCGGCATCGCCGGCCGCGAAGACATCACAGAACGCGCACGCCGGAGCCTCATCCGCCCGCAGGTCCGCTTGGGCGGGGAGCGGCGCACGGCTGGGAACGGTGAGAACCCACTCGCGTTCGACCGGGTTCCAGGTCCGAAACGGTTCCCCGCGCCCACCCGCCACAGACCCCCCAGCAGCCTAAATCCCAGAGTCGATAGACCCCCGCCACTGTAAACGATCGCCAACCCACCGCAACAAATGTCCAACACGCGCGCGTCAGCCCCCGACGACCGCCCCTTCCGAGAGGTCCCACGACGCGCCGTACCCCCCAATCGCCCGCCACCCACCCACCGCAACCATCCGCACCGTGGGCGTCGGGCGGCTCGGCCCCCAGATAGGCATGGCGATCCGCCACAGTCCGCGCACCTTGCGGACAGGGCTAACCGAAGGAGACCCGGCAACAAGAATCGACAGTCCCGAACGACCTCCCCTTCCGGAAGGCCGCACGACGTGCCGTACACCCCAATGGCCCGTCACCCACCCACCGCGACCATCCGCACCCTGGGGGTCTGGGGGCTCGGCCCCCAGGTAGGCATGGCGATCCGCCACGGTCCGCGCACCTCGCGGACAGGGCTAACCGAAGGAGAGCGGGCGACGAGAATCGAACTCGCGTAATCAGTTTGGAAGACTGAGGCTCTACCATTGAGCTACGCCCGCAACGCCCCCCGTTTGGACGGGGTCCGCTCGCATAGCTTACTGGGTCGTCCACGGGCTTTGCGAACCGGATAGGTGCCTGAGGTGACTCCAGCGCACGCGTGGGGAAGCGGACCGCATACACTGGCCGACGCCACGGGGTGTGGCGCAGCTTGGTAGCGCACTCGCTTTGGGAGCGAGGGGCCGTGGGTTCAAATCCCGCCACCCCGACTGACAACATCTATCCGCAGCAACAAGGAGTACGCCTGTGAAGAGCACCGTCGAGACTCTGAGCCCGACCAGGGTGAAGCTCGCCATCGAGGTGCCGTTCGACGAGCTCAAGCCGAGCCTGCAGAAGGCGTACCGGGAGATCGGCGCGCAGGTGCAGGTGCCGGGCTTCCGTCGCGGCAAGATCCCGGCAGCGGTCATCGACCAGCGTGTCGGGCGTGGCGCGGTCCTGAACGAGGCGGTTCAGGAAGCCATTCCGCAGCAGATCCTGGCCGCCGTGCGTGAGCACGACGTCAAGACGCTGGGCCGGCCCGAGGTCGAGATCACCGAGTTCGCCGACAACGAGCCGCTGAAGTTCACCGCCGAGGTGGACGTGCGGCCCGAGATCACGGTGCCGGACCTGTCCACCATCAAGGTGGAGGTCCCGGCCGTCGAGATCGGCGACAACGAGATCGATGAGCAGATCAACGGCCTGCGTGAGCGCTTCGCCACGCTCAAGACCGTCGAGCGGCCGGCCGCCGAGGGCGACTACGTGCAGCTCGACCTGAACGCCACCGTCGACGGCGAAGAGGTGCCGGGCGGCTCGGCCACCAACATCTCACACGAGGTCGGCAGCAAGCAGCTTCTGCCGGGCCTCGACGAGGTGCTCGTGGGCATGTCGGCCGGCGAGGACACCACCTTCACCACCGAGCTCGTGGGCGGCGACTTCGCCGGCCGTGAGGCCCAGGTGGCGGTGACCGTGCGCAGCGTCAAGGACAAGCAGCTGCCCGAGATCGACGACGAGTTCGCCCAGCTGGCGAGCGAGTTCGACACGCTCGACGAGCTGAAGGGCGACCTGCGCGAGCGGCTCACGAAGGTCAAGAAGGTCGAGCAGATCTACGCGGCTCGTGACGAGGCCCTCAAGCAGCTCGTCGAGGCCGCCGAGATCCCCGCTCCCGAGGGCGTCGTCAAGGACGAGGTCGACGGCCGCAAGCAGGCCATGACCGACCAGCTCGAGCGGATCGGCGCGACCCTGCAGGACTACCTGACCTCCGAGGACAAGACCGAGGAGCAGATCGACCAGGAGCTGACCGAGGCCGCCCAGGAGGGCGTCCGGATCCAGCTGCTGCTCGACACCATCGCCGACGCGGAGGACGTGCAGGTCTCCGACGACGAGTTCGGTCACGAGATCGTGCACCGGGCCCAGCGGGCCCAGATGCAGCCGCAGCAGTACTACGACCAGCTCGTCCAGTCGGGCGCGGCGGCCGCGGTCTTCGGTGACGTGCGCCGCGGCAAGGCGCTCGCCTCCGTGATGGAGCAGGTCGAGATGAAGGACGCCGAGGGCAACGTCCTCACGCTCGACGACCTGCGGGCCGCCTCCGACGAGGAGCACGGCCACGAGGGTCACAACCACTGAGGTTCTTCCGGCGGGAGCCGCCACCCCTGGGGTGGCGGCTCTCTGCTTTTTTCGGGGCTTTTTCCCGGGCGCGTGCGCTGTCAGCGAACACCTGCCCGAGCGGGAAGCCGTTGCCCATTCCACCGGTTAGGTTGGGCGTACGACGGACAACCTGCCGGCTAGCTGTTGAAGGGCTGCCATGACCGATCTTCACCTCCCCGCGAGCCCCCTGCTGCGCGGTGACTCCATCAGTGGCAACCTCGACGACTCGGTCTACAACCGCCTCCTGCGCGAGCGCATCATCTTCCTCGGCAGTGAGGTGACCGACTCGGTCGCCAACCGCATCTGCGCGCAGCTGCTGCTGCTTTCCGCCGAAGATCCCGAGCGGGACATCAACCTCTGGATCAACTCGCCCGGTGGCTCGGTCTACTCGGGCATGGCGATCTACGACACGATGCAGTTCATCGACAACGACGTCTCGACCGTGGCGATGGGCATGGCCGCGTCGATGGGGCAGCTGCTGCTCTGCGCCGGCGCCCCCGGCAAGCGCTACTCGCTGCCGCACGCGCGCATCATGATGCACCAGCCTTCGGGCGGCATGGGCGGCACGGCCGCCGACATCGCCATCCAGGCCGAGCAGATGCTTTACACCAAGCGCATGTTCCAGGAGCGGGTCGCCTTCCACACCGGCCAGACCCAGGAGCAGATCGAGCGCGACTCCGACCGTGACCGCTGGTTCACGGCGGACGAGGCCAAGAACTACGGCTTCATCGACCAGGTGATCACCGGGGCCACTCAGGTTCCCGAGGGCGCCGGAACGCTGAACTGAGGAGCGGAACAATGACTGACCTGACGATGCCTCGCGGGTTCGCGCCGGTGACCAACCGTTACGTGCTGCCCTCCTTCATCGAGCGTTCCTCGAACGGGATGATGAAGGAGACGAACCCGTACAACAAGATGTTCGAGGACCGGATCATCTTCCTCGGCGTGCAGGTGGACGACGCGTCGGCCAACGACGTGATGGCCCAGCTGCTGACGCTGGAGAGTTCCGACCCCGACCGCGACATCACGATGTACATCAACTCGCCCGGCGGCTCCTTCACCGCCATGACGGCGATCTACGACACGATGCAGTACGTCCGCCCGGACATCTCGACGGTCTGCCTCGGCCAGGCCGCCAGCGCCGCGGCCGTGCTGCTCGCCGGTGGCACCCCGGGTAAGCGCCTCGCGCTGCCGCACTCCCGGGTTCTGATCCACCAGCCGGCCACCGAGGGTGGCTACGGTCAGGGCTCGGACATCGAGATCCAGGCCCGCGAGATCCTCCGCATGCGGTCGCAGATGGAGGAGATGATCTCCCGCCACACCGGCCGTACGGCCGAGCAGGTGCGCAAGGACGTCGACCGCGACAAGATCATGACGGCGGCCGAGGCCAAGGAGTACGGCATCGTCGACACCGTCCTGGTCAGCCGCAAGAAGACGCTCCAGGCCGTCGGCAGCGGCAGCTGAGAGAAGCGTATCGTCAGGGGCCGGCCGGCCCGAGTTAGACTGGCCGACCCCTGACACGCCCGTTTTGGGGGGTCGGAGAACAGCCCCTTTGCGGGTAACGTCGAGCATGCAGCCTCAGTTACGCGGTTCGGCAGACGATGAGAAGGCAACGGGGCGTTTCGACCTCGGATCTGGGCCGGTGACAGCCGGCCGACGAGCACAAGGAGTACGTAGGTGGCACGGATCGGCGACGGCGGCGACCTACTGAAGTGCTCCTTCTGTGGGAAGAGCCAGAAGCAGGTCAAGAAGCTCATCGCGGGCCCCGGGGTCTATATCTGCGACGAGTGCATCGACCTCTGCAACGAGATCATCGAGGAAGAGCTGGCCGAGACCGGCGAGGTGAAGTGGGAAGAGCTTCCCAAGCCGATGGAGATCTGCCAGTTCCTCGATCAGTACGTGGTGGGTCAGGAGCAGGCCAAGAAGGCCCTCTCGGTGGCCGTCTACAACCACTACAAGCGGATTCAGGCCGAGTCGAGCGGCGCCCCCGGCGCGGGCAGCGACGTCGAGGTGGCCAAGTCCAACATCATGCTCATCGGCCCCACCGGCTGCGGAAAGACGCACCTGGCCCAGACGCTCGCGCGGATGCTCAACGTCCCGTTCGCGATCGCCGACGCCACCGCGCTGACCGAGGCCGGCTATGTCGGTGAGGATGTCGAGAACATCCTGCTCAAGCTGATCCAGGCCGCCGACTACGACGTGAAGCGCGCCGAGCAGGGCATCATCTACATCGACGAGGTCGACAAGATCGCCCGCAAGAGCGAGAACCCGTCGATCACCCGCGACGTCTCGGGCGAGGGCGTCCAGCAGGCCCTGCTGAAGATCCTCGAGGGCACGGTGGCCAACGTGCCGCCGCAGGGTGGCCGCAAGCACCCCCACCAGGAGTTCATCCAGATCGACACGACGAACGTGCTGTTCATCGTGGGCGGCGCCTTCGCCGGTCTGGACCGCATCATCGAGTCCCGCGTCGGCCACGGCGGTGTCGGCTTCGGCGCCAACCTCCGCTCGATCACCGAGCGCAAGACCGACGACATCTTCGGCAAGGTCATGCCCGAGGACATGCTGAAATTCGGCCTGATCCCCGAGTTCATCGGCCGTCTGCCGGTCATCACCACGGTGCGCAACCTCGACCGCGAGGCGCTCATCAAGATCCTGACCGAGCCCCGCAACGCGTACGTGAAGCAGTACCAGCGCCTGTTCGAGCTGGACGGCGTCGAGCTCGAGTTCGACCAGGGCGCCCTGGACGCCATCGCCGACCAGGCCATGCTGCGAGGCACGGGAGCCCGAGGCCTGCGAGCCATCATGGAAGAGGTCCTGCTCTCCGTGATGTACGAGGTGCCGAGCAACCCCGACGCCGCCCGCGTGGTCATCACCCGCGAGGTGGTCCTCGAAAACGTCAACCCCACGATCGTCCCGCGCGAGTTCGTCGGCCGTCGCCGCCGCGAGCGCGAGGAAAAGTCCGCCTGACATCAGCAGGAAGCCGCCGTCTCCCGTCAGGGAAGACGGCGGTTTTTTCTGTACGGGTGCACAACCACCCCAATCACAAGAAACCGGCGCCGCGGAGCCGTTCCAGCACCAGCCCGGTCCAGCGGATGTTCTGCTGTTCGTACATGATCCCGGCCATGAGGGTGAGAAACGGCCCGTCGCCGCGCTGATCCGCCGGTTGGCCCTCCAGCCGTTCGCGGAGTTGCTCGTAGCGCGCCAACTTCTCCCGCGACCGGGTTAGGCGGGCCTCGGCCGCCGCGATGAGCGCGTCGACGTCTTCGGCGTTCCCCGCTTGTAGTTTGACGAGGAACTCGTCCCGGATCGCCGCGGGCTTAGCCGGCTCCCGGACGAACTCCCGCAGCGCCTGACGCCCGGCCGCGGTCAGCGTGAAGACCCGTTTGTTGGGCCGGCGCCGCTGTTCGACCACGCGAGCCGCCACGAGCCCGTCGCGCTCCAGCTTCTCGAGGTCGCGGTAGAGCTGCTGCGGCGTGGCCGACCAGTAGTCGGCGACCGCCACATCGAAGCGCTTGGCCAACTCGTAGCCCGAGGCTTCGCCTTGCGACAGAGCCGCGAGAACCGCATGCCGCAACGACATCTGGACAGCCTCCCGTGGCCGGGCTAGCGTCATGCCTACCTATTCAACTTGTTGAGTATAGGGGCCTTCTCGTGACCGCAGTCCCACCTCCGAACACCGCCCACCCTCCGGTCCACCCCTTCCGCGCCGCCGTCGAGTCGGGCGACATCGCGGCCGCGATCGCTCTGCTGGACGAGGACGTCGTCTTCCACAGCCCGGTGGTCCACAAGCCGTACCGCGGCCGCCCCGCCGTAGCCGAGATCCTCCGCGCCGTGGTCCAGGTCTTCGAAGACTTCCGCTACGTCCGCGAGATCAGCACCCCGGGCGCCTTGGACCACGCCCTCGTCTTCCAAGCCCACATAGGCGACCGAGACCTGGAGGGCTGCGACTTCATCCGCCAGACCCCCGACGGCCGCATAGCCGAACTGACCGTCATGGTCCGCCCCCTTTCGGCGACGCTCGCGCTGGCCGAGGCAATGAAGTCCCGCCTGTCCCAGCCCTCAGCCTGACCACGGTCCTGGCCCGCCCGTGCGGCCCGGCTCCGCCCCCACGCCGCCGCACCCCGCACGAGCGGCCGAGGGCTTGTGTGAGGAGCGTGTTGTGGACAGGGGAGCTGTACGCGAAGAAGAGGTCAGCACCGAGGCCATGGCCTTGGCCGGCATCGAGCCGATCCATTACCGGGAGGGGTTCAGCTTCGCCACCGGGGAGAGGCTGAGCGCTGAGACGTGGGCGCGACGGATCCTCGAAGGGGCGCCCCGGCCGGAGAGGGCCAAGATGCTCGCCGTCTGGAAGCTTCTCGGCGTCGGGCTGGCACCGCTCAAGGCGCCCGGCCAAGTGCTCGGCTGGCGGATCCAGCACAGCGCCCCTGACGCGGTTGTGCTGGCCGTGCGGGCGGCAGCCGGCATCAGCGCTCGCCTGGTGCTCCGAGTCGAGCCGGGCCGAGTCACCCACGCCATGGTCGTCCGATACGAGACCGGGCTGGGCCGTCGTGTCTGGACGAGGTTCGCTCCCGCTCACCGCCGCTTCTACGTCCATCTTCTGGACCGCGCTCGGCGCACTTCTCCCCTTACTTAGCAGGACGCTTCGAGGACGGCGTGTTGCTTACCTTGAAGACCAGCGGGTGCCGGGCTCAGCCGTACCTCTGAAGGCCTTGGGTGTTGGTTGGAAGCGCTCGTAGGCTGCAGGCATGCGCGTTGCGGTGTGTCAGCTGAATGCCCGGGACGACCGGGGGAAAAATCTGGCTACGGCTCGGGAGCTGCTGGAACGGGCGGCGGCGGGTGGGGCTCAGCTGGCTGTGCTGCCGGAGTACGTGGACTACCTGGGACCGGGGGCCGGGGCGCCCAAGCCCGAGGGGGTCGATGGCGAGTTCGCGGGTTTCTTCGCGCGGGCGGCTCGGGAGCTCGGGATCTGGGTCCATGCGGGGTCGTTCCACGAGAGCGGGCCGGACGCCAGCCGTACGTACAACACGTCTCTGGTTTTCTCTCCCTCGGGCGAGCTTGCGGCTCGCTATCGCAAGATTCATCTGTACGACGTGGAGATCGCTGGACGGGTCTCCTATCAGGAGTCCCGGTCGGTGGCGCCGGGAGACGAGACCGTGGTCGCGGAGATCGCCGGTGTGCGGACGGGGCTGTCCATCTGTTACGACCTGCGGTTCCCGGAGCTGTATCGCCGGCTCGCGGTCGAAGGGCGGGCTCGGGTCCTCGTGGTGCCGGCCGCGTTCATGATGCACACCGGGCGGGATCACTGGGAGGTTCTGCTGCGGGCCCGCGCCATCGAGAACCAGTGCTATGTGGTGGCCGCGGGGCAGATCGGGGATCACGAGCCGGGGCGTACGTGCTTCGGGCGGAGCATGATCGTCGACCCGTGGGGGACGGTGGTTGCTCAGGCGCCGGACGAGGTGGGTGTGGTGAGCGCGGAGCTCGATCTGGAGCGGCTCGAGCGCATACGCCAGGAGCTTCCGAGCCTGGCCAACCGCCGTCTCTAAGTTGATGTTGCCGGGGTCACAGGAGCTGCACTAAGTAACCGACCACTGTCAGCCCGATTACGGCGCCGCCGGCCATGAGCATGGCGCCACCCATCCGCGACGGACCCCTCATGACCAGCTTTCGTACGGACAGTACGACCGTGACCAGCACAAGTGCGCCGATCACGAACTGCCAGAAGGGCAGCATCATGTCGGTCAGAGCGTCGGCTGCCAGCGTCGTGGAAGCACCCATGAGCCCACTCTTTCACGGTCAAAGGCTCGTTTGGGCGGTCTCGCGCCACCAGTAGGCACGGGGGTCGATTTGCATGCGCGGTGTCCGGTCGCGTAACTTTCTCTCTGCCCACGGGAAACCGGGACGGAACACAGCGAAAGCGACGGTCCGGACCAAGACCTCGGGGGTACGCGGTAAGCTTGCTCAGCGCTTCGGTGATGAGCCGGATGACGCGGCCGGGCGAGATCGGAACAGGGCAACTTGCGCCGATGAGAACGACCGGGTAGAGTTACCGGGCCGGACAGGAGCCGGGCGGACGGATCGCTAAGCGATCGAGTCGGCCGGTCTGTGGGCCACCTTCACGAGTCACCCGCTTAGCGGCGGGGTTCGAAGCGTGGGGAAAACTTGGGCGGTGCGAACAAGATCTTAGATCTTGCGCTCGCGACGCCGACCAGGTAAGTTTGAGCGGTTGCTCCGGAGCGGTTAGCCGGATGCGGTTGTTCTTTGAGAACTCAACAGGGTGCTTGATAAGCCAGTGCCAATTAAGTAATACCCCGGCCGGCGTCTTTGGATGTCGGTGGGAGATTC